>JBNMQY010000010.1:0-185361 GCA_050205415.1 Mycolicibacterium litorale
CCGAGCTCAATGGCCGTCCCCGCAAAACACTCGGCTGGCGAACCCCATCCGAAGCACTCGACGATTTACTCTCAAACCCACCAGCTGTTGCATCGACCCCTTGAACTCAAGTGCCGGCCGACGACCCTGGTGTAGATCTCGATGCACGGCGAGCGACCCGCCCCGCTGATCGAACAGTGTCGTCGCCCATGTCGCCGCCTTTTCCGGAGCGTCTCCGATCACCCTCCGCCAGGCGCCATAACGTCACTGTGACGAATATCCATGTGTTCATGCCGATGTTTGGATGCGATTCCGCGCACCGTCGATGCAATCGAGCATTGCGCGGAGATGAACCATGACGGTCCCCCGCCCTGCGCCGGGGTCGGCAGGAGACATTTTCATCACGTGACGAATTGTCAGGCGGTGACTCCTGACGGTTCGAGCTACTTCCGATCGGGACGGTGCGGCCCCGCGCTTGGCGGCGGCCAGGTGATCGTGGCGCCGCTCTCGCGGACACCCCATCCACCTTTCGATGGCTGGCGCATGTGCGGATGCGAATCCTTCAAGGGGGTGATCGCCACCGCGACCCACACCGCCGTGAGCGCCGCCGCGGCCACCGCGGACACACCGGACGAAACCGCCAGGACCGAGCCCGCCGAGCTGGTCTGGCACCACCAGAACGCGCCGATCCCGGCAACCGTCGACAACCCTGACAGGTAGGCCGCCGCAACGCACCACCGGAATCGGCGACGCCTCAGGGAAACCACGGAACAGATCGCGGCGCCAGCGCCCAGCGTGGACGCGACCAGAGGTAAACCCTCGCCTACCACCCACGCCGTGATCCCGGTGATGATCAGCACCGTGGCCGCCGCCCACGCCACGCGCCGTGCCCAGATGGGCAGATATACGTCGTCGAGTACTCGGTGTTCGATCTGCTTGAGGGCCGCCTCGATCGACTGGTCGCGCGACCGCAGACGGAACACGGGCTGACCTCCTCAAACGATGCCTGGTGTTGAGGATAGTCGCGCCCACAAAGCGCCTGGTCAGAGCTTGCCGTCGAGGTACTCCGCGTATGCCGGCAGATCGAGCTGGCCGTGCCCAGACAGCCCGATCACCACGACCTGCTCCCGCGGATCGTCCGCGACATACGTGGCTGCCGCCGCGATGGCGTGCGTCGACTCCGGAGCCGGCACGATGCCCTGCGTGCGCGCGAACTGCACCCCGGCAGCGAACGCGTCGCGCTGCGAGATCGCCACGCCCTCGACCAGCCCGAGCTCGACGGCGTGGCTCAGCGCCGGCGCCATCCCGTGGTAGCGCAGCCCGCCGGCGTGGATCGGGTCCGGCACGAAATCCATGCCCAACGTGTGCATCTTGAGCAGCGGGGTCAGCCCGGCCACGTCGCCATGGTCGTAGCGGTACTCGCCCTCGGTGATCGACGGGCAAGCGGCCGGCTCGGCGGCGACGATCCGCGGGTTCGACCGACCGTGGATCTTCTCGCGCAGGAACGGGAACGACAGCCCGGCAAGGTTGGAACCGCCTCCGGCGCAACCGAATACGATATCGGCGCCGTCGGCCTCCACCAGCGCAAGCTGTGCGACGGCCTCCTGGCCGATGACGGTCTGATGTAGCACCACGTGGTTGAGCACGCTACCCAGCGCGTAACGGGCCTCCGGGTCGGCCGCGGCAACCTCGACCGCCTCACTGACCGCCATGCCGAGGCTGCCGGTGGTGTTCGGATCCTTGGCCAGGATGGCGCGGCCCGCCTCGGTCAGCCTCGACGGGCTCGAGTGCACCGTGCCGCCGTAGGTCCGCATCAGATGCCCGCGATACGGCTTGGACTCATACGAGGCGCGCACCTGCCAGACCTCGATCTCCAGGCCGAACTGGGCCCCGGCGAACGACAGCGCGCTGCCCCACTGGCCGGCGCCGGTCTCGGTGGTCAGCTTCCGTACACCGTCGACGGAGTTGTAGTAGGCCTGCGCCACCGCGGAGTTGGTCTTGTGGCTTCCCACCGGGCTCACACCCTCGTACTTGACGTAGATGTGGGCTCCGGTGTTCAGGGCTCTCTCGAAGCGCCGGGCCCGGATCAGGGGCGACGGACGCCACATCGTGTAGATCTCCCGCACCTGCTCCGGGATCTCGATGTAGGTGTCGGTGGACACCTCCTGCGCGATCAACCCGCTGGCGAACAGCGGCGCGAGGTCATCCGGCGCGACCGGTTCCTTGGTACCGGGATGCAGGTGCGGCGGGATCGGCTCGTCCAGCTCGGCCGCCAGGTTGTACCAGTGCGTCGGCACCTCGACGGTGACGAGGTCCGGATGGGTGGCGTCGAGCTGTTCGGTCATGCCGGACACCCTAACGGTCGCGTTTGCAGGCTTGAAATGTCTCGGTCAGGAGGACGTCACCAGGGGCATCCGGCTCCTCTCTTCGGCTCAGCTCTGCGCCGACGTCGGCGTCACCGGCGGGTTGGGCAGGTATTCGGTGCTCCGAACCGAGTCGAGATCGGGAAGTTCCTTCAGGCTGTCGACCGCGATGAGCGCATCGGCGGTCTGCTCCCACGAGGAGTCCTCGACCACCAGCAGACCCTCGGAATCCTGCAGTGGTGTGTGCCAGAAGGCGGTCAGGGCGGGCAACTCGGAAGCCACCGCGTCGGCCTCCAGATCCGGATAGGTTTCGGTGACGAGCGCTACCGCATCCTCTTGGTTGTCCAGCGTCCACTGCATGCCCTTGGCGTACGCGTTGACGAATTCGCGCACGGCGTCGGGGTGCTCGGCGAGGAACGTGTTGTTGACGACGATCGTCTGTCCCATCACGCCGGCGTCCTTCGACAGCTCGAATACCGCTGGTGGGGCGCCAAATTCGAGCTCGGCCATGGCGGGAACATAGGTCAGGTACTCGGGCAGGCAGTCGACCTGACCAGAGAACAGCAGGTCCACGGCAGCCGAACCGGACAGTTCGGTGACTTTCTCGGTCAGGTCATTCTTGTCGCGGAACTGCACCCACACCGACCGACCGTCTGTGTCCGCAGGGTCGGTGGCGATCGTCAATCCGTCCAGCGAGGCCGGATCACCGCTCACTGCGCCCGATTCAGGGTTGCAGATCAGCCCCAGCGGACTGTTGGGCTGGCTGACGCCCACCGCGGTGACGGGCAGCCCCTGCTCCACGCTCTGCAGGAGTGTGGTGGCCGGGCCGACGGTGATGTCCTGCTGTCCGGTGGCCACCGCTTGAATCTGGTTCACCTCACCGCCGGGGGTCGTCTCGACGTTCAGGCCGGCGTCAACGAAGTAACCATTCTTCTGGGCCGCCAGCATCGGCGCATCGCCGGAGGTCGGGAAGTAGTCGTACATCCAGCGGATTGTCGTGGTGCCGTCATCGGCCGACGGGCTGCTGTCCGAGCCGCATGCCACGGTGGCCGATGCGACCAGCAGCGCCCCGGTCGCCAGGGTGAGTGTACGAATTGCCTTGGGCTGCAGGGAATTCATGAGGACCTTTCCGGGGTGGTTCAGTATATTGAACGCCGTTCCGCTTACTGTCCTATTCTGTGACCGCCATGTGCAGCGAACGAGACAACCACGTAACGGGGATGTAAATGCCTCCTGCGCCCAGAACTCAGGCAGCACAAAGGGTTTGCGTGTCAGTGACCCAGGTGGTGGGCGATGTCCCTCGTGACCGACCTGAGTACCTCAACCGCCTCGCGAATCCGGGGCTCAGGATCGGCCGGCTTCACCATCGTGATCCCCACCGCCCAGCGGGGTTGAAAACCGGTGGGCACCACCATGCCCACACACAACAGGCCCGGCGTGGTCTCCTCGTCGTCCATGCCGAACCCGCGTTCACGGGTCACCTTCAATTCCTGCAGCAGTTCCTCGAGATTCGCCACTGAATGAGATGTCAACTGCGGGAACGCATCGACGCCGTCGAACCGCCGACTGACCTCTTCCTCGTCGAGCTTGGACAGCAGTGCTTTGCCGGTGGCTGAGCACGTTGCGGGAAGACTGCGCCCGATCGGCGACACCAACGGGGTCGTCAGACCGTCGATGCGCGCCAAGTAACTGATCTCCACATCTGCGCTGAAGGTGGCCAGGTGAATGGTGTCCGCGAGATGTTGTGCGCTTCGTCGACACGCCGAGTAGAACGCCTCGATCTCGTTGACCCCGGCAAGGTAGGCGCTGGAGAGGCCGACCAGCGACGGTCCAAGCGAATAGCCGGCCTCCGAACGCTGGATCAGGCCGCCGTCGAGCAGCGCGTTGAGAACCGTCAGCAGCGAGGACTTGGCCGTTCCGACGTCCTGGGCCAGCGTCGCGAGTCGCACCGGCCCAGCGGGGGGCGCCTCGGCCAGGCGACGCAGCACCGCGACGGCCTTCACGACCGCAGGCGCACGCGGAGCCTCATTCACTGGGCCCTGCTCGTTCACGCCTCTCCCCTTTCCGGCACCCTAGACGCCCGCCACCAGTCCGCCGTCCGCTGTCAATGTAGCGCCGGTGACATAAGAAGCCCCGGGTGAAAGCAGCCAGCTCGCGGCGGCGGCGTACTCCTTGGCGTCTCCATACCGGCCCAGCGGAATCTTGGCCTGCGACTGCTGGACGACCTCCTCGACCGCGACCCCCGTTGCGGCGGCGCGTTTGGCATCCAGGGAGCGCACCCGTTCGGTGGCGATCCGCCCCGGGATCAGGTGGTTGACCCTGATCTCCGGCGCCCACTCCCGCGACAACGACTTGGCGAGTGTGGCGACGGCGGAACGCAGCGCCGCCGACACCACCAGCTCGGGCGTCAACGACGGCTCACGCACCACACTCGACGTGGAGAACACCACCGCCGAACCCGCCGCCAAGTGCGGATGCGCGGCCCGCACGAGGCGAACCGCGGGCATGACGATCTGCTGAAAACCGGACAACCAGTCCTCGTCCGTGGTCTTCGCGAACGGCGCCGGTCCCGGGCCGCCGGTGTTGACGAACACCCCGTCCAGCGTGCCGCCGAGTTTGTCGACGGATCCGGCCACCCACGTCTGCGGGCCGTCCCCGTGGGTCAGGTCGCACTTCGTGCCGTGCACAGTTCCTGGGTGGCCCGAAAGTCGCTGCAGCGCATCAGCCAAGCGCAACTCGTCCCTGCCACAGATCGCGACGTCGTGACCGGCGTGGACGAGATTCTCCGCGACGGCGAAGCCCAACCCGCTGGTGGCCGCCGCCACCAGATACCGGCGCGCGCTCATGCGTGCGCTCCGGAGATCGCCGGAATGGAGACCTGGTCGCGTGCGGGCGTGTTCGGCGCCAGTCGCAGCACCTGTCCCCCGCCCGGTGCGAGTTCGTCCACGCCCGCGGTCCGGTCGATCAGCACGTCGCCGTCGACGAGCACCATGACGGGGCGGCCAGTCAATTCGGCACCCGCGTAGGCGGAGTGGTCCATGTTGTCGTGCAGGTCGTCAACGGACACCTTCCATCGTTGTTCGGGATCCCAGATGACCAGATCGGCGTCGCCGCCCACGGCGACGCCGCCCTTGGCCGGGGCCAGGCCCATGATCTCGGCGGGGCGGGTGCAGCACAGATCGACCACCTCGGGCAGGGTGAGCCGACCCGTGGTCAGCGCCTCCGAAACCATCAACGGCATCCGCAGCTCCACCCCGGCGATGCCATTGGCGCATTCGGTGAACACCGTCGCGTCGCCGTTGGGCAGCTTGCCGGCGTCGAGGCGGTAGGGGGCGTGGTCGGAGGCGACCACGTCGACGGTGCCGTCGGTGAGCGCGCGCCACAGTGCCTCGCGATCGGCGCCGTCGCGCAGCGGGGGGCTGCACATCGACTGCACTGCCAACTCCAGCGGGCCGGAGAGGCGGTCCTCCTCGAGGAACAGGTAGTGCGGGCAGGTTTCGACCACCAGGCGGACCCCACGTGCCCGGGCCTCGCGCACCACCTCGAGCGCGCGGGCCGAGGAGAGGTGCACCAAATACACCGACATGTCGAGATATTCAGCGAGATGGGCGATCTCGCTGACTCCGGCAGCCTCGGCGTTGCGGCTGTGCGCCAGCAGATGCCCGGTGGGCTGCACATGGCCCGACGACAGCGCCTGTCCCGTCGCGTAACCGATCATGCCGTGGTGCTCGGCGTGCACCATCACCGTCATGCCCAGGTCGCGGGCGCAGGCAAGGGCGCTCACCAGTTCCTTGTCGGCCAAGCGCAGGCGGTCGTAGGTGAGGAACACCTTCAGCGAGACGATGCCCTCGGCCACCGCCAGGCGCAGCCCCGTCTCGGCGTCCGGGCCGCTGAAGTCGGTGACGATCAGGTGCACGCCGGCGTTGGTGGTCGCCTGGGCGGCCGACTCGAGGCCCCTCCGCACCGCGCACTCGATCGACTCCCCGCGGGCCTGGGCCGAGAACGCCATGACGGTGGTGGTGCCGCCGTGCGCCGCCGACCGGGTGCCGGTGTAGAAGTCGTCGGCGGTGCGGGAACCCTTCGCCGACACCTGGTCCAGATGCGTGTGGATGTCGACACCGCCCGGTAGCACCAGCAGCCCGGCCGCATCGACGGTCTTGGTCGCAGTGCCGGTCAGGCTCGACGCGACCGCGGCGATCCTCCCGTCCACCACACCGATGTCCGCGACCGTCGCGGCACTGCGATCCACCACGGTGCCGCCGCGGATGAGAACGTCATACCCGGATTCGGTCATCGCGGTGCACCCGCCAGGGCGCCGAAGTCAACTGCGGTGAAATTGCTTCTGCGCTCCGCACGGGCGATCAGGCCGTCGAGTTCGCGGTGGTCGATCTCCGTCAGGGGCCGCGCGGGGTGCCGGCTGGCCGCCGTCGCGATCACACCGCGCCGCCGCAGGATCTCCTTGCGGACGCTGATCCCGCCGCGCAGCTCATGGCGGTTGAGCGGCAGGAGGGCGTCGAACAGGTCCTCGGCGGCCTCGCGCTCCCCCGCCGCGTGCAACCGGCACACCTCGACCAACACGTCGGGGTACGCAAACCCGGTCATCGCGCCGTCGGCGCCCCGGTCCAGTTCTTGCGGCAGGGCGATGCCGTTGTTGCCGGCCAGGATGGTCACCCGGCGCAGGCCCTCGGACTCCAGGCGGCGGATGGCGCTGAGCTTGCCGAGCCCGGGTACATCCTCATGCTTGAGCATCACCACCGACGGGCAGTCCTCGACGATCCGCCGCCACGCCGCGATGGTCAGCGGCACGTCACTGGACTGCGGAAAGTCCTGATAGCACACCGGGATATCGGGCCCCAGCGCGTCGGTGACGGCACGGAAGTAGCCGACCAGCGGATCGTCGCCGCGCAAGCCGGTCAGCGGCTGCACGAGCACCCCGGCGCCGCCGAGCCCGGCCGCGGCACGGGCGGTGGCCGTGAGCCGTTCGAGTGAGGAGTCGGACGCGCCGACCAGGAACGGGATCCGGCCGTCGATGGCCTCGGCCGCGGCGGCGAGGACCTGTCGGGATTCGTCGGCGGTGAGCCGGTTGGCCTCCCCCATGACGCCTAGCAGAGCGACACCGGTGACACCGCACTGGATGTAGAACTCCATCAGGGCACCGACGGAGGCGAGGTCGACCTGACCGTCCTCGGTCATCGGCGTGACGGCGACGGCGGTGAGTCCCGCGGTGGGCAGTGTGGTGGTCATCGGCCCACCTCCGCCGGGACAGCGTCCTGAAGGGCGGTCAGGGCGGCGCTGACGGCGGCCCGGCACGGATCGACGACCGGAACACCGAGTTCTGCTTCCAGCTCGGCCCGCATGTGGGTCAGGCCGGCGCAGCCCAGGATCACCACGTCCGCGTCGTGCTCGTCCACCAGTCGCCTTGCCACCGCCCGGACATCCGCGATCGCTTGCGGGGTGTGCAACTCCAGCACGCCGTGGCCGACGGCGATATCGGCAACCACTCGCGACGCCAGTCCCAGCCTCTTCCAGTACCGCTCGTGTCGGGGTACCGAGGCGGGCACGCTCGACACGATGCCGACCCGGCGGCCGCGACCGAGGGCGGCCAGCAGCGCCGACTCCGCGATCCCGAAGACCGGGCGTCTCAGGCGTTCCCGCAGCAGGTCGATACCCGGGTCGGAGAAACAGGCGACGACATAGGCGTCGGCCGGCGTGCTCACCGCCACGTCGAGCATCGGGTCCACTGCGGCGACGCCGTCGGCATCGGACTGGATGGCCGCTGGACCGCCGCGGGAGGTCACCACCTCGACCTCGAAGCCCTCCGGGCACCAGAGATCGGTGACCGCCGCGGCGATCTGCTCGGTCATGGCCTGGGTGGAGTTCGGGTTCACCACCAGGACTGTGGGCATGACGGCACCCCTTTCATGTTGTGTGTGAATCGACAGGACTGCCGGTGAGTTCAGTGCGGATCCATCTGGGATTCGTGCCAGTACAACAGCTTTCGCGTGACCGCCGAGGTCACCGCGAAGGCCGCGATGCCGAGCAGCGACGAGCACAGGATGGCGACGAACAGCACCCCGGTGTTCAGCGAGGCCTGGGCCGTCATGATGACGTATCCCAAACCCTGGGTGGACGAGATGAACTCGCCGATGATGGCACCGACCACCGCGGCCGGCACCGCCACCTTCAGCGCACCGAGGAACTGGGGCAACGCGAACCAGATCTTCACCCGCCAGAACACGAAGTTGCGGGGGGCGGCGATGACATGGAACAGGTCGAGCACGTCGCGATCCGCCGATCGCAGTCCCACCGTGGTCATGATGACGATCGGGAAGAACGACGTGAGGAACGCGGTGACGACCTTGGGCATCGCGTCGTAGCCGAACCAGATGGTCAGCATCGGCGCGATTGCCACGGTCGGAGTCACCTGCATCAGCACCAGGTAGGGCATCATGATGCGATCCAACAGTCGCCACTGTGCCAGCAGCAGGGCCAACAGCACCCCGATGACCAGCGCCGCCAGCAACCCGAGCAGCGCCTCGTAGCCGGTCACCCAGGCGTGAAACGCGTACTCGGCGGGACGTTCCCAGAACGTGCTCCAGATCAGCGACGGCGACGGGACGATGTACCGCGGGATGCCGAACACCTGGCTGGCCGCCTCCCAGGCGCCGACCACGAGGATGAGCACGCCGACCGGGAGGACGCCGGGCCGTCCCAACAGACCGGCCAACGGTTTACTGGTCGCCACTCGCGGTTGGACCAGCCGCGTCGTCGACGCGAGGCCGGCGGACACGGACGCTTGGGTCATGACACCTCCCGGGCGATGTAGTCCGGAGAATCACGGTGATACAACAGGTCTCGTATCTCGTTTTCCAGTGCGAGGAACTCCGCGGTCCGACGTATCTCGGGATCCCGGTCACGCGGCAGGGTGATCGGCACGGTGCCCTTGAGCCGGGCCGGGCGTTCGGACAGCACCACCACCCGGTCGGCCAGGAACACGGCTTCCTCCAGCGAGTGGGTGACGAACAGCACCGTGCAGGAACTCTTCTCCCAGATCTGCAGTAGCACGCGGTTCAACCGCTCACGGGTCATCTCGTCGAGTGCCCCGAAGGGCTCGTCCATCAGCAGTAGCGACGGTGCCAGGATGAGCGAGCGCGCGATGGCGGCGCGTTGCTGCATACCGCCAGAGCACTCCCGGGGCAGCGCATCGGCGTAGTCGGCCAGGCCGACCATCTCGAGCATTTCCTCCGGGTCGATGGCGGGACGTCGGACATTGGCGGTCTGCAACGGGATCCGCACGTTCTCCCGGAGGGTGCGCCACGGCAGCAGCGCTGGGCGCTGGAACATGAACGCGATCTCCCGGTTGCGCCGGACGTCGTCGACGGTCGCACCGCCGATGTGCAGCGTGCCCTCGCTGCAGCCCTTGGGGTGCAGCCCTGCCAGGGCGCGCAGCAGGGTCGATTTGCCGCATCCCGACGGGCCGATCAGCGCGACGAACTCACCGCGCCGCACCTCCAGCGTGAGGTTCTCGACGGCCATCCGCGGGCCGCCGGCGGTCGGGTACCACGCCCGGAACCGGTCCACCTCCACGCCGAGCGCCTTCATCGTGCACCTCCGTTCGCGCCAAGAGCCTGCAGCCGGTCCAGTGCCTGGGCGGCGGGGACGTCGATCTCGGCGTACTCCCGCAGTGGCTTCTCCGCGAAGGCGTTCGGCGGGTAGATGCTCTGTCCGTAGGTGGCGGCGAACGTTTCGGTGCGTAGCCGCAACAACGGATTGGCCATAGACAGCGAGGACCGCAGGACACGCACGGACTCGACGTCGATGTCAGAGGTCAGGATCGCCGGAACGTGGCCCTCCTCGGCGGCCAGCTGAGCGCCGGTGGGCGCGATGATCCGCGATCCACTACCAACCATCGTCGGGCTCGGCCGGTTCTCCACCACCCCGTCGTGGTAGGAGCCCGCGACGTTGGCCGACAACACGTACATGCCGTTGCCGGCGGCAGCGGTGATCTTGGCGGCGTCCTGTCCCGGGGTCCGGATCTCCCACGTCGGGTGCAGCAGCACCTCGGCGCCCTTGAGTGCGACGGCGCGGATCACCTCGGGGATCTGGATCTCCCCGCACGGAATCATCGCGAGGCGGCCCAGCGCCGTGTCGACCACCGGGAAGACCTCCTCGACGCCGTAGCGGGCCAGGTAGTCGTCCCAGACGTCGTGCGGTGAGCACCACATCGCGGTGTGCACCCGCCGGTAGCGCAGAATCAGCTCGCCGCTGGGGTCGATGAGCCAGCTGGTGTTGAAGAACCGGCCCGGCCATTCCGGATCACTTTCGAACTGGTTGCCGCCCAGGTAGATCCCGTACTCGCGGGCCAGTGCGGCGAAGTGGTCGGTGAACGGTCCCGGCACGGCTGCGCAGCCCCGGGTCAGCCAGTCCTCGACAGTGCCGCCGTTGGGTTGTCCACTGAACGCGTACTCGGGCAACAACACCAGCGAGGGTCGGGGTTCAGCGATCATCGCCTCGCGCACCGCGGCGGTGGCGACGTCGACGTTGTGCGCGACCACCGCGGGAAAGTCCTCGACCGGGTGCGGCCAGAGGATCTCGGTGGGCATCTGGATGACCGCGGCGCGCCACGGTGCGATCGGCTCAGTCACTGCTCGACTCCGCGTACTCGAAGGGAATGGGTGGTCGGGTGGACAGTTCCCGACGAAGCAACGGCACCGACGAGTCGATACCGGGCCGGGGACAGGGCGGACGTTCCCCGGCGCTCAGCAACTGGAGTGTGAGCTCGCGTCGGCGGTCGTCGAGACGGTCCATGGCCAGCGTCAGCATCTCCGAGGTAGCCTCGCAGCCAGGAAATTCCGGGTACTCCGCGCGAATCCGCCACACCCCGTCGGGGCCGCGGACGGGTTCCACGGTCAGCAGCAGCGGTACGGCCAAGCAGCGGGCCGCTTCGTCGACGAGTGCGGCCGCAATCATGACTCGTTACCTGCCGGCACCGTCGACTCAGCACGGACCTGCTTGGCCTGCATGGCTTCGGCGGCCACCGGCCGCCAGTCCGCACCGTGGTCGACGTCGATGAACACCGAGGGCAGGTCGTAGCCGCGGCCGGCGAGTCCCGGCCAACCAGCGGCACCCGGCGCAACCCCCGTTTCCGCGTCGTGGGCCATGGCCAGCAGTGTGCGGCGGGTGGCGATGACAGCGGCGTCGGTCGGTACCAGACGCTCCCGGCTGCGGTCGTACGCCGGGCCCATCGAGGCGGTGATGATGTCGTCCTGCTCCTGGTTGCCGGCTACGCCGGACCACCGGATACCGAGAAGCTGTGCCTGACGATCGATCTCGTAGTCGTTGGTGTGGTTGCGTCGCGCGACGTACTGGCCGGGTACCAGTTCGGCGTAGATGCCCGCGGTGCCCCGCCGGAACCGGGTGCGCTGTTCCTCGGTCAGCTCACCGTCGACCGTCCAGGTGAGGCCGTAGATCCAGCACGATTCGTCGTCGATCGGTACCCAGGCGTGGATGCCGAGCAGTCCTTCGGGATTGTCGGCGGGGACCACCGTGTAGTACGGCGCCAGCCAGTGGTTGATCCGGACGTAGTCCGCTCCCGTCGGGAGTCGGCGGATCGCGGCGATCGTCAGGCCCGCTGGGCACGTGTCGATCTCGAACTCCGGATCGGTGTGGTCCAGCATCGTCTGGGTGTGCACGGTGCCGGCGGCGACCAGGTCCTCGCGGTGCAGGTAGGCGACGTGCGCGGAGTCGATGTCGGCCTCCAGCGCCTGCAGCCAGTGGCAGGGGTGGTACCGCTTGCTCACGAACCTCGCCGAGTCCGGCACCTGCAGCCAGCCCAGATCGGGTAGCGGTGGCGGATCACCTTCGCCGAGGTAGGCGAAGATCAGCCCACCCACCTCCGCGGTCGGGTACGACGGTTGCCTGACCCGCTCGTCGTAACGCAGCGCCGGGCAGGTGGGGTTCTGGACGCAGTTGCCGTCGATGTCGAACGTCCAACCGTGGTAGACGCATTGGATGCCGGTGGCATCCACCCGGCCGGTCCACAGCGAGGCGCCACGGTGAACGCAGTGTTCGGCGAGCAGGCCGACCCGGCCGTCGGCGCCCCGGAAGGCGACCAGATCCTCACCGAGCAGCCGCACCCGCACCGGTGGCGCGGGCGCCTCGGCGATCTCTTCCGACAACAGCGCAGGAATCCAGTAGTGCCGCAGCGCCTTTCCGAGCGGGGTTCCTGCCTTGGTCTGCGCGAGGGTGCGATGCTCGGCCGGGGTGAACCGGGTGACCAGGTCCGCAGGCGCGACCGTCATGCCCGCGCCTCGATGCTCTGCCCACTCTGACGTTCGTACATGTCCGCGCTGATCTGCTCCCAGTTCGCGGTCCTGGCGGTCAGCATGTTCGGGATCGCCGCGGTCGTCGGGAAAGTGTCCTGCGACGGCGGCGAGGTGCCGTCCTCAGCCAGGGACTGGGCGGTGCGCAGCAGGATGCGACGCACCATCGAGACCGCCGCGTCCGAGGACACCAGGCGTTCGGTGGACCGGTCGAGGATCGCCCCCATCCCCTCGGTACACGCCCGGTCCTGTGCCCAGATGCCGACGATCCCGGCGAAGTAGCCGTGCGGGTTGTCATCGAAGTCGATGCCATAGTCGTTGTCGCGGCCCAACTTCGGGACCCAGCGCGACTCCGGGGTGCCGTCGGGATCGCGGTAGCCGTCCGGCGGCACGTGCGCCCCGTGTCCGCCGAGCAGGACATCGAGCTCGTCCTGGGTGAGCGGATGGTCGAGGTTGTAAGACACCCGCCAGACAATCGTGGTGCGGTCGTCCATCGGGACCCAGATGTTGCACTGCTGCGGTTCGTCGTGCTCCCCGGGCGGGCCGGCGAAGAACGGGAGGATGAACTGGTTGAACCGGTAGTAGTGGGTGTTCGGCCCGGCGTCGCGGCGCGCCCCGGAGAACATGCCGTAAGGGGTCTGCATCACGGCGAGCTTCGGCCACGGTTCACGACGCCAGTAGTATCGCTCCAGTTCCCCAGTGAGCTTGCCGTCCTCGGGTTCCGGCACATCGTCGTCGGCGGGGATGTCGGAGTCCCGGTTCATGAATTCCCGGTACGCCTCCTCCTTGCCGTGCAGGAACGAGATGTGCGACGGGTCGAAGTCACCCTCGAGGACCTGGGCCCAGTTCGCGTCGATCCGCTGCTTGGTGATCAGCCGGTAGTTCTCGGGAACATGAACGAAATCCAGCGGGGGAAGCGCGTCCGGCATCTCTTCGCGCGGGCCCATGTAGGTCCAGACGATGCCGTTGAGTTCCTGGGTGGGATACCAACGGATGTGGACGCGGTCGCAGAATCGGGTCTCTTTCGGCACATTCGGCATCTGCAGGCATTCGCCGGTCGTGGAGAACTTCCACCCGTGGTAGATGCAGGTCAGGCCACCGTTCTCGTTGCGACCGAAGTACAACGGCGCCTTGCGGTGCGGGCACAGGGACTCCAGGATGCCCACCTTGCCGGCGTCATCCCGAAAGGCGACCAGATCCTCGCCCAGCAGCCGAAGACGGATGGGGCGTCCATTGGCCTCGACTTCCTCCGACAGCACTGCGGGAACCCAGTACCGCCGGATCATCTCTCCCATGGGTGTCCCCGCCGACACCTCGGTGAGGACCTTGTTACGTTCGGGGCTGAGCACGAGCACTCCTTGCGTTCAATATGCTGAATGCCATTCTGAATAGTGACCAGTGTGCTGGGGCGGAAAGTCGACACTGAAACGGATCTGTTAACAGCGCATTACAGGGATCCGGGACTGCATGTGGGCTGTGAGCGCGCAGCTCTACTGTCCGGCAACTTCTTTCGAGTCTGCGGTCGACCATGTCCCGGATGAATTCCGTCGGCACGGCTGAGGTGGGCCCGTCGGGCATCGACGCCGACCGCAGACAGTGAATCCCGCGGAGGCCCTTCCGGTCATCATGATCGAAACCGTCGCCTCCCCCACGCCCTCGGCATCTACTGGGACGACCCCGTGTTTCCACGGAAAAGTTCCCTCCCGGAGGCCCATTCATGCTTCGCCACCTCGTGCGCACCACCCTCACGCTTGCCGTCCTCGCCTCGGCCGTCGCCTGCAGCAGCGACGACGACGGCGCCGGCGGCTACACCCTGCGCATCGGCGCGACGTCTCCGACCGGCACGCCGGCGGGCTCACTCGGCTGGGGTGACAAAGAAGGCATCCTCGCCGAGCAGCTCAAGGACGCCGGCGTCGACAAGATCGAATACTCGTTCTTCCAATCCGGCAGCGACGTCGCCTCGGCGCTGTTCGCCGGCGCCATCGACGTCGCCGCCATCGGCGACAACCCCGCACTCCGGGCACGCAGCAGGGACCCGAAAGTGGTCCTCCTCGCGCTGGATTCCATCAACGGCGACGCGTGGCTGGTAGGCGCCAAAGGCGGCCCCACCGACATCGAGGGCCTGGTGGGCAAATCCGTGACCGCGCCCCAGGGCACCATCCGCGACCGCGCCGCCAAGCAGCTGATCGACGCGGCCGGACTCACCGGCAAGATCGAGGTCCGCGACGTGCCCACGCCCGAATCCATCGCCGGTCTGAGCTCGGGTCAGATCGACGCCACCGTCGTCACCGGAGCCAGCGCAATCGAGCTGCAGGACAAGGGCTTCCCGATCATCGACAGCCTGTCGCGGCACGGGTTGGGCAGCACCGGCACCAACATCGCACTGTCGGCCTTCACCGACGCGCACCCCGAGTTCGCCGATACCTGGCGCCAAGCGGTCACCGCCGTCAACCGCGACATCAACGAGAACTTCGACGACTATGCCGCCTGGGTCGCCCACACCGACGGCACCCAACTCGAATTCGTCAAGGAGTCGACGAAGCCCGACGAGTTCAACACAGAACCGTTCCCGGCGCAGGGTGTCGACCAACTCGAAGCGGCCTACGACTTCCTCAACGCCGACGGCTCCCTGGAAAGCCAGTACTCGGTGCGTGAGTGGGCGGGAGCGCAGTCGTGACCGCCGTCGCCCCCGCGGTCCGGCCCAGCACCCTCACACCGGAACTGGTCGACGTCGTCGCCGGACACCGCCGACGACGCGGCGTCTGGGCGCGGATCCCGCGGCCGGTGCGCCGGATGATGAGCCCGGTCCTGATCCTGGCGGCGTGGACCATCGGCTCAGCCACCGGACTGCTGAACACCGATCTGTTTCCGCCGCCGGCACACGTCGCCACCACCGCGTGGCGGCTGCTGACCGACGGCCAGCTCGCCCTCCACGTCGGCGCATCCGCCACCCGGGTGCTGACCGGCACCGTCCTCGGCATCCTGCTCGGCGTGCTGCTGGCCGTCCTGGCCGGCCTCACGCGCACCGGTGAGGACCTGCTCGACTGGACGATGCAGATCCTCAAGGCCGTACCGAACTTCGCGCTCACCCCGCTGCTGATCATCTGGATGGGCATCGGTGAGGGTCCCAAGATCGTGCTCATCACCCTCGGCGTCGCGATCGCCATCTACATCAACACCTACTCGGGCATCCGCGGCGTCGATCAACAGCTGGTGGAGATGGCGCAGACGCTCGAGGCTCGGCGATCCACCCTGATCACCCAGGTGATCCTGCCGGGCGCTATGCCGAACTTCCTCGTCGGCCTGCGGCTCGGGCTGTCCAGCGCCTGGCTGAGTCTGATCTTCGCCGAGATGATCAACACCACCGAGGGCATCGGCTTCCTGATGTCGCGCGCGCAGACCAATCTGCAGTTCGACGTCTCGCTGTTGGTGATCGTCATCTACGCGGTCGCCGGGCTGGCGTCCTACTCGCTGGTGCGCCTCCTGGAACGGCTGTTGCTGTCCTGGCGCAACGGCTTCGCCGGTTTCGAAGGCGCGGCATGAGCGGCCCGGTGGTGACGGTCCGCGGGCTGCGGCGCGCGTTCGGTGCGCAACAGGTGCTCGACGGCCTCGACCTCGATATCGCCGACGGCGAGTTCGTCGCCATGCTCGGTCGCTCGGGATCGGGGAAGAGCACCCTGCTGCGGATCCTCGCCGGCCTCGACAACCAGGCCGACGGTTCGGTGATCGTGCCCCGCTCCCGGGCGGTGGTGTTCCAGAATCCGCGGCTGCTGCCGTGGCGCCGCGCGCTGGCCAACGTCACCTTCGCACTCCCCGGCGCCGGACCCGATGCACCGAGCCGGACCGCTCGCGGGCATGCCGCGCTCGACGAGGTCGGATTGTCCGAGAAGGCCCGGTCATGGCCGTTGTCGCTCTCCGGCGGTGAGGCACAACGGGTTTCGCTGGCTCGGGCACTGGTGCGCGAACCCGACCTGCTGCTGCTCGACGAACCGTTCGGCGCGCTCGACGCCCTGACCCGCCTCAAGATGTACCGCCTGCTGCACGACCTGTGGGCCCGCCGGCACATGGCGGTCCTGCATGTCACCCACGACGTGGACGAGGCGATCCTGCTGGCCGACCGGGTCGTGGTGCTCTCCGAGGGTCGGGTCTCACTGGACCGCCGGGTGGATCTGCCGTTCCCCCGCAGTCGCGGTGACGAGGGCTTCGACGAGCTGCGCCGCACCCTGCTGGCCGAACTCGGCGTCCGGGAGGAGGTCGGGCATGACCGCAGCCGGTGACCTCGACGTGCACGTTACCGACGTCCTGGTGATCGGCGGCGGCCCGGCAGCCACCTGGGCCGCGATCGCAGCCGCGGAGACCGGCAGCCGGGTCACTCTGGTGGACAAGGGGTATTGCGGCACCAGCGGAGCCACCGCCGCGGGCGGAAACAATCTGTGGCTGATCCCGCCCGGGCCCCGTCGCGTGGAGTCCGTGCGGGAGCGCGAGGCTGCCGCAGGTGCCCTGACCGACGCCGACTGGATGCTGCGGGTGCTGTCCACGTCATGGGATCGCGTTGAACAACTCGCGCACTGGGGATATCCGTTCCCGGTCGGCGACGACGGCCGCCAGCTGCGCAGCAGTCTGCAGGGGCCGGAATACATGCGCCGGATGCGACGCAAGGCGCACCGCAGCGGGGTCCGGATTCTCGACCATCACCCGGCCACCGCTCTCACCTCCGACGCGGACGGAGTCGTCAACGGAGCGAAAGGAATCGCGCGCCAGGACGGTGGGCGGGCCTGGCGGATCTCGGCCGGGTCGGTGGTGCTGGCCACCGGCGGCACCGCATTCCTGTCGGGCACGTTCGGCACGAACGTCGACACCGGCGACGGGTTGTTGATGGCCGCCGAGGTGGGCGCCGACCTGTCGGGCATGGAGTTCTGCACCGCATACGCGCTGGCGCCGGAGTGGGGCACTCACACCAAGGGCCGCATGCTGCAGTGGGCCAGCTTCTACGACGAACACGGCCGGCCTCTCCCCACCGAGCGCGGGCTGGGTGGCCGCAAGGACGCGCAGTGGGCGTTGGCCCATGGGCAGCGGGTCTTCGCCAGACTCGACCGCGCACCCGAGCACATCCGCCAGACCATGCGCGACGCTCAGCCCAACTACTTCCTGCCGCTGGACAAGGCCGGCATCGATCCGTTCGTCACGGCCTACCCCATCCGCATGGTCTACGAGGGTTCGGTCCGCGGCACCGGCGGACTGCGCTTGACCGGACCGGACTGTGCGACAACGGTTCCCGGGCTGTTCGCCGCGGGTGACGCCGCGACCAGGGAGCTGATCACCGGTTCGATCAGCGGAGGCGGCAGCCACAACGGTTCGTGGGCGATTGCCTCAGGAGCCTTCGCGGGGCGAGGGGCCGCGGAGTTCAGCCGCCGCCGCGCGGCGGGTGAGGCCGCCGAGACCGACCGCGTGGGCCTGCGGCCGGGACCGCCCGGCGCGCCGACGGTCGACGAGGTGGTGCGCTCCGCGCAGGAGCATGTTCTGCCGCCGATGCGCAGTCACCTCAAATCACGGGAACGACTGACCGAATCCGCCGTGGCGCTGGAGCGGTTGTGGCGTGACATCGCCGACGGGTTGGCCCCGACGCCCGCGCGGGAGTCCCACAAGTCCCGGCAGGCGGTCGCCATGGTCGCCGCGGCGCGATGGATCACCGCCGCCTCGCTGGCGCGCACCGAAACCCGGGGGCTGCACCGCCGGGAGGACCTGCCGGGCGCCGACCACCGGTTGAGTCACCGCATCCTGGTCGGTGGTCTCGATTCGGTGTGGACCGCACCCGATCCGGTTCTGCCCCAGCTCATGTCGTCGGAGGCGGTGGCGTGATCGAGATCGTCAGCACCGCCGCCTGCATCGCCTGCGACGTGTGCGTGAAGGTCTGCCCGACCGATGTCTTCGAGCGTGGCGAGGACGGCGTTCCGGTGATCGCCCGCCAGTCCGACTGTCAGACCTGCTTCATGTGCGAGGCGTACTGCCCCGTCGACGCGCTGTACGTCTCCCCCGTGTCGGAGCCGGTCGGCGTGGACAGCCCGCACGCGAGCGAGGATGCGGTGAAACGCGCCGGCCTGCTGGGCGGGTACCGCGAGATGGTCGGCTGGGGCCGCGGGCGCACCGCGGGAGCGCTGCTGGACCGGAATCCGATGCTCAAAGCCGTTCCCCCGTTGGATGAGTCGCGTCTCCCCTCGCCGGCCGCCCTGGCGGATTCGCCGTGGAATCATCCGGCCGACTGACCGGCCGGGACGACGGCCGTCGCGCGGATCTCGACGCACATCTCGGCCAAAGTACGCACCCGCCCGGCGGACCTGTCGACCCCCGGAGGCGACGCAGAAGCGTCACAGTGACGCGAACACCCTGTCATGCAACGTGTTCGGTCACACCATCCAAACCGTGGTCTCCTGTACCGAGCGGCGATCGAGCACGGGCAGCGGATCGCCGCCATCGGGCGCCCATCCGATACGGATCAGCACCTGCGGGTACGCCTCGCCGTCGAAGACCTCGCACGCCACCGACAACCGGTCGCGGGTATCGCTCAACGGAGTGGTCAGCGGGCAACTCGCCAAACCCATCGACGTGGCCGCCAGCAGGATGTCGCTCATCACCTCGCCGGCGCGAACCCGCATCAGGTCGCTGTCGACGTCGGCCGCCAGCACCAGCAGCGCCGCGTCGTCGGGGGGCGCGGGCGCCGTCCGTCCGTAGCGCAGCACGACGTCATCCTCGGCTGTCCGGCCCCAGCGGGCTCTCGGCACCACACCGAACCGGATACCGTCGCGCTCGGCTCGCACGTGCAACATCTCCAGCGATCCCGCGGGAAGGGGCTGCGCGCGGTACGGACGGCGGTCGGCCCGGCGGCGCTCGACGGCCGCCCCCAATTCGATGTCGGCCCGACTGGCCGGCGCCTCGATCAACTCGATCAACGCCAGGTGATCGCCGTCCTGCCGATCCGGGAAACGCCGCACCCGCGGGGCCCACCCGACGGCGGCCAGAGCCACGGCACAGTGATGAAGGACCGCCCCGCAACTGAGCAGCACATCGCGCCGGTCGTGGTCGCCGTCGCCGAGGCGACGGCCCCAGTCCGCGAAGAGATCGACACCGCTGGAAGTGACGCGCCATCGCCACGGTTGCGCGTTCTGCGCCGACGGTGCGCGCGCGGCGGCGTCCAGCGCGCGCTCGAGCGTGGCGACATCGGGAAAGGAACCCGCCAGGTGTCTCACCTCCGCCGCAACCAGCCGTTCCGGAAATGATAGTGCTCGTCACCGGCCCCGCGGCGGAGCGCGCGCCTGTGACCACAGCCATATCGTTAATGCCCTAACTATTAGCGTACGATTCACCTATGTCAGCCAGCACCGCCACGGACGTCGATCCGCTGGCCCTCGAGCGCCAGGTGTGCTTCGCGCTCGCCGTCGCCAACCGGGCGGTGCTGGGCGTCTACCGGCCGCTTCTCGAGCCCTTGGGTCTGACCCATCCGCAGTACCTGGTCATGCTGGCGCTGTGGGACCACCGCAAGACGTCGCCGGCAGCGGCCCCGCTGTCGGTCAAGCAGATCGCCAAAGCTCTGCAGCTGGACTCCGCGACGCTGTCCCCCATGCTCAAACGGCTGGAGACCCTCGGGTTGATCACCCGCACCCGAAGCACCGTCGACGAGCGGTCCATGAATGTGGAGCTGACCGACGCGGGCGTCGCGCTGCGGGAGCGGGCACTGCAGATTCCCCCGGCCGTGGTCGCCCGCCTCGGCGGAGACCTCGCCGAACTCGAAGAACTTCACCGCTCGCTGACCCGGATCAACGTGGCCGCCCAGGCGGCCGGCGCCCTCGACCTCTGACCACCTCACCGACCACAGGAGCCACCATGGCCGACGCCGACCGCCCCTCCTTCTTCCAGCGCATCGCCTACGCCTACGGGCGGCGGCTGCCCGCATCGATGAGCCGGTGGGTCGCCGAGGATCTCGCCGGACACGGCGCCGTCCGCAGGCACATGATCCGCATGGCGATACCGCCGCTGCTGGTGCTCGCCCCGTTCTGGCTGCTTCCCACCTCGTTCTACGTACGCCTCGAGATGACCGCGCCGATCTACATTTGGGCGCTGTTGATGGCCTTGGCGCTGAACAAGGTGTGGCGCCGCCACCGCCTGGCGCAGCACAACCTCGACCCCAAGCTGGTCGATGTGATCCAGCGGCAGAAGGACCAGCACATCCACGACGACTACATCCGCCGCTTCGGGCCTCGCCCCGAAGAGGCCAAGTGGCAGTCGAACAGCAGCCCCTTCTGACCGTCCGAGCGCCGATCAACACTGCGGGTACGGCGATTTGGCGAAGGATCCCGCCGGGCAGTACATTGTCCGACGGCCCGATCCCCGCTGCAGAAAGCCCACGACCATGCCTGCCACGATTCGGAGCAGCCACGGATGCCGCCGTCGGACGATCTCGCGCGGCGCACGTCACCGGTCCCTTCCGCCCATGGCGGGCCAGGCCTTCGAAATCGTCGTCACCCGCGACGCGACCGGCTGGACCGTGACGGTTCCCGAACTCTCCGCCGTCACGCATCGCCGGGACCGCGCGGAGGCCGAGATGGCCGCTCGCGAACTCATCTCGCGGCACACCGGCATCCCCCACGGATTCGTCGCCGTCTGGTCTCGCGACTGATCCTGCCCCGCCGGTAAAGGCTGGGACCGCAACGGATCCCGCTGCCGGATCGGTGACCGAACCGAGGCGCAATCGTGACGTGACGCGCCTGCCGGTCACCCCCGCCGGCCGCAGCGCCGCACGTACTGTCACGCCATGCGGGTTGCCCTGATCGCCGCCGTGGCCGGCGCACTGTTCAGCATCGGTTCACCGGGGGTCGCCTCGGCCGCCCCGACCACCACCGAACCCGTTGAGCGGCCACTGAGTTCGACCGAAGTCCGGTTCTCCGACCGTTCGGACATCGTTCACACCGAACCCCTTTCGTTCGACGCGTGGAGCCCACTCGAAGACGGCACCGGCATCCGCGTGTACTTCCTGTCCGGCACCCCGGCCTGCTACGGCGTCAACGCCGTCGCCACCGAGACCGCCGACGCCGTGACCGTCGAGCTCCACTCGGGCATGCTGCCCGAAGCCACCGATCGGATGTGCACGGCCAAGGCCGTTCTCGGCGCCACCGACATCCCGCTCGACGCCCCGGTGGGCGAGCGCCTGGTCCTCACCCGGTACTGAGCACGGTCGGCGATTACTTCTCGCCGAGATCGGGCATTCACAGCCCGTGTGAGCCACCTCACACGCTGCTGAACCGATCGCTGCGAAGGGGGCACCATGACCGCCGACAACCCGGTCAAGCGCACCGACGTCGACAAAGCGCTGCTCGGCAGCGCCACCTACCGCAGTCTCGGTGAGCAGCGGCTGACACCCGCCGAGGAGCGGTTCGAGAAGGGCCGCCGCACCGTCGGCCTGTTCCTCGCCCCGCTCGTGACGATCGTCTTCCTGGTGGTGCCGCTGGACATCCCGCCGCAGCAACAGACCCTCGCCGGCGTACTGCTCGGCGTGATCGTGCTGTGGGTGACCGAAGCCGTGCCCATACCCATCGGCGGCCTGCTCGGGGTCGCGGTGGTCGTCTTCCTCGGTGTCGCACCGGTCGACGACGTCCTCGGACCGTTCGGTTCGTCGACGATCTTCACCTTCATCGGGGCCTTCATCCTCGCCCAGGCCATGCTCAAACACGGTCTGGCCCGCCGCTTCGCGTTCCGCATCCTGGCGCTGCCGCGCGCCGGGCAGTCGACCACCGGTGTCATCATCGCCTTCGGCGCGATCACCTGCCTGCTGTCGGCGTTCGTCTCCAACACCGCGACGGTCGCGATGCTGCTGCCGACGGCGATCGGCATCCTCGGGGTCATCGCGAAACTGCTGCAGAAGCAGGGCAAGGTGGCCGAGGACTTCGACCCGTTGCGGCTGAAGGTGGGCGCCGCGCTCATGCTGATGCTCGCCTACGCCGCCAGTGTCGGCGGCCTGCTCACTCCGGTCGGCAGTCCACCCAACCTGATCGGCCGTGGCCTCATCGAGGAAGCCACCGGCGAACGAATCAGCTTCGGGCAGTGGATGGTTCTGGCCGCCCCGATCTGCCTGCTGATGTTCGTGGTCCTCGCCTTCGTGTTGATCAAGCTCAACAAACCCGAGATCAAACACATCGAGGGCGTCGCCGACTACGTGGCCCGCGAACGCGAAGAGATGGGATCCCTGTCACGGGCCGAGAAGAACACCCTGATCGCGTTCGGGATCACCGTGTTCCTGTGGATACTGCCTGGCATCGTCGCGCTGATCTTCGGTAACGACTCCGACGTCTACTCGACGGTCAGTGACCGGCTGGACGAGGGCACGGTCGCCGTCTTCGGCGCGGCGCTGCTGTTCCTGCTGCCCACCGACTGGGAGCAACGCGAGTTCACGCTGCGGTGGCGGGACGCCGCCGCGATCGACTGGGGCACGATCGTGCTGTTCGGCACCGGCATCATCTTCGGATCGCTGCTCGCCGACTCCGGTCTGGCCGAGACCATCGGCACGAGCGTCGCCGACTCACTCGGCCTGTCGAGCGTCGTGGCGATCACGGTCTTCGCCGTCCTGCTCGCCATCGTCGTGTCGGAGACCACCAGCAACACCGCGTCGGCGGCGGTCGTCGTGCCGATCGTGATCCCGGTCGCCATGGCCGCCGGGGTCAATCCGTTCGTCCCCGCGCTGGCAGCGACATTCGCCGCATCCTTCGGCTTCATGCTGCCGGTGTCCACACCACAGAATGCGATCGTCTACGGCTCGGGTGCGGTCCCCATCACGACGATGATCCGTTCCGGCATCACGTTCGACATCGCCGGCGCCATCCTCATCATCGTGTTCCTGCCGCTGATGATCGCGGTACTCGGCCTGGGCGCGTGAGCGTCCGCGCCGGTGCGGCACACTGAGGGTGCGAACCGATCAGGAAGGTGCCGGTACCGGTATGTCAGTGCAGGATTCGTTGCGGTTGGGAGTGCTGGCCGGTGACGGGATCGGGCCCGAGATCATCTCGGCCGCAGTACAGATCACCGAACGCGCGCTGGCGGCGGAGTCGGTGCCCGTGGAGTGGCGGCGGCTGCGCATGGGAAGCGAAGCCATCACCAGCGACGGCAGTCCGCTGCCGCAGCAGACTCTCGACGAGCTCGACCGCCTCGACGCATGGGTGCTCGGCCCCCACGACAACGCCGGCTACCCCGGCCCGTTCCGCGACGGCCTCTCCCCCGGTGGCACCATCCGCAAGCGCTACGAGCTCTACTCCAACATCCGGCCGGCCCGGCGGTTGAGTGACACGATCCCCGCGGCGTGTCCCTCACTCGACGTCGTGGTGGTACGCGAGAACACCGAAGGGTTCTACTCCGACCGCAACATGTACGACGGCGCCGGCGAGTTCATGCCGACCGCAGACGTCGCGATGGCGGTAGCGGTGTTCACCCGTGAGGCGTGCGAACGCATTGCGCACCAGGCCTTTCGGCTGGCGCGGACGCGACGCCAGTCGGTCACCGTCGCCCACAAGGCCAACGTGCTGTCGAAGACCACCGGTTTGTTCCGCGACAGCTGTGTGCGGGTGGCCGAACACTATCCCGGGGTCACCGTCCGCCTCGAACACATCGACGCCCTGGCGGCGCTGCTGGTGGCGCGTCCAGCGGAATTCGACGTGATCGTCGCCGAGAACATGTTCGGCGACATCCTCTCGGACCTCACCGGTCAGCTCGCCGGCTCACTCGGCATGGCGCCGTCGGTCAACGCCTCCGACACCAAGGCGATGGCCCAGGCCGCGCACGGCTCCGCACCCGATATCGCGGGCCGCAACGTCGCCAACCCGGTCGCGATGATCCTCTCGACGGCGATGCTGCTCGAATGGCTGGCCGAAAAGCACGGTCGCCCGGCGCTGGCCGACGCGGCGACGGCGATACGAGATGCCGTGCGCCGCACCCTCGATGACGGCGTGCACACCCCCGACCTCGGCGGCGCGGCGACCACCACCGGCTTCACCGAACACGTGCTGTCGGTGCTCGCCGCGGGCTGACCGCTACGTCGCCTCGATCCCGTCCTCGTCATCGGCGGCGTTCTCCCCGGCGTCCTGGGTGTCGCGGCGCCGCTCCCGAAGCACGAACGCGGCCAACGCCAGGACAAGGACCACGCCACCGAGGACGCCGATCTCGACCACCGCCCTGGCGAACGCCGGGCCCTCCTCCAGCAGGGTGGCGGCTTCCACGGAGAGCACCACGATCTCCTTGATACCGGCCAGGATCCCGACGATGAGAAAGGGTTCGGCGACGATCTCGTGTGACCGCAGACACGACCGGACGGCGTAGAGCAGCTCGACGAAGATGAAGATGAGCAGCAACCCGTCGAGCACTTCGAGCATGACGGTCGACGCCGGCGTATCGCGCAGCCGCAGCATGGTGTTGAACTGCGACACCAGCAGCGCCACCGAACAGATGACGAGGACCGCGGCAATCGCCCAGTAGACCGCGTCCTCGAGCAGTCCCAGTGCCCGGTCGGCGAAGCGCTGCCGCTCCTGTTCCTCGGATTTCGACCTCGTCCGCTCCGCCACCGCCACCCTTCCGACCGTCGTCCGAGCGCTCACGCTATCCGGGTACCTCGCGGACCGCTCACCGATTGAGCCACCAGATTCGCGACGACAGCGCGGTCGCGAATCCACACCACAGCGGATACAGCGCGAGCGGCGCCGCCTGCGCACCCTTCGCCTCGACGGCACGGCGGGTCAGGTCGGCGCTGCTGGCGGCGAGTGCACCCGCGGCGACGGCCGACAACCCCAGTTTGTGGCGGTTGAAGAAGAGCCACGTCCAACTGCCGTTGAGAATCAGGTTCGCGACCAGCGCCGTGGTGTAGGCGCGTGCCTTCCCCGGCTGCCCGGTGTCGTTGTAGTGGTCGATCGTCGACGCCGACACGGCCGCGATATCGGCGTAGAGCACCGGCCACACGATTCCGAACGCCTGGCTCGGCGGCTGGAAACTCGGCTTCTTCAACTTGGCGTACCACAGCGAGAGGCCGGGGCGGCTGGCGAGCCCGCCGAGCGCCCCGGTGGCGAACACCGTGCCCGCGGTCTTGGCGAGAGTGGAAGCACGCATTGATTCCCTTTCTTCGAGTCAAGATCACGTACCCCGCGCCGCGGTCGCCGAATCGCGATGTCACGGTCGCGTCACCGGTCACGCGCAGGTGAGCGCACGCGCTACGGAAAAGGCAAGCGCAGCAGGCTGATTCGCCGGCCTCGTGCCCGGTGGGCGTTCGGTCGGCCTACTGAGCTAGCGTTTCAAGACGTTGAGGTGAGCTAACGATCGGAGTGTGTGCATTGAGCGGGACGGAGGTCACGCGGTCGACCGTCACCGCTGTGCGCCCGGCGGTGTTGGTGAGTGGCCTGAGCCTGGTCGTCCTCACCGTCGCCGTCCTGCAGACCGCGGTGGTCCCGGTCCTCGGCGTCATCGGCACCCAGCTCGGCGCCTCCCCGGTCGCGGTGAGCTGGGCCGTCACCGCCAATCTGCTCGCCGCCATCGCCGCCACGCCCCTGCTCGGCCGGCTGGCGGACATGTACAGCAAGAAGCGTGTGCTGCTCGGCGTGCTCGTCGTGGTGCTGATCGGATCCGTCCTGGCGGCCGCCACGTCGTCGCTGCCGCTGCTGATCGTCGCCCGCGTCCTGCAGGGCGCGTCCTACGCGCTCTACCCGATCAGCGTGGCGGTGCTGCGCGAGGAACTGCCACCCGGACGGCTGGCGGGAGCGATGGCGGTGATGTCGGGCACGCTCGGCTTCGGCGGCGGTGTCGGCCTGGTGGTGGTGGGACTGCTGATGAGTGGAGACGCGGACTACCACCGCGTGTTTTGGCTGACCACGGCGTTCACCGTCGTCGTCCTGGCGATCGTCGTGTTCCTGGTGCCCGCGCGGGGACGCGGCACAGGTGGATCGATCGACTGGCTCGGTGCGGTCGGACTGGCCGTGGGGTTGTCGGCCGTGTTGCTGGCCATCACGCAGGGCAATGCCTGGGGTTGGTCGTCTCCGGCGACGCCGGCCTGTGCGCTCGGTGGCGTGGCCGTACTGATCGCGTGGTGGATGTGGGAGAAGCGCTGCGAGCACCCGCTGGTGTCGACGCGGATGCTCACCCTGCCGGCGATGCTGCTGACCAACCTCGCCACGGTCTTCGTCGGCATGGGCCTCTACTTCGCGTTCCTCGGGCTCACCCAGTTCGTCCAGATCCCCCCTGCGGCCGCGGGCTACGGTTTCGGCGCCACCGTCCTCGAGTCGAGCATGGTGTTCCTCCTGCCGGGTGCGCTGACCGGTTTCGTCGTCGCGCTGGTCAGTGGTCGCTTCATCGAGCGGTACGGCGCCCGCCGGGTGCTGGTCGTCGCCGCGTTGGGCGGCATCGCCGGGTTCGTCCTGCTGGCGGTGGCACACGACCAGCGCTGGCAGGTCATCGTCGCGGGCATTCTGGCCAACGCCTACATCAGCCTCGGGTACGGCGCGCTGCCGGCGCTGGTGGTCGCGGAGGTCGAGGCCGGCGAAACCGGGGTGGCCACCGGGATGAACGCGATCGCGCGGACGGTCGGCAGTTCGGTCGCGGCGGCCGTCGTCGCGCTGCAGCTCGGCCGTTCCGCACCGGGCACCGACGTGCCGATGGAGAGCAGTTTCGTCATCGTGTTCGTCGCCGGCGCGGTGACCGCGGCCCTCGCGCTGATCCTGATCGCGCTCACTCGCACGCGCAGGCAGGCGGTCGATCCGGATGCGCTCGCGCAGTCGCGGGCGATGAACCACGAGTGGGGTTAGCGCAACGACGCGAGGTTGCTCACCGATTTGCGGACGTCGGATTCGATGACCTTGGCGACCAGATTGCCGACCCGGGTGTTGAGCAGCCCCCCGGACAGATCCGCGATCACCCGGAAGTTTGTACCCGCCTTGCGCTCCTCGACGTGCAGCGACAACGCGATGCAGATCGCCGGGAACCCGGTGCCGACGAGTTCGATGTCCTTGGGTTCGTCGTAGCGGGTCACCCGCCAGTGGATGGTGTTGCGGAAGCCCTTGACCTTGATCAGCGACGACACGCAGGTGCCGACCTCGATCTCGGCGGGCACCTCACTGCGCCAGCCGCCGAAGATGGTGAGCCATTCGTCGAAGCGCCGGAGATTGGATGCGAGTTCCCACGCGCGTTCGGGGGTGAGATCCGATGTGACCGTCACGTCGACCGATGCCATGCACTCCCCTTACCCGGCCCGCGCCTCGAGGTAAACGACGACCTGCGGAGATCGCGGACGCGACGGCGGTCGCACTGCGAAACTGATCATGCACGAGGAGCCGGACGGCCGCCCGCGAACCCGGACGGTCGGGGTCGGCGAAGGCGCGGATTCTTCTGCCGGAACCCGCTCGGAATGAAGGATTCCATTGTAGAAATGTTAAATCGTTGCGGAATCACTTGCGGAGGGTGTCCCGATCGGCGATTGTTTACCCACAGTCCACAGGGCTGGATCTGAGGAGGTTGCTTTCTGACCGGCACACACACCACCCCGGTGAACCAGACCGTCGACGGGCCTGCCCGCGAGAAGGGCGCCCCGGTCATCGAGATCGACCACGTGACGAAGCGGTTCGCCGACTACGTCGCCGTCGCCGATGCGGACTTCTCCATCGCCTCCGGCGAGTTCTTCTCGATGCTGGGACCGTCCGGCTGCGGGAAGACCACGACGCTGCGGATGATCGCCGGATTCGAGACACCCACCTCCGGTGCGATCCGTCTGGAAGGCGCCGACGTCTCCCGCGTGCCCCCGCACAAACGCAACGTGAACACGGTGTTCCAGCACTACGCGCTGTTTCCGCACATGAGTGTCTGGGACAACGTCGCCTACGGACCACGCAGCATGAAGAAGGACAAGAAGGAGGTCAAGCGCCGCGTCGACGAACTGCTCGACGTCGTCCGCCTGACCGACTTCGCCAAGCGCAGGCCCGGCCAGCTCTCCGGCGGCCAGCAGCAGCGCGTGGCCCTGGCACGGGCCTTGGTGAATTACCCCAGCGCGCTGCTTCTCGACGAGCCCCTCGGTGCACTCGACCTCAAGCTGCGGCACGCGATGCAGTTCGAACTCAAGCGCATCCAGCGCGAGGTGGGCATCACGTTCATCTACGTCACCCACGATCAGGAAGAGGCGTTGACGATGAGTGACCGCATCGCGGTCATGAACGCCGGCAACGTCGAACAGATCGGTACGCCGACCGACATCTACGAGCGCCCCGCGACGGTGTTCGTGGCCAACTTCATCGGGCAGGCCAACCTCTGGCCGGGCCGCCAGACCGGGCGGCTCGACGGCGGCTACGTGGAGGTCGACGTCCTGGGCAGCAAGCTCAAGGCCCGGCCGGGCGGCACTGCCATCGAGCCTGGCGGGCACGCCACGCTGATGGTGCGGCCCGAACGCCTGCGGGTGTCGATGGAACCGCCGGTCGGCGACGTCGCGTCGGTGCGGGCGACCGTGCGCGACATGACCTTTCAAGGCCCGGTGGTGCGCCTGTCGCTGGCCGCCCCCGATGACTCCCCGATCGTCGCGCACGTCGGTCCCGAGCAGCACCTGCCGATGCTGCGGCCCGGAGACCAGGCGTACGTCTGCTGGTCACCCGATGCCTCACTCGTGCTGCCCGCCGCCGACATCCCGACCACCGAGGATCTCGAAGAGATGCTCGACGAGTCCTGACCCCTTCGTCCCCCGTCCCGTCTTCCTCCCCCGGCCACTTCTCTCCCAGAGATCACGAAAGGCACTGTCGCCATGCCCCGCGAAGCATCCCAGCAGTTCGACCCGCAACTGGCCGCCCGCCTCGCCGCCAACCGGACCTCACGCCGCCGGTTCCTCGGGGGTGGCGCCGCCGCGGCGGCCGCACTCGCGCTCGGTCCGACGATCCTGGCCGCATGCGGTTCGGACAGCGGCGGCTCCGGTCAGACGGCGACCGACGACGGTGGCCCGGCCAGCGGCACGCTGCGGATCTCGAACTGGCCGCTGTACATGGCCGACGGCTTCGTCGCCGACTTCCAGACCGCGTCCGGCATCACCGTGGACTACAAGGAAGACTTCAACGACAACGAGGAGTGGTTCGCCAAGGTCAAGGAACCGCTGTCGCGTAAACAGGACATCGGCGCCGACCTGGTCATCCCGACCGAATTCATGGCGGCCCGCATCAACGGCCTCGGCTGGCTCAACGAGATCCGTGCCGACCGGGTGCCCAACAAGAAGAACCTGCGGCCCGATCTGCTGAACTCACCGATCGACCCGGGCCGCAACAAGACCGCGCCCTACATGACCGGCATGGTCGGGCTCGCCTACAACAAGGCCGCCACCGGTCGCGAGATCACCAGGGTCGAAGACCTGTGGGATCCGGCGTTCAAGGGCCGGGTCAGCCTGCTCTCGGACACCCAGGACGGTCTGGGCATGGTGATGCTCTCGCAGGGCGCCACCCCGGAGCGCCCGTCGACCGAGGCGGTGCAGAAGGCCGTCGATCTGGTGCGCGAGCAGAAGGACAGGGGCCAGATCCGCCGGTTCACCGGCAACGACTACGCCGACGACCTCGCCGCGGGCAATGTGGCCATCGCCCAGGCGTATTCGGGCGACGTGGTGCAGTTGAAGGCCGACAACCCCGACCTGGAGTTCGTCGTTCCCCAGGCCGGTGGCACGTGGTTCATCGACACGATGGTCATCCCGTACACCACGCAGAACCAGAGCGCCGCCGAGGCGTGGATCGACTACGTCTACGACCGGGCCAACTACGCGAAGCTGATCGCGTTCACCCAGTTCGTACCGGTGCTGTCCGAGATGACCGACGAACTGAACAAGATCGACCCGCAGGTCGCGTCCAATCCGCTCATCAACCCGCCGGAGGCGACGGTGAACAACCTGAAGTCGTGGGCCGCGCTGACCGACGAGCAGACGCAGGAGTACAACACCATGTTCGCCGCAGTGACCGGAGGCTGACGACCCACCCATGGCAGGTGTAGCCAGCAGTAGCCGCCAGCGCAGCAGGATCGCTCCCTATCTGATGATCCTGCCGGCGCTGGCCTATCTCGCAATCTTCTTCGTGTGGCCGCTGATCTCGCTGGCCCGCACGTCGCTGTCGTCGACGGGCGGGTCGGTGTTCCTGCCCACCCTCACCTTCTCGTGGGATTTCGCCAACTACGGTGAGGCGTTCAGCAAGTACTCCGACCAGATCCTGCGGTCGTTCGGCTACGCGCTGACGGCGACGGTCGTGTGCCTGCTGTTGGCCTACCCGCTGGCGTACGTGATCGCGTTCAAGGCGGGCCGGTTCAAGAACCTGATCCTCGGTCTGGTGATCCTGCCGTTCTTCGTGACGTTCCTGATCCGCACGATCGCGTGGAAGACCATCCTGGCCGACGACGGCTGGGTGGTCACCGCGCTCGACACCATCGGCCTGCTGCCGAGCGACGGCCGGCTGCTGTCGACCAGTTGGGCGGTGATCGGCGGGCTGATCTACAACTGGATCATCTTCATGATCCTGCCGCTGTACGTCAGCCTCGAGAAGATCGATCCGCGGCTCATCGAGGCGTCGAAGGATCTGTACTCGTCGAACACCCGCAGTTTCACCAAGGTGATCCTGCCGCTGTCGCTGCCCGGTGTGCTGGCGGGCAGCCTGCTGGTGTTCATCCCCGCCGCCGGGGACTTCATCAACGCCGAATACCTCGGCAGCACACAGACGACCATGATCGGCAACGTCATCCAGCAGCAGTTCCTCGTGGTGAAGGACTACCCGGCAGCCGCCGCGCTGAGCCTGGTGCTGATGGGGACGATCCTCGTCGGCGTGCTGCTCTACACGCGGGCACTGGGCACGGAGGATCTCGTATGACCACACAGGCCGGTGCCGCGGTGGCCGTCGCGGCCGAACAACCGCCGCGGCCCAAGAGCGTCAAGGGCAGCCCGAAGTGGGGCGACTGGAGCCTGCGCATCGTCGCCGGGCTGGTGTTGCTGTACCTGTTCATCCCGATCTTCGTGATCGTGCTGTTCTCGTTCAACGATCCGAAGGGCAAGTTCAACTACAGCTGGCAGGGCTTCACGCTCGACAACTGGCTCGACCCGTTCAAGTATCCGGCGCTGACCGAGGCGATGAAGCTGAGCCTCAACGTCGCCGCCGTCTCGACGCTGGTGGCGCTGGTGCTCGGCACCCTCGTGGCGATCGCGCTGGTGCGCCAGCGGTGGCGCGGCCAACGCGCCGTCGACACGTTCCTGGTGCTGCCGCTGACCGCCCCCGAGGTGGTCATGGGCGCATCGCTGCTGGTGCTGTTCCTCGACCTGGGCTGGGCGACCGGATACGTCACGATCGTGCTGGCCCACATCGCGTTCGAGGTCAGCTTCATCGCGATGACGGTGCGCGCCCGGGTGCGTGGCTTCGACTGGACACTCGAGGACGCGTCGATGGATCTGGGGGCCAGCCCGACCCGGACGTTCTTCAAGGTGACGCTGCCGCTGATCGTTCCCGGCATCGTCGCGGCGGCGATGCTGTCGTTCGCGCTGTCGCTCGACGACTTCATCATCACCTACTTCGTGAGCGGTTCGACGGTGACGTATCCGCTCTACGTCAACGCGGCGGTCAAGGCGGCGGTGCCACCGCAGATCAACGTGATCGCCACCGCGATCCTCGTCGTGAGCCTGGCGCTGCTGGCGGCCGGCACGCTCTACCGCCGCAAGCGCATCGACGCGTAGCGGTCCGCCGAAAAGAGTCAGCCGACCTCGGCCGGGACGGGTGTCGTTCTCGCGCCGCCGCGTGCCGCACAGATCCCGGCGGTGACCACGAGGACGATGCCGATCACCGCGGCCGGGCCCGGCACCTGGTGCAGCGCGACGAACCCGATGACCAACGCGAACGCCGGCTCCAGGCTCATCAGTGTGCCGAACGCGGCGGCGCTCAGGCGGCGCAGCGCGAGCAGTTCGAGCGCGAACGGGAACATCGGCAGCATGATCGCCAACCCCAGCCCGATCAGCAGCAGCTGCGGGGTGAGCTTGTCGAACACCATCGGCCCGACGGCCACCGTGGCGACCAGCCCGGCGACGGGCATCGACACCGCCAGCCCCTTGACGCCGGCGACCTGATCCCCGACACGCTGGGTCAGCACGATGTAGCCCGCCCAGCACACCGCGGCGGCGAGTGCGTAGAGCACCCCCACCGGATCGACGGTCCCGGCCCACGGTTGGGTCATCAACACCACCCCGACCGCGGCCAGGCCGGGCCACGCCATCCTGGCGAACCCGCGGCCGCGCACCACCGCCACACCGAGCGGCCCGAGGAACTCCAGCGCGCTCGCGGTGCCCATGGGTATCCGATCGAGCGCCGCCATGAACAGCAGCGTGGTCGAGGCCGTGACCACACCCAGCGCCGCGCATGCGAGAAGGCTTCGCCGCGTGAACCACGCCCGTCGCGGGCGCAGGAACACCAGGAACAGCAACCCCGCCCAGGCCAGCCGTAACCAGGCTGCGCCTTCGGCGCCGATGCGGTCGATCAGTCCGACGGCCACCGCCACACCCAGCTGCACCGACAGCATGGCGGCCACCGCCATCGCCGCGCCGGTCCGTGCTTCGTTGGCGCTCACCAATGCAGTGATACGGCACCTCACCTCGTTGCGTCCATGGATTTTCGCCGCGGCGTCGGAGACCGGCGGCTCGGCGCGGAATGCGACAGTTCCGGCTTTTGTCCTAACCAGACGGAATTTTGTCGAATCGCGCCCGTCGCGGGTTCGACGCGGAGCACGATTGGATTGACGCGCGGGTAACGGGGTATTCGCAGCGTGTCGGGATGGCGACGAGGGGGACTCGTGGACATCGGTAAGGCGGCCGTCGCGGTCGCCGTGACCGCACTATCGGTCAGCGCATGCGGTTACCGCATGGGTGCCTATCAGCCTGACACCGGCCAGTCGATACCACCGATCGAGAACCACACCGTCGCGGCGCCCGTGGCAGCCCACCCCGAGCCGGCGCTTCGGCATCACGCCACCGCTGCCGCCTCCGACCGCAGCATCCCGCCGAACGCCGACGGTGACCCCGCGTGTCCGCCGTCGCAGGCCTGGGGCAGGCAACCCGAAGGGCCGGGTGTGCTGGTGACGGTCTGGGCACACGACGCCACGGCGGTCACCGTGTTGGTGCGTACCGCGAGCGGCGCGGACATCGCCGATCGGGCGGTTCTCGACCGCGACGACCTGCGCCTGTTCGAATTCCCGAAGATCGACGCCGATGCCGTCCGCGAGGTGCTGATCATGACCAGCACCCAGCGCTGCTTCGCCGTCGCGGACCCGACGACCTTCAACTAGCCGGCGGTGGGTTCGTACCCGCAGATCGCCTCGACCTTGTCGGCGGATTTGCTGGCCGGGTCGAATTCGTAGTTCAGCCACTCCCGGGCGAGCCGGCGCGCGAGTTCCAGGCCGATGACCCGCTGGCCGAAGCACAGCACCTGGGCGTCGTTGGACAGCACCGAGCGCTCGACGGAGAAGCTGTCGTGCGCGGTGACCGCCCGGATGCCCGGCACCTTGTTCGCGCTGATGGCCACGCCCAGACCGGTACCGCAGACCAGCAGCGCGCGGTCGGCCTTACCCTCGGCGACCATCCGGGCGGCCGCCACCGCGATGTGCGGGTAGGCCGTGTCCTCGTCGGTGCCCACCCCGACATCGGTGACCTCGGCGACCCGTTCGTCGGCCTTGAGGTCGCCCTTGAGGGCCTCTTTGTACTCGTATCCGGCGTCGTCGGAGCCGACGACGATGCGGAGTTTGTCAGTCACTTCGGACTCTCCCCTTTCACAGTGAGGCTTTCGGCGACCGTGCGCGCGCACATCGCCAACGAGGTGGCGCCGGCGTCGGGTGTGCCGACGCTGCGTTCGGCGAGCGGGCGCGCGCGGCCGACTCTGGGCCGCAGGTCGGCGGTGGCGCGGGCGGCGGTCTCCGCCGTCTCCGCGGCCGCGGCCCACGCCCGCTCCCAGCGCTCGCCGTCGGCCACCCGCCGTTCGAGTTCTTCGACGAACGGCAGCAGCGCGTCGAGCATGGTCTTGTCCCCGGGGGCGGCACCGCCCAGCCGGACCAGTGCGTCGTAGCCGTCGCGCATACCCGCGGCGACGGCGGCCGAGTCAGGGCGGCCGATGTCGCCGAGGCGGGTCCCGAGGGCGCTGAGCATCGCACCCCACAGCACACCGGAGGTGCCACCGGCCTTGGCCGCCCACTCCTTGCCCGCGGCCGCGAGCACCGAACCCTGTCCGGCGCCGTCGGCGACCGCGTCGGCCGCGGCGGCCCGGGCGGCGGCCGAACCCTTGACCATGCCGCGGCCGTGGTCGCCGTCGCCGGCGATCGCGTCGATCCGGCCGAGTTCCTCTTCGGCGTCGGCGAGCATGGCGGCCAGCGCTTCGAAGAGCCGCGCGACGGTCTGCCCGCCTTCTCGTCCTGCGTCGTCCGACAGCTCCCGCACCGCGGGCGCCGCGGCGGCGGCCCGGACATCGGCGTCGGTGCGGCGCTCGCCCGACGAATCGGACACCGCGGCAACACCTTTGCGGTAGGCCGGGGTGTCGGCCGGGGCGCGCCAGTACCGTTCGAGTTCCTCGTCGAGCCACATGACGGTCAGCGAGCAGCCGGCCATGTCCAGGCTGGTCACCAGTTCGCCCACTTCGGGTTCGACGATGTCGTAACCGCGTTCGCGCAGCAGCCGGGCCACTTCGCCCCAGACGACGAACAGCTCTTCGTACTTGGTGCGGCCGAGTCCGTTGAGGATGACGGCGATCCGCTTCGAGTCGGTGCCGGCGGGGGTGTCGCCGAGGACACCGTCGACGAGCGTTTCGGCGAGGGCCGCGGCGCTCGGCATCGCCTCCTCGGCGACACCGGGTTCGCCGTGGATGCCCAACCCGACGCCCATCTGCCCGTCGGGCACGGTGAACAGCGGGTGGTCGGCACCGGGCAGCGTGCACCCGTCGAATGCGACACCGAGGGTGCGGGTCGCCGCGTTGGACGCCTCGGTGACGCGCAGCACGCCCGCCATGTCGAGGCCTTCTTCGGCGGCGGCGGACGCGCATTTGAAGACGGTGAAATCACCTGCGATACCGCGCCGTTTGGCTTCCTCACCCTTCGGTGCGCTGGCGATGTCGTCGGTGACCGCGAAGTAGTGGGCGTCGATGCCCTCGCCACGCAGTTGGGAGACGGCGAGGCCGAAGTTCATCACGTCTCCGGCGTAGTTTCCGGTGATGAGCAGGACACCGGCGTCGCCGTGGGCGGCACGCGCGACGGACGCGGCCTCCTCGGTGGACGGTGAGGTGAAGATGTTGCCGACCACCGCGCCGTCGGCGAAACCCGCACCGACGGTGCCGCAGAACGCCGGATAGTGACCGGATCCGCCGCCGATGACGACCGCCACCTTCCCCGGACGCGTCTTGTGGGCGCGCACGACTCCGCCGGGAACACCGGTCACATAACGGGAATTGGCGTCGAGGAAGCCGACGAGCATGTCCTCGGTGAACCGGGCGGGATCGTTGAACAGCTTGGTCATCGCACCCGCTCCCCCGTGCCGGAGTCGAACAGGTAGACCCGCTCCGGCGGTGCCGTGACGACCACCTTCTGCTCCGGCTCGTAGGACTCGACGGCCGGGGTCTGCACGACGATGCCCTCCTCCATGCCGGCGACCGTGGTGGTGGCCAGACCGAATTCGAGGAGATGCTCGAAATACGCGACCGTCGTCGTGACGCCGTGCGCCCCTTCGCCGCCGATCGCGCAGTCCTGCGGCCGGATACCGACCGTGACGGCCGTCCCGTCGGCCACTGCCGTGGCGGACGTCTCCAGATCTCCGGCGCCGTCGCCGATCTCGACCGAGACCCGGCCGTCTCGCACGCGCGCCACGCCGGGCAGCACATTGATCTGCGGCTCGCCCACGAACTGCGCGACGAACAGGTTGGCCGGATCGTCGAACACCTCGTCGGGTGTGCCGAACTGCTGCACCACACCGGCGTCCATCACCGCCAGGCGGTCCGCCAGCGACAGCGCCTCCACCTGGTCGTGTGTCACCACGATCGTCGTGTAGCCGAATTCGCGCTGCAGCACCTTGAGTTCGCGGCGCACCCGCTGCCGGGCGGACGCGTCGAGGTGGCTCAGCGGTTCGTCGAGCAGCAGCACCGGTGGGTTGCGCACGAGTGCGCGGGCCAGCGCCACGCGCTGTTTCTGGCCACTCGACAGCCCCGCCGGGCGCAGGCCCATCAGGTCGTCCATCTCGAGGCGCCGGCTGATCGAATCGACCATCTCGTCGGCGCCTTTGACCTTGCGGGCCTTCAGGCCGTAGAGCAGGTTCTCGCGCACCGACATCGGCGGATACAGCGCATAGCTCTCGAAGCCGACCCCGATCCCCCGTTTCGAGGCGGGCAGCTGGGAGATCTCGCGGTCGCCGATCTTGATCGATCCGCTGGTCACCGTCTCCAGTCCGGCGATCATCCGCAGCGTCGTCGTCTTCCCGCACCCGGACGGGCCCAACAGCGCGACCAGCTCGCCCGGCTCGATGGCCAGGTCGATGCCCTTGACCGCGGTGACGCTCTCGCGGCCCCGGGAGGCGTAGGTCTTCACCAGCTTGCTCAGGGTGAGGCTCTGCGCCGTGGCGGTGCGCGGCTTCTCGGCTGTCAAACTCACTGTGCTGCCTCCAGAGTGGATGCGTGATCGGCAGATCCCAGCCGCGGGGTGTCGCCCTCCCCGACGGCGAAGACGTGGACGTCGGAGTCGGCGACCTTCATCGTGACGTCGTCGCCCTCCCCGACACCGTGGCGGCCCGAGGTCAGCACGATCAGCTCCGTACCGCCGCAGTCGACCGTCAATTCGATGTTGCGGCCGAGCCGCTCGGCGAGCTTGACGCGCCCGGACAGCGACCCTTCCCCGCTGGTGACGTGAATGTCACTGGGCCGCAATCCGACCCGAACCCGGTCACCGCGGTCGACGACGGCGTCGGAGGGAATCGCGACCTCCAGCGAGCCGTCCCCGAGCCGGATCCGGCCGTCGTCGACGACACCGTCGAGCAGGTTGATCTCGGGCTGGCCGAGGGCACGCGCGACGAAGGTGTCGGCGGGCCGGCGCCAGATCTCCTCGGGGGTGCCGATCTGCACCAACCGGCCGTCGCGCATCACCGCGATCCGGTCGCCCAGGGCCAGCGCCTCCTGATAGTCGTGCGTGACGTAGAGCGTCGTGGTGTTCGACATCGCCCCGAGCTGTTTGAGTTCGGCACGCATCGCGGCGCGCAGTTTGGCGTCGAGATGGCTCAACGGCTCGTCCAGCAGGTAGATGTCGGCGGCCGCACCAGCACCCGGCCGAGCGCCACTCGCTGGCGCTGCCCGTTGGACAGCTCGCGGGGGTACCGCTTCAGCAGGTGGTTGATCCCCAGCGTGGTGGTCACCTGGTTGATGCGTTCGGTGCGCTCGGCCTCGGTGTAGCGACCCGTGCGGCCCGACTTCAGCGGCGAGGCGAGGTTCTCGCTGACCGTCTTCTGCGGGTACAGCGCGTAGCTCTCGAACGCCATCGCCACGTTGCGGTGGTACGGCTCGACGCGGGTGACGTCCCGTCCGCCGATGTGCACCGATCCGCCGTCGATGTCGACGAGACCGGCCACCGACTTGAGCGTCGTGGTCTTACCGGCGCCACTGGGGCCGAGGATGACGAAGAACTCGCCGTCACCGATGTCGACCGACACACCGTCGACCGCCTTGGTGTCACCGAATGCCTTGCGCAGACCGGAGATCGATACCGTGGCCATCAGGCTTTCACCGCCCCGAATGACAGGCCCCGCACCAGGTAGCGCTGAATGGTCAACGCCAGGATCAGGGGCGGAAGAGCCGCGATGATGGCCGCGGCGGCCGTGAGGTTGTAGTACGCCTGGCCGCCGCCGCCGAGGAACTTCGTGATCGCGACGGTGACCGTGCCGGCATTGCTGTCGGCCAGGATCAGCGGGAAGACGTAGTTGTTCCAGGCGAAGATGAAGGCCAGCAGTGCCGCGGCCGCGATGCCGGGCCGCACGATCGGCAGCGCCACCATCAGGAACGCACGCTTGCGGGTGTAGCCGTCGAGCAGCGCGGCCTGTTCGAGATCCTCGGGCAGATCCTGGAAGTAGGACCTCAGGATCCACACCACCAGCGGCATCGTCACCAGCTGCAGCACCCAGATCATGCCGACCTTGGTGTCGAACAACCCGATCTGGTTGTAGATCACGAACAGCGGCACGATCACCATGAGTTCGGGCGCGAACCGGAACGACAGCATCTGGAACATCAGGTCGTTGCTGCCCTTGTACTGCCAGCGACCCGCGGCGTAGGCGGCCGGGATGCCGATCACCAGCGACACGATCACCGCGCCGCCGCAGTTGATCAGGCTGGTCAACAGCGACGCCTTGAAGTCGACGCTCGTCATCTCGGTGCCCTTGTCGGAGAGCACGGTGGCGAAGTTCGACCACGTCGGGCTGAACGAGAAGTACGTGGTGGTCTGCTCTTCGGCGTTCTTCAGCGCCAGCATGAGCATCCAGAAGATCGGGAACAGCGAGAACAGGAACCAGAACACCAGCCCCACGTCGGCCGCGACCGACCCGATCGAGAACCGCTTCTGGCCGGGCGCGAGTTCACTTCTGCTGAACAAGGTTTTCAGGGGTGCCATGGCCTACGACTCCGCTCCGGCAGCACGGCGCTGCGCTTTGCCGAGCACGCTCACGAGGTAGCGCGCGGTGATGAACACGATGATCCAGAGCAGCAGCATGTAAGTGCTGCCGCGGGAGTAGTCGAGGTTGATGATCGAGTCCTCGAAGGCGCCGATCTGCAGCGTGCGGGTGGCGACGCCCGGACCGCCGGCGGTGAGCACGTAGATGTGGTCGAACACCTTGAGGTTGTCCATGAACCGGAAGATGACGGCCACCAGGATGTAGGGCCACAGCATCGGAAGCATCAGCTTGCGGAACATGTAGAACCAGCTGGCGCCGTCGACCTCGGAGGCTTCGAATGGCTCCTTGGGCAGCGACCGGATGCCGGCCAGCACCAGGATCGCCACGAACGGTGTGAAGATCCACAGGTCGACCAGGATCACCGACCACAGCGCGTTGCCCGAGGACAGCCAGTCGAACGTGTTGCCCAGTCCGAGAACGTGATTGAGGATGCCGAACTGCGGGTTGAACATCAGCTTCCAGATCACGCCGGCGATCACCGGGGCGATCATCAGCGGCAGGATCAGCACCTTCTCGAAGATCTTGCCGATGATGCTGGAGCGGTTGAGCAGCAGCGCCAGCCCGACGCCCAGAACGGTCTCCACGGCGGTGGCGACGATGGCGAAGATGCCGGTGACCTGCACGCTCTTCCAGAAGATCTGGTCACCGAGAACGGATGTGAAGTTCTCGAACCAGACGAAATGCGGATTCGGGTTGACGGCGGCGTAGTTCAGGAAGGCGTAGTAGGCGCCGACGAAGAACGGGTAGAGGATCCCGATCACGATGACCAGTGCCGGAATCGACAGCAGGTAGGGCCGCAGCTTGCGCCGCCAGGACGGCACCTCGGGCAGCGCGCGGCCCGGTGCCTGCGCTGACTGTTCGGGCGAGGCCTCCGGCGCCTTGGGGGTCTGGGTGGTCATGGGTGGCCCTGCTCTTTCATTTGACACGGCTCCTAGAGGTTGACCTTGGAGGTGTTGGTCTTGGCCAGGCTGCGCAGCCTGGAGGCGGCGTCGTCCCCGCCGTAGATGTCCTGCAGCGCAACAGCCCAGTCCTTCGTGGTGTCGAAGAACTTCTTCTGCGGGGTGAACTGGATCTTCGAGGTCGGGATCACCGTCTCGAAGGTCTCGAGGTAGCCGTACTGGTCGGCGGCGATCCGCTTGAACGTCGTGTCGAACACCGACTGCCGGACGGGATCGGCGTAGATGCCGCCCTCGACGGCCTTGTTCATCGAGTCCTTGCCGGTGGCCCACTGGATGAACAGCCACGCCGGCAACTTGTTGCGGGAGTTGGCGTTCATCGCCCACGTCCACGTCCACAGGTTGGTCCGGTAGTTGCCGTCGGGTCCGGCCGGGCCCGGGTACCAGCCGAGATTCCCCGCCTGCGCGCTGGCACCCGGCTTGTTCTTCGGATACGTCGCGCTGTCCGCGTCGTAGACCATCATGGCCTTGCCGTCACCGAGATCGCCGGTGGCGTTGGGATAGTCGTAGGTGGTCCAGGAGGTGGGGCCGGCCTCGTGCTGCATCTGGATCCACTTCTTGGTGAAGTCGACGGCCTTGTCACTGGCCATCTCGGCGACCAGTTCGCGCCCGTCGAACGTGTAGTCGACGGCACCTTCGCGCACGTACTGCGTCATGAATCCCGGGTGGATCGTGGCCCAGGACTTGGATCCGCGGGTGGCGATGCCGTACCGGTTCTCGGAGCGATCGGTGAGATCGACGGCGAGCTGGACGAAATCGTCGAAGTTGTCGGGCAGCTTCGTGATGCCGCGCCGGTCGAAGTACGCCTTGTTGTACGCGACGACGTTGTTCTCGAAGCCCCACGGGATCGCCCACTGGCCGCCGGTGCCCAGCGGGTTGCCGAGCTCGAAGTCCCACCGGGTGGAGGTGCGCAGACCCTCGAAGATGTCCTCGAAGTCGTACTCGGCGTTGGTGGCCGCGGAGTTCTGCAACCAGGGGTTGAGGTCTTCGATCCAGCCGGGCGGACCGTACTGCCAGATGAAGTACGCCCCGAGCATGAACGCGTCGTGTTTGCCCGTCCCACCGGCCAGCTCGGTGTTGAGCTTGGTGAAGTAGTCGGCCTCGGGCACCAGGTCGACGTTGACGTTGATCCCGGTGAGCTCGGTGAACTCCTTGAGCAGCGGCTGATACGACTGCTGGTAGGGGTGCGGGGTCTGCAGGATGTTGATGGTGGAACCGGCGGCCTTGCGCCAGTCGAATCCGCCGGTGACCTCCGACGCCCCGTTCGGCGCGGTGGCCTTGCCCCCGACGCCGCACGCCGACAGCACCGGCAGGGTGGCGGCGGCCGCCCCGGCGATCCCCATTGCGGCCAGCATGTTCCGGCGCGACAGCTGACGTTGCTGCGCGACCCGATCTCGACTCATGTGGTGTATTCCTTCGGCGTTCAGGCGGGGATCAGCGAGACCTTGACCGACTCTTTGCCGCTGGCGACCAGATCGAGCCCCTTCTGGAAGTCGGTGAGCGGCAACTGATGTGTGCAGATCTCGTCCATCGGCAGGACGCCGGATTCGATCATCTTGATGGCGGCGGGCCAGCAGTAGGGCCCGAGATGGGCACCGAGGACGTCGAGTTCCTTGTCGTCGCTGATGATGCTCCAGTCGACCTTCACGTCGCTGCCGAAGACGCCGTACTCGACGTACCGGCCGAGCTTGCGCAGCAGGTTGAGACCCTGCGGGACGGCGGAGGTGTGGCCGGTGCCCTCGAGGTAGACGTCGGCGCCGTAGCCGTCGGTGAGGTCCTTGACGATCTTCTCGGCGTCCTGTTCGGCGATGTTGATCGTGAGGTCGGCGCCGCACTTCTCGGCGAGCTTGAGCTTCTCGGGCGCCATGTCCAGGGCGATGACGCGCATGGGGTTCTTGGCGCGGGCGCCCGCGATCATGCCGAGGCCGATCGGCCCGCAACCGGCCACCACGACGGTGTCCTCGAACGTGATCTGCGCGCGCTCGACGGCGTGCAGCGAGCACGACAGCGGTTCGGCGAAGGCGGCGTGCTGCGGCTTGATGTCCTTGGACACCTTGTGCACCAGCGCTTCCGCCGGATACACCATGTAGCTGGCCATCGCCCCCGGGGTGCGGCGCTTGAAGCCGTACAGGTCGTGGGGCTGGCACATGTGGTACTGGCCCCGCTTGCAGAACCGGCATTCCCAACACGGGACGATCTGCTCGGAGACCACCCGGTCGCCGACCGCGATCCCCCACCGCTGGGCGGCGTCGTCGTCGAGTTCGACCACCGTGCCGACGAATTCGTGCCCGGGGATGACCATGGTCTCGGCCCAGGCCGGCCGGTTCTCGTCGCCCCAGAACTTCGCCGCGCCGTGGTAGCACTTCAGGTCGCTGGCGCAGATGCCGACCGCTTCGACCCTGATCAGCGCTTCACCGGGTCCGCGCTGCGGCACGGCGATCTCCTCGAGGCGGTAGTCACGCGGTCCGTGACAGACCACTGCCTGCATCTTTTCCGGGATCTGATCGGGCATTTCGAAGGCTCCTCCTCTGTGGCTGCGCTCACACTAGCCAATGCGGTGCACATCTGTCCAGAACATCTGTTCAAAGAGAATCTGTTCAGCCCCCGTGTTCAATGTCATACTTCTTGACGTGCCCCGGTCCGCACAGCCCTCATCCCCGCCCGGTGTGGACGGTCCTCCGTCCGACGCCGACGCCGGCCATTTCCCCGCTTCGCTGCTCTACGCCGCGGCGAAGCTCTACTACACCGAGGACGCCACCCAGGCCGAAGTCGCGACCCAGCTCGGCACCAGCCGGGCGACGGTCAGCCGCCTCCTCGCCGAAGCCAAGCGCCGCGGCATCGTGCGCATCGAGGTGGTGGCGCCCGCCGAGCTCACCACGGGTGATCTCGGCGATCGCGTGGCCCGCGCCCTGTCGTTGACGACGGTGTTCCTCAGCCATCCGCTGCCACAGCCGGGACCCGGCCGCGGCATCGTCGACGTGATGGGCGCCGCGCTCGCACCTGCTGTGGGACGGGCCCTTTCGGGTGCGGGCCTGTTACCCGGCGACGTATTGCTGGTGTCGTCCGGGCGGACCGTCTACGAGGTGGCCCAGTACGACCTCGTGCCGTTGCCCGGCGTGCTGGTCGCACCGACGGTCGGCGGCAACGACCAGCCCGAGGAGTGGTACCAGACCAACGAGATCACCCGGCGAGTCGCCAACCGCGTCAACGGCCGTCCCAACTATCTGTTCGCCCCCGCACTGCCCGGACCGGATCTGTATCCGTCGCTGCTCAACGATCCGAGCATCCAGCGGGTGCTGCACCTGTGGCCGCAGGCGCGCTGCGCGCTGATGGGCGTCGGCGCGCCGCCGCTGATGCGGTCGGACATCCCGCAATTCGTGCCGACCCGCTCGACTTCGTTGCGCGCCGCGGTCGGCGACGTGTGCTCACGCTTCTACGACCGCAACGGCGACGAGATCGAGTTCGAGGGCAGCGACCGCCTCATCGCCGTCGAACTCGAGGCGCTGCGCCACGTCCCGGTGACGATCGCCGTAGCGGTGGGCCGCGACAAGGTGTCCTCGATCGTCGCCGGCGCCCGCGGCGGCTACTTCAACCAGCTGGTCACCGATCCGGCGACCGCGGCGGCCATCCTGGAGACCGTCGAGGGCTGACTCAGTCCGGGTCCAGCGCCGACAATCGGTGCACCTGTTCGCGGGTCGCGGGATACAACCCGCGCCAGGTGTCGTAGAGGTCGTCGTAGAGCGCCCGGCGCCGCGGATCGGGCCGGATCTCGTGCGCCATCCGCGTCCAGTCGGTGCTCGGATCGACCACACCCGTCCCGATCGCGGCGAGCAGCGCATCGCCGTAGCTGGCCCCGATCGCCTGTTCGGGCACCAGCTGCGGGCGGCCCGTGATGTCACTGATCGCCTGCGCCCACACCGGGCTGCGCAGCCCGCCGCCGACCGCCACCGTCCGCTTGGCGCTGTGCGCGTCGTCGAACCGCTCCAGGATCTGCCGGATACCGAACGAAATCCCCTCGTACGCAGCGCGGAACAGATGCCCCCGCCCGTGGCGCAGGGTGAGGCCGGCCACCACACCGCGCGCCCGCGGATCGAACACCGGGGTGCGCTCACCGGCGAGGTACGGCAGCATCAGCAGCCCTTCGCTGCCGGGCGGCACCGCCGACGCCTCGGCCGTCAGCTCGTCGAACGACGCACCGCCGGTGGTCGCCTGCAGCCAGCCGATCAGGCTGCCCGCCGTCGACGTGCCCGCGGCCAGCGCCAGGCTGTTCTGTTCGACGCCGGTGGTGGTCCACAGCGTGGGATCGCTGTGGTACTCGTCGATGACCTGGACGAGGAACATCGTCGACCCGTACATCAGCATCTGATCGCCGGGCTGGCGCACGCCCACCGAGAACGCCTCCGAGTACGCGTCGATGGTGCCCGCCGACACCGGGGTCCCGGCCGGTACCCCGGTCGCGGCCGCCGCCTCGGCGGTGACGGTGCCCACCACATCGCTCGGCCACACCAGCCGGGGCAGCGGCAGGTGCCCACAGATGCGCGCGGCCCAGTCGTGGTTCCAGTCGAACAGCCGGGTGGCGTAGAGCGGATCGCACTGGCTGGCGGTGTGATGGTCGATGACGTATTCGCCGGTCAGTTTCGCGGCGATGTAGGAATTGGACCCGTACCAGCCCGTCGCGCGGTCGAACACGTCGGGTTCGTGACGTCTCACCCACTCGAGCTTCGGCCCGACCGCCTGGCTGGACAGCAGAGTGCCGGCCCGCTCCAGGACGTTCGACTCACCGAATTCGTCTGTCAGAGAGGCGATCTCGGCGGTCGCGCGGGTGTCGATCCCATACAGGATCGCGGGTCGCAGCGGACGCAGCGAAGCGTCGCAGAGCACCAGGCACGGGCCTACCCCGCTCACGCACATGCCGGCCACCACACCGTCGCCGGGCACGTGAGCCATCAGCGCGGCGCTGATCTGGCAGACCTCACGCCACCAGAGGCCTTCCGCGTCGGCCTCCGCCCATCCGGGGCGCGGCAGGCTCATCGAATGGGCGATGGCCTCCGAGGCGATCACCGATCCGGCGGCGTCGACCAGTACGCCCTTGGTGCTCCCCGTTCCGATATCGATACCGAGCAGCAGATCCACGTGCCAAACCCTACGTCCTCGGCGGTGGGCGTCAGTGCGTCCTGGACGGAAAGGGGTCGTTGCCGAAGTCGATCTGCGCGGCGGGGTTGCTGACGGCGGTCACCATGCCCGAACCGAACGCGCCGGACCGGTCGTACAGCGTCGCGGTGCCCACGGAGATGCCGTCGGCCACCCAGTGCGAGTCCGCCTGGACACCGATCCACTCATCGACCGGCAGGCGGGCCAGGGCGACGGTGAGATCGCCGTTGATGTAGCCCACCCCCGCCGTGCCGAGGTTGGTGACCAGGCTGGTGCCCTCGGCCGCGACGACGGCATTGACGAACGCCGAGTTCTCGGCGCCGGAGACCACCCGGATCGAGCGGCTCCACGTGCGTTTGCGGGCGGTGTTCTGATGGTCCACGATCGCGTGCGTCCAGCCCTGCCCGTCACTGCCGAGGTGGATGGCTCGCGACGGATCGACGTCGGACGGGACGTCGAAGTCGCCGGGCGCGATCCACTCGGCGCCGCGCGGCGCCTCGGCCCGCCGATACTGCACGAGCGTCGCGCGCGCGACGGTCACGCCGTCCTGCACGAGTTCGCATTCGGAGTTGCGCACCCGCCTGCCGTCGCGAACCAGGTTCGTCTTCACCGTCGTGGGCACACCACGCGCCGCCTTGAACAGATCGACGGTGAGGCGGGCCGGGAGGAAATCGGGGTCACCGTATTCCCGTTCGAGTACGCGGGCCGCCAGCCCCACCACCGCCGGCCCGTTGAGATGATCCTCACCCCAGTGGCTCTGCGCGAACCGGGTCGGGAGGAAAGCACCGTCGTCGGTCGGTTCGAAGTGGGCCGGTTGCTCGGTCATCCCGGCATCGTCGCACAGCGGCCGGTGACCGGCCTGTGACGGCCACCGCCCGGCTGGTTCACACGGGGTGAGGGCGGGTAGTCGGCCGGTATGACCTCCTCCGAACAGTCCAGGCCCCTGCGTGCGCTCGCGCTGACGTGCAGCCTCAAGCCCAGCCCGGCGCCGTCGAGCAGCGCCCTGATCGCCGAGCAGTTGCTCGAACCGATGCGCAAGGCCGGCGTCGAGTGCGAGTCCATCCGCTGCGTCGACCACAGCCTGCTGCCCGGCGTGGACGCCGACATGGGACCGGGTGACGAGTGGCCGGCCATCCTGGAGAAGATCGTCGCCGCCGACATCCTCGTCGTGTCCACCCCCACCTGGGTCGGGCACATGTCGAGCATCGCCCAGCGGGTGTTGGAACGCCTCGACGCCGAACTGTCCGAGACCGACGACGAGGGCCGGCCCCGGCAGGTCGGCAAGGTGGCGCTGGCCGCGATCGTCGGCAACGAGGACGGGGCCCACAAGATCGAGGCCGATCTGTTCCAGGCGCTCAACGACGTCGGCTTCAGCATTCCGGCGCAGGGCTGCACCTACTGGAACGACGAGGCGATGGGCGGCCGGGACTTCAAGGATCTCGACGAGACCCCCGAAGCCGTCGCCAGCACGACGCAGAACGCCGCCCGCAACGCGATGCATCTGGCCCGGGTGCTGCGCGACAACCCCTACCCGCCGTACTCCTGACGCCGACTCAGCGCGAGCGTGCGCAAATGCCGTGCGCTGCAGGGCGTGTCGAGATGCAGACACGCACGCTCGCGGTCGGTGGCGGCTAGCGGATGGGCAGCCCGGTCAGCGCGCGGCCGATCACCAGACGCTGGATCTCGCTGGTGCCCTCGAAGATCGTGAAGATCTTCGCGTCGCGGTGCATCCGCTCGACCGGATAGTCACGGGTGTAGCCGTTGCCGCCGAGGATCTGGATCGCCTCGTCGGTCACGTAGACGGCGGTCTCGCTGGCGTACAGCTTGGCCATCGATCCCTCGGCCGCGGTGAACGCCTTGTTGTTGCGGTGCATCCACCCGGCCCGCCACACCAGCATCCGGGTGGCGTCGATCCTGGCCTTCATGTCGGCGAGCTTGAACGCGATCGCCTGGAACTCACCGATCTTGCGCCCGAATTGCTCACGCTGGCAGGCGTAGTCGAGCGCGTACTCGTAGGCCGCCCGGGCCACCCCGAGCGCCATCGCGCCCACGAACGGTCGGGTCCGCTCGAAGGTCGCCATCGCGGCCTGGCTCGCCGTGCGCTGTCCCTCCTTGGCACGCGCGATCCGCTGCTCGAATCGCTCACGGCCACCGAGGATCAGGTCACCGGGGATGCGGACGTTGTCGAGCACCACTTCGGCGGTGTGCGAGGCCCGGATGCCGTGCTTCTTGAACTTCTGCCCCTGCGACAGCCCGCGCGTGCCCGGCGGCACGATGAAGCTGGCCTGACCGCGCGTGCCGAGGTCCGGATACACCGAGGCGACCACCACGTGGACATTGGCGATGCCGCCGTTGGTGGCCCACGTCTTGGTCCCGTTGAGCACCCACTCGTCGGCGGCCTCGTCGTAGACCGCGCGGGTACGCACCGCGCCGACATCAGAGCCGGCTCCCGGTTCCGAGGAACAGAACGCGGCGACCTTGGTGTCACCCGGGGTGCCGAACATCGCGGGCAGCCAGTCGCCGATCTGCTGCGGAGTGCCGTTCGACGCCAGCGCCGCCGCGGCCAGCCCGGTCGCCAGGATCGACAACGCGATGCCCGCATCGCCCCAGAACAGCTCCTCGAACACCGTGATCAGACCGATCCCGCTGGTCTCCCCGGCCATCTGGGCGAACAGGTCCGGCGTGTAGAGCCCGACCTTGGCGGCCTCCTCGATGATCGGCCAGGGCGTCTCCTCGCGCTCGTCCCACTCGGCGGCGGCGGGCCGGACCACGTCGCGGGCGAACTCGTGCACCCAGTCGCGTACGGAGACGACGTCTTCAGGAAGTTCGAGCGAGAAGGTCGGCTCCATCGCGAGTCTCCTATCGTGGCGCGGATTCGCCGCCCATCGTGTCACGCGACGTGCGCGCGAGCTCACTGTCCCAGCGTCAGGACCCGCGCCGCGGAGTACTGCTCGGTGACGTGCGGGGTGGGCTCCGCCTCGTAGGTCGCCGTCCCCCCGAACGTCCAGTCGGGCGGCGTGTCCCGGCCGCCGAGGACCCACGCGGCCTGGCGGGCGGCGCCGAGAGCCACGTACTCGGCCGGAGTGGGCACGTGCACGGGCCTGCCGAGGACCGCGGGCGCGATGCGGCGGACGGCTTCGGACCGCGCGCCTCCGCCCACCAGGATGATCCGCCGGACCTCGACGCCCTGGGCCGAGATCTTGTCGACGCAATAGGCCATCGACGCCAGCAGACCCTCGACGGCGGCGCGGGCCACGTTCGCCTGGGTGAAGTTGCGGGTGGTCAGGCCGTGCAGTGCGCCGGTCGCCTCGGGCAGGTTCGGGGACCGCTCCCCGTCGAAGTACGGAACGAGTGTCAGCCCCTCGGCACCGGCGGGGGCCAGCAGCGCGAGGCGGTCGAGTTCGTCGAATTCGACGCCCAGCATGCCGGCCGTGGCGGCCAGCACCGGAGCGCCGTTGAGGGTGCACACCAGGGGCAGCTGCCGACCGGTCGCATCGGCGAAGCCCGCCACCAGGCCTTCGGGATCGTGCGGTGCGGTGGTCCCGACTGCACTGACGACGCCGGAGGTACCCAGCGACATCACGCAGTCCCCCGGTCCAGCGCCCAGTCCGAGTGCGGCGGCGGCGTTGTCCCCGGCGCCCGGTCCCAGCGGTGCGCCCGAGGCCGTCCGGCCGGCCACGTCACGGGGCCCCAGCACCGGGGGCAGCGCGGGCCGTCGGCCCCGCATCGCCAGTTCCAGCAGATCCGGCTCGTAGTCGCCGGTACGCGCGGAGAAGTAGCCGGTGCCGCTCGCGTCGCTGCGGTCGGTGCGGACGTCGGCGATGTCCTCCGAGCCGGACAACCGCCACGTCAGCCAGTCGTGGGGCAGGCACACGGCCGCCGTCGCATCGGCGTTGCCGGGTTCGGCGTCGGCGAGCCAGCGGAGTTTGGCGGCCGTGATGGCGGCGACCGGTACGACGCCGATGCGGTCGGCCCACACACCGGGACCGCCGAGCTCGTCGACCAGGTCGGCCGCCGCGGAAGCGGAGCGGGTGTCGTTCCACAGCAACGCGTCTCGGACGACGGCGCCGGCGGAGTCCAGGCACACCATGCCGTGCTGCTGTGCGCCGACCGACACGGCCTCGACATCGTCGAGACCCCCGGCCGCGGTGACGGCGGCTTGCAGCGCCGCCCACCATGCCTGGGGATCGACCTCGGTACCCGCCGGATGCGGCGCGGTCGCCGACCGGACGATCTCACCGGTGTCGGCGTCGCACACCAGGACCTTGCACGACTGGGTCGACGAATCGATACCGGCGACCAGTGCCACGGCGACCTCCTCGGGATCAGCGGCTGAACCACACCACCCTAGTCAGCACGGCGACGAACCGGGCAGAACGCCGGTCGACGGCGCGACGGGCTGCCAGAATCAGCCGATGACCGGCGAGAACGCCCATGACATCGGCCGGCAGCGGTGGGATCCGGAACGCAACGAGACGGAGACCGAGCGCCTCGATCGCAACTGGGCGAGCCTGTTGCAGGAACTGCGCGTCGCGCAGACCGGTGTGCAGGTCCTGACCGGCTTCCTGCTGATCCTGCCGTTCCAGGAGCGGTTCACCGAGCTCGACGCGGGCGCCCGGCTGGTGTACCTGCTGACGGTCGCCGCCTCGATCGGCTCAACGGTGCTGCTCGTCGCGCCGGTGGGGATGCACCGAATGCTGTTTCGCCGGCACCGGCTCGACGTGCTGGTGGCCTCCTCACACCGGTTCGCGATCGCGGGGCTGCTTCTGCTCGGGCTGGCGCTGACGGGTGTGGCGGCCATCATCTTCGATGCGGTGCTCGGTGCCACCGCGGCGTGGTCGGCCGGGGCGGTGACCCTGTTCGCGCTCGCCTTCTCCTGGTTCTGGCATCCGCTGCGCCGACGGCGCGACAACAGCCCGCGGTGACCGCGTTTGTGAGCTGTGCGGCGTGGGAACACAGCGGAACATGCTGATCAGACGTATCGCGCGACCCATGTTGTCTGCTGTGTTCATCGGCCGCGGAGTGGAGGCTCTGCGGAGCCCCAAACCGGCTGTCGATGCGGCCAGGCCGACGCTCGAAGGTTTGAGCAAACTGCCTGATCCGGTGGGGACCAATGTGCCCACCAACGCCGAGACCGTGGCCCGCATCACCGCGGGTGTGCAGATCGGCGGCGGGCTGCTGCTGGCCTCCGGCAAGCTGCCGCGTCTCGCGTCGGCGGCGCTGGCGTTCAGTGTGGTGCCGGGCAGCCTCGGCGGCCACATGTTCTGGAACGAGACCGATCCGGCGCGCAAGGCCGAGGAGCGCCGGGCGTTCCTCACCGACGTGAGCCTCATCGGCGGGCTGATCATCGCGGCCGTCGACACCGAGGGCAAACCCTCGCTCGGGTGGCGTGGTCGTCGCGCCGCCCGCAAGGTCACCGCGGCGTTGCCGGTCGGTGCGGCCGCCGGCGGATCGCTGACCGACAGCGAGTTCGCCGAGAAACTCGGCCACGGGCTGCACGTCGGCGCGGAGCGCGGACGTGAGCTGGCCAGCGTCGCCCGAGAACGCGGTGCGGAGCTGGCCGAGGTGGCGCGCGAGCGGGGTGCGGAGTTCGCCGAGGTCGCCTCCAAGCGGGGCGCGGAGTTCGCCGAGGTCGCCTCCAAGCGCGGCGCGGAACTGGCGGAAGTGGCGAGCAAGCGCAGCGCCGAACTGGCCGACGTCGCCAGCAAGCGCGGTGCCGTGCTGGCCGAAGTCGCGCGCGAACGGGGCACGGAATGGGCCGAGGTCGCACGCGACCGTGCGCCCGAACTGGCCGACGTCGCCAAGGGACGCAGCGCCGAACTGGCCCTGCTGGCGCGGGAGCGGGCCAGCGATCTCGCCGAGACGACCCGCAGCCAGGTCAAGCAGACCAAGAAGCAGGCGAAGAAGGAAGCCAAGCGCCGCATGAGGTGATCTGGGCGAATTCTGATCTTGTCGAACCGGGCGCGCCGAAGCGCCCGGTTCGTCATGTTCCGGCGGTAGATTCGGGGCCATCCCACAACGCGGTCAGGAGCGTGTCCGATGACAACCGGTGACTATCCCCCTCAGCCGGGCCAGCCTCAGTACGGCCAACCCCAGTACGGACAGCAGCCGTACGGACAGCAGCCGTACGGGCAACCGCAATACGGCCAGCCTCCCTACGGACAGCCGCAGTACGGACCCGGCGGCTATCCGCCGCCGGGCGGAGCCGCTCCCGGCAGCCTGGGTATGCGGTTCCTCGCCCGGTTGATCGACGGCATCATCGTCGGCATCGTCGGCGGTCTGCTCGTCGCCCTGACCGATTCGATGTCCAACGTCTGGATCACCGGCCTGTTCACCGGCGCGCTGTCGTTCATCTACTACGTCGCATTCGAGGTGACGCAGGGCTGGACGCCGGGTAAGAAACTGCTCGGCATGAGCGTGCGCGGACCCGGCGGCGCCCCGAAGCCGACGGCGTCGCAGTCGGCGATCCGCAACCTGTTCACCCTGCTTCCGATCATTCCGTTCATCGGTGGACTGCTCGGCGTCATCGCCATCATCGTGATCGCGGTGACCATCAACAGCAGCCCGACCAAACAGGGCAAACACGACGAGATGGCGGGCGGCACCCAGGTGGTCAAAGGCTGAATTCGCCTCAGCGGCAAGCACGGAAGTCCCCCGGCACACCTCCATCGAGGTGGTCCGGGGGACTTTCTCTCTTCTAGGCCATCACGGCGTCATATGACGATGTCGAGCAGCAGCACGAACACCAGCCCGGTCACCGACAGCACGGTCTCCATGAGCGACCACGTCTTGATGGTCTGCCCCACCGACATCCCGAAGAACTCCTTGACGAGCCAGAAGCCGGCGTCGTTGACGTGGCTGAAGAACAGTGAGCCGGCGCCGACGGCGAGCACGATCAACGACACCTCTCCGGCGCTCATCCCCTCGATCAACCCGAGCATGAGCGACGACGCGGTGATCGTCGCGACGGTCGCGGACCCGGTGGCGAGCCGGATCAGCACCGCCAGCACCCACGCCAGCAGGATCACCGAAACATTTGCCGCCGTGGCCCATTCGGCGAGTTTCGTCCCGATGCCGGTGTCGACGAGCAGCTGTTTGAAACCGCCACCCGCGGCCACGATGAGGATGATGCCCGCGACCGGCGGCAGCGAGGATTCGATGCACTTCATGATCTGATCGCGGGTCATCCCCGAGCCCCTGCCGAGCGTGAAGATCCCGACGATGACGGCGATCAACAGCGCCATCAGCGGCCGGCCCAGGATGTCGAACGTCTGCCGCAACGGGTTGCTCTCGTCGTCGATGAAGATGTCGACAAGCGCCTTGCCCATCATCAGCGCGACCGGCAGCAGCACGCTGAACAGCGTGATGCCGAACGAGGGCCTGCGCCGCTCGGCCAGCGTGCCCGCCGTGGAGACGGTGGAGGTGCCCGGGCTGGAACCGTTGTCGCGGTCCTCGACGGAGGCGCCGGGAGTCCCTGTCCCCGGATTGCCGGTACGGGAAGTCGTTGCGCCGGAGCTGAAATCGTCGGCGTCGAAACGATCCGGCACGTCGAGCACCACCCAGCGTCCGGCCAGCTTGCCGAAGAGCGGCCCGGCGAGGATGGTGGTGGGAATGGCGACGGCGACACCGAGGGCAAGTGTGATGCCGAGATCCGCGCCGAGCAGGTCGATCGCGGTCAGCGGGCCGGGGTGCGGTGGGACGAGTCCGTGCATGGCGGACAGACCGGCGAGCGCGGGGATGCCGATGGTGATCAGCGACTGTCCGGACCGGCGCGCCACGAGGTAGATCACCGGCATCAGCAGAACCAGCCCGATCTCGAAGAACATCGGCAGACCGATGACGGCGCCCACCAACGCCATCGCCCACGGCAGCGACCGCGGTGACGCCCGCCCCACGATGGTGTCGACGATCTCGTCGGCGCCACCGGAATCGGCCAGCAGCTTGGCGAACATCGCGCCGAGCGCGATCAAGATGCCGACACCGGCAGCCGTACTGCCGAATCCGTCCGCGAACGAATCGAGGCCGTCGCCGATGTTCACCCCGGCCGTCAATCCGACGGTGAGGGCGCCGAAGATGAGCGCCAGGAACGGGTTGAGCTTCGCGACCGTGATCAACACGACGATCACCGCGATACCGGCCAGCGCCGCGGCCACCAACTGCGGGCCACCGGCGACGGGTTCGGGTAGCTCCGTGTCGGCCGCCAGAAGAGTCAATGCCGCGGTCATCGGTCCTCCAGTTCGGTGGTGTGGGACGCCGTGATCCTGACGTAGGTCTCGATGATCGAGTCGATGTCCTGCGCCACGTCGATGGTCACGCCGCGTTCGTCGTCGGTCAGCGGCTCGAGGATCGCGAACTGCGACGCCAGCAGCGCGGCCGGCATGAAGTGGCCGGGACGGCTGGCCTGCCGCCGCCCGATCACGTCCTGTGCACCCGACAGATGGACGAATTCGACGTCCGGACAGTGCCTGCGCAACTGGTCGCGGTAGCGGTGCTTGAGTGCCGAGCAGCTCATCACGCCACCGCCGGGATGCGCGGCCAGCCACTCCCCGATCGCCTCCAGCCACGGGTAGCGGTCGTCGTCGTCGAGTGGTTGTCCCGCAGTCATCTTCGCGATGTTCGCGGGTGGGTGGAAGTCGTCGGCGTCGGCGAACGGCACGCGCAGCCGCTGTGCGAGCGCGGCGCCTACCGTGGACTTACCCGACCCTGAGACGCCCATGACCACGATCGGTGATCCCATCCGATCGTGATACCCGGTTGTGGTCGATGCCACACCACGCGGAGATGCGGTGATGGTTGACTCGGGGACGTGAGCAGACGCCCGGAGCTGGCCCGCCGCTTCTTCGACCGCATCGAACCGGTACACGCGGTCACCTATTTCGCGCCGAACGTTCGCGCGGCCCTCGACGACCTCGGCTACCGCGGCTTCTGGATGGGGTACTTCGCCGCCCGTTCAGCGCCGCTGGGCCGAGTGCCCGCCGAGGTGGTCACCGCGATCTTCTACAACTTCGCCCCGGAGCGGGTGGCCAAGGCGCTGCCCGCGGCGTGGGAGGTGGCGCTACCAGCCGCCGCGCTGCGCGCCAGGGAACAGTCCGCCGCGGCCGCCCTCGCCGGCTGCGGGGTGACGGACTCGGAGGACGTCCGCACCGCCGGGGCTCTTCTCGCGAAGGCGGCACGCGCCCTGCCGGTCGACGGTCGGCCGTTGTACGCCGCGAACCGGTCCCTGGACTGGCCGCAGGATCCGGTGGCCGCGCTGTGGCACGCGACGACGCTGCTGCGGGAGCACCGGGGCGACGGTCACGTCGCGGTGTTGGCGGCCGCGGGTGTGAGCGGGCGCGAATGCAACGTGCTGCACGCCGCCGCCGGGCGGGTGCCCCGCGAGATGATCATGCGCAGCCGCGACTACGACGAGTCGCAGTGGCAGTTCCATACCGACCGCCTGGCGCGTCGCGGTCTGCTCGACCCGGCGGGTGAGCTGACCGAGGCCGGCAGGACGTTCAAACAGGAGATCGAGGACGCCACCGACGCCTTGGGGCTCAGCGCCCTCGACGCGCTCAGCGACGACGAGGTGGAGACGCTGTTCCGAACGCTGACGCCCATCACCCGCGCTGTGGTGGCCGCCGGGATCGTTCCTGCGGCGACTCCGATGGGGTTGTCCCGCGACGACCTGGACGACGCCTCCGCCCATCTGAGCAGCTAGGCGTCAATTCTTCTCGGGGTCGTGGCCCCAGTTCATCAGCGAGTACCGCCACGGGGTGTCAACGATGTCACCCGACGGCCGTTGCGCGAGATGGCGTTTCACGTAGCCGACCACCTTGCGCATGTGTGCGTAGTCGTCGTCACCCAGGTCGCCCTTCTTCGACCTCAGGATGGCGACGATGCGGCGGCCGCTGGCGTGGCCGGTCGCCTCACCTCCGCCGGACTTCTGCCCCACCGACTTCGAGTCGTCGGTCTGCAGCCACTTCTCCAGTTCGCCGGCGGTCATGTTGACCGCGTCCCGGAACTGCGACCACGTCTCTTCCCTGTCGTCGTCTGCAGACACCGACGTCACTTCTTCTTCAGCGCACCGGGTTTGTGCACGGCGTCGTTGCCGCTCTTGTCGCTGACGACCCGGTACTGCGGTTCGTCCTTGGAGGCCTTGACCTTGCGGCCCGCCGCCTCCTTCTCCGAGGTGATCTTCTCGACGACTTCACCCTCGGCGGTGCTGCCGTGACTCTGCCAGGAGACCTTGTCGCCCTTCTTGAATTCCTGATCGCTCATGGCGGGCGGATACCCGGCGTCCCGGCGGTCACCCGGACCGTGTCACGACGTCATACTTTCGTCCGCCGCCTCAACGCGGGGCGTACATGATGACGCCGACGCCGACCAGGCAGACGAGTGCCCCGGTGATATCCCACCGGTCCGGGCGGAATCCGTCGGCCACCACACCCCACAACAGCGAGCCGGCGACGAACACCCCGCCGTAGGCGGCGAGGATGCGCCCGAAGTGGGCGTCCGGCTGGAATGCCGCGACGAATCCGTAGGCACCGAGCGCGAGGACGCCGGCGCCCGCCCAGATCCAGCCCCGGTGCTCGCGCACCCCTTGCCACACCAGCCACGCGCCACCGATCTCCAGCAGCGCGGCAAGGACGAACAAGGCGGCCGATTTCAGCACGATCATGACGGTCAGCCTGCCGTGAGCGTGCGCAGAACGCCTACTGGTCAGCGGCGTGTCGTGGACAGACGCGCACGGTCGCGGGAAGTGTCCGGCGCGGTCGACGGAAGTGTCCGGGAGTGCCCGGAGCGGTCGGTGTCAAGAACGGTCGCGGTTGCGGTTCCACTCCAGCCACCCGATACCGGTGCGGCCGTCACCGGTGGTCACGGTCGCCCAGGCCCGCGGGAAATGGCTGACGCGGCCGTCGTCGGCGGTGAGCAGCACCGGGGCGTACCCCTGGATGTCCACGTCGACGGCGACGTCACCGGGCTGCACCGACAGTGACGTGGTGACCGGCAGACCGTTGTCGGCGAAACTCGCCTGCGCGGTCATCTCCGTGGTCTCGATCAGGGCGGCACCCGGCGGCTGGACGTACCCGATGCTCACCGGGCCGATCTCCGGGATCCGCAGATCGACACCGTGCAAATGGGTGCCGTCGTCGAGATGCAGGGCCTGCCACACCCAGTCCATCGACCACCAGTCGCGGACTCCCCACGAGTGGTCGCGTTGTCCGGGCACCGCGTCGAGGGGGTACTCACGGCCATCGGCGGTGACGGTGCCCGACACCGTGCAGGCGATCTCGTACCGCGACGTGATGCGGTACTGGTAGGGCGTGCCGACGGTCGTCCACGTCAGATCCATGGTCAGGTCGACTGGCCGGCCCGCTTCACCGCGCAACAACGCGGCGGGGTCGTCGTGCGCCTCCCCGCGGCCGCGGACGGTCACCCGGTAGGTACGCAGCGGTTCGACCGGGTCGAGGCCGAGATGGGCGCTGTTCGTTACGGTTTCGGTGTAGTCGGCCGGCAGCGCGGCCTCGAAGTCCACGATGCCGATGGTCGGCATGCCGGGCCCGCACACCAGGGCGTTGATCCAGGCGACGCCGCGGTTCGGGTACAGCCCCAACCGAACCCAGCCGCCGACGCCCTGCGCACCGTCGGCGAAGTCGAAATACCAACTCTCGTTCCAGAGTTCCTCGTCGCCCGGTTGATGCGAACCCTCGTCGGCCGCGTCGGGCTGCAGAGGCTCGTCGGCCGACGGTTCGGGCAGGGCGGCGAGGGCACCGGTGTCGAGGACGTGTTCGCAGTGCCGGTGCAGCATGGTCATGAACATCTCGTCGCCGCGGTCGGTGCGAGCCACCAGCATCGACGACACGATCGCCATCATCACGCCGAAGAAGCTCTGCCGCCGGACGCCGTCGCGGACGGTCTCGAAGCTCACCGGCGCCTGCGGGCCGAGCGCATCGTGGTAGGCGCGCAGCAACTCGTCGTAGTGCGCGTAGCGGTCCTCGGCGGACAGTGCGCAGCCCAGGAAGTAGGCGACGTCGGTGAACGCGGGGCCCCAGGCGACGGTCTGCCAGTCGACCACCGTCAGGGGACGGTCGGCCCCGGGCCGGCCGAACAGCATGTTGTCGAGCCGGTAGTCGCCGTGCATCAGCCCGTGCGGCCGGTCCTCGGCGCCTTCGGCGTCGAGGTAGGCGTCGAAGGCGCCGACCAGCCGTTCACAGACCGCGCGGTGCTCCGGGGCGATCGCGTCCCCGTAGCGATCGGCGAAGCCGGCCCACAGCTGACTCAGCAGCGCCTGGTTCATCGGTGACTCGCGGTTGAGCCAGTCGGCGCCGGCGAGCGCCGGATTACCGAGCAGCGGTCCGTGTACGCGGCCGAGTTCGGCCAGTGCGAGCGCCGCCTGCTCGACGGTGGCGCCGCGGATCTCGTCACCGACGACCGCGGGTGCCGCGTCACCGAGTAGCAGGTCGAACGCACCGGATTGCGCGTCGTAGGCGGCGTGATAGCAGGGCGCCACCGGACCCGGCAGCCCCGGGGCGATGTCGGTGTAGAACCGGACCTCGCGTTCGTACAGGCCGAGCGCCAGCCCGGTCTGCCGGCTGCTGGCGTCGGTCGCGGCGACCTTGAGGACCACCGACTCCGGACCCGTGGCCTCCGCATCGGTGTAGGTCAGCACAACGCGGTAGCACTCGCTCATCTGCCCGGTGCCGATGCGTTCGACGGTGAAGTCGCCGACGGTTCCGGCGCCCAGCACGGTGCTCAGCCATTCGGCGGTCAGATCCGCGGGACTTTCGATGAGGAAGTCTGCAGTGTGAATCACACCCAGAAACTAGCAGTGGGCTGGGTCACACGGTTGACGGGTGTCAACCAGTGTCAACGCGTCGAGAGCGTGAAGCCCTCCCACGCCAGCCGGCGGTCGGCGGAGGGGTCGTATTCGACGCGGGATCGGCGGTCGAAGACGAGCACGGCGCGGTCGTCGTGGGTGTAGGCGGGCCAGCCGTCGCCCGGTGTCCCGGTCCTGCTGAACGACCGCCACCGGCGCTGGACGTCCTTGCTCACCCGCAGCGCGGAGCGGCGGTCGGCCGCCGCGGTCAGCAGCGACCCGAACCGCGTGCGATAGGTGTCGAACACGGCGAGCAGCTCGGTCGCGTGGGTGGCCCCCAGCCCGGACCACTGCAGCGTGCGCGGCGCGTAGTCGTAGCGGTAGACGTAGGTCGGGGCGTGCCGCGAATGCGCCTCGGAGATCTGCCAGGTCGCGGTGCCGAACGCGAAGTCACCGCCCAGTTGCATGCACGCCGACGATTTCGGATAGCCCGGGTAGGCGGCGGTGATCCGTTCCCGGCGCTCGGCGTCGGAATCGGCGAGCAGCGTCTCGATCATCGGCTCCGACATCGGCAGCAGCGGCAGGAACCGGCTGAACAGGCGGCCCTCTTCGGCGTTGTTGCCGACGATCAGCGGCACCCGGTGCGCACTGCCCTCAGCCATCGCCGCGACGGGGTCGACCGGCAGATAGTCGGTGCCGTATGCGGGCCCGACCGGGAACGCACCCGGCATGTCCGTCATCCCGCGCCGGATCAGGTCTTCGAGCGCCTTGCCGAGTTCGGCGGGCCGGGCGGCCATCAACGCGGCCGCACCCTCCTCCGGGCGTGCGCCGAGCAGCTCGACGAAGCGTTCCGCGAAGACCGCCGCGGCATCGTGGGAGCGCACCATCCCGCTGGCGGGGCTCTCCGAAATAGCTTGCCGGAACAGGCCTTTGGCCTGTGGCACGGCGAGCAGTGTGGCGACGGCGTGCGCGCCCGCGCTCTCGCCGAAGATCGTCACGTTGTCGGGGTCGCCGCCGAAGACCGCGATGTTGTCGCGTACCCACCGCAGCGCCATCACGAGATCGCGCAGGAACAGGTTGCCGTCGATCGGGTTGTCCGGTGTCGACAGCGCCGAGAAATCCATACAGCCGAGCGGCCCGAGCCGGTAGTTGACCGAGACGTAGACACAGCCCCGCCGCGCCATCGCCGCCCCGTCGTAGATCGGGGTGGCCGAGCTGCCGAACGCGTATCCCCCACCGTGGATGAAGAACATCACGGGCAGCGGACCCTCGGCCGGCGTCTCGGGCGCCACCACGTTGAGCGTCAGGCAGTCCTCGCTCATCGGCTGGCGCTTGTTCACTCCGAGCAGCGTGTACTTCGGGTCCTGCGGTGCGCAGTTGCCCACGCTGTGGCAGTAGCGGACCCCGCGCCACGGTTCGGCGGGCAGCGGTGCACGGAACCGCCGCCGCCCCACCGGGGGCTGGGCGTACGGAATGGCTCGCCATCGGTGCACCCCGTCGCGGGTGAACCCCTCGATCATTCCGGTGCCGATGGTTGCGCGGACGGTACGCTCGTGCATCTTTCGACGGTAGCGAACATGGAGCCCGGCCGCGCCTGCTCGGGGTCTGCGTGTCGGCCCGCTAGCCTGGCCACCATGCGCATTGCGGTGATGATCGCGGCGTCCGTGCTGGTCGCGGGTTGCTCCCAGGCGGTCGACGAGCAGGCGCGGCAAACCGCGCCGACGTCGTCGGCGCCGTCGGGCACCACCGCCACCTCGGCGCCGAGGACGACGGCACCCCCGCCGACCGCCGCCCCGGCGCCCCGCACCGCCATCGGTGAGGTCATCCGGTGGATCGAGGCCGCACCGCCCGCCGAACCCGGCGGCTTCCACACCGTGAGCCGCGAAGGCACCAGCACCGACCTGGGCGAAGAAGTCGCGTTCACCACGCCGGCAGGCACGTCGAAATGCGTCACCGACCGCCGCGCCGAGGGTGCGCTGACCTGCCTGGTCGACTTGGCCGATCCGCCGCCACGCCCGCCCGAGGTGTACGGCGAATGGAAAGGCGGTTGGGTCGATTTCCCGGGCGCCACCCTGGACGTCGGCTCCGCACACGCCGACCCGGGGCCGTTCTCCGACGGATTCGGTGTCGAGCTGCCGTATGACCGGGCGCTGAACTTCGGTGACTACCGGTGCCGCACCGATCCGGCCGGGCTGTTCTGTGTCAACTACGCCCACCAGTCGGCCGCCCGCTTCAGCGATGCCGGAATCGAACCGTTCGGCTGTCTGCGGCAGGTCTCGCCACCGCCGGACATCGGGGCGCGCTTCAGCTGCTGAACGCGCCGGCCGGAGAGGTCAGGCGACGCCCTTGCGCTTCAATATCGGCAGCACGCCCTCTGCGAACCAGTACGCCTCTTCCAGGTGGGGATAGCCGGACAGGATGAATTCGTCGAAGCCCAGCGAGTGATACTCGTAGATCAGGTTGGCGACTTCCTCGTGGCTGCCCACCAGGGCGGTGCCCGCTCCGCCCCGGACGAGTCCGACCCCGGCCCACAGGTTGGGATAGATCTCGAGCCGGTCGGTGCGGCCACCGTGCAACGCCGTCATCCGGCGCTGCCCCTCCGATTGCGATTTGGCGTGCAGTGCAGTCGCTTTCGCGATCTGGTCGGGTGACAACCCGGCGACCAGCTGGTCGGCGACCGCCCATGCCGCCTCCGAGGTGTCCCGGCTGATGGTGTGCAGCCGGACACCGAAGCGAACTCTGCGTCCCCGTTCGGCGGCCAGCGCACGGACCCGTTCGATCTTGGCCGCGGCGTCCTGCGGAGGTTCACCCCAGGTGAGGTACACGTCGACGTACTCCGCGGCCACGGGCAACGCGGCGGCCGACGAACCACCGAAATAGATGCGCGGCAACGGGTCCGGGGGTGCGGATACCCGGGCGTCGGCGACGGTGTAGTGCTCGCCGCTGAAGTCGAGTGACTCCTGCCGCCACAGCGACGTGACGATGTGGAGGAATTCGGCGGTGCGGGCGTAACGCTCGTCGTGGTTGAGCCAGTCCCCGAAGCGGCGCTGCTCCAGATCGTCACCGCCGCTGACGATGTTGAGTAACACCCGCCCCTCGGAGAACCGCTGCAGCGTCGCGGCCTGCTGGGCGGCCAGCGTCGGCGGCACCAGACCCGGCCGGAATGCCACGAGGAACTTCAACCGCTCGGTCTCGGCGAGCAGCGCGGCCGAGGTGAGCCAGGCGTCCTCACACCACGTTCCGGTCGGGGTCAGCACTCCCTCGTAGCCCAGCCGGTCCACCGCACGCGCCACCTCGGCGAGATAGCGACGGCTCGGTGCCCGGTAGTTGGGCGGCGTCGTCTGCTGTGACGACGCATGGGACGAGCCGACGATCGAGCGGCTGTCACCGGCGGTGGGAAGGAACCAGAAGAATCTGCCTGTGGACATGCCGCTCCTAATCGCGGTCCAGGTACAGCGGGGCGAGCACCTCGGAATAGCGGCGGTCGACCCATTTCGAGAAATCGGGCGCGGTGGCGAGCTGCTTCGACTCGGCGAACAGGTCGGCCATCTCCTGCTCGGTGGCGACCAGCTCTTCGGACAGATCCGTCGGCAGCCGCAGACTGCGTCCCTGGGCGAGTGCGGCCACCTCGGGATCGAGTCCGACGTCGGCGGCGTACCGCGTCGCCCATTCGTCGCGATGGTCGTTCGCCCAGCGCACGGCTTCGGCATACCGCACCAGCAGGTCGCCGAGCGCGGTGTTGCGTTTGGGATCGGCCAGCGCCGCATCGGATGCGACGCCGAACCCGGCGCCGTTGGTCACGCCGGTGGCGCGGGCGATGCTGCGCACCTCCAGTTCGGTTTCGGCCTGTGCGGTGTACGGATCCCAGACCGCCCAGACGTCGACCCGGCGCTGGGTGAACGCCGAGAACGCGTCGGCGGGCTGCAGGAACACGAGCGTGACGTCGGCCGGGGTCAGCCCGGCCCGGGACAGTTGCACGAGCAGATGGCCGTGCGCCGAACTGCCTTTCGCGACGGCGATGCTCTTGCCGCGCAGGTCGGCCACCGACCGGATCGGCGCGTCGGCGTGCACGAGGATCTGGTCGCCGAATCCGCCGCCGTCGTAGGCGGAGACGACTTTCACCTTGGCGTTGGACGCGGCACCGAAGATCGGCGGGGTGTTGCCGGTGATCGCGAAGTCGATCTTGCCCGCGGTGGCGGCCTCGATCTGCGGCGGCCCGGACGTGAACGTCGAGAACTCCACGGCGTACGGGAGATCGTCGAGCGCACCGGCCGCGGTGAGCAACGCCTGGGTGCCACCCTTCTGGTCGCCGATGTGCAGGGTCACCCCGGACAGTTCCGACAGCGGCACGGTGTCCGGTGCCTCCTGCGCGCCGGTCCCCTGCTCGCGTGACACGCATCCGGCGAGGACCCCGATGATCGTCAGTGCGGCGAGCCAACCGAGCGCGGCTCGTCGGAACGTGCGCATGGCGTTTCCCTTCGTCGAGTGTCGCGGCGTCATCCGGCGACGCCGAGCTGGTCGAGCAGTTCGGCGCGGTACCGTTCGGTGCGCGGCGAGGCTCCGCGCGGACCGTCGATCTCCAGTGAATGCACCACCTTGCCGTCGTCGAGCACGAGCACCCGATCCGCGAGGGCCACCGCCTCGTCGACGTCGTGGGTGACCAGTAACACGCCGAACGTGTGCGCCCGCCAGAGATCGAGCAACAGGGTGCGCATGCTCAGCCGCGTCAACGCGTCCAGCGCGCCGAACGGTTCGTCGAGCAGCAGCAGTTGCGGTTCGGCGACCAGGGCCCGCGCCAGCGAAACACGTTGCGCCTGACCGCCGGACAGTGTCAACGGCCATGCGCTGGCGCGGTCCGCCAGGCCGACGTCGGCCAGCGCCTGCTCGGCCCGCTGCGCCACCTCCGCCTTCGGCATCCGCCTGCGGGTCAGCCCGTACGCCACGTTGGTGCGCACGTCGCGCCACGGGAACAGCCGGGGCTCCTGGAAGGCCATGGCGGGTGCGCCGGCGACGTCCCGTTCACCGGTGTGATCGGTGGACAGGCCGGCCAGCACACGCAGCACCGTCGACTTGCCGGAGCCGCTGCGGCCGATCAACGCCACGATCTCACCGCGGTCGACGTCGAGCGAAACATCGTCGAGCACATGGTGTTCGCCATACCATTTGTCGACATGGCGCAGGCGGGCGGCGGACTTCGTAGGCCGCTGGACGGGGGTGGTCAGTGTCATGTGCGGTACCTCAGGGCTCGGCGTTCCAGTGCGCGCACCGCTGCGTCGGTGGCGATACCGAGCAGCGCGTACACGACCAGACCGAAGATGATGATGTCGATGCGCAGGAAGTCACGGGCATTGTTGATGAGGAAGCCGATTCCCTTGTCGGCGTTGATCTGTTCGGCGACGATCAGCGTGAGCCACGCGATCGCCAGCGATTGGCGGAATCCGACGAGCACCTGTGGTGCCGCGCTGGGCACGATGATGGTGCGGAATCGTTGCCAGAACGAGAAGCCGAGCACCTGAGCGGTTTCGAACAGCTTCGGGTCGACCTGACGGATCGCGGAGAAGGTGTTGAGGTACAGCGGGAAACTCACCCCGAGCGCCACCAGCAGCACCTTGGGCAGTTCGCCGATGCCGAACCACACGATGAACAGCGGGATCAGACCGAGGTGCGGAAGCGCGCGGACCATCTGCATGGGTGGGTCGACGGTCGCCTCGAACCAGCGTGACAACCCGACCGCCGTTCCGAGCGCCAGTCCGACTGCGCTGCCGAGCAGCAGTCCCTCGACGACCCGGATCCCCGACACCCGAAGGGCGTCGGCGAGTTGGCCGTTTCCGATGAGCTCGATGCCCGCCTCGACGATCAGCGACGGGGCGGGCAGTACGTCCTGCGGGATCAGCCCGGCGGCACTGCCCGTCTGCCACAACGCGAGCAGCACCAGCGGGGACGCCCACCGGATCAGCGTCCACTTACGGTCTCCACGTCGGCCGGTCGGCGCCGCGGCCACCGTCGATGCCGACGACGCCAGTTCGGTGGGGCTCACGGTGCACTGACGCTACGGAGACGGCCCACCGCCGTGAAGGGTTTGATTCGCGGTGACGGAAAGGGTTCGCCTACAGCGTGGTCAGCAGATTGTTCTCGGTGACCGCCGACATCGCCAGGGTGCGGTAGCCGTAGTCCTCGAACAGCACGGTGATGCGGTCGGTGTCACCGCCGATGACGATGCCGCTGCCCCACTCCTTGTGCGACACCGCGGTGTCGACGGGGATGGCGGACTTCTCGCCGGTGTCGGCGGCGGCGTCGGCGTCGGCGTCGCGGCAGCGGTCACAGTTGCCGCACGGACCCGGCAGCGGCTGGCCGAAGTAGCTGAGCAGGAATTGGCGCCGGCAGTCGCGGGACTCGGCATAACCGCGCATCATCTCGACCCGGCTTCGGTCGATCCGCTCCCGCGACTCGACCACCTCGGTCGCAGCGGTGACCGCCTCACGCACCCCGATGCCGTTCGACACGAACCCTTTTCGCGTCGACCGAATGGCATCGCCCTGCTCCAGGAGGTTGATCGCGTTGGTCAGCCTGCGCCCCTTGGCGTCGAGTTGTGCGCGTAACTCCTTGAGCCGCTTCGGCGTTTCGGTGTCGAGCGCTTTGTAGACGGCTTCGATGAGTTCGGCATCGGGCCGGTGCGTGGTGAAGAACCGGGCCAGCCCCAGGTCTTCGGCGCGGTAGAACAGCAGCGCCAGCGCGGGCTCGCCGTCGCGTCCGGCCCGGCCGATCTGCTGGTAGTACGAGTCGAGCGAGTCGGGCACCGACGCGTGGACGACGAAGCGCACGTTGGGTTTGTCGATCCCCATCCCGAACGCCGACGTCGCCGCCACCACCTCGACGTCGTCGTCGCGGAACCGCTCGTGCACGCTCTCCCGCTCGGCGGCCGACAGGCCCGCGTGATACACCGCGGCGCGGACACCGCGTTCGGTGAGCGCTTCGGCGTAACGTTCGGCGTCCTTGCGGGTGGCGGTGTAGAGCAGGCCGGGGCCCGTGAGCTCGGCCACGGTGTCGACCACCGCGGTGCGCTTGTCGGCGTCGCGGAGGAACTGCTGCACCTCCAACGTGAGGTTGGGCCGGTCGAAGTTGCCCACCACCATCAGCGGATCGCGCAACCTCAGCCGCTCCACGATCTCTCGGCGCACCACCACCGACGCGGTCGCGGTCAGCGCCACCACCGGGGCCCCTTTGCCGAATTGGGCGAACGCCTCCGCCAACCGCAGGTAGTCGGGCCGGAAGTCGTGCCCCCACGCCGATACGCAGTGGGCCTCGTCGACGACGATCAGCGAGACCGACGCCTCGGCGAGCCGGCCGACCACCTCGTCGTTCGCCAGCTGTTCCGGTGAGACGAAGATGTACTCGGCCTCGTGGCTGCGCACCGCCTCCCAGTTGTGGGTGGTCTCCGACGAGCGCTGCTGGGAGTGGATCGCGACGGCCTCGGGCGCCCGGGTGTCGGCGAGGCCGGCGATCTGATCCTGCTGCAGGGCGATCAGCGGCGACACCACCACGGTGACCCCCTCCAGCAGCACCGCGGGGACCTGGTAGATCGCGGACTTGCCCGAACCCGTCGGCAGCACCGCCACCACGTCACGGCCGGCCAGGATCGCCTCCATCGCCTCGAGCTGTTCGGGATGCAGTTCCTCCCACCCGAACACCCGTCGGGCCGTACTTGTCAGCTCGGTCGCGCGCTTGTCTTCTCCAACCACCGCGTCCAGTTACCCGGGGCGGGGACGGGAAAACCTACCGCCAGCCGTCGGCTGCCTTGGCCGCGCGCATCAAGGCATCGCACAGCTGGCGCAGTTCGTCGGAGCCGGCGCCCTCGTCGACCGCGGTCGCGACGTCCTCGGCCGCGCAGCGCACCTCGAAGACCCGGTCCGCCAGCAGGGCCGCCTCCTCGGCGGTCAGCACCACCGCGTCCGGGGACAGCGATGTGCCCTTGACCATCGCCCGCTGTTCGTAGGCGCGCTGACGGCACGACTGCCTGCAGTACTGCCTGCGCCTGCCCATCCCCGCATCGGCGACCTCACGTCCGCACCAGCGGCAGGGCTGCGGCCGGGTACGCCGTCTGCTCGCGGTCTCCACGGGTTCAGACTGTAGACGGGTCACCCCACGGATCCCGGTATCATCGAGGGTCGAGTCGGGAACCGTTCGTGGCTCTGCCGCGTTGATAATCCGGCAAGTTTTTTCGATGAGGAGTGTTGACGATGGCTGATCGTGTCCTGAGAGGCAGTCGCCTCGGAGCCGTGAGCTACGAGACCGACCGCAACCACGACCTGGCGCCGCGTCAGGTCGCCCGCTACCGCACCGACAACGGCGAGGAATTCGACGTCCCGTTCGCCGACGACGCCGAGATCCCCGGCACCTGGCTGTGCCGCAACGGCCTCGAGGGCACCCTCATCGAGGGTGACGTCCCCGAGCCGAAGAAGGTCAAGCCGCCGCGTACCCACTGGGACATGCTGCTGGAGCGCCGCTCCGTCGAGGAGCTCGAGGAACTGCTCAAGGAGCGCCTCGATCTGATCAAGACGAAACGGCGCGGCAGCTGAGCGTCGGCTAGCGCCGGTATTCCAGTCCGCGGGCGCGGTCGAAGCGCCCGCGGATTCCCCAGTCCGCGACCTTGAGCATCGCTTCGCGGATGTTCGATCCGCTCATCTTCGACTGGCCGAGCTCGCGCTCGCTGAAGGTGATCGGCACCTCGACGACGGTGAAACCGTTGTTGATCGTCCGCCACGTCAGGTCGATCTGGAAGCAGTAGCCCTTCGAGTCGACCGCGGACAGGTCGATCTTCTCGAGCACCTCGCGCCGGTACGCGCGGTAGCCGGCGGTGATGTCGTGGATGTCGACGCCCAGCAGCACCCGGGCGTAGGTGTTCGCGGTCTTCGACAGCGCATAGCGGCGGCGCGGCCAATTCCGGATCGTGCCGCCCGGGACGTAGCGCGACCCGATCGCGAGGTCGGCGCCCCCGTCGACGGCGTCGAGCAGCCGGTGCAGCTGTTCGGGTGCGTGGCTACCGTCGGCGTCCATCTCGACCAGCACCGAGTACTCGCGGCTCAACCCCCACGCGAAACCGGCCAGGTAGGCGGCGCCCAGGCCGTCCTTGCTGGTGCGGTGCATCACGTGCATGCGGTCCGGATCGGCCAGCGCCAATTCGTCGGCGAGCTGACCGGTGCCGTCCGGGCTCCCGTCGTCGACGACGAGGATGTGCACCTGCGGGCATGCCGCGTGCACCCGGTTGACGATCAGCGGCAGGTTCTCCCGCTCGTTGTAGGTCGGGATGATGACCAGCGTCCGCTGACTCGGGCGGGCCGGGCGGTGTGCATTCGCCGCGGGGTCGGTCATGTAGCTCCTTCGTTGCTGCTGCGTGCGCCGGACAGCGTGTCGCGGTCCGGGGTCGCGGTTCGCCGACGCCGTAACCTCTTGGGCACGAAATTTCCATTGTGCAGTATGGCGGCGATCACGGCGCCCACCCCGGCGATCACCAGCAGTACCTGCACCAGCGGACCCCACCGGGTGGCGGGTGTGATGTCGGTCTTCAACCGGATCTGGTTGTCGAGGTAGGCCGGTTCGAAGAACTCCGTGCGGGCCAGTTCCCTGCCGTCCGGGGCGATCACCGCGCTGATGCCGGTGGTGCCCGCGACCACCACGTACCGGTCGTGTTCGACGGCGCGCAGCTTGCCGAAGGCGAGCTGCTGCCGGCTCATCGCCTCGTCGAAGGTGGCGTTGTTGGTGGGCACGGCCAGCACCTGGGCGCCGTTGCGCACGGAGTCGCGGGCGGCGCGGTCGAAGATGACCTCCCAGCAGGTGGTGATCCCGACCGGCACGCCGGCCGCGTTCACCACGCCGGTGCCGTCACCGGGGATGAAGTACCCGGCACGGTCGGCGTACGGCGAGAGCTTGCTGAAGAACCCCCGCCACGGCAGGTACTCGCCGAACGGCTGGACGATGCGTTTGTCGTGGCGGTCGGCGGGCCCGGTCCCCGGATTCCACACCAGGACGGTGTTCGTCGACACCGGGTTGTCGGCTGTCCACTCGGGCGTGCGGACCACGGTGCCGACGAGGATCGGCGCGTTGATCGCCGCGGCGGCGGCCGAGATCTGCTCACCGGCGTCCGGATTCGCCAGGGGGTCGATGTCCGACGAGTTCTCCGGCCACACCACGAACATCGGCTGCGCCGCGCGGCCGGCGCGGACGTCCTCCGCGAGCCGCAGCGTCTCCTGGACGTGGTTGTCGAGCACGGCGCGTCGCTGTGCGTTGAACTCCAGGCCCAGTCGCGGCACGTTGCCCTGCACCGCGGCGACGGTCACCGGCTGGTCGTCGACCGCGCCCATCCCGGAGTGGCGGACCTGCGGCCACACCAGCGCCGTCGCCAGCAGGACCACCGCGATCACCGCGCCCGGCAGGAGTACCGCGGGCGGCGCGGCGGCCCGGGTATCGCGGCGGCGGGTCCACTCGACGATCTCCGCGACCAGCGCAGCCACCGCGAATCCCACCAGCACCACCGCGAACGACAGCAGCGGTGCCCCGCCGAAATGGGCCAGCGACAGCAGCGGGCCGTCGGCCTGGCCGAACGCCACCACCCCCCAGGGGAAGCCGCCGAACGGCACGCTGGACTTCAGCCACTCCTGGACCACCCACAGCGCCGCGAACCACAGCGGCCAGCCGGGCAGTCGACGCACGGTGACCGCGGCCAGTCCGAACAGGGCCGGGAAGAGCGCCTCGACCGCGGACAGCGCCAGCCACGGCAGCGCCCCGACCAGACCGCTGATCCACGGCAGCAGCGGGATGTAGAACGCCAGCCCGAACAGGTAGCCGTATCCGAAACCACCGGCGCGTGTCGTCGACTCCTTGCGCAGCACCCACGCCAGCAGGGCGGCCGCGACGAAGGCGCAGTACCACCAGCCGAACGGCGGGAAGCTGACGCACAACAGCAGACCGGCGCCGATCGCGGCGACCAGTTGCCACATCCGGTCGACCACGGCACCCGCGAACCGGCGCAGCCGCGGCGCCAGCCTCGCCATCGGGGCCATCCGGCCGGGCGGTGCGTCAACCATGGATGACGACACCTCGGTGCACCGTCTGGCGGCAGCGCGGCAGGGGGTCCTCGGGGGTCAGCCGGGGCAGCGCGGGCACGCGCGAGCGCGGATCGGTCGACCAGCGTTGAACGGAGTCGGCGGGCGCGCTGACCTCGAAACCGTCGGCCTCCCAGATCGCATACGACGCCGGGGCGCCGGGAACCAGGGTTCCGGTCACTCCGTCGCGCACACCGGCCGCGCGCCAGGCGCCGCGGGTGGCCGCGGCGAACGCGGCCCGCAGCGAGATGGCGCTGCCCGGCGTCTGGTGGTGGCTCGCCGCCCGCACCGTGGACCAGGGATCCATGCTGGTGACGGGGCTGTCGGAGCCGAACGCGAGTGGCACGCCATGGGATGCTAACAGCGCGAACGGGTTGAGCCCCGCGGCGCGATCGGCGCCCAACCGCTGGGCGTACATCCCGGCCGGACCACCCCACAGCGCGTCGAAATGCGGCTGCATGCTGGCGACCACGCCCCACGCCCCGAGGTCGGCGGCGTGCTCCGCGCTCACCATCTCCAGATGTTCGAGCCGGTGCCCGCAACGGGCCACCGCGGGCGCGCCGAAGCGTTCGACCACCCGCGCCAGCGCGGACACCACGGTTCCGACGGCGGCGTCACCGATCACGTGGAAGCCTGCGGTGATCCCCGCCTCCGTGCAGGCGTGCAGATGGGTGGCGACGGCGTCCGCGTCGAGATAGGTGTTGCCGCACTGCTCGGGCGCGTCGGTGTAGGGCCGGCTCAGCCGGGCCGTCCGTGACCCGAGCGCGCCGTCGACGAACAGATCCCCCGCAAGCCCGTGGGCGCCGGTCTGCTCGACCAGTTCGCGGGCGTGTGCGGCGTCGGCGGCGGCCTCACCCCAGTACCCGACGATCTGCACCCCGTGTTCGACCTGGCGCAGTTCCAGCCAGTCGTCGAGGCCGCCGATCTGCGGTCCGGCGCATTCGTGGACGGCGACGATGCCGTGCGCGGCGGCGGCGTCCAGGGCGGCGCGCCGCGCCGCGCGGCGTTGTGCGGCCGTCAGCTGTGCGCGGGCGGCCGCGCGGACCCGGTGATGCGCGTCGGCGGTCAGCGGTCGCTGCGGGTGGTATCCGGCGGCGTCGGCGAGGTCCGGGATGCCCGCGCGCAGCGACGTGGACGCGGCCGCGGAGTGGACGTCGACGCGGGCCAGATACGCCGGGCGCGGCCCCACCGCGGCATCGATGTCCTCGGTGCTCGGCGCGACGCGTTCCGGCCATCCGGATTCGTCCCAGCCGTGGCCCCAGAGCACCCCGTCCGGGTGGGTGCGCGCGTGCTGCGCGAGCAGGTCGAGGCATTCGCCCAGCGAGGTGGCGTGACGCAGGTCCAGGCCCACCAGCGTCAGACCGGTGGCGGTCAGATGGACGTGGCTGTCGACGAACGCCGGCGCCACGAAACCGCCCGCCAGGTCGACGATCTCGGCCTGTGGGAACTGGGCGCGGCCGACGTCGTCGCTGCCCAGCCACACCACGGTGCCGTCACGCACCGCGATGGCGGTGGCATCGGGTTGGGCGGGGCTGTGCACCCGCCCGTTGAGCAGCAGTGTCGTCACGGAGCCGACAGAGTAGCGGGGTCAGTCGGCCCGGCGCTCCACCGCACTGGGCTCGACGTCGACGACATCGACGACCTCACCGTCGATGTAGTCACCGCGGCGGGGGCCGGCCGGCGCGCCGACCACGACGATCGGCACGCGCCGCCCCAGCCTGCGCGCCGCCACAGCCGTGACCACCGGGCGCGCGGCGGCCCGGGTCGGCGGCAGCAGGAGCAGTGCACCGATGACCGAACTGGCGATGCCGGGGACGACCACGAGCACGGTGCCCAACGCGACCAGCGCGCTGTCGGTGACCGCACCCTGTGCGGTCGTCGCCGTGAGGCCCGAACGCAGGCGCTGCAGCTGCCGTTTGAGTTGCGATCCGGCCAGCGCGAGGCCGACGACGAAGGTCGCCAGTGAGATCAGGAGGGTCCAGCCGAGACCGATGGCCGAGACGAGCGCGACGAGGACCGCCATCTCGACGACGGCGTAGAGCAGGAACAGCCGCATTGCCATGCACCTCCAACGTCTGCCCGGCCTCGTGGGTTCCGTAGATTCGGGAACCATGACGAACACGGTGACCACAGTGCGCATCGACGCACCGGGAGGACCGATCGACGCTCTGCTCAGTATGCCCGCAGGCGACGGTCCGTGGCCGGGTGTGGTCGTGGTGCACGACGCCATCGGCTACGGCCCCGACAACGCGGCCACCGCAGCGCGGATCGCGGACGCGGGCTTCGTCTCCATCACGCCGAACCTGTACGCACGCGGCGGCCGGGCACGCTGCATCACGCGGGTGTTCCGCGAGGCGCTGCAACAGCACGGGCGCGCTTTCGACGACGTGCTCGCCGCCCGCGACCATCTGCTCGGGCTGCCGCAGTGTTCGGGCGCCGTCGGGATCGCCGGGTTCTGCATGGGCGGGCAGTTCGCCCTGCTCCTCGGCCCCGGTAACTTCGGCGCTTCGGCCCCGTTCTACGGCACTCCGCTGCCCAAGAACATCGCCGAGACCCTCGACGCCTCGTGTCCGGTGGTGGCCAGCTTCGGCCGCCGCGACCCGCTCGGTGTCGGCGCCGGACCCAAGTTGGAGCGCATCGCGGCGGCCAAGGATGTGCCGTCGGACATCAAGGTCTACCCGAGTGCCGGGCACAGCTTCGCCAACCGGCTGCCCGCCCAGCCGTTCCTGCGGATCGCGCAGTTCGCCTACCACGCCGACGCCACCGAGGATGCATGGCGGCGGGTGTTCGCGTTCTTCCGCACGCACCTCACCGACTAGGTGCGGGTGTGTCACCGCGTTGCCCCGCCGTGCGGGTCTCTGTCAGTGTCCGCCTCGACAAGAGCATCACCACCAGCGTGATGCCCGTCAGCGTCGCAGCAACCCAGACGGGAGCCGTCGTTCCCACGTCTGTCGTGAGGCCGAGTCCTCCCAGGACGGGGCCGGCTGCGGCGCCGATGTTCAGCGAAGCGGTGGCGTATGAACCGCCCATTGTCGGCGCATCTGCCGCCGCGTAGAGAACCCTTGTGATCAAGGTGCTTCCGACCCCGAACGCCAGTAGCCCTTGCAGAAACACAAGCGGGATGAGGAGGACCGGTTGGGACCCGTACAACGCGAGCGTCACCCATCCTGCGAGCAGCAGCGGCCCACCGGCAGCGAGTAGCAGACCGGGCCGCTGATCCGACAGTCGTCCGGCAAGTGTGACTCCGAAGAACGATCCAGCGCCGAACACCACAAGCGCGATGGGAATCCAGTCATCTGCCAGACCCGCACTGTCAGTCACGAGGAGCGCGAGGAACGTGAAGGCCGCGAAGGTCCCACCGTTGACCAGCGCACCGAGTGTCATGGCGAGGAGGAGGTGGCGCGAACGTAGTTGGCACAGTTCGGTGGCGAGATCCGGTGCTGCGCTGCTATTCGTAGCTGTTTCAGCAGGACGGCTTCTCACACCTCGAAAGATGCCGACGGCGGCGGGGATGGAGAGGACACCGATGCCCCAGAAGGTTGCGCGCCAGCCCAGAGCGTTACCGAGAAGCGCACCCGCTGGGACACCGGCGATGGTCGCTGTCGTGGTGCCGGCCAGGAGAATTGAAAGCGCTCGACCCTTGCGGTTCTCGGGGACAAGCGTGATCGCGGTGCTCAACGCGACCGCGAGAAAACCTGCGTTCGCGAATGCGCTGATGAACCGGGTGGCGAGAAGGATCGAGAACGTCGTCGTGATTGCGCCAACGATGTGACAGCTTGCGAATACGGCTAGACAGACGATGAGCGTCAGCCGCGGCGGAAAGCGGCGAGCGAAGGCAGCCATCGTCGGCGCGCCGACGACCATTCCGACGGCGAACGCCGATGTCAGCGTGCCGGCGGAGCCGACGGTGACGCCGAGATCGGAGGCAATGGCGGGGAGAAGACCCGCGAGCATGAATTCTGAGGTGCCCATGACGAAAACCGACAGGGCGAGCATGTAAAGGGCGATGGGCATCGAGTACTCCGAGGTGAGAGATGAGGGAAGTCAGTTCTTCTCGTCACCACGGCCAGCAGCCCGAGGTTGCGGCCAAACACCCGCCCGCGCGGGGTAGGCGATGTCTAGCGGTTGACGGGGCTGGCGGTGTGACCGACAGCCCCTGACCTGTCTGACTCGGGACTCGACATGCAGCGAAATCTACCCGAAATCACGCACGATGACTGCTGAGTATCGCCAAGGACCCGCGTAGCGGTCGCGGGTCGCCGAGCACACCGTAGTTCTGGAGAGTCAACCGTGGAGTGTCGTTGACGCGCTTGGCTTTCCAGCGCCTGGCGCCCTCGGAGAAGGTCGTCAACAGCAGGTGGCCGCCATGTCAGGCGGCGGGCTGGATCTCGATGGTCACGTTGTTCTTCATGCCCCCGCGCAGCTTCGAGAAGAAGTTGAACGTCTTGCCGAGCAGCCCGTACCGGTGGCCGAGCGCATCGTAGGTGGCGCCGTTGGCGGATTTGTCGAGGATGGTCGCGGTGGCTTCGACCGCCTCGCTCTGCGGTTTTCCCGCGCGGTCACACTTCGCGATGGTGACGCGCCCCGTGTTGCGGATCCGCTTGACCTTCCACGACTTCTCCTGCGTGATCACCAGCAGCCTGTCCCCGGCAGGCGCAGCCCACACCGCGGTGGGCTTCGGTCGGCCGTCACGGGTGAAGGTGGTCAGCAGGACGTATTCGGAGCCGGCGATCTCGGCGAAGGTGGGGGCCATGTGTTCAACCTAGCGGCGCCGGCCCGGTGCGCGCCGGGATCAGCCCTCCAGCTCGCCTTCGGTCTCCAGCAGCACCTGGCGCAGCCCGTCGAGAGTCGCGGGGTCGGGTTCGGCCCACATGCCCCGCCCGGCGGCCTCGAGCAACCGCTCGGCCATCCCGTGCAGCGCCCACGGATTGGACTCCTCCATGAACTTGCGGTTCTCGGCGTCGAGCACGTACTCCTGTGACAGCCGGTCGTACATCCAGTCCGCCATGACGTGGGCGGTGGCGTCGTAGCCGAACAGGTAGTCGACGGTCGCCGCCATCTCGAACGCACCCTTGTACCCGTGCCTGCGCATCGCGGTGATCCAGCGGGGGTTGACCACCCGGGCGCGGAACACCCGGTTCGTCTCCTCCGACAGAGTGCGGGTGCGCACGGCGTCGGGGCGGGTGTTGTCGCCGATGTAGGCCGCGGGCGCCTTACCGGTCAGCGCACGCACGGTGGCGACCATGCCGCCGTGGTACTGGAAGTAATCGTCGGAGTCGGCGATGTCGTGTTCGCGGGTGTCGGTGTTCTTGGCGGCCACGGCGATCCGGCGGTAGCTGTTGTTCATGTCGTCGGCCGCGGGCCTGCCGTCGAGGCCGCGCCCGTACGCGAAACCACCCCACGCGGTGTAGACCTCCGCGAGGTCGGCGTCGTCACGCCAGTTGCGGCTGTCGATCAGCTGCAGCAGACCGGCCCCGTACGTTCCCGGCTTCGATCCGAAAATCCTTGTGGTGGCGCGCCTCTGGTCGCCGTGCTGGGCGAGGTCGGCCTGGGCGTGGGCGCGCACGTAGTTGTCGTCGTCGGCTTCGTCGAGGCCCGCGACCAGGGTGACGGCGTCGTCGAGCATCGCGACAACGTGTGGGAAGGCGTCGCGGAAGAAACCGGAGATGCGCACGGTGACGTCGATGCGCGGGCGGCCCAGTTCGTCGAGTGCGATCGGTTCGAGGTCGACGACGCGGCGGGAGGCGTCGTCCCACACCGGCCGGACCCCGAGCAGCGCGAGGACCTCGGCGATGTCGTCGCCGGAGGTTCGCATGGCCGACGTTCCCCACACCGACAACCCGACGGACCGCGGCCACGTCCCGTGGTCGTCGCGGTACCGCTGCAGCAGTGAATCCGCCATCGCCACACCGGTTTCCCATGCCAACCGCGACGGCACAGCCTTGGGATCGACGGAGTAGAAGTTACGTCCGGTCGGCAGGACATTGACCAGACCGCGCAACGGGGAGCCGGACGGGCCCGCCGCGATGTAGCGTCCGTCGAGGGCGCGCAGCACCTGCTGGATCTCGGCGGCCGTGCCGGCCAGTCGCGGCACCACCTCCGTCGCCGCGAACCGCAGGATCGCCGCGACCTGCGGATCGTCGGTGATGGTGTCCACCGCGGTGGCGTCCCAGTCCGCGGCCTGCAGTGCCGCCACCAGGTGCCTGGCCTCGGCTTCGACGGTGTCGACACTGGATCGCTCGTCGCGGCCGTCCTCGGCCAGGCCGAGCGCCTGCCGCAGGCCGGGCAGCGTCTGCTCGCCGCCGAACAGCTGCCGCGCCCGCAGGATCGCCAGCACCAGGTCGAGTTCGGCCTCACCCTCGGGTGGGGCGCCGAGGATGTGGAGTCCGTCGCGAATCTGGACGTCCTTGATCTCGCACAGCCACCCGTCGACGTGCAGCAGCATGTCGTCGAATGAGTCCTCGTCGGGTCGTTCCTCGAGACCGAGATCGTGGTCCATCTTCGCCGCGCGCATCAGCGTCCAGATCTGCTGACGCACCGCGGGCAGCTTGCCGGGGTCGAGCGCCGACACGTTGGCGTGCTCGTCGAGCAGCTGCTCGAGTCGTGCGATGTCTCCGTAGGTTTCGGCACGGGCCATGGGCGGGATGAGGTGGTCCACCAGCGTCGCGTGGGCTCGCCGCTTGGCCTGCGTCCCCTCCCCCGGATCGTTGACCAGGAACGGATAGATCAGCGGCAGGTCGCCGATCGCGGCATCGGTGCCGCACGCCGCCGACATGCCGAGCGTTTTCCCGGGCAGCCATTCGAGGTTTCCGTGTTTGCCGAGGTGCACGACGGCGTCGGCGCCGAAACCGTCGTCGATCCAGCGGTAGGCGGCCAGATAGTGGTGACTGGGCGGCAGGTCCGGATCGTGGTAGATCGCGACCGGGTTCTCCCCGAATCCGCGGGGCGGCTGCACCATCAGCACGACGTTGCCGGATTGCAGTGCGGCGATGACGATCTCACCGTCGGGATCGTTGCTGCGGTCGACGAACAGCTCACCGGGCGGCGGGCCCCAGTGTTCGACGACGGCGTCGGTGAGTTCGGACGGCAGTGTGGCGAACCACTTCCGATAGTCGTCGGCCGACAGCCGGATCGGGTTTCCGATCAGCTGACCCTCGGTGAGCCAGTCCGGGTCCTGGCCGCCACGCTCGATGAGGGCGTGGATCAGCGCATCGCCGTCCTGCGCCTCGAGGCCGGGGATGTCGACGGGGTCTCCCAGGTCGTAGCCGGCGTCGCGCATGGCGCGCAGCAGCGCCACGGCGCTGGCCGGGGTGTCGAGTCCGACGGCGTTGCCGATGCGGGCATGCTTGGTCGGATAGGCGGAGAACACGACAGCGATTCGCTTGTCGGACATCGGGATCCGCCGCAGCCGGGCGTGCCGCAGGGCGATCCCGGCGACGCGGGCGCACCGTTCGGGGTCGGCCACGTAGGAGATCAGGCCCTCGCTGTCGATCTCCTTGAACGAGAACGGCACGGTGATGACGCGTCCGTCGAACTCCGGGACGGCGACCTGCGTGGCCACGTCGAGCGGTGACAGGCCGTCGTCATTGTCGGTCCACTGCGCGCGGGAGCTGGTGAGGCACAGGCCTTGCAGGATGGGCACGTCCAGGGCGGCGAGGTGGGCGACGTCCCAACTGTCGTCGTTTCCTCCGGCACCCACCGCGGCCGGGGTGGCCGCGCCCGCGGCGAGCACCGTGGTGATGAGCGCGTCGGCGGAGCCCAACAGGGCAAGCAGTTCGGGTTCCGCGGTGCGCAGCGATGCGCAGTAGACGGGCAGCGGTCGCCCGCCCCGCGCCTCGATCGCATCGCAGAGCGCTTCGATGTAGGCGGTGTTGCCGGCCAGCTGCTGGGCCCGGTAGTACAGGACGGCGATCGTCGGGCCGTCGGTGGCGGGCGTGTCCCGTTCCAGCAGCCCCCACGTGGGAGTGGTGACCGGGGGCGCGAATCCGAACCCGGTCATCAGCAGCGTGTCGCAGAGGAAGGCGTGCAACTGGCGCAGGTTCTCGACGCCGCCCTGCGCGAGATAGACGTGGGCCTGCAGCGCCGCGCCCTGCGGAACGGTCGAGTGCCGCATCAGCTCGGCGTCGGGCGCCTGTTCGCCGCTGACCACGACGGTCGGTACGCCGCTGGCGGCCGCGGTGTCGATACCGTCCTGCCAGGCGCGGTAGCCGCCGAGAATCCGGATGACCACCAGGTCGGCGCCGTCGAGCATCTCCTCGAGCTCCCCCGACACCAGCCGGGAGGGATTCGCCCAGCGATACCGCGCCCCGCTGGAGCGGGCGGTGATCAGGTCGGTATCAGAGGTCGACAGCAGCAGAACGGTCGGCGGGGTCACTCACCATTCGTACCGCACCGGCTCGGGCTACCGGTCCGAGCCACCCCAGCGGCCGTACCAGGACTGCTGGTAGGGCAGCCCGAGCAGGGTGACGAGAGCGAACAGCCCCACGAGGATGGCGATCAATGCAAACACTGTGGTCCCCTTCGAGTCAGTTACCGGTACCCGCGGTATCGGTTCACTCGAAAGGTACGACGCCCGAGGCGCCGCTGCCATTCAATGTGCGGGACGGAATACCTGGCATCAGCAAATGACGTAGATCACAATTGCTGCGATCTGCGCTGGTCAGTCCGCGGTGACGAAGCCTCTGGCGACCATCCAATCGCGCGCCACCATGGCGGGGTCGCGGCCTTCCACGTCGACCTGCTTGTTCATCTCGATGATCGCGTCGTTGGTGATCGCGGCGGTGACCGGCGCGGTGACCTCGGCGATCTCGGGGTGGGCGTCGAAGAACGCGCGCTTCATGGTCACCGACGGGTTGTAGTGGGCGAAGAACTGCTTGTCGTCGGTGAGCACCGTGAGGTCCAGGGCGGCGATACGACCGTCGGTGGTGAACACCTCGCCGAAATCGCACTGCCGGGCGTCGGCGGTGGCCTGGTAGATGATCCCCACCTGCAGGATCGGTGTCTGCGCCCGGGCCGGGTCGAACCCGTAGGCCGCGGCCATCCCAGGGAAGCCGTCCTGGCGCGCCCGGAACTCGGTGTCCACGCACGTCTTCGCCGCGGCCGGGTTAGTCCGCACCAGCTCGGCGTACTGCGACAGGGTGCGCACCCCGGTCCGTTCGACGACTTCCTTGCTGGCCGCCAGCGCGTAGGTGTCGTCCATGGGTCCCGGTTCGAGCCAGACCATGCCGTTGCGTTCGAAGTCCTCGTCGCGGACCGCTTCGAACTGTGCGCGGGTGTCCGGGATCGGCTTCTCGTGCCCGAGATAGTTGATCCAGGCGTTGCCGGTGAACTCGTAGGCCACGTCGACCTGACCGGACAGCTGCGCTTCGCGGGTGCTGCGCGAGCCGACGATGCCGGTCAGGTCGCGCACGTCGGCACCGGCCGCCATCAGTGTGAACTCCAGGATGTAGCCGAGGATGACCTGTTCGGTGTACTCCTTGGAGCCGACGGTGATGGGCACGCCTTCGAGTCCGGGTGTGGGTTCGATCGACCCGGGCCCGACCATGAGCGGCACGGTTCCACCGGAACCGAGCCCACACCCGCTCAGGACCAGAATGAGCGCGACCGCCAGCGAAACCGCGCGTCTCATCGCAGGCCCTTGGGGTTGAGGAAGAACTCGGCGAGCCCGCCCAGCCAGTCGACCAGCAGCGCCAGGCAGACCGCGAGCACGCTGCCGAGGATCAGCGTGACGTCGTCCTGCAGCTTGTAGCCGGTGTCGATGAGGATGCCGAGCCCGCCGGCGTTGACCAGGAACGACAACGTCGCCGTACCGACCGCGAGCACCAGCGACGTGCGCAGGCCGGCCAGGATGTAGGGGACCGCCAGCGGGAGTTCCACCCGCAGCAGCAGTCCGGTGCGCGACATCCCCTGCCCCAATCCCGCGTCGATGAGTGACCGGTCCACCTGATCGAGCCCGAGGATGGTGCTGGCGAGGACCGGAAGCAGCGAGTACAGCGCGATCGGCAACACCCCGATCCAGAAACCGGTCCGCGCGGTCAGCAGGAAGAGCAGCACCAGCAGACCGATCGCCGGCGCCGCCTGACCGACATTCGCCACACCGATGAACAACGGCCGCAACGCCTTTGCGCCCGGCCGGGTGACCAGGATGCCCAACGGCACACCGACCGCCAGCACGATCGCGGTCACCGTGGCGGTGATCAGCAGGTGCTGCCAGATCAGCGTCACCACGTTGCCCGCGTTGATGTTCTCCTGCTGCGTCGCGGTGAGGTCGCGGTGGAACGCCCAGAACACCACGGCGGCGCCGACCACCAGCACGAGCGCCGGCTGGACGAGCAGCCGCAGCCGCTCGGCGGACGTCGTGGCGGGCGTCTTCCTGTCCGTTGCCCGGTCGGCGAGGGTGCTCACGATTCGGTGTTCTCCGTGTTGGCCTCCGCGCGCAGCCGGGTGATCGTCTCGATGAGCGTGTCGAGGGTGACCACCCCGGCGTACCGGCCGCCGGGACCGGTCACCACCGCCGAGGCGTGCTGTTCGGCGAGAATCGCCTCGAGCGCGTCTTCCAGCGTGGAGTGCGTGCTGACGACGTCAAGCTGCTCGGCGGCGTCGGCGAGCGTCGCCGCATGCCGCAGCCGGGCTTCCCGCACCCACTTGACCGGACGGTCCCGGTGGTCGACGACCACCGCCCAGTCGAATTCGCTGTCTGCCAACCGATCACGAACCTGGTCGACAGTGTCGTCGACGGACACCGCGAGGTGCTCGCGGAGTTCGACGTCCTTGATCCGCATCAGGCCGAGCTGTCGCAGCGAGGCGCCGGAGCCGACGAAGCCGGCGACCGTGTCGTCGGCCGGGCTGGCCAGGATGTTCTGCGGGGTGTCGTACTGCAGCAGTTTTGATCTCGGACCGAGTACGGCGATGCGGTCACCGAGTTTGACGGCCTCGCCGAAGTCGTGGGTGACGAAGACGATGGTCTTGCGCAATTCGGTTTGCAGCCGCAGCAGTTCGTCCTGCAGCGTGCTGCGGGTGATCGGGTCGACGGCGCCGAACGGCTCGTCCATCAACAGCACCGGCGGGTCGGCCGCCAGCGCCCGCGCGACGCCGACGCGCTGCTGCTGCCCGCCGGACAGCTGGCGCGGATACCGGTCGGCATACTGGCCGGGTTCGAGTCCGACCAGATCGAGCAGTTCGTCCACGCGCGATTCGATGCGCTTGCGGTCCCAGCGCAGCAGTCCCGGCACGAGGCCGACGTTCTGGCGGATCGTCATGTGCGGGAACAGGCCGGCCTGCTGAATGGAATAGCCGATCTTGCGCCGCAGTTCGGTCGGCTTGATCGACAGCGCGTCGACATCGCCGATGCGGATACGGCCCGACGTCGGCTCGGAGAGCCGGTTGATCATCCGCATCATCGTCGTCTTACCGCACCCGGACGGACCGACGAAGACGACGATCTCCCCGGCCGGGATGTCCAGCGACGCATCGTCGACCGCGGGTTCGGTGGCTCCCGGATAGATCTTGGACACGTGGTCGAGTTCGATGCGCACACCGGACGGGTCGGTCACCGCCGCGCCGTTATGGGTTGTCATCGAATGCCTTTCGACGTGGTGAGCCGCCCGACGAGCACCAGAACGGCATCGAGGACGAGCGCGAGGATGACGATCAGCAGCGTCCCGGTCAGGGCCATCGGCACCGCGGTGGGACTGCCGACCCGCGCCAGCCCGGCGAAGATCAGGTTCCCGAGCCCGGGCCCCTTGACGTAGGCGGCGATCGCGAGCACACCCATCGACATCTGGGTGCTGATCCGCATGGCCGACAGGATCGACGGCCACACCAGCCGCAGCTCGACGCGGCCGAGTGTGGCCAGCCGGCTCATCCCGATCCCCCGCGCCGCGTCGGTGAGCGCCGGGTCCACCGCGTTGAGCCCGACGATCGTGTTCCGGATGATCGGCAGCAGCGAGTACAGCACCAGCGCGGCCACACTCGGCACGACGCCGAGCCCGAACAGCGGGATCAGCAGACCCAGCAGCGCGAACGCGGGCACCGTCAGGATGACGCTGGACGTCGCGGTGGCGAGGTTGGCGGCCGCGGCGTTGCGGTAGGTCAGCACCCCGATCGCGACGCCGATCACGGTCGCGATCAGGACGCTCTGCACCACCGCGCTGACATGCTGGTAGGAGTCGAAGATCAGCTGCGCCTGGTGGGTCGTGAGGTAGTCCCACAGCTCCCGCACGACCACCTCCGCGTGTTCGGCTGGTTGATTGCCGGATTTGCTGATACCCACGACTCCGGAAAGCGAAACGGCACGGGTTCGGTTCGTGGTGAGTCAAACCATGGCGGGGCGGGACCGTGGCGACCACGCTGACCGGCATGTCGTTACGTGTGGTGAAGCTGGGCGCGAACATCGGGGCCCGGATCGAGGGCGTCCGAGTCGGCGGCGGTCTGGACGCGGTGGCGGTTGCCGCGATCAATTCGGCGTTGCTCGAACACAAGGTGATCTTCTTCCGCGGCCAGCACCACCTCGACGACGACGGACAGCTGGCGTTCGCGCGCCGGCTCGGCACCCCGACGACCGCGCATCCCACGGTCACCTCCCGCGGGCACCGGATCCTGCCGATCGACTCCCGCTACGACAAGGCCAACAGCTGGCACACCGACGTCACGTTCGTCGACCGCATCCCGAAGGCCTCACTGCTGCGCGCGGTGACCCTGCCGGAGTACGGCGGCACCACGACGTGGGCGTCGACCGAGGCCGCCTACGACCAGCTGCCCGCCCCGCTGCGCGCGTTGGTCGAGAACCTGTGGGCCGTTCACACCAACCAGTTCGACTACGCCGCCGACTACGACGGCCGGCGCGAGGCCCTGTCCGACACCGAACGGGAGTACCGCGAGGAGTTCGTCTCCGAGTACTTCGAGTCCGAACATCCGGTGGTGCGCGTACACCCCGAGACCGGCCGCAAGGTGCTCCTGCTCGGGCACTTCATCAAGCAGTTCGTCGGCCTCGGGGTCGAGGAGTCCACCGCGTTGCTCGCCCTGCTGCAGAACCGGGTCACCAAACTCGAGAACACCGTGCGGTGGAACTGGGAACCCGGCGATCTGGCGGTGTGGGACAACCGGGCCACCCAGCACTACGCGGTCGCCGACTACGACGACCAGTACCGCCGACTGAGTCGGATCACGCTGGCCGGCGACATCCCGGTCGACGTCTACGGACAGCACAGCAGGGTGGTCGTCGGCGACGCGTCCGGCTACTCCGCAGTGGTGACACCCGTCGCGCTCGCAAGCTGAGCTATTCGCTCCCGGGCGTCCCCGACATGTGCCGGGCGACGGTGTCGTCGACGGTGCCGCGCAGGGCCGGGATCTCGTCGAGGAGGCGTGCGAAGTCGTCGCGATCGATCCGCAGCACCTCGGCCGGACCGTTCGTGGTGACGGTGGCCGAGCGCAGCTTGCCGCGGCGCAACGCGGATTCGCCGATGACCTCACCGGGTGACAGCACGGCGATGCGCTCGCGACCCAGGTACACCGATGCCTCCCCGCTCAGCAGGATGAAGCAGGCGTCCGACGGCGTCTGCTCGTGGATCAACGGCCACGGCGCCGACGTCGAGGTGCGGTGCGCTGCCCGGACCAGGCGGGTGAGTTCGTCGTCGGAGAAGTCCGCGAAGTCGGGGAACTCCCGAAGCCGAGCCACGTCCTCCCGGTATCCCTTGGCGCGGGCGTTCATACGGGGCTCCTGTTCGGCGTCGTGACCCTGACATCGCGGAGCCTAGTAAAAAGTGGACCTCCGCTGATTCGAACAGGCTCCGCAGCTCGCGGATGCTGACGCGATCAAGCAAATCCCGTACGGTGGTGCCGGAATTCAGCAGGGCGACGCCGCGGGAGCCGGTCCATAGAATGGCCGCAGTGACGACTCGATCCCGCGACCAGGACGCGTGCCCCGGTGCCCTCTCGGTGCACCGGGCCGCTGACGGCGCACTCGCGCGGATCCGGCTGCCCGGCGGCATGATCACCGGCGCCCAGCTCACCGCGCTCGCACACGCGGCAACGCGCTTCGGCACGCCCGACCTGGAGCTGACCTCGCGCGGCAACATCCAGATCCGCGGCATCTCCGACACCGACGCGGTCGCGGACGCCGTCGCGGAGGCCGGACTGCTCCCGTCGCCGACGCACGAGCGGGTGCGCAACATCGTCGCCTCTCCGCTGTCCGGCCGGTCGGGCGGATGCGCCGACGTCCGGCGCCTGGTTCTCGACCTCGATGCGGCCATTCAGCGCGAACCGGGGCTCGCCGAGTCCTCCGGCCGGTTCTGGTTCGGCATCGACGACGGCCGCGGCGACGTCTCTGGCCTGGGCACCGACGTCGGCGTGCACGCCCTCGACGGTTCACATGCGGCGCTGCTGCTCGCCGGGCGCGACACCGGCGTGCGGCTGCCCCTCGACGACGCGGTGGGCGTCCTCATCGACGTGGCCGTGCGCTTCGCGGCGGTACGGGGCTCCGCGTGGCGCGTCGACGAACTCGCCACCACCGACGGTCTGCTCACTCTGCCGCCGACCGCCCCGCCCGGCGCATCGTGGCCGCCGGTGGTGCGTCCACCGGTGGGCTGGATCCCCCAGGACGACGGCCGGGTGGCGCTGGGCGCCGCGGTCCCGCTCGGTGTGCTGCCCGCACGAACCGCGGAATTCGTCGGGGCGGTCGAGTCGCCGGTCCTCGTCACGCCGTGGCGGTCCCTGGTGATCTGCGACCTCGACGAGGGCGTCGCCGATGTGGCGCTGCGGGTGCTGGCGCCGATGGGGCTGGTGTTCGACGAGAACTCCCCGTGGCTGGGTGTCAGTGCCTGCACCGGCAGCCCGGGTTGCGAACGCTCGGCCGCCGACGTGCGCGCCGACGCCGCGGCCGCGCTCGACGACCCCGCCGAGGGACACCGCCACTTCGTCGGGTGCGAGCGCGCCTGCGGCAGCCCCCCGGTCGGTGAGGTGCTGATCGCCGGTCCGGACGGTTATCGGCCCCGCGCACGCCCGTCGTAGGGTGAGCGGCGTGCTGGACTACATCCGCGACGCGGCCGAGATCTACCGGCAGTCGTTCGCGACGATCCGCGCTGAGGCGGATCTGGCCCGGTTTCCCGACGACGTGGCGCGGGTGGTGGTCCGGTTGATCCACACGTGCGGTCAGGTCGACGTGGCCGACCATGTGGCGTTCAGCGACGACGTGGTCGCCCGCGCGCACGCCGCGCTGACCGCGGGTGCACCGGTGCTGTGCGATTCGTCGATGGTCGCCGCCGGGATCACCCGGTCACGGTTGCCCGCCGACAACGAGGTGGTCTCCCTGGTCGCCGACCCCCGCGCCCCGGAGCTGGCGGCGCACCTCGGCTTCACCCGGTCGGCGGCCGCCGTCGATCTGTGGGCCGACCGGCTGGGCGCTGCGGTGGTGGCGATCGGCAATGCGCCGACGGCACTGTTCCGACTGTTGGAGCTGATCGACGACGGCGCCCCCGTTCCGGCCGCGGTGCTGGGTGGGCCGGTCGGATTCGTCGGGTCGGCTCAGTCGAAGGAGGAGCTCATCGCCCGTCCGCGCGGGATGGCGTATCTCGTGGTGACCGGCCGGCGCGGCGGCAGCGCGATGGCCGCTGCCGCGGTGAATGCGATTGCGAGCGAACGCGAATGAGCAGGGGCACGCTGTACGGCGTCGGACTCGGACCCGGCGATCCGGAACTCGTCACCGTCAAGGCGGCCCGGGTGATCGGGCAGGCCGACGTGGTCGCCTATCACAGCGCGCGCCACGGCCGCAGCATCGCGCGCCGCATCGCCGAACCGTACCTGCGCGGGGGGCAACTCGAGGAGCACCTGGTCTATCCGGTGACCACCGAGGTGAGCGACCACCCGGGTGGTTACGCCGGGGCGATGGAGGATTTCTATCGCGAAGCCGCCGACCGGATCGCGGCGCATCTCGACGCCGGGCGGGACGTGGCGCTGCTCGCCGAGGGCGATCCGCTGTTCTACAGCTCCTACATGCACATGCACACCCGGCTCACCGAGCGGTTCGCCGCCGAGATCGTGCCGGGGGTGACGTCGGTGAGCGCCGCGTCGGCCGCCATCTCGACCCCACTGGTGCAGGGCGAGGAGGTGCTGACGATCCTGCCCGGCACGCTGCCCGCCGCCGAACTGGAACGCCGGCTGGCCGACACCGACGCGGCAGTCGTGCTCAAGCTGGGCCGGTCCTATCCGGCAGTGCGGGCCGCACTGGCGGCCACGGGGCGGCTCGACGAGGCCTACTACGTCGAACGGGCCAGCACCGCCGACCAGCGGACGCTCTCCGCGGCCGATGTCGAACCGGACGACAAGGTGCCCTACTTCTCGTTGGCCATGGTGCCCGGCGGGGCCCGCAAACGCGGTACCGCGGGAAGTGTGACCGTCGTCGGGCTCGGACCGGGCGCGATCGAGTGGATGACTCCGCAGAGCCGCCGGGAGCTGGCCGCGGCGACGGATCTGATCGGCTACGGGCCCTACCTCGACCGCGTCGGTCTGCGCGACGGTCAGCAGCGCCATCCCAGCGACAACACCGACGAACCGGCCCGCGCCCGGCTGGCGTGCACGCTCGCCGAACAGGGCCGTGCGGTCGCGGTGGTGTCCTCCGGTGATCCGGGGGTGTTCGCGATGGCGACAGCGGTGCTCGAGGAGGCCAAACAGTGGCCGGGCGTCGAGGTGCGGGTGATCCCGGCGATGACGGCGGCTCAGGCCGTGGCGAGCCGGGTCGGCGCCCCGCTGGGCCACGACTACGCGGTGATCTCACTGTCGGATCGCCTCAAACCATGGGAGGTGATCGAAGCGCGGCTCACCGCGGCCGCGACCGCCGACCTGGTGCTGGCGATCTACAACCCGGCGTCGAAGACCCGCACCTGGCAGGTCGGCAAGATGCGCGATCTGCTACTGGCACACCGAGATCCGGGCACACCGGTGGTCATCGGCCGGGATGTCGCGGGTTCCCGCGAAGAGGTACGGGTGGTCCGGTTGGCCGACCTGGACCCTGCGGATGTCGACATGCGCTGCCTGTTGATCGTCGGGTCGTCGCAGACGCAGTGGTACACCGGCGAGGCCGGCGATCGGGTGTTCACCCCGCGTTACTATCCGGGGTGATAGTGTCACGCGTCACAATGTGACGAAAGGCGGTGCCGTGCAGGCCCTCATTCCCGGTAAGCCCGCAGATGTCACCCCGCAATGGCTCGGTACCGCGTTGGCCCGGGGCGGCGCCCCCGTCGACATCGTCGCCGTCGAGACCGTCCCCATCGGCACGGGGCAGACCGGAGCCACCTACCGGGTGACGGTCACCTACGCCGACCCGCAACCCGACCTGCCCGCGTCGTTCGCGATCAAACTGCCCTCACAGGACGAGACGGTCCGCGACCGGGTCGCGATCGGCTACCGGTCCGAGCATGCGTTCTACACCACGCTCGCCGACCAGGTGCAGATCTCGATACCGCCCTGCTACCACTGCGAGATCGCGGGCGACGGATTCGATTTCGTCCTGCTCCTGGCCGATATGGCGCCGGCGGTGCAGGGCGACCAGATCGCGGGGTGTGGCGCCGATGAGGCGCGCCTGGCGGTCGAGGCGCTTGCCGATCTGCACGGCCCGACGTGGTGCGACCCGCAGTGGGCCGACTTCCCCGGTGTCGCGATGCCGAAGCCGGAACCGGCGTCGGCGCAGGGATTCGGTGAGGTGGCCACCATGGCCGCCGGTATCACGCTGGACCGCCTCGGCGACCGCATGCGCCCCGAGGACCGCGACACGCTGTCGGCCGCGATGTCGGTGGTGACGCCGTGGCTGCTGACCGACCCCGAGCGGTTCGCGGTGCTGCACGGCGACTACCGGCTCGACAACATGCTGTTCGACCCGGACCGGTCGCGGATCACGGTGGTCGATTGGCAGACGCTGGGTTCGGGGTTGCCTGCGCGGGATCTGTCGTACTTCACCGCGACGAGCCTGCAACCCGAGACGCGGGCGGCGGTCGAACGCGATCTGGTCGGCGCCTACCACCGGCGGCTGCTGCGCCACGGCGTCACCGGTTACGACCTCGAAACCTGTTGGCGCGACTACCGGTTGGGTATGTTGCAGGCGCCGCTGATCACGGTGCTCGGCTGTGCGTTCGCGACATCCACTGAACGCGGTGACGAAATGATGCTGGTGATGGCCGCCCGGGGCTGTCAGGCGATCCGCGAGCTGGGCACCCTCGACCTCATCGACACCTGAGCCACGCGACCGCGTCCTCCACGGTGGCCACCGTGCGGACGCCCGGCGGCAGGGGCGGCCGGTCCACCATCACCACCGGGATACCCAGGGCGGCAGCCGCGTCCAGCTTGGGGCGGGTCATCTCGCCGCCGCTGTTCTTGGTGACCAGCGCGTCGATGCGGTGGGTCCGCAGCACGGCCATCTCGTCGTCGTAGCGATAGGGGCCTCTCGACAGCAGCACGTGATGGTGCCGCGGAAGCAGAGCAATGTCGGGTGGGGTGACGGCCCGGACCAGGAACCAGCCGACGCTGTCGCGGAACGCGCCGACGCCGGTGCGCCCGGTGGTGAGGAACACTCTGCTGAACCGTTGGCGCGCAACGGCTTCCGCTGCCTCCCGGTCGTTGCCGACGACGATCGCGTCGCCCGGCGGCCAGGCGGGCCGGGCCAGCAGCAGGTGGGGCAGCGCCAGATCGGCGCAGACCTCGGCGGCGTGCGCCGTGATGGTGGCCGCGAACGGATGGGTGGCGTCGACAACCGCGTCGACCGGCGTGTCGGTGAGCCAGCGGCGCAACCCGTCCACACCGCCGAATCCGCCGATCCGCACCTGCCCCACCGGCAGCGCCGGATCCGGTACCCGCCCGGCCAGCGAACTGATCACCTCGACGTCCGGATGCAGGGCCGCGGCGAGCGCACGCGCCTCCCCCGTCCCGCCGAGCAGCAGGATTCGCATCAGTGCCGTCCGCGGCGCACACGCCCCGAGGAGTACAGGTAGCTGTCGGTGAAACCGTCGGCGGCCAGCACGTCCCCGATGACGATCACCGCCGTGCGGGTGACCCCGGCGTCGTGCATCAGCGCGGCGATATCCCCGAGCATGCCCCGCAGCACGACCTCCTCGGGCCAGCTCGCGAACGCCACCACGGCGCACGGAGTTTCGGACTGATAGCCACCGGCGAGCAGTTCGGGGACGATGTTGTCGATCTGCGCGGCGGCCAGGTGCAGCACCAGGGTGGCGCCCGAGGCGGACAGGGTGCGCAGATCCTCCCCCGGCGGCATCGCCGTCGAGAGCGTTGCGACCCGGCTGAGGGTGACGGTCTGCGCCACCCCGGGCACGGTGAGTTCCCGGCCGAGCGCGGCGGCCGCGGCGGCGAAGGCCGGGACACCCGGCACCACCTGGTAGTCGATGCCCAGTGCATCGAGTCGGCGGCACTGTTCGGCCAGTGCGCTGTAGATCGACGGATCACCGGAATGCAGGCGGGCGACGTCGTGTCCGGCGGCGTGCGCGGCGGCGAGCTCGTCGACGATCTGGTCGAGCGTCAGCGGGCCGGTGTCGACGATCCGGGCGTCCGGCGGGCACAGCGCCAGCAGATCCTCGGGCATGATCGACCCGGCGTACAGGCACACCGGGCAGCTGGCGAGCAGCCGCTGGCCGCGCACGGTGATCAGATCGGCCGCACCGGGGCCCGCCCCGATGAAGTAGACGGTCACGGTTTGACCACCGCCCACTGCGTGACGGGCATGGCGGGGCGCCAGCCGGTGAACGTGCCGACCGGCTCACCCTGGTAGTGCTGGTAGCGGCGCAACGTTCCCCCGATTCTCGAATAGTGCTGCACCATCATGGCTTCCGATTCGGCGGTGACGGCGTTGGCCACCAGCCGACCGCCGGAGGGCAGGCGCTCGAGGCAGCCGTCGAGCAGGCCAGGGGTGGTCAGCCCGCCGCCGATGAAGATCGCCGACGGCGGCTCGGCGTCGCCGAACCCGTCCGGCGCCGGGCCCCGTACGTCGACGTCCACGCCGTGCGCGCACACGTTCGCGGCGATCCGCCGGCGGCGCGTCTCGTCGCGTTCGAAGGCGACGGCCCGGCATCCGTGGCCGCTGCGGCACCATTCGATCGCGATGCTGCCCGATCCGGCACCCACGTCCCACAGTCGCTCACCGGGGCGCGGTGCCAGCGCGGCGAGTGTCACCGCGCGCATCGCCTGTTTGGTGATCTGACCGTCGTGGGCGTATGCGTCGTCGGGCAGCACCTGCAACTGCCGCTCCTCGGGCAGGTATTCGACGGCGACGACGTTGAGCGGGTCGACGTCGGCGGGCGGGGCATCCGCCCACGCGCGGGCGGTGCTCCCGCGGCGGCGTTCGGCGGGCCCGCCGAGTTGTTCGAGCACTGTGAACTGCGAATCGCCGCGTCCGGTGTCGGTCAGCAGCCGGGCCAACGCCGCTGGTGAGGATGCGTCGCGTGACAGGACGACTGCGCGGCCGCCGCGGCGCACCGCGGTGTGGGGCGCCGCGGTGACCAGGCTGATCACCTCGGTGTCCTGCACTGCCCACCCGATGCGGGCGCACGCCAGCGTCACCGACGACACGTGCGGCAGCACCGTGACGCGGTCGGGGCCGAACAGCCGCAGGGCCGTAGCACCGATGCCGTGCAGCATCGGGTCGCCGCTGGCGACGAAGTGGACCTCACCCTGCGGGTCGTCACGCAGGGCGTGCAGGGCGGGCATGAGCGGCGTCGGCCATTCGCGGCGCTCGGCGCGCACCGACTCGTCGAGCAGGTCGAGTTGGCGGCGTGACCCGTAGATGATTGCGGCACTGCGCAATTCGCCCGCCGAGGTCGGCGCCAGACCGGCCATGCCGTCGGCGCCGATACCGACCACCACGATCTTGTTCACCGCGGCATCCTGCGCCACACGAACCGCGGCAACAACCGCATGACGACGACCGCGGTGCCCAGCGTCCGCGGGATCCACACCTCGCGGCGCTTCTTGGCCAGCGCCCGCACCGTCGCCTCGGCCACCTGGGCGGGGGTGCTCGACAGCGGCGCCGCCTCCATACCCTCGGTCATCCGCCCGATCACGAAGCCCGGCCGCACCAGCAGCAGGTGCACACCCGATCCGTGCAGCGCATCGGCCAACCCGCTCGCGAACCCGTCGAGCCCGGCCTTCGCCGAACCGTAGACGTAGTTGGCGCGGCGGACCCGGGCCCCGGCCACCGACGAGAACACGACGATCGAGCCGCGACCTACGTCGCGCATGGTCGCCGCCAGCACGGTCAGCAGGCTGACCTGGGCGACATAGTCGGTGTGCACGATCGCGGCGGCGTGGACGGGGTCGCGTTCGGCGCGGGCCTGGTCGCCGAGGATGCCGAACGCGACGACGGCGGTGCCGATCGGACCGTGTTCGGCGACCAATCGCTGCACCAACGGCGCATGCGAGGTGAGATCGTCGGCGTCGAACTCGACGGTGTGCACGGCGGCGGCACCCGCGGCTTTCACCGCGCGGACCTCGTCGTCGAGGCGGTCGGCGCGGCGGGCCGCCAGCACCACGGTCGCGCCCGCTGCCAGCCGTGTCGCCACCTCGACGCCGATTTCACTGCGACCGCCGAAGATCACCACCAACCCGTCACCCGTGTCCTTCACGGGTGACAGTATCTCCTGCGCTAGCGTGGGCCTCGTGGCTACATCAGGCCGCAAGGCCACCACCCGGCTCACCAGCGACGCGTTGGCGTTCCTGACCGAACGTCACCTCGCCATGCTCACCACCCTGCGGTCCGACAACTCACCCCACGTCGTGGCCGTCGGCTTCACCTTCGACCCCAAGACGCACATCGCCCGGGTGATCACCTCCGGCGGCTCGCAGAAGGCGGTCAACGCCGAGCAGCGCGGTGTGGCGGTACTCAGCCAGGTCGACGGCGCCCGGTGGCTGTCGCTGGAGGGCAAGTCCACCGTCAACTCCGATCCGGATGCGGTGCGTGACGCCGAGCTGCGCTACGCCCAGCGGTACCGCACGCCGCGGGTCAATCCGGAGCGCGTGGTGATCGAGGTGCGGGTGGAGCGGGTGCTGGGCTCCTCACAGCTCCTCGACCGCTCCTGATCTCCCCGCGAGCGCTCAAGCCGTCGCGGCCGGCCCCGCCGGCACCACGACGAGGTCGTGCGGCCGGTTGTTCACCGACTCGGCGCCGTCCTCGGTGACGATCACGATGTCCTCGATGCGCGCGCCCCACTGCCCCGGGAAGTAGATCCCCGGTTCGACGCTGAACGCCATCCCGGGTTCGAGCGGCAGGTCGTTGCCGGCGACGATGTAGGGCTCCTCGTGCACCGACAGGCCGATGCCGTGGCCGGTGCGGTGCACGAACGCCTCGGCGAGTCCCTCGGCGGCCAACACGTCGCGCGCGGCGGCGTCGATCTGCTCGGCGGTAACTCCGGGCCGCACCGCCTCGACCGCGGCCTGCTGGGCCCGCTGCAGGACGGCGTAGCGGCGCGCGACCTCGGGGTCGGGTTCGCCGAGGCTGTAGGTGCGGGTGGAGTCGGAGTTGTAACCCGGCTCGTAGGGGCCGCCGATGTCGACGACGACGACGTCCCCGGCCCGCAACTCGCGGTCGGAGCATTCGTGGTGCGGATCGGCGCCGTGCGGGCCGGACCCGACGATGATGAACGCCACCTCCGAATGCCCCTCGGCGACAATCGCTTCGGCGATGTCGGCGGCGACGTCGGCCTCGGTCCGCCCGGCCACCAGGAACTCGGGGACCCGCGCGTGGACGCGGTCGATGGCTTCGCCGGCCTTGCGCAGGGCGTCGATCTCAGCGGCGTCCTTGAGCATCCGCAGGCGCCGCAGCACGTCGGTGGCCAGCACCGGCACCTCACCGAGCACGTCGGCCAGCGGCAGCAGGTGCAGGGCGGGCATCGAATCGGTGACCGCGGTGCGCGCGGGCGTACCACCGAGCGCCTCGGCCACCAATTGGTAGGGGTTGTCGCCGTCGACCCAATCGCGCACCGTCACACCGAGTTCCGGGATCGCGGACTCCTTCAGGGCCGCCAGCTCGAGGCGCGGCACCACGATCGTCGGGTCACCGTCGGCGGGCAGCACGAGGGCGGTCAGCCGCTCGAAGGTCTGCGCGCGGGATCCGACGAGATAGCGCAGGTCGTAGCCGGGGGTGATGATCAGGCCGGCCAGTCCTGCCTCACCGGCCGCGGTGGCGGCGGCCTGCAGGCGTCGCGCGTAGACATCTGTGCTGAATCGGCTGCCGGTCATGGATTCAAGGTTACTGTCAGAGACGATGCTCCGAGATATCCGCGACCTGAGCGACGACCCCGAGGCCTATGCCGAGGAACTGCGGCGCCGGTGGGGTGGCCTGCTGAGCTACCGCTACATCGGCCGCATGTACGCCTCGATGGATTCGCGCGCCGTCGACGACACGGTGACGCTGCGCAGCGACATGCGCAACCCGACCGGGGGACTCCTGTTGTCGGTGTTGAGCATTGCCGCGCCGGAAAGCGGTCACATGTCGGACCTGGAGGCGGTGCCCAACCCGGTGGTGCACTCCTGTCAACTCATCGATCCGGGGCGCGACGTGCGCCGCATCGAGATCGTGTCCGAGGAACTCAGGCGCGGCAGGCAGATGGGCTACAGCCGGGCCAGGATCGTCGACGCCGACCGCCCCGAACGCGTGCTCGCGCTCATCGAAGGTCAGGGCGTCAGCATCGGCATCCCGCCGGAGGGCCTGCAGAAAATGGAGGTCGACGCGATCGAGGTGGTGGACTCCCCCGACCTACCGCCGCTGTGGCGGGTGTTCGGCGCCCACCGCCGGCCTGACGGGCACTGGGCTCTTCCGGAGCTATCGGCCGAGGTGGCCTCGCCGGACGCCGCGCTGCACATCGGGCCGCAGTTCGTCGTCCTCGAGACCGCGGCTGCCGACGCCGCGGCCGCGCTGGCAGGCACCGATCGACTGCAGGGCACGTCGTCGTACGTGATGTTCATGGCCCGCGGCAAGGCCGGTCCGTTCCGCGCGGACGCCGAAGCGGTGGCGGGCGCCGGCGGCACCGTCGCGGTCCGGGTGATCGTGCACGACGAAGGCAACGGCGACCGGCCGATCACCAGCGCTTCCTACGTGTTCACAGGTGAGGACCGCCGCTAACTCGATCCATCGGGCAGGACCGGCAGTCCGTCACAGAGGGGCTGATACGGAATGGCCGGCGATACCCACTCACGCCACTGTTCGTGGCTCATATTGGAATTGAGCTTGTCGCACAACATCTCCGGTGACGCTTGGGCGGGCCAGAGACGGACTGAGTCGTCAGCGCTGGCCGATGCGAGTTGGCCGCCATTTGGGCCGAACTCGATGTCGATCACTTCGTCGGTGTGCCCTTCCAGCGGAGCGCCAACCGACTCGCCGGTCGCGGTGTCCCACATCCGGATCATGCGATCATCACTGGCGGTGGCGAGGAACGTGCTGTCTGGGCTGAAGTTCACATCGGTCACAGAGCCGGTATGGCGGAGCGGCTCACCGATCAACTCGCCGGTGTACGGTTCCCACAGCCGCACTGTGTTGTCATGGCTCGCTGCGGCCAGCCGGCGGCCGTCAGGGCTGAACAACATGTTGGTTACCCGGTATCGGTAATTCTCGAGCAATTCGTGGATCGGCGCACCGCTGTTCGCGTTCCAAATCGTGAGCGTGCCGTTCAATGTCGTCGTGACGAGAAGGTCTCCGTCCGGGCTGAACGAAAAGTCCTCGAACTCATCGTCGTGGGTGAGGGGATCACCGACCGGCTGGCCCGTCTGACCGTTCCACAACCGGACCTCGTTGTCGGAATCCGCGGTGGCGAAATGATCGCCGTCTGGGCTGAACGTCAGCCGGACCACCGTGTTGTTGTGTCCGGACAAAGGGGCCCCGATCGGTCGTCCCGTTTCGGCATCCCACAATCTCTCCGTGTGATCGCCGCTATCCGTGGCCAGCCGGTCACCATCCGGGCTGAACAGCACCCCGAACAGTTCCTCCGTGTGAGCGAGGGGCTCACCGACCGGTTTGCGGGTGACTGCGTCCCATATCCTCACGGTGTTGTCGCGACCGATCGACGCAAACCGGCGTGCGTCCCGGCTCAGCACGATGTCAGTACCACTATCGGCGTGGGTTGCCAGTGGCGCGCCGAGGGGCTGACCGGTGTCGGGATTCCACAGCTGCACTGTGCCATCGGTTCTCGAGACCGCCAAGCGGCGTCCATCCCGGCTGAAGGCGAACTCGCTCACCCGATCGCCGATCGGTTCGCCGACCGGTTGGTCGGTCAGCGGGTCCCACAATCGCACTGCCCCATCGGAACTCGCGGATAGCAGACGGCGCTCGTCCGGGCTGAATGCCACCGTGTCAACATCGTTGGTATGTCCTCGGAGGGCGACGGCGTCAGCAGACCACACGCGCACGGTGCCATCCCAACTGCTGGTCGCCAGCCGATGACCATCAGGGCTGAACGCCACTGAGGTAACCGCGCTGGTGTGCCCGACGAGCGGCTGGCCTGCAGGAGCGCCTGTGTTCGAACCCCAGACCCTCACGGTGTTGTCCCAACTCGCTGAGGCCAGGCGCTGCCCGTCGGGGCTGAACGCCACACTGCCAACGGCAGCGCCGTGACCAGCCAGTGGTTCGTCGATCGAGCGGCCCGTGTTCGCTTCCCACAGCCGTACGGTCTTGTCCCAACCGGACGACGCCAGCCGCTGTCCGTCAGGGCTGAAGACAACGTGCATCGCCGCGCTCATATGACCTTGGAAGGCCCGAAGCTGTTGACCGCTGGCCGCGTCCCACAACCGCACTGGATCGGTGCCCATGCCCGCGGTCGCCAGGCGCTCACCGTCCGGACTGAAGGCCACACCGAGAATTGGCATCTTCTCGTTGTTCCGGATCACACCCGTCTGACGGAAATCGGCCGTGTCCCAGAACCGCACAGTGCCGTCATCACCGGCCGAGGCAAGGCGGGTGCCGTCTGGACTGAACGCCACAGCCCACACAGTGCCGTCGTGACTTTTCATCGGCTCGCCCAATGATCGGCCGCTGTCGGTCTCCCACAGCCTCACTGTGCCGTCGTCGCTGGCGGAGGCGAGACGCTCACCGTCCGGACTGAACGCCACGAATTCGACCATGTCGTCATGGCCTCGCATCGGAGCTCCGTGTTGTTGCCCCGTAGCCACATTCCACAACCGCACGGTGTGGTCATCTCCGGACGAGGCAACCAAGGCTCCATCGGGACTGAACTCGATGCTGTTCACGATTCCGTCGTGGCCGTTCATCACCTTGAGCGTGCTGGCCCGCTGCGTCACCGCGGTGTAGAGCGCACCCTGCTCCGAAGGATCGAGGAAACTGGCAGCCAGTATCTCCTCGAGCGCCTGCGTATCCGTCCCTGGCTCTTCCCGGTTCAGAATGCCCTGTGCCTCAGCGATCAGTTTCTGAACGGTGCCGGCCCTCAGATTCTCCTGTGCCCTCAGCTGCGCTTCCTGTGCGTCCTGTTTGGCGTTGAAGGCCCAGACACTCGCTCCCACGGCCGCGACCGTGGCCACCGCAGCAACCGTCAACAGCGCGACCAATATTCGGGAGCGCTTTCGCAGCGCGGCTGCATGCTCGTGCGCCCGGGTGAGTTCTTCCTGCTGACTACGTTGTGCGGCTTCCAGTTCCGCCGCGCGGGCCGTCAGCGCCTCGCGCTCTTCCTCAGCCCGCCGGGCGTCGCGGTGTTCGCGCACGACGTCGGTGAGCACATCGTGCGTCAGCTCTATCCATTGCGCGCCGTCACGATCCTCGAGCCGAAGCAGCCGCAACTCGATCAGCTGGTCGAGCTCCTCCTCGGTGAGATACCTCGGCACCGCATCCTCACGGATGTAGAAGTCCCGGAAACCCTTTTCGGTGATCAGCTCGGTCTCTATGAACGATGCGACCCGCGGCGGCAACCCGTGCACACAGGAGATGTAGTAGTTCGACAAGGTGTGGCGTTTGGCGTCCTCGACCATTTGTTCGTCGAACCGCGGCAGTCCGCGCCGCTTGCGTTCCTCGTTGAGTTCACGGCAGAACAAGCTGAGCAGCGCCGGCTCGACGTCCGCGCCGGCGAGCTCCCCCTTGGGCGATTCACCATCGGCATTCGTGGCCGCGTGGCCGCGTTGGAGCTCCTCGCCGGCGATGATGCCGACCACCCGACTCGCCAGCTCTTTCGTGATCAAATGCGCCGCCGGCTCGTGCACGGCGTCGAGTGCCTGCGCTGCCCGCAGTCGACGCAGCCGCACCCGCGAACGGCTCAGCGACGGAATGAGTCCACACCACTCCTCTAGAGCTGGCAGAAAGTCCTCGCGCAGGCTGATGAGCAGTTTGTACTTGCGTGAGCGCAGATCGAACCGCTCAGCCACCGCCTCGTCCTGCTCGATGCGCGCCGCCAAATCCGCGGGAATGCGATTCTCCGCCAGATCGCCGAACGCGTTTCGGAACTCCTCGACCAGTTCGGGCACCCGCTCGCCGAGGGTGAAGATCTCCTCGAACTGGTCGATGACGATCACGGGGGTGAGCAGATAGTTCTGCGCGCTCCACAGTTCGAAATCCCTGCGGTGCAGGTACTCCCACAGCGACTCGTCGTCGGCGGGAAGCATGGCGTCCGGCACCTGAACGCGGATCGCGTTGCGGATGAACTGACGCAGCTGGTGAGACAGCGCGGCGGCTCCCGGCTGCAGTTCGAGGCGTACGTACACCGGCAGCAGTTGGCGTTCCCGCAGCAATGGGAACAGACCCGCCCGCAGGAGCGACGTCTTGCCCAGCCCCGAGCGGCCGTAGAGGACCGTCACCGGTGTATCGAGCACGTGGCCCAGCAGTGTCATCGCTTCCTCGGTGCGACCGAAGAAGTAGGCGTGGGCGTTCTCCTGAAACGACTCGAGCCCCGGCCAGGGGTTCTCGGTGTCGAGCTGAGGTGGTGCCGTCGTGAGAGTCATGCTGCATCGTCACTTCGTCGCATGGCACGAATGGCGAGGGTCAGTGCGGCGGTCAGGTCATCGTCGGGCTCGCCACCCGGGGCCCGGCCGAAGTGCAAGTGGCCGAATCTGTCGAGCATCGTGCGGTAAGCACTCGGGTCCCCCGAGTAGTCGTCGTCGACGATGACCGGAACGATGAATCGCCGCCCTTGGATGGTGTGCGATCTCTCGATGGCCTCATGCCACTCGCGGAAGACGTAGCCTTCGTCGACTCGTTCGGTGTTGGCCGAGATGATCGGAACGAACAGGCCCACCGTGCGGCGGATGGCGGACAGGATCTCGGCGTTCCAGTCGTCGCCCGCAAGGAGGGTGCGTTCGTCGAGCCACACCTCACCGCCGAGACGCTCGATCGCGCCGCGAAGCCGGCGCGCCGCGGCCGCGTCCTCACGCATGTAGCTGATGAAGATCTCCGGCGAGGCCCCGCCGAGCGGAGAGCGCCCGGGCGTCGTGGTATGTGGCCGCCTCGGTCCCGACTCGGAGTCCCAGCGAGCCTTGAGCTCCGCGACGAACTCCGTGGGCGGCACGTCCCGCTGCTGCACCTGGGATTTGCGGCAGTACGTGTCGAAGAAGTTCGACAGCGACGGTTCGTACTGGGACGTGCACCCGGCGAAGAAGAACTGCTTCTGTTCGACCGAGAGCCGTCGGTTCGTCGACATGCGGAGGAGGAATCGGCCTACCCAGTCGGGGATCTCGCAACCGATGAACAGCAACGCACAATCCTTGAGCTGATGGTTGAGCCAGCCGGGCAGACTGGCGGTGTCACTCAGCAGCGCGTGCATCCACTCGAGTCGGTCCTCGTCGTGGATGGCGAATTGCGGTGTGGCCGCGGACCGGCCGAACAAGTTCACCACGACCGTTTCCGACGGCCCGGCGGCGTGTGCGTTCTGCGACTGTTCGCTGGTCGATTGCGCCGGAGAGAACGCGATCTCGCGCGCGATCGGTCTGCCGTTGAAACGGACGTCGTTGACGGCCTTCGCCAGCAAGCGGTCGGGTGTGGTCGCGAAGAACAGGCGAAGGTCCTCGATGGCCGCGAGGTTGCGGAGCGCTTCCCCCGGCTCAGGGTCCAACCTGGCGATGATGTTGTTGATGTCCCGGTAGAGCCGATCGGCCTCGTGCTGTCCGTGCACTCGCAGGTACGCGGCCACCGCGTCGCTCATCGACGTCTCACCCGGTGGCACGGTCAAGCCGTGCTTCTCGACCAGACGCTCGCCGATCACGGCGGAAAACGTCTGTGCCCGTCCTCCGAGGTCGACGACGTTCAGATCGGGCCCGACGACCGGCACCAGCTGCCGCTCGCGAATATGCGAGAAGAGATCGTCCCAGAAGTCGTCATCTGCAGCGCTCATCCATCCACTCCTGCGCCTCGACCTTTCACACAGGTTCAGGGTGCGCTCGGGCAGCGGGGCGCAATAGAGTAGCGGACTACTCGATCGCGAACGACCATGATCGCGCCGCCCAGCTCGGGCCCGATACTGTCGGACCGGTGACTTCCCAGGCCGCTCCCCTGTTGCTCCTCGACGGTGCCAGCATGTGGTTCCGCTCGTACTTCGCGCTGCCGTCGTCGATCACCGCACCGGACGGGCGGCCGGTCAACGCCGTGCGCGGTTTCCTCGACACCGTCGCGATGCTCATCACCCGCGAGCGGCCGTCGCGGCTGGTGGTGTGCCGCGACGACGACTGGCGGCCGCAGTGGCGGGTCGACCTGGTCCCGTCGTACAAAGCCCACCGGGTCGCCGAACCGCAGCCCGCGGGCACCGACGTCGAGGTGGTGCCCGACGACCTCACGCCGCAGGTCGACATGATCATGGCGATGCTTGACGCGTTCGGCATCCCCCACGCCGGTGCGCCCGGCTACGAGGCCGACGACGTCCTCGGCACGCTGGCCGCCGCCGAGCAGCGCGACCGGGTGATCGTCGTCAGCGGCGACCGTGACCTGCTGCAGCTGGTGCGCGACGAGCCGGTCGAGGTGCGGGTGCTCTACCTCGGCCGCGGGATGAGCAAGGCCACCCTGTTCGGACCCGCCGAGGTCGCCGACCAGTACGCGGTCCCCAAGGAGCGGGCGGGCGCCGCCTACGCCGAACTCGCACTGCTACGCGGTGATCCGTCCGACGGTCTGCCCGGGGTGCCGGGGGTCGGCGAGAAGACGGCGGCGACGCTGCTGGCGCAGTTCGGCTCGCTGGAGGCGATCGTCGCCGCCGCGCACGATCCGAAGTCGAAGATGTCGAAGGCGTACCGCAAGAAGGTGCTCGCCGCCGCCGACTACATCGAGGCCGCCGAACCGGTGGTGCGGGTCGCCACCGACGCCCCGGTGAGTATGTCGACGAAGACCGACGAGTTGCCGCTGGCCGCAGCGCATCCGCGCAAGGTCGCCCAGTTGGCGGGCGACCTCGGCGTCACGTCGTCGGTCGGGCGGCTGCAGAAGGCGCTCGACGCCCTGGACTAGCGGGGACTAGCGTGGCCGGCCGACCTCGTAGGTGCCGTCGTCGTCCTGGAAGGTCACGGTGACTTCGCGCTTCGTGCCGTCGATGCTGACCTCGCAGTCGAACGTCGCGCCCTTGCGCACCTCCGGGCTCTCCCCGTCGTTGCACTTGACGTCGCGGACGTTCTTGGCGCCGTAGCCGTTGGACTCGTCCGTGAGGATCTGCTGCACACCGGACTGCGCGGCGTTGACGTCGAGCTTCGTCGTGACGAAGAACCCGGGCTTCCAGAAGCCGAGTACCAGGACCACCGCGACGATCAACAGGGCGAGGACGCCGACGACCGCCCCGATCACGCCCAATGAGCGCTTGGAGCCGTCCTGCTCGCCCGGTGGCGGGAACGATCCGTACTGGCCCGGCTGACCGTACTGCGGCTGCTGGGTGAACTGACCGGGCTGACCGTATTGCGGCTGCTGGCCGTACTGGGGCTGCTGGCCGTACTGCGGTTGCCCGTACTGGCCGGGTTGACCGTACTGCGGCTGGCCGTATTGCGGTTGGCCGTACTGCTCGGTCGGCGGATAGGGCTGATACGGCTGCTGCTGGGTCGGCTGCGGGTACTGCGGATACTGCTGCGGCGTGTACGCCGGAGGTTGCTGCCACGACTGGCTCTCGGGGGTTGCCTGCTCGCCGCCCTGCCCGGGTGACTGCCACTGCGTGCTCGACGGGTCGCCGGCCGGCTGATCCTGACCCGCGTCCGGCTGTTGACCGGCCCACGGCTGCGTCGGATCAGATCCCTGCGGTCCGCTCATCGTGTCTCCTTGGTCCTCGCTCGGCTCGCTGGCAACACACACTACCCCGCATCAACTGCCACGACGCCGCGTCGAATGTCGTTGATCGCACGTTTCGCGGTGGTCCGCAGCGCGGGTGTCGGCGCGGCGTTGCGGACCTGGTCTAGCAGGTCGAGCACCTGTCGGCACCACCGCACGAAATCGCCCGCGGACAGCGGCGACCCGCCCCCGGACGCATCCGAGGCGGCCAGTGCGGTGGTCAGATCGCCGGTGGTTGCCCACCGGTAGATCGCGGTGACGAAACCCTCGTCGGGTTCGCGTCCGGGACTGAGGCGGTGACGCTGCTCGTCGGCGCGCAGCTCGGCCGAGAGGCGTCGGGTCTGGTTCAGCGCGCGCCGCACCTTGCCGGTCGGCGCTTCCGAACCCGCGGGCACACCGGGCGTGTCGCCGCGCGACTCGAACAGCACCGACGACAGCACCGCCGCCAGTTCGGCGGCGTCGAGCCCCTCCCAGGTGCGGGCGCGCAGGCATTCCGCCACCAGCAGGTCGCTTTCGCTGTAGATCCGGGCCAGCAGGCGGCCGTCGTCGGTCACCGTCGGGGCCTCACCGTCGGTGTCGATGAAACCGCGTTCGCCGAGCAACACGACGATCCGGTCGAACGTGCGGGCCAGCGAGTTGGTCGCGGCGGCCACCTTCTTCTGGATCTGGGCGTTGTCGCGTTCGATGCGCAGGTACCGCTCCGCGAGCCGGGCCTTCTCCTCACGGTCGGGCAGGTGGTGTGCGGGGTGGCGGCGCATCGTCTCGCGCAGCGAGACCAGTTCCGGATCGATGTCGTCGTCCTGCTGGGCGCCCTTGCGCCGCCCCCGGCTTTCGGGCAGCGCCATCCCGGCCGCCGCCGACAGCAGCGCCGAGGCCAGGTCGCGGCGCACCCGCGGGTTGCGGTGCTCGACGCGTTTGGGCAGCGTCATGGTGCCGACGCGGGGCGTCGCACCGGTGTAGTCGGCCGACGAGATGCGCCCGGCCCAGCGGTGTTCGGTGAGCACGAGCGGTCGCGGATCGTCGGTGTCACGGGCGGATTCGAGGACGACGGCCAGTCCCCCGCGCCGACCGTTGGTGATGCTGATGATGTCGCCGCGACGGAGCGCGCTGAGCGCGTCGTTGGCGGCGGCACGGCGCTGCAGGCGCGACGAACGGGACTGTGCGCGTTCGCGTTCGGCGATCTTCGCGCGCAGCCGGACATAGTCGAGGATGGGCGCGTCACGGCCGCCGAGTTCGGCCGCGATCTCGTCGAGCATCCGCTCACCGCGTTCGACGCCGCGGCGCAGACCCACCACCGAACGGTCGGCCTGATACTGCGCGAACGACTGCTCGAGCAGCTCGCGGGCCTGGGCCGGACCCATCTGCCCGACCAGGTTGATCGTCATGTTGTACGACGGCGCGAACGAACTGCGCAGCGGGAACGTGCGGGTCGAGGCGAGGCCGGCGACCTCGACGGGTTCGACCTCGGAGGTCCACAGCACCACCGCGTGCCCCTCGACGTCGATGCCGCGGCGCCCGGCCCGGCCCGTCAGCTGGGTGTACTCCCCCGGCGTCAGCGGCATGTGCTGTTCGCCGTTGAATTTGACGAGCTTCTCCAGCACGACGGTGCGGGCCGGCATGTTGATGCCCAATGCCAGTGTCTCGGTGGCGAACACCGCTTTCACCAGTCCCGCGGTGAACAGCTCCTCCACGGTGTGGCGGAACACCGGCAGCATCCCGGCGTGGTGGGCGGCCAGGCCGCGCAGCAGCCCCTCACGCCACTCGTGGTAGTCCAGCACGATCAGATCGGCCTCGGCCAGATCGGCGCAGCGGCGGTCGATCACCTCCGCGATGCGCTGGCGTTCCTCGTTCGTGGTCAGCCGCAGCGGGGACCGCAGGCACTGCTTGACCGCGGCGTCGCACCCAGCACGGGAGAACACAAAGGTGATGGCCGGCAGCAGGCCTTCGCGGTCCAGGGCGGCGATCACGTCGGGCCGGGCCGGCGGCCGGTAGAACGTCGGCCGGCTGCGGTGGCTGGACCGCCCGCGGCCGCGCGGCTGCCAGTCGCCGAGGCGGTCGGCTTCGCGCCGGTGGGCGATGTGGCGCAGCAGTTCGGGATCGACGACCAGTTCGCGCCCGCTGCGGGTGCCGACGTGGGCGCGGTAGTCGAACAGGTCGAACAGCCGCTTGCCGACCAGCACGTGCTGCCACAGCGGAACCGGCCGGTGCTCGTCGACCACCACGGTGGTGTCGCCGCGCACCGTCTGGATCCAGCCGCCGAACTCCTCGGCGTTGCTCACCGTCGCCGACAGGCTGACCAGACGCACCTCGTCGGGCAGGTGCAGGATCACCTCTTCCCACACCGCGCCGCGCATCCGATCGGCCAGGAAGTGCACCTCGTCCATCACCACATACGACAGCCCGTGCAGCGCGGGTGAATTCGCGTAGAGCATGTTGCGCAGCACTTCGGTGGTCATCACGACGATGTCGGCGTCACCGTTGATGGACTGGTCGCCGGTGAGCAGCCCGATGTTCTCCGGCCCGTACCGGCGCACCAGGTCGGCGTGCTTCTGGTTGCTCAGCGCCTTGATCGGCGTGGTGTAGAAGCATTTGCCGCCGGCGGCGAGCGCCAGGTGCACCGCGAATTCGCCGACAACCGTCTTACCGGCCCCGGTCGGGGCGCACACGAGCACGCCGTGCCCGGTTTCGAGCGCCTCGCAGGCGCGGACTTGGAACGGGTCGAGCGCGAACGGCATCCCCGCGGCGAAGGCGGCGAGTTGGGTGTCAGGTGGATTCGTCATGAATGGTGGAGCGCGACGGAGTCGACACAGCGCTGGGCGGTTCGATCGGCTCGACGCCGCGGATCGGCGCTGCCTCGTCCTCGGGCACGGCTTGGGCGGCTTCCCGCTTGGCTTTGCGCTTGTCGTGGATGCGGCCGATCTGGATGGCGAATTCGAGCAGCACGGTCAGCGCACAGGCCAGCGCCAGCATGGAGAACGGGTCGGAGCCGGGGGTGAAGAAGGCGGCGAACACGAACAGCGCGAAGATCAGCCCTCGGCGCCACGCCTTGAGCCGCTCGTAGGGCAGCATCCCGATGAAATTGAGCATCACGATCAGCAGCGGGAACTCGAAGCTGAACCCGAACACCAGCAGCAGGTTGATCAGGAACCCGAAGTACTGGTCGCCTGACAGCGCGGTGACCTGGACGTCGCTGCCGACGGTGAGCAGAAACCCCAGGGCCTTGGCGAGCACGATGTACGCCAGGATGGCGCCGCTGACGAACAGCAGCGCGCCGAAGGTGACGAAAGCCATCGCGAAGCGGCGTTCGTTGCGATAGAGGCCGGGCGTGATGAACGCCCACAGCTGGTGCAGCCACACCGGGCAGGCCAGCACGATGCCCGCCATCAGCGCGACCTTCAGGCGCAGCATGAACTGGTCGAACGGGGCGGTCGCCAGCAGGCGGCACTGCCCGTCCTCGGTGATCGAGGCACGGGCGTAGTCGGGCAGCGCACAGTACGGCCCGCGCAGCCATTCACCGAGACTGTGGAAGCCGAGGATGCCGTGGCTGTACCAGAAGAATCCGAGGATGGTCGTCAGGACGATCGCCGCGGCGGCCACCAGGAGCCGGTTGCGCAGTTCGTGGAGGTGCTCGACCAACGACATGGTGCCGTCGGGGTTGACTCGTGCGCGACGGTTGCGCGGGTTGAGCCTCTTGAGGAAACCAGGGGTTTGCACGTGTAGTTGCCTAGGGGCCGCCGACGGACGCCGCCGGACGACGCGGCATCACGCCGCGTGGAACGGAAAACGTGGGATCAGGCCGACCGTTTGTCGGACTGCTCGGCCGTCGGGTTGGCGGTGTCGACGCGCTCGGAGGCGATGGGCGTGGCGGGCGGGTTGTCGGACTTGCCCTCCGCCTGCATCTCCTTGACCTCGGACTTGAAGATCCGCATGGATTTGCCCAGCGAGCGGGCCGCATCCGGCAGCCTCTTGGCGCCGAACAGCAGCACGAACACCGCGATGACGATTACCCAGTGCCAGGGTTGTAGACCGCCCAAAATGCACCTCCTCGAAGTCGTCGCCGAGTCTACCCGTCAGCGGGGTCATTCTCGTAGGCGAGCAGAGCGGCGGCCGCCGATCGGCGCACCTTGTCGGCCAGTGCCTGCGGTTGCAGCACCCGCACCGCCGAGCCGAAGCCGAGCACGAAGCGCGCCATCCAGTCGTCGGAGGCGTAGGTCATGGTGGCTTCGCAGGCGCCGTCGGGCAGTTCACGCACGTCGCGCAGCGGGTAGTAGTCGAACATCCAGGACGCCGAGCGGTCGATGAGCAGCGTGGCCGACGGCAGCGCGGGGTCGGCGTCGAACAGCGAAGTGTCGGGTCCGGCCTCCACGGCAGGCGGCGGCGGGGCGGCGGGTTCGTCGAGCACGCGGGCGTCGACGATGCGGTCGAAGCGGAACAGCCGCACGCCCTCGGCGGAGCGGCACCACGCTTCGAGGTAGGTGTGGTCGGCGACCAGGATCACCCGGATGGGGTCGACGACGCGGCTGGTCAGGATGTCGTGCGAGGCGGAGTAGTACTCGATCATCAGCGCGCGGGCGTTGCGGACCGCGGTGCGCACGGCCGCGGCGGCCTCGCTTTCGGCGGGTGCCGGTTCGTCGACGGCGGTGACCGCGTCGCCGATGTCGTGGCCCACCGCCCCGGCGGCCTGCTCGATCTTGGCGATGGCGCTGCGGGCGGCTTCGGGGTCGACCATGCCGGGCACGTCGACGAGGGCGCGCAACGCGACGAGCACCCCGGTGGCCTCGGGTGAGGTGAGCCGCAGCGGGTGGTCGATGCCTGCGGAGAAGGTGACCTCGATGGTGTCGCCGGAGAACTCGAAGTCGATGAGGTCGCCGGGTCCGTAGCCGGGCAGACCGCACATCCACAGCTGGTTGAGGTCGTCCTGCAGCTGTTTGACGGTGACGCCCAGGTCGGAGGCGGCTTCGGCGTAGGTGATGCGGGGGTTGGCTTGGAAGTACGGGACCATGTTGAGTAGCCGGACCAGCCGGTTCGAGACGGCGCTCATGCGGTGGCCTGCGCTTTGAGGCGGGCGATGACGTCGTCGCGCAGGGTCTGCGGTTCGAGGGCGACGGCGTCGGCGCCGTAGCTGGCGATCTCGCGAGCGAGCTGATCGAACATCCCGATCTCGACGGTGATCACCTCACCGGTGCGGCCGCCGAGGGTCATGGGTCCTTCGACGACGGCCTGGCGGCGCAGTGCGGTGGCGCGGCCGTCGGCGACCCAGACGCGGGCCTGGGTGCCGGTGGGCCACTCGGCGACGGCGACGCGGACGACGTCGCGCAGGTCGATGTCGTCGGGTTTGCGGACGGCGCCGGAGGGCCCGATGGGCGTGACGTCGTCGGCGACGCGGGACAGGCGGAACGTGCGGGGCGCCTCGCGGTCGCGGTCGTAGCCGACGAGGTACCAGCGGCCGCGGTGGGTGACGACGCCCCAGGGTTCGACGGTGCGGGTGGTGTAGGGGTCGGCACGGTCTCTGCGGTGGCCGAACTGCACGGCCTGCCCGTGGTCGATGGCGTCGAGCAGCTTGCGCAGTGTCTCTTCGTTGCCGCGGACGCCGGGCAGGGTGGCCGTGGAGATGGTGACGCTGTCGGCGGGGTCGACGTCGACGCCGGCGGCGCGCAGTTTGAGCAGGGCGCCCTGGGTGGCGGTGATCAGTTCGGGTGACTCCCAGAGTTGGGTGGCGACGGCGACGGCGGCGGCTTCGTCGGCGGTGAGTTCGACGGCGGGCAGGGCGTAGGCGTCGCGGTTGATGCGGTAGCCCTCGGTGGGGTCGAACTGGGAGACGCGGCCGGTCTCGAGCGGGATGCCGAGGTCGCGCAGTTCGTTCTTGTCGCGCTCGAACATGCGGGAGAAGGCCTCGTCGCTGGGGCTGTCGGCGTAGCCGGCGACGACCTGCCGGATGCGGTCGGCGGTGATGAAGGTGCGCGTCGACAACAGCGCGATGACCAGGTTCATCAGCCGTTCGACTTTGGAGGTCGCCACTCCTAAGAGCTTAAGGCGTCGGGTGGTTGGTGAACCCCGGCGACGCGGTGGTGATGTCTGCGCGGTTGTCGCGAGACTGACGCTGCGCAGCGAAAGTGCGGGAGCCGCCCTGCGCCAGTTCAGTCTCACGCTTCTGCGTCGGCTCGCGGGCCTGGGTTAGGGATCCGCTCTGGCAACGCTAGACGCCCGCTCTACACCAGGGTCGTGGATCGAGGTCTGCGGCCAAGGATCACAGCCCTGGCGTAGGTCCGGCGCACAAGGGACAGATCGCGAAGTGGTCCGCGGAGCCCGCCGAGCGCCTGCCGATTCGCCCGGTTATTGCTTGACGACGATGGCGTCGCTGCTCATCACGCTGATGTGTTGCCAGTACACCCAGTCCGCGATGGCCGCCCGCTGCGTCCCGGCGTCGGCCGCAGTCTGCGCTTGGTGCAGTGCGAGTTCCTGGGCGTGGTTGGCGTAGTTCACCATCGCCTCGAGGTGCGCGGCGCCTCGATCCGCGGAGGTGCTCATCAGGGGCTTCATCACCTCGAACCACAACATCATCGTGTTGTCGGCCGGCGCAGCCGTGTCGGCAGGGGCAGGCGGCAGCAAGTCACCGAGCATGGCGTCAGCCACCGAGTCGAGTTGACGCGCGGCGCCGGGGGCGATGATCTCCAGGCGCGACCGGCCGGCCATGTCCCCCTTTTCGGGGATGTCATCCGGTGTGAGTATGACGCGTGCCGCGCCCGGGTCGAACCCATCGAACTGCTCAGCCGTCGCGACCACGGCACGCAACGGGACGTCATGGTGCTGGGCCCAGCCATGCAACGCGAGCATCGGGAACGTCGCCCACTTCGCCCGTTCTTCGATCGGGATCAACTCGTCGGCGCTGACCATCTTCACGCCGTCCGGCAGCTTCACGCCGTCGGGGATATAGCCGATTCCGTAGCTGTTGGCCACCAGAATAGTGCCGTCTTTCGCGACACCGGTCGCCCAGAAGAATCCGAAATCCATTGACTCGACGGCATTCAACGCCGCAGCCACACGGCGCGCAACTAGCACGGGGTCACCAGCGGATTGCCGCCGCATCGACCCCGCGATGGCGTCGCGCTCGGCGCGGGACGCGGACACAGGCACAGGAGCCGGCGCACCGACGACAGACCCAGCGCTGGTCGGCGGAGGAGCGACCGGCGGCACCGCAGCGGACGCAGGCACGACCGGCGCCGCGGGCGATGGGGTTGGCGGCGGGCCCAAGGGCATCGGAGGCGGAGGCATCGCCGGACCACCCGACATCGGCACACCACCGCCGGCCGACGGCGGAGCCACCGGCGCGACAGGCGCCTGAGCCGCCTGGCTCGTCACCGGATTGGAGGGAGCCGCCTGAGCTGGGGGCGCAACCTCCGTCGGCGCAGCCGGCGCAGGCATCGGCGTTGAAGCGGGCTGGATCGGAGGACCGATGTTCGACAACGCCTCCCCGATCGGCGGGGATTGGTAAGGCGGCTGGCCACCGGAACCGGAAGACGGGCCGGAGGCACCCTTGCTCGGGTCGTAGCTCCCGGGATCACCCGGCGACGACGGGCCGTCGCCGACAAGACCTCCCGTTGAGCCACCACTTGAGGAGCCGCTGCTGACACCGGACGCGATCCCACCGCTCGCGCCGCCGCCCCCGACACTTGGTGCACTTGCTGATGAGCTCCCAACAGCTGTCGCGGGCGAGGCGACGCTCGGCCCACCGGCAGACGGCCCGTGGGCAGTTGCAGGTGCGCCCGAAGTACCCGGTCGCGCTGCGCCAGTTGACTGCGGCCCCGGCGCGTAGGGGGACGACTGCATGTCCGGGATTGCACCGTCCTTCGTCGATTTAACGGGCTCAAACGCGCGTGGCGGCGGAGCCGAAGCGGGCGGGCTAGGACTGAGGTCAGGGCCCTTGCCAGCCTTATCTACGCGTCCGATGACGGTCGCGGGTGCGTCGGAGGCCTGTGGGGCAAAAGCGGACATCGCAGGAGCTTCGGCAACAGGTCCGCTGCCGCTACGGCTCACCTTCTCGATCGAATACTCTTTTGCTTGATTACCCGGCTCCTCGGCGGCATCAGGTTCTTCATCTCCTGGTTCTTGAGCGTCATCAAAGGGTCGTTGTGGTAGACCCGGTTCCGCGCCCAAACCCATTGCTAAACGGCTTATGACATTGAAATTGCTCATATAGCCGTTATTGACCAGTCTCTGAACTGAACCAGTAACATCTTCGCCGTCAGCTGCCGCGTCCTCGAGTTGCTTGATGGCCGCTTGGGTGAGATGCACGTTGGAAGTAATCGCTTCTTTAGCTCCGGTGATATTACCGGCCGCGTCACCACACCACTTTATAGCGTTCTGCAACTGCTGCTCGTGGGCGCCGAGTGACCCGCTGTGACGCTCCACTATTCCACTGGCTTTTGCCGCGCTCTCACCGACCCACACGTACTGTCCGTTGAATAACGTTGCTTGGTTCTGTTTCCACTTCTGACTAGCTTCACGCAGACAAGTCAATTTCTGAGTGAGATCTCCCGCGCGTTCCTGGTAAATCGTCTCGTCGGTCTCTGGCCACGCTCCAGGGCCCGTCATTTCCGACGCATACGGGCCCGTCGGCCGTGGCACTGCAGTAGGAGTCCCGCCCGTCACGACGCGCTCTTACATGCGAAAATGAGCGACTTGACTAAGAAGGACGCAGACCGATCTAGGAAGCTGTCAATCTTGGTGTACGTTGGCAACGCTTTGGCATAGGCGTCCTGATATTGCGCCGCTAAAGTCGCAAAGTCCTCGAATAGGGCATTAGCACTGTCTCGACCCATCCGGTGCAATCCACGCGCATAGTCAGACATAATCGGCTTAACAGCATCCATCACCGCCCTCTGGTCAGGGTTCCACTCGGACGCTGGTATTGCAGGGTCAATCGCCAACCACTCGGACGTTTGCTCGTCGAAATCGATCGCCGCTTGCTCCCAGGCCTGACATATCGGGAGCGCAGTATTCATCATTCTACTTGGTGATGACGGGTCCCCGAGGGGCGCTAAGGTCGACGGCGATTCTGGTATGTCAATCAATGGTGCGATTGGCTGTGCACTGCGGAAGGCAATTGCCGAACATATATTGGTAATGGCGTTGCCAAATCCATCAGAAACTTCGATAAGGTTTTCGTCGGCACGGACGAAGTTTGGGAGACGGTCAATGACGGAACGGGTGTACGCAATAAATTGGCCGTAGAGTTCCCGCATCGCACGGTGAGGTGTGACAGTAACTAGACTTACCGTCGCGTCGGCTGCGTCGGCCATAGCCTCCCTCGCCGTGTCGTACATCCTGCGCTGGTCTGCCGTCCAGGCAGTAGCTTCAATAGACGCGTCCCTTGTCTTCCATCCCGCCTTGTCGAGACGGTCGACGTACTCGTTCGTGATCCGCCCCCACGCATCGCACGTCGGGTCCTCGGTGATGATGTTGACCGGCCCAGTGTCGTTGGCGCTCGCGAACTCCGACGCCTGCCCATCACCCGGCGGCGTCGGCGAATTCCCGTTCGATCCATCCCTCGTCACCAGAATCGTCACGGTCACTGCCAGCGCAACGACCAGCAACACGATGACACCACCGATGATCCACTTGCCCTTGCCGCCCTTGGATGGCGGCGGACCCATCGGCGGACCGCCCCACTGCGGTTGCTGCGGCGGCGGACCCCACGGCGGGGGCCCACTGAACTGCCCCTCACCCGCACCCGGCTGCGGCTGACCACCACCCCACTGCGGCTGGCCTCCGTACTGCGGCTGGCCACCATAAGGCGGTTGACCGCCGTACGGATTGGGAGGGGGAGGCAGAGTCATATGCGCACCTTCGCGTCAGACACACTCACGGTCACAAGACAATCGATGAATCGGCGGGCCTGGTGGGCGCCGGCTTCGGCGCGGGAGGCGGGGTCTCCGGTGCCGGCCCGGCCTGCGGGGTCTCCGGCGCTGCATGCCGCGGGACGTACTCGGGCGCCCGCTCGCCTGCCGTCTCGCCCGGCGCCGCACCTTCCGGCTCCGTCTCCTTGGACGGCTCGTCCTTCTCCCGCAGCTCTTCCTCGAGCTTGGCCTTCTCGCTCTTCTCGGCGTCGCCCATCTCACCGAACTGGCTCGTCATCTGCCCGACCTGCTGCAGACCGCTCTGCACGCCCTGCATGATCCCCTGAGGAATCTGCATGGCCATCCCGGCGAGCTGCATCGGGATCTGCGCCGCCTGCTGCGCCATCTGCATCGGCATGCCCATCATCTGACCCATTTGGCCCATCTGGTCACCCGCACCGGCAGTACCGACTGCACCGCCTCCGGTCGCGCCAGTCGTGGCGCCGACCGCACCACCGGCACCAGCGCCACCGCCCGCAGCACCGGCGCCACCGGCCGCAGCACCACCGCCAGTGCCCGCGCCCTCCAGCTCCGCCAACGCCTTGCGGATCTGATCGGCGACCTGCTGATCGGTCTGCTCGTAGAGCCCTGCGGCCCTGATGATGTTCTCCGCTGTGGCCAGCGCTTCGGCCTTGGTCTTCGGCATGCCCTCGATGAGCAGCAGCTCGATCTCCTGCGTCTTCTTCTGCAGCGCCAACGACAGGGCGTCCATCCCGGACGTCACCAGCGGCTGAAGCGGCTCCGGAATCGCCTGCGCCCCGCTGACCAGACCATTGCCCCCGTTAGCCAGCTCGCCGGTGTTCACTCTCAGCTCGGTCATCGGCACCCCCACTCACCCCGCGCGCGAAGCCTTGCGATCGAACCGCCCAGCAAGTGCTTCGCCGACAAGATCAAACCCTCATCTGCCTCAGGACACGTCTCGACTACCCGTTCACGAATCTTCCAGCAAATGTTACCTGAGCACGACTCACCCACACCGCACGAAATCTGCGTCAGTTAGGCGAGAACTACATGCTGGCGATGAGCCGCTTGACCCGCTCGTCGACCGAGCGGAACGGGTCCTTGCAGAGGACGGTGCGCTGCGCCTGGTCGTTGAGCTTCAGATGCACCCAGTCGACGGTGAAATCCCGGCCGGCTTCCTGTGCGGCGCTGATGAACTCCCCGCGCAGCTTCGCCCGCGTCGTCTGCGGCGGCGTGTCGACCGCGGCGTCGATCTCCTCGTCCGTGGTGATCCGCGCCGCCAGCCCCTTGCGCTGCAGCAGGTCGAACACCCCGCGGCCACGCTTGATGTCGTGGTAGGCGAGGTCGAGCTGGCTGATCTTCGGATCGGACAGCTCCATGTCGTAGCGGTCCTGGTACCGCTGGAACAGCTTGCGCTTGATCACCCAGTCGATCTCGGTGTCGACCTTCGCGAAGTCCTGACTCTCCACCGCGTCGAGCTGACGGCCCCACAGGTCCACGACCTGCTCGATCTGTGAATTCGGTTCACGCGTCTGCAGATAGTCGACAGCCCGCGAGTAGTACTCGCGCTGGATGTCGAGCGCGCTGGCCTGCCGGCCGCCCGCCAGCCGCACCGGCCGCCGCCCGGTCAGATCATGGCTGACCTCGCGGATCGCGCGGATCGGATTGTCCAGCGAGAAGTCGCGGAACGGAACGCCCGCCTCGATCATCTCGAGCACCAGCGAGGCGGTGCCCACCTTGAGCATGGTGGTCGCTTCGCACATGTTCGAATCGCCGACGATCACGTGCAGCCGGCGGTATTTCTCGGCATCGGCGTGCGGTTCGTCGCGCGTGTTGATGATCGGCCGGGACCGGGTGGTCGCCGACGAGACGCCCTCCCAGATGTGCTCGGCGCGCTGGCTCAGGCAGAATGTCGCCGCCTTCGGCGTCTGCAGCACCTTGCCCGCACCGCAGATCAACTGGCGCGTGACAAGGAACGGCAGCAGGACGTCCGAGATGCGGGAGAACTCGCCGGCGCGGACGATCAGATAGTTCTCGTGGCAGCCGTACGAGTTGCCCGCCGAGTCGGTGTTGTTCTTGAACAGGTAGATGTCGCCGCCGATGCCCTCGTCCGCCAGCCGCTGCTCGGCGTCGATGAGCAGGTCTTCGAGCACCCGTTCGCCGGCCCGGTCATGCGTGACCAACTGGATCAGGTTGTCGCATTCGGCGGTGGCGTATTCCGGGTGGGATCCGACGTCGAGATACAGCCGTGCGCCATTGCGCAGGAAGACGTTCGAACTGCGCCCCCACGACACCACCCGCCGGAACAGATATCGGGCGACCTCGTCCGGACTGAGCCGGCGGTGGCCATGGAACGTGCAGGTCACGCCGAATTCGGTCTCGATGCCCATGATTCGTCGCTGCACCTCATCGAGCTTACGGGTTCGTCGCCGGTATCGGCACGCAAGCTGGGCGATAACGCGCCGTCCCAGTGACATCGGACGGCCGATCCGTCACGCGGTGTCGGAGTCGATCCACCCCAGCCGACGGCTGACGGCGTCGGCGGCGGCGACGGTCTGCTTGGCCACCTCGCCGAACTTCTCCTCACCCATCCGATACGACGGCCCCGACACGCTCAGCGCGGCCACCACCTGGTTGTTCGCGTCGCGCACCGGTGCGGCGACGGCGTTGAGCCCCACCTCGAGTTCCTCGGTCACGGTGGCCCAGCCACGCTCCCGCACCGTCTCCAGCTCCGACACGAGCGCGGCCACGGTTCCGACGGTGTGCGGGGTGAACGACGCCAGCGGATCCGTCACCCGTGACCGCAGGTCGGCCGCGTCCAAGCCGGCCAGCAGCACCTTGCCGCTCGACGTCGCGTGGGCAGGGCAGCTCTGCCCCACCCAGGTGCGCAGCGTGATCTCGCCGGGACCGATGGATTCGACGATGTTGACGATGCGGTTCTCGTCGAGGATCGCCACGTTCGTGGTCTCCCCGAGGTCGTCGGTGAGGCCGTCGCAGATGTCCTGACTCAACCGGCCGAGGTCGAGGTGACCACTGCTGGCACGCGCCAGCCGGGCGATGGCGAAGCCCAGCCGGTACTTCCCCCGGCCCGAGACCTGCTCGACGTAGCCGCGCGACTCGAGCACCGCGATCAGCCGCGAGGCGGTCGACTTGTGCACGTCGAGCGCCGCCGCGATCTCGGTGACGCCGGCCTGCCCCGCCTTGGCCAGGATCTCCAGGACCACGAGCGCACGGTCCACGGACTGCACCGCAGCGGCCGGCCTGTCGTCATCCCTGGGCATCGGCGCAAGCCTAAACGGGCGGGATCCCGGATTGGCGCACCCGCCGCTGCACGGCGGCGATCTCCCGCAGACCCTCGTTGAGCAGACTGCGGTTGAGCGGCGACAGTTCCGACATCGTGACGACGTCACCGGGCGTGTGCCCAACCGCCAGCTGGTCGACCTGGTGCGCCATGCGCAGGCGCTGCAGCATGACGAAGACGTCGCTCAGCGTGGTGGCGTCCTGGGTGCTGATGGCCCGGGCGTGTGCGGCCGCCGCCAGCCGGGCGGGGGTGGTGGCGGTGGTGAGTCCGGCGGTCAGCCCGCCCCACCGCGCCAGGTTGACGATCGGCGTCATGGCGTGGCTCTTCAGATCGAAGGTGCCGCTGCGCCGGGCCAGTACGTCGCGCAGCGAGCGGGTCCGGACCCGGCCGGACAACGCGTCGAGCAGCTGCAGCCGCAGCGCTTCGGGGTGATCGCGCAGCCGCCGGTACGCGGTGGCCGCGGTGTGCAGGGCGGGATCACCCCACACCACGCGGGCGTCGATCAGCAGCGAGGACATGATCAGGCCGTGATCACGCAGCGGTTGGTCGAGCCACCCCTGGCTGGCGGCACGCCACTGCGAGGCCGGCCGGGAGAAACCCGGAGCGGTCGCGACGGCGCCGTTGCGGTCCGACGGCAGTCCACACCCGTCGAGGATGCTGTGGGTGCGCGCCGCGACAGCCCGCAGTCCGTCTGCGCGCGAGAACAATTCGTCCCGCCATGACAGGGCGGTGTCCACGTCCGACGACGGCATCGCCTCCCGCCGCGCGACGCTGCCGAGGGTGAGCCAGGCGAACCCGTCTGCGTCGCCGCCGGATTCGGCCACCGCGATCTCCAGCGCACGGCGCACCAGGCTGTCGACGACGACGGAGAGGATGGCGCTCGTCGCGGACGCCTTGGTCCCGTTGCGGAACACCTCGCCGGGGAGCCGGCGGACCCGCTGCCCCACCCGCTGCAGTTCGTGGGCGTCGACGGCGGACCCGATCGCGCGGCGCAGCGTGAAACTCTGCCGCGCCGACGCCGCCAGCAGATCCGCATCCTCGAGCACGCCGACGACGTCACCGCGGCCGGTCAGTACCGGCATGTGCCGCACACCGCTTTCGAGCATCTCCATCAGCACGGTCTCGGTGGTCAGGTCGGCCGTGACGGTGCGGGCGGGGGCGGTCATCACCCGGCTGATCTCGACGTCCACCGGCAGGCCTGCGGCCACCACCCTGGTCCGCAGGTCCCGGTCGGTGAAGATGCCGAGGCCGCTGTCGGGCAGGCGGATCAACACGTAGGACACTTTGTGGCGCGTCATCTCGATCACGGCGTCGCGCACCGTGGTCTGCGGGCAGACGGTCAGCACTTCGCTGTCCACCAGTTCGCCGACCGTGTGCCCGCCCGCCGCACCGGACGGCCGGGTGCCGGTGGTCGCCTTCCACGCCGAGGACGCCAGGAACGCCAGCCCGGCCGGGCTGGCGAACTGTGACCGCACCAATTCGGCGGGTAACCGGATCAGCTTGCTGGGCAGTGCCGTCCGGGCGTGATACTGCATGCCCTCGCCGAGGAGCATCGGCGTGTATCCGAAGATTCCACCCGGGTTGACGGTGTCGATCACCGCGTCATCGGCGCTGGCGTGCAGGGTCACCTGTCCGTCGAACACCATCCAGACGTCGTCGGGCACCCGGCCGGAGTAGTCGGCGACCACGGTGCCGGGAGGGAACTCCTCGACGCGGGCGCCGTCCACCAACCGCCCGAGTTCCTCCTCGGGCATGGCCTGGAAGGGGGTGTGCTCGGCGAGGAAATCCCGGACAGCGGTGTCAGCGGAACCCACGGATGGTCACGGCTTTCGAATCAGATCGGCGCATTTCTCGGCCATCGTCATGACGGTGATGTTCGGGTTCACCGCAGGCAGTTTCGGCATCGCCGAGGCGTCGACCACGCGCAGCCGCGACACGCCCTTGACCCTCAGCTGCGGGTCGAGGACGGCCATCGGGTCGGAGGTCGCACCCATGCGCGCGGTGGCCGCCGGGTGGTAGACGGTGTTGTGGCACTGGTGAATGTAGTCGAGCAACTCGTCGTCGGTGGTGGCGTCGGGGCCCGGGGCGAGTTCGCGTTGCACCCAACCGGCCAGCGGTGCCTGCTCGGCGATCCTGCGTGCCAACCGCACCCCGGCCAGCATGATGCGCTCGTCGTAGCCGTCGGGGTCGGTGAAATAGCGCGGATCGACCCGCGCCCGATCCCGGAAATCGCGGCTGCGCAGCCGCACGGTGCCGCGGCTGTGGCCCTGGGTGACGTTGGGGGTCAGGCAGAATCCGTTGTCAGTGGTCGGATAACCGCGCCGCAGCGTGTTCATGTCGAACGGCACGCTGCCGTAGTGCATCATCAGGTCGGGCTGGCTCAGGCCTTCGTCGATCATGGTGAACAGACCGATCTCCCACCACTGCGTGGAGGTGGTGACCATCGGCCGGGCAGCCTCCCAGAACACCAGGCCTTCGACGTGGTCGTCGAGGTTCGCACCGACCCCGGGACTGTCGACGCGCACCGGGACCCCGATCTCGCGCAGATGCGCGGTGGGCCCGATCCCGGAGAGCATCAACAACTTCGGGGTGTCGATGGCGCCGGCAGACAGGATGACCTCGCGGCGCGCGGAGACGGTGTCGTAGCCGGTCAGATCGGGGCGCTGGTAGCGCACCCCCGTCGCGGCCGTTTCGTCCACCGCGTCGTCGAAGAGGATCTCGGCGATCCAGCAATCGGTACGCACCTCGAGATTGCGCCGGGTGTCGAGGATCGGGTGCAGGAACGCGTGTGACGTGGAGTTGCGGACGCCCTCGTCGTCGGCGTTGATCTGGAACCATCCGGCGCCGTTGCGGACCGTCTGCCCGCGGTTGAAGGCGACGGTGGGCAGGCCCACCATCGCGGCCGCCTCCAGCACCGCCGCCCCGCACGGATCGTCGGGCGGTACGTCGCGCAACTGGACCGTCTTGGTCAATCGCTCGGTGAGCGGCAGGATTTCGGCGGCACCCCAGCCGTCGGCGCCCATCGTGACCCATTCGTCGAGCGCCTCGGCCGGCGGCCAGAACGCGATGCACGAGTTGTGCGACGAACACCCGCCCAGGACGCGTGCGCGGGCGTGCCGCATGAACGAGTTGCCCCGTTCCTGCGGTTCGATCGGGTAGTCCCAGTCGTAGCCGGAGTCGAGCAGGTGCATCCAGTCGGCGAGCACCAGGATCTTGTCGTCCCCGACGTCGGACGGTCCGGCCTCGATCAGGCAGACGGTGACGTCGGGGTCCTCGGACAGCCGGGCGGCCAGCACGCATCCCGCGGTGCCGCCGCCTGCAACAATGTAGTCGAAGGTCCCGGTGTCAGCCATCGACATCGACTCCGGAAGACGTTGTGGCGGCGTGTGATTCGAGGCATCCGATGTGGTGGCGACCCTTGACGGCGTACCACAGCAGTCCGGCGCCCAGGATGATGCCGATGTAGACGAACGCGCCCCAGGTGTTGTACCAGGGCTCGCCGTAGACCGCCGCGCGCGGCCACGCCAGGTTGAGCGCCATCCCGATGCCCCACACCACGGCGAAGATGTTGACCGGCAGACCCCAGCGGCCCATCGTGAAGTAACCGCCCTCCTTGAGGTCGGCGGGCGGCCACTGTCCCTGCAGCCGCTTCTTCAGCAGCGGCCCGGTCACCATCAGGTAGGCCAGATAGATCATGATGATCGCGATCGACGTCAGCACCGTGAAGATCTTGGGCTGCTCGATGTTGACGACGAGGATGATCACCGCGATGATGCCGATGGTCACCGCGGGCACGATCGGGGTTTGCGTCTTCGGGTTGACCGTGGCGAGCCGCTCGCCGAACGGCAGCGCGTTGTCGCGGGCCATCGCGAAGGTCAACCGGATCGCAGCGGTGTGCACCGCCAGACAGCACACCGTCACAGCGATGACGATGCAGGCGAGGAACACCTTGCCGAGCGGGCCCCACATCACCTGTTGGACGATGTACTGCAGCCCGCCGGAGCTCTCGCCCAGCGCGGGGTCCTGCAGGTTGGGCGCAGCCAGCACCGCGAACACCAGGATCGCGCCGCCGATGACGAACGACGCGAGGATCGCGCGGGCGATGGCCTTGGGTGCGGTGCGGCGCGGTTCGACCGTCTCCTCCCCCAGCGACGATGCCGTGTCGAAGCCGTACATCACGTAACCCGAAGCGAGGGAGGCGATCAGGAACGCGCCGAGATAGCCCATGCTCTCGTCGGCGCCGTATCCGTTGGTGGAGAAGAAGACGTCGGGCGCATTCTGGATGTTGATCGCCAGGAGGAACGCGATGAGGACGGCGGCGATCAACTCGATGAACACCCCGGTGCTGTTGATGAGCGACATCAACCGCACCCCGAGCGCGTTGACCAGCGTGGTGAACGCGATCAGGATCGTGCCGAGCAGCACGGCGTTGGCGGCGTAGTCGTATTCCCCGGTGCCGTCGCCGATGATCTGGAAGCCGCTCCACAGCCGGGGCAGGTTGAGTTGGTAGGCCAGTGCCACCGCGGAGATCGTCACTATGGACGCGGTGAGCATCAGCCAGCCCGACGTCCAGCCGACCAATCTGCTGGCGAGTTTCTTGCTCCAGTTGTAGACCGAGCCGGCGACGGGGTATTTGGCCGCCAGCTCCATGAAGCACAGCGCGACGGCCATCTGTCCGACGAACACGATCGGCCACGACCACAGGTAGGCGGGGCCCGCGGTGCCGAAGCCGAAGTAGAACAGCTGGAAGGTGCCGGTGAGGATGGAGATGTAGCTGACGCCGGCCGCGAAGCTGGCGAACTTGCCGATACTGCGGTCCAGCGATTCCCGGTATCCGAAGTCCTCGAGGCCGCTGTCGGCGTGGACATTTCCGGTGGCTCCGCTCGCCCCGTGCGGTTCCTTGATAACCATGACGGTGTCCTTTCTGTGGTCAGCCCTTGAACCAACCAGCCTGCTTAGGCGCCACGTTGTGCCAGATGTGTTTGATCTCTTGGTATTCCGCGAGCCCGGTGGGTCCGAGTTCGCGTCCGTTGCCCGACTTGCCGTAGCCACCCCACTCCGCCGCGGCGGTGTAGTAGCCGAAGTCGTTGAGCCACACCGTGCCGTGCCGCAAGGCCCGCACCACACGTTCGCCCCGCGCCGTGTCGGATGTCCGCACACCGGCCGCGAGACCGTACTGCGTGTCGTTGCCGAGGCGGATCGCCTCGGACTCGGCGGTGAACCGCTCCACCGTGAGGATCGGACCGAACGTCTCTTCGGTGACAATCCGCATCGACCGGTCGCACCGGTCGAAGATCGTCGGCAGGTAGTAGCTGCCGTCGGCGAGCGCCGGATCGCTCGGCCGGGCGCCGCCGCACACCAGCGTGGCGCCCTCTGAGATACCGAGCGCCACATAGGATTCCACCTTGGCGCGATGCTGTTCGGAGACCAGCGGGCCGGTCTCGCTGGCGGGGTCCATCCCGTCGCCGACGCGGATCTTGCCCGCCCGCGCGGCGAGGTCGGCGACGAAGTCGTCGGCGATCGACTCCTCCAGGATGAGCCGGGTGCCGGCCGAGCACACCTGCCCCGAATGCAGGAACACCCCGGTCAGCACGTGGTCGACCGCGGTGTCCCAGCCGGCTCCGGTTCCGATGTCGGCGAACACGATGTGCGGGTTCTTGCCGCCGAGCTCGAGCGCCACCTTGGTGACGTGGCGGGCCGCGATCTCCGCGATCGTGCGCCCTGTGGCCACGCCCCCGGTGAACGAGATGAAGTCGACCTCGGCGGTGTCGGTCAGCGCGGCGCCGAGGGTGGCGCCGCTGCCCTGCACGAGGTTGACCACACCCGCGGGCACGCCCGCCTCCTCCAGCAGGTGGGTGAACGCGATGGTGCTCAACGGGGTGACCTCGCTGGGTTTCATCACCATGGTGCAGCCGGCCGCCAGCGCGGGCGCGACCTTCCACGACATCTGCAGCAGCGGATAGTTCCACGGCGCGATGAGCACGCACACCCCGATGGGTTCGCGGACCACGCGGCTGACGATCGCGGGGTCGCCGACGTCGACGAGCCGGTCGGACTGTACGGCGATCAACCGCGCGTAGTAGCGGAACACCGACGTCACATCGTCGATGTCGATGCGGCTCTCCGCCAGGGTCTTTCCGGTGTCGCGGGTCTCCAGCAGGGAGAGCTGCTCCTTGTCGCGGACCAGGAGGTCGGCGATCCGGTCGAGCAGCGCGGCGCGTTCGGTGACCGGGGTGGCCGGCCAGGCGCCGTCGTCGAAGGCCTGCCGCGCGGCGGCGACGGCGTCACGGGCGTCGTCCGGTGTCGCTTCGTCGACGCGTGCCGCCACGCTGCCGTCCGCCGGGTTGACGATGTCGCGGGTGGCCCCGTCGCGGGCATGCCGCCATGAACCCCCGATGTAGAGGTCCGGTCCACCGTCCATGGGTCAACCCCTTGCGCAGCCGTCCGACGTGCCGAGACGGGACACTACCCACTGATGGAACTCCGCGAGGTGATGTTCGGCGGGTACGAGCACACCTCCGTGCCGGTAGGCCCGTGACGACATCGCCGGCTGAGTGCGTTCGCAGGCCGCGAAGTCCTGTTGGTTGACCCGGTGGAACAGCTCGACGGACCGGGTCACATCGTGTCCGGCGGCCACGATGTCCGGCGCGTAGAGCCAGTCGCACTCGACGACGGTCCGGTCCGCGGCCAGCGGATACATGCGGTGGAAGATGATGTGGTCGGGCACCAGGTTGACGAACACCGTCGGCCGCACCGTGATCGCGAAATAGCGCCGGTCCTGATCGTCGGAGAGTCCGGGCAGCGTGCCGAACCCCGCGGACCCGTCGACGGTGAAACCGGTGACGTCCGAGCCGAATTCCGCGCCGTGGCCGACGAACGACTGAGCGGCCATCCCGCGGGCGAACTCCGGCAGCACGTCGACGAGTTCGGGGTGGATCGACGCGCAGTGATAGCACTCCATGAAGTTCTCGACGATCAGTTTCCAGTTCGCGGCGACGTCGTAGACGATGCGGTGGCCGAGGTGCAGATCCTCGACGCCGTAGCGGTCGATGGCATCGGCATCCCCCAGGCGCAGCGTGACCTCGCCGATCACCGCCTCCTCGAACGACGGCGGACTGTCGGCCAGGCACACCCAGGCGTATCCGAGCCATTCTCTGAGCGCGACAGGCACCAGCCCGTACTGGTACCGGTCGATCGCCGCGCCGGTGTCGTCGGTGAGTGCGGCGATGTTCGGTGCGGCGACGAGTTTCCCGTCGAGCGCATAAGTCCATGCGTGATACGGGCAGCGCAGCGTGCGCCGCACCTGCCCCTCGGATTCGGTGCACAGCTGTGCGCCGCGATGCCGGCACACGTTGAGGAACGCGCGCAGCACACCGTCGCGGCCGCGCACCACCAGCACGCTCTCCCTGCCGATCTCGAGCTTCTTGAACCGGCCCGGTGACGCGAGGTCCGCGGCGCGGACGGCGCAGATCCAGGAGTTCTCGAAGATCCGGGTCTGCTCGGCGGCGAACACCGCCTCGCTGGTGTAGAACTCGCCGCCCAGCGTGGCCAGCAGGCTCGGATGCTGCTCGGTGGCGGTCATGCGTGCACCAGCCGACGGGGATCGAACAGATCGATGGGATGGGCCGTGGCACCGGTCGTGGCGAGGTCGGCGAGGATCTCCCCCACCACAGGCACGAATTTGAACCCGTGCCCGGAAAAGCCGCAGGCCACCGTCACGTTGACGCTGTCGGGGTGGCGGGCGATCACGAAGTGCTGATCGGGGGTGTTGGAGTACATGCACGTCGCGGAGTGCACACACGGCCCGTCCAGTGCCGGCAGCAGCCGGCTCACCTCGTCGCGGATCTCACGGATCTCCTGCTCGTGCACCACGCGGTCGATGGTGTCGGGGGTGCACACGACGCCCTTGCGGAAGAACGCGACTTTCACCCCGCCGGCCGGCCCGTCGATCGCGGGGAAGCCGTAGATCTGTTCGGCGCGTTCGTTCTCGGCGATGAAGATCGGATGGTCGACGAACGGGTCGATGCCGCCGACCGGGTCGAGCCAGTAGAGCACCTGGCGTTCGACCGTGATCGGGATGCCGAACTCGGCCAGCAGTTGCGGCGCCCACGCTCCCGGACAGATCACCAGCTGGCCCGCGGTGTAGGTACCTGCGGCGGTGGTGACGCGGACACCGTCGCCGGTCTCCGCCCATTCGACCACTTCCTCACCGAATCGCAGGGTGGCGCCGGCTTTTTGGGCGAGATCGAGGTGGGCCTGCACGGTCAGTTCGGGGCGGGCGAATCCGGCCTTGGCCTCGTAGAGCGCGATATCGCCGTCGCGCGGTGTGAAATTCGGATACCGCGTCCGGATCTCGTGGGCGTCGAGCACCTCGTGCGGCAGCTCCCATTGCCTGCTGGCGAGGAGGCTGCCGGCCACCGTGAGGCAGTCAGGCGGTCCGATGAACAGTCCGCCGGTCATCCGGTACACCTCGCGGGCCGAGTCGGTGGCCAACTGCTCCCACAACTCGTAGGCGCGCAACAGCAGGGGAACGTACGCGGGATCTTCGAAGTAGGACTGCCGGATGATGCGGGACCCGCCGTGGCTGGATCCCTTGTCGTGGGCGGGGCCGAATTTCTCCAGCCCGAGTACCCGCTGGCCACGGGCGGCGAGGTGGTAGGCGGCGGCGCTGCCCATCCCGCCGAGTCCGATCACGATGACGTCGTAGGCCATGGGCTATCTCCGGATTCGCAGCATGTCGGGGTCCACGACCGGATCGCTGTGGACGGTGGCGGCGTGCCGACTGCCGCGGTAGTCGACGGTGACCGCCGCCCCGTCGTCGGTGCCGGCCGGCAGCCAGGCGTAGGCGATGGTGCGCCCGACCGTCGGCGAGAACCCGGCGCTGGTCACGTATCCGGCGCAGTCACCGGCCAGATACACCGGTTCCTTGCCGAGTACGACGGCGTGCGGGTCGTCGAACACGATGCTGCGCAGCGTACTTCGGGGTGGCAGGGCCTGTTCGAGAGCGTCACGGCCGACGAAGTCGCCCTTGTCCATCCGGACCGCGAAGTCCAACCCCGCGGCCGCAGGCAGGTGCTCGGTCGTCATATCGGTGCCCCAGCTGCGGTAGCCCTTCTCGATGCGCAGGCTGTTGAACGCGGCCCGGCCGGCGGCGATGACGCCGTGCACCTGGCCCGCGTCGTAGAGCAGATCCCACAGCGCGCCGCCGTATTCCGCGGTGGCGTAGATCTCCCAGCCCAGTTCGCCGACGTAGGAGACCCGCATCATGGTGACCGGGATGGCGCCCAGGTAGGTGCGCAGGGCGCGGAAGTATCGGAAGGAGTTGTGCGACAGGTCGTCCGGGCACAACGGCTGGACCATGTCGCGGGCCCGCGGCCCCCATACGCCGACGCAGCAGGTGGCCCCGGTGATGTCGCGCAGCATGACGTCATCGGGGCGGTGCCGTTCGAGCCAGTCGAAGTCACGCGGTGAATTGGCGCCGACCTGGAAGGTCGTCGCGCCGAGGCGCGCCACCGTGAGATCGCTGCGGATGCCGCCGGCGTCGTCGAGCAGCAGCGTGTAGGTGACCGACCCGACGCTCTTGTCGACGTTGTTGGTGGTCATCCGCTGCAGGAACGCGGCGGCGCCCGGACCGGACACCTCGTAGCGGGTCAGCGGCGTCATGTCGTACATGGCGACGCGCTCACGCGTCACCTGGGCTTCGGCGACCGCGATCGGCGACCAGAAGCGGGCCGACCAGTCATCCCGTCGAGGAATGTCGAGGTCGGCCGTCATCGCGGCATTGCTCTCGAACCACGCGGGCCGCTCCCAGCCGCCGCCTTCGTAGAAGTGGGCGCCGAGTTCGACGTGCCGGGTGTGGAACGGGCTGGTGCGCAATCCGCGTAGCGCGGTGCGGAATTGATACGGATGGATGACGTCGTACACCTCGACGAAGGCCTGCGAACTGGTGCGCATGATGAACTCGGGGCTGCGGGCGACGTCCTCGAAGCGGTACAGATCGCATTCGCTGACGTCGACGTGCGGGGTGCCGTCGAGGATCCATTCCGCGGTCGCCTTCGCCACGCCGGCGGAATGGGTCACCCACACCGCCTCGGCCACCCAGAAGCCCGCGAGGTCGCGGTGCTCACCCATGATCGAGAAGCCGTCCGGGGTGAACGAGAAGATGCCGTTGAACGCCTCCTCGACCTTCGAATCCTCCAGTGCGGGAATGAGTCTGGTGGCCTCGCGCCACGCCGGAGCGAAATCCTCGTCGGTGAACGGCAGCATCGAGGGCATCGACTCCCCCGCCGTGTCGGCGATGAGCGTGGAGATGTCGACCGGCATGGGCCGGTGGGAGTAGGAGCCGATGCCGATGCGGTCGACGTGTTCACGGAAGTAGAGGTCAGCGTCCTGGTGGCGCAGGATCGGCAGCCCCGCTTCCGTGCGCTCGGTGTTGCGCCCGACCAGCGGTGGGATCTGCCCCGTCCGCGCGTACTGGTGCGCCATCGGCACCAGCGGCAGCACCAGAGCCACCTGTTTGGCCAGTTCGGCGCCCCAGAACCCGGCGGCGCACACCACGACGTCGGCGTCGAGCACGCCCGCCGAGGTCCGCACACCGGTCACCCGGCCGGCCTTCTCGACGATGCCCAGCACCTCGGTGTGCGCCAGGAACCGCGCCCCGCGCCCCGTCGCACGGCGGGCCTGGGCCTCGGCGGCCCGCACCGCCTTCGCCAAACCGTCAGTGGGCGTATGGAATCCACCGAGGATGCGGTCGGGGTCGACCAACGGGTGCAGCGCGACACATTCGTCGGCCGACAGCAGCCGTCCCTCGACGCCCCACGACTGCGCCCATCCCGCCTTGCGGTGCAGGTCGGCCCAGCGTTCGGGCGTCGTTGCGACCTCCAGTCCACCGACCTGGTTGAACGCCCAGCCGTCGGGATGATCCAGCGAACAGAATTTCTCGACGGTATAGCGGGCGAACGCGGTCATGGTCTTCGACGGGTTGGTCTGGAACACGAGGCCCGGCGCATGCGAGGTCGACCCGCCGGTCGCGAACAGCGGGCCGCGGTCGAGCACGGTCACGTCGGTGGCGCCGCGCGCCGTCAGCTCATCGGCGAGCGACGTGCCGACGATGCCGGCACCGATCACGACGATTTTGGGCATGGGTGGACCGCTTCCACTCAGCAGGAGTGTCGTTGCGAATTACGCAACGCAATGTTCATTACGCAACAGCGATGATTCACCCATGCAGCCGTCGGCGCAAGATGAACACGCTGGAAGATTTATGACGGAGTCGGCGACTGCGCCTTCACGGCGTCGAGCGCGAGCTCACGGCGGGAATCTCCCCCGACCGCCGCCCTGGTGTCACAGTCGACGGCGTGAGGGAACAGTCAGCCGCTGATGCGGGCGACGCAGCGCGGGGACTCGGCGCAGGTGGTGCCGTTGATGCTGTATCCGCATCCCGGCGCAGGGTCGTCGCCCACGACGCGTGCGGGGGCCTGGTCAGTTCGCAGTTCGTCGACCAGATCCAGGGCGAGGCGCGCGTAGCGGCGGTCGGCATTGGGGGTGCTGGCCCGCGCCATCGCGACGCCGAGAGCGTCGGCCTGTTCGCGGACCTCGCTGTCGAGGTCCCACACCACCTCGATGTGATCGGCGACGAACCCGATCGGGCAGATGATGATCGCTTTCGTGCCGCGTTCGGCCAGCGCCGCCACATGGTCGCCGATGTCGGGTTCGAGCCACGGAATCTGTGGCGGACCCGATCGCGACTGCCACACCTGATCGAACTCCGAGTAACCGGCCGCTGCGGCCACCAACCGGGTGGCGTAGGCGACCTGGCGGCTGTACAGGTTCGGCCCGTGGCGGTCGTCGGCCGCGGTCGGGATCGAGTGGGCGGTGAACACCAGCCGGGCGTCGTCACGGAGTTCGGCCGGAAGTGATTGCGCCGCAACGCTGATCGCCTCGGCGAACATCTCGACCAGCAACGGATGGTCGAAGTAGTGCCGCATCTTCACCAGCTCGGGCGCACCGTCGCCGGCGGCCGCCCTGCCCCTGGCGATGTCCTCGTTGTACTGCGTGCAGCTGGAGTACCCACCCCACGCCGACGTGGGGAACACCGCCGCGCGCCGCACTCCGTCGTCGCGCATGGCGGTCACGGCGTCCTCGACGTACGGGGCCCAGTTGCGGTTGCCGAAGTACACCGGCAGCGTCTGGCCACGGTCGGCGAGCTCTGCCTCGATCTCGGCGATCAGCGCACGGTTGATGCCGTTGATCGGCGAGACGCCCCCGAAGTGCAGATAGTGTTCGGCGACGCTGGCCAGCCGTTCCCGCGGGATTCCCCGGCCCCGGGTGACGTTCTCGAGGAACGGCATCACCTCGTCGGGCCCCTCGGGTCCGCCGAAGGACAGCAGCAGCAGCGCGTCGAACTCCATGGTCGCTACAGCAGCTGGGTGCTGGCGCCGCCGTCGGCGTAGACGACGGTGCCGGTGGTGGCGGGCAGCCAGTCGGACAGCAGCGCGCACACCGTCTTGGCCACCGGGGTCGGGTCCTTCATGTTCCAGCCGAGCGGCGCGCGCTGATCCCAGCCTTCTTCGAGCAACTGCATCTGGGCACCGGCCTCGTCGCCGAGGGCGCCGCCGACGATGGCGCTCATGGCCAGCGTCCGGATCGGCCCTGCCGCAACGAGATTCGACCGCACGCCGACCTTGCCGGCCTCACGGGCGACGAAACGGTTGACCGATTCGAGGGCGCTCTTGGCGACCGTCATCCAGTTGTAGGCCGGCATCGCCCGGGTGGGGTCGAAGTCCATGCCCACGATGCCGCCGCCGGGATTCATGATCGGCAGCAGCGCCTTGGCCAGCGAGGCGTAGGAGTACGCGGAGATGTGGATGCCCTTGGCGACGTCCTCGTAGGGCGCGTCGAAGAACGGGTTGATGCCCATACCGGTCTGCGGCATGAAGCCGATCGAGTGCACGACACCGTCGAGCTTGTTGCCCTCCCCGATCACCTCGGTCACCCGGTCGGCCAGCGTGTCGAGGTGCTTCTCGTCCTGCACGTCGAGTTCGAGCAGCGGCGGCTTGGCCGGCAGCCGGTCGAGGATGCGCTCGATCAGCCGCATCCGGTTGAAGCCCGTGCACACGACCTCAGCGCCCGCCTCCTGGGCGACCTTCGCGATGTAGAACGCGATCGACGAGTCGGTGATGATCCCCGTGACGAGGATGCGCTTGCCTTCGAGAAGCCCTGCCATGTCTTCGTTCCTGTTCTCTCGAGATCCTCTAGTGGCCCATGCCCATGCCGCCGTCGACCGGGATGACCGCACCGGCGATGTAGCCGGCGTCCTCGGACGCCAGGAAGCTGACCGCTCCCGCGACATCCTCGGCGGTGCCGACCCGCTTGGCCGGGATGAAGTCCAGCGCGCCCGCCTGGATCCGCTCGTCCAACGCGCGCGTCATCTCGGTGTCGATGTAGCCCGGCGCGACCACGTTCGCGGTGACGCCCGCCTTCGCCAGCTCACGCGAGATCGAGCGGGCCATGCCGATCAGGCCGGCCTTGGCGGCCGCGTAGTTGGCCTGGTTGCCGATACCCCACATGCCCGACACCGAACCGATGAAGATGATGCGGCCGAAGCGCTTGCGCTGCATGCTGCGCGACGCGCGCTGGGCGACCCGGAACGCGCCGGTGAGGTTCGCGTTGATGACCTCTTCGAACCGCTCCTCGGTCATCCGCATGAGGAACGCGTCCTTCGAGATGCCGGCGTTGGACACCAGCACCTCGACCGGACCCTGGTGTTCCTCGACCTCTTTGAACGCGCGGTCGACGGCCTCGTTGTCGGTGACATCACACACGACGCCGAACAGACCCTCGGGGACGCCGGAGCCGCGATGCGTGACCGCCACCTTGTGACCGTCGGCGGCCAGCCGCTGCGCGATCGCCAGCCCGATACCGCGGTTGCCGCCGGTGACCAGCACAGATCGGGAAACGAACGGGGGCTTGACGCCCGCGGGCTGGCTCTCGGTCTCGGCTACTGCGCTGTCGGTCATGTCCGTCAACTTAACGTCTGGCCCGTCTTTCGCCGAAATCGGCCGTCGCGTCGCCGAGATCGACGTTTCGCCGGAATCCACTCGCACTTTCGCGCCCGTTTGTTCGTTTGGGCGAACCGAGAGGCGTCATCCCGGCAGGCGGCGGTTGAGCAGCATCGCGGCGAGCGCCGACAGCGCCAGCACCAGCGCGCCCAGACGCAGCCAGCCCACGCTGGCGTCGCCCTTGATGGTCTCGTAGCCGATCTGCTGCTGCAGGTTGGCGTACACCTCACGCAGCTGTTCGAGGCTCGACGCGGTGAACGCCTCACCCTCGGACAGGTCGGCGATCTTCTTGAGCATCTGATCGTCGACCGGCACCGGCTGACGCTGTTCGTTGATCTCGACGTAGCCGTACGGCGTGCCGAACGAGATGGTCGAGATCGGCACACCCTGGTCTTTGGCCGTGCGCGCCGCGGTGAACGCGCCCTTGGGGTTGTCCGGGTTCGACGGCACCGTCTCCTTACCGTCGGAGAACAGCACGATGCGCGCCGGGGGCGGCTCGTCCCCGCCGCCGATGACGGCGCCCACGGTGGCGATGGCCTGCAGGGCGGTGAAGATGCCCTCACCGGTCGCGGTGCGGTCGGCCAACTGCAGCTTGTCGATCGCGTTCTTGGTGGCCTCGCGGTTGGTGGTCGGCGAGACCAGCACCGTGGCGGTGCCCGCATAGGCGATCAGGCCCAGGTTGATCCCGGGCGTCAGCTCGTCGGCGAACTGTTTGGAGGCCTCCTGGGCGGCGGCCAACCGGCTCGGCGAGACGTCGGTGGCGCGCATCGACTGCGACACGTCGATCACCAGCATCACCACCGCGCGGTTACGCGGAATGCGCACGTCGCGCGTCGGGCCCGCCATCGCGACGGTGAGCAGCACCAGCGACGCGACGAGCAGGATCGCCGGCACATGACGCCAGCGGTTCGGCCGGTTCGGCGCGACACTCTCCAGCAGTTCCATGTTGGCGAAGCGCAGGATCCGGCGCTGCCGGGCCATCGCGACGACCACGTAGAGCCCGGCCAGACCGGCCACGACGAGCAGGAACAGGAAGAACCACGGATGTTCGAAACCCGAGAGAGACATCGGGCCGAGCAACGGTAATGTCATGTGCGGCTTGTCAATTCGTTTCTATGTCGGGGCCTTCTACCGGCGGCTGTTTCCTCTTCGCGCAAGCGCTCATCGGCCGGCCATGGCGCCGCGGCGGCGGTTCGCCACGAACCTCACCACATCGGCGATCCAGTCCCGGTCGGTGCGCAGGCTCAGCAGCGGGGCGTCACACCGCCGCAGCGTGCGGGCCACCTCGGCCCGGTGCTCGGCGGCCGCGCGTTCGAAATCCTCACGCAGTTGGTGGTCGATGGTGAACTCCCGCGTCACCCCGGTCTCGGCGTCCTGCAGCACGACGTCGCCGACCTCGGGCAATTCGACGTCGCGCGGATCGAGCACCTCGATACCCAGCACCTCGTGGCGGCCCGAGATCGCCCGCAGCGGGCGCATCCAGTTGATCGGACCGAGGAAGTCGCTGATGATCACCGCCATCCCGCGCCGGCGCTCGGGACGGCGCAACGCGTCGATCGCCTCGGCGAGATTGCCCCGCACCCCGGGCGGCGCCTTCGGTGTGGTGGCGATGGTCCGCAGCAGCTCCTGTTCGTGCATCCGCCCGGACAGCGCCGGCACGCGCCGCATCGTCTGACCGTTCGAGATCACCGCACCGAGCCGGTTCCCACCGCCGCTGTTGAGGAAGGCGATCGCGGCCGCCGCCGCCACCGCCAGGTCGCGTTTCTCGCAGCCGGCGGTGCCGAAGTCGAGGCTGGCCGACATGTCGACCACCAGCCACGTCTCCAGCTCGCGGTCGGCGATCATCTCGCGCACGTGCGGGACGGTGGTGCGCGCCGTCACCGACCAGTCCATCCGGCGAACGTCGTCGCCGGGCTGGTAGATGCGCGACTCCCCCGGCTCCGAACCCGGGCCGGGAATCAGGCCCAGATGGTCACCGTGCAGCACCCCGTCGAGTTTGCGGCGCACCGTGAGCTCGAGCTTGCGCAGCGCCGCCGACAACGCGGGGTCGCGGATCTGGCCGCGCTGCAGCGACGGCAGATCGACCGAACGGCCGTCGGAGGAGGTCACCGACCGCCCGCCACACCCGCCCCGGCCGGGACTGCGGGCTGGGCCGCGGGACCTTGTTGCGGAATGGCATTCACCTGCGGCAGTGCGACGGTCTGCATGATCCGCTGGATGACGGTCTCCGAGGACACCTCGTCGGCCAGCGCGTCGTAGGTCAGCACGAGGCGGTGGCGCAGCACGTCGGGGATCACCTCGACGACGTCCTGCGGGATGACGTAGTCGCGGCCGCGCACGAGCGCCAGCGCGCGGGCGGCGGCGATGATGCCCAGCGACGCACGCGGGGAGGCGCCGTAGGCGATCCACGCCTTGGCGTCGGGCATCCCGAACTTCTCCGGTTCGCGGGTCGCGGTGACGATGCGGACCACGTAGTCGACCAGCGCGTGGTGCACGAAGGTGTTCGCGGCGACGTCCTGCAGGCGCAGCAGGTCACCCGGCGCGAGGATCTGCTTGGGCTCCGGGGGCTTCACACCCATCCGGTAGATGATCTCGCGCTCTTCCTCGGGCGACGGGTAGTCGATGTTGAGCTTGAACAGGAAGCGGTCGCGCTGGGCTTCGGGCAGTGCGTACACGCCCTCCTGCTCGATCGGGTTCTGGGTCGCCATGACCAGGAACGGCTGCGGCAGCGGGAAGGTCTTGCCGCCGATGGAGATCTTGCGCTCGGCCATGACCTCGAGGAGGGCGGACTGGACCTTGGCCGGGGCGCGGTTGATCTCGTCGGCGAGCAGGAAGTTCACCACCACCGGGCCGAGTTCGATGTCGAACTCCTCCTTGCCCTGGCGGAAGATGCGGGTACCGATGATGTCGGTGGGCACCAGGTCCGGGGTGAACTGGATACGCGCGAACGTGCCGCCGACCACCTTGGCGAAGGTCTCGACCGCCAGCGTCTTGGCCACACCCGGAACGCCCTCGAGCAGGACGTGTCCCTTGGCGAGGAGGCCGACGAGCATCCGCTCGACCAACCGGTCCTGACCGACGATGATGCGCTTGACCTCGAAGATCGCCCGTTCCAAAGTGTGCACCTCACCCTGGAGGCCACCGTTGTTCTGCGCGCCGGCGGGAGGCTGCGGCGCGGCGTGGGAACCGGCGGGGTACCCCTGCGGGGGGTTCTGACCGGAATATCCTCCGGCGCCCTGCGGCGGCCCACTCGGTGACGTCATCGAGATTCCTCCCACTGTTTTCGCTGGTCCTGCGGCGGACGCGAAGGCGCCCGAGGTCAACTATTCCAGGCACTCCGGGATCCGTCGACGTTGCCCGGTCCGCCTCAGGCTGCGCTCAGGATTCGATGATGCGGGCCACGTACGGCTGCAGACCGGCTTTGCGCACGGGGCTGACCGTCACCTTGCCCGCGCTGCCGGAGGACTCGAGCATCTGACCGTTGCCGAGGTACATGGCCACGTGCTGGCTGCCGCCGGGGCCCCAGAACAACAGGTCGCCCCGTTTGGCCTGTGAGGTCGGCACCTTACGGCCGGTGTTGTACTGGTCGCCCGAGTACTTCGGGATCAGCACGCCGACGCCCGCGTAGGAGAACTGCGTGAACCCCGAGCAGTCGTAACCCACGATGTTGGCGCCCGAGTCGACGCCGCGGCTGGGTCCGTTCGGTTTACCGCCGCCCCAGGAGTACGGGGTGCCCATCTGTGAGGCGCCCCGGCGGATCACGTATTCGATGGCCTGCGGGCCACGCACCCGCCCCGGCGCCACGCCGGCGGGCGCGGACCCACCGCCGATGCCGATGCTGGACAGGAACTTACGGCCGAGGTCCATCGTCACCTGGGTGGCCTGGGCCGTCGCTTGCAGCGAGGCGTTGGCGATGGCCAGCGGATCTCCCGGCGCCCCGGCGCTGAGCAGTTTGGGCAGGGTGGGATCCCACTGACCGTCGTCGGGGGCCGCCACCGCCGGGCTGGTCAGACCGACCAGCATCGCGGCCGCGGCGGCCGCCACCACGAACACCTTGACGCCGTGGAACATCGTGCGGCGCAACAATTCCAACAATCTCACCATTCGATCAGCCGGGTCGCGTACGGGGTCATGCCGCTGGTGCGCACCGGGGAGATCTTGACCACCGACCCGGTGTAGGGGGCCTCGAGCATCTGACCGTCGCCGAGGTAGAGCGCGACGTGCTGGCTGGCGTTCGGACCCCAGAACAACATGTCGCCGCGGCGCATCTGCGAGTTGGGCACCTTGCGGCCGGCGTTGTACTGCGACCCCGAGTAGTGGTCGAGCTTGATGCCGACACCGGCGAACGCGTACAGCATCAGGCCGGAGCAGTCGAAGCCGACCGTGTTTGCGCCCCTGTCGATTCCGCGGCTCGGGCCGGCGGCGTTACCGCCACCCCACGAGTACGGCACACCCATCTGCGACATGGCGCGGCGGATCACGTACTCGGTGGCCTGGCGGCCGTAGACCCGAGGAATCGCGCCGTTGGTGTAACCCGTCGGGGTGGGCAGCAGACCGAGCTTCTGCAGGAACGTCCGGCCCATCTGGGAGGTCACCTGGGCCGACGTCGAGGCGATCCCGAGGACGGCGTTGATGATGGCGATCGGATCGCCGCTGACGAACGCGCTCGGGATCGCGGGCAGCGTGGGATCCCAGCCGGTGTTCCAGTTGGGCGCGGCGGGTGCCGGAGCACCGGGCGCCCGGTCCCAATTGCCCGCGGGGTTCGGCGCTTTGGCCTGCGGGACGGCGGCGGGCGCGGGCGCCGATGACGCCGAGGCCTTGCTGACCTCCGCGAGCCGGGCCTGGGCCGCGGTGCGCTCGGCGGTGAGCCGGTTCAGTTCGGACTGCTGGCCGGCGAAGTTGCGCTGCGCCTCGGTGAGCGCCGTGATCGCCGACTGCTTGCTCGCCTCGGCGGCCGCGGCGGCCTGATCGGCCTTCTGCTTGGCCAGCCGGGCCGCGGATTCCTTGTTGACCTGTTCGGTGCGGGCCCGCTGCAGGTTCTCGATCACGCGTGCGGAACTGATCGACAGTGTGTCGGCGGTCGACGCGGTGCGCAGCACGTCGGCGGGGTCGGCGGCCGTCACGTACGACGACGACGGACCGTTGACGTAGGTCGCGGCCGCGAACGTGTCGAATCGCTTCTGCGCCGCGGCGATCGCGATGTTGGCGTCTTCGATGCCGCGCTGGCTGGACTCCAGGTCGCGTTGCGCGGTGGCCGCCGCATCACGCGCGTTCTGGACGTCGAGGATCGCCTTGTTGACGCCTTCCTGTGTGCTCTGCACGGCGGCGCCGAGGTCCTGCAGCTTCTGGTTCGCGTTGGCGACCGCCGCCACCAGGGGCGCGACGCCGTCGGTGTCCGCCGACGCCGTCCCGCCGCCCCAGAGTGTCGTGGTCAGCAGCATCCCGACGGTCAACGGCAGCGCACACATCCGGCCGGCTAGCCGGGAAGCGGAGGCGCGAGCGGTGCGTCTCATTCGACTCAAGTCTCCTAGGGGTCGACGCGACGTGGCGGCACGTCCGGGAGGGGCACCGATGCACACCAGTCACATCAGGCACAGCGACAACATTAGGTACCGAATGCACCGTACGTCACAATCAACGCTAAAGAAACTTTAGTAACAAATTACATGTTTGTAATTGAAATAACCGTTATCGAATGGTGATGCCGGAAATTCCGCGACGCGACGAGAGCGCGTGTCAGTGCAGGTCAGCGTCGGTTCGAGTGCCGTCGGCCGCGGCCGCGCGTTTGCCTCGAATCTGTAACCACCGGGTCGCGGCAGTGACCGCGGCCACCCCGATAACGAGGACAATGGTCAATGCCGTCCAGGGAAAGTCCGGCGTCGTGAGCTGGCTGACGAAATTCTTCGACGACTGCACCGGATCGCCCGTCTTGGCGAGATCCTGGCCGGCCTCCAGGGTGACGCGGTCGAAGGCCGGGCTGTAGGTCCCGGCGTACGACGGGCTCAGCGCCAGCACGGTCGAACCGGGGTAGGCGTGGCCCACCTCGGTGGCGATGTCGCGCAGCGGGGTGTCGATGTGCGGGTTCGTGTCGATGACGACGATCTTGAGGTCGATCCCGTCGGCGCGGGCCTCGGAGACCACCTGGCGCAACGCCGCCTCGTCGGCGCCGGGGGCACTCACCCCGTCGTCCCCGACGTCCGCGATCACCTTGTTCATGTCCACATCCGGCGGGATGAAGCCGGGCAGGAACGGGATGACATGCGGCATGAGGTCACCCTGAGTCACAGGCAGCACCGTACCGCGCGAGCGGGTACCCGGTTGGCAGCACCCGCGCGTGAGGACGAGACTGGACCACGGACCCGACGCAGCCCTGGGGTGTTTGCAGGACAAGCGTACTGTTAGGATCAGCACGCCGTCGACACAGCCCGTCGCGGCGAGAACAACCGGGAGTTGATGTGAGCAGCAAGGATTCTTTTGGAGCCCGTGACACCCTGAGCGTCGGGGACAAGTCGTACGAAATCTACCGCCTCGACGCCGTTCCCGGCACGGAGAAGCTGCCGTACAGCCTCAAGGTGCTCGCGGAGAACCTGCTGCGCACCGAGGACGGCGCCAACATCACCAAGGACCACATCGAGGCCATCGCGAACTGGGATCCCGAGGCCGATCCCAGCATCGAGATCCAGTTCACCCCCGCCCGCGTGATCATGCAGGACTTCACCGGCGTGCCCTGCATCGTCGACCTCGCCACCATGCGTGAGGCGGTCGGCGACCTCGGCGGCGACCCGCAGAAGGTCAACCCGCTCGCACCCGCCGACCTCGTCATCGACCACTCCGTCATCGCCGACCTGTTCGGCCGCGCCGACGCCTTCGAGCGCAACGTCGAGATCGAGTACGAGCGCAACGGCGAGCGCTACCAGTTCCTGCGCTGGGGCCAGGGCGCCTTCGACGACTTCAAGGTCGTCCCGCCGGGCACCGGCATCGTGCACCAGGTCAACATCGAGTACCTGGCCAGTGTCGTCATGGAGCGTGACGGCGTCGCCTACCCCGACACCTGCGTGGGCACCGACAGCCACACCACCATGGAGAACGGCGTCGGCGTGCTGGGCTGGGGCGTCGGCGGCATCGAGGCCGAGGCCGCCATGCTCGGCCAGCCGGTGTCGATGCTCATCCCCCGCGTCGTCGGGTTCAAGCTCACCGGTGAGCGCCGCCCCGGCGTGACCGCCACCGACGTGGTGCTGACCGTCACCGAGATGCTGCGCAAACACGGCGTGGTCGGCAAGTTCGTCGAGTTCTACGGCGAAGGTGTCGCCGAGGTGCCGCTGGCCAACCGCGCGACGCTGGGCAACATGAGCCCCGAATTCGGTTCCACCGCAGCGATTTTCCCGATCGACGACGTCACGATCGACTACCTGCGCATGACCGGTCGCAGCGAACAGCAGCTGGCGCTGGTCGAGGCCTACGCCAAGGAACAGGGCATGTGGCACGACCCGAGCCGCGAGCCGAAGTTCTCCGAGTACCTGGAACTCGACCTCGCCGACGTGGTGCCGTCCATCGCCGGACCGAAGCGTCCACAGGACCGCATCGCCCTCGACGACGCCAAGAGCGCGTTCCGCAAGGACATCCACAACTACGTCGAGAACGGCAACTCTCCCGCCCACTCCAACATCGACGAGGCAGTCGAGGAGACCTTCCCGGGCAGCGACCCGGTGGCCCTGTCCTTCGCCGACGAGGACTCCGTCGAGGTGGTCTCGGCCGCCAACGGCGCCGAGGGCCGGCCCACCAACCCGATCACGGTCAAGTCCGACGAGCGCGGCGAATTCGTCCTCGACCACGGCGCGGTCGTGATCGCCGCCATCACCTCCTGCACCAACACCTCCAACCCCGAGGTGATGCTGGGTGCTGCGCTGCTGGCCAAGAACGCCGTTGAGAAGGGTCTGACCAGCAAGCCGTGGGTCAAGACCACGATGGCCCCCGGCTCGCAGGTCGTCACCGACTACTACGAGAAGGCCGGCCTGTGGCCGTACCTGGAGAAGCTCGGCTTCTTCCTGGTCGGCTACGGCTGCACCACCTGCATCGGCAACAGCGGCCCGCTGCCCGACGAGATCAGCAAGGCCATCAACGACAACGATCTGTCGGTGACCGCGGTGCTCTCGGGCAACCGCAACTTCGAGGGCCGGATCAACCCGGACGTCAAGATGAACTACCTGGCGTCGCCGCCGCTGGTCATCGCCTACGCGCTGGCCGGAAGCATGGACTTCGACTTCGAGTCCGACTGCCTGGGCACCGACAACGAGGGCAACCAGGTGTTCCTCAAGGACATCTGGCCGTCGCAGCAGGACATCAACGACACCATCGCCAACGCGATCAACACCGAGATGTTCGTCAAGAACTACGCCGACGTGTTCAAGGGCGACGAGCGGTGGCGCAACCTGCCCACCCCGAGCGGTGACACCTTCGAGTGGGCCGAGGATTCGACCTACGTGCGCAAACCTCCGTACTTCGACGGGATGCCCGCCGAGCCGGAGCCGGTCAGCGACATCACCGGCGCCCGGGTGCTGGCCCTGCTGGGCGATTCGGTCACCACCGACCACATCTCCCCCGCTGGCAGCATCAAGCCGGGCACCCCGGCCGCGCAGTACCTGGACTCGCACGGCGTGGAGAAGAAGGACTACAACTCCTACGGCTCGCGCCGCGGCAACCACGAGGTGATGATCCGGGGCACCTTCGCCAACATCCGGCTCAAGAACCAGCTGCTCGACGACGTCTCCGGCGGCTACACCCGCGACTTCACCAAGGGCGGCGAGCAGGCGTTCATCTACGACGCCGCGCAGAACTACGCCGAGCAGAACATCCCGCTGGTGGTGCTGGGCGGTAAGGAGTACGGCTCCGGTTCCTCGCGTGACTGGGCGGCCAAGGGCACGTCGCTGCTGGGCGTGCGCGCGGTCATCACCGAGTCGTTCGAGCGGATCCACCGCTCGAACCTCATCGGCATGGGCGTGATCCCGCTGCAGTTCCCCGAGGGCGAGTCGGCGGCGTCGCTCAAACTCGACGGCACGGAGACGTTCGACATCACGGGGATCGAGGCGCTCAACGAGGGCAAGACCCCGAAGACGGTGCACGTCACCGCCAGCAAGGAGGACGGCTCCAAGGTCGAGTTCGATGCGGTGGTGCGCATCGACACCCCCGGGGAGGCGGATTACTACCGCAACGGTGGCATCCTGCAGTACGTGCTGCGCAACATGCTGAAGTCGAAGTAGTCGCCCGACGAGCGCTTGCGCGAGGAGTATTCAGATAATGCCTCGGGTCACCGACGATCATCTGGCGGCGCGGCGCCGCCAGATCCTCGACGGCGCCCGGCGCTGCTTCGCGGAGTACGGATACGACAAGGCGACCGTGCGGCGGCTCGAACACACCATCGGGCTGTCGCGCGGCGCCATCTTCCACCACTTCCGCGACAAGGACACGCTGTTCTTCGAGCTGGCGCGCGAAGACGCCGAACGGATGGCCGACGTCGCCTCACGCGAGGGGCTCATCCAGGTCATGCGTGACCTGCTGGCCGCGCCGGACCAGTTCGACTGGTTGGCCACCCGGCTGGAGATCGCCCGCAAACTCCGCAACGACCCGGTGTTCCACCAGGGCTGGGAGGAGCGCTCCGCCGAACTGTCGTCGGCCACCACGGCGCGGCTGCGCAGGCAGAAGCAGGCCGGCCGGCTACGTGACGACGTGCCGAGCGAAGTGCTGCAGACCTACCTGGACCTGGTCCTCGACGGACTCGTGGCACGGCTGGCCTCCGGGGACGACCCCAAGAAGCTCGGCGCGGTGCTCGACCTCGTCGAGGCGTCGGTGCGGCAGCAGGGCTCCGGGGTCAGTTGACGCTGGTGCGGCGCGATCGGTGGTTGGGCCCACCGCGGCTGCGCATCGTCGTGCCGGATTCACGCAGCATGCTGTGGATCGAACCATAGGAACGACCGGTCGTGGCCACCAGCGCCCGGATGCTCGCTCCCCCCTCGTACGCGGTGCGCAACTCGTTGAGCAGTTCTTCCCGAGACTTGTTGGACTTCTTCATGACGTCTCCCCGCTGTTGATGCCCCCGACAGCGTGAATCGAATACCCAGCGTCACCACCGCTAACCCGCGGCTTTGTGACATTTCGCCGAGCGGTCATCAATCCGGCTCGGCGCAGGATCCGGCGGCGCTCAGGCCAGCTCGATCAGTTCCCGGTACTCGTCGGACCAGTAGTCCTCGGTGCCGTCGGGCAGCAGCACCACCCGCTGCGGTTCCAGCGCCTCGGCGGCACCGGGATCGTGGGTGACGAGGACGACCGCCCCCTGATAGCTGCGCAGGGCATCGAGCACCTGCTCGCGCGAGGCCGGGTCGAGGTTGTTGGTGGGCTCGTCGAGCAGCAGCACGTTCGCCGTGGACGCGACCAGACCGGCCAGCGCCAACCGGGTCTTCTCGCCGCCGGACAGCGTGCCCGCGGGTTGCTCCAACTGCGGTCCGCTGAACATGAACGCGCCCAGCAGCCCGCGTAGCTCCTGCTCAGCGGTGTCGGGGGCGGCGTGCCGGATGTTCTCCCACACGCTGGCCTCGCCGTCGATGGTGTCGTGCTCCTGCGCGAAATACCCCAGCTTCAGGCCGTGCCCGGGTTCGACGGCACCGGCATCGGGTGTCTCCACTCCGGCCAGGATCCGCAACAGCGTGGTCTTACCCGCGCCGTTGAGTCCGAGCACGACGACGCGGGAACCTTTGTCGATCGCCAGGTCGACGCCGGTGAAGATCTCGAGCGAGCCGTAGGTCTTGGTCAGACCCTTGGCCACCAACGGCGTGCGACCGCACACCGCAGGCGTCGGGAACCTGATCTTGGCCACCTTGTCGGCCACCCGCTCGTCGTCCAGAGACGCCAGCATCCGGTCGGCGCGGCGCAACATGTTCTGTGCGGCGACGGCTTTGGTCGCTTTCGCGCCCATCTTGGCGGCCTGGGTACGCAGCGCGGAAGCCTTCTTCTCGGCGTTGGCCCGTTCCCGGCGCCTGCGTTGCTCGTCGGTCGCGCGGGCGTCGAGATACTTCTGCCAGCCCATGTTGTAGACGTCGGCCTCACCGCGGACAGCGTCGAGGAACCACACGCGGTTGACCACCGCGGCGAGCAGATCCACGTCGTGGCTGATCACCACCAGGCCCCCGGTGTGGTTGTGCAGGAAGTCGCGCAACCACGTGATGGAGTCGGCGTCGAGGTGGTTGGTCGGTTCGTCGAGCAGCAGCGTCGTGGCGGAACCGGAGCCGCTGTCGCTGGCCGCGAACAGGATGCGGGCGAGTTCGACCCGCCGCCGCTGTCCACCCGAGAGGGTGCGCAACGGCTGGGTCAGCACGCGTTCGGGCAGCCCGAGGCTCGCGCAGATGCGGCCGGCCTCACTCTCGGCGGCATACCCGCCGAGTGCGGCGAAACGCTCCTCCAGCTGGCCGTAGCGGCGCACCGCCTTGTCGCGGGCCGCGTCGTCGGCGACCTCGGCCATCAGCACCTGCTGCTTCTCGAGGTCGGCCAGCAGCGTGTCAAGACCGCGTGCCGAGAGCACCCGGTCGCGGGCCAGCACGTCGAGGTCACCTTCGCGCGGATCCTGCGGCAGGTAACCCACCTCGCCGGTGCGGGTGATGGTGCCGGCATACGGTTCGCCCTCGCCCGCGAGGATCCGCATGGTCGTCGTCTTGCCGGCGCCGTTGCGCCCGACCAGACCGATCCGGTCACCCGGCTGCACGCGCAGCGCGGCGCCGTCGATGGAGAGAAGCGTGCGCGCCCCGGCGCGGACCTCCAGGTCCGTTGCGGTGATCACGGGCGCGGTTCCTCCATGCGGAAAGTGGTGACGAATTCGGACGCGGCGGAACCGGCTGCTGGAGCCGGCCGCCAGAGCGATGCCTACTTCGAGGCTACTTGCAGGTCGGCACCGGACGCCAACTGATAACGGCGGCCGTGGCGACGCTCACGGTTTGTCGTCGGTGAACACCGGAGGGCGCTTCTCGGCGCGGGCGGCGACCGCCTCCTCGAAGTTCGCCGTGAGCAGGCGGACATAGAGCTGACCGAGCCCTTCGGCCTGCATGTGCCCTTCGAGGCTGGCCGCGTCCAGGCCGCTCCACAGTGTGCGTTTGGTCAGTTCGACACCCGGGCGGGAGAACCCGGCGATGCGCTCGGCCATGTCGCAGCAGACGTCGAGCAACTCCTCTTCGGCGACGGTGCGTGACACCAACCCGATGCGCTGCGCCTCCTCGGCGTCCACGTCGCGGCCGGTGAGCATGATCTCGAAGGCGCGCGACGAGCCGATGGCACGCGGCAGCAGGTAACTCAGGCCCAGCTCGCTGGCGGTGAGGCCGTTGTTGATGCCTGCCGCCCGGAAGTAGGCGCCCGACGCGGCCACCCGGATGTCGGCGGCCAGCGCCAGACACAGTCCACCGCCGATGGCGGCGCCGTTGACCGCCGCGATGACCGGCTGGTGCATCTTGCGCAGCGCCAGGATGACGTCGTCGAGGATCTCCATCGACCGCAGACCGAACGACGGCCGGGTGAGTCCGTTGACGTGCGGCACCGAACCCGCCGACTTGTGGTCGGCGCCGGACGAGAAGCCCCGGCCCGCACCGGTGAGCACGATCGCGCGGACCTCGTTGTCGTAGCTGAGTTCGCGCAGCACGTCGCAAAGCGGCACCATGACGTCGAACGCCATGGAGTTCATCCGCTCCGGCCGGTTCAGGGTCACCACCGCCACGTGCGGGCGGGGCCGGTCGACGAGGACGTACGAGTCTTGATCGGTCACGCAGTGCACGCTATCGCGTGCGCCACGTCGTTCAGGTCACTCGGAGGCGGCGTTCTCCTGCGCGGCGATCGCGGCGTCGATGTCGAACTCCTTGACCTTCTGCACCAGATCCTCGAGTGCGGCGGGCGGAAGGGCACCGGCCTGGTTGAACACCAGCTTGCCCTTCTTGAACGCCATCAGCGTGGGAATCGACCGGATGTCCGCGGCGGCCGCCAGCTGCTGCTCCGCCTCGGTGTCGACCTTGGCGTGGACGACGTCCGGATGCTTCTCCGACGATGCCGCGAAGGTCGGCGCGAACGCGCGACACGGCCCGCACCACGACGCCCAGAAATCGACGAGCACGATCTCGTTGTCGTTGATCGTCTCGTTGAACTGATCTGCGGTGATGTCTTTCGTAGCCACGTCTGTCCTAACGCCGGGGTCGGGCGAAGTGTTCCCCCACCGTGCGCCGGCTAACCAGCGGAGTTCACGGCTCCTGGGCCGATGCGGTGCGCTCATCGTCGCCCGGTTCCTCGAGGACCTGCTGGGCGAGCGCCGCGGCCAACGCCGAGTGGAGCAGCAGTTCCCGCCGCCGCGCCGGCCACCACAGCAGCTCGATGGCCAGCAGGCCGAGGTAGACGCACGACGCAGCGGTCTCACGGACCGAACCGGCGACCGCATCCCAGGCCGCGGTTCCCAGCGCCACCACGAGCACCAGCCAGACCACCCAGCGGTACGGGTACAACCGCTCGGCGGCCGCCCGCAGCCCGGCGCTGTAGTCGACGACTCCGGCGGCCAGGCGCGGGTCGTCGACGCGATAGCCGCGGCGCGCGGCCCGCACGATCGTCATCCGCTCGGCGCCGGTGAAGTCGGCCGATCCCGGCCAGTAGCGGTTCATCCGCCGGACGGTCGTCACACCCATGGCGACGCCCATGACCACGAACACGATCGCCCCCGCCACGAGCAGCCCGGAGTCGAGCAACGCCAGCGCACCGAAGAACAGTCCGGTGGTCAGCCCGATCGACAGGCCCCGCACGACCGGACCACCTCGCCACCCGGTCGCGGGAACCGTCATCACAGCGGAATTGTCACCCGCCGGACGGCGTCAGGGAGTCAGACGGTGAAACCGAGTGCGCGCAGCTGTTCGCGGCCGTCCTCGGTGATCTTGTCGGGGCCCCACGGCGGATTCCACACCCAGTTGATCTTGATCTCCTTGACCAGGCCGGCGCCTACCAGAGCCGTGCGCGACTGGTCCTCGATGACGTCGGTCAGCGGGCACGCCGCCGACGTCAGCGTCATGTCGATCAACGCCACGTCACCCACGTCGCTCTTCTCGACGTCCAAGCCGTACACGAGTCCCAGGTCGACGACGTTGATGCCGAGTTCGGGGTCGACCACGTCGCGCATCGCCTCCTCGATGTCGGCGAGCAGTTCCTCGTTGGGTGCGGTCATGCGATCTCCTCCGAATCGTGCGACGCCTGGGCCACGGCGTCCTTGAAAGCCATCCAGCCGAGCAACGCGCACTTGACGCGTGCCGGGTATTTCGACACACCGGCGAACGCGATCCCGTCGCCGAGGACATCTTCGTCCCCCTCGATGGTGCCCCGCGACGAGACCATCTCGGTGAACGCGGCGACGGTCTTGAGCGCATCGCCGACCGTCGTTCCGATCACCTGATCGGTCAGTACCGACGTCGACGCCTGACTGATCGAACAGCCCTGCCCGTCATAGGACACATCCGCCACCGTCTCGCCATCGTCCCCGAGGGCCACGCGCAGCGTCACCTCGTCCCCGCAGGTGGGATTGACGTGGTGCACCTCGGCGCCGAACGGTTCGCGCAGCCCGCGGTGGTGCGGATGCTTGTAGTGATCGAGGATCACTTCCTGGTAGATCTGCTCGAGCCGCACGTCAGTTCCCGAAGAACTCGACGGCGTGGCGGACGCCGGCGACCAGCCGCTCGACCTCGTCGAGGGTGTTGTAGACCGCGAACGACGCCCGCGCGGTCGCGGTGATGCCGAACCGGCGGTGCAGCGGCCACGCGCAGTGGTGGCCGACGCGCACGGCGACGCCGTCGTCGTCGAGCACCTGGCCGACGTCGTGGGGGTGGACGCCGTCGACCACGAAGCTCACCGGTGAGCCGCGGTCCGCGATGGACGTCGGCCCGACGATGCGGACGCCGTCGATGCCCTGCAGTCCCTCGATCGCGGCGGCCACCAGCTCGGCCTCGTGCGCCTCGACCTCGGCCATACCGATCGCCGACAGGTAGCGTGCCGCGGCCGCCAGCCCGACCACCTGGGAGGTCATCGGCGTACCCGCTTCGAAGCGCTGCGGCGCGGGCGCATAGGTGGCGCCCTCCATGGTGACGGTCTCGATCATCGACCCGCCGGTCAGGAACGGCGGCATCTGCGCGAACAGCTCACGCCGTCCGTAGAGCACGCCGATCCCGTTGGGGCCGAGCATCTTGTGGCCGGAGAACGCGGCGTAGTCGACGCCGAGCGCGTGGAAGTCGATCGGCTGGTGCGGGACCGACTGGCAGGCGTCGAGCACCGTCAGCGCCCCGACGGCCTTGGCCCGGGACACCAGCTCGTCCACCGGCGCGATGGCACCGGTCACGTTCGAATGATGGCTGAACGCAACGACTTTCACACGCTCGTCGAGCTGCAGTGAATCGAGGTCGATACGTCCGCGCTCGGTGACCGAGTACCACTTCAGCGTCGCCCCGGTCCGCCGCGCCAGTTCCTGCCACGGGATCAGGTTGGCGTGGTGTTCGAGTTCGGTGGTGACGATGACGTCACCCGGGCCGACGGCGTGGCTCTCGAACCGTTCGTCACCCAGCACGTAGGCGACGAGGTTGAGCGCCTCCGTGGCGTTCTTCGTGAACACCAGCTCGTCTGTGTCGGCGCCGACGAAAGCCGCGATGGCGGCGCGACCGTCCTCGTAGGCGTCGGTCGCCTCCTCCATCAGCTGATGGGCGCCTCGGTGCACCGCGCCGTACGACGTGGTCAGGAACTCCCGTTCGGCGTCGAGCACCTGCAGCGGACGCTGCGAGGTCGCACCGGAATCGAGATAGGCCAGCTGACTACCGCCACGCATGACGCGTTGCAGGATCGGGAAATCCGCGCGGATGGTCGCCGTGTCGAGCCGGTTCGCCGCGGTGGTCATGGCCGCTCCTTTACGCGCCCGCCGCCGCAGCCTGCTGGGTGAATCGCACGTAGCCGTTGGTCTCGAGCTCGTCGGCCAGCTCAGGGCCGCCCGATTCGACGATGCGGCCGCCGACGAACACGTGCACGAACTGCGGACGGATGTAGCGCAGGATGCGGGTGTAGTGCGTGATCAACAGGATGCCGCCGTTCTCGGCCTCGGCGTAGCGGTTCACGCCCTCGCTGACCACCCGCAGCGCGTCGACGTCGAGGCCGGAGTCGGTCTCGTCGAGGATCGCGATCTTCGGCTTGAGCAGCGACAGCTGCAGGATCTCGTGGCGCTTCTTCTCACCACCCGAGAAGCCTTCGTTCACACTGCGTTCCGAGAACGCCGGATCGATCTCGAGGTCGTCCATCGCGGACTTGACCTCTTTGACCCAGTGCCGAAGCTTCGGCGCCTCGCCCCGCACGGCGGTCGCGGCGGTGCGCAGGAAGTTCGACATCGAGACACCCGGCACCTCGACCGGGTACTGCATGGCGAGGAACAGCCCGGCGCGCGCCCGTTCGTCGACGCTCATCTCGAGCACGTCCTGGCCGTCGAGGGTGATCGAGCCCGACGTCACGGTGTACTTCGGGTGACCGGCGACGGCGTAGGACAGGGTCGACTTCCCCGACCCGTTGGGACCCATCAGCGCGTGCGTCTCCCCCGAGTTCACGGTCAGGTTGACGCCCTTGAGGATCGGCTTCGCCTCGGCATCATCACCGCCGGTGACGCTGACGTGCAGATCTTTGATTTCCAGTGTGGACATTACGAATGGCTTCCTTCAGTGAGCTCGAGTTCGCGTTCGATGGCGGCGGTGAGGCGTTCCCGGACGGCGGGCACGGCGATCTTGCCGATGATCTCGCCGAAGAAACCGCGCACGATCAACCGGCGCGCCTGGTCTTCGGGGATGCCGCGGGCCTGCAGGTAGAACATCTGCTCGTCGTCGAATCGGCCGGTGGCACTGGCGTGTCCGGCCCCGACGATCTCGCCGGTCTCGATCTCGAGGTTGGGGACGGAGTCGGCGCGGGCGCCGTCGGTGAGCACCAGGTTGCGGTTCACCTCGAAGGTGTCGGTACCGGTGGCCTCGGCCCGGATCAGCACGTCGCCCACCCACACGGTGTGCGCGTCGGGCTTGTTCGAATCCGGATCACCCTGCAGCGCGCCCTTGTACAGCACATCGGATTTGCAGTTCGGCTGCGCGTGGTCGACGAGCAGGCGCGATTCGAAGTGCTGACCGTCGTCGGCGAAGTAGGTGCCGAGCATCTTCGCGTCGCCGCCCGGTGCGGTGAACCGCACGGTGGCTGTGGTGCGCACGACGTCGCCACCCAACGTCACGTTGACGTGCCCGAGCACCGAATCCTTGCCCAGGCGGGCGTGATGGGAGCTCACGTGCACCATGTCGTCGGCCCAGTCGGCGATCCAGATCACGCCGAGGCCCGCCGAATCGCCGACGATGATCTCGACGTTGTCGGCGTAGATCCCGCTGCCGCGCAGGTCGACGACGACGATCGCGCGGGAAAGTTCCTCGACGCGGATCTGCAGATGTCCGTAGGCGACCGTGTCCGGTCCGGGCCCCTGGATGGCGATCTCGATCGGTTCGGCCACCTCGGTGTCGCGCGCGACGGTCACCACGGTTGCGGACTCGAACGACGAGAACGCTTGCGCCGCAACTCGATCCGAAGGCACACCGCCCTCGCCGAGTCGGGTGTCACCGCGCTGGACGGTCTCGACGGTGACGCCGGGCCGCTCGGTGACGGTGATGGCGGCGCGGCCACTGGCGTGCGCCGACCCGTCGTGCAGGCCGCGCAGGCGGCGCAGCGGGGTGAACCGCCAGATCTCGTCGCGGCCGCCGGGCACCTCGAAGGCGTTGACGTCGAACGACGAGAACAGTTCGCCCTTGTTCAGCGCGGAACCGGCGGGGGTGCCTTCGATCGCGGTGTTCAGATCGGTCACTAACCCACGGCCCCTTCCATCTGCAGCTCGATCAGGCGATTGAGCTCCAGCGCGTATTCCATCGGCAGTTCCTTGGCGATCGGCTCGACGAAGCCGCGCACGACCATCGCCATCGCCTCGTCCTCGGTCAGCCCGCGGCTCATCAGATAGAACATCTGATCCTCGCTGACCTTGGACACCGTGGCCTCGTGCCCCATCGTCACGTCGTCCTCGCGGATGTCGACGTAGGGGTAGGTGTCGCTGCGGCTGATCGTGTCGACAAGCAGCGCATCGCATTTCACGCTGGAACGCGAACCGTGCGCACCCTTGTTGACCTGGACCAGACCGCGGTAGGACGCGCGGCCACCACCACGGGCCACCGACTTGGACACGATGTTGCTCGAGGTCTGCGGCGCCAGGTGAAGCATCTTCGCGCCGGTGTCCTGGTGCTGCCCCTCACCGGCGAACGCCACCGAGAGCACCTCGCCCTTGGCGTGCTCACCGGTCATCCACACGGCCGGGTACTTCATCGTGACCTTGGAGCCGATGTTGCCGTCGACCCACTCCATGGTGGCGCCGGCCTCGGCGCGGGCACGCTTGGTGACCAGGTTGTAGACGTTGTTCGACCAGTTCTGGATGGTCGTGTAGCGGCAGCGGCCGCCCGGCTTGACGATGATCTCCACGACCGCCGAGTGCAGCGAGTCGCTCTTGTAGATCGGCGCCGTGCAGCCCTCGACGTAGTGCACGTAGGCACCCTCGTCGACGATGATCAGCGTGCGCTCGAACTGGCCCATGTTCTCGGTGTTGATCCGGAAGTAGGCCTGCAGCGGGATGTCGACGTGCACACCCGGGGGCACGTAGATGAACGAACCGCCCGACCACACCGCGGTGTTGAGCGCGGAGAACTTGTTGTCCCCGGCGGGGATGACCGTGCCGAAGTACTGCTTGAACAGTTCGGGATGCTCACGCAGGCCGGAGTCGGTGTCGAGGAAGATCACGCCCTGAGCCTCGAGATCCTCACGGATCTGGTGGTAGACCACCTCCGACTCGTACTGGGCGGCCACACCCGAGACCAGACGCTGCTTCTCCGCTTCGGGGATGCCCAGCTTGTCGTAGGTGTTGCGGATGTCCTCCGGCAGGTCGTCCCACGTGGCGGCCTGCTTCTCGGTGGACCGCACGAAGTACTTGATGTTGTCGAAGTCGATGCCCTCGAGGTTCGATCCCCAGTTCGGCATGGGCTTCTTGTCGAAGGTGCGCAGCGCGCGCAACCGGATGTCGAGCATCCACTCCGGCTCGTTCTTCTTGGCCGAGATGTCGCGGACGACCGCCTCGGACAGGCCGCGCTGCGCGCTGGCGCCCGCGACGTCGGAGTCCGCCCAGCCGTAGCCGTAGCGGCCCAGCGAGGCGATGGCCTCCTCCTGCGACAGTGGCTCTCCGAGCTTGTGCTCCGGGGTGACGGCTGTCGTCTCCGGGGTGGCGGTCATGTCGACGCTCCTCCAGCGGTCGTAACGGATCCGGCGCGGGCTGTGCGCCGGAGGGATTCTTGCTTGTCGGGTTGCAGCGGCACGTGGGTGGTGCAGGCGCAGTCGCCGTTGACGATCGTGGCCAGCCGCTGCACGTGGGTCCCGAGGATCTCGGCGAACGCCTCGCGCTCGGCTTCGCACAACTCCGGGAATTCCTCGGCGACGTGCGAGACCGGGCAGTGGTGCTGGCAGATCTGCACACCGTCGATCGGGCCGCTGACCCGGGCGGTGGTCGTCGCGTACCCGGCCTGGGTGAGCGCATCGGCCACCCGGTCCGCGGTCGTCTCGACACCGCCTTCAACGCCATCGGCCCCCTCGGTTACTCCCGAGAGGATGGTGTCGATGCGCCGCCGGGCGAAGGTGCGCACCGCCTCATCGCCGCCGATCTCCCGAAGCTGACGCATGGCGGCCACCGCGAGGTCGTCATAGGTGTGGCCGAGCTTCGCCCGGCCGGCCGCGGTCAGCCGGTACCGCTTGGCCGGACGCCCCCGGCCGCTGTGCTGCCAGGCGGCAGCGGGCGCGGCCTGCGCGTCACCGGCCTCGATCAGCGCGTCCAGGTGCCGACGCACCCCGGCCGCCGAGATGCCGAGCCGGTCGCCGATCGCCGATGCGGTGACCGGACCTTGCAGCAACAGCTGGATGATCGCACTGCGGGTATGCCCGTCCGAGACGTGCGCAGCAGACACGCCCACAGCCTCGGTAGGGATTTTCACAACACCATTGTGACGGAATTCGCCAGCCGGTTCCACCAAGGTCACCCTTAGTGGAGCGTGATAGTGCCCATAGCCCCGGCGGCTACTCTGCTCGAATGGCTCGTATGGCCGGGCGGCTCCAATCCTTCAGTTCCTCGATCGCCCGCTGGCACGGCGACGAGCGCACCGTCGGCTCACCACTGACCGACGCCGACCTGGTCGCGCTGCGCCGGACGCGGCTGTTCGGCGCCACCGGAACGGTGCTGATGGCGATCGGCGCGCTGGGGGCCGGAGCACGTCCCGTCGTCCAGGACCCCACCTTCGGCGTCCGGTTGCTCAATCTGCCGTCCCGCATCCAGACCGTCTCGCTGACGATGACGACGACCGGTGCGGTGATGATGGCGCTGGCCTGGCTGATGCTGGGCCGTTTCGCACTCGGCAGCAGGCGGATGTCGCGCAGCCAGACCGACCGCACCCTGCTGCTGTGGGCGATACCCCTGCTCATCGCACCCCCGATGTACAGCAAGGACGTCTACTCCTACCTCGCCCAGAGCGAGATCGGCCTGCAGGGGCTCGACCCCTACCAGGTCGGGCCCGCCACCGGGCTCGGACTCGACCACGTGTTCACCCTGTCGGTGCCGAGCCTGTGGCGCGAGACACCCGCCCCGTACGGTCCGCTGTTCCTGTGGATCGGAGAGATCATCTCCTCGATCACCGGGGAGAACATCGTCTGGGCGGTGCTCTTCCACCGGTTGGTCGTGCTGGCCGGGGTCGGCCTGATCGTATGGGCCACCCCGCGGCTGGCCCGCCGCTGCGGCGTCGCCGAGGTCAGCGCGCTGTGGCTGGGACCCTGCAACCCGCTGCTGTTCATGCACCTGGTCGCGGGCATCCACAACGAGGCACTGATGCTCGGGCTGATGCTGGCGGGCACCGAGTTCGCGTTGCGCGGGGTGGACGCCGCCAGCCCTCTCGTCCCTCGGCCGCTGCACTGGCCGTCGGGCCCGCAGCAGTGGGCGCGCTGGTATCCGATGGCGATGCTGCTGCTGGGCACCGTGCTGATCACGATGTCCTCGCAGGTCAAGCTGCCGTCGCTGCTGGCGCTCGGCTTCGTGGCGATGGCGCTGGCCTGCCGCTGGGGCGGCACGGTGAAGGCGTTCTTCATCGCCGGCGGGTCGCTGACCGCGGTCGCGGTGGCGGTGATGGCCGTCATCGGCTGGGCCAGCGGGCTGGGGTTCGGCTGGCTGTTCACCCTCGGCACCGCCAACGTGGTGCGCAGCTGGATGTCACCGCCGACGCTGATCGCGCTGGGGACGGGTCAGGTCGGCATCCTGCTCGGCCTCGGCGACCACACGACGGCCATCCTCGGCCTCACCCGTGCGATCGGGGTGAGCATCATCGCAGTCCTGGTCAGCGGCCTGCTGCTGGCGGTGCTGCGGGGACGGCTGCACCCCGTGGGCGGTCTCGGTGTCGCACTGGGCGCGACCGTGCTGCTGTTCCCCGTCGTGCAGCCGTGGTACCTGCTGTGGGCGATCATCCCCCTCGCGGCGTGGGCCACCCGGCCCGGCTTCCGCGGCTCGACCATCGCGGTCACGCTGATCGTCGGCATCTTCGGCCCCACGGCCAACGGCGACCGGTTCACGCTCTTCCAGATCGTGATGGCGACGCTGGCCAGCACGATCGTCGTCGCGGCGCTCATCGCGCTGACCTGGCGTCGCCTCCCCTGGCAGCCGCTGCCCGACGGAGATCCACCCGCCGACCCGGATACGCCGGACCGGCCTACCGCACCCGTCGGTGACGGTTCGCGACCACCGCAGCCGCGGACCGCGACACCGGGCGCATACGCTGATTCCCCGTGACCACATCGTCGACCAGCCCCGTGCGCCTGCGCGGCGTGACCAAGCGCTACGGGTCGACCACGGCGGTCGACGGCCTCGACCTCGACGTGCACCGCGCGGAAGTGCTTGCGCTGCTGGGACCCAACGGCGCCGGTAAGACGACGACCGTCGAGATGTGCGAAGGCTTCCTGCGCCCCGATGCGGGCACCATCGAGATCCTCGGCATGGATCCGGCCGCCCACAACAACCGGGTCCGCGAACGCATCGGCGTGATGCTGCAGGGCGGCGGCGGTTACCCGGCCGCCCGGGCCGGCGAGATGCTCGACCTCGTCGCCGCATACGCCGCCCACCCGCTCGACCCGAAGTGGCTGCTCGACACGCTCGGGCTCACCGACGTGGCGCGCACCACCTACCGTCGACTCTCCGGCGGCCAGCAGCAGCGGCTGGCGCTGGCCTGCGCGGTGGTCGGCCGTCCGGAACTGGTGTTCCTCGACGAGCCGACGGCCGGCATGGACGCCCACGCCCGCATCGTCGTGTGGGAGCTGATCGACGCGCTGCGCCGCGACGGCGTCACCGTCGTGCTGACCACCCACCAGCTGACCGAGGCCGAACAGCTGGCCGACCGGCTGGTGATCATCGACCACGGTGTCGCCGTGGCCACCGGGACGCCCGCCGAGTTGATGCGGTCCGGCGCCGAGAACCAGCTCCGCTTCAGCGCGCCCCCGAAGTTGGATCTGTCGCTGCTGATCAGCGCGCTGCCCGAGAGTTACCGGGCCACGGAGACCTCGTCGGGCGAGTACCTCGTCGAGGGCCACGTCGACCCGCAGGTACTGGCCACGGTGACGGCGTGGTGCGCGCGTCTCAACGTGCTGGCCACCGACGTGCGCGTCGAACAGCGCAGTCTCGAAGACGTGTTCTTGGACCTGACCGGCCGGGAGTTGCGGAAATGACCACCAACCAGTTCGCACCGGGCACCTTCACCCCCGATCCGCGGCCCGCGGCCGTGCCCAAGATGCTCACCGCCCAGTTCGGCCTCGAACTGCGGTTGCTACTGCGCAACGGCGAGCAGCTGCTGCTGACGATGTTCATCCCGATCACCCTGCTGATCGGGCTGGTGCTGTTGCCGCTCGGCGACTTCGGTGACGATCGCGCAGGGACGTTCGTCCCCGCGATCATGGCGCTCGCGGTGATCTCGACGGCGTTCACCGGCCAGGCCATCGCGGTGGCGTTCGACCGCCGCTACGGGGCGCTCAAACGGCTCGGCGCGACCGCGCTCCCGGTCTGGGGCATCATCGCCGGGAAGTCGCTGGCGGTGGTCGCCGTCGTCTTCCTGCAGTCGATCCTGCTGGGAGCCATCGGCCTCGCGCTCGGCTGGCGTCCCGAACCCGCCGGCCTGCTGCTGGGCGCGGTGGTCATTGCGCTCGGCACCGCGGGGTTCGCGGCGCTGGGCCTGCTGCTCGGCGGCACGCTGCGCGCCGAGATCGTGCTGGCGGTCGCGAACCTGCTGTGGTTCATCTTCGCCGGGTTGGGGGCGCTGACGCTCGAGGGGCAGGCGGTGCCCGGCGCCCTCGCCTGGGCCGCGCGCCTCACCCCGTCGGGCGCCCTGACCGAGGCGTTGACCCAGGCGATGACGCTGTCGGTCGACTGGCTGGGGCTGGCCGTCCTCGCCGTGTGGGGCGGCGTGGCGGCACTGTGCGCGCTGCGCTGGTTCCGCTTCACCTGAACCGGCTCCGACCAGGCCTACTACGGGTCGTAGTTACGACTGCTCTACCATCGATTCGTGCCCGTCAGACGACTCTTCCTGCGGCTGGTCGACCTGCTGCCGCTGCCCAGTCTGCGGGTCCAGCGCGCGATCGCGATCGCGGTCATCCTCACCCAGGGCGGCATCTCGGTCACCGGTGCGATCGTCCGTGTCACGGCATCGGGCCTCGGCTGCCCCACCTGGCCGCAGTGCTTCCCCGGCAGCTTCACCCCGGTACCGCATGCCGAGGTGCCCGGCATTCATCAGGCCGTGGAGTTCGGCAACCGGCTCATCACCTTCCTGGTGGTGCTGACCGCGGCGGCGGCGGTGCTCGCCGTCACGCGCGCCCGGCGGCGCCGCGAAGTCCTCGTCTACGCGTGGCTGATGCCGGCGTCGACGGTGGCGCAGGCGGTGATCGGCGGCATCACGGTGCTGACCGGGCTGCTGTGGTGGACCGTCGCGATCCACCTTCTGGTCTCGATGGCGATGGTGTGGTTGTCGGTGCTGCTCTACGTGAAGATCGGCGAACCCGACTCCGGTGCGCCGGTCCGGACGGTGCCGAAACCGTTGCGCCAGTCGACCGCCCTGAGCGCGGTAGCACTGTCGGCCACCCTGGTGACCGGCACGCTGGTGACGGGCGCCGGTCCGCACGCCGGCGACAAGAGCCTCGAGGAACCCGTACCGCGCCTGATGGTCGAGATCACCACGCTGGTGCATCTGCACTCGTCGCTGCTCGTCGCGTACCTGTCGCTGCTGGTCGCCCTCGGTTTCGCGCTGCTCGCGGTGCGGGCACCACGGACGGTGCTGATCCGGCTCGGTGTGCTCGTCGCGATCGTCGTCGCCCAGGGCACGGTCGGTGCCGTCCAGTTCGTCACGGGCGTACCCGCCGCGCTGGTCGCGGTGCACGTGGCAGGCGCAGCCGCCTGCACGGCGGCCACTGCGGCGCTATGGGCGTCGATGCGACAGCGGACCGAGTCCGAGACGCTCGAGCGCGGCCTCGACGGCGAGGGCGAAGTCGCGCTGGCGGTCCGCGCGCGTGGCGGCGTCGAGCTGCCGCCAACCCAGTGACGGTTCGACGAGTTCCACCTCGAGCACCTGTGCGTCGTCGCGGTCCCCGATGAGATCCACGCGCGCGTAGAGGAATTCGGAGACCTCCACTCCGAGCGTCGCCGCGGCCGCCCGAAGCGCCGCACGGCCCAGGTCCCACAGCTCGAAATCCGGTTCGGCGGGCGACAGCGACTCCACCGCGTACGTGCCGGACTCGTCGAACACGGGAGGTCCGTCGGGCGGCAGGATGGCGGCCTTGGTGAAGGCGTGTGACTGCACACCGCCGAGGAACACCAGTGCCGTCTCGCCGTACTCCACCCTCGCGTCGTAGGGCTGGACGAGCACCGCACGGCCCTGTGCCTGCAGGCCGGCGGCGTGGGCGGCGGCCGCCGCGGCATCGGCGAACCGCCGGGCGCCGATCGAACCGCCGCCGACCGCGGGTTTGACCACCACTTCACCGCTCGGCACCGCGACCGCGTCACCGGCCCCAAAGTAGCGGGTCGGTACCGTCGGCACGCCGCGGCGGGCGAGATCCTCCAGATACCGTTTGTCGCAGTTCCACGCCACCACATCGGGACCGTTGAGCAGGTGGCGCACCCGCCGCGTCCACTGCAGGAACTCGTCGAGGCGTTCGATGTAGTCCCAGGTGGCGCGCAGGATCACCAGGTCGGCGTCCAGCGTGGCCGGATCGTCCCAGGAGAGCCAGCGGGCGTGCAGCCCGCGCGTGCGCAACGCGTCGACCAGACCGTCGTCGTCACCGTCGGATTCCGGCAGGGCCGGGCAGGCGGCCAGCACGATGCGCGGGTGGAACAGGTCGGGACGGGCGAGCCTCACCCGGTCATGCTAGGCGGTGGATGATGGACCGCATGTACGCCATCGAAGTCACCGAAACCGGCGGTCCCGAGGTCCTGACCCACGTCGAGAAGCCGCAACCCTCCCCCGGCCCGGGCCAGGTCCTGATCAAGGCCGAAGCCGTGGGCGTCAACTTCATCGACACCTACTTCCGGTCGGGCCTCTATCCGCGGGAGGTGCCGTTCATCGTCGGCACCGAAGTGTGCGGCATCATCGAGGCCGTCGGTGACGATGTCGCGGCGCTGCGGGTCGGCGACCGGGTGGTGACCGACAAGGCACTCGGCGCCTACGCCGAATACACCCTGGCGCCATCGGATTTCGTGGCCTACGTGCCCGACGGGGTGGCTCCGGCGGTGGCCGCGTCATCGCTGTTGAAGGGGATGACGGCGCACTACCTGATCAAGTCCACCTACCCGGTGCAGCAGGGTGACACGGTGCTGGTGCATGCGGGCGCGGGCGGGGTCGGGCTGATCCTCACCCAGTGGGTGACCAGTCTGGCCGCCAAGGCCATCACGACGGTGTCCACCCCGGAGAAGGCCGAACTGTCCCGGCAGGCCGGCGCCATCGAGGTGCTCGACTACCCGGACGATCCACAGGAATTCGGCGCGAGGATCCGGGAACTCACCGGGGGCAACGGTGTCGCCGCGGTCTACGACGGCGTGGGTGCCGCGACGTTCGACGCCAGCCTGGCGAGCCTCGCGGTGCGGGGCACGCTGGCGCTGTTCGGCGCCGCGAGCGGTCCCGTCCCCCCGGTCGATCCGCAGCGACTCAACGCCGCGGGGTCGGTGTTCCTCACCCGGCCGAACCTGGCACATCACACCCGTACACCGGACGAATTCTCCTGGCGCGCGGGCGAAGTGCTCGATGCGATCGCCAAGGGCGCGATCACGGTGACGGTCAGCGAACAGTACCCGCTGGGCGACGCGCAGCGGGCACACGAAGATCTGCAGGGCCGTAAGACCGTCGGCTCGGTGGTCTTGATCCCGTAACGATCCCTGTGATCGATGTGAACTTTTCACACCGCTGACCTACGCTGGAGCGATGCCATCTCTGAACGCGCATGCCCGGCGGGCGGCGATCGCCGCCCGCATCGACGCCGACCGGGAAGTCGACTTCGCGTCGCTCGCCGGGGAATTCGGCGTCTCGGAGATGACGATCCGGCGCGATATCGAACGGCTGGAGGATCAGGGCATCGCCCGGCGGGTGCTGGGCGGGGCGATCGCCTTCGGCGGTAAGTCGACCGAACCGTCCTTCGCCGCCCGCGCCGCGGAAGCGGCCGACGAGAAGATCCACATCGCCAGCGCGGTGGCCGATCTGCTGCACCCGCAGGAGACGGTGATCCTCGACAGCGGCAGCACCGTCCTCGCCGTCGCGCGGGCGCTGCGCGGTCGCGGTCTGGGCCTGACGGTGATCACGCCGAGCGTCCTGGTCGCCGTGGAACTCGCAGACGAACCGGACATCACGATCCTGCTCACCGGCGGCAAGGTCAGGCCCGGCGAGTTGAGCCTGATCGGCGCCGAAGCCGAGGATTTCTACCTGCGCTACAACTGCGACACCTACGTCATGGGTATCGCCGGCGTCGACGGTAAGCGCGGCGCGTCGGAGTACCACCGCGAAGAAGGCAACGTCAAACAGGCGGCGATGCGGTCGGCGGACCGGGTCATCGTGGCGGCCGACGCGACGAAACTCGGCCGCGTCCAGCTGATCAACGTCGCCCCCGCGTCCGACATCTCCGTGCTCGTCACCGACGGCCCACCTGAACACCCGACGCTCGAGACGTTGCGCGCCAAGGGTGTTCAGGTGGTGTGCGTCGACGCGCGCTGATCAGCCCCAGGCGGCCGACACGGTCTCCCCGCCATCGGTCGGCCGGTACACCGTCGCGCCCGCCTCTTCGGCGATGAGCGCGCCCGCCGCCCAGTCGTGCACCGCCAGGTCGGCCTCGACGAACGCGTGCAGACTGCCCTGGGCGACCAGACAGAGATCGACGGCCGCTGCGCCGAACCGGCGCATGTCGGTGTAGTCCGCGAGCAGGGCCCCGAGCTCGCGGACCTGCCTGCGGCGCCGGTCCGGGTCGTAGGACAACCCGGTGCCGATCAGCCGTGCCGTGGTCGCGGGCAGCTGCAACGGCAACACCGCCCGCTGCGCGGGTGATCTCAGCTGGGCACCACCGCCCGCGGCGGCGCTCCACGTCGCCCCGAGGGCCGGTGCGCAGACCGCACCGGCCAGCCAGGCGCCGTCGGAAGTACGGCGGACCGCCACGGAGGTCGCGAAATACGGGATCAGCCGCGTGTAGTTGGTGGTGCCGTCGAGCGGGTCGATGACCCACTCCAGCCCACTCGTCCCGGTGTGAGGCGCCAGCTCCTCCCCGAGCAGGGAGTCCGCCGGGCGGGCGTCGAGCAGGACGGCGCGTACGGCTTCCTCCGCCGCCCGGTCGACCGGGGTGACGACATCCCCGGCCGCGCTCTTGGTGCTGACCTCGATCGGCTCCCCCAACCGGCGTAGGCAGAGCTGCGCACCGGTCTGAGCCGCGAGCGCGGCGAGGTCCTCCAGTTCGCCCGCCCTCACAGCGCCGTCTTCACAGCGCCGTCCTCACAGCGCCGTCTTTCACAGCGTGGTACGGAATTCACGCACGACGGACATCAGCTCCGTGACCCGGGAGGCGACCGCGCGGTTCTCGAACACGCCGTCCTCCTTGAAGTAGGTCCCGACGATCGCACCGTCGGCGATGGACAACTGCTCGGCCGCGTTGTGGGCCCGCACGCCGGTGTTGACGAACACCGGGACGTCGCCGGCCTCGTCCTTGACGACCCGCAGTGCCTGCGAGTCGGTGGACGCGCCCGCGGTCAGCCCGGAGACGCAGATGCCGTCGGGGCGGGTGGCGAACACCGTCGTCTTGGCGATCGACGCCAGATCCCGGTCGGACAGGTAGGCCGCGGACTCCGGCACGATGTTGAACAGCAGCTTCACCCCGGCCCCGCCGATGCGGTGCCGGTGGCGGGCGACGGCGCCGACGTTGGTGTCCCAGAGCCCGAAGTCGCTGGCGTAGACACCGGTGAAGATCTCGCGCACCCACTGCGCGCCGGTGGCAACCGCCAGGTCGATCGAGGCCCGGCCGTCCCACAGCACGTTCACGCCGTACGGCAGCGTCAGATCGGGCAACAGCTCCCCGATCACCCGTGCCATCGTGATCGCGGTGATGGGTTCGGTTTTGGTCAGATACGGCAGGCTGAACTCGTTGGAGATCATCACGCCGTCCACGCCGCCCTCGCGCAGCGCGGCGAGTTCACCCTTGGCACGGTCCACCACGGCGCGGATCCCGGCCCCGGAGTCGTACCCGGGGTCACCGGGGAGCGCAGCGAGATGCAGCATCGCGATCACCGGTTTCTGTACCGCGAACACCTCATCGAGCCAATTGGTCATGGAAACCTCTCACGGTTGTCGTCGACATCCTGGTTGTTATTAAATAACAGTCAACGCGCGGCAGCACACCGATTTACGTGACAGTTACACACAACGTGTGAGAATCTAACAGACAAGCGGTACGGTCAGTACCCGAGCAGACGAGAGGACGGCATGTCGCAGTTCACGATCGGTGTCGACGTCGGCACCACGGGGACCAAGACGGTGCTCATCGACGTCGGGTCGGCGCGCATCGTGGCCCAGGCCTCCCGCGAGAGTCGGCTCTTCGCCGATGCGCCCGGACATGCCGAGGCCGACCCGGCCCAGTGGATCGACAACGTACACAGCACCATTCGTGCCGTACTGGACGAATCCGGCGTGGCGCCCGAGCACGTCGGCGCGCTCGCCACCACCGGCATGGTGCCCGCGGTCGTTCCCGTCGACTCCCGCGGCACCCCGGTGCGAAGGGCGATGCTGCAGAACGATGCCCGCGCCACCGCGCAGATCGAGCAGTTGCGCGCCGCGCTCGATCCGGCCGACGTGCTGTCGGCGACCGGGTCGGCGATCACCCAGCAGTCCGTCGCGCCGACGGCGATGTGGTTGCGCGACAACGAACCCGATGTCTGGGCGAAGACCGCCTGTCTCGTCGGCTCCTACGACTGGGTCCTCATGGCCCTCGGCGCAGCGCCCCATGTGGAACTCAACTGGGCGATCGAATCCGGCCTCGGCACCATCGACGGCCAGCGTTACGAACCGGTGTACGCCGCCGCGGGACTCGGCGAGAACGTCATGCCCACAGTGTTGAGCCCCGGTGCGCAGGCCGGCACGTTGAGCGCGGCCGGCGCGGCGGCCACCGGACTGCTCGAAGGCATGCCGCTGATCCTCGGCGGGGCGGACCACGTGCTGTCGGCGTACGCGGCCGGCGTCAACGCCGCGGGCGACTGGCTGGTGAAGCTGGGCGGCGCAGGCGATGTGCTGGCCGCCAGCGACACCCCCGTCATCGACGGCCGCCTCTACCTGGACGCCCATCCGGTCCCCGGTCGCTGGCTGCCCAACGGGTGCATGGCCACCAGCGGCAGCCTGATCCGGTGGTTCCAGACACTCACCGGGGGTGTCGACCTCCTGCAACTCGACGACGAGGCCGCCGGTCGCGGTGCTGCGGAAGTGCTTTGTCTCCCATACTTTCTCGGCGAGAAGAGCCCGTTGCACGATCCGGACCTGCGTGGCGCCTTCGTCGGCCTCGACCTGGCCCACACCCGAGCGGACATGTACCGGTCGGTGCTCGAGGCCATCGCGTTCGGTTTCAAACACCACACCGACGTGTTCTCCTCGATCGGCGTACCGCTGCAACGTGCGATGGTCACCAACGGCGGCAGCAAGTCGGTGCTGTGGAAGCAGATCCTCGCCGACGTCCTCGACACGCCGCTGTGGCCGGTCGTCGGGCATCCCGGCGCATCGCTGGGCGCGGCGGTCATCGCGGGCATCGGCGTCGGCGCACTCGACGACTGGGACAGCGCAGGCCGCTTCCTCGTCCTCGGTGATGCCGTCGAACCCGACCGCCGTCACGTCGACCGGTATGCCGAGGCCTACGCCCAGTGGCGCACCCTGGGTGATCTACTCACCCCCGTATCCCATCAGCTCGCTCGAAAGGCTCTGTGATGACCGCCGTTTCGCCCTCGATCCAGACCGCTGTGGTCACCGGCGCCGGATCCGGGATCGGTCGCGCGATCGCGACGACGCTGGCCGGGCGCGGCTGGCGGGTGATCGTCACCGACGTCAACCTCGCCGGCGCCGAAGAGACCGTCGCCGGACTCGAGGGCGCGGGCGACCGCGGCCATGAGGCACTGCAGCTCGACGTCACCGACGCGGCGGCGGCAGCCCGGGTGGCCGACGACGTGGCCGACCGGCTCGGCCTCGACGCGTGGATCAACAACGCCGGCGTCTCGGCGATGGAGCGGTTCGTCGACGTCACGGCCGGCCAGTACGACCGCACCCTGGACATCAACACCAAGGCGGTGTTCTTCTGCGGACAGGCCGCGGCGCGGGCGATGATCCGCACGGGCCGTGCCGGCACCATCGTCAACACCGCGTCGATGGCGGCCAAACAGGGCCGGGTGCCGTTCCTCACGGACTATGTCGCCTCCAAGTTCGCCGTGCTGGGGCTGACGCAGGCGATGGCCTTCGAATTGGCGGCCCATCACATCACCGTCAACTGTGTGTGTCCCGGGTTCGTCGCCACCCCGATGCAGTCACGGGAACTGGAGTGGGAGGCCGAGCTCACCGACTCCACACCGGATGCGGTACGCCAAAGTTGGATCGACGCAACACCTCTGGCTCGGCTGCAGACACCGGACGACGTCGCCCGCGCGGTGGCGTTCCTGGTCTCCGAGGATGCCCGGTTCATCACCGGAGAGGCGCTCTCCGTCAACGGCGGTGCGTACATGGATTGAGCCGGGCCCCGCCGACCCGGTGCACTCGATCCAGTCCAACCAGTAGGAAGTGAGTACCCATGAAGATCCCGATGCCCGGCCGGCGCCCGGCGCGGCGAACCGCCACGCGATGGCTGCCGGCACTGGCCTTGACCACCGGACTCGTCCTGAGCGGCTGCGCGGGCTCCGGTGGTTCCGGCGATCAGCAGAGTTCGTCGGGGCTGGGTGACATCCCCACCGATACCAGCGGGACCGTTCGGGTGCTCATGGAGAACGTGCCCGACACGGACATCGTGCAGGGCATGGTCGGACAGTTCAACGAGAAGTATCCCGACATCAAGGTCCAGATCGAGACCATGACGTTCGATCAGATGCGCGACCGTCTGGTGTCGTCGTTCCAGTCGGCCGAACCGGCCTACGACCTGATCGTCGTCGACAACCCGTGGATGGACGACTTCGCGGCCGCCGGCTTCCTCGAGCCGCTGAACGACCGGATCTCCGCCACCACCGACTACCAGCCGGACGATTTCTTCCCGTCGCTGACCGACATCACCGATGTCGACGGCACCACCTACGGTGTGCCGTTCTACAACTACGCGCTGGGCTACATCTACAACACCCGCGATCTGCAGGCCGCGAACCTCCAGGTGCCGACCGACCTCGACGCGCTGGTCAGCACGTCACAACGGCTCAAGGCCGGCGATCGCGCCGGTATCGCCATGCAGCCGCAGCGGGGTTACAAGATCTTCGAGGAATGGGCCAACTGGCTGTTCGCCGCGGGCGGTTCGATCTACGGCGAGGACGGCAAGCCGACGCTGAACACCGAACAGGCCGCCCGCGCCCTGGACGCCTACATCGAGACCTATCGCACCGCGGCCCCGGCGAACAGCCTGGCCTGGGGTTTCGACGAGGCCTTCCGTTCGGTCTCCGGCGGCAACGCCGCCTCCATGATCGGCTACAACTGGAATCTGCCTGCTCTCAACGATCCGGCCGGCGCCTCGGCTGAACGCGCCGGACAGTTCGCGCTGGCGCCGATCCCCGGCGGCAAGTCCGCGCTCGGTCTGTGGAGCTGGGCGATCCCGGCCAACTCCGCGGCCTCCGACGCCGCGTGGGCGTTCACGTCCTGGATCACCTCACCCTCCGTCGACGCGCAGCGCGTCGCCGCCGGCGGCGCGGTGACCCGTAAGGGTTCGCTGACCGATCCCAAGGTGCTCTCCGACGGATACGGCGAGGAGTACTACCGCGTGGTCGGTGAGATCCTGGCCGACGCTGCCCCGCTCACCCAGGGCCGCGGCGGGGAGGAGATGATCCAAGCCGTGGGAACCGAGCTCAACGACGCGGCGGCCGGCAACAAGAGCGTCGCCGACGCGCTGCGCGACGCGCAGGCCGCGGCAGAGCGTATTCAGCAGTGACACTCGGGAATCCGGCGGCTACGGGAACGAACACATGAGATTCAAGTACGGCATGCTGATGCCGCTGCTCGCCCTGTTCGGCGTGGCCGTCGGATTCCCGCTCTGCTATGCCGCCTACCTGTCGGTCACCGACTACCGGTTGACCGACCGGCAGGCACCGGATTTCGTCGGCGCAGCCAACTTCGGTTCCGCACTGTCGAATCCGGCGTTCTGGGAGGCGTTCGGCACCACCGCGATCTACGTGGTGGTGGCGGTCGCCCTCGAGCTGGTCGTCGGTTTCGCGCTGGCGCTGGCCCTGCACCAACAGAAGTGGGCCAAGGACCTGTCCCGCGCGATCGTGCTCGCACCGATGTTCATCACGCCGATCGCGGTGGGCCTGATCTTCCGGTTCCTGCTCAACGACCAGATCGGCGCCATCCCGGCACTGCTGCACGCGGTCGGCGCCGACTACGACTTCTTCGGCTCCGGCAAGGCGCTGCTGACCCTGGCGTTCATCGACGTGTGGCAGTGGACCCCGTTCATGGTGCTGCTGATCCTCGCGGGCCTGGAATCGATGCCCAAACAGCCGATGGAGGCCGCACGCGTCGACGGCGCCGGTCCCGTCTACCGGTTGCGCCGGGTCCTGATCCCGATGCTGGCGCCGGTGCTGACCGTCGCGGTGCTGTTGCGCGGGCTCGACGCGCTTCGGGTGTTCGAGTATGTCTACGCCACCACCCGCGGCGGACCGGGCACCGAAACCCAGACCCTGCAGTACTTCATGTATCTCGAAGGCATCCAGTTCTTCCGGCTCGCCCAAGCCAGCGCCATGGCGTTCATCGTGCTGGTGCTGGTGCTGGCCGTCATCGTGGTCGCCTTCCGCGCGATGGAGCGCAGCCGCGAAAGGACCACCGCCCGGTGAAACCCTCCCGTTCCGCGGCCCGGCCGCGGCCCCTGGAAGTGCTGCGCGTCGCCGTACTGACCGCCGCGCTGGTGTTCGTCCTGTTCCCCATCGCCTGGGTGGCGCTGGCCAGCTTCAAGACGCCGGCGCAGATGTCGGAACCGTTCCTCATCGCCTTCGGCCCCACGCTGGACAACTGGCGGGCGGTGTTCGATTCGGGCATCTTCGCCGCCGCCGGCCGCAGCGTGCTGGTCGGTGTGGTGACCGTGTCGATCAGCCTGGTGGTCGGCAGCATGGGCGCCTACGTGATCGCCAAGTACCGTGCCGGCGGCTCGTTGACCCGGTTCGGCATGCTGGCCGCCCAGGTCGTCCCGCCCGCGGTGATGGTGTTCCCGTTCCTGACCATGGCCCAGGCGCTGCGGATGACCGACACGCTGGTGCCCGTCGTCTTCGCGCATCTGTCGTTCGTGCTGCCGCTGGTGACGTGGTTCCTGATCGGGTTCTTCGAGGCGGTGCCCGCGTCGCTGGAGGAACAGGCCCGCGTCGACGGTTTCACCCGCTGGCAGGCATTCCGACTGGTGGTGCTGCCGCAGGTGCTGCCCGGGATCGGCGCCGCCGGCATCTTCGGGTTCACGCTGTCGTGGAACGACATGTTCTACGGGCTGATCCTGGCGCCCGGCAACGCCGCGATCCTGCCGGTGGCTATCTCGAACTTCAACACCTTCCGCGGCGTCCAGATCGGGACGATGAGCGCCGCGATCATGATCGCCATCGTGCCGGTGGTGGTCGCCAGCTTCTTCATCCAGCGACGCCTGGTCCAGGGGATCAGCGGCGGCGCGGTCAAGTACTAGTAGCGAGGAACTCCCAACATGGCATCGGTCACCTTCTCTGCGGTCACCAAGGCGTACGGCGACGCCACCGTGGTCTCGGGTCTGGACCTCGAACTCACCGACGGCAGCATGACCGTGCTCGTCGGCCCGTCGGGCTGCGGTAAGACCACGTCGCTGCGCATGCTCGCCGGGTTGGAGAAAGTCAGCTCGGGGTCGATCCGCATCGGCGACCGCGACGTCACCGCACTGGAACCCAAGGAGCGCGACATCGCGATGGTGTTCCAGAACTACGCGCTCTACCCACATCTGACGGTGCGGGAGAACATCGCGTTCCCTCTGCGCGCCAAGCGCATCCCGCGCGCCGAGGCACTGCGGCGCGCCGACGAGATCGCCGAATCGCTCGGACTGGGCAAGCTGGTGGCCCGCAAACCGAAGGATCTGTCCGGCGGCCAGCAGCAGCGCGTCGCGATCGGCCGCGCCATCATCCGGGAACCCTCGGTGTTCCTGTTCGACGAACCGCTGAGCAATCTGGACGCCAAACTGCGGGTGGAGACCCGCACCGAACTGCTGCGTCTGCAGCGCCGGCTCGGGATCACCTCGCTCTACGTCACCCATGACCAGGAAGAGGCGATGACGCTGTCGGACCGCATCGTCGTGATGCGCGACGGGCAGATCGCCCAGGCCGCTCCCCCGGCCGAGGTCTACCAGCGCCCTGCCGACACGTTCGTCGCCACGTTCGTCGGCAGCCCGAAGATGAACCTCGTCACCGGAGCGGTGGCGGGCGGAGAGCTGCGATGCGACGGGCTGCGCATCGCGGTCGGCGGCCCGGATTCGGCGTCGGTGACGATCGGTGTCCGCCCCGACGACCTCACGCTGTCCGCGACCGCGGACGGCACGGCGACCGTCGAGCTGGTGGAGTTGCTCGGCCCCCGGGCGATCGTCACCGTGCGCGCCGGCGGTGAGCAGCTGACCAGCGTGGTCGTCGCCGCCGAACTGGCGGGCATCTCCCCCGGCACCGCCGTCGAGTTGTCCGCGCGCCCGGCCGACGTCCACCGCTTCGACCCGCAGACGGGCGTCCGCCTGCCCGAGTGACGCGGTGTTCGGCGGTCAGCCGAACAGCGTCGGCAGCGCCAGCACCGAGTCGACCGCCAGGGCGCAGAACACCACGGCCAGATAATTGTTCGACTGCAGGAACAGCCGCAGCGGCTTGACCGGCTCACCGCGTTTGACGCCGCTGTAGAGCTGGTGGGCCATCACCAGGAACCAGGTGCCCGCGAGCACCGCGACCGACGCGTACAGCCAGCCGGTGGCCAGCGCCAGCGCCAGCGTGGTGAGCACGGTCAGCCAGGTGTAGATCAGGATCTGGCGGGTGACCTGTCGTTCGGTGGCGACCGCGGGCAGCATCGGCACCCCGGCGGCCTTGTAGTCGTCCTTGTAGCGCATCGCGAGCGCCCAGGTGTGCGGCGGCGTCCAGAAGAAGATGACCAGGAACATCACCAGCGCCGGCCACTGGATGGTGCCGGTGACCGCCGACCAACCGATCATCACCGGCATACAGCCGGCGGCGCCGCCCCACACCACGTTCTGGGAAGTGCGGCGTTTCAGCAGCAGCGTGTAGACGAAGACGTAGAACGCGATGGTCGCCAGGGCCAGCAGACCGGACAGCAGGTTGCTGCTGATCCACAGCCAGGCGAACGACGCGGCCGACAGCACCAGACCGAAGATCAGCGCGTGGCGGGTCGGAACCGTGTCGCGGGCGAGCGGCCTGCGGGCGGTCCGCTTCATCTTCTTGTCGATGTCGGCGTCCGCCACGCAGTTGAGCGTGTTGGCACCCGCCGCGGCCAGCATCCCACCGATCAGCGTGTTGAGGATCAGCAGCGGATCGACCGTGCCGCGATCGGCCAGCAGCATCGCCGGGATGGCGGTGACCAGCAGCAGCTCGATCACACGTGGTTTCGTCAGCGCAAGGTAGGCCAACACCGTGGTGCGGATGCGAGACGGCGCCCCATGGCTGAGGTGGCGCTCGCGAATGCTCACGCAGTCAACTCCTCATCGTTGGCGGTGGTCGTCCGATGTTGATGGTCTTCCGCTTGGTGATGGTCACAGCCGCCGCGCAACATCTACTACAGACGATGGTAGACCGCTGGAGACACCTCGGATGACCGCAGGGTCCTTTCCGCAGTACTACCGTAACGGGAGGACGCTTCTTCCCCGCACGCAGCATGCGACGGCCTATCGGCGAGCACTAGGGTTGGAGCTGCGGTCCGAGGTTGTGTGGGGCCGTGAACCGAACATGCCACCAAGGAGCAAGCCAGTGACCACCGTCGACGAGATCGCGACGCTGACCGAATCCCACCACCCCGACGACTGGACCGACCTGGACTCGACCGCGGTCGACACCGTCCGGGTGCTGGCGGCGGATGCGGTGCAGAAGGTCGGCAACGGCCACCCCGGCACGGCGATGAGCCTGGCTCCGCTGGCCTACACGCTGTTCCAGCGGCAGATGCGCCACGATCCGAGCGATGTGCACTGGCTGGGCCGCGACCGCTTCGTGCTGTCCTGCGGCCACTCCAGCCTCACGCTCTACATCCAGCTCTACCTCGGCGGTTTCGGCCTCGAGCTCGAGGACATCGAATCGCTGCGGACCTTCAAGTCCAAGACCCCGGGCCACCCGGAGTTCCGCCACACCAAGGGCGTCGAGATCACGACCGGCCCGCTCGGCCAGGGCCTGGCCTCGGCGGTCGGGATGGCGATGGCCTCGCGCTACGAGCGGGGGCTGTTCGATCCCGACACCCCGTGGGGTGAGAGTCCGTTCGACCACTACATCTACGTGATCGCCTCCGACGGTGACATCGAGGAGGGCGTCACCAGCGAGGCGAGCTCACTGGCCGGCACCCAGCAGCTCGGCAACCTGATCGTCTTCTACGACCAGAACCAGATCTCGATCGAGCACGACACCAACATCGCGCTGTCCGAGGACGTCTGTGCCCGCTACCGCGCCTACGGGTGGCACGTGCAGGAGGTCGAGGGCGGCGAGAACGTCGTCGGGATCGAAGAGGCGATCGAGTCCGCCAAAGCGGTGACGGACCGCCCGTCGTTCATCGCGCTGCGCACGATCATCGGGTATCCGGCGCCGAACAAGATGAACACCGGCGGGGTGCACGGTTCGGCGCTCGGCGACGAAGAGGTCGCGGCGGTCAAGAAGGTGCTCGGCTTCGATCCGGACAAGACCTTCGAGGTGCGCGACGAGGTCATCGAGCACACCCGCAAGCTGGTCGACCGGGGCCGCGAGGCCCACGCCAAGTGGCAGACCGATTTCGACGCGTGGGCGCAGCGGGAACCCGAGCGCAAGGCACTCCTGGACCGGCTCACCGCCGAGGAGCTGCCCGACGGCTGGGATGCGGACCTGACCTACTGGGAGCCGGGCTCCAAGCCGGTCGCCACCCGCGCCGCCTTCGGGCAGGTGCTCAACGACGTCGCGCCGAAGCTGCCCGAGCTGTGGGGCGGCTCCGCCGACCTGGCCGGCAGCAATAACACCACGATCAAGGGCGTCAAGTCGTTCGGGCCGCCGTCCATCTCCACCGACGACTTCACCGCCGACTGGTACGGCCGGGTGCTGCACTTCGGCATCCGCGAGCATGCGATGGGTTCGATCCTGTCCGGCATCGTGCTGCACGGGCCGACGCGCGCCTTCGGCGGCACGTTCCTGCAGTTCTCCGATTACATGCGGCCCGCGGTGCGGCTGGCGTCGCTGATGGACATCGACACCATCTACATCTGGACCCACGATTCGATCGGTCTGGGTGAGGACGGCCCCACCCACCAGCCGATCGAGCACCTGGCGGCGTTGCGCGCGATCCCGAACCTGTCGGTGGTCCGTCCGGGCGACCCGAACGAGACGGCCTATGCGTGGCGCAGCATCCTCGCCCGCGGCAACGGCAGCGGTCCGGTCGGTTTCATCCTGACTCGTCAGGGCATTCCGGTTCTGGAGGGCACCGACTCCGACGGCGTGGCCCGCGGCGGCTACGTCCTCGGCGGCGGGGACGCCACCGGAGCCGACGTCATCATCATCGCGACGGGTTCGGAACTGCAGCTCGCCGTGGAGGCCAAGAAGTTGCTCGCCGACAAGGACATCACCGCCGCGGTGGTGTCGATGCCGTGCGTGGAGTGGTTCGAGTCCCAGCCCAAGGAGTACCGCGACAGCGTGCTTCCGCCCAACGTCTCGGCGCGGGTCGCCGTGGAGGCCGCGGTGGCGCAGAGTTGGTACAAGCTCGTCGGCGACACCGGGGAGATCATCTCGATCGAGCACTACGGGGAGTCCGCCGACGACAAGACGCTGTTCCGCGAGTTCGGCTTCACCGCAGAGGCCGTCGCCGCGGCCGCGGAACGCACCATCAACAACTAGCCGGAGAACCAAGGGCAGGAAACGACATGACTCAGAATCCGAATCTCGCGGCGCTGAGCGCCGCCGGCGTGTCCGTATGGCTCGACGATCTGTCCCGTGAGCGGCTGCAATCGGGGAACCTCACCGAGCTGATCAACACCCGCAGCGTCGTGGGCGTCACCACCAACCCGTCGATCTTCCAGGCCGCGCTGTCCAAGGGCGACGCGTACGACGCCCAGGTCAAGGAGCTGGCCGAGCGCGGCGCCGACGTCGACGCCACCATCCGCACCGTTACCACCGACGACGTGCGCAACGCCTGTGACGTGCTGGCCAAGCAGTACGAGCAGTCCGGCGGCGTGGACGGCCGGGTGTCGATCGAGGTCGACCCGCGGCTGGCGCACGACACCGACAAGACGATCCTGCAGGCGATCGAGCTGTGGAAGATCGTCGACCGGCCGAACCTGCTGATCAAGATCCCGGCCACCGAGGCCGGTCTGCCCGCCATCACCGCGGTGATCGCCGAGGGCATCTCGGTCAACGTGACCCTGATCTTCTCGGTGGAACGTCACCGCGCGGTGATGGACGCCTACCTGGCCGGCCTGGAGAAGGCCAAGGAGGCAGGCCACGACCTGTCGACCATCCACTCGGTCGCGTCGTTCTTCGTATCCCGCGTGGACACCGAGATCGACAGCCGCCTGGAGAAGATCGGCTCCGAGGAGGCGCTCGCGCTGCGCGGTCAGGCCGGCGTCGCCAACGCCCGGCTCGCCTACGCCGCCTACGAGGAGGTGTTCGTCGGCGGTGAGCGCTTCGAGAAGCTCAAGGCCGCCGGCGCCCGCGTGCAGCGGCCGCTGTGGGCGTCGACCGGGGTGAAGAACCCCGACTACTCCGACACCCTCTACGTCACCGAACTGGTCGCGCCGAACACGGTGAACACCATGCCGGAGAAGACCCTCGAGGCCGTCGCCGACCACGGCGTCATCACCGGCGACACGGTGACCGGCAAGGCCGACGAATCGCAGGCGGTGTTCGACAAGCTCGACGCCGTCGGCATCGACGTCACCGATGTGTTCCTCGTCCTGGAGTCCGAGGGCGTGGAGAAGTTCGAGAAGTCGTGGCAGGAGTTGCTCGAGGCCACACAGGGCCAGCTCGACGACAAGAAGTCCTGACTCCCGATGACCACGGCGAACCGCCCGGTCCCCGGCGTTCCGAGCCCCGCCCCGGCGGGGTGGCGTAATCCGCTGCGCGACAAACGCGACAAGCGCATGCCCCGGATCGCCGGGCCGTGCGGTGTGGTCATCTTCGGCGTCACCGGCGATCTGTCGCGCAAGAAGCTGATGCCGGCGATCTACGACCTGGCCAACCGGGGCCTGCTGCCCGCGTCGTTCTCCCTCGTCGGGTTCGCCCGAAGGGACTGGGCGGACGAGGATTTCGGTCAGGTCGTGTACGAGGCGGTCAAGAAGCACGCCCGCACGCCCTTTCGCCAGGAGGTGTGGGACCGGCTGGCCGAGGGCATCCGGTTCGTCCAGGGCACCTTCGACGACGACGCGGCCTTCCGCACACTCGCCGAATGCCTGGAGAAGCTCGACGTGGAGCGCGGCACCGGTGGCAATCACGCGTTCTACCTGTCGATCCCGCCGAACGCGTTCCCGGTGGTCTGCGAACAGCTCAGGAAGTCCGGGTTGGCCCGCCCGCAGGAGGGCCGGTGGAGCCGGGTGGTGATCGAGAAGCCGTTCGGTCATGACCTGGAGAGCGCCGTCGAGCTCAACTCCGTCGTCAACAGCGTGTTCCCCGAGGAGTCGGTGTTCCGCATCGACCACTACCTCGGTAAGGAGACGGTGCAGAACATCCTGGCGCTGCGGTTCGCCAACGAGCTCTACGAGCCGATCTGGAACAACAACTACGTCGACCACGTGCAGATCACGATGGCCGAGGACATCGGGTTGGGCGGGCGCGCAGGCTATTACGACGGCATCGGCGCGGCGCGCGACGTGATCCAGAACCACCTGCTGCAGCTGCTGGCGTTGACGGCGATGGAGGAGCCGGTCAGCTTCCACCCGCACGAACTGCAGGCCGAGAAGATCAAGGTGCTGTCCGCGGTGCGGCTGGCGCAGCCGCTCGACGAGACGACGTCACGCGGTCAGTACGCCGGCGGCTGGCAGGGCGGCGAGCAGGTGGTCGGACTGCTCGACGAGGAAGGCTTCTCGAAGACGTCGACGACCGAGACCTTCGCCGCGATCACGCTCGACATCGACACCCGCCGCTGGGCGGGTGTTCCGTTTTATCTGCGCACCGGAAAGCGGCTGGGGCGCAGGGTCACCGAGATCGCCCTGGTGTTCCGCCGTGCGCCGCACCTCCCGTTCGACGCGACCATGACCGAGGAGCTCGGCCAGAACGCACTGGTGATCCGGGTGCAGCCCGACGAGGGCATCACGTTGCGGTTCGGGTCCAAGGTGCCGGGCAGCGCGATGGAGGTCCGCGACGTCAACATGGACTTCTCCTACGGGTCGGCGTTCGCCGAGGACTCCCCCGAGGCCTACGAACGGTTGATCCTCGACGTGCTGCTCGGCGAACCGTCACTGTTCCCGGTCAACGCCGAGGTCGAATTGTCCTGGAAGATCCTCGATCCGGTGCTCGACTACTGGGCATCCCACGGGAAACCCGACCCCTACGAGTCGGGCACCTGGGGCCCGGAGTCGGCGTTCGAGATGCTGCGGCGAGACGGCCGCGAATGGAGGCGTCCCTAGCCGTGATAGTCGACCTGCCCGACACCACCACCAACGATCTGAACAAGAAGATCACCTTGCTGCGTGAGGAGGGCGGGGCGATCACGCTCGGCCGGGTGCTGACGCTGGTCGTCGCGCCCGACTGCGAGGAGCTGGTCGAGTACTCGATCGAAGCGGCCGTCTCGGCCAGCCGCGAACACCCCTGCCGCATCATCGTGGTGGTCCCCGCAGAACGTGGCGCGGACCGGCCCCGCCTCGACGGTCAGCTGCGCGTCGGCGGTGACGCGGGCGCCGGTGAAGTCGTCGTCCTGCGCACCTCGGGGCCGCTGGCCGACCACGCCGCCAGCGTCGTACTGCCGTTCCTGCTGCCCGACACGCCCGTGGTGGCGTGGTGGCCGGGTATCGCACCAGAGGTGCCGGCGCAGCATCCGTTGGGCCGGTTGGCGATCCGCCGGATCACCGATGCGACCGGGACCGCCGACCCGCTGGCCTCGATCAAGAGCCGGGTGGAGGGCTACACCGCCGGGGACACCGATCTGGCGTGGAGCCGGATCACCTACTGGCGTGCGCTGCTCACCTCCGCCGTCGACCAGCCGCCGTACGAGCCGATCACCTCGGTCATCGTGTCCGGGCTCAAGGACGAGCCCGCGCTCGACGTCCTGGCCGGCTGGCTCGCCAGCCGCATCGACGGTGAGGTGCGCCGCGAGGTGGGCGCGTTGCGCGTCGAACTCGTCCGGCAGAGTTCGACGATCACGCTGAGCCGTCCGCAGGAAGGCATCACCGCGACGCTGAGCCGCACCGGCCGGCCGGACGCGCTGCTGCCGCTGGCCCGCCGCGAGGCGCGGGACTGCCTGGCCGAGGATCTGCGTCGGCTCGACCCCGACGAGATCTACCGCGAGGCCCTCGAAGGTATCGACAAGGTGGTGTACGCGTGACCGTTTCCGTGCGTCGGTATCCGGACAGCGATGCGCTCGTCGCGGCGGTCGGTGACGGCCTCGCCGACGAGATCGTGTCGGCCGTGGAACAACGCGGCCGAGCCAACATCGTGCTGACCGGCGGTGGCACCGGCATCAAGCTGCTCGCCCGCCTGGGCACCCACGACGACCGCATCGACTGGTCGAAGGTGCATGTGTTCTTCGGCGACGAGCGGTACCTGCCCGAAGGCGACGACGAACGCAACGACAAGCAGGCCCGCGAGGCCCTGCTCGAGACCATCGACATCCCCGCCGCGAACGTGCACGCGATGCCCGCGGCCGACGGGGAATTCGGGGACGACCTCGATGCCGCCGCGCTGGCCTACGAGCAGGTGCTCGCCGGTCAGGCCGAATCGGGGGAACCGACCCCGGTCTTCGACGTCCACCTCCTCGGCATGGGTCCGGAGGGTCACGTCAACTCGCTGTTCCCGCACACCATCGCGGTGCGGGAGGCCAACCGCATGGTGGTCGGCGTAGCGGACTCCCCCAAACCGCCGCCACAGCGGATCACGTTGACACTGCCCGCGATTCAGCGCTCCCGTCAGGTGTGGCTGGTGGTGTCGGGTGAGGGGAAGGCAGAGGCGGTCGCGGAGGCGGTCGGCGGCGCCGACCCCGACGACTGGCCGGCCGCGGGCGCGGTCGGCCGGGAGGCGACGGTGTGGTTCCTCGACGAGGACGCGGCTTCTAAGCTCTGATCATGGTGGACAGAAGCGGTCGCAGCACGCGTACGGGCACTGAACGCATCCGCAAGCTCGCGCAGGCGGCGCTCAACGCCGACATGACCGTGGAGCAGGTCGACACCATCCTCGACGGCCTCAGCGACACGCTCGACGACCTCAACCGGTCGACGGCCACCCTCGACGACACGCTGGAGCGCTTCAACGAGACGATCAACCAGATCAACGCGCTGGCACCCCGGCTCATCGGGCTGGTGGACCGGATGGAGGGCATCGTCGGCCGTGTCGAGCGGCTGGTCGGCATGGGCGAGGCGGTGCTCGGCCCGATGGCCGCGACGGAGAACGCGGTGCGCGGCGCGGTGAAGGCGCTGCGCCGGACGACCGGTCTCTAACCGCTGTTGCGCAGCGCCGTGGCCAACCCGCTCATCGTGAGCAGGATGCCCCGCTGCACCAGTTCGTCGTCCTCACCCGACCGGTACCGGCGGAGCAGTTCGACCTGCAGGTGGTTGAGCGGTTCGAGGTAGGGGAACCGGTTGAACACCGACCGCGCCAGTGCGGCGTTGTCGGCGAGCAGATCGTCCTGGCCGGTGATGAGCTTGTGCATCCGGATGGTGCGCTCGTGCTCCTCGGCGATCTTGTCGAAGACTCGGTGCCGCAACGCCTCGTCCTCGACCAGCTCCGAATAGCGTGCGGCCAGACCGAGATCCGACTTCGCCAGCACCTGCGCCATGTTCGACAGCACCGTGCGGAAGAACGGCCAGCGCCGGTAGAGATCCTGCAGGACCTGCAGCCGGTCCTCCCCCTCGGCCTGCCCCTCGGCGATGTACTGCTCGAACGCACTGCCGGTGCCGTACCAGCCCGGCAGCATGACACGCGACTGGCTCCAGGCCAGCACCCACGGGATGGCCCGCAGGTCGGAGATCGACGTGGTGGGCTTGCGGGAGGCGGGCCTGCTGCCGATGTTGAGCGCGCCGATCTCGCTGACCGGTGTGGACGCCTTGAAGTAGTCGACGAATCCCGGTGTCTCGTGGACGAGTTCGGCGTACGCGCGCTGCGCCCGCGCCGCGAGGTCGTCGAGCACCTCATAGGCCCTGTTGGCGAGACCGCCTAGACCTTCTATGTCGAGCAGCGTCGATTCCAGCGTCGCGGCCACCAGGGTCTCGAGGTTGCGGTGCGCGATGCGGGGTTCGGCGTACTTGGCGGCGATCACCTCACCTTGCTCGGTGATCCGCAGGGAGCCGTTGACCGCCCCGGGCGGTTGCGCCAGGATCGCGTCGTAGCTCGGTCCGCCACCGCGGCCGACGGTGCCGCCGCGGCCGTGGAAGAGCCGCAACCGGATACCGGTCTTGCGTGCGGATTCGACGAGGTCGAGTTCGGCGCGGTACAGCGCCCAGTTCGCGGCGAGGTAGCCGCCGTCCTTGTTGGAGTCGGAGTAGCCGAGCATGACCTCCTGGCTGTGCCCCCGCGCGGTCACCATCTCGCGGTACAGCGGCAGGTCGAGCGCCGCCTCCAGGATCGACGCCCCGCGCTGCAGGTCGTCGATCGTCTCGAACAGCGGGACGATGCCCACCGGTGCGTACGGTTCGTCACCCGAGACGTCAAGCAGTCCGGCCTCTTTGAGCAAGATCGCCGCCTCGAGCATGTCGGACACCGACTCGCACATCGAGATGATGTAGTTCGGGACCGCCCGCGGCCCGAACACCTGCACCGCGCGGGCCGCCGCCCGCACGATGCCCAGCTCCTTGTGCGCCAGCTCCGAGAGTTCGGCCCGCTCCGAGGTGAGGGGCCGGCGGGTGGCGAGCTCGGCGGCCAGCACCTCGACGCGTTCGGGCTCGGACAGCGCCGCATAGTCGTCGTGCACGCCGGCCCACGCCAGCAATTCGGCCACGACCACCTCGTGGACGTCGGAGTTCTGCCGCATGTCGAGGCCCGACAGATGGAAACCGAAGACCCGCACGGCTTCCCGTAGCCGCAACAACCTGTCGTCGGCCAGGACGCCACTGCCGTGGGAACGCAACGACGCGTCGACGACGTCGAGGTCGGCCAGCAGTTGGGCGGGCGTCTCGTACCGGTCCAGGCCGAGGTCGAGCTCGTGTTCGGGCTGACTGTCCAGGATGTCGCGGGCAGTGGCGGTGAGCCTGCCGTGGATCACCCGCAGGGCGCGGCGGTACGGTTCGTCGGCGCGGGCCGATTCGTGGCATGCGTCGGCGAGCGCGGCGAGGTCATCGCTGACGTGCACCAGCCGCGCCGACATCGACAGTTCCTGCTGCAGCGCGGTCAACTCGTCGAAGTAGTGCTCGAGTGCGGTGTAAGCGGCACGAGAAGTGGCCAGCCGCACCACATCCGCGGTCACGTTCGGGTTGCCGTCGCGGTCACCGCCGATCCAGGACCCCGGCCGCAGGATCGGCTCGGACAAGAGCTCGGCGCCCGGCCACCTGGCCTGAAGCGCCGACCGGACCTCGGCGTTGACGCGCGGGATGACGTCGAAGAACGCGGCCTGGTAATACCGCAGCCCGGTCTCGATCTCGTCCTGGATCTTCAGGCGCGACAACCGGATCAGCGCGGTCTGCCACAGCGTGAGGATGTGCCTGCGCAACTCGAGTTCGATGTCGCGGCCGTCGTCGGTGGTGTCGTGACCGTGCGCCCGCAACCGCATGAGTTCGGTGATGCGGTGCTGGGTGTCGAAGACCGTGCGCCGTCGGGTCTCCGTCGGGTGGGCGGTGATGACCGGCGACACCAGTGCCCCGGTGAGCGCCTGCGCCACCTGAGCCGAATCCAGTTGCGCGGAGTCGAGTTTCGCGTACGTCGCCGCGAGGCTGCTGTTCTGCGGTGGCTCCCCGGCGGCGACGTGCACCGCGCGGCGGCGCTCGCGGTGGATGTCCTCGGCCACGTTGGCGAGCAAAGCGAAATGGGTGAACGCGCGGATCACGGGGATCGCGGCCCGCGCCTCGATCCCGTCGAACATGCCGGCGAGTTCGGCGCGGTCGATCTCCGAGCGGCGGACCCGGAAGGACTCCACCCGGGCCCGTTCGACGAGGTCGAACACCTCGTCGCCGTTCTGCTCGCGCACGGTGTCGCCGAGGATCGCGCCCAGCAGGCGGATGTCTTCCCGCATGGGCTCGGTGGCTTCCCGACCCACTTCGGTACGGGTCACCGAGCCGATCGGCTCGAGTGCTTCAGGGAGGTCAGCCATGCGTTCCAGTATCGGTGCCCTGTGGACCCGCCGCATGGCGGACGGGTCCACAGGAGCGGGTGCTCAATTCGTGTCAGACGTTGTCGGCGGGCTTGTCCGCACCGGTGATGTCGCGCTCGTGCTCGACGCGGCGGGCCAGTTCGTCGTCGTCGATCGGACGCGGTTCCTTCGCGTGCTCACGATGGTCGGGATGCACCTCTTCGGTGGGCACCATCACGTCGCTGATATCGGGGTTGTCTGCCATACCCATTCGATACCCACGGCGGCGCCGCGGCAACCCGTTGTGTGACCGGGTCAGCTGTACTTGATCTGCAGCCCGATGCCGACGATCGAGACCACCCAGATGCCGACCACGAACAGGGTCAGCCGGTCGAGGTTCTTCTCGACGACCGTGGAACCCGACAGGCTGGACTGGACACCGCCACCGAACAGGGTGGACAGACCGCCGCCCTTGGCACGATGCAGCAGCACCAGGAGCACCACCAGCAGGCTGGTGACGATCAACGTGATCTGCAGCGCGAAAACCATGGGCAACAGCCTACCGTCTTCCCGCGGCGCTCAGGGAAGCGGCCCACCTGCGGCGATCGCCGAAAGCGTGGCGAACTGCTCACCGTCCAGGGAGGCCCCGCCCACCAGTGCGCCGTCCACGTCCTCCTGCCCGACGATCTCGCCGACGTTCTTGGCGTTGACCGAACCGCCGTAGAGCACGCGCACGCCGGCGGCCAGCTGCGGCGACGACAACGAGCCCAGCTCGTCGCGGATCGCCTTGCAGACCTCCTGCGCGTCGGCGGCGCCGGCCACCCGGCCGGTGCCGATCGCCCACACGGGCTCGTAAGCGATCACGGCCTGGCCGATCTGCTCGGCGGTGAGTCCAGCCAGCGAGCCGCGCAGCTGTTCGACGCAGTACTCGACGTGGTTACCCACCTCACGCACCTCGAGGTGTTCGCCGATGCAGACGATGGGCGTGATGCCGTGCCGGAAAGCGGCGGCGGCCTTGGCGGCCACCAGGGCGTCGTCCTCGTGGTGGTAGGTGCGGCGCTCCGAGTGTCCGACGACCACGAAGCTGCACCCCAGCTTGGCGAGGAACGCCCCGCTGATCTCCCCGGTGTAGGCACCGGAGTCGTGCTGCGAGACGTCCTGGGCGCCGTACGTCAGGCGCAGCTTGTCGCCGTCGACCAGCGTCTGCACACTGCGCAGGTCGGTGAACGGCGGGATCACCGTCACGTCCACCTTGTCGAAGTACTTCTCCGGCAGGGAGAAGGCGATCTTCTGCACCAGCGCGATGGCCTCGAAGTGGTTGAGGTTCATCTTCCAGTTGCCGGCGATGAGCGGCTTACGGGCCATGGGTCAGGACTCCAGTACTCGGATGCCGGGCAGTTCTTTGCCTTCGAGGTATTCCAGCGATGCGCCGCCGCCGGTCGAGATGTGGGAGAACCCGTCCTCGCCCAGGCCGAGCTGGCGGACGGCCGCGGCGCTGTCGCCGCCGCCGACGACGCTGAACGCGCCCTTGCCGGTCGCACCGATGATCGCCTCGGCCACACCCTTGGTGCCCGCGGCGAACGCCGGGAACTCGAACACGCCCATCGGGCCGTTCCAGAACACCGTCTTGGCGTTCGACAACAACGCCGTGAACCGCTTCACCGACTCCGGGCCGATGTCCAGGCCCATCTTGTCGTCCGGAATGCGATCGGCCGCAACGGTTTCCGGTTCGGCGTCGGCGGAGAACTCCGGCGCCACCACGATGTCGACGGGCAGGTGGATCACGTCGGCGTAGGTGTCGAGCAGTTGCCGGCAGGTGTCTACCATCTCGGGCTGCACGAGTGACTTACCGACCGAGACCCCTTGGGAGGCAAGGAAGGTGAAGCACATACCGCCGCCGATCACCAGGCTGTCGGCCTTCTTGGCCAGCGATTCGATCACCGCGAGTTTGTCGGAGACCTTGGAGCCGCCGAGCACCACCGCGTACGGGCGTTCGGTGGAGCTGGTGAGCTGTTCGAGCACCTTCACCTCGGCCGCCACCAGAGTGCCGGCGTAGTGCGGCAGCAGCGTGGCCACGTCGTACACCGACGCCTGCTTGCGGTGCACCACACCGAAGCCGTCGGAGACGAAAGCGCCGTCATCCCCGACGAGTTCGACCAGGGCCTTGGCCAGCGCCAGCCGCTCGGCGTCATCCTTGCTGGTCTCACGCGGGTCGAAGCGGATGTTCTCCAGCAGCAGGACGTCGCCGTCGGTGAGGCCCTCCGAGCGCGCGAGCGCGTCGGTGCCGACCACATCACCGGCGAGTTGCACGTGCCGGCCGAGTTGTTCGCTCAGCGCGGCGGCGACCGGCTTGAGCGAGAACTTCGGGTCCGGTCCGCCCTTCGGACGGCCGAGGTGGGCGGTGACGACCACCTTCGCGCCGGCGTCTGCGAGCGCCTTGAGCGTCGGCACCGAGGCGATGATGCGGCCGGGGTCGGTGATGGTCTCCCCGTCGAGTGGGACGTTGAGGTCGGAGCGGACTAAGACGCCCCGCCCCGCAATGTCCCTGTCGCCTTCTTTCAGGAGATCGTCAAGTGTTCTGACACTCATTTAGAGGGACTTGCCGACGAGCGAGACCAGGTCGACGAGGCGGTTGGAGTAGCCCCACTCGTTGTCGTACCAGGACACGACCTTGGCCTGGTTGTCGATGACCTTGGTCAGGCCGGCGTCGTACAGCGAGCTGTGCGGGTCGGTGACGATGTCGCTCGACACGATCGGCGCGTCGTAGTACTTGAGGATGCCCTTGAGCGGACCCTCGGCGGCGGCCTTCATCGCGGCGTTGATCTCGTCGACGGTGGCCGACTTGCTCAGCTCGGCGGTGAGGTCGGTGACCGAGCCCGTGGGGATCGGCACCCGCAGGGCGTAGCCGTCCAGTTTGCCCTTCAGCTCGGGCAGCACGAGGCCGATGGCCTTGGCGGCACCGGTGGAGGTGGGGACGATGTTGATGGCGGCGGCGCGGGCGCGGCGCAGGTCCTTGTGCGGACCGTCCTGCAGGTTCTGGTCCTGGGTGTAGGCGTGGATCGTCGTCATCAGACCCTTGACGATGCCGAACTCGTCGTTGATGACCTTGGCCAGCGGGCCGAGGCAGTTCGTGGTGCACGAGGCGTTGGAGATGATGTTCTGGCTGCCGTCGTACTTGTCGTCGTTGACGCCGAGCACGATCGTGATGTCCTCGTCGCTGGCCGGCGCGGAGATGATGACCTTCTTGGCGCCCGCGTCCAGGTGGCCCTGGGCCTTGTCGCGCTTGGTGAAGATGCCGGTCGACTCGACGACGACGTCGACGCCCAGGTCACCCCACGGCAATGCGGCGGGGCCCTCCTTGATCGACAGACCCTTGAGCGTGTCACCGCCCACCACGATGTTCTCGCCCTCGACGGTGACGTCGAACGGGAGCCGGCCGAGGATCGAGTCGAACTTCAGCAGGTGTGCGAGGGTTTCGTTGTCCGTGAGGTCGTTGACCGCCACGATCTCGATATCGGTGTTGTTGCCTTCGAGCTTCTGAGCCGCCAAGGCCCGGAAGAAGTTGCGGCCGATGCGGCCGAAGCCGTTGACGCCTACCCGGATAGTCACGTGGATCTCCCCTGTCTGCCTCTGGTGTATTGCTCCGTGGTCAGCCTAGTTGGGCCGGTTTTCCGCCGCGCGGGCTGGTCAGTGCACGGCCAGGCTCTGATCGGCGTACGGATTGCCGAGCCATTTGCGACGAATCTGCTGCAGGATGCCCCCCTCCTCCAATTCGGCCAGCGCGACCGTGATCCGGCTGAGCAGCTGTTGATCGTGGCCGGCGACCGCGACCGCGACGTGTTCGACGGTCAGCCCTTTCTGCACGACGTCGACGCCGGGATGCGCCCTGGTCAGCTCGGTGAGCACTGGGGCCAGCGCGATCACTGCGTCGTACTCGTCGATGTCGAACTCGGCCGTGCTCCCCCGTTGCACGGCGACGTTCAGGCCGTCGAGATCGTCTGTCGAGTGCACCTGCGGGTGACGCCGGGCGTCGACGGCCAGCGCCTGGCCGGTGATGACGTAAGGCGGGGCGAAGGCGGCCTTCTGCTCCCGCTCGGGTGTGACGGTGACGCCGCCGGCCACGCAGTCGACGTCACCGGCGTCGAGCGCGTCGAAGACGGCGTCCAACGTTTCGTAGCCGATGAACTCCATCTGGTCGCCGAGGGCCTCGGCGATGGCGGTCATGAGGTCGACGTCGAGCCCGGCGTCACCCTGCACCCCGGTGAAGGGCGGGACCGGGACCACTGCGCCGACTCTGAGACTGCCCATAACCGCCACGGTAGTCGCGCGCAGCGACTTGTCCGAGGGTCGCTCTAGACTCGCACACATGTTCGAAGGATTGTCGGATGCGGAGTTGGCGGCGGTGCTCGCCGATTCGTACCGGCAGGAGTCGGCGCTGATGGGCGTCGAGTGGTGGCGGTGGCCGAACTGGTGGCCCGGCGGATGTGGGACGCCGAGGCCCAAGACCCCGACTGTGGCTACATGATCGTGACGGGCCTGCAGCGCGCCAGTGCCGAAGTCGCCGCGGCGATGAACTTGCCCCCAGGTGCGGCCAGCGCCCTGGTTTGTGGCGCCCACGATCTCGACAGCGGTTTTCCGAAGGTGTTGGCGGTGCTGTGCGCCGGGGGTACCGATTGGCGCACCGTGCAGATCATCCTCAAGCGCACAAAGAGCGTCGGCGCCATGTCGATCCGCGCCGCCCTGGACGCGCGGTTGGCGGCGGTGATCGGGCGGTGGCAGTCCTGGTCGCGTAAACGGGTTGTCAACGCCGTGGATGCGATGGTGCGGGACTTGGATCCCGACGCGGTCGCCGAACGTGAACGCGCCGAAGACAACAGGCATTTCGATATCACCCCGGTCGGGAACGGGACCGCCAAAGTCGACGGGGTGCTCGATGCCGAGTCGGCCGTCATCGTCGACGGGAAGATCTCCGATCTGGCCAACGGGGTCTGCCCGAGCGATCCCCGCAGCATGAAACAACGCCGCGCCGATGCGCTCCCGGCGATGGCCCAGGGCACTACCCTGGCCTGCCGATGCCCTACGTGCGCCGGCACTCCTGCCCCCTTCGATAGCGGTGGGGTGCGGGCAGTCCTCAACCTGGTCGCCGATCGGTCCACCATGCTCGGTGAGGCCGACCACCCCGGATACCTGGCCGGGTTCGGGGTCATCGACGCCGATCAGGTCCGTCGCCTGGCGGTGCGCGCGCGACTACGCACGCTGACCCCACCGGTGGTCACCGCCGAGGACCGGTTGCGGTACCAGCCCAGCGGGGCGGTGGAACGCATTGTGCGGCTGCGTGATCTGACGTGCCGGTTTCCCGGGTGTGATCGGCCGGCCGAGCGCTGCGATCTCGACCATACGGTTCCGTTCAACCACCTCGACCCGGCCAAAGGTGGGCCCGCGACCCCAGAGAACCTGAAATGCCTGTGCCGCCAGCATCATCGGCTCAAGACCTTCATTCGCGGGTGGCGCGATGAACAGTTGCCCGACGGCACGATCGTGTGGACCTCACCGAGCGGGCACACCTACCGCACCGTTCCGGGTGGGGTGGAACTGTTCCCCCGCATCGGACCACTGGCGTGCTCTGAGCCGAAACCCCAACGGCGCAACCCGACCCGCGAACGCGCCCGACGCCTCGCCCGCACGCGGGAGAAGCACCGCACCCTGCGCCCGATCAACGCCGCCCGCCGCCGACTCGAATCCGCGCACGCCTACGAGATCGAGAACCGCAGACACCGCAACCGCCGCCGCCGCACCGCGCTGCTGATGCTCAAACACCGAAGAACCACCAGCCCCTACATCCGCTGGATCAACGACCCCTATGAACCCGAAACCCTGCCACCAGACTGGCAACCACCACCCGAACCCGAAACCGCCGACGAACCACCCTTCTGACGGCTCAGGCGTCTTCGAGCAGATCGGGCGTCACGGCGGACTCGGTGTCCGGGATTCCGTCCTGCTTGGCCTTTCGGTCCGCCATTGACAGCAGCCGCCGAATCCGGCCTGCGACAGCGTCTTTCGTCATCGGCGGATCGGCGAGCCGGCCGAGCTCCTCGAGTGAGGCCTGCCGGTGTTCGACACGCAGCTTGCCGGCGGTGGCCAGATGGTCGGGCACCGTGTCGCCGAGGATCTCGAGTGCCCGCTCCACCCGTGCGGCCGCCGCGACCGCCGCCCGCGCCGACCGGCGCAGGTTCGCATCGTCGAAGTTCGCCAAGCGGTTGGCGGTGGCCCGTACCTCACGCCGCATTCGGCGCTCTTCCCACGTCAGCCGCGTGTCCTGGGCGCCCATCCGCGTCAGCAGCGCACCGATCGCCTCCCCGTCGCGCACCACGACGCGGTCGCTGCCGCGGACCTCCCGCGCCTTGGCGCTCACCCCGAGCCTGCGGGCCGCACCGACGAGCGCCAGCGCCGCCTCGGGTCCCGGGCAGCTCACCTCCAGCGCGGAGGAGCGTCCCGGCTCGGTGAGCGAACCGTGCGCCAGGAACGCGCCGCGCCACGCGGCCTCCGCATCGGCCACGCTGCCGCCCACCACCTGGGCGGGCAGACCCCGCACCGGGCGGCCCCGCAGATCGAGCAAGCCGGTCTGGCGGGCGAGCGCCTCACCGTCCTTGGCCACCCGCACCACGTATCGCGTGCTCTTGCGAATACCGCTGGCGGACAACATGTGTACGACTGCGTTGTAGCCGTACAGGTCGTAGATGTCCTTGCGCAGCCGGCGGGCGATGATGCCGAGGTCGACCTCGGCCTCCACCACCACCCTGCCGGACACGATGTGCAGTCCACCGGCGAACCGCAACAGCGACGCGACCTCGGCGCGGCGAGCGCTCACCGAGTTCACCACGAGTCGGCTCAGCTCGTCTTTGACCTCGGCTGTCATCGCCACGAGTCGTCACCTCTCGGTCGGTTCACAGGGGTGGAAGCAGTCGGCACCTGGTCGCGGTCCCCCACCGTTCCGCGAAGCCGCACGCCTTCCAGGGCCGCGGCCAGTCTTGCCGGATCATGTAAAGGTGTACCAGGTCGGCAGACATCGGCGAACTCCACACGAGCGTCGAGGATTCTCGCCGTCCGGCTCAGCTGGTCGCGTTCGCGATCGCTGGGCACCCGGCTGGCGTCGACGATGATGTCGTGCACGGTGAAATTCGGGGCATGCTGCGACAACACGTGGATGTGCCGCTCGACGGAGAACCCGGCCGTCTCTCCCGGCTCCGCCGCCAGATTGAGCACCAGCGCCCGGCGCGCCGACGTGGCGCGCAACGCCGCGGCGAGCTCGGGTACCAGCACGTGTGGGATGACACTGGTGAACCACGAACCGGGCCCCAGGACCACCAGGTCGGCCGACATGATCGCGTCGACCGCCTGCCGGGTGGCGGGCGGATCCCCCGGCAGCAGCCGCACCCGGCGCACCTTGCCGACGGTCGTCGCGATCGCCACCTGCCCGCGGATCACGCGGCTCATCCGCGGATCGGACTCCAGGCCGGCCACGTCGGCCTCGATCTGCAGCGCGATCGGGCACATCGGCAGCACGCGTCCCTTGACCCCGAGGATGCGGCCCAGTTCGTCGAGCGCGGCGACCGGGTCGGCCAGCACCTCGGACAGACCGGCGAGCATCAGGTTGCCGATCGGATGTCCGGCCAGCGCTCCACTACCGCCGAAGCGATGCTGGATGATGGTCGCCCACAGGCGACCGTGCGGACTGTCAGAGGCCAACGCCGCCAACGCCATTCGAAGATCGCCGGGCGGCACGACGTCGAGTTCGCTGCGCAGCCGGCCCGAGGAGCCGCCGTCGTCGGCGACGGTGACGACCGCGGTGATGTGCGGGCTGAGCCGACGCGCGGCCGACAACGTGGCATACAACCCGTGCCCACCCCCGAGGGCCACGATGCGAGGGCTCATCTGTCCCCCTCGCGTGCGGGGAAGCTCATTCGCGCCCCAGATCCCGGTGCAACACCCGCACCGTGAGCTCGTCACCGCCTTGCAGACGCCCCGCCAACGCCTCGGCCATCGCGACACTGCGGTGTTTACCACCGGTGCAGCCCATCGCGACGGTCATGTAGCGCTTCCCCTCCCGCCGGTATCCGTCGATCACGACGCTCAGGAGTCGATGGTAGGTGTCGAGGAACTCCTCCGCGCCCGGCTGGCCCAGCACGTAATCGCGCACGTCGGGATGCTGTCCGGTGTGCGGGCGCAATGCGTCCACCCAGTGCGGATTGGGCAGGAACCGCACGTCCATGACGATGTCGGCGTCCATCGGCAGCCCGTATTTGTAGCCGAACGACTCCACCGTCACGCTGGTCTCGGCCACCACCTCGCCGCCGAAGGCCCGTTCGATGCTGTCGCGCAGCGCGTGGACCGACAGGGTCGACGTGTCGATCACCAGATCGGCCGACGCGCGGACGGAGGCGAGGAGCGCCCGCTCCCGCGCGATGCCCTCCGCCAGGGTCTGGCCGCCCTGCAGGGGGTGGCTCCGCCGGTTTTGCTCATAGCGCCGGACCAGGATGTCGTCGCTGGCCTCGAGGAACACCACGCGCGGAGTGATGTTGCGGGTGGCCAGATCCCGTCGCACCAAGTCCAGGTCGCCGGTGAAACCGCGCGACCGGACATCCATCACGACCGCCAGCTGGGTGATGCGCGAACCGGCGGCCAGCCCGAACTCCACCATCCGCGCGATCAGCTCCGGCGGGAGGTTGTCGGCGACATACCAGCCGAGGTCCTCGAGCACCTTGGCCGCCGTGCCGCGGCCCGCTCCGGACAGCCCGGTCACCAGGACGACGTCGATCCCCGATTCGAGGTGATCGACACCCCCTTCGACACCCCCGTCGACGCTGCTCCCGCGCAGCTGTTCACTCATATCCGACTCTGTCATCCCGATATCCTGCGTTGATCATCGTCGATGACCGCCGTCGCCGCGTCCGATTCGGCTGGCGGGTCCTGCGGCACACCGAGCGCCTCGAGCACAGCCCGCGCCGTCGCCACCCCGATACCCGGCACCGCGGTGATCTCCTCGACCGACGCCTCCTTCAACCGTGCCACCGACCCGAAGTGCGTGACCAACGCCTTGCGGCGGTGCTCACCGAGTCCGCGCACCGAATCCAGCGCCGAGGCCGTCATCCGCTTGGACCGCTTGCTGCGGTGATAGGCGATCGCGAACCGGTGCGCCTCGTCGCGAACCCGCTGCAACAGGTAGAGACCCTCGCTGTTGCGGGGGAAGATCACCGGATCGGGCTCCGCGGGCACCCACACCTCTTCGAGGCGTTTGGCCAGACCGATGACCGCCACGTCGCTGATGCCCAGATCGTCGAGCACGGCCTGCGCCGCGTTGACCTGGGGCGCGCCGCCGTCGACGACGAACAGGTTGGGCGGATAGGCGAACTTGCGAGACCGACCTTCCGGCGAGAGCTCCGTCGGATGCTGGGTGTCGTGCAGGTGCCGGTAGAAGCGGCGCCGCGTGACCTCGGCGATGGACGCCACGTCGTCACTGCGGCCCTCGCCCGCGGCTTCGCGGATCGCGTAGTGCCGGTAGTCCGATTTGCGCGGCAGTCCGTCTTCGAACACCACCAGCGACGCCACCACGTCCGTGCCCTGGACGTGGCTGATGTCGACGCATTCGATGCGTAGCGGCGCGTCGGCCAGGCCCAGGTTCTCCTGAATGCTCTGCAGCGCAGCGGTTCTCGCGGTGAAGTCACCCGCACGCTTGAGTTTGTGCTGGGCCAGCGCGTCCTGGGCGTTGCGCTTGACCGTCTCGGCCAGCGCCTTCTTGTCACCGCGCTGCGCCACCCGCAGCGTGACCCGCGAACCGCGTAGACCGGTCAGCCACGCGGCCAGCTCGTCGGCGTTGTCCGGCAGACACGGCACCAGCACCTGGCGCGGCACCGGATTGGTCGCCTCGTCGAGCCCGTTGTCGCCGGCGACACCCAGCTCGGCCTGGTCGCCGTAGAACTGGGTGAGGAACTGCTCGACCAGCTGCTCCTGACTGGATTCGCCCGGCTCCCCGGACTTCTCGACGATCCAGCCGCGCTGACCGCGGACCCGTCCGCCGCGGACGTGGAACACCTGGACCGCCGCCTCGAGATCGTCGTCGGCGAAGGCCACCACGTCGGCGTCGGTGCCGTCCCCGAACACCACCGCCTGTTTCTCCAGCGCGCGTTTGAGCGCGCCGATGTTGTCACGCAGCCGCGCCGCGCGCTCGAAGTCGAGCTGTTCGGCCGCCTCGTTCATCTGCGCTTCCATGTCGCGGGCGAGGCGGTCGGTCTTACCGGCGAGGAAGTCGCAGAAATCGAGCACGATGCGGCGGTGCTCGTCGGCGGTGACCCGCCCCACGCACGGCGCCGAACACTTGTCGATGTAGCCGAGCAGACACGGCCGGTCGATCTGCCTGTGGCGCTTGAACACTCCGGCCGAGCAGGTGCGCGCCGGGAACACCCGGGTGAGCAGGTCCAGCGTCTCGCGGATCGCCCAGGCGTGGGAGTACGGCCCGAAGTAGCGCACCCCCTTGCGGCGCGGCCCCCGGTACACCATCAGCCGCGGGTACTCCTCGTTGAGCGTGACCGCCAGCACTGGGTAGGACTTGTCGTCGCGGTACCGGATGTTGAACCGCGGATCGAACTCCTTGATCCAGTTGTATTCGAGCTGCAGCGCCTCGACTTCGGTGTTGACGACCGTCCACTCGACGCTGCCCGCGGTGGTCACCATCTGCCGGGTGCGCGGGGCCAGGCTCGTGATGTCGGCGAAGTAGGACGTGAGCCGGCTGCGCAGGCTCTTGGCCTTGCCGACATAGATCACCCTGCCGTGCGGATCGCGGAACCGGTACACCCCGGGCTGCACGGGGATCGACCCGGGCGCCGGCCGGTACGTCGCTGGATCGGGCACGTTCCCAGATTACTGCCGCGGGTTGGTCGGTCAGGACCGGCGCGACCCGCGGACAGGCCGCGCGTCACTCCGCTACCGTCGAAGGGTGCGGATGCTGGCGTCGGTGCGGGAGGTCACCGCCCTGCTCGGAGGGGTCGCGTTGATCGTGGCCGGCTGTTCCAGTGCCGAACCACCCCCGCCCACCCC
>JBNMQY010000011.1:0-177225 GCA_050205415.1 Mycolicibacterium litorale
ACAGCGCTCACCGCACCGCCTTCCCCACCTTGACCGACCAGCTGTATCAGCTGGCCAGCGGTGCGGTGAGCGCTGTCGAGCTGACCCGCCGATCGCTCGACGCGATCACGGCCAGCCAGCCGTCCCTCAACGCCTTCCGGGTGGTGCTGACCGACCAGGCGCTGGCCGACGCCGACCGCGCCGACCGCAGGCGCGCCGCCGGGGACACCAGCCCGCTGCTGGGGATTCCGATCGCGGTGAAGGACGACGTGGACGTGGCCGGGGTGCCGACCCGCTTCGGCGCCGACGGCACCGTACCGCCGGCACGCGAGGACGCCGAGGTGGTGCGACGGCTGCGGGCCGCCGGTGCGGTCATCGTCGGCAAGACCAACACGTGCGAGCTCGGCCAGTGGCCGTTCACCAGTGGGCCGGCCTTCGGCCACACCAGAAACCCGTGGTCACGCGACCACACGCCCGGCGGCTCGTCGGGCGGCAGCGCCGCGGCCGTCGCCGCCGGACTTGTCACCGCGGCGATCGGCTCCGACGGCGCGGGCAGCGTGCGGATCCCCGCGGCGTGGTGCCATCTCGTCGGCATCAAACCGCAGCGCGGCCGCATCTCCACCTGGCCGCTGCCCGAGGCGTTCAACGGCATCACGGTCAACGGTGTGCTGGCGCGCACCGTCACCGACGCCGCACTCGTACTCGACGCGGCCTCGGGCAACACCGCAGGCGACCTGCACCGGCCCGCGCCGGTGCGCATGTCGGACTACGTCGGCCGCGCACCCGGCCCGCTGCGGATCGCGATGTCGACGAAGTTCCCCTTCACGGTGTTCCGCGCCACCCTGCACCCCGAGATCCGCGCGGCGATGCAGACCATCGCAGGCCAGCTGGAGGAGCTGGGCCACACCGTCCGGCCCGGCGACCCCGACTACACGGTCGGCATGTCGTGGAACTTCCTGTCCCGCTCCACATCCGGCCTGATGGACTGGGCGGAGCGGCTCGGCCATGACGTCGTCTTCGACAAGCGCACCAAGGCGAATCTGCGCACGGGCCGACTGCTGTCCGAACACGTCCTGCGCAAGGCGCGGGCCAAAGAGGCCGCGGCGCACCGCCGCATCGGATGGATCTTCAACATCGCCGACGTGGTGCTGGCACCCACCACCGCGCAGCCCGCACCGCCGGTGCACGACTTCGACCGGCGCGGCGGCCTGTCGACCGACCGCGCGATGATCAAGGCGTGCCCGCTGACATGGCCGTGGAATCTGCTGGGCTGGCCGTCGATCAACGTGCCCGCCGGTTTCACCTCGGACGGTCTGCCGATCGGCGTACAGCTGATGGGCCCGGAGGCCAGCGAACCGCTGCTGATCTCGCTGGCGGCCGAACTCGAGGCGATCAACGGCTGGGCGACACGCCAACCCCCGGCGTGGTGGGCCTCCTAAAAGCCCAGCCGCCCAAGCTGTTTGGGGTCGCGCTGCCAGTTCTTGGCGATCTTGACGCGTAGGTCGAGGTAGACCTTCGTTCCGAGCAGCTTCTCGATCTGCGTGCGGGCGGCCGTGCCGACCTCGCGCAGCCGTGCACCGCCCTTGCCGATCACGATGCCCTTCTGGCTGTCGCGTTCGACGTAGAGGATCGCGTGGATGTCGATGAGGTCGTCACGGCCCTCGCGCGGGTTCACCTCGTCGATGACGACGGCCAGGGAGTGCGGCAGTTCGTCACGCACGCCCTCGAGGGCGGCCTCGCGGATGAGCTCGGCCATCAGCGTTTCCTCGGGCTCGTCGGTCAACTCACCGTCGGGATAGAACGCCGGGCCGGGCGGGAGCTTGCCCGCCAGCACGCCGGTCAGCACGTCGAGCTGCTCGCCGGCGGTCGCGGACACGGGGACGATCTCGACGTCCGGGCCCACGAGTTCGCTGACCGCGACCAGCTGGGCGGCCACCCGGTCCCTGGGCACCTTGTCGATCTTGGTGACGATCGCGACCAGCGTGGTCCGGGGTGCGACGGCGCGGATCTGCTCGTGGATCCACCGGTCCCCCGGCCCGATGGCCTCGTCGGCGGGGATGCACAAGCCGATCACGTCGACCTCGGAATAGGTGGTCTTGACCAGATCGTTGAGGCGCTGCCCGAGCAGCGTCCGCGGCCGGTGCAGCCCCGGGGTGTCGACGAGGATGATCTGGAAGTCCTCACGGTGCACGATGCCGCGGATGGTGTGCCGCGTGGTCTGCGGCCGGTTCGACGTGATCGCCACCTTGGCGCCGACGAGGGCGTTGGTCAGCGTCGACTTGCCGGTGTTCGGCCGGCCGACGAAACACACGAAGCCGGAACGGAACTCGCTCACACGACCTTCCCCGTGCGGTCGGTGACGATCACCGCGGCGTCGGCGGACAGTTCGCGCACCGCGGCCACACCCGCATCGTCGGCCGCACCGCCGACCAGCACCGCGGCCTCGAAGCCGGTCGCACCGCTCGACACCGCCGCGGCCACCGCGGCCTGCAGGGCGGTCAGCGACAAAGCCGAAAGACGTACGGGCGCTCCGGCGTAGGTGCGGCCGTCGAGGTCGCGTACCGCGGCGCCGCCGGCGGCCTCGGCACGCGCCATCGCGCCGCGGGCCAGCACGACGAGTTTGTCGTCCTCGGGGTCGAGCTCAGTCACCGTGCTCCTCGTCGTTCTCGTCGTCTCGGGGTTCGGTCGGGCTGACCAGGACGGTGCCGATCCGCACCCGGCCGCGGTGATCGGGTCCGCCTTCGGCCTTGAGACGCAACCCGTCCCACGTCACTTCGGCGCCGGGCAGTGGAACGCGGCCGAGTTCGAAGGCCACCAGACCGCCGACGGTGTCGACGTCGAGGTCCTCACCGAATTCGATGTCGTACAGTTCGCCGAGATCCTCGATCGGCAGCCGCGCCGAGACCCGGTACTCGCTGTTGCCGAGTTCCTCGACCGGCGCGACCTCGTCGGTGTCGTACTCGTCGGCGATCTCGCCGACGATCTCCTCGAGGACGTCTTCGATCGTGACCAGTCCGGCGATGGCGCCGTACTCGTCGACCAGCAGCGCCATGTGGTAGCGGTCGCGCTGCATCTCGCGCAGCAGTTCGTCGAGCGGTTTGGAGTCCGGCACGAACACCGCAGGCCGCATGACCTGCGCGACGGTGGTGTCGCGGCCGCCGTTGACCGAGTAGTACGTCTGCTGGACGAGGTCCTTCAGGTACACCACGCCGACGACGTCGTCGACGTTCTCGCCGATGACCGGGATGCGGGAGTGGCCGCTGCGCACCGCCAGCGACGTCGCCTGCCCGGCCGTCTTGTCGCTCTCGATCCAGACCATCTCCGTGCGGGGCACCATCACCTCGCGCGCCGCGGTGTCGCCGAGTTCGAACACCGACTCGATCATCCGGCGTTCCTCTTCGGCCACCACACCGCGCTGCTGGGCCAGGTCGACGACCTCACGCAGTTCGATCTCGGAGGCGAACGGCCCGTTGCGGAAGCCGCGGCCCGGTGTCAGCGCGTTGCCGAGCAGCACGAGCAGCCGGCTGATCGGCGTGAGCAGCACCGAGATCGCCTGCAGCGGAAGCGCGGTGTAGAGCGCGATGGGATAGGCGTTCTGCCGCCCGACGGTGCGCGGCCCGACGCCGACGGCGACGAAGCTGGCGACCACCATGATGCCGGCGGCCGCGGTCAACCCCCAGCTGACGCCGAGGTGGCCGTCGAGATAGGCGGCCAGCAGCACCGTGGCCGTCACCTCGCAGCTGATCCGCAACAGCACGATGAGGTTGATGAAGCGCGGACGCTCCTGCATCACCCGCGACAGCCGCACGGCACCCGGGCGTTCGTCGCGCACGAGCTCTTCGACGCGGGCCATCGACACCGTGCTCAGGGCGGCGTCGATGGCCGCGAACAGCCCTCCGAATGCGACGAGGGCGATGGCTCCGATGAGCTGAGGTAGTCCGCTCATTCGTCGAAGTACCGCGACTTGTCCAGCAGTCGCCGGTCGCGCTCCGTCTGACGGTCGAGGTGGTACGCCTCGACCTGATCGGCCACCCACCCCTCGAGCAGTTCACGCTGCAACGCGAACATCTCTTTCTCCTCGTCGGGTTCGGCGTGGTCGTAGCCCAGCAGGTGCAGCACACCGTGCACGGTCAGCAGGGCGAGCTCGTGGCCGAGCGAATGCCCCGCCGTCTCAGCCTGTTTCGCGGCGAACTCGGGGCACAGCACGATGTCGCCCAGCATGGCGGGACCCGGCTCCGGTGCGTCGGGGCGGCCGCCCGGTTCGAGCTCGTCCATCGGGAAGCTCATCACGTCGGTCGGCCCGGGCAGGTCCATCCAGCGGATGTGCAGGTCGGCCATCGCCGACTCGTCGAGCAGCACCATGGACAGCTCGGCGGCGGGGTTGACGTTCATCTTGTCGATGACGAACCGGGCGACGCTGATCAACTCCTCTTCGGAGACGTCGATGCCGGATTCGTTGGACACCTCGATACTCATACGCCTTACCGCCGTGGCCGGCCGTTGGACGCCCGCCGCTGGGCCCGGTTCAGCTGTGCGGGCTCCTCGAATCTGGCGTAGGCGTCGACGATCTCACCGACCAGCCGGTGCCGGACGACGTCGGCGCTGGTGAGTTCGGCGAAGTGGATGTCGTCGATGGTGTCGAGGATGCGCATCGCCGCCCGCAGCCCCGACTCGGCGCCGCCGGGCAGATCCATCTGCGTGACGTCGCCGGTGACGACGATCTTCGAGTTGAAGCCGAGGCGGGTGAGGAACATCTTCATCTGCTCGGCGGTGGTGTTCTGCGCCTCGTCGAGGATGATGAACGCATCATTCAACGTGCGGCCCCGCATGTACGCCAGCGGCGCGACCTCGATCACTCCGGCGCTCATCAGCTTCGGGATCAGCTCGGGATCCATCATGTCGTGCAGCGCGTCGTAGAGCGGCCGCAGGTACGGGTCGATCTTCTCGCTCAGCGTGCCGGGCAGGAACCCGAGGCGCTCACCGGCTTCCACGGCGGGCCGGGTGAGGATGATGCGGCTGACCTGTTTGGTCTGCAGCGCGCTGACGGCCTTCGCCATCGCCAGGTAGGTCTTGCCGGTGCCCGCCGGACCGATCCCGAACACGATGGTGTGCTCGTCGATCGCGTCGACGTAGTGCTTCTGGTTGAGCGTCTTGGGCCGGATCGTCTTACCGCGCCGGGACAGGATGTCGAGGGTCAGAACCTCCGCCGGGGACGCGTTGCCGGTGCCGGTGAGCATCGCGACGCTGCGCCGGATCGCGTCCGGGTTCAGCGTCTGGCCACCCGCGGCGATGGCGATCAGTTCGGAGACCACCCGTTCGGCAAGGGCGACGTCGGCGGGTTCGCCGGTCAGGGTGAGCGCATTGCCGCGCACATGCAGGTCGGCGGAAAGCTCCTTCTCGAGTGCGCGCAGATTCTCGTCGGCCGAACCGAGCAGGCCCATGACATAAGCGGGCGGAATATCGATGCTGCTGCGTACCTGGGTGCCGGATGTGCCCGTCATGGGGACCGGTGAAGACCCGGACGAGTCAGCGTTCGTTTCGCGGGGCGTCACGTGCTGCTTTCTGCCTGCTTTCTGTGTCTACTTCGGCGTGCTCTTCGACCCGACGGCCGTGTTGTCGCTGGTCCCAGTCTACCGCCGGGGCCGACACCGCCCCAATGGTTAACCTGGTGAGCGCCGATGACCCCTCGCCCCCGTGCCGCCGCGACCGCCTGGATCGCCGGTGCGGCGGTCTACCTCACGGCCGAGGCACTCGCCGCGGCGTACCGGCCGACCTACAGCTACGTCGACGACTACATCAGCGATCTCGGGGTGCCGGGCCAGCCGCTCGCGGCCCTGATGAACGCCGCGTTCATCGTGCAGGGCGGGCTGTTCCTGCTCGGCGCGGTGCTGGCGGCGGGCCTGCGGCACCGTCTGTTCGCGCTCTTCGCGGCGGCGAACGCCGTCGGGAACCTGCTGGTCGCCACCGTGCACACCGGTGACGGCGCATTGCACGTCGTCGGCGCTGCGCTCGCCATTACGGGCGGGAACGCGGCGGCGCTCGCCGGCACGGCCCTGCACCCGGGTCTTCGCTACCGGCTGATCTGCCGGCTGCTCGGCGGCGCCGGGCTGCTCAGCCTGGCCGCACTGGTCACCCAGGCATGGACCGGCGTCGAGGTGCTGCCTGCCCCGGTGTGGGAACGGGCGAGCGTCTACCCGATCCTGGCCTGGCAGGTGTGTGCCGCCATCGCGTTGACACGGCCCGCGAAGTCACTGCCAGCGCGGCGTCAGCACCCCTAGAGCGCCCAGGCCGACGGCCGCCGCGGTCGAGGTACGCAGCACCGTGGGACCGAGCCGCACCGCCACCGCCCCCGCCGCCGTGAGCGCCTCGACCTCGTCGTCGGCGATGCCGCCCTCGGGTCCGACGATCAACGTCACCGCCCGCGCCTCGGCCAACGACAGCCCGGTGAGCGGCGCGGTCGCCGATTCGTGCAGCACCAGCACGGTCGCCCCGTCGGCCACGTCCGATGTCACCCGGCGGACCAGCTCGGCCGTCGTCACCACACCGTCGACGGGCGGGATGTGAACGCGCCGCGACTGGCGGGCCGCCGACCGGGCCACCGACCGCCAGCGCCGCAGACCCTTGTCGACCTTCGGCCCGTCCCAGCGGGCCACGCACCGCGCGGACTGCCAGGCCAGGACCGCATCCGCCCCGGCCTCGGTGGCCAGCTCGACCGCGAGTTCGGAGCGCTCGGACTTCGGGATCGCCTGGACGACGGTCACCACCGGAGTGGGCGGCGCGACGATCCGGCGGTCCAGCACCCGTGCGGTCAGCCGACCCTTCGCGACCTCTTCGACGACGCAGTGCGCCACGGCGCCCGCGCCGTCGCCGAGGTCGAGATGTTCACCGGCCCGGGTGCGCCGCACGCTGGCGGCGTGGAAGCCCTCGTCGCCGTCGACGACGGCGAGCTGTCCGGGCTCGGGGACCGCGTCGACGTAGAAGAGCGGTCGGCTCAAGTCAGCGACCGGTGAACGTCTCGCGGAGCCGGCTGAACAGCCCACCGGAGTTCGATGCGGCGGGTGAGCTGCTGGTGCGGACCTCCGCGACGTCGCGGGCGCGGTGTTCCTTGAGCTGGCGCAGCAGTTCGATGTCGGTGTGGTCGAGCCGCGACGGCACCACCACGTCGATGTGGGCGTGCAGGTCGCCACGCACACCCGAGCGCAGGTGCGGCATGCCGTGGCCGCGCAACGTCGTGACCGCGCCGGGCTGGGTGCCCGCGGCGACGGTGATCTCGATCGGGCCGCCGAGGATGTCGTCGAGGCTGACCGTGGTGCCGAGGGCGGCGTCGACCATCGGCACCGACACCGTGCAGTGCAGGTCGTCGCCGTCGCGGACGAAGACGTCGTGCTGTTTCTCGTGCACCTCGACGTACAGGTCGCCGGCCGGACCGCCGCCCGGCCCGACCTCACCTTGCGCCGCCAGTCGCACGCGCATCCCGTCACCGACGCCGGCCGGGATCTTCACGCTGATCTCCCGCCGCGCGCGGACGCGACCGTCACCGCCGCAGCGGTGGCACGGGTCGGGGATGACCTCGCCGACGCCGCCGCACACCGGGCACGGCCGCGTGGTCATCACCTGACCGAGCAGCGAGCGCTGCACGGTCTGGATCTCGCCGCGGCCACCGCAGGTGTCGCAGGCGGCGGGCTTGGAGTCGCCGTGGGTTCCCTTGCCGTGGCAGAGGTCGCACAGCACCGCGGTGTCGACGGTGACCTGCTTGGTCACACCCGTCGCGCATTCGGCCAGGTCGAGACGCATCCGCAGCAGGGAGTCCGAACCGGGCCGGACCCGCCCGATGGGGCCGCGTGAGGTGGCGCCGCCACCGAAGAACGCCTCGAAGACGTCTCCGAGGCCGCCGAACCCGCCGGCGAACCCGTTCGCCGAGGCGCCCGCACTCTCCAGCGGGTCACCACCGAGGTCGACGATGCGCCGTTTCTCGGGGTCGGAGAGCACCTCGTAGGCGGCGCTGATCTCCTTGAACCGCGCCTGCGCCTCCTCGTCGGGGTTGACGTCGGGATGCAGCTCACGGGCCAGCTTGCGATAGGCGCGTTTGATCTCCTGATCGCTCGCGCCCTTGCTCACCCCGAGCAGGCCGTAGTAATCGCGTGCCACGCTTGACCTTTCAGTGCCTTCGATGCCGGTGTTACCGGCTGCCTAAGACTTCGCCGATGTAGAGAGCAACCGCCGCGACGTTGGCGATAGTTCCCGGATAGTCCATTCGAGTCGGGCCGACCACACCCATACCGCCGTACACCTTGCCCGAACTGCCGTACGCCGTGGTGACCACCGAGGTACCGGCCATCTGTTCGGCCTCGGTCTCGTGACCGATGCGCACGGTGACCTTGCCCGCCTCCTGCTGGGCGGCGAGCAGCCGCAGCACCACCACCTGCTCCTCGAGCGCCTCGAGCACCGAGCGCAGGGAGCCGCCGAAATCTGCGGTGGCCCGGGTCAGATTCGCGGTGCCGCCGAGCAGCAGCCGTTCCTCGGTGTGCTCGACGAGCGTCTCGACCAGGACGGTGGCGGAGCGGCCGACCGCATCGGCCAGCCGGTGCGACATGCCCGGGCTGCCGGTGAGGTGGGAGGCCAGATCCGAGACGGCCACCGACGCCGCGGACAGCCGCTTGCCTTCGAGCGCCTGGCCCAGCAGATCCCGCAGGGTCGCCAACTCGTGTTCGTCGATGGCGTCGCCGAGTTCGACGATGCGCTGGTCGACGCGTCCGCTGTCGGTGATGACCACCAGCAGCAGGCGGGCCGGCGTGAGCGCCACCACCTCCAGGTGCCGCACGGTGGAGGTGGACAGCGTCGGGTACTGCACGATCGCGACCTGACGGGTCAGCTGCGCCAGCAACCGCACCGCCCGGCGCAGCACGTCGTCGAGGTCGACACCGCTGTCGAGGAACTTCAGGATCGCGCGCCGCTCCGCCGACGACAGCGGTTTGACGTCGTCGAGGCGGTCGACGAATTCGCGGTAGCCCTTCTCCGTGGGCACCCGCCCCGAACTCGTGTGCGGCTGCGTGATGTAGCCCTCGGCCTCCAGGACCGCCATGTCGTTGCGGACCGTCGCGCTGGACACCCCGAGGTTGTGTCGCTCCACCAGGGTCTTGGAACCGATCGGCTCCTTGGTGGCGACGAAGTCGGCGACGATGGCGCGCAGCACCTCGAAGCGACGATCGTCGGCACTACCCATTGTGTTCACCTACCTCTCCACAGGGACCACAGCACAGTTCTCACCCAGTTTACGGGGCTCAGCTGCTGTGTTACGCATCGTGCGCGTGGGCCCGGCCACGTCGGGACGATGGCTCGGCTAACCTTCGACTGACGAGGGGGCACAGCAACCGAAGGCGCGCCGATGATCTTCAAGGGTGTTCGCGACGGGAAGCCCTACCCCGAGCACGGTTTGAGTTATCGCGAGTGGTCACGGATTCCGCCCCGGCAGATCCGCCTCGACGAGATCGTCACCACCACGACGGTGCTGGCGCTGGACCGGTTGTTGTCAGAGGATTCGACTTTCTACGGCGACCTGTTCCCGCACGCGGTCCGCTGGCAGGGCGTGATCTATCTCGAGGACGGTCTGCACCGGGCGGTGCGGTCGGCGCTGCGGAATCGCACCGTGCTGCACGCGCGGCTCTACGACATGGATGTCCCGTACGCACAGCAGATCTGACCGATGCAAACCGGGCCCCCTCCGCGTGGAGGGGGCCCGGCTCGTTGTCAGGAATTACTCGGCGGCGCCGGACTTGGCGTCCGAGCCGGCGTCGGACTTGGCGTCCGACTTCGCATCCGACTTGGTGTCGTCCTTGTCGGCGTCCGCGTCCTTGGCGTGCTTCGGCGTCGAATCCGAATCAGTCTCGGCCGCTTCCTTGTTGCTGGCGTGGCGACCGCCGGTGATGGCGTTCTTGAAGCCGTCCTGGGCTTCCTTGACCGCCGCGGCCACCTGGTCTCCGACGGCCTTGAACGGGTTCGCCACCGTCTTGACCTCCTTGGCGGGGGCCTCTTCGGTGCCCTCCTCCACCAGGACGTCGCCGTCGGTCACCGGGGCGTCCGCGACAGGCGCCGTCTTGTCGGCGACAACCTCGACGCTGACGAGCCCGGACTTGCCTGCCGTCGCCGAATCGGCGGCGTCGATGGCGGCGAGGGCGGGTTCGGCGCCCTCCTCTGCCTGGGAAACGTCCAGGGTGACGACCTTCGCGGACGAGGGAGCCACGGGAGGAGCGATCGCGGCGGCGATCGCCCGGGGCAGCCGGACCAGGAACTGGTCGAGCGTGCCGAGCGGCGAGAACACACCCTGGAACGCCTCCGTGGCGTAGGTCAGGGGGTTGCCGTCCTCGTCGTAGGTCAGCACCGGCCGGTACCCGTTGAAGAAGGCGCCCGCGGCGATGCCGGGAGCGTTCACCATCGCGGTGAGGGCCGCTTCGAGGTCTCCGCGCTCCACCGCATCGACGACGGTCTCGGCGATGTTGGCCATCGCGAAGCTCAGCGTGATCGGCGGGGCGAGCAGGCCGCGAGTGATCGCGACGGCGTTACCGCGTGCGAACAGCGAGTCGAAGACGTTCGCGGCGCTGTCCAGGATGTCTCCGGGGATGGTGAGCGGGGCCAGGAGCGGCATGCCGATGTTCTCGAAGCCGATCAGCAGCGCGCTCTCGACCTCGGCCCAAGCGGCGGTGATCTGGCCTGCGGCCAGGTAATCCGCGGCGGCGGCGAGCCGGGTCTCGAAGAGGGTGACCGTCCGCTCGACACCCTGGATGGCGCCGAGGATGCCGGTGCCACGCTGCCGCGGCGGGGCGTCTGCCGGTGCGGGCGCACCGATGATGGTGTCGGCGTAGGACGACAGGTTCTCGATGACCTGGCTCAGGATCGGGAACGGCTGATCCGAGATCGACTGCGCGAGCGCCTCGAAGTTGGTGAACGCATTCTCGAAGTTCTGCTGCCACACCACAACCGGGTTCTCGAGGATCGGGTTGGCGTCGGCGGTCATCTCGAACGCGCGCTGTTGGATGTCCGACACGCTGGGCGCCACCGGGCTGACGGCCATGGCGCCGGCGCCGACCATCGCAACGCTGGCGAGCAGCAACTTGTTGGGGCGCGGCGTGGAGTATGCCGAAGCCACCTGTGGCTCCGGGCACGACCCGGCGGGACGAAGAGCGAGTTGCACGAGATCTCCTTAGAAGTGGGTTGCCGCCACGAGGGCGCGGGGGGACGCTAACTGAGATTTCACTGAGACGCAATAGGGTCGGCTAACCTTATTCAGCCAAGCTCAATAACCGTGTTTTGCTGGGGTTTTGCGGCTGACCGTTACCTTAGGAAACGATAAGAGGATACCGTCAGCGAATCTGTGAAAACTCAAGATCTTTCAGACTCGCCCGACATCGACGTCCGCTGAGAATCAGAAGCTTCCCCGCGTCGCACAGTCGGCGAAACGTTTGCTGAAATTGCCGAAAGCAAAATTGACGCGCACGACGGCGCGCTGGCGACCCACTGCGCCGCTCCCCCGGCGGTTCCCCAGTATGCCGAACCAATCGCTGTGGCTCTGATTGTATTGACGCTCAACGCATTTCCGTCTGGCGGATCCGTATTCACCGGATCCGCGCGCGACTTCCACCGCAACGAACAAAACCGGGCCCCCTCCGCGTGGAGGGGGCCCGGCTCTTCGGAAGGGTGTTACTCGGCGCCGCCGGACTTGGCGTCGGAGCCGGACTTGGCGTCGGACTTCGAGTCGGACTTGGCATCCGACTTCTCGTCGGACTTGGCGTCAGACTTGTTGTCCGCCTTGGCATCCGACTCGGACTCCGAGTCCTTGGCGTGCTTCGGCGTGGCATCCGAACCGCTTTCGGCCGCCTCCTCACCGCTGGCGTGGCGACCGCCGGTGACGGCGTTCTTGAAGCCCTCCTGGGCGTCCTTCACCGCGGCGGCGACCTGGTCGCCGACGGTCTTGAACGGGTTCGTCGGGACGGCCTTCACGGGCGCCTCCTCGGTGCCCTCCTCCACCACGACGTCACCCTCGGTCACCGGCGCCTCGACGGCGGGCACCGTCGTGTCGGCGACGACCTCGACGTCGACCAGGCCGGCCTTGCCCGACGTCGCCGAATCAGCGGCGTCGATGGCGGCCAGCGCCGGCTCCTTGGCATCGCTCGCGTCCAGCGCCAGGGTGGCGGTGCCGGCATCGGTCGACGGCGCGGCCGGCAGGTTCGGCTTGAGTGCCTCGGCGATGGCGTTCGGGATGCGGACGATGAAGTCGACGAGCGGGCTGGTGCTGTTGAGCAGGCCCGGGAAGACGTCGTCGCATGCGGCGCCTTCACATTCGGGGTTCACGTAGCCGTTGAGGAAGGCGTTGAGCACGGTGCCCGGGGTGTTGGCGAGCGCATTGGCCGCGCCGGCCAGGTCGCCCGCGTCGACCGCATCCTTGATGGCCTCCGCGGCCAGCGCCAGCTCGAAGTTCGCGCCGATGAACGGGCCGAGAAGCGACTGGGTGGAGCCACTCACGACGCTGCCCTGGTTGAACACGGCGCGCACCACGTCGGCGACGTTCAGCGCGATCTGCTCCGGGATACCGATGCGGCCCTCGGGAACGCGGGTGCTCGGTTCGGCGGACAGCAGCAGGTTGTACAGCGGTGCGAACACCGTCAGGGAGTAGATGCCGAAACGGTTGAGCTCGTCGTAGGCATTGGCGAAATCGCCGTTCTGGATGTTGGTGAGCGTGTTGCGCAGGCGCACCTCACCGTTGCGGCCCGTCCAGAACGAGTCGAACGACTCGGGCAGGGAGGCGAATCCGTTGAGGATGTCCCCGGCGTATCCGGTCTGGTTCTCGATGATCTGGCTCAGGATCGGGAACGGGTTCTCCGTCAGGATCCCACCGAGTTCGGTGACGTTCGCGAGCGCCGAGTTCAGGAGATTGCCGTACACGGCTGCCGGGCTCTCGGTGACGGTGACAGGCGCGGCCGTCAGAGCGACGGCGCGCTGCTGGAGCTCCGCGACGCTCGGCGCCACCGGCGTGACGGCCATGGCGCCCGCACCGATCATCGCAACGCTGGCGAGCAGCAACTTGTTGGGGCGGGGTGAGGTGTATGCCGAAACCGACTGCGGCTCGGGGCATGACGCAGCGGAACGAAGCGCTAGTTGCACGAAATCTCCTTGTTGACAGGTCACCCCTACTGGGGTGCGCCCGGACGCTAACTGAGATTCCACTGAGAATCAATAGGTACGCCTAACCTTATTAAGGCAGGCTCACTACCGCGTTTTTGCTGGTCTTTTGTGTCACAGGTCACCGCGCACACGTTCGTGCGACGTGGATAACCCGACTTACGGCAATTCAAGATCAACCAAGGCACGCGAGTGCCGCCGCGGGGCGTTCGTCGGAACACTCCCCGCAGGAGACGTCTGTGGTTGTGTTTGCTGAGCCGAAACGAAGCAAAAGGCCCGTGCGGCGTGTCGCCTAGTCCGACGCCATCGCGTCGCGCAGGCTCCGGGGTCGCAGATCGGTCCAGTTCTGCTCGACGTAGGCCAGGCAGTCCGCGCGAGTGGCTTCACCGAACACCACCCGCCAGCCCGCAGGCACATCGGCGAACGTGGGCCACAGGCTGTGCTGCTCCTCGTCGTTCACCAGGACGTAGAACGTGCCGTTGTCGTCATCGAATGGGTTGGTGCTCATGACTTCTCCTGTTCGTCGTGTGCGCGCCCATACCGAGATCCGCGCCGAGTACGCGGTCGGAGAGCAGCCCGAGGCAGCTGAGGTTGGGGAAACCGGGTCCCTGGTTGAGGCCGGCCAGACCGGGCAGGAACAGTTTCGGGGTGACTCCCGCGACGGCGAGGTCGTGACCGATGGACTCCTGCAACAGCTCTCCGGTCAACGGGCCGCCGAGTCCCAGCTCGAGCAGATCGCGCGCGTCCTGGCCGAGCAGCGGCATGAACCACAGCGCGTCGGCGCCCTGACCGTCGATCACCAGGTCGAAGCCGTGCACGGTCTCCACGCGTTCCCCGGCCCGGTCGGTGTGCAGGGTCAGCCGGACCCGCCCGTCACGCGGGACCGCGTGCGCGACGCGGCCGCGCAGGTGCCGGATCCGGTCGTCGGCGAGCAGCGCCTCCTGCACGCGTGCGGAGAACACGCCGCGATCGGTGCGGAACATGGCGTCGCGGCGCTCCGCCGGCGTCAGGCTCGTCCACCCGGTGGGATCGGAGAACAGGGTGTTCTCGAAGAACCCCTCGCCGCGGGTGAACAGCGTCACCTGGGGCGAGATCACGGTGATCGTCGAAATCCGGTGCCGGGACAGCTCGTTGAGCATCGACGCCGCGGTCTCACCGCCGCCGATCATCGCGACGCGCTCGGCGACGATCAGCTCGTGCGCCGCCGCGCGTCGCCAGAAGTCCGCGATCGACATCACCCTCGGATGCCCCGGCAGCAGCGTCCGCTGCGCCTGCCCCGGCCCGGTGATCATCACCCCGTCGGCGGTGACCGTGGTGTCCCGGGTCTGCAGCTCCCAGCCCCGTACGCCGACCGAGATGCGCTCGACGTCGCCGCGCACGATCGACATGCCGATCGCGTCGGCGACCCAGCGCAGGTACGCCGCCCACCTGTGGTGGTTGGGCGCGGGCCTGCCGCGGTCGATCCATTCGGCGAACTGCGCGGTGGCGATCAGGTAGGCCTGCCAGCTGTGCCGCGTCATCCGCTCGTCGAGCTCGGCGTTGCGCCGGGGTACGAGGGCGGAGCGGTACGGGAACCCGATGTCCTTCTCCGGGCTGGTGCCCAGCCGGTGCTGACCGTCGGTCCAGCCGCCGGCGGCCGTCCAGTTCGCGCCGACCCCGGTGCGCTCGACGACCACCACCTCTGGGGCGTCGACGCCCATGTTGCGCAGTTCGGCGGCTTTCGCGGCGACGGCGACGGCCTTCGGGCCTGCGCCGATCACGGCCAGTGTGGCGGTCATGGGGCAACCTCTCGGAGCGCGTCCTGCCACAGGGACTGCAGGACGGCGACGTCGTCGGCGGACAGCACCTCGGGCAGTGTCCGCCATTGCGTGGCCAGGACCGGCGCCCCGCCCTCTCCGAGGACGGCGGCCATCACGGTCAGCTCGTGGCGTACGGCCTGTTCGGGTTCGGGAAGCACCGACACCGCGGTCAGCAACTGCCGGTCCATGGTGAACGCACCGGAGCCGCCCATGTCGGCGCGGCCCAGATAGTTCAGCAGGATCTGCGGTTCCCGGTGGGCCGACAGGCGTTCGGCCGTGTCGGGCCGCAGGTACCGCAGCAACCCGAAATCGATTCCGTGTCCGGGGATCTCGACCGGACCGGTGTCGGGATCGACGCGGACGGGGTAGATCGCGCTGAGCAGTCCCACGGTGTCGCCGGTGTCGGCGCTGTCGCTGACGGCACCGTCGGCGCGGCCGTGGGTCTCCAGCGCGAGCAGCGGTGGCGGCGTGGGCTGTCCGCGGCGACGGCGCCAGGCGGTCACCGTGCGCGCGGCCGCCGCGGCCAGCAGCGCGGGTATCGCTTCCGATGCGGCGATCAGCCGGGCGGTGAGCTCGGGTTCGGTGATCGCCACACTGACCGACAGGTCGCGGGCGCGGTCGCTGTCCGGACGCACCCGGCGCGCACCGAGGTCGGGGTCTGCGCCGTCGAGTTGGGCTGCCCAGAAGTCGGCGGTGTCGAGGGCGTCGGCCCGCTCGTGCAGCTGGGCCGACCACTGCCGGTAGGTGGTGTGCTCGCGGGTCGGCACCGGTGTCCGTCCCGCACTGAGCGCGTGCCAGCCGGCGTCGAGTTCACCGAGCACGACCCGCCACGACGCCGGGTCGATCGCCAGCACATGGGCGGTCACCACCAGCACGCCGGGGCCCTGCGGAGGACGCAGCCACACCGCCGACCACAGCCGTCCGTGTTCCGGGTCCAGTTGCTGCACAGCACGTTCGGTGTGCTCGGCCACCGCGAGCGTCAGATCGCCGTCGACCTCGATCTCGGTCAACAGCTCACCGGGATCGCTGTCGGGTTGCGGCACAAGCGTCATCGACGCCCGGTCCAGCCGCGTGCGTAGCACCTCGTGACCGTCGACCACGGTGTGCAGCAACGTGCGCAGCGCCTCGGCGGTGATGCCGTCGGGCAGCGGAATGGCCTCGGTCTGCGCCAACCGGCGTGGTTCGCCGTACTCGTAGAGCCAGTGCACATTCGCGAGCACCGGAATCGGTTCGGCACACACCTCGACCTGCCCGCCGCCGTCGGCTCCGGCGTCCGCCTCGGCGTCGATCGCCGCGGCGAGTTCTCGGATCGACCCGCATTCGAGCATCAGCCTGGTCCGCAGCGCCACCCCGCGCCGACGCGCGGCCTGCACCACCGACAGCGCCACGATGCTGTCCATCCCGAGAGTGAGCAGTTCGGCGGTCACGTCCACCGCCGAGATGCCGAGCAGTTCGGCGACCGCCTCGGCCAGGGCCGCCTCCGTCGGGGTCTCCGGCGCGGCGGCGGGTCCCGTCGCGGCAGCGTCGTGGGTGGCCAGTGCCGCGTCGTCGATTTTGCCGTGGGCCGTCAGCGGCAACTCGTCGAGCACCGCGATGTGGTGCGGGACGAGGTAACGCGGCAGCCGGGTGCTGAGCATCCGCCGCAGTTCGCCGACCTCCACCGCTACGCCGGCGGTGGCGGCGTACGCCATCAGCCGCGGTCCGCTGGCATGGCTGCGGACCGCGACGTGGGCCGCGCGGACGTCGGGATGGGTCTGCAGGACCGCGCACACCTCCCCCGGTTCGACCCGGAATCCGCGGATCTTGACCTGGTCGTCGCTGCGGCCCAGATACTGCAGGGCGCCGTCGGGGTCGCGCCGCACCACATCGCCGGTGCGGTACATCCGGCTGCCGGGCCGGAACGGGTCGGCGACGAACCGCCCGGACGTCTCGCCCGCGCGGTTCAGATAGCCGCGGGTGAGCTGGGCGCCGGACAGGTACAGCTCCCCCGCCACCCCGTCGGGCACCGGCCGCAGCCAGGCGTCGAGCACGTAGGCGCGGGTGTGGCGGGTCGGCAGACCGATCACCGACCGCGAATGCCGCGCAATCGCCGCCACGACCGCCTCCACCGTCGTCTCGGTGGGGCCGTAGCAGTTGTAGGCGCTCATCCCGGTGCGCGCGCACTCCTCGCGGATGAACCGCCACGTCCCGCTGCCCACGGCTTCGCCGCCGAGTGCGAGCACCGCGAGCGGCACCCGCGACAGCAACCCGAAAGCCTTGAGCTGGGCGAACATCGACGGCGTCGTGTCGATCATGTCGATGCCGTGGCGGTCGATGGTGTCGACCAGCGCCTCGGCGTCGCGCTGGACGTCGTCGCCGATGATGTGCACCGCATGGCCCTCGAACAGCGCGACCAGCGGCTGCCATGCGGCGTCGAACGTGAACGACCAGGCGTGGGCGATCCGCAGCTGGCGGCCCAGCCGGGTGGCGGCCGGGCGCAGCACATGGTGAGCGTGGTCGTCGCCGTAGGCGAGCACCGCGTCGTGGGTGCCGATGACTCCCTTGGGAAGTCCGGTCGTGCCGGAGGTGAACACCGCGTACGCGGCCTGTCCGGGCGCGACGGCGGCCGGTGCCCACGACGGGTCCGGTGCGCCCACGGTGGCCAGCAGCGCCTCGTCGACGACGACGGGTGCCGCGGTCTGGCGCAGGATCTCGGCGATGCGCTCACCGGCCATCGCGGGATCCAGCGGGACGATCATGCCGCCCGCCTTGAGCACCGCGAGCATGGCGATCACGTAGTCGGGTCCGCGCGAAAGGGCAATGGCCACCGGGGTTTCCGCGCCGACGCCGTGTGCGGTGAGCGTGGCGGCGAGGCGGTCCGCCGCGGCGTCCACCTCGTGATAGGTCAGCGCACCGCCGTCCCAGCTGAGCGCGACGGCGTCCGGAGTCCGGCGCGCCGCCGCGGTGAATGCGGCGTGCACGCCGGACCCGCGTGGCGGTTCGACCGCCGTATCGGCGGGGGCGGCGTCGGTGCCGGTGAGGATGCTGACCTCGCGAAGCGGCCGCTCCCAGTGGGTGATCAGCCGCTGGACCGTGTCGAGCACACACTGTCCGACGCGGTGCGGGGTGAGTGCGCCGAGGGCGCCCTCGAGCGTCTCGACCAGCACCGTCAGCTGCTCGTCGGCCATGTGCGCGGCGATGGTGACCGGGAAGTGCGACAGGCTCTCCAGCGCGGCGGGGACGAAGGTGGCGCCGTCGGCCTCGAACCGGTGGTCACCGCCGACCAGGCCGCCCGGCGGGAAGTTCTCGTAGACCAACAGCGAGTCGAACATCTCGCCCACCCCGGCCAGCGCGCGCAGTTCGGCGTGCGCGAGGTAGCTGTGGTCACGCAACACGGCAGCGGTGCGCTGCAGCGACAGACATTGAGCGCCAACGGTTTCGACCGGGTCGAGCCGCACCCGCAGCGGGACGGTGTTGATGAACAGCCCGACCATCGTCTCGACACCGGCGAGTTCACCCGGACGTCCGGACACGGTCATTCCGAAGGTCACGTCGCGGCGGTCGGTGAACACCGAGAGCATCGCCGCCCATGCCATCTGCACCAGCGTGTTCACGGTGACCCCGCGCGACCGGGCGGCCTCGGTCAGCCGCTGGGTGGCGGCGGCGTCCAGCCGCACCTCGGTGCGCCGCGGCAGGCCGGGCTCGGGTTCGGTGGCCGACAGCGCGGGGGTCAGCAGCGTCGGGCCGTCCATCCCGGCGAGGTGCTCGGTCCACACGGCCCGGCTGGCCGCCTGGTCACGGCCGGCGAGCCAGCCGATGTAGTCGCGGTACGGCCGCGGCGGGGCGCCGAGTGCCTCCAGGTCACCGCCCGCGCGGTAGAGCGCCATGAGTTCGCCGACGAACAGCGGAAGCGACCAACCGTCGATGACGATGTGGTGGGCGACGATGATGAATCGCCAACGCGGACCCGGCGTTTCAATGAGTAGGAACCGGATCACCGGCCCGTTTTCGAGATCGAAGGGGCGTCGGCGTTCGCGGTCCTCGAGGTCCGCCGCCTCCTCGACGGTCGGCACGCAGACGTGCCGCCACGGCAGGTCGACGCGGGCGGGCACGACCTGAACGGGGCGCGGCAGATCTCCGCGGAAGAAGCTGGCCCGCAGGTTGGGGTGGCGGGTCAGCATCGCCGCCGCGCATGCCCGTAGCAGCGCGGCGTCGAGCGTGCCGGTGACGTCGGCGGCCATCGCGATGACGTAGGGGTCGCCGTCGGTGTGTTCGGCGCTGCTGAGCACCGTGATGGAGTACAGGCCCTGCTGCAGGGGGCTGAGCGCCATCACGTCCTCGATGGCGTTGGTGGCCGGCTCGGTCTGCGTCACGGCGCGTCCTCCCGCGATGCGCTCCACGACGCCGTCAGGGCGGCGAGTTCGTCCGGGGACAGACCCGACGCGCTCATCGGTGCGTGGGCGGTGTCCGCGTCGGCCGGGGTACCGGCGGCCGCGGCCTTGTCGTCGACGGCGGCGGCGAGGTCGTACAGCGTGGGCTGTTCGAACACCATGCGGGCGGTCAGTTTCAGGCCGGCGTCGCGGGCCCGGGCGGCGAGTTGCACGGCGAGGATGCTGTCGCCACCGAGGCTGAAGAAGTCGTCGTACCGGCCGGTGACCTCGGTGTCGAGCACCTCACCGAGCAGGGTCGCCAGCGCGCGCTCGGTGTCGGTGGTGGGCGGCTCCCCCGACGGGCTGACCGCGCGGACCGCGGGTTCGCCGGACCGCTCGTCGGAGCCGACCAGTTCGAGCACACCGTCGGCGCTCCACCGGGCCTGATCGCCGGTGCGGTGCAGACGTGCGCCCGGCTGCGTCGTGTGGGGATGGGCGACGAGTCGGGTCGCGGTCAGCGCCGCCCGGTTCCAGTGGGCGGCGGCCAGCGGGCCGCCCGCGGTGTACACGTCGCCGACCACGCCGACCGGCACCGGTTGCAGGGCCTGATCGAGCACGAAAACGCTTCCGCCACCCCAGTCTTCGAGGATGCGCCGACGCTCCCCCGGCGCCCCGATCTCGAGTTCGCGGAGCGTGAGGTCCGGTTGTTCGGCGAACGCCGTCACCACCCGGCCGAGCCAGCCGACGAACCGTTGCGCGGTCTCGCGGCTGTAGAGCTCGGGGCGGTAGATGACATGGCCCCGGTATCCGGAGAAGCCGCCCTCCACTCGCTGTTCGTGGGCGAAGAAGTTCAGCGACAGGTCGGCGTGCGCGGCGTCGAACGGCGGCTCGAGCACCGTGACGGTCGTGTCGCCGTCGGGGCCGTGGTCGATCACCCGGTTCTCGGGCACCTGTTCGCGCACGTGCACCACCACGCTGAACAGCGGGTTGCGCGCCAGCGTGCGCACCGGGTTGACCGCGTCCACGACCTGGTCGAACGGCAGGTCCTGGTGGGCGTAGGCCGCCAGCGCCATCTCGCGGGCGCGGCGGCACACCTCCCGCAGGGTGGGGTTGCCGCTCAGGTCGTTGCGCAGCACCAGGATGTTGATGAAGAACCCGACCAGCTGGTCCAACTCGGGTTCGTTCCGGCCGGCCACCGGGGTGCCGAGCGGTACGTCGGGACCGCCGCCGGCCTTGTGCAGGACGACGGCCACCGCCGCCTGCAGCAGCATGAACTCGGTGACCCCGAGTTCGCGGCACAGCGCCGCGAGTTTGTCCCTGGTCGCGCCGTCGATGCGGAACTCGACCGCTTCGGCGAGCCCGCTGGGCATCGGCGGGCGCGCGAAATCGGGCCGCAGCCCGGTCTCCTCCGGCAGCCCGGCGAGTTGTTCGGTCCAGTATTCGCGCTGCGGTCCGGCGATACCGGCGTCGTCGGCCAGCAGCGCGGTCTGCCAGGCGCCGAAGTCGGCGTACTGCAGGGGCAGCGGCGCCCACGCGGGCGTCTCCCCCGCAGCCCGGGCCCGGTAGGCGGTCAGCAGATCCGTGAAGAGCACGGTGGCCGACCAGTGGTCGGCGGCGATGTGGTGCATCACCATCGACAGCACGTGACCGTCCGGGACGCTGAGGATGGCCGGCCGGATCGGCCGGTCGCGTTCGAGGTCGAACACGTGGCCGCGTTCGCGGTCGAGTTCGTCGCGCAGCCACTGCTCACCGTCGCCGCGCGCGCGCCGGACGGTCACCGGTTCCGGCGGCAGCACCACTTGGTGAGGCACACCGTCGATCTCGCGGTAGACCGTGCGCAGGATCTCGTGGCGGTCGATCACGTCACCGACCGCGGCGGCCAGCGCGTCGACGTCACAGGGGCCGCGCAGCCGCGCCGCGAACGGGATGTTGTTGACGACGCTGGGCCCGTCGACGCGGTAGGCGAACCAGGACCGCAGCTGCGCCGAGGCCAGCGGTGCGGGTCCGTCGAGATGCAGCGGCATCAGGCGCGGCCGCGCCGGACCGCCGCCACCGGCGCGCAGGTCGTCGATGTGGCCGGCGATCCGCGCCACCGTGGCGAGCTCGAACACCTCCTGCACACCAACGTCGACGCCGCACGAGCTACGCACGGCCGCAACGAGTTTTGTTGCCAGCAGCGAGTGCCCGCCCAGATCGAAGAACGAGTCGTCGGCGCCGACGGCGCCGTCGCGGTCGAGCAGCTCACCGAACAGCCGGGCGATCTCGCGTTCGGTGTCGGTCGCCGGCTGGCGGAACTCGATGGTGGAGGTGAGCTCGGGTTCGGGCAGCGCGGCCCGGTCGATCTTGCCGTGGGTGGTGATCGGGATCTCGTCGATCACGACGTATGCCGCGGGCACCATGTACTCGGGCAGCGCCGCGGCCACACGCGCACGGATACGGTCCACGGCCACCGAATCGTGGTCCTGCCCGCTGACCGGCGTGAGATAGCCGACCAGGCTCTTGCCGAGCCCCGGCAGATCGCTGACCATGACGACGGCCTGACCGACGCTGGGGTCGACGGAGATCGCGGCCGCCACGTCGCCGAGTTCGATGCGGAATCCGCGGATCTTCACCTGTTCGTCGGCGCGCCCGACGAATTCGATGTCGCCGTCGGCGTTGCGCCGCGCGAGGTCACCCGACCGGTACAGCCGGCCGCCCGGCGCGAACGGATCGGCGACGAAGCGCTCGGCGGTCAGGCCGGGCCTGCGGTGGTAGCCGTGCGCGACATGTGTGCCGCCGATGTAGATCTCGCCGATCACCCCGACGGGCACCGGCTGCAGGGCGTCGTCGAGCAGATACATCTCGGTGTTGATCTTGGGGCGCCCGATCGGCACGATCCGGGTGCCCTGCTTGCCCTCCACCTTGTAGCGGCTCGCGTTGATCACCGTCTCGGTCGGGCCGTAGAAGTTGTGCAGCATCGCGTCGAAGGTGGCGTGGAACTTGTCGGCCACCTCACCGGGCAGCGGTTCGCCGCCGATCGGCACCCGCTGCAGGGTGCGCCACTGGTTCACACCGGGCAGCGACAGGAACAGCCCCAGCAGCGACGGGACGAAATGCATTGCGGTGATGCCTTCGTCGCGCAGCAGGTCGGTCAGGTAGCCGATGTCGTTGAGCCCGCCGGGCCGGTGGACGACGATTCGGGCGCCGCACGCCAGCATGCCGAAGATCTCGGCGATCGAGACGTCGAAGCTCGGCGAGGCGACCTGCAGCAGACGGTCCCTCGCGTCGACCTGGTATTCGTTCTTGAACCAGACGAAGTACTCCGCGACCGGGCGGTGCGGGACCGGCACCCCCTTGGGCAGGCCGGTGGTGCCCGAGGTGTAAATCAGGTACGCGCTGTTCTCGGGCCGCAGCGGCCGCACCCGGTCGGCATCGGTCGGATCGTCGCTGCGCTGGCCGTCCAGACCGCTGACCGGTTCGCGCAGCACGACTTTCGCATCACAGTCACCGAGGATGAACGTCAGCCGGTCCTCGGGGTAGGTCGGATCGACCGGCACGTACACCGCGCCGGCCTTGGCCACGCCGAGCGCGGTGACGATGAGTTCGGGCGATTTGTCGAGCAGCACCGCGACGCGGTCCTCGGTGCCGATGCCCTGGCCGATGAGCCAGTGGGCGACCCGGTTGGCGGCGGCGTTGATCTCGCCGTACGAGTAGTGCCTGCCCTCGTAGACGACGGCGACCTCGTCCGGCGCCCGGCTCACCTGGGCGGCGATCACGTCGGGCAGCGTGCGGGCCGGGGTGTCGAAGCGCTCACCGCGGGCGACGTCGTGCAGCCAGGCGGCGTCGCCGGCGCTCATCAGCTGCAGGCGCGACAGCGCGGTGTCGGGATGGGCAAGGGCGCTGTCGAGAAGGACGACGAAGTGGTCGAGGAGCTGTTGTGCCAGTGCGGGTTCGATGATCTCGACGAGGTGCTCGACCTCGACGAGCGCACCGCCGCCGTTCGGCTCCGCGTCGAATTCGACCATCACATCGAGGGGCAGCTGGGTGATGTGGCTGCGCAGTTCGGCCCGTTCGCACTGCACGCCCGGCGGGGTGAAGCCGAAGCGGTCGGGCCCGCGGAAGCCGAAGCTGACCCGCGACATCCGCTCGGTGCCGTGGCGGCGGTCCGGGTTGAGCTCGCGGACCACCCGGTCGAGGTTGATGCCCTGGTGGGCGAACGCCCCGAGCGTGGTCTCGCGGGCCTGGGCGAGCATGTCGCGGAACGACATCGACGCATTCGGTTTCAGCCGCATCGCGACCGCGTTGCCGTAGTAGCCGATGCGGTTCTCCGTGTCGGGGCCGCGATTGAGCACCGGGGTGGCGACCAGAAAGTCGTCGGCGTGGGTGTAGCGGTGGATCAGGGTCCCGAACACGGCGAGCAGCACCGCATACGGGGTGCAGCCCGTCTCCCGCGCCAGCTCGGTGACGCGGCGTGCCGTGTCGGCGCCGAGCGTGACGCTGGTGCGTGCCGAACGCCAACTCGTGGGCACCGCCGAACCGGTCGGCCCCGGCAGTTCGAGCGGCTCCGGCGGATCGGCCATGACCGTGCGCCAGTAGTCGAGGTCGGCCGCGGCGTCGCGGGGGCCGGCGGGGACGTGCGGGGTGAGCTCCTCCCCCAGCGGGTCGCCGGTGTAGGCGCGGGTCAGATCCGCGAAGAAGACCTCCCACGATCCGTCGTCCCACGCGATGTGGTGGGCCACCAGCAACATGATGTGTTCCCGGGGGCCGGTGCGCACCATGGTGATGCGCAGCGGCGCGTCGGTGGCGAGATCGAACGGTGCGCCGAATTCCCGCTGCGCGAGTACCTCGAGGCGTAGGCGCTGCGCCTTCTCCGACTGGCTCGCCAGGTCGGTCAGGTCGTGTTCGGCCCAGGCGGGCCGCAGATCGGCGTGCACGGTCGGGCGGGGTTCGCCGGACTCGTCGGTGGCGTAGGTGGTGCGCAGTACCGGATGGCGGCGCGCGACGGCATCGAGCGCACCGCGCAGCGCGACGAGGTCGACCTCACCTCGGATGCGGTAGGACAGGCAGATGTTGAGCAGGGCGCCGGACGGATCGGCGGTCTGCACGAACCACATCCGCAGCTGCCCCTCGGACAGTTCGCGGCCCGACGGTTCGGCCGCTGTGGCGTTCTGTGACGCGAGCCCGCGCTCACTGAGCTTGCGGCGCAACAATTCCAGCCGGGCGTCGGTGTCCATGCCGGCCGGCCGTGAGTCGGTGGTGTCAGTCACTCGGGGAATCTACTTTCTGGACGCGTGCTGTGGGGCCGTCGGTCGCCGTCGAGCTCTCGTCGAGTTCGGCGACCAGTTCGGTGCCGGTGATGCCGCCCAACAGGGTGGCCAGTGGGACGGTCCGGCCGATGACCCGTCGGAATCGCTTGCGGAGGTCGAGGGCGAGCAGCGAATCGACACCGAGGTCGAACAGGGAGGCGTCGAGGTCGATGTCGCCGGGGTCGGTGATGCTCAGGACGGCGGCGAGTTCGGCGCGCACCGCGCCGGCGGTGTCGACGTCCTCGGCGGTGGCGACCACCGGCGCGGCCTGTGCGCGGACGGGCTCGGTGCTGCCGAAGAACATCCGCATCCGGTGCATGTCGGCCGAGAGCACCACCGGGTCGACCGCATGGTCGACCAGGCTGGCTTCGATCGCCTGGTCCGGGTCCATCGGCCGCAACCCGGACCGCTCGATGCGGGCGGTCTCGGTCTCGTCGACGATGCCCGAGCCGCCGTCGGACTGCCACAGCCCCCATCGGACGGCCACAGCGCGGCGGCCGTCGGCGCGCAGCCGCTGGGCGAGCACGTCGAGCATCCGGTTGGCGGCCGAGTACACGGCGTGGCCGCGCCCGCCCCACAGTCCCGACACCGACGCGCACAGCAGGAGGCGGGCGTCCGGCCGCAGCGGCCACAGCTCGGCCACATGTGCGAGTCCGACGACCTTGGCGCCCAACGTGTTTGCCGCAGCCGCCGCATCGAGCCGGTCGCCGGTGGCGAAGGTCGCCGCGCCCGCGGCGTGGATCACCAGCGACGCGCCGTCCCCGGCGCGCGCGGCGGCCGCGGCGAGGCTGTCGCGGTCGGTGATGTCGCACGGTAACGACAGCACCTCGGCGCCGTGGGGTGCGGCCAGTTCGGCCAGCACCGCCGGTTCGACGGCCCGGCGGCTGAGCAGGACGATGCGCCGCGCTCCCCGGTCGGCGAGGTAGCGCGCATAGCGCAGGCCGATCGCTCCCGCACCGCCGGTGATCACCACGTCGTCGAGGACGCCGGACTCCAGTGCCCACGGTTCGGCGGCGGGCGCGTCGAGCAGCGTCCGCCGGTACAGCGCCGGCCCCGCACCGCCGTTGCGCAGGGCGAGCTCGCCCGCCCCGGCCAGCAGCGTGTCGATCAGCGCCGTGTCCACCGGGGTGTCGGCGGACACGTCCAGGTGGTGGAAGCCGAGCTCCGGGTTCTCGAGACCGAGGCTGCGGTGCATCGCGGCGAGGGCGGCCGCCGTCGGCGCCACCGGCTCACCCGCGCGGACCTCTTCCCCGCCGACGGTGACCAGCCACACGTCGCGGCACCGCGGCCCGGCGGAGGCGGGATACCGCAGTGCCCCGGTGCCCACCAGTTCGGTGAGCGCGGTGACCGCGGCGCCCGCATCGGCGGTGTCGGTTCGCGGTGCGACGACGATCATCAGCTCCGCGGTGTCGGGCGCCGTCAGCGCCACACCGGGGTGATGCTCGGCGGCGGTCCGCAGCCGCTGCCCGAGCGCACCGGCGGTCGCCAGATCCACGACGGCGACCCCGACGGTCACCGCGGCGTCGGGCGCGGGACCGGCGGCGACCGGCTGCCATACCTCCTGCGCGACGGTGAGTTCCGTTGTGGGAGCCAAGGGTTCGGGCGCCGCCCACAGCGCGGTGGCCCGCATCGGCGCGTTCGGGAAGCCTCGCAGCCGGTTCGTGGCCCGTCCGACCAGATCCCGCCACCCGAAGCCGGGGTCGGATGCGGCGGCGACGGCCAGGTTCGCCGAGAGCGACTCGGTGATCGGTTCGTCGCGCCTGCCTGATCCGACGAGCGTGGCATGGCTGTCGCCGAGGATGTCGCCCATCGCGAACAGCAGTTGCGGGTGCGCCGACAGTTCGACGAACGTCCTTGCCCCGCAGCGCAGTGCGGTGCTGAATGCGTGGTCGAAGCGCACCATGTTGCGCAGGTTGCCGTACCAGTATTCGCCGAATTCGGTACCGGGCGCGACGACGTCGCCGGTTGCTCCGCCGATGAACTGCACCGGCGTGTCGGCGAAGACGGCCCGGGGCAGCTGGCGCAGCAGATCGTCGCGCAGAGGTTCGAGGATGCTGGTGTGCACCGGGAAGCCGACGGTGATCTCGCGTGCGAACCCGCCCTGTTCGCGGACGCGCGCGACGGCCGCCGACACCGCGGTCCGGTCACCGGACACCGCGACCGAGGACGGCGCGTTGACCACCGCCAGTTCCAGCCAGCCCGGGGTGGCGGCGATGACCCGCTCAGCGGTGTCGGGGTCGACGCCGAGCACCGCGACGGCGTGGTCGCCGGCCAGCCGGTCCACGACGCCGGCGCGGGCGATCACCACCGACACCGCGTCCTGCAGCGTCATCGCACCGGCGATGTAGGCCGCGCCGATCTCGCCGAGGCTGTGGCCGACGGTGATGTCGGGGAGCACCCCGAAGGACCGCCAGACGTGGGCCAGCGCAACGGCGTGGGTGAACTGCGCGCCCTCGACCTCGGTCTCCGAGAAGGTGTCCGGGGCGTCGGCTGTCGTCAGGTACCGGACCGGTGACTGCGCCCCCGCTGCGGCGAACGCCTCGGCACAGGCGTCGACCGCCGCGCGGTACTCGTCGAGTTCCCGGTAGGCGTCGGCACCCATCGCCGGCCACTGAGTGCCCTGTCCGGGGAACACGAAAGCGGTACGGGTGACCGAGCCTTCGGCGCTGCGTGCCACGAGCGGATGTTCGGCATTCGCGGCGAGCGCGCGCAGACCGTCGGCGAGCTCACCGCGGTCCCGGGCCCGGACGACCGCCCGGTGCCGCCGCACCCGGCGGGTGGCGGCCAGCTGCCCCGCCACGTCGGCCACCGAGGCGTCCGGGTGACGTTCGAGGTAGCCCAGCACGGCGTCGCCGTCGGCGGCGACGAGATCGGCGGCATGCGCGCTGACGAGCACCGGTATCCGCCCGTCGGGCCACCGGTTCGGCCGGGTCACTTCGCTGCCCGGGGCTGGTCCGGCACCGCCACGACGACGTGGGTGTTGGTACCGCTCATCCCGAACGCCGAGACCGCGCCCACCCGTTCGCAGTTGCGGGCCGGCCACGGCGTCAGCTTGTCCGCCAGGCGCAGACCGACAGTGTCCCAGTCGATTTCGCGGCTCGGCTCGTCGGCGTGCAGGGTGGGCGGAATGGTCGCGCGCTCGGCGGCGACGAGCACCTTGGCGAGACCGAGCGCGCCTGCGGCCGCCTGGGTGTGCCCGAGGTTCGATTTCACCGACCCCAGCAGCGGCCCCCGGCCGGGGTCGGCGGCACCGTAGGTGGCGGCCAGCGCGTGCAGTTCGGTGCGGTCGCCGAGCCGCGTGCCGGTGCCGTGGCCCTCGACCATGCCGACGTCCTCGGGTGACACACCGGCCTGGGCGATGGCCCGGCCGAACAGGCGGGTCTGGGCGCGCTCGCTCGGCGCGGTGAGGCCGACGGTGCGGCCGTCGGAGTTGACGCAGCTGGCCCGCACCTCGGCGAGGATGTCGCGGCCGTCGCGCACGGCACGGGATCTGCGTTGCAGCACGAAGATTCCCGCGCCCTCGGCCCACACCGTGCCGCTGGCGTGCGCACTGTAGGGCCGGCAGTGTCCGTCGTCGGAGAGCGCGTGCTGTTTGGAGAACTCGACGAAATAGCCGGGCGATCCCATCACGCACACACCGCCCGCCAGGGCGAGGTCGCAGTCCCCCGCACGCAGCGCCTGCACGGCGAGGTGGAAGGCGGACAGTGCCGACGAGCACGAGGTGTCGACGGTGACGGCGGGCCCGGCCAGGTCGAGCGTGTAGGCGATTCGCCCGGAGATGACACCGAGCGACGTACCGGTGATGAGATGACCGCTGTGGTGGGAGAACTCGGTCAGTGGCGGCCCGTACTCCAGCGCCGAGGCGCCGACGTAGCACCCCGCGTCGTGGCCGGCGAGGTCGTCGGGGTTGATGCCGCTGTTCTCCAGCGCGCGCCACGCCAGGCGTAGCGCCACCCGCTGCTGGGGATCCATCGCGACGGCCTCACGCGGGGAGATGCCGAAGAACTCCGGATCGAATTCGCCAGCGGCGGACAGGAATCCGCCGAGGTCATGGATGGGTTTGAAGCCCTCGCGCCGCGATCCGGCGAACAGCTCCCGCAGCGACCAGCCGCGGTCGGTCGGGAACGGGCCCAACGCTTCGCGCTGCTCGGACAGCAGTGCCCAGTAGTTCTCGGGGGTGTCGATCCCGCCGGGCGCCTCCACCGCCATACCGACGATGACGACGGGGTCGTCGCGGTCGGAGGCGGTACGGTCCCGTGCGGTCATCCGCCGCTCACCAGCGCCGCGACCGCGTCCAGGTGTTCGTTGAGGTAGAAGTGGCCGCCTTCGAACGTCGACAGCGCGAACCGGCCGGTGGTGTGCGACGCCCAGCGCTGCGACCACTGCTGGCTGATCCGGTGGTCACGGTCGCCGCGCAGCGCGTGGATGTCGGCGGCGATCTGCTCGTCCTGCCCGCAGGTGTACCCACTCAGCGCGCGGTAGTCCGCCCGCACCGCCATGACGAGCAGTTCGACGAAGTCCTCGTCCTCGAGCAGGCGCGGGTCGGTACCGCCGAGGTCGACCATGTCGGCGAGGACGTCGCGGTCGGTACTGGGCAGCGGTGAGCCCTCGGCGACCGTCGACGGGGCCTGGCCCGCTGACGCCCACAGGGTGCGCACCGCGACGCCGTGGCGTTCGGCGACGCGCGCGAATTCGAAGGCCACCACAGCGCCCATGCAGTGCCCGAACAGGTCGAGGGTGCCGACGCTGCCCCAGGGCCCCGCCTCGAACAGCTCGGCCGCCAGTTCACCGATGCCGGCCGCCGCGGGGTGCCGCAGCCGGTCGGCGCGCTGGGGGTACTGCACGATGTAGGTGTCGATTCCCTTGCCGGACATCGCTTTCGCCAGGTCCCGGTAGGCCGCGGCGGCGCCGCCGGCGTGCGGGAACAGCACCGCGGCCGACCCGCCCTCGGCCGGGAAGCGTTTGACCCAGGGCGCGAACTCGAGTTGTCGCGCCGTCATCGCGCCTGCGCCGACGTCGAATCGAGCGCCGAGGCCACATCGGCCGACGTCATGTCGGTGACTTCGAGGTAGAGCTCGGCGACCCCCTCGAGGCGGTCGCTGCCGGACTCCTGCTCGGCCAACCGGCGCGCCAGGGCGCCGACACTGCGGGCGGCGAAGATGTCGGTGACCATCACCCCCGGCGAGTCGAGCCACTCGCGGATCCGCGCGACGGCCTGGGTGGCCAGCACGGAATCGCCGCCGAGTTCGAAGAAGTCGTCGTCGGCGCCGACGCTCTCGCGGTCCAGCACGGTGGCGACGATGTCGGCGAGTGCCCGCTCCAGCGCCGTGGCAGGCGCGCGGTACGTCGGCGCGTGGTCCTGGGCGCGTTCGGCCATGCTGCGGGTCAGCACCGCCGCGACGGCCTTGCGGTCGATCTTGCCGCCCACGGTGAACGGGATTGTCTCGACGAGCGCGATGTGGCTCGGAACCATGTGTGGCGGAACGAGTTCGGCCATCTGACGGGTGAGGTCCTCGACGGTCACCCGGGCGTCGGAGGGACGCACGATGGCGGCGAGCTGTTCGGTGCGCCCGTCGCCGGGGGCGGCCAGCACCGCGGCCACGGCGGCGTCGACACCGGCGATGCGCCGCAGTGCGGCCTCGACCTCGCCGAGTTCGATGCGGTATCCGCTGATCTTGACGCGGTGGTCGGCGCGGCCGACGAAATCGATCTGCCCGTCCGGCAGGTAGCGGACCAGATCGCCGGTGCGGTACCAGGTGCGGCCGTCGTACTCGACGAAACGCTCGGCGGTCAGGTCCGGCCTGCCGCGGTAGCCGCGGGCGATGCCGCGACCGCCCACCCACAGTTCGCCGGGCACCCAGTCCGGGCAGTCCGCACCGTCGGTCGCGACGACGCGGCACGCGTTGTTCGGCAGCGGACGGCCGAACGGCACGGCCGACCACTGGTCGGGCAGTTCACCGGGTTCGCAGATGGTGTTGTGGGTCGCGGTCTCGGTGGCGCCACCCAAGCCGGCGAACCGCACATTCGGTGCCGCACTGCGCAATTGGCGAACCATCTCGGTGCGCACCCAGTCACCTCCGGTGGGCACGACGCGCACCGAGGGCAGCGAACCTCCCACCTCGAGCAGCATCTCCAGCCAGCCGGGCATCCAGTGCAGCACGCTCACGCGGTGCTCGTTGATCATCCGCGCCCAGCTGTCGGGGTCGCGGCGCTGGGCCTCGTCGACCACGACGAGGGAGCCACCGGCACGCAACATGCCGAAGATGTCGAGCACCGACAGATCGCCTTCGAGCGTGGACAGCGCCAGGCAGCGGTCGGCGGGCCCGATCTCGAAGTGGCCGTTGATGAATTCGAGGGTGTTCATCGCGGCGGCGTGGGTGACCTCGACCCCCTTGGGCGTCCCGGTCGAGCCGGAGGTGAACAGCACGTAGGCGACCTCGTCGGGCGCGATCGTCGCGGGGGTGACGCCGTGGGCCCGCGATCCGACGCGGATCGCCTCGGCGATGGTCAGCGCCGGCAGCGAGGTCGGTGCCTCGGCACCACAGGCCAGCGCCATCCGCACACCGGCGGTCTGCAGGATGCTCTCGGCGCGGTCGGCGGGCTGGTCGGCACCGATCGGCACGTACACCGCGCCGGCCGCGTGGATGGCGAGCAGCGCCGTCACCTGGTCGGCGCATTTCGGACCCGTCACCGCGACGGTGTCACCGGGTTTGATGCCCGCCACCTGCAGGGCTCCGGTGACGGCCAGCACCCGTTCGTGCAGTTCGGCGTAGGTCAGGGTGCCGGCCGAGCTGATCACGGCGGTCGCGTCGGGGTTGGCGGCGGCGATGCGGAAGAAGCCGTCGTGCAGCGCGTCGGTGCTGCGCTCGGCGGTCGTGGTGAGCGCGTCGCGCACCGCACGCTGCGCGGGGGGAACCGCGGGCGGATCGACGGCGTCCCACGCGGCGTCGTCGGTGGCGAGCCGCTGCAGTTCGGCGAGCTGATGGGCGAACATCGCGTCGATGACGCCGGGCCGGAACGCGTCCTCGCGGACGTCCCAGTTGACCAGCAGACCGCCGTCGAACGGTGTCACCTGTGAATCCAGCAGCACCTGAGGGCCCTGCGAGATGTGCCAGACCGGGGTGCCGAACTGGTCGGTGACGTCGCCGGCGAACAGGTCGCCGAGCCCGAGCGCGCTGGTGAACACGAACGGCGCCAGCGTCGGCGTGCCGTGGTGGCGGCTGAGGTCCCGCAGTACCGACAGACCGGAGTAGGTGGAGTGGCCGGCGGAGGTGTGCAGCGCCTCCTGCATCACCCGCGCGCGCTGCGCCGGGGTGTGCGCGTCGGTGAAGTCGACGTCGAGCATGAGCGAAGAGGAGAAGTCACCGACCAGTTTGTCGACGTCGCCGTGGAACGGTTCGCGCCCGAACATCGGCAGGTTGAGCAGGAAGTGCCGGCTGGTCGACCACCGCGCGAGCGTCCCCGCGTAGGACGCGGCGAACGCCATCGCCGGGGTGATCCCGCGCTTGCGCGCCGCCGCGTAGAGACCGTCGCGGGTGGCGGCGTCGAGGAACCGCCACCGCCGGGTGCCGCGGCGCGGGTCGAGTTGTTCGGCCCGCGGAACCAGCGGCAGGGCGGGCGGTTCGGGGAGTTCGGGGATGCGTTCGGTCCACCACCGGCGGTCCTCGTCGGCGTTCGGCGGGGGCGTCGCGGTGAGTGCGCTGCGGTACTCGCGATAGGTGTACTGGAGTTCGGGCAGCTGCACACCGCGGTAGAGCGCGGCGAGGTCGGCCATGAAGTTGCGGTAGCTGACCGCGTCGGCGGCCTGCATGTCGAGGTCGACGTGCAGGCGGGTGCGTCCGCCGGGCAGCAGGGTCAGCGCCAGCTCCAGCACCTCGCCCTCGAGCATCTGATGGGATTTGGCGTGACGGATGACCTCGAGTTGCTCCTCTGCGGCCACCACGTCGAGCGAGCGGAGGTCGGTCACCTTGACGGGCAGCTCGCGGTCGCTGATCCGTTGCATACCGTCGCCGAGGATGTCGACGCGCAGCATGGGGTGGCGCGCGGCGAGCGCGGCGGCCGCGGCGCTCAGCCGCTCGGGATCCACGCCGCTGCCGTCGAATTCGACGTAGAGATGAGCGGCCACCCCGCCGAGTTCGGTCAGTTCGTTGCGTCCGACCCACAGGGCGTGCTGGATGGGTGCGAGTGGGAACGGCGCGTCGGGATCCTGCGCGGCCGATTCCTCGGCCGCCACCGGCTCCTGGGCCATGGTGTGTTCACCGACGAGCTGCGCCCACGCCGCCACGGTCGGGTTTGCCGCCATCGACGCGAAGCGGACGTCGATGCCCTGCTTCCGCCAGCGGCCCGACAGTGACATCATGCGGATGGAGTCGAGGCCGGAGGCGATCAGGTCGGCGTTCGGATCGAGTTCGGATGCGTCGATGCCGAGAAGTTCCGCAACCTCGGCGCGTACGGACTGTGAACTCGTCACAACGGCCTCCACCGCGTTTCCTCCAAGTCAACGTAGGCTGCCCTAACTTCAGGAAGGCTATCCTATATTCAAGGAGTCGAACACTCCTACCCAGAGGGGCCTTTCCGCGCCATGAGCACCGGATTCCAGCACGTGCAGAGCGATCTCGTCGAAGGTTTCGTGCCGTTCCCCGAAGACCGCGCCGAGCAGTACCGGCAGGCGGGGTACTGGACCGGACGCCCCCTCGACTCCCTGTTGCTCGAAGCGGCAGAGCGGCGGCCCGACCACCCCGCGGTCGTCGACGTCGGCGAATCCCTCAGCTACGCCGAGTTGGTCGCCCGCGCCGACACCGCCGCGGCCGCGATCGCCGGACTCGGTATCCGGCCCGGTGACCGGGTGCTGTTGCAGCTGCCCAACTCGGTGCGCTTCGCCGTCGCGTTCTTCGGGCTGCTTCGCGCGGGCGCGGTGCCGGTGATGTGTCTACCCGGCCACCGCACGGCCGAACTGGGACACTTCGCCGACGTCAGCGGTGCGGTGGCGATGGTGATTCCCGACGAGGTCGGCGGATTCGACTACCGCGAGATGGCCGCCCAGCTCATGGCGGACCGCCCCGCCCTGCGCCACGTCATCGTCGACGGCGAGCCGGGGCCGTACCTGTCGTGGACGGCGCTGGTCGACGGCGGCGGCGTGCCGCCGGAGCGCGGACCCGTCGACACCTCGCTGCCCGCCCTGCTGCTGGTCTCCGGCGGGACGACGGGTCTGCCCAAGCTGATCCCGCGCACCCACGACGACTACGTCTACACCGCGGTGTCGAGCGCGCAGGCCTGCCACTTCGCCTCCGACGACGTCTATCTGGTGGCGCTGCCGGCCGGCCACAACTTCCCGCTGGCGTGCCCCGGCATGCTGGGCGCGATGACCGTCGGGGCGACGACGGTGTTCACCGCCGATCCGAGCCCCGAGGCGGCGTTCGCGCTCATCGACAAACACCAGGTGACCGTCACCGGGCTGGTCAACGCGCTGGGCAAGCTGTGGGCGCAGGCCTGTGACTGGGAACCCGTGCTGCCCACGTCGCTGCGCCTGGTGCAGGTGGGCGGATCGCGGATGAGTCCGGAGGAGGCGCGGTTCATCCTGGACCGGCTGACCCCCGGCCTCTCGCAGATCTTCGGGATGGCCGAGGGCATGCTGAACTTCACCCGTCCGGGCGATCCGGTCGACGTGGTGGTGCACACGCAGGGCCGGCCGGTGTCCCCGCACGACGAGATGCGGGTGGTCGACGAGAACGGCGTCGAGGTCGCCCCGGGCGAAGAGGGCGAACTGCTGGTCCGCGGGCCCTACACGCTCAACGGGTATTACCGCGCCGACGAGGCCAATGCGCGGTCGTTCAGCCCCGACGGCTTCTACCGGACCGGTGACCGGGTCCGGATTTTCGCCGACGGGCCGCTGGCCGGCAACGTCGAGGTCACCGGCCGGATCAAGGACGTCATCCACCGTGGTGGAGAGACCGTCTCGGCGACCGATCTGGAGGACCATCTGCTGACCCACCCGGCGATCTACTCCGCGGCGGCGGTGGCGCTGCCCGACGACTATCTGGGTGAGAAGATCTGCGCCGCAGTCGTTTTCCGCGGCAAGCAGCTCACACTGGCCGAGCTCAACGCATTCCTCGACGAGCGCGGGGCCTCCACGCACGCCCGGCCCGACGTGCTGGTGCCGATGCCGTCGCTGCCGCTCACCGCGGTCGGCAAGGTCGACAAGAAGAAGATCGTCGCGCAGTTGACCGACTGACCCCGCGTTTCCGTAACGCAGCGGCGGACCGGAAGCCCGCTTACCGCCGTGACGTCACGCAAACACTCGGCCCCGAACCGCGACCGCGCCTCAGGCGGCCGGTTCGTCCTCCGCGGCAAGCAGTTCGGCGATCCGCTCGGTCACCGCGGCCGCGGTGGGGTACTCCCACAGCAGCGTCGGCGGCAGCGCCAATCCGGTCTGCTTCTCCAGCTGCCGCCGTAGCGAGACGGTCATGATCGAGTCGACGCCGATCTCCACCAGCGGGAGGCGGGTGTCGACATCGTCGGCGGAGCAGCCGAGTTCGGCCGCCACGGCGGTGAGTACTTGTCGCGCCGCCCATTCCGCGACGTCGACATCCCCGCGGTCCTCGATCGCCGGCGCCGTACCCGCATCGGCACTCTCGGCGGGCGCGACATCGGCGAGGATCGGCACGGCCGCCGCGGCGGGCAGCACGGGCAGCACCACCACGTTGGCGTCGTCGTCACGCAGCGCCGAGTCCAGCGCCCGCATCGCATCGTCGACCCCGACGGTGCCCATGCCGAGCGCCTCGAGCTGGGCGGCGACGAATCCGGACGCCGATCCCATCCCCATCCCCCGCCACGCGGTCCAGGCCACACTGGTCGTCCGGTCCCCGAGGCGGCGCCGGTGACGGGCGAACGCGTCGAGATAGGCGTTGCCGCACGCATACGCCCCCTGCCCGGGGAAACCCGCGAGGTAACCGCACGACGAGAACAGCACCATCCAGTCCAGCTCGCCCGGCGGGAACAGCTCGTGCAGCGCGTCGAGACCGTCCACCTTCGGCCGCATCGCCGCGTCGAGATCCTCCGGCGTCGTATTCGCCAGCAGCGCACCGGCTTCCACCCCGGCGGCGTGGATGACGCCCCGCACGGGCGGCAGGTCGGCGATGGCCGCGCGCAGCGCCGCAACGGCACCGGGCGCGCCGACGTCGACGGCCGCCACCCGCACCGACACGCCGCGCTGTTCGAGCGCGGACACCACGGCGACGGCCTCACGGTCGCTGTTCGCCGGCCACGCGCTGCGTTCCGGGAGCCGGGACCGCGACACCAGCACCAGGCGGCGCGCCCCCAGGTCGGCCAGTCGCTGCGCCAACCGCAGCCCCAGCACCCCGGTGCCGCCGGTGATCAGATAGGTGCCGCCCGGCGAACACTGCATCGGCGCGGCCTCACCGGCTCCGGCATGGGCCAGCCGGGCGGCGTAGGCGACACCGTCGCGCACGACCACCACACCGTGGCCGGCCAGTGCGCTCAGCGCCCGCACCGGCAACCGGTCGCCGGCGATGTCGAGGACGCCGCCCCACAGCTGCGGATGCTCCGCGGCGGCGACCCGGGCCATCCCCCACAGCGGTGCGTGGGCGGGGTTGAGGCCTTCGTGCACGTCGGAGGTGAGCACCCACAGGCGGGCCTGGCTTGCCGACGTGTCGAGCCGCTGCAGTGTGCGCAGCACGAGTTCGGCCGATGCCTGCGGCGATTCGTCGGCGCGTGGCAGCACGAGCACCACCGACCCGGCCGGCAGCTCAGCCAATTCTGTTGCGCTGCTGACGGTCCGGTGCGCGACACCGGCCTCGGCCAGGTCTCGGCCGACGAAACCGACCGTCGCGTCGTCGCCGCCGACGAGTGCGACCTCGGTCGGCGGTGCGGTATCGGGCCAGTCCACCGGATGCCACGCCACGTGGTGCAGCAGGCGCACGGTGTCGCGGCCGCTGGGGTTCTCGAGTTCCTCGAACGCCATACCGGTCAACGCCACCGACACGGCGCCCGACTCCTCGGCGAGCACCACGTCGGTGACGGTGCCCGCGGGGCGGCGCCGCACGTGCAGCAGCGCGACGGCGGGCGGTTTGTCGTGGACGTGCACGCGTTCGATCCGCGCGGGCATCCGCAGCCGCGGCGGCCCGCCGAAGATGGTCGAGGCCGCAGACGTCGCCGCGTCGAGCAGCCCGGCCCACGTCGCCGGCGTCGAACCGTCGGCGTCGGCGGCGACGCGCGCGAACAGCTCGCCGTCACCGCGGTGCAGTTCGAGCACCTGCCAACCGAAGCCCATCGCCGCGACGCCCAGGGTCGCCAGCGTGTCGACGACATGGGTGGGCGACAGCGCCTCGGTGCAGCGCGCGCGGATCTCGTCCTCGTCGAGAACGGTGAGCTCAGTTTCGGCGCCCGGTGCGGCCAGCGCCGTGCAGTGGGTGAGCCAGCCGCCCTCCGCCTCGTCGTCATCGTCGACGAGCCGCGACGCCAGAGCGAGTGAACGGTCCTGCGACACCACCTGGATGTCGCGCGCGCGGCCCGGTGGCACGGGCGTGCGCAGGCGTACGTCGGCCAGGTCGGTTCCGGCCGCGGACAGGAAGGTGTTGAGCAGCACCGCCGCGGGCACGATCTCGGTGCCCTGCACCGGATGGTCGCCGGGATACGGGCGGGTCGAGAAGTCCAGGCGCGTCTGCCACACCCGGGCGGGGACGGCGCCGGTCACCTCCATCAGCCCGCCGAGCAGCGTGTGGCCGTCCGGTTCGTGCACGCCGCGACCGCCCGGTGGTGCGGTCGGGGTACGCCAGTGCCGCTTGTGCACCCACTGGATCCCGGGAAGGTCCTCGGCCCAACGGGTTTCAGCGGTCACCCCGGTGTCCACCGGCGCACCGTGGCAGTACAGCGACGCGACAGCCGCGGCCACTGCGGGGCGCTCCGGTTGGTCGCGGCGCAGCACGGGCACCACCGCATGGTCGCCGATTCCCAGATGGCTCAACGTCTCTGCGATGGAGTGCGCCACCACCGGATGCGCGGACACCTCGAGGAACAACCGGTGGCCGTCCTCGGCGGCAGCGGTGACGGCTTCGGCGAAGCGCACCCGGCCGCGCAGGTTGGCCACCCAGTAGTCGGGATCGCGCGGGGCGTCCGACCGCGGATCGGCGAGCGCGGTGCTGTAGATCGGCACCTCCGCGGGCCGCGACGGTGCCAATCCCCCGGTGAGCGCGGCGAGTTCGGCGGTCAGCGCGTCCATCGCCGGGCTGTGGAACGCCACGTCGGTGTTCACCCGGCGCACCATCAGGCCCTCGTCGGTCCACCGCGCCGACACCTCCTCGACCGCTGCGACGGTGCCCGAGATGACGGTCGACTCGGTGGACGCGCTGATCGCGGCCACCACGTCGGTGCGGTCACCCAGGCGCTGCTCGGCCTCGGTGAACGGCAGGCGGACCAGCGCCATCGCCCCCGCACCCGCTACCGTGCGGAAGCCGCGGGCGCGGTAGCAGGCGACCCTGGCGCCGTGGGCCAGGTCGAAGACTCGCGCCACCACGTTGGCGGCGACCTCGCCGACGGAGTGACCGATCACGGCGGCCGGACGTACGCCGCGTCCACGCAGCACTGCGGCCAAGCCGACCTGCATCGCGAACGTCAGCGCCTGCACGCGGTCGGTGCCGCCCAGTTCGCCGGTGTGCAGCGCCTCGCGTGGGGAGAACCCGAGTTCGGCGGCGAAGATCGGCGTCACCGCATCGATCACCGCGGCGAAAGCCGGTTCGGTGGCGAGCAGTTCGCGCCCCATGCCGGCCCAGTGCGATCCGTGGCCGGAGAACACCCACACCGCACCGTCCTCGGCACCCGGCAGCACGTTGCCGGTCACCACCGACGGCGTGCGGCGGTCGTCGGCGAGTGCGTCGAGCCCCGCCACGAGTTCGTCGGTGTCGTGCGCCACCACGGCGGCCCGCACCGGCTCGTGCGAACGTCGGGTCCACAGCGTCGCGGCCACCTCGTCGACCGGATGTGGTTGCCGCCGAAGGTGGTCGGCGAGGGCGGTGGCCTGGCGGCCCAGCCGTGCCGACGACCGCGCGGACAGCGGGATCACCGACGGCGTCGCACCCGCGGCTGTCTGCGAGGCGGCCGGGCGCGGCGCCTCTTCGAGGAGCACGTGGGCGATGGTGCCGCCGTATCCGTAGCTGCACACCGCGGCGCGGCGCGGAGTGCCCTCTCGACGCGGCCACGCCTCGGCCTGCGTCGGCACCCGCAGCCCGCTGGTCGCCCAGTCCACGGCCGGGGTGAGCGCGCGGACGCCGGCGGTCGGCGGGATGGTCTCGTGCTGCAGCGCCATCGCCGCCTTGATCAGCCCGACCACACCGGCCCCACCTTCGAGGTGGCCGGTGTTGGGTTTGACCGATCCGACGCGACACGGTGGGCCGTCGGCGCGGTCCGCGCCGTACACGGCGGCCAGCGCGTTGAGCTCGACCGGATCCCCGGTCGGCGTCCCGGTGCCGTGCGCCTCGACGAATTCGACTGTCGCGGGCGCTATTCCGGAGATCTCGCAGGTGTGCCGGAACAGATCCTCCTGTGCGGCACCGTTGGGCGACATGATGCCGACCGTGCGCCCGTCCTGCGCCACCGCGCCGCCGCGGACGACGGCGATCACCCGGTCGCCGTCGCGCAGTGCGTCGGACAGGCGCTTGAGGACGACGACCGCGGCACCCTCGCCGCGTCCGTAACCGTCGGCCGCCGCATCGAAGCTCTTGCACCGGCCGTCGGGGGCGGTGGCACCGGCCTGGTCGAGCACCCGGGTCAGGCCGGGGCCGATCAGCGCGCTGACGCCGCCGGCGAGCGCCAGCGACGTCTCCCCGTCGCGCAGCAGCTGGCACGCCTGGTGCACCGCGACCAGCGACGCCGCACACGCCGCGTCGAGCGCGACGCTGGGCCCACGCAGGTCGAGCAGATGGGAGACCCGGTTGGCGATGCCGCACAGCGACGTGCCGATGCCGGTCCACGCCTCGATCCCCGGCAGGTCCTCCATGATGAGCTTGCCGTAGTCGTCGGAGTTCACACCCATCAGCACGGCGGTGTCGGTGCCGGCGAGTGACCGTGGCGGCACGCCTGCGTGTTCGAGTGCCTCCCAGGAGACTTCGAGCGCGAGCCGCTGCTGCGGATCCATGAGTTCGGCTTCGCGCGGTGAGACACCGAAGAACTCGGCGTCGAATCCGGCGAGGTCGTCGAGGAAGGTGCCCCACGGCGTCGTCTCGCGAAGTATCGCGGCGTTGCGCGGATCACGCCGCAGGTAGGGCTCCCAGCGTTCCGCGGGCACCTCGCGCACCCGGCTGCCACCGTCGAGCAGGAACGTCCAGAAGTCCGCCGGGGTGGTGATGTCGCCGGCCAGCCGGCAGCCGATGCCGACGATGGCGACGGGTTCGGGGCCGGCGATCTGGTTAGCCTTGCCTAACTCAGTCGACATGCGGACAATATTCGCACAACCGGGTCCACCCCGGGCGACCACCTCCGCGTCTAATCGGCGAGCAGCGTGCGCACCACACCGTCGGCCAGCAACCGTCCACGGTCGGTGAGGATCAGCCTCGTTCCGGCGACCACCCCGAGACCGTCGGCGACGACCGTGCCGACGCGGCCCCGTTCCTCGGCGGTGAGCAGGTCCAGCGGTAGCCCGGTGCGCAGACGCAGCCGCAGCATCACGTCCTCGGTGTGCCGTGCGGCCGGATCGAGGATCTCGAAATCGGCGACGGGCAGCGAATTCTCGGCGAGTACGGACGCATACGTGTTGGGGTGCTTGACGTTCCACCAGCGGGTGTCGCCGAGGAATCCGTGTGCGCCCGGGCCGGCTCCCCACCATTCGCCACCGGCCCAGTAGCCGAGGTTGTGGCGGCACTCCCCGCCGGGCCTCGCCCAGTTCGACACCTCGTACCAATCGAATCCGGCCTCGCTCAGCCGCGCGTCGAGCAGTTCGTAGCGCGCCGCCAGCACATCGTCGTCGGGTGCGGCCACCTCACCGCGCCGCACACGTCGGGCCAGCGCCGTCCCGTCCTCGACCACCAGGGCGTAGGCCGACACGTGGTCCACCCCGGCTTCGATCGCCGCGTCGACGGAACGGCGCAGATCGTCGTCGGTCTCCCCCGGCGTCCCGTAGATGAGGTCGAGGTTGACGTGGCCGAAGCCGGCCGCCCGCGCCTCCCCGGCCGCGGCCAGCGCGCGCCCCGGCGAGTGCAGCCGGTCGAGCACCGTGAGCACGTGCCGGGCGACCGACTGCATCCCCAGCGACACCCGGGTGTAGCCCGCGGCCAGCAGCGCGTCGAACAGTTCGGGTCCGGACGACTCGGGGTTGGCCTCGGTGGTGATCTCCGCATCTGGCGCGAGCTCGAAGTGGTCGCGCACCGCGTCGAGCACCGCGCGCAGCCCGGCGCCGCCGAGCAGCGACGGGGTGCCCCCGCCCACGAACACCGTCTGCACCGGCGGCGGTGTGCCCAAAGCGCGGGCCGCCAGCGCCAGTTCCCGGCGCACCGCCGTCAGCCACCCGTCCGGGTTGGCGCCACCCGCCTCAGCCGGGGTGTAGGTGTTGAAGTCGCAGTAGCCGCACCGCGTCGCGCAGAACGGGACGTGGATGTAGATGCCGAACGGCCGGCCGGCCCGCGCGGCCAGCTCCGGCACGCGGACGGGGGCGGTTCGGATGCTCACTCCACCCATCGTCCCAGCGCGACGTCAGATGGCGTAATCGCGTGGTCGGTGCTGCACCGACACCCAGTGCTCGGTGGTGAACTCGTCAATCGCCCACTTGCCGCCGAACCGGCCGATGCCCGACGCCTTCTCCCCGCCGAACGCGGTGTTGGCATCGTCGTTGACCGGCGAGTCGTTGACGTGGGTCATGCCCGCGTCGATCCGGCGGGCGAAGCGGACCGCGCGGTCGACGTCGCGGCTGAACACCGCCGAGGACAGTCCGTACTCGGTGTCGTTGGCCAGCCGCAGGGCGTCCTCGTCGCTCTTGGCGCGGACGATCGTCATGACCGGTCCGAACACCTCCTCACGAGCGGTGGCGCAGTCGTTGCCACCGAGCAGCACGTGCGGCGGCAGGCCCAGCCCGGCGGGTCCGACCGGGTCACCGCCCAGCACGACCTGCGCCCCGTCGTCGCGGGCGCGGGCGATCTTGTCCTGGATCGACTCGAGCTGCGAGGAGTTGATGATCGGTCCGATCTGGGTGTCCTCGTCGGCGGGATCGCCGACGCGCAGTCCGCGCACCCGGTCCACGAAGCGGTCGACGAACTCGTCGTGCACGGTGTCGTCGACGATGAGCCGGTTACCGATCATGCAGATCTGGCCCTGGTGGAAGTAGGACCCGAACACCGCGGCGTCGACGGCCAGCTCCAGGTCGGCGTCGTCGAGCACCACGATGGGACCGTTGCCGCCGAGTTCGAGCGCCAGGTGTTTGAGCCCTGCCTTCTGCGCGATGCCGCGCCCGACCGGTGTCGATCCGGTGAACGACACCACCCGCGGCACGGGATGCTCGACGATCGCATCGCCGATGTCGGAACCACCGCCGACGACCACCGACAGCAGGCCGGCGGGCAGCCCCGCTTCCTCGAAGATGCGGGCCAGCAGCAGACCGCCGGTCACCGGTGTGTCGCCCGCCGGTTTGAGCACGACGGCGTTGCCCACCGCCAGCGCCGGCGCCACCGACCGGTTCGACAGCTGCATCGGGAAGTTCCACGGCGAGATCACCGCGACCACGCCGACGGGTTCGCGGTAGACGCGGTTCTCCTTGCCGGGGATGTCGGACGGCAAGATCGAACCCTCGACGTGGTGCGGCATCGACGCCGCCTCCCACAGCACCGAACGCACCAGCCCCCACTCGAGGTCGGCCTTGGCGCGCGTGCCCCCGGTCTCGCGGACCAGCCAGCCGGTGATCTCGTCCTTGCGGTCGGTCATCACGTCAGCGGCGGCCCGCATCACCGCCGCCCGCTCCGCCGGCGGTGCGGCGGCCCAGTCGGGCTGCGCCTCGACGGCCGCCGCGTAGGCCTCGTCGAGGTCGTCGGCGTTCGCCTGGGGGATGCTGGTCAGCACCTCACCGGACCACGGGTTGACGTCGTCGCGGGACTTGCCCGACGACCCCGCACGCCACCGGGTGCCGATCGGCATCGCGTCGAACGACGGATACGCGGTACTCATGGCACCACCACGATCTTGTGGTGCGGCCCGTCGGCTTGGGTCTGCCACGCCTTCGGCGCGTCGTCGAGGCTGTAGCGCTTGATCTCGACCCGGATGGCCCCGTCCGCCGCGTGGCGGGCGAGTTCCTCGTATCCGGCACGCATCTCGCCGGTCGGCATCAGGTTGTTGATGTGGCCGACGTGGGTGCGACCCACCAGATCGGCGAACGGCACGTCGGCGCTCTCACCGGCCTGCTCACCGACCGTCACCAGCGTCGCACCGACCGCCGTCGCCTTCAGAGCGGCCAGGAACGGCGCGCCATAGACCAGGTCGAGCACCACGTCGTAGCCGTCACCCGCGGCGTCCCGCAAGGCCTTGGCGTCGTCACCGTCTCCGAGCACGACGGTGGCGTCGGCCCCCATCTCGGCGGCGGTGGCCAGTGCCTCACGGTTGCGGCCTGCGCCGACCACGTGCGCGGCGTCGAGGAGTTTGGCGGCCTGCACCCCGATCTGCCCGACCACGCCGGTGGCGCCGAGGATCAGGACGGACTTGCCCGCCACGTCGGCGTGACGGGTCAGCGGCAACCATGCCGCCAGCCCGGCGATCCCGAGCGTCACGGCCAGATCGTCGTCGAGACCATCCGGGACGGGGAAGGTGAGTTCCGGGTCGACCGCGCAGCGCTGCGCCCATGACCCGAAGGGACTGGGTGGACTGTCGAAGTAGACCCGGGTGCCGTCCGCGGTGACGCCGACGCCCTCCTTGCCGACCACCGACGGGATCTGCGGTTCGCCCATCCGCCCGGACGCCAACACCAGGTCGACCGGATTGCATCCGGCGACCCTCACCTCCACGGCGTTGTCCTGTGGCTCGTCGAAATCAGTGACCACCGGTGTCTCACCCACCGCCTGCAATACTGCTGCGCGCATCCGTCGCCCTCTCGTGTTCGTCCGACACGAGCTACCCGGTGGCACATCGGTAAAACGGGGGCCTGCGGTGACTTTTGCTCACCCCGAGCGCAAATATGGCCCGGTTAGGGTATGTGCGTCCGTCCGTGGCAGAATGGCGGCGTGACTGCCGTCCCGACTCTTCGCACGCGTATCGCGTTGGTGGCACGTCGGCATGTCGATTTCAAGCGCGTGTGTACCTGTCGCTGTATGCCCTGACGCGTCTGATCTAGGACCCAGCCCACCCACGATCTTCAGCTGGCCGCCGGATCTGCGCCGCCGGACAGCCCACCGGTGATCCAGCGCGGTCCCAACGCCGGCTCCGAGAAGGAGCCAACCCCCATGACCGAGACTCCGGCCCAGGCCAAGCCTCGTCCCGCCAAACCCGCCAAGCGACCCCGCGGCGAGGGTCAGTGGGCGCTGGGTTACCGCGAACCGCTCAACGCCAACGAACAGTCCAAGAAGGACGACAACCCGCTCAACGTGCGGGCACGCATCGAGAACATCTACGCCCAGGGTGGCTTCGACAGCATCGACAAGGGTGACCTGCGTGGGCGTTTCCGCTGGTGGGGCCTCTACACCCAGCGCAAGCCCGGCTACGACGGCACGTGGACCGGTGACGAGAACACCGACATGCTCGAGGACTCGTACTTCATGCTGCGGGTGCGTTGCGACGGTGGCGCGCTGTCGGCGAAGGCACTGCGCACGCTCGGTGAGATCTCCACCGAATTCGCCCGCGACACCGCCGACATCTCCGACCGGGAGAACGTCCAGTACCACTGGATCCAGGTCGAGAACATGCCCGAGATCTGGAAGCGGCTCGACGCGGTCGGCCTGCAGACCACCGAGGCGTGCGGCGACTGCCCGCGCGTCGTGCTCGGCTCCCCGCTCGCCGGTGAGTCGCTCGACGAGGTGATCGACGGCACCCCCGCCATCGAGGAGATCGTCCGCCGCTACATCGGCAAGCCCGAGTACTCGAACCTACCGCGCAAGTTCAAGACCGCGATCTCCGGTCTGCAGGACGTCGTGCACGAGGTCAACGACGTCGCGTTCATCGGCGTCGACCATCCCGAGCACGGCCCCGGCTTCGACCTGTGGGTCGGCGGCGGTCTGTCGACGAACCCGATGCTCGGCCAGCGGGTCGGCGCGTGGGTGCCGCTCGACGAGGTTCCCGAGGTGTGGGAGGGCGTCGTCTCGGTCTTCCGGGACTACGGCTACCGCCGGCTGCGGTCCAAGGCGCGGCTGAAGTTCCTGATCAAGGACTGGGGCGTAGAGAAATTCCGTGAAGTCCTCGAGACCGAATACCTCAAGCGCCCGCTGATCGACGGACCGGCGCCGGAGCCGGTGACGCGACCGATCGACCACGTCGGGGTGCAGCGGCTGCGCAACGGCCTCAACGCCGTCGGCGTCGCGCCGATCGCCGGCCGCGTCTCGGGCACCATCCTGCAGAAGGTCGCCGACCTCGCCGAGGCTGCCGGCTCCGACCGCATCCGCTTCACGCCCTATCAGAAGCTGATCATCCTCGACGTGCCCGACGAGAAGCTCGACGAACTGCGCGACGGTCTCGACGCGATCGGCCTGCCCGCGCAGCCGTCGCACTGGCGCCGAAACCTGATGGCGTGCACCGGTATCGAGTTCTGCAAGCTGAGCTTCGCCGAGACGCGCAAGCGCAGCCAGACCCTGGTGCCGGATCTGGAGAAGCGGCTCGAGGACATCAACGCCCAGCTCGACGTGCCGGTGACCGTCAACATCAACGGCTGCCCCAACTCGTGCGCGCGCATCCAGATCGCCGACATCGGGTTCAAGGGCCAGATGGTCGACGACGGCGACGGTCCGGTCGAGGGCTTCCAGGTCCACCTCGGCGGCAGCCTCGGCCTCGACAGCGGTTTCGGCCGCAAGCTGCGCCAGCACAAGGTGCTGTCCTCGGAGCTCGGTGACTACATCGAGCGGGTGGTCCGCAACTTCGTGAAACAACGCGAGCACGGTGAGCGTTTCGCAACGTGGGCCCTACGAGCAGACGAGGCGGACTTGCGATGAGCGCTCGCGCGAAGAGCGGAGGACACAGATGACTGACCTGGTCTCCGATATCGACTTGCAGCGGCTCGCCGAGCGTGGCGCGGCCGAACTCGGGCCCGACGCCAGCGCCTGGGACCTGCTGCGCTGGACCGACGAGAACTTCGCCGGTGACTACGTGGTCGCGTCGAACATGCAGGACGCGGTGCTCGTCGACATGGCGTCGAAGGTCCGGCCCGGCGTCGACGTGCTGTTCCTCGACACCGGCTACCACTTCGCCGAGACCATCGGCACCCGGGATGCGGTGGAGGCCGTCTACGACGTCCACGTCGTCAACGTCAGCCCGGAGCGGACCGTCGCCGAACAGGAGGCGCTGCTCGGCAAGGATCTGTTCGCCCGCGAACCGAACGAGTGCTGCCGGCTGCGCAAGGTCGAACCGCTGACCAAGGCACTGCGCGGCTATTCGGCGTGGGTCACCGGCATCCGCCGCGTCGAGGCCCCGACCCGCGCGAACGCGCCGCTGATCAGCTGGGACCAGGCGTTCGGGCTGGTGAAGATCAACCCGATCGCGGCGTGGTCGGACGAGGACATGCAGGCCTACATCGACGCCAACGGCGTGCTGGTGAACCCCCTGGTCGACGAGGGTTACCCGTCGATCGGCTGCTTCCCCTGCACCGCCAAGCCCGCGCCGGGCGCCGATCCGCGCAGCGGACGCTGGCAGGGACTGGCCAAGACCGAATGCGGGTTGCACCAGTCTTGAGCACTTTGGTTCTGACCGCGCACGGCAGCGCCGACCCGCGGTCGGCGGCGGTCACGCATGCGGTGGCCGGCCGGATTCGGCGGCTGCGCCCGTGGCTCGATGTGCGCGCCGCGTTCCTGGAGCAGACCGAGCCGGCGCTGCCCGACGTGCTGGCGCAGACCCGCGACGCCACGGTGGTGCCGTTCCTGCTGGCCGCCGCCTACCACGCCCGCGTCGACATCCCGGCGGTGATCGGCGAGGTGGGCCGGCCGGTGCGCACCGCCGACGTGCTCGGCGAGGATCCCGCGCTGCTGTCGGTGGCGCGGCTTCGGCTGACCGAGGCCGGGGTGTCGCCGTACGACGACCGTCTGGGCGTGATCGCCGTGGCCGTCGGATCGTCGCGGCCGGACGCCAACGCCAAGACCTCGACGGTCGCCGCGGCGCTGGCCGACGGCACCCGGTGGGCGGGTTCGCGGGTGGCGTTCGCCACCGGCCCGCACGCCAACCTGGCCGACACCGCCGACGAGTTGCGGCGGGCGGGCGCACACCGGCTGGTGATCGTGCCGTGGTTCCTCGCTCACGGCCGCATCACCGATCGCGTGGCGGATTTCGCTGCCCGCGAAGGCATCTCGATGGCCGAACCGCTCGGTTCCCACAATCTGGTGGCGGCGACGGTGCTCGACCGCTTCGACGAGGTGACCGGGGCGCGCGCCGCGGCATAGCGGTCGGACCCAGGGGTGCCCGCCGGGCAGCCACCCTCACAGCACTCTCCCAGTGTCGGTACTGTGGACGTCGACGGATTTCTCCGCCCACCACCCGAGCAAGGACTCGATGCCACCTCTTAGACCCATGGCGGTCACATGTTGACCGCCGTCATCGGAATACTCGTAGGGTTTCTCGTCGTCTTGGCGATCACCGCGCTGACCGGATACTTCGTCGCGCAGGAATTCGCCTACATGGCCGTGGACCGGTCCCGGCTCAAGGCCCGCGCCGAAGCAGGTGACCACGCGTCGGCCCGCGCGCTGGCCGTCACCCGCCGCACCTCGTTCATGCTGTCGGGTGCCCAGCTGGGCATCACGGTCACCGGTCTGCTGGTCGGGTACGTCGCCGAACCGTTGATCGGCCGCGGCCTGGAGACGCTGCTCGGCGGTGCCGGAATCCCGGCCGCGCTGGCCGTCGGCGTCGGTGGGCTCGTCGCGATCGCGGTGTCGACCGTCGTGCAGATGGTCTTCGGCGAACTCTTCCCGAAGAACCTGGCCATCGCCCGGCCCGAACCGCTGGCCCGCTGGCTGGCGCTGTCCACGACGCTCTACCTGAAGCTGTTCGGCTGGCTGATCTGGCTTTTCGACCAGTCGTCGAACCTCCTGCTGCGGTTGCTGCGCATCGAACCGGTGCATGACGTGGAGCATTCCGCGACGCCGCGCGACCTCGAGCACATCGTCGCCGCGTCGGGCGAGGCGGGCGAGATCCCGCCCGAGCTGTCGGCGTTGCTCGACCGAATCCTGGACTTTCCCACCAGCACCGCCGAACACGCGATGATCCCCCGTTCGCGCGTCGACGTGGTCACCGCCGACGAAGCCGTGCCCGACGTGCTGGAACGAATGGCGCAGGGCCACACCCGCTATCCCGTGACGGGCTCGGGCCCCGACGACGTGATCGGCGTCATCGACCTGCACGACCTCCTCGGTCCGGCCGCGGATCGCACCACCGGGACCGCCCGGAGTCATTGCCGCCCAGCCGTCGTCGTGCCGGAGACGCTGCCGCTGCCGAACGTGGTGCGGGAGCTGGCCCAGGCGGGCGACGAAATGGCGATCGTCATCGACGAGTACGGCGGATTCGCCGGCATCGTCACCGTCGAGGACCTGGCCGAGGAACTGGTCGGCGAGATCGACGACGAACACGACACCGAATCGGCGGCCGACGTCGTCGCCCGTGACGGCGGCTGGCTGCTGGCGGGCGACCTCCCGCTCGACGAAGCCGAACGGACGCTGGATCTCACCCTGCCGGAAGGCGACTACGAGACCGTCGCGGGAATGGTCATCGCACATGCGGTCGGCCTGCCCGCCGTGGGCGACACCGTCGAGATCGAATTGCCCACCGATACCGCCGATCTGGTCAACGACGGCCCTCCGGTGCAGCGGCGGATAGTCGCCGACGTGCGGGCGGTCGAGCGGCGGGTGCCGTCGAGCCTGTTCGTCACCGTCGGCACGCACACGGAGGAGGCCGACGATGAGTAGCCCGTGGGTGGTCGTGGCGATCACCGTCGCGCTCATCAGCCTGAGCGCCTTCTTCGTCGCCGTGGAGTTCGCGTTGATCGCCGCGCGGCGCAGCCGCCTCGAGGACGCGGCCGCCGCGAGCGCCGCCGCGCGGGCAGCCCTGCGCAGCGCCGGTGAACTGTCCTTGCTGCTCGCCGGCGCCCAGCTGGGCATCACCGCATGCACCCTGCTGTTGGGCGCTGTCACGAAACCCGCTGTGCACCATGCGATCACACCGTGGCTCAGCACCCTCGGCGCACCGTCGTGGGCGGCGGACGCCGGTGGATTCGTCCTGGCGCTGGCGATCGTCACGTTCCTGCACCTGGTGATCGGTGAGATGGCGCCGAAATCGTGGGCCATCGCCCATCCCGAACGCTCGGCCACGCTGCTGGCCCTGCCGATGCGCGGGTTCATGCTCCTCACCCGGCCGCTGCTGCGCGGCCTCAACCACGCCGCCAACTGGTGCCTGCGCCGGGTCGGGGTCGCCCCGGTCGACGAACTCGCCGATGCGCAGGACCCGGATGCACTGCGTCAGCTGGTCGAACACTCGGCCACGGCGGGCACCCTCGATGAGCGCTACCACGCGAATCTGACCAGCGCGCTGGAGTTGGAGGCGCTGACCGTCGGACAGGTGGCCCGCCGCGGCGCCGACTACAGCTACGTCCGGGCGGAGGCGACGCCGACGGAGATCCAGGAGACCGCACACGCCACCGGACACCTGCGGCTGCTGGTGCGCGACGGGTCGGCCACGGTCGGCGTCGTCCACGTTCGCGACAGCCTGACCGGATCGGGCACCGCGCGCACCTTGATGCGTCCGGTGCTGACCCTGCCGGAGAGCACGCCGGTGTACGAGGCGCTGCGCACGATGCGGGACACGCGCAGCCATCTGGTCGTGGTCGACGGTCCCGGTGGGCGGGGGTTGTTGACCCTGACCGATCTGCTGCACCGACTGCTGCCGAGCGAGGCGGCGAGCGCGTGATCGAGTGTGCACACACTCACGCGTTGGTGAGCGACTCGTCCTCGTCGGCCTTAGGCAGCTCGGTGCCGCCGGGAATGGCCGGCACCCGGGTGGCCCGCACGTAGACCGTCTCCCCCTCTTTGAGACCGAGTGCCTCGGCGTCGCCGCGGGTGATCTGCGCGGTGAACGGCGCATGCGTCGCGGCGTTGGTCAGCTCGAGGCGGACCTCGAATCCCAGCACCACCACCCGGTCGATCGTGGCCTTGACCACGCCGGTGGCCTGGACCGACTCGCTCTCGTAGATCGGCAGCTCGGGATTGCGGCCGACGCGGATGTCGTGCGGGCGCACCAGGGTCCCGTTGAGCGACGAGACCGCGCCCAGGAACGACATCACGAACGCGTTGGCCGGGGTGTCGTACACCTCGGTGGGTGAGCCGACCTGTTCGATGCGGCCCTTGTTGAGCACGGCGATGCGGTCGGCGACGTCGAGCGCCTCGGCCTGATCGTGGGTGACCAGCACGGTGGTGACATGAACCTCGTCGTGCAGCCGGCGCAGCCAGGCCCGGAGATCTTCGCGCACCTTCGCGTCGAGCGCGCCGAACGGTTCGTCGAGCAGCAGCACCTGCGGGTCGACGGCGAGTGCGCGGGCCAGCGCCATCCGCTGACGCTGCCCGCCGGAGAGCTGGTTGGGGTAGCGGTTCTGGAAGCCGGCCAGTCCCACGACCTCGAGCAGGTTGTCGACCTTCTCCTTGATCTCCGCCTTCGGCCGTTTGCGGATCTTCAACCCGAACGCCACGTTGTCGCGCACGGACAGGTGTTTGAACGCCGCGTAGTGCTGGAAGACGAACCCGATACCGCGGTGCTGCGGCGGCACGTTGGTGACGTCGCGGCCGTTGATCGTGATGGTTCCGGTGTCGGGGTGGTCCAGCCCGGCGATCGCCCGCAGCAGCGTCGACTTCCCCGACCCGCTGGGTCCGAGCAGAGCGGTCAGCGAACCGGCGGGGACCTCGAAGTCGATGTTGTCCAGCGCGGCGAAGTCGCCGTAGTGCTTGTTGGCGCGGCGCACGATGATCGCGTCTGTCATGTTCACTTCCTTGTCGGCCGTGGAACGGGCGTCAGTTGTGCTGTCTGGCCCGACGGGCGTCGAGGATCACCTGGAACACCAGGACGATCACGGCAACCCCCATGAGCAGGGTCGATACGGCGTAGGCACCGTATTCGGCGCCTCGGTTGTAGCGGTCGGACACCAACAGCGTCAGCGTCTGCGACGTTCCGGGCAGGTTCGACGAGACCATGATGACCGCGCCGTACTCCCCCAGTGTGCGGGCGATGGTGAGCACCACGCCATAGGTCAGGCCCCAGCGGATCGACGGCAGCGTGATCCGCCAGAAGGTCTGCCACCACTGCGAGCCCAGCGTCGAGGCGGCCTCCTCCTGGTCGGTGCCGATCTCGTGCAGGACCGGTTCGACCTCGCGGATGACGAACGGCACGGTGACGAAGATGCTCGCCAGCACGATTCCGGGCAACCCGAAGATGATCTTGAAGCCGAGGTTGTTCTCCACGAACCCGAAGACCCCCGCCGAACCCCACAGCAGGATCAGCGCGACACCCACGACCACCGGCGACACCGCGAACGGCAGGTCGATGACGGCCTGCAGCGCGCTCTTACCGCGAAACCTGTTGCGGGCCAGCACGAGAGCGGTCGGCACTCCGAACAACACGTTGAGCGGCACCACGATCGCCACCACGAGCAACGACAACTGCAGAGCGCTGATCGCGGCCGGGGTGCCGATGGAGGCGAAGAACGCCCCGAAGCCGGGTGAGAAGGTCCGCCACAGGATCAAACCGACCGGCACCACGACGAGCACCAGCACGTAGGCCAGGGCGACGAAGCGCAACAGATACCGCGTCACCGGTGAGAGTGTCATCGTCCGATCACCCCACCATCTGTTCGCGTTTGGCCGCCCGGGAGCCGAGCGCGCGCAGGATCAACAGCACGACGAACGAGATCGCCAGCAGCACGATCGAGATGGCGGCGGCGCCCGTGGGGTCGTCGTTCTCGATCAGGGTGCGGATCCACTGCGAGGACACCTCGGTCTCCCCCGGCACCGCGCCACCGATGAGCACCACGGAGCCGAACTCTCCGATGGCACGGGAGAACGCCAGACCGGCGCCGGAGAGCAGCGACGGCAGCAGCGCGGGCAGGATGATCCTGGTCAGGATGGTCCAGTTGTTGGCGCCCAGCGAGGCGGCCGCCTCCTCGACCTCCCGGTCGAGTTCGAGCAGCACCGGCTGCACCGAGCGCACCACGAACGGCAGCGTGACGAACAGCAGCGCGATCCCGACACCCCACTTGGTGTGCTGCAGGTGCAGCTCCACCGGACTGGCCGGCCCGTAGAGCGCCAGCATCACCAGGCTCGCGACGATCGTCGGCAGCGCGAACGGCAGGTCGATCACCGCATCGACCAGCCGTTTGCCCGGAAAGTCGTCGCGGGTCAGCACCCAGGCCACGAGCAGGCCGAAGACGGCGTTGATCACGGTCACGCCGACGGAGATGGTCAGCGTCACCCGGAACGACTCGAGGGCGGCGTTGCCGGTGACGGCGCGGTAGAACGCCTCCCAGCCCCCACCCACCGACTGCCAGAGGATCGCGGCCAGCGGCAGCAGCACGATGACGCTCAGCCAGATGGTCGCGACCCCGACCCGAAGGGACGCCGTACCGGGGCGCCGGGGGGTACGCCCCGGCGCCCGGCGGGTGTCACCGTCGACGGCAGTGATCATCCAGTCGCCTGGGTGTAGATCTTGGTGATCGATCCGGAGTCCTTGTTGAACAGCTCGCTGTCCACCTTCTGCCAGCCGCCCAGATCGGCGATCGTCCACAGCTTCTCCGGCGCGGGGAACTCGTCGGCGAACTCCTCGGCCACCGCCGGATCGACGGGACGGAATCCGGCCTCGGCCCAGAGCTTCTGCGCTTCGGGGGTGTACTGGAAGTTCACGAACGCCGTCGCCTGTTCGAGATGCCGGCTGGAGTTGACCACCGCCACCGGGTTCTCGATCTTGAAGGTCTGCGCCGGGTTGAAGTAGTCGAACTTGTGGCCGAGCCGACGGGAGTTGATCGCCTCGTTCTCGTAAGCCAGCAGGACGTCACCGCTGCCCTGCAGGAAGACGTCGGTGGCCTCGCGCCCGGAGCCGGGGCGCAGCTTGATGTGCTCGCTGACCAGTTTGTTGACGTAGTCCAGGCCGGCCTGCGGATTCTTGCCGCCGTCGCTCTTGACCGCGTACGGGGCGAGCAGGTTCCACTTCGCCGAACCCGAACTCAATGGGCTGGGGGTGATGACCTCGACGCCCGGCTTGAGCAGGTCGTCCCAGTCGCGGATGCCCTTGGGATTGCCCTCGCGCACCATCAGGCTGACCACCGAGCCGAACGGAATTCCCTTGGTGGCGTTGGTGTTCCAGTCCTCGCTGACCTTGCCGGACTTCACCAGACGGGTGATGTCGGGTTCGACCGAGAAGTTCACCACGTCGGCGGGCTTGCCCGAGTCGACGCCGCGGGACTGGTCCCCGGATGCGCCGTAGGACGCGGTCACGCCGACGCCCTTGCCTTCGGGGGTCGCCGCGAAGGCCGGGATGACCTTCGACCAGCCGGGTTCGGGCACGGCGTAGGCGACCAGCGTCAGCGTCGTCTCCGCGTTGGAGCCGCCGTCCTCCCCGGCGACGTCACTGGCGCCGCCTCCGCACGCGGCCAGCAGGGTCGCCGTGGTGGCGAGCGCCGCGGCGGCCCGCCAGCGCTTGAGGGTTCCGACTGAGCTGAGCATCGATGGCCTTTCGGTTGTTTTCCGTGGAGTACAGGACATGTCCCGTCACACGTTGGTGGCAACGAAAAGGCACACATGCAGAGCCGTCGCCGAGCCCCCGACCGCGTAACGGGAGGGTTCAGCGACAACAGTGAACGTCAGCAACCGCGCATGGACCCACGGCAATGAGCGCCAAGATGTGGCACTCGCTCTTGCCGGACGCCGGATGCATGGCGCGAAGAATAACAGAGCCGGGGCGGCGGTTCAGGCCGAGTCAGCGAGTCATCAGCCACGCGACGATGACCAACAGCACGAGGATGACCAGGATCAGGGTCACCCGCGAGCGCGGCATACCGCTCATGTCGGTTCCTGCCCGTCATGGCGCGCCCGCCGCAGCACGCGCACACCCGCCGCCAGGGCGCCGTCGAGGATCACGGCCGCACCGTAGGCCAGCAGCAACGCCACCGGCATCACCACCGCCGTCTGCGCGACGAATCCCAGACCGGTCAGCCACAGCTCGACGCCGTCCCACCAACTCAGGAATGCGTCCACCGGGCAAGACTATGCGATCCGCCGAACCGGCCCCTGGCTGCCATGGCCGAGGCGGGCGCCAGCAACCCCCGACATGCGGTTGAGTAGACGCCGACCAGGTCCGCAGCCGATGATGGCGGGCATGGTTCTGCAACATTCCGAGCCCACCGACGAGGCCGCACCGATCGGTCAGCCCGCGCTGCTGCCCGACACCCCGTTGACGGTGACGGCGCCGGTGCCCTACGCCGCGACGGGTGGCCTGCGGAACCCCTTCCCCCCGATCGCCGACTACGGCTTCCTGTCCGACTGCGAGAACACGTGCCTGATCTCGTCGGCGGGATCCGTGGAGTGGCTGTGCGTACCGCGGCCGGACTCACCGAGCGTGTTCGGCGCGATCCTGGACCGCGGGGCGGGTCACTTCCGGCTCGGGCCGTACGGCGTGACGGTGCCCGCGGCGCGGCGGTATCTGCCGGGCAGCCTGATCCTCGAGACCACCTGGCAGACCCACACCGGCTGGCTAATCGTCCGCGACGCCCTGGTGATGGGTCCCTGGCACGACCTGGAGGCACGCTCCCGTACCCACCGCCGCACCCCGATGGACTGGGACGCCGAGCACATCCTGCTGCGCACCGTGCGGTGTGTGAGCGGCACCGTCGAACTGGTGATGAACTGCGAGCCCTCGTTCGACTACCACCGGGTCGGCGCCGAATGGGAGTACTCGGGCCCGGCCTACGGTGAGGCGATCGCGCGGGCCACCCGCAACGCCGACTCGCATCCCACGCTGCGCCTGACCACCAACCTGCGGATCGGGCTGGAAGGCCGCGAGGCCAGGGCGCGGACCCGGCTCAAAGAGGGCGACAACGTGTTCGTCGCGCTGTCCTGGTCGAAGCATCCGGCGCCGCAGAACTACGACGAGGCCGCCGACAAGATGTGGCAGACCAGCGAGGCGTGGCGGCAGTGGATCAACGTCGGCGACTTCCCGGACCATCCGTGGCGGTCATATCTGCAGCGCAGCGCGCTCACCCTCAAGGGCCTCACCTACTCCCCGACCGGCGCGCTGCTGGCGGCGAGCACCACGTCGCTGCCGGAAACCCCTCAGGGTGAACGCAATTGGGACTACCGCTATGCGTGGGTGCGGGATTCGACGTTCGCGCTGTGGGGGCTCTACACGCTGGGGCTGGACCGCGAGGCCGACGACTTCTTCGCGTTCATCGCCGACGTGTCGGGCGCCAACAACGGCGAGCGCCACCCGCTGCAGGTGATGTACGGCGTCGGCGGTGAGCGCAGCCTGGTCGAGGAGGAACTGCACCACCTGTCCGGATACGACGGTGCCCGCCCGGTCCGCATCGGCAACGGCGCCTACAACCAGATGCAGCACGACATCTGGGGCACCATGCTGGATTCGGTGTACCTGCACACCAAATCGCGCGAGCAGATCCCCGAGGCGCTGTGGCCGGTGCTGAAGAACCAGGTCGAAGAGGCGATCAAGCACTGGAAGGAACCCGACCGCGGCATCTGGGAGGTCCGTGGCGAACCGCAGCACTTCACCTCGTCGAAGGTGATGTGCTGGGTGGCGCTGGACCGCGGCGCGAAACTCGCCGAGCTCGAGGGCGAGAAGAGCTACGCCCAGCAGTGGCGCGAGATCGCCGAGGAGATCAAGGCCGACATCCTCGCCAACGGGGTCGACTCTCGCGGGGTGTTCACCCAGCGCTACGGCGACGACGCACTGGACGCCTCCCTGCTGCTGGTGCCGCTGGTCCGATTCCTGCCGCCCGACGATCCGCGGGTGCGTGCGACGGTGCTGGCGATCGCCGACGAACTCACCGACGAGGGGCTGGTGTTGCGCTACCGCGTCGAGGAGACCGACGACGGATTGGCCGGTGAGGAGGGCACATTCACGATCTGCTCCTTCTGGCTGGTGTCCGCGCTGGTGGAGATCGGTGAGGTCAGCCGCGCCAAGCATCTGTGCGAACGGCTGCTGTCGTTCGCCAGTTCGCTGCATCTCTACGCAGAGGAGATCGAGCCCCGCACCGGCCGCCACCTCGGCAACTTCCCGCAGGCATTCACCCACCTGGCGTTGATCAACGCGGTGGTGCACGTCATCCGCGCCGAGGAGGAGGCCGACAGTTCCGGCGTCTTCGTCCCCGCCAACGCGCCGTCGTAAGGAAACGTTCAGCGCGAAGACAGGATCACCGTGTATCGATGTCTTGTCAGAGACAGCACCGGCCCAGCACGATGGTGCGGTCAGTGAGGGGAAGAGCATGGACAACCGGATCACGGACGTGACGTCTCGCCGGGTCATCGACATCGCGATCGGCATCCTGGTGGGGCTGCGGGGGTGCACCGAACGCCAGGCGTTCGACGAATTGGTCGCCGTGGTCAAGCAGACGGGACTCGGATTGGGCCGGGTGGCAACCGGATTGGTCGCGCTGGCAGCCGGATCGTCGTCGGCCGAACACGCGGAGGCGTTCACCGCCTGGGGTGACCTCATCCGCGGCGCGCGCCGGGTCCCGACGGCCTAGCGGGCCGCCTCGGCGGCGTTGGCCACCATCTCGGCGGCGATGGTCGCCGCCTCGTCGGAGAGCGTGAACGCACACGCCCACGCCTCCACGGTCAGATTCGACACCGCCGACAGCGCATGCTGACAGCCCCACCCGCCGGCGTCACGCTGCACCGACAACTGGGTCAGCACCGGGCCGTCGGCGATCGCGGGCTCCATGTCCCAGACGGAGTTCACCACGCCGTCGTCGACGGTCAGCTCGGCACCCGCGCAGTCCTCCCACATCTCACGTGAGGACTCGAAGAACTGCAGGGCCTGCTGCTCCGACGGGTAGAGCACCGCGGTCTGCTCGACCCAGTGCTGGTTGTCCTCGCCGGGCTCGCGGGCCACCTGGTCACGCACCGCCGTCCACCCGCTGTCGGCGTACACGGGCTCCTCGGCGCCGTAGATCGCCCCGAGGCACGCCGGGTCCGAGACGTCACCGGAATGGTCAGTCATCTCCTCGAGATCACTGGTGACGGTCATCCGGGTGGAGCCGACGATGCCGTTGAGCTCACCGATGGACAGCAGGACCTCACCGATCTGCGACTCGGACAGCGGTGGTACGTCGAGGGGTGCGATGGTCGCGGGCCGAACAGCGTTGCCCGACACCGTGTTCGAGCAGCCGCCCAGCAGTACCGCCACACCCAGTGTGACCGCCCCGATCCGGCCCGCCCGCATGTCGCGCCACCGTCAGCCGGTCAGTTTGTCGAGCATCAGCGCCGCGACGTCGACGGCGCCGCCTGCGCCGCCGGATCTCGCACCGGCGACGTCGGTGATCTCCACGTCGACGATCGAGTCACCCGCCACGCCGAGCGCCCGCTGGATCGGCATCCCGCTCCCCTGGCCCGCCTCGTGGACGACGACCGCCGACACCACCGGCCCGTCGACGCGCACGTCGGTGATGCGGCTCTGTTCGCTGGCAGCGCCGCGCTGCAGTTCCATCGTCCGGCCGTCGCATTCCCGCCAGTGCTGCGCGGCGGTGGCGAAGAAGGTCGCCGCCTCGTCGGGCGACGCCAACTGCACGACACCGAAGAAGCCGCTGAGCGCGGGTCCGTCGACGGTTCCGGCCGCCCACGACCTGCTGGCCACCGACCGCACGGAACTGGCGCCGTACACGACCTGCTGGAGCCGGTAGGTGGTGCTGACGCACTCCACCGGCGTGGCCTCGGTCTGCTCGACGCCGCGCAGCAGGGTGTCGGCGCCGCCCTCCACGAGCTGGCCCATCAGGCCGGTCGGGGCGATGCCGAGGGTCGCGGACAGTTCGTGACTGGTCGGCAGGATGGTGTCCAGCGCGCGCACCGGGCCTGGCACGGCGGCCGGCGCCTGGTCGACCGCCACCCCGTCGACCGTCGTCGTGCATCCGGCCGCGAGCAGGCATGCGCCGGCGAGGGTCGTCGCCAGGCGTGGTGCGCGCATGCTTTTCTCTAGCACGCGGACGCGGGCCGTGCGACCGTTCGGCCTACTTCTTGGGTTTGTCCCCGGCGGCGTCGGTGGACAGCGCCGCCACGAACGCCTCCTGCGGCACGTCGACCCGGCCGATGGTCTTCATCCGCTTCTTGCCTTCCTTCTGCTTCTCGAGCAGTTTGCGCTTACGGGTGATGTCACCGCCGTAGCACTTGGAGAGCACGTCCTTGCGGATGGCGCGGATGTTCTCGCGGGCGATGATCTTCGAGCCGATCGCCGCCTGCACCGGCACCTCGAACTGCTGGCGCGGGATGAGCTCCTTGAGCTTGGTGGTCATCTTGTTGCCGTAGGCCGAGGCGGAATCCTTGTGCACGATCGCGCTGAACGCGTCGACCGCCTCCCCCTGCAGCAGGATGTCGACCTTGACCAGCGCGGCCTCCTGCTCGCCGGCCTCCTCGTAGTCGAGGCTGGCGTAGCCGCGGGTGCGCGATTTCAGGGAGTCGAAGAAGTCGAAGATGATCTCGCCGAGCGGCATCGTGTAACGCAGCTCCACGCGCTCGGGTGACAGGTAGTCCATGCCGCCGAGTTCGCCGCGCCGCGACTGGCACAGCTCCATGATCGTGCCGATGAACTCGCTGGGCGCGATGATCGTGGTCTTGACCACGGGTTCGAACACCGTGCGCACCTTGCCCTCGGGCCAGTCCGACGGGTTGGTGACCACGATCTCGGTCCCGTCGTCCTGCACGACGCGGTAGACGACGTTGGGTGAGGTGGAGATCAGGTCCAGGTCGAATTCGCGCTCGAGGCGCTCGCGGGTGATCTCCATGTGCAGCAGACCGAGGAATCCGCACCGGAAGCCGAAGCCCAGAGCCACCGACGTCTCCGGCTCGTAGGTCAGCGCGGCGTCGTTGAGCTGCAGCTTGTCCAGCGCGTCGCGCAGCACCGGATAGTCCGAACCGTCGACCGGGTAGAGCCCGGAGTACACCATCGGCTTGGGTTCGCGGTACCCGGTCAGCGCTTCCTTGGCGCCGCGGCGGGCGGTGGTCACGGTGTCGCCGACCTTGCTCTGCCGGACATCCTTCACCCCGGTGATCAGGTACCCGACCTCCCCGACGCCGAGCCCCGCCGAAGCCTTGGGCTCGGGCGAGACGATCCCGACCTCGAGCAATTCGTGGGTGGCACCGGTGGACATCATCGCGATCCGCTCGCGGGGCACGATCTTGCCGTCGACCACGCGGACGTAGGTGACCACTCCGCGGTAGATGTCGTAGACGGAGTCGAAGATCATCGCCCGTGTCGGCGCGTCCGGGTCGCCGACCGGTGGTGGCACCTGGCGCACGACCTCGTCGAGCAGTTCGGCCACGCCGGCCCCGGTCTTGCCGGACACCCGCAACACGTCGGACGGTTCGCAGCCGATGATGTGGGCCAGTTCCCCGGCGTAGCGGTCCGGGTCGGCCGCGGGCAGGTCGATCTTGTTCAGCACCGGGATGATGGTCAGGTCGCGGTCGAGCGCCAGGTACAGGTTGGCCAGCGTCTGCGCCTCGATGCCCTGCGCGGCGTCGACCAGCAGGACGGCACCCTCGCAGGCCTCCAGCGCGCGCGACACCTCGTAGGTGAAGTCGACGTGGCCCGGGGTGTCGATCAGGTGCAGCACGAAGTTCTCGTCGCCGTCCGGCCCCTTGACCGTCCACGGCAGCCGGACGTTCTGCGCCTTGATGGTGATGCCGCGTTCCCGCTCGATGTCCATCCGGTCGAGGTACTGCGCGCGCATGTCGCGGTCGGCGACGACGCCGGTCAGCTGCAGCATCCGATCGGCCAGCGTCGACTTGCCGTGGTCGATGTGAGCGATGATGCAGAAGTTCCGAATCTGCGCCGGCGCGGTGAAGGTCTGGTCGGCGAAGCTGCTGATGGGAATCTCCTGGTAAACGTCGCAACGGGGCGCGTGTGCGCACCTCAAGGGTATCGACCGTGGTGCCTCGCGGCACAATCGCGCCCGCCCGAGCTCACCTATGCTCGGGGGCATGGCGTCGCAGTGGAAGACGTTTCAGCGGTTGGCGGAGAAACTGGTGTTCCAGGAGGCACCGAAGGTGATCCGCCAGCTCCAGCAGTCCGAGAACCGGCCGCGCACGGTCCAGCAGGGTATTCAGCAGGGCCTGAAGATCGGGCTGGGTGTGGGTCTGTCCGCGCTCGCGGGGGCGGCCGGCACGAACACACCGGCCATCACGGCGGGTCGGCCGGTCACGCAGAACAGCGTGCCGACCGCGCACCGGGCCCGCAAGATCGTCTACGCGCCCGATCTCGACGGGCGGGCGGACCCCGGCGAGATCGTCTGGACGTGGGTGGTCTACGAGGACGACCCGAGCCGAGGCAAAGACCGCCCCGTCCTGGTCGTCGGCCGCGATCGCCGGACGCTGTTGGGCCTGATGCTGTCCAGCCAGGATCACCATGGCGACGATCCGAACTGGGTCGCGATCGGCGCGGGCAGCTGGGACTACGACGGCCGGGTCAGCTGGGTGCGCCTGGACCGGGTGCTCGACGTGCCCGAGGAGGGCATCCGCCGCGAGGGGGCGATTCTCGACCGCGACCGGTTCGAGGCCGTCGCCGCGCGGCTGCGCGCCGAATACTCCTGGAGCTGAGCCCCAGGGCGCCCTTCCGCGGGCAAACAGAATTTTTACGGCGCGGTTGATTCCGCCGGATGTGGGTAGTCGCTCATCAAGGAGGGGTGAGCAATGAACGGACACGTCGGGGGCGTCGACTCGGTACAGCTCAACGCACACTTCTCAACAGATCTGGCGATCGCGGTGACGGCGATCTGTTTCGCCTGCGGGTACCCGACGATGCAACCGGGACTGTGCGCCTACTGCCGTCCGGTGCCGATGCTGTAGTCCGGTCTCCGCCTCACCGTGGCTGCCGCCACATCCGTTTCACCGTGGCTGCCGCCACATCCGTTTCACCGTGGCTGCCGCCACATCGGCCACAGTGAGGGGCCCCCGTCCGGCACCCTCAACTCCCCGGTGACCTCGAAACCGAACCGTTCGTAGTACGGGATGTTGTCGGGGTTGCTGGATTCGAGGTACGCCGGTGCGTACTCGGCGTCGCAGCGGTCGAGCCGCGAGCGCATGAGCGCCTGCCCCAGCCCGGTGCCGCGCACGGACGGGTCACTGCCGATGATGGCCAGATACCAGTGCGGCTCCTCGGGATGGTTCTCCTTGAGAAGTTCGGCGACCTGCTGACCGTGGCCGACCCGGCTGCCGAAGGCCCGCACGAACGCCGGCATCATCAGCAATTCCTCGAGCCGGGTCTGCTTCCACCGGCCCGGCGGATCCCACAGCGCTGCCGCGCCGAGAGCGTCACGGGCACAGGCGACTTCGACGCCGCCGCCGCGCAGGAAGTGGTGGCGGGTCATGGTGGCGAACATCCGCTTGAGGCCCCGCGTCCTGGCCGCACCGTCGGGCAGCACCCATCTCATCACCGGGTCGTCGTGGAACGCCCTGCCGAGCACCTCGGCCGACCCTTGCACATCGGATCTACGCCCCGGACGAACCTCAACGGCAGCCACCCGCACACCATCGCACATTCGCTCCGCCGCCGCGGTGACTCAACCTCCGGTGATGTAGGCCTGCAGCTGTTCCTGTTCGGTCTGCAACTGCTCCATCCGGGTCTTGACCACGTCGCCGATGCTCACGATGCCGGCCAGCCGCCCGTTCTCCAGTACCGGCACGTGGCGCACCCGGTTGTTCGTCATCAGCGCCGACAGATCGTCGACCGGGGTATCGGGCGTACAGGTCACCACGACGCCGGTCATGATCTCCGAGACCGGCCGGCGCAGCAGATCGGCGCCGCGCGCCTGGAGTTCACGCACCACGTCGCGTTCGGACACCATGCCGACCATGCCGCCGTCCCGTCCGACGACCACCATGGCGCCGATGTTGTGGGTGGCCAGCTCGGCCAGCAGGCCGGTCACCGTCGTCGTCTCGGTGATGGTCGCCACCGCCGAGCCCTTGCTGCGCAGCACGTCCGCTATACGCATCGCGCCTCCGCCTCCTGTGATACGGCTCACATCAGGCTAGGCCGGTTTCGCCGGGAGTGGAATAGCGAATCGCCGCACGTCCCGCCGCGGCGTGGAGTACCCATGAGCGCATGATCGAGGTCACGCTCCTGGGCACCGGCAACCCCATCCCCGACCCGCTGCGCGCAGGACCGGCGACGCTGATCCGCGCGGGCACGCAGACGTTCCTCGTGGACTGCGGGCGCGGCGTGCAGCAACGCATGGCGGCCGCGGGTGCCGCCGCGAACGGGCTCACCGCGCTGCTGCTGACGCACCTGCACAGTGACCACATCGCCGACCTCGGCGATGTGCTGGTCACCCGCTGGGTGACGACGTTCGCGCCCCACCCGGCGCCGTTGCCGATCATCGGGCCGCCGGGTACCGCGGAGTTCGTCGAGGACACACTCAAGGCGATGCGCTTCGACATCGGCTACCGCATCGCTCACCACGCCGACCTCACCGCGCCGCCGCCGGTCGAGGTCGAGGAGGTGACCGCCGGGGTGGTCTGGGGCCGCGACGGCGTGTCGATCCGGGTCGGGCGGACCGATCACCGGCCCGCCGACCCGACCATCGGATTCCGGATCGAGCACGACGGCGCGTCGGTGGTACTGGCGGGCGACACGGTGCCGTGCCTGAGCCTCGACGAACTCGCGGCGGGTGCAGGAGCATTGGTGCACACGGCGATTCGCAAAGACCTCATCGAAGCCATGCCCGCGCAACGGATCCGGGAGGTCGCCGAGTACCACTCGTCGGTCGAACAGGCCGCCGCCACCGCCGAGCGCGCCGGTGTGGGCATCCTCGTACTGACCCACTACATGCCGGCGATCGCGCCGGGTCAGGAGGAGGACTGGCGGGCACGGGCGGCCGCGGTGTTTCCCCGCCAGATCGAACTCGGCGACGATCTGCACCGCGTCGAGGTGCATCCCGGCGTGTGCGTCAGGCCAGCCTGGTGATCTCCACGACCACGTCGAGATCGGTCGACCCCTCGCCGGAGTAGATGCCCTTGAGCGGTGACACGTCGGAGTAGTCACGCCCGACGCCCACGCTGATGTACTGCTCGTTGATGTCGGTGTCGTTGGTGGGGTCGTAGTTCCACCAGCCGCCCGTCCACGCCTGCACCCACGCGTGACTCTGGCCGTCGACGGTGTCACCGATCGCGGCCTTGGGCTTGGGATGCAGATACCCCGACACATACCGCGCGGGAATCCCCATGCTGCGCAGCAGGATCAGCGATAGATGCGCGAAATCCTGGCACACCCCCTTGCCAGCGCGCAGCGCATCGAGCCCCGACGAGTGCACTCCGGTCCTGCCGGTGAGGTAGTCGAGTTCGCTGTGCACCCAGTTGGCCGCCGCGACCACCGCCTCGTAGGGGTCGTGGTACTTGGCGATGCGCTCCCCCACCCGCGCGATCCGCTTGCTCTGCGGCGTGTAGTGCGTCGGGGTGAGCACCTCGTCGAACCGGTCGACGACCGCCTCGGACCGCAGATCCTCCCACGTCACCGGCTCCGCGGGTTGATCGCCGACATCCGTCTCGACGACCGAGGACGCCGTCACCTCGAGTTCGGTGTGCGGTGCGTGCAGGTCGAACGCCGTCACCGCCGTCCCCCAGTAGTCGACGTAGCGGTACTGCCGGGTGGCCGGCACGGTCTCGACCCGGTTCAGGATCACGTTCTGCCGGTTGTCCGACCGGGGCGTCAACCTCGCCTCGTTGAACGACGCGGTGACCGGCGACTTGTAGGCATAGCCCGTCGCGTGCACCACCCGCATCCGCCACATCTAGATCTCCCCTTCCTCGATGACCAGCGAATTGCGGCCGGCGTCGGTCCACGCCACCCACGGCGCAGCGTGAAAGTACTGCAGCGCCAACGCTTCTCCGAGATCGCTGCACATCTTCTGCAGTCCGGCCAGCCGAGCCTCGAGCGACTCCAGCAGGACGCCGGGATGCATGAACTCCAATTCGCTGCGCGCCCGGCCCAGCAGACGCTGCGCCTCGGCCGTCGCGCCCAACCGGTTATGCGGGCGGTTGAGCAGTTCGTCGAGATTGTGTTCGGCGAGCCGCAGCGAATAGAAGATCGACCGGGGAAACAGCCGGTCCAGCAGCATGAACTCGACGACGCGGCCGGCGTCGAGCGCACCGCGGTAGGTGCGCAGATAGGTGTCGTGCGCCCCCGCCGAGCGCAGCAGAGTGACCCATGCCGGCGACGACGCGCTGTCACCGACCCGCGACAGCAGCAGCCGCACCGTCATGTCGACCCGTTCGATCGCGCGGCCCAGCACCATGAACCGGTAGCCGTCATCGCGGCTGAGCGTGGAGTCGGCCAGCCCCGCGAACATCGCGGCACGCCCCTCGACGTATGACAGGAATTCGTGCGGCCCCAGCCGTTTGGCGGCCCGTTCGCGTTCGGCGAGCGCGTTGTAGGTCGTGTTGAGGCACTCCCAGATCTCGGTCGACGTGACTTCCCTTGCGCCGCGGGCATTTTCGCGGGCAGCTGAGATGGCGTCGACGATCGACGTGCCGCCCGCACCGCCCCGGTTGAACGCGACCAGGTCGGTCAGCGACCACACGTCGAGCGGATGGTCCGGCGCCGCCATCCCCAGCACCCGCAGCAGCGTTCGCGACGCCTGGTCGGGATCGACGCTCGAGTCCTCGAGCAGTTGATGCACCGTGACGTCGAGGATCCGGGCGGTGTCGTCGGCCCGCTCGACGTAGCGGCCGATCCAGTACAGCGATTCGGCATTCCGTGCCAGCATCACCAGCTCACCGCCTCACTGTTGTTGCTGCTGTTGTTGCAGCTGTTCGGCCGATTGGGTGTCCGCGATCTTCTCCGTCTTGGTGGCCTTGGCCGGTTTGGGCAGCGAGCGCACCACCTCGGCGGCCGCGAGCTCACGGTCCGCGGCCGAGGTGCGTGACGCCAGCACCCAGGTGTCCTTGGACCCGCCGCCCTGACTGGAGTTGACCACCAGCGATCCTTCCGGCAACGCGACCCGGGTGAGGCCGCCGGGCAGCACGAACACCTCGTTGCCGTCGTTGACCGCGAACGGCCGCAAATCGACGTGGCGCGGTGCCAGCTTGCCGCCGACCTGGGTGGGCACGGTCGACAGCTGCATCACCGGCTGGGCGATCCAGCCGCGCGGATCGTTGCGGATCTTCTTGCAGATGGTGTTGAGCTCCTTCTCCGAGGCGTCGGGACCGAAGACGATGCCGTAGCCGCCAGAGCCCTCCACGGGTTTGATGACCAGTTCGGTGATCCGGTCGAGCACCTCTTCTCGCTCCTCGTCGAGCCAGCAGCGGTAGGTGTCGACGTTGGCCAGCAGCGGCTTCTCCCCGAGGTAGTACTCGATGATGGTCGGCACGTAGGTGTAGACCAGCTTGTCGTCGCCGACGCCGTTGCCCACCGCGCTGGAGATCACGACGTTGCCGGCCCGGGCGGCGTTGAGCAGGCCGGCGACCCCGAGCACCGAATCGGGGCGGAACTGCATCGGGTCGAGGAACGCGTCGTCGATGCGGCGGTAGATCACGTCGACCTGCCGCTCCCCGCCCGTGGTCCGCATGTAGACGGTGTTGTCGCGGCAGAACAGGTCGCGGCCCTCGACGAGTTCGACGCCCATCTGCCGCGCCAGCAGCGAGTGTTCGAAGTACGCCGAGTTGTAGACGCCCGGAGTCAGCACCACCACGGTCGGGTCGGCCTCGTTGGACGCGGCCGCGTTGCGCAGCGCCCGCAGCAGGTGCGACGAATAGTCGCCCACCGCCCGCACCCGGTGGGTGGCGAACAGGTTCGGGAACACCCGCGCCATCGTGCGGCGGTTCTCCATCACGTACGACACGCCCGACGGGGAGCGCAGGTTGTCCTCGAGGACGCGGAAGCTGCCCTGCTCGTCGCGGATGAGGTCGATCCCCGCCACGTGGATGCGCACCCCGTTGGGTGGATTGATCCCGGCGGCTTCGCGGTGGAAGTGCTCACAGGAGGTGACCAGCCGGCGCGGGATGACCCCGTCGCGCAGGATGTGCTGTTCGCCGTAGATGTCGTCGAGATAGGCCTCCATCGCGCGCACCCGCTGGGAGATGCCGCGCTCCAGCCGCGTCCATTCGGCGGCGGAGATCACCCGGGGCACCAGGTCCAGCGGCAGCGGCCGCTCCTGCCCGGACAAGGAGAACGTGATGCCCTGGTTGATGAGTGCCCGGTCCAGCGCATCGGTACGGGCCTGCAGGTCGGAGGCGTCCGACGGCGCCAGTTCGGCGAAGATGCCCTTGTACGGGCCGCGGACGTTGCCCTGCGCGTCGAACATCTCGTCGAAGGCCTGGTCGTAGCTGCCGACGCTGTTGTAACCGGCGAAGATCCCCTCGTGCCGTTTGGGCCGCGCGCCGTTGGAGCGAGACGATCGGGCGGATTGGGAAGACTCGGTCGGCAGGGTGCGGAGACTCACCCGTCACACTTTGCACCACGTCCGGCGTTCCGGCAGGTTAGCGGGGCTCACTTTGGTCGATCCGCTGCCGCGCTGGTAACCTGAACAGTCGCTGCCCGCCGCCCTCGGCGAGGCCGAAGACTTTGCACCATCCATCCGAGATCTGAAGGACAGCTCTAAACGTGGCCAACATCAAGTCGCAGGAAAAGCGCATCCGCACCAACGAGCGTCGGCGGCTGCGCAACCAGTCGGTGAAGTCCTCGCTGCGCACCGCCGTGCGCGGTTTCCGCGAGGCACTCGAATCCGGCGACAAGGACAAGGCCACCGAGCTGCTCGCCGCGACCAGCCGCAAGCTCGACAAGGCCGCCAGCAAGGGCGTCATCCACAAGAACCAGGCCGCCAACAAGAAGTCGGCGCTCGCGGTCGCGCTCAACAAGCTCTGAGCACGTCTTCTTTCTCAGTCGGCCGCCAGTTCGGCGACCCTGCGCACCGCTGACTCGAGGGCGTATTCGGCATCTGCCGCTGCGCCCTTGACGTCGGCGTTGAGCGCAGCGACCAGCCGCATGGCCTCCGCCACCGACGCCCGCGACCACCGTCGCGCCTGCTTCTGCGCTTTCTGCACCCGCCACGGCGGCATACCCAGCTCGCCGGCCAACCGGTAGGGATCACCCGACAGCGGACCCACCCGGGCGATGGTGTGCACCGCCTCGGCCAACGCGTCGGCCAGCACCACCTGCGGCTCACCGCTGAGCATCGCCCATCGCAGCGCCTCGGCCGCCCCCGCGACATCCCCGGTGACCGCCTTGTCGGCGATGTCGAACCCCTTCACCTCAGCCTTGCCGGAGTGATACCGGCGCACCGCGGCCGCGCTGACCTCACCCGCGGTGTCGGCGACCAGCTGTGAGCACGCCGCCGCCAGTTCGCGGATGTCGGAGCCGACCGCGTCGAGTACCGCGGTGACGGTGTCGTCGGTGACCTTGACCTTGTGGCCGCGGAACTCCTTGCGCACGAAGTCGGCGCGGTCGGCGGCCTTCACGATCTTCGCGCAGGGGTGCACTTCGGCACCGAGTTTCTTGAGCTGATCGGCCAGCGCCTTGGCGCGGCCCCCGCCCGAGTGCACCACGACGAGCATGGTGCCCGGCGGCAGGTCGGCGGCCGCCGTGGCGATCAGCGCGACCGCATCCTTACCCGCCTCGGCGGCGGCTTCGAGGACGACCACCCGTTCGTCGGAGAACAGCGACGGGCTGAGCAGTTCGGCGAGTTCACTGGTGCTCACCTCACCGGCGCGCAACCGGTCGACCGGCACGTCGTCGGTGCCGGCGAGCTTGCGCGCGTTCTTCAGCACGGCCGCGACCGCGCGCTCGACGAGCAGTTCCTCGTCCCCCAAGACCAGATGTAGGGCTGCGACCTGTTGGCTCACCCGAGAATGGTGTCACGCCATGCCGACACCGCCGAGCGCGGCGTGGCCGGACAGCGACCAGGCCGCCAGACACAGCACCACGGCACCTACGGCGACGCGCACCCACCGCCACCGCCACAGCACCACGAGCCCGATCCCGCCCAGCGCCACCAGTCCCACCCCGGCCCATCCGGACGGCACCGGCACGGACGCGCCGCGGACGGCCGCGGCCCGGTCGGCGACATTCAGCAGCCACCACAGCTGCGGTCCGGTGAACCGGATCAGCAGGCCGGCGCCCGCCGGCCACAGCGGACACAGCGCCGCGGCCGCGGTGCCGATCACGGTGATCGGCGGAATGATCGGTGCAACAACCACGTTCGCGATCACCGACACCAGGCTGACGCTGCCGGAGATGCCCGCCACCAGCGGTGCGGTCACCAGTTGCGCCGCCATCGCGATGCTGACGGCGTCCGCGAGCGGTTTGGGCCAGCCGCGCGCATTGAGTCGCCGCGACCACACCGGCGCGATCACCACCAGACCCGCCGTCGCCGCCACCGACAGGGCGAAGCCGGCGTCGACGGCCAGCTCCGGCGCGGCGATCAGCAGCAGCAGCACACTGGCCGCGAGGGCGGGGATCGCCTGACGGCGGCGGTGGGTGACCAGCGCGACCAACGTGATGGCGCCCATGACCGCGGCACGCAGCACGCTCGCCGACGGTTGGACGACCACGACGAAGACGAGCAGCGCCAGCCCGGCCAGCGCGACGGCCGCCCGTGGGCCGAGCACGGCCGCGCTCAGCAGCACCGCACCGCAGACGATGGTCACGTTGGCGCCCGACACCGCGGTCAGATGCGTGAGCCCGGCGGTCCGGAACTCCGCGGTGATGTCGGCAGGCACGGCCGCGGTGTCACCGAGCACCAGCGCCGGCAGCATCGCGGCCTGATCGACCGGCAGCGCACCGCGCGCCGCCTCGGCGAATTCGGTGCGGACATGCTGGGCCATCCGGTGCACCGGTGCCGCCTCGCCTACGGTGGCGTCGCCGGTCGCCGACAGCACGGCCACGGTGAGGCCGCGCCGAGTCGGCCTGCTGATCCGCGCCGCGAACGCGGCCGGGCGGCCCGCGCTCACGTCCCCGAACCCCTTCACCGACGCGAAGACCACGACCCGGCCGGACGCGGGTTGCCCGTCCACCTGGTGAAGGACCCCTCGGAATATCAGCCGGGCCCCGCCGAGTGGTCGCGGACTGTCGCCGGGGGTGACGGTCACCACCGCTGTCGTCCCGTACCGCGCGGCGACCGGATGGTGGCGCACCTGGTCCACGCGGGCGCTCACCGCGACGGTGAACGCCGCACCCACCAGCGCGACGGCCACCAGCCCCGCGGCCGCGGAACGCAGCGCCGCGGCGCCGGTCCGCTCGCCGCTCCCCCACACCGCCGCCAGGGCCGTCGCGGCGACACCACCCAGCAGCGCCAGGACCGCCGCCCCGGTGTTCCAGTGGATCGCCGCCGCGGTCACCGCCCAGGCCGTCGACGCCGCCGGCACCAGCCGCAGATCGAGCGGCGCGGCGTCGTCGGTCACACATGGACCAGCTCACGCAGTTTGGCCAGACGCGCCGGTCCGATGCCGTCGACCTCGCCGAGTTGGTCGACGCTGCCGAACGCGCCGTTGGCATCCCGCCAGGCGACGATCGCCGCCGCGGTGACCGGCCCGACGCCCGGCAGGGTGTCGAGCTGTTCGACGGTCGCGGTGTTGAGGTTCACCGGCGTGCCCGGCATACCCGCAGAGGCGGGTGGTCCGGCCGCGGCGGAACCGGGCGGCGCCGCCGCGGCGCCCTCCGCGCCGATCGTCGAACTGCCCATGGTGGCCGGCTGGCCGGGGGCCGTGGCGATCCCGACGATGATCTGTTCCCCGTCGGTCAGGCGGCGGGCCATGTTCAGCCCGATGAGGTCGGCGCCGTCGGCCGCACCTCCGGCGGCCTCGAGCGCGTCGGCGATCCGGGCTCCCGATGGCAGCGTCACCAGCCCGGGCCGGCGGACCAACCCGACGACGCTGACCACCACCGGCTGATCCGGCGCGGGTGGGCCGGGCTTGGGAGCGGCCGACGACACCATCTCGACCTCGGGCAGCTTCGCCGCGACCACCGGGGGTGGATCGTCGCGCCACAGCGTGAACACCGTGACGAGCACGGCCAGCACGCCCACGACGGCGAGGCCGACGACGCCGGCGCGGCCCGGGTCGGCGCGCACCGTCGCCAGCCAGCCCGGCCGCTCGGCTGTACCCGGTTCCGGCAGCCACCGCGACAGCGCGGTGTCGGGCCGCGCCTCCTCGTGGTCGGGCTCCTCCTCGGCGCCGAGTCGGCGGTGCAGCCGCTCGGCCGGCTCTTCGGTCCGCATGGGCCTGACGGTAGGGACGGCGTCCGTCAGGTCAGCCGCGATCGCCGCTCCAGCGGGCGTGGCTGTGGACAGACGCCGCGCTGTGGAGAACCGTCAGCCGCCCCACCCGTCGGCGCGCCAGCACGTCCAGTCGATCTCGACGCGGGCGCCGACCGCCAGACCCGTCACGCCGACGCACGTCCGCGACGGCAGCCGCTCCGGAAACCACGCGGCGTAGGCGGCGTTGAACGCCGCGTATTCGCCCCAGTCGAGTAGATAGGCCCGGACCGCGACCACATCCCCCAGCCCGCCGCCGCAGAGTTCGGTGACCCGCAAGAGGTTTCGCAGCACCTGATCGGTCTGCTCCTCGATCCCCGCGCCGACGACGGCGCCGGTCACGTCTGTCGGCATCTGACCGGTGACGTAGAGCGTCTGGGCCGCGGCGGTGGCGTGGGCGAACGGGGCCACCGCGGGCGGCACCCCGTCAGCCGGCGTGAAAGTGAAGGATCGGATCGTCATCACCCCTAGTGTCTAGGAGCGAACCGCAGACTCGACGAGGAGGCTCGCCCGTGACGACACCGACCAGGCCCCTGCGGGTGATCCAGTGGACCACCGGCAACATCGGCAGGCGGTCGCTGCACGCGATCATCGGCCGCGACGACATGGAGCTGGTGGGTGTCTACGCGCACGGCGCCGCCAAGGTCGGCGTGGACGCCGCCGACCTCGCCGGATGGCCCGAACCCACCGGGGTCACGGCCACCGACGACATCGACGCGTTGATCGCGCTGCGGCCCGACGCCTGCTGTTACAACCCGCTGTGGCCGGACATCGACGAGTTGGCCCGGCTGCTCGAGGCAGGGATCAACGTGTGCTCCAGCGCGGCCTGGATCACGGGCGGCAAGCAGTCGCCGGAAGATCTCGACCGCATCCGGAAAGCCTGCGAGACAGGCAGGTCCACGATCTTCGGCAGCGGTGCGCATCCGGGGATGACGAACATGGTCGGCATGGTGCTGTCCGGCGCCTGCGAGCGCGTCGACGAGATCCGCATCACCGAGTCGGTGGACTGCTCGACCTACGAGTCGGCGGGCACCCAGACCGCGATGGGTTTCTCACAGGACCCCGATACGCCCGGGCTGGCGGAGAGCGTCCGCCGCGAGAGCGAGGTCTTCGCCGAATCGGCGGCGATGATGGCCGACGCGATCGGCGCCACCCTCGACCGGATGACCTTCGACGTCGAGTTCACCACCGCGACCGGTGACACCGATCTGGGATTCATGCGGATCCCGGCCGGCACCGTCGCGGGGGTGTACGGCTACCACCGCGGCTGGGTCGGTGACCGCAACGTCGTCAGCGTCGGATTCAACTGGATCATGGGCGATCACGTCACGCCGCCCAAACCGCTCGAGCACGGCCATGTCATCCAGGTGTTCGGGCTGCCCAACATGCGCACGGTGCTGCACTGTCTGCCGCCGCGGGACTGGACCGAACCGGGTTTCATGGGCCTCGGGATGATCTACACCGCCATGCCCGTGACCAATGCGGTGCCCGCGGTGGTCGCCGCACCGCCCGGCATCGTGACACTCAAGGATCTGCCGCCGGTCACCGGCCGCATCGCATAGCACCAGCCACGGATCGATGGGTCAGAGCCGTTGCGCCAGAATCCCTTTGCCGTCGCCGGACAGATCCGCCAGCGCCGCCGGGCGTCCCGCCATCGCCATCATGAGGGCCTCGCCGGGCCCGAGCACCTCGGGGCCGTCACCGTGGGTCCAGTCGACGTCGGTGGCCCGCAACCGCAGCCCCCGGATGCGCCGGCCGGCACCCAGCCGCGGATTGCCGGGCAGCAGCGGCAGGATCCGGGTCAACCGGTCGGCCGGTATGGTGCGCGGCCGGTTCAGCGCGCGGCGGATGTCCTGGTGATGGATTGTGCCGTCGACGAATCCGATCATTCCGCCCAGCCGTGCCGTGAGCCCCGACGGGTCGAGGTGCCGGTTGAGATAGTCGAGCAGTTCGGGCGGCGAAAGGTGTGAGAACTCGTCGACCCCGACCTGATTGGCTTGCGTGACATGGCCTTTGACCAAGCGACCGAGAAACCCACCGACGCCCAGTTCCTCGTAGCTGACGACATGCGCCACCACGTCTTTGACGGTCCAATCGGCGCACAGGCTCGGCGCGTGCCACTGCGCGGGAGTCAGCGTCGCGAGGAACTCCGCGAGGTCGCCGCGTTCGGCGCGCGTGAGCTCGGTCAGCGGTGTTCGTGTCGTCACGCGAGCAGGTCTCGATAGCGCGCCAGGTACAGCGGCCACCCGCCGTCGCCGCCGACACCCGTCGCCACGGATTCCCACCCCTCGCCATGCCGGTCGAGATGACGGTGCTCGAGGACGACGCGGGTGCGCCCGGCGGTCTCCGCGACGAACCGCACCTCCACCTCGCTGACGCGGGCGGGATCGGTCTCCAGCTGCCAGGTGGGGCCGATGTTCCAGGTGAAGACGACGCGGTGCGGGGGTTCGTAGGCGACGATCCGGGCCCACCGGCACACGCTGTCGTCGACCCCGCGGTCGTAGATGTGGCCACCGACGCGCGGTTCGAGGACCGTCTCGGCGATGGGCACCCGGAGTAGGTTGTGCTCACGCGGCTTGAAGTCCCCGAAGCGGTCGATGAACACCCGGAAGGCGCGCTCGAGCGGTGCGTCCACCGTCACCTCGTGATGCACGGTGCTGGAATGGGTTTCGGTCATCGATCTCCTCCTGCCTGCTCGACGATCTCCTTGAAGTCGGCCAGCGCCCGCGCCCAGAAGCGGTCGAGGTCGGCCCGCATGGCCGCCAACCCGGACGGGTCCAACTGGTACACGCGCCGGGTACCGTCCGCGCGGTCGTGCACCAGTCCGGCCCGCTTGAGGACCTTGAGGTGTTGCGACACCGCCGGCCGGCTCACGGGCAGATCCCGCGCCAATTCACCGACAGCACAGGGGCCGTGGGCGAGCCGTTCGACGATCGAGCGTCTGGTGCGATCCGCCATCGCCACCCACGCGTCCTCTTGGTAAGTGACCACGAACCGTAAGCTACCACTTACCAAGGCTGGCGTCGAGACCCGCCGAGGCTACGGTTTGTCGACGCGAAATGCGGGTGACCCCGTCACCTTGCGTAGTGTCGGCGATCCCCTCAGTCCGACAGGCTGACGCACACCCCGACCGCGCCGGCGCCGACGTGGACGGCCAGCACCGGACCCATGTCGGTGACGGTGAGCGTCTCGATCTGCGGGAGGCGCTCGGTCAGCGCGGCCCCGATCGCGTCGGCGGCGTCGTGGTTGTCGACGTGGTGCACGGCCACCGCGGCGCGGCGGTCCCCCACCAGTTCCACGACCTGGTCGACGAGCGCGGCGTGCGCCTTGGAGGCGGTGCGGATCCGCTGGGCGAGCACCAGCCTGCCGTCGACGTCGACGCGCAGCAGAGGTTTGAGCGACAGCGCGGTTCCCAGCCATGACGCGGTCGCGCCGATCCGGCCGCTGCGCCTGAGGTTGTCGAGCCGCTGGACGACGATGAACGCCGACCCGCGCGGCACCGCCGACCGGGCGACCGACTCGACCGTGTCGAGGTCCGCGCCCTCGGCGGCGCACCGCGCCGCCGCCAGCGCGACGAAGCCCACCCCCATCGCCGCCGAACGTGTGTTGACCACGCGCACAAGCGGTCCGAACTCCCGCGCCGCGGTCACCGCCGAGCTGAAGGTGCCGGACAGCGCGGCCGACAGGTGCACCGCGACCACACCGTCGCCACCGCTGTCGGCCAACGCCCGGCGGTACGCCTCACCGAGCTCACCGGGTGTGGCACCGGACGTGGTCACATGCGCCCGCTCGTGGATGTCGTTGGGGATCTGGTCGACCCCGTCGCGCAGGTCGAGTTCGTCGACGAGCACGTGCAGCGGCACCTGTCGGATGTTCCACCGGGTCAGCGCCTCCTCCGGCAACCGGGAGGACGCATCGGTCACCACCACCACCGTCATGAATCAGCTACCCGTAGCACTCTGCGGCACACCGGCTTCCGCGAGCGCCTTCACCATCAGCTCGGCCACCGCCTGATGCGCCTCGAAGTTCCAGTGGATGCCGTCGGGGTTGCCCCGCCCGCCGAGGACGTGCTCGGCCACGGCGGCCTTGAGGTCCACCAGCGGGACGTCGTGCTGCTGCGCCCACTCGGTGATGGCCCGGACCGTACCGGCTCTGCCGTGGTGGGCCTTACCGTAGGTCTCGGCGATGTGCACTGACGGCAGCGATGCGACGATCGGGATGCCGGGGCGGTTGAAGTCGATTGCGCCGCGCGTCATCTCAAGGTATTCGGCGCTCAGATGAGGTGGCAGCGCCGGCCGCGCGACGGGCGACAGCCGCGGCTGCACCCAGCCGTAACCGTCGCGCACCCACCGCCGCAACCACGGTGGCCGGACGTACCGGATGAGCTCACGCAGCGCAGTCGGCAGCGGCGAGGGCAGTGAATCCATACCGCCGGTGGCGAAGACGACCGCGCCGGCGCGCGGCAGCGCCGCCCACGCCCGCGGATCCTGGGTGGCCGCCCACCACACGTCGCGACACGTCCAACCGATGCGACCGATGAGTTCGAGATCCCAACCGAGTTCGTTCGCAACGAGATTCGGCCAGATTCGCGGATCGTCGGACGGCAGGCCGCCGGTCGGACCGTAGTAGGCCAGCGAATCGGCGAAGACCAGCAGTGTCCGGCGGTCGGCCTCAGAGGACGTCATGGCCGACCTGCGCGGAGGCGTTCCACACATCCAGCCGCCAGCGGATGTCGTCCAGCCCGGCGTCGGGCTGCGAATGTCCGGACAGTTGCACCCAGCTGGCGTTGCCCATCCCGCCCAGCACCGGCCAGTTGTCGACCGGCAGGCCCAGCAGGTCCGCGGTCAGCGCCGCGATCAGACCGCCGTGCGCCACCAGCACCACGGGGCGATCGGCGTGCCCGTCGGCATCCGATCCCCACTCCGGCTGTCCCGCAACCAGTTCGGCGATCAGCGGACGGCTCCGGGCCGCCACGTCGACGCGGCTCTCGCCGCCGTGCGGCGCCCAGCGGGCGTCATCGCGCCAGGCCAGCCGCGCTCCGGGGGCGACGGCGTCGACCTCGAGATGGGTCATCCCCTGCCAGTCGCCCAGGTGGGTCTCGCGCAAGCGGGTGTCGACCGACACCGGCAAGCCCGACCGCTCACCGAGCACCAGTGCGGTGTCCAGCGCCCGGCGCAGATCCGAGGACATGATCAGCAGAGGCTGTCGCTTGGCCAGCGCCTCGGCGGCGACGACCGCCTGCTCCCGGCCCAATTCGGACAGCTCGGTGTCGAGTTGCCCCTGCATCCGCCGGTCCGCGTTGTACTCGGTCTGGCCGTGCCGCAGCAGCACCAGCCGGCGCACCCTCACGCGTTGCCGTCCATTTCGCTTCCCGAATGCGGCTCATCGAGCCCGACCGGGACCGTCGGGCAGTCCCGCCACAGCCGGTCGAGCGCATAGAAGTTGCGCTCGTCCTGGTGCTGGATGTGGACCACGATGTCGACGTAGTCCAGCAGCGTCCACCGCCCCTCCCGGGTGCCCTCCCGGCGCGCCGGTTTGTGGCCGGCCAGCCGCATCTTCTCCTCCACCTCGTCGACGATCGCGTTGACCTGCCGCTCGTTGCTGGCCGAGGCGATGACGAAGCAGTCGGTGATCACGAGCTGGCCGGAGACGTCGATGACCACGACGTCGTCGGCGAGTTTCGACGACGCCGCGCGGGCGGCCACGGTCGCCATCTGGATGGCTTCGTCGGAGGCGGTCATGGGGATGTCCTCAGCTTTCGGGCGATTCGGGAAGGTACAGCCTGCGCTTGGTGACGTACTGCACCACGCCGTCGGGGACCAGGTACCAGATGGGTCGCGCCTCACCGGCACGTTTGCGGCAGTCGCTCGACGAGATCGCCAGCGCAGGCACTTCAACCAACGACAGCGCGTCGTCGGGAAGTTCCCGCAACGCGGCCGAGATGTGGCTGCCGTCCAGTTCGTAGCCCGGCCTGCTGACACCGACGAACCGTGCGATGGCGAACATCTCCTCCCAGTTCTGCCACGACAGGATCGAGCCGAGCGCGTCGGCGCCGGTGATGAAGTACAGATCGGCGTCGGGGTTGAGACGGTGCAGATCGCGCAGCGTGTCCTTGGTGTACGTGGGACCACCGCGGTCGATGTCGACCCGGCTGACGGAGAACCGCGGGTTGGAGGCCGTCGCGATCACCGTCATCAGATACCGGTCCTCGGCGGGGGTGACCTGGCGGTCGTGTTTCTGCCATGGCTGTCCGGTCGGGACGAACACGACCTCGTCGAGGCCGAACAGATCGGCCACCTCGCTCGCGGCGACCAGGTGTCCGTGGTGGATGGGGTCGAACGTCCCACCCATCACGCCCAGCCTGCGTCGAGATTGCACGAACAGCGAGCTTACGGCAGCGGACCGCCGGTCAGACCCCTGCGCGGTCGGCCGCCAGCACCTCGGACACCTCGAACGCCGCGCGGTCGGCGCGATAGACGTCGCGGGCGAACTCCACGCAGCGTCCCGACTCGTCCTGGGTGCGGCGGGTCAGCAGGGTGCCCGCCGACCCGGCCCGCACTGCGAGCGCGGAGCTGGACGCATCGTCGAGCACGATCGATTCGAGCACCGCGGTCGACCGGGCCAGCCGGACCCCGTAGCGGTCGCGCAGCACCGCCCACAGCGAACCCTCGACGGGGGTGTCGAGGATGCCCGGGGTCAGGTCGGCCGGCAGGAACGTGGTCTCGAGTGCGACGGGCGCGTCGTCGACGCTGCGCAGACGGTGGAACACGTGCACCGCCGCGCCGTCGGTGAGCCCGAGCGCCAACTGCACGGCCGGGGTCGGCTGTTGCAGCCCGGCCCACAGCAGCCGGGCGGCGGGCCGGCGCCCGAGCCGGGACACCTCTTCGGAGAAGCTGCCGATGTGGAAGCGCACGCGGGGTTCGGCGACGAAGGTGCCGCGCGGCGGTTTGCGGTAGACCACCCCTTCGCTCTCCAGCAGGGACAGCGCCTGGCGTGCGGTCATCCGGCTGACGCCGTGCTGCTCGGCGAGTTCGCGTTCGGACGGCAGTAGGGTGTGCGGTCCGAGCTGTTCAGTGGCGATTCGATCACGCACCACCGCCGCGATGGCGAGGTAGCGCGGCGGGTCACCCCCACCTGTCGGCGGGCTCTTCCTCGCGGCGGCCGGCATATGTGCAGCGTAGCCGGAACTGGCAACCAAGTGGTCTAGGCCACGGTTTCCGCGGATACCTCGTCATGGAGTTGACGATGATGTGGCTCACACCCATACTCGGTTCAACCACATGGTCTATACCAACTGGAGGAACTATGCCCGGTCCCACTCCCGGCGGTGGTGACGCCGCCGATCTCGCGCAGTTCGGATACTCGCAATCGCTGGAGCGGCACACCGGGAAGTTCGCCTCGTTCGCGGTGGCGTTCGCCTTCGTCTCGATCGCGACCGGCATCTTCACCACCTACGGGTCGGTGCTGAACTCGTCGGGCCCGGTCGGCATCTGGACGTGGCCCATCGCGGTCGTCGGCCAGCTGGCGGTCGCCTTCGTGCTCGGCGCGCTCGCCTCCCGCATCCCGGTGACCGGCTACCACTACCAGTGGATGTCGCGGCTGGCCAACCCCGTCCTGGGCTGGATCATCGGATGGATCTCCTTCACGTTCCTGGCCATCGTGGTGTGTGCCGTGGACTACACGATCGCCTCGACGATCCTGCCGGTGCTGCTGAACTACGAGAGCACCGCGACGATCGCGTGGTTGATCACCGCCGCGGTGCTGCTCGTGCAGTTCCTGCTCGTCGCGTTCTCGACGCCGTGGGCCGAACGCGTCAACAACAGCTTCGTCACCCTCGAACTGATCGGCATGGTGGCGCTGACCGTCCTGCTGCTCGTCGTCGCCGCCATCCGCGGCGACATGGACCTCGGCAACCTGTTCAGCAAGGGTGCGGTCCCGTCGGACGGTCCAGTTGATTTCTGGAGCTTCGGCGACTGGACGTCGGCCGGCCCGTGGATGCTCGGCTTCCTGCTCGGCGCGTTCACGATCGTCGGCTTCGAGTCGGCGGCCAACCTCGCCGAGGAGACCCATGACCCCGAGCGCGTGGTGCCGCGCGCGATGTGCCAGGCCGTGCTCGCCTCCGGCGTCCTGGGCTTCCTCTTCCTCGTCGCCGTGACGCTGGCCGCCGGCGATCCGGTCGCCCTGGCCGAATCCGGCACCCCGATCGCCGACGTCATCGAATCCACGCTCGGTTCGGTCGTGGCCACGCTGCTGCTGCTGATGGTCGTCCTGGCGATCTTCGCGTGCGGGCTGGTCATCATGATCACCGGCGTGCGGGTGACCTGGGCGATGTCGCGCGACAAGCGGTTCCCGGGCTGGCAACAGTGGAATCAGATCTCGCCTCGGTTCCACACTCCGTTCAAGGCCGCGGTGCTCTACTTCGTCGTCGCGCAGCTGATCCTGGGGATCTTCTCCCGCTCCGAAACCGCACTCTTCACGCTGTTCGGCGCCGCCACCCTGCTGCCCGCGGTGATGTACGCCTCGACGGTGGTGCTGTACCTGGTCAAGCGGAAGTCACTGCCCGCCAACGGTAAATTCGACCTCGGCGCGTGGGAGATCCCGGTCGTCGCGGTGGCCGTCATCTGGCTGGTGTTCGAACTGGCGCTGTTCCGCGATTCCAGCTTCAAGGAGGCATGGGCATACGTCATCGTGATGGTGGTGATCGGTGCGCTCTACCTCGGCTACCTGCTGGCGACCCGCGGCCGGCAGGGGCTCTCGATGCCCGATATGCACTCGATCGACGCCGCACTCGACCGTGAGGCCGCGAAAGACTGATGACACATCTGCTCGCCATCGACCAGGGCACGTCGGGGACGAAAGCCATCGTCGTCGACTACGGCCCCGACGGGTCCGGTCGGGTCGTCTCGGTCGCCGAGGTCGCGTTGCGGCCGCGGTACCTTCCGGGTGGAGCCGTCGAACAGGACCCGGAGGCGCTGTGGGATTCGGTGGTCCGCGCAGGACGAGATGCGTTGGCGCAGGCCGAAGTCGAGGTCACAGCGGTCGCGCTGGCCAACCAGGGTGAGACGGTCCTGGCGTGGGACCGCGACACCGGCCGTCCGCTCACCCCGGCGATCGTGTGGCAGGACCGCCGGGCGGAATCGGTCTGCGCACCGCTCGCCGGCTCGGCCGACCGCGTCGCCCGACGCACCGGCCTGGTGCTCGACCCGTATTTCTCCGCACCCAAGATGGCCTGGCTGCGGGGCGCTCTCACCCGGTCCGGAGTGGTGACCACCTCCGACACCTGGCTGGTGCACCGGTTGTGCGGCGCCTACGTGACCGACGCGTCCACCGCGAGCCGGTCGCTGCTGACCGCATTGGACTCCCCCTCGTGGGACGGTGAGCTGCTCGAGTTGTTCGGACTCGCCGACGAGACGCTGCCCGGCATCGTCGGGTGCGACGAGATCGTCGGCGCCACAGACGTGTTCGGGCCGACGATTCCGGTCGCGGGCCTGATCGTCGACCAGCAGGCCGCGCTGCTGGCCGAAAGCTGCCTGGAGACCGGCGCCGCCAAGTGCACGTACGGCACCGGGGCGTTCCTCCTGGCCCAGCTCGGCGCCACGCCGGCCCTGTCGTCGTCCGGCCTGACGACGTCGGTGGCGTGGCGGCTGCGCGGGCAGACGTCGTACTGCGCCGACGGTCAGGTGTACACCGCGGCGTCGGCCGTGCGGTGGGCGATCGACCTCGGCCTGGTGCCCGCCGCCGACCAACTCGACACCGTCGCCGCCGACTCGAGCGACGGGGTGCTGTGCGTACCCGCGCTCGCGGGTCTCGCTGCGCCGTGGTGGGATTCGGGTGCGACGGCGTCGTTCACCGGTATGACGCTGTCGAGCGGACGCGGCCAGCTGGTGCGGGCGCTGCTCGAAGGGATCGCCGCCCAGGTCACCGCGCTGGCCGACCTGGTCGCCACCGACCTCGGCCGCCCACTGACCCGGCTGCGGGTCGACGGCGGCCTGACCCGCTCGGCGGTGCTGATGCAGGCCCAGGCCGACCTCGCGCAGATCCCGGTCGACGTCTACCCGTCGCTGCACGCGACCGCGCTGGGCGCCGCGGCGTGTGCGCGCATGGCACTCGAGCCGTCAATGACACCGGCCGAAGCCGTCGGTGACTGGACGCCCGTCCACACCTACCACCCCCGATGGTCCCCCGACCGCGCCGCCGAATATCTCGACCGCTGGCGACAGGCAGCGGAATCGACCCTGCAGAAGCAAGGAGAATCCTCATGAGTACCCCCGACGTCAGCGACGTCGTCGTGGTCGGCGCCGGCATCGTGGGCAGCGCGATCGCCCGCGCCCTGGCCGGCACCACGTCGTCGGTGACGCTGCTGGAGGCGCGCAACGATGTCGGCGACGGCACCAGCAAGGCCAATACCGCCTTGCTGCACACCGGTTTCGACGCCAAACCGGGCACGCTGGAGTCGAAGCTGGTGGCTCGCGGCTACGAGATGCTCGGCACCTACGCGGAGCAGACCGGTATCCCGGTCGAGCGCACCGGCGCACTGCTGGTCGCGTGGACCGACGAGGAGCGCGACGCCCTACCCGGACTGCAGGACAAGGCCGTGCGCAACGGTTACACCGCATGCGAAATCGTCGATGCGGCAACGGTGTATCGACTGGTACCCGATCTCGGACCGGGTGCGCTGGCGGGCTTGACCGTACCCGGAGAGTCCCTCATCTGCACCTGGACCACCAACCTCGCGCTGGCCACCGACGCGGTGCGGCGAGGCGCCCGGTTGGTCCGGGATGCGCGTGTGCTGTCCGTCGACTCGGCCGACGGCCACACCACCCTGCACACCACCGCCGGCGATGTGCACGGACGCTGGATCATCAATGCGGCCGGACTGGGCGCCGACCATCTCGACGCCGCGTTCGGCCATCACCGCTTCACGGTCACACCGCGGCGCGGGGAACTGCTGGTCTTCGACAAGCTGACCCGGCCGATGGTGCCGCTGATCGTGCTCGCGGTGCCGTCGTCGCGCGGTAAGGGTGTACTGGTCAGCCCCACCATCTACGGCAACGTGATGGTCGGCCCCACCTCGGAGAATCTGACCGACCGCACCGCGACCGCCACCAGCGAGGACGGATTCGACTTCCTGCTCTCCAAAGGCCGCGCACTGATGCCCAAGCTGTTCGAGGAGGAGGTCACCGCGAGCTATGCCGGACTGCGTGCGGCCATCGACTCCGACGACTACCTGATCGACGTCGACGCCGCGCAGCGGTACGTCCTGGTCGGCGGCATCCGCTCCACCGGGCTGACGTCGGGTATGGCCATCGCCGAGTACGTGACGGGTCTGCTTGCCGACACCGACCTCGACGTCACCGCCCGCGACGATCTGCCCGACCCGCCGCGCATGCCCAACATCGGCGAGTCCGGCGTGCGCCCCTACGAGGACGCGGACCGGATCGCCACCGACCCCGCCTACGGGCGCATCGTGTGCTTCTGCGAACGCGTGAGCGCCGGCGAGATCCGCGACGCGTTCGCCTCGACGATCCCGCCCGCCGATCTCGACGGGTTGCGACGGCGCACCCGCGTGATGAACGGGCGCTGCCAAGGGTTCTACTGCGGCGCGCACACCCGTGCGCTGCTGGAGTCCAAGGGCGCCGAGGACACCGACGATGTGGCGGCAGTGCGATGACGGTAGCGACTCAGAAGGTCGCGGTGGCGATCATCGGCGGCGGCCCCTCCGGGCTCACCGCGGCGGCGGCGCTGGCCCCCGACCTCGATGTCCTGGTCCTGGAGCGGGAAGCGGAGACCGGCGGAATCCCCAGGCACAGTGACCATCCGGGGTACGGGATGCGCGATCTCCGCCGGTTCATGTCCGGTCCCGCATACGCGCGCCGACTGACCGCCCAGGCGCTCGACGCCGGTGCCGTGCTCGAGACCGAGGCGATGGTGACCGGGTGGGGCGGTGAGCGCCTCCTGCAGGTGACGTCCCCGCGCGGCGTGCGGACGGTGGCGGCCGACGCGGTGGTGCTCGCCACCGGTGCGCGGGAGCGGCCGCGGCCGGCCCGGCTGATCCCGGGCGACCGGCCGGACGGGGTGTACACCACGGGGCAGCTGCAGAACCTGGTGCACCTGCATCACGCGAAGGTGGGAACGCGCGCGCTGATCGTCGGCGCGGAGCTGGTCAGCTGGTCGGCGGTGCTCACGCTGCGTGAGGCGGCTTGCAAGACGGTCGCGATGGTCAGCAGCCACGAGCGCTCGGAATCCTATGCCGCGTTCCGCATCCCGGGCCGGACGATGCTGGACGGCCCGGTGCTCACCCGCAGCAGGCTGGTCAGCATCCACGGCAAGGACCGCGTCCGCAGCGCCGTGGTCGAGCACCTCGGCACCGGTGAGCGCACCACCGTCGAATGCGACACCGTCGTGTTCACCGGCGACTGGATCCCCGACCACGAACTGGCCCGCACCGGCGGTCTGGTGATGGACGGCGGCACCCGCGGACCCGTCGTCGACGCGGCGTTGCGCACCAGTGCCCCCGGCGTGTTCGCGGTCGGCAACCTGCTGCACCCGGTCGACACCGCCGACGGCGCCGCCCTCGACGGCAGGCACGTCGCCGCCGCGGTGCGGAGGTGGCTGCAACGCCGCGAGGCCGCCGCACCCGGCGTACGTATCCGCACCGATGGGCCGTTCAAATGGGTTGCGCCACAGCTCATCACCCCGAACGGTGGGGCCGCTTCCCGCAACGATCTGCTGTTCTGGGTCGACGAGTATCGCCGGTTGCCGAAGCTGCGGGCCGTCCAGAACGGGCGCACGCTGGGGACAGCGCGCACGCCGTGGCCGGCAGCACCGGGGCGGGTCTATCGCGCGCCGTGGTCACTGGTCGCCGGCGCCGACCCGGACGGCGGCGACGTGACGGTGTCGTTCGCCTGACCTCCCCTGCGCGAGCAGACGCGCAGACCCCCTTTTCAGCGGAATTCAGGGGGTCTCCGCGTCTGCTCGCGGGGAGAAATCGGGGGTAGCTAGACCGGCAGCAGCTGGTCGATCACCGCGGCCAGTTGTTTGGCCGACCGGCACTCGTGCATGGTGATGACGTCCTCGTAGCGTGGCGTCGCCGAATCGCCGCTGCCCCACAGGTGTTTGGGCTCGGGGTTGAGCCAGTGGGCGTGGCGGCTGGCGTTGACCATGCGCGCGAGCAGTTCGGTCTCCGGGTTGCGGTAGTTGTTGCGCCCGTCGCCGAGCACGAGCAGCGAACTGCGCGGGGAGAGCGCCTCCGGATACTTGTGCAGGAACGACACGAACGCGTTGCCGTAGTCGGAATGCCCGTCGCGGGTGTACACGCCCGCTTCACGGGTGATGCGCTGCACCGCCACCGCGAGGTCGGCGTCGGGCCCGAACATCTGGGTGACCTCGTCGGTCGTGTCGATGAAGGCGAATACCCGAACACGCGAGAACTGTTGGCGCAGTGCATGAACCAGCATCAGGGTGAAATGGCTGAAGCCTGCCACCGACCCGGACACGTCGCAGAGCACCACCAACTCCGGCCGGGCCGGATGCGGCTTCTTGAGCACGACGTCGATCGGGACTCCCCCGGTCGACATCGACTTGCGCAGCGTCTTGCGCATGTCGATCTCGCCGGCCCGGGACCGACGCCGGCGCGCCGCCAGCCGCGTGGCCAGCGTGCGCGCCAACGGGGCGACCACCCTGCGCATCTGCCGCAGCTGCTCACCGGAGGCCCGCAGGAACTCCACGTTCTCCGACAGCTGAGGCACCCCGTACATCTGCACGTGTTCGCGGCCGAGCTGTTCGGCGGTCCGTCGTTTGGTCTCCCCCTCGACCATCCTGCGCAACTGCGAGATACGGCGCGCAGCAACAGCTTTGGCAATCTGCTCCTGGGTCGGAGTGGGCTCGTCGCCGTAGGGCGCCAGCAGGCCGGCCAGCAACCGGCCCTCCAGATCGTCGAGGCTCATCGCCTTGAGCGCCTGATACGACGAGTACGACGGCCCCCGGCTCGAGTTGTACCGGCCGTAGGACTCGACGATCTGGGCGATCATCGACGTCAACCGTTCGTCCATCTCGGCCAGGTCGGGGTTGTCGGTCAGCAGCTTCACGAGCGCGTCACGCATCGCCTCGACGTCTTCGGGCGGCAGACCCTGCTCGTCGCTGTCGCCGTCCTCGTCGGACAACACCGTCTTCCCACCCAGCGCGGCCGGGAAGAACAGGTCGAACATCGCGTCGTAGGTGTCGCGGTGGTCCGGCCGCCGCAGCACCGCGCACGCGAGGCCTTCCCGCAGCACTTCCCGGTCACCGAGGCCGAGGACCGACATCACCCGTCCGGCGTCGACGGTCTCCGACGGTCCCACCGAAATACCCTGTCCGCGCAGCGCTTCGACGAACTCGACCAGATGGCCGGGCAGCCCGTGCGGGGCGAGCGGCTGGGGCGGTCGGACGCGGCGCGGCGGCATCAGTTGAGCCTTAACTCTCCGGCGGCGCGCTGCTGGTCGGACTGGTGTTTGAGCACCACACCGAGGGTGGCGGCGATCATCGCGTCGTCGATGGTGTCCATGCCGAGCGCGAGCACGGTGCGGCCCCAGTCGATGGTCTCGGCCACCGACGGCAGCTTCTTGAGTTGCATCCCGCGCAGCACGCCGATGATGCGGACCAGTTCGGAGGCCAGGTTCTCGGGCAGTTCGGGCACCCGCGAGAGCAGGATCCGCCGCTCGAGGTCCGGGTCGGGGAAGTCGATGTGCAGGAACAGACACCGCCGCTTGAGCGCCTCGGACAACTCCCGGGTGGCGTTCGAGGTGAGCACCACGAACGGCGTCCGTTCAGCCTTGATGGTGCCCAGCTCCGGCACGGTGACCGCGAAGTCGGAGAGCACCTCGAGCAGCAGGCCCTCGATCTCGATGTCGGCCTTGTCGGTCTCGTCGACGAGCAGCACCGTCGGCTCGGTGCGCCGGATCGCGGTCAGCAGCGGCCGCGAGAGCAGGAACTCCTCGCTGAACACGTCGAGTTTGGTCCGATCCCAGTCGGACCCCTCGGCTGCATTGCCGGCCTGGATCCGCAGGATCTGCTTGGCGTGGTTCCACTCGTAGAGCGCGCGCGCCTCGTCGACCCCCTCGTAGCACTGCAGCCGGACCAGCCCCGACCCGGTGGCCTGCGCGACGGCGCGGGCCAGTTCGGTCTTGCCGACCCCCGCGGGCCCTTCGACCAGCAGCGGTTTACCCAGCCGATCGGCCAGGAAGACGGCGGTGGCCGTCGCGGTGTCGGGCAGGTATCCGGTCTCGGCCAGCCGGCGCGCGACATCGTCGATGTCGGCGAACAGCGGGGCCGGACGTGCGGGGACGCTCACGAATGGGGCTCCGATCTAGGCAGGGCGGGTGTGGCCGTTCCCCCACACAATCCATTTGGTCGAGGTCAATTCTGGCAGACCCATCGGTCCGCGGGCGTGCAGCTTCTGCGTCGAGATCCCGATCTCGGCGCCGAATCCGAACTGCTCACCGTCGGTGAACGCCGTCGACGCGTTGACCATCACCGCAGCCGCGTCGACTCGTTCGGTGAATCGTTGCGCCGCAGCCAGATCCGCGGTGACGATGGCCTCGGTGTGCCCGGAGCCGTATTCGTTGACGTGGGCGATCGCCGCGTCGACGCCGTCGACCACCGCCAGCGCGATGTCCATCGACAGGAATTCGGCGCGCAGTTCCTCGTCGGTCGGGTCGGAATGCACGGTCACCCCGGCGTCCTGCAGCGCCTTGGTGAGCCGGGGTACCGCGTGGTCGGCGATCGCCGCGTCGACGAGCACCGATTCAGCGGCGTTGCAGACGCTGGGCCGCCGGGTCTTGGCGTTGAGCAGGATGGTCTCGGCCATGTCGAGGTCGGCCGCGGAGTGCACGTAGACGTGGCAGTTGCCGACGCCGGTCTCGATCGTCGGGACCTGGGCATCGCGCACGACGGCGTCGATCAGGCCGGCGCCGCCACGCGGGATCACCACGTCGACCAGACCGCGCGCCTGGATGAGGTGCGTGACGCTCGCCCGGTCGTGGCTGGGAAGCAGCTGCACCGCGTCGGCGTCGAGCCCCTCGGCGATCAGCGCGGCGCGCAGCGAGTCGACGAGCGCGGCGTTGGAGTGCGCGGCCGACGAACTGCCGCGCAGCAGGACCGCGTTGCCGGATTTCAGCGTCAGCCCGAACGCGTCGACCGTGACGTTCGGCCTGCCCTCGTAGACGATGCCGACGACGCCGAGCGGCACCCGCTGCTGACGCAGCTGCAGACCGTTGACCAGCGTGTTGCCGCGCAGCACCTCGCCAACCGGATCGGGCAGGCTGGCGACCTGGCGCAGCCCAGCGGCGACGCCGTCGATGCGCTGCGGGTTGAGCGCCAGCCGGTCGAGCATGGCGTCCGGTGTCCCCGCCGCTTTGGCCTTCTCCAGGTCCCGCCCGTTGGCCGCGATGATGAGGTGCGCATCCATGAGCACCCGATCGGCGGCCGCGCGCAGGGCGCGGTTCTTGGTCTCGGTGGACAGCGTCGCCAGCGCACGCGATGCGACCCGGGCTCGTCGTGCGGCATCGTGAACCTCGGTGCGCAGGTCGACAGCTGCGGGGGCGTGCACACTCATCAGCCCAGCGTATCGAAACCGACACGCCGACTCGACGCCTGTCAGGCCCTGACCTGGTCTAGCGTTACGCCCATGGCGGCGGCGCGTGTCTGCGTGGTGGGCAGTGTCAACGCCGATCTACGCTTCGCGGTCCCGACGCTGCCGCGTCCCGGCCAGACCGTCCTCGCCTCGTCGATGTCGTCCTCACCCGGCGGTAAGGGCGGCAATCAGGCGGTCGCCGCCGCCCGCGCCGGGGCCGACGTCCGCCTGGTGGCGGCCCTCGGCGACGACCCGGCGGCCGGTCAATTGCGCGAGCACCTGCAGGAGAACGACGTCGGGCTCGACGGTGTGGTGACGGTGCCCGGGCCCAGCGGGTCGGCGGTCGTGATGGTGGACTCGTCGGCCGAGAACACGATCGTCGTCGCCCCCGGCGCCAACGCGCACCTGAGCGTGAACTCCGCCGCCGTGCGAGAAGTGATCTCCGAAGCCGACGTCGTGCTCATCCAACTGGAGATTCCGCTCGCCACTGCCAACGACGCGGCCCGGGTGGCACGCGCGGCCGGCGCGGTCGTGATCGTCAACGCCTCCCCCGCGGGCGCCCCGCCGCACGAGCTGCTGCGGCTGGCCGAGGCGACCGACGTGGTGGTGGTCAATCGGGCCGAAGCCGGGGAATGGCATTGGCCGGTACCGCATCTGGTGATCACCCGGGGTGCGCGCGGCGCGAGCTATCTCGGGGACGGTGAGCGGTTCGACGTCCCTGCGCCCGCGGTCGAGGCCGTCGACACCACCGGTGCGGGTGACGTGTTCGCCGGTGTGCTGGCCGCGAATTGGCGCGCCGGCCACCACGAGGAGGCGCTCCGCCGCGCGTGCACGGCGGGTGCGCTGGCCACCCTGGTCCCGGGTGCGGGTGACTGCGCCCCCACCGCGGAGGCGATCGACGACGCCTTGAGATGACACGGAAGTGATGACAGGAGAAGCGATGACGACGGTGTCTGAGCACGACACGCCCCGCCCACCGGACGGTGACTGGCTGGGCACGCCGTATCTGCGGTTCACCCGCGAGGGCGCGTTCGGTGTCTGCACACTCGACCGGCCCGCGGCGCGCAACGCGATGACACCGGCGATGTACTTCGGTATCCGCTACGCGGTGCGCCACGTCGACGCCGACCGGGATCTTGCGGGACTGCTCATCACGGGCGCCGGTGACGTGTTCGCCCCCGGCGGTGACATGGGTGGCGGCGACGGCACGGACAACTGGCTGACGTTCGGGTCGGCGCTGGGAATGGACGTGACGCCGTTCGAGACACTGCGCCAGTCGGTCAAACCCGTCGTGTCGGCGGTCAACGGGTTGTGTCAGGGCGGTGGTATGCAGATCGCGCTGTGCAGCGATATGGCGGTGGTCAGCGACCGCGCCACCTTCCGCGTGCCCGAACTGTTCCGCGGGATCGCCGACACCTATTACAGCCAGATGCTCACCCGGCTCATCGGCCCGGTCCGGACCCGGGACCTCATGCTGACCGGCCGGACGCTGTCGGCACAGGAGGCCTACGACTGGGGCATGGTGGCGCGGATCGTCCCGCACGACGACCTGCTCGACGCCGCCAAAGAGGTGCTCGCGCAATGCTGCCGCACCGCGCCGCAGGCACGCAGCGTGGTCAAGTCGAGTATCGACAGCTATCTCGGACTGTTCGACCGGATCGGCATGCAGGCCAGCTATTCGTCGCCGGAGGCGATGGAGGGTTACCGCTCGTTCAAGGAGCGGCGCTCACCGGACTGGGTGCACCCGGATCTTCGGGTCGACGGGCGGCTGTAGGGCGTCTCGCTCGCGGCCCCAGTAAGTACAGCTCTTGATGAATTCAGCGTTCGATGTACTATCGGATCATGCTGACGGTCGGTCACCGCGACGCACTCTCCCGGTTCGGTGCGGCGCTCTCGGATCCGACGCGCGTCGAGATCCTGCTGGCACTGCGGAGCGGACCCGGCTATCCGTCGGAGCTCGCGGACCAGCTGGGCGTCTCGCGGCAGATCCTCTCCAACCATCTGGCGTGCCTGCGCGGCTGCGGTCTGGTCACCGTCACACCTGAGGGCCGTCGCAGCCGTTACGAGCTGAGTGATCCGCGGATCGCCCACGCGCTCGACGACCTGATCGGCCTGGTGCTGACCGTCGACCCCGCGTGCTGCCCCGCCGCCGACGACGAGCACTGCTGCTGATGGCCACCTCGACCGCCCGTCGTGCCGTACTGAACCGCCGTGTGCGCCTTCTCGTCACGGCCACGATCATCTACAACGTCATCGAGGCACTGGTGGCGCTGACCGAGGGTGTGCGGGTGTCGTCGTCGGCCCTGATCGGCTTCGGCCTCGATTCGGTGATCGAGGTGTCGTCGGCCGCCGCGGTCGCGTGGCAGTTCGCGGCCCGCGACCCGGAGACGCGAGAAAAGGCCGCACTGCGCTTCATCGCCTTCTCGTTCTTCGCACTCGCCGCCTACGTCACCGTCGACGCCGCGCTTTCACTGCTGGGTATGCGCGCGCCGCAACCGTCGCTGATCGGCATCGTCCTGGCTGCCGCGAGCCTCGTGATCATGCCGGTGCTGTCGCTGACACAACGTCACGCCGGTCGTGAGCTCGGATCGGCGTCCGCCGTCGCCGATTCCAAGCAGACACTGCTGTGCACCTACCTGTCCGCGGTGGTGCTCGCCGGGCTCGTGCTCAACAGCACGCTGGGCTGGGAGTGGGCTGATCCGGTGGCCGCCCTGTGCATCGCGGTGATCGCGGTGCGCGAAGGATTGAACGCCTGGCGAGGGGACCCGTGTTGCTCATGATCGCACCGTTGACCGCCCTGGTCCTGCTGGGAGTGTTCGGGCTGCTCGGATTCGGTTGGCGCAGTTGGGAACAACGCCGACGTACCGGTTCGACGGGATTCCGCGGGGTGAGCGGTCGGCCCGGATCGGTCGAGTGGTTAGCCGGCGTGGGATTCGTCGTCGCGATCGCGGCGGCACTCGCCGCACCCGCGCTGCAGCTCGGCGGCGCCGTATCGCCCGTCGAGCCGCTGGACGCGCCGTGGATCCAGGTCACCGGTGTGGTGCTCGCGGTCGCCGGCATCGCCGCGACGCTGTACGCACAGGTCGACATGGGTGATTCCTGGCGCATCGGCGTGGACCACCGGGAGACGACCGCGCTGGTGCGGTCCGGCGTCTTCGCGTGGGTGCGCAACCCGATCTTCTCGGCGATGCTGCTGTTCGGACTCGGCATCGCCCTGGTGACGCCGAATCCGTTGGCGCTGGCGGCTTTCGTCCTGCTCGTCGTCACGATCGAACTGCAGGTCCGGGTGGTGGAGGAACCGTACCTGCGGACCGTTCACGGCGATGCCTACCGGGAGTACACGGCCGCGGTCGGACGGTTCGTGCCCCGGATCGGGTTGCAGCGCTGACGGCCTCGGGCACCGCCTCGGCGCGAGCGTGCGTGTCTGCACACGACACACCGCTCCTGCGGCAGCAGTTTGCGCACGCTCGCCGGGATTGCGGGCCGAAGTGTCGGGGGCTCGAACCAAAGTTCGAGTCATGGATTGGGGGTTCCGCATCACCCCAAAAAGACGCCAAGCAACGCCTGACCGACGCCACCCAGATGGGCCGGAGGACCAGGCTGCGGCGCGACTGTCAGCCTTTGGGGATGCAGTTCTCGATCTCGTCGAGCCACACTCGCGCCGACATGTCCGACGGCGCACGCCAGTCGCCGCGCGGTGAGAGTGACCCGCCGGCAGACACTTTCGGTCCGTTGGGCAGAGCCGACCGCTTGAACTGGCTGAACGAGTAGAACCGTTGGGCGAACACCTGCAACCAGTGCCGGATCTCACCGAGGGAGTAGCTGGGCCGCTTGCTGTCCGGGAACCCGGTGGGCCAGTCGCCGCGCTCGGCGTCGCTCCAGGCATGCCACGCCAGAAACGCCACCTTCGACGGGCGGAACCCGTAGCGCAGCACTTGGAACAGCGAGAAGTCCTGCAGGACATACGGTCCCACCTTGCCCTCGCTGCTCTGGATCTCCTCGTCCTCACCTGCGGGTACCAGCTCCGGACTGATCTCGGTATCCAGTACCGACTGCAACACGTCGTTGACCGCCTCGTCGAACTGCTTCGACGAGATGACCCACCGGATCAGGTGCTGGATCAACGTCTTCGGCACTCCGCCGTTGACGTTGTAGTGCGACATCTGGTCGCCGACACCGTACGTCGACCAGCCCAGCGCCAGCTCCGACAGGTCACCGGTGCCGAGCACGATGCCGCCTCGCTGATTGGCGAGGCGGAACAGGTAATCGGTGCGCAGCCCGGCCTGCACGTTCTCGAAGGTGACGTCGTAGACCTTCTCCCCCCGGGAGAACGGATGGTCCATCTCCTTGAGCATCAACTCGGCCGTCGACTTGATGTCGATGGTCTCGAACGTCACACCCAGCGCCTCGGCCAGCCGTGTCGCGTTGTTCTTCGTGCGCTCACCGGTCGCGAAACCCGGCAACGTGAACGCGAGAATGTCGCTGCGCGGACGGCCCTCCCGGTCCATCGCCCGCGCCGCCACGATCAGCGCGTGCGTGGAATCCAGACCACCCGACAGTCCCAGCACGATCTTCGGGTAGTCCAGCGCGCGCAGTCGCTGCTCGAGGCCGGCCACCTGGATGTTGTAGGCCTCATAGCAATCCTGTTCCAGCCGTGCGGGATCCGCGGGCACGAACGGGAACCGCTCCACCTCGCGGTACAGGCCGATGTCCCCGGACGGCGGGTCGAGCGTGAATTCGATGCGCCGGAAGGAATCCTCGTCGATCAACTGGTGGCGCCGGTTGTCGTCGAAGGTGCCCATCCGCAACCGCTCGTTGCGCAGCAGTTCGAGGTCGACGTCGGCGACCGAGCGGCGCTCCCCTTTCGGGAAACGTTCGGACTGGGCCAAACACACCCCGTTCTCCCAGATCATCGTCTGCCCGTCCCAGGCCAGATCGGTCGTCGACTCCCCCTCACCCGCCGCGGCATAGACGTAGGCGGCCAGGCACCGCGACGACGCCGAACGTGCCAGCAGGCACCGGTCCTCGGACCGCCCGATGGTGATCGGGCTGCCGGACAGGTTGGCCAGCACGGTCGCGCCGGCCAGCGCGGCCTCGGCACTGGGCGGCACCGGCACCCACATGTCCTCGCAGATCTCGACGTGCAGCACGAAACCGGGCACGTCGGTGGCCTCGAACAGCAGGTCCGGCCCGAACGGCACTTCCGCACCACCCACCCGGATCTCGCCCCGCTCCTCGTTGCCTGCGGCGATCTGGCGCTTCTCGTAGAACTCGCGGTAGTTCGGGATGTAGGACTTGGGCACCACGCCCAGGATCCGTCCGCGGTGGATCACCACCGCGGTGTTGTAGAGAAGGTGGCGGTACCTCAGCGGCGCACCCACCACCAGCACCGGCAGCAGATCCGCCGATGCGGCGACGATCTCCTGCAGCGCGTCCTCGACGGCCTCCAGCAGCGCGTCCTGCATCACGATGTCTTCGATCGAATACCCGGTCAGCGTCAGTTCCGGGAAGACCGCCAACGCGACGCCGTCGTCATGGCAGTCACCGGCCATCCGCAGCACGGACTCGGCGTTCCCCCTGGGGTCGGCGATGTACGTGTGATGGGTGCAGGCGGCGATGCGCGCCAAGCCGTGCTGGTACACCGAGTAAAAATCCATGCCACATTGTTGCCCGCATTCGTCTCGGGGTATGCAAGCGACATGACCAAGACCGCGGTGCTGATCATCGACATGATGAATACCTACGACCACGAGGACGCCGAGAAGCTGGCCCCGAACGTCGAGGCGATCATCGATCCCCTGGCCAAACTCGTCACCGACGCCCGCGGCCGCGACGACGTCGAGCTCATCTACGTCAACGACAACTACGGCGACTTCAGCGCCGAATTCAGCGACATCGTGCGCTCGGCGCTTCACGGTGAACGGCCCGACCTCGTCAAACCGATCGTGCCGCAACAGGGTTGCAAGGTCATGACGAAGGTGCGTCACAGTGCGTTCTACGCCACATCACTGGCCTACCTGCTCACCCAGCTCCAGCCGGAACGGGTGGTGCTGACCGGGCAGGTGACCGAACAGTGCATCCTCTACACGGCACTGGACGCGTACGTCCGGCACTTCCCTGTGGTCATCCCCCGCGACGGGGTGGCCCACATCGACGCCGAACTGGGCGAGGCCGCGCTCAAGATGATGGAGCAGAACATGAGCGCCGAACTGATCGCCGCCGCCGATTGTCTGCACTGACGGCGTGTCGGGACGGCGTCGTAGTCTGGGCAGGGTGGAATCCCCGGAACTGGTCGCGCTGCTGGCGGGCCGTCGCGTCGCCGTGCTCACCGGCGCAGGGATGTCGACAGACTCCGGAATCCCCGACTACCGCGGCCCCGACTCGCCGCCGAGCAACCCGATGACCATCCGGCAATTCACCTCCGACCCGGCGTTCCGCCAGCGGTACTGGGCCCGCAACCACGTCGGCTGGCGACACATGGCCGCCACCCTGCCCAACGCGGGGCACCGGGCGCTGGCGACCCTGGAGCGGCTCGGAGTGGTCAGCGGGGTGATCACGCAGAACGTCGACCTGCTGCACACCAAGGCCGGCAGCCGCAACGTCATCGACCTGCACGGCACCTACGCCCGGGTGATCTGCCTCGACTGCGGACACACCATGTCGCGCGCCGCGCTCGCCGAACTCCTCGAGGCGGCCAATCCCGGCTTTCTCGAGCGCGCGGAGGCGGTCGGCGGGATCGCCGTCGCCCCGGACGCCGACGCGGTCATCGGCGACACCGACACCTTCCGCATCGTCGACTGCCCGGCCTGCGGCGGAATGCTCAAACCCGACATCGTCTACTTCGGCGAAAGCGTGCCCAAGGAGCGGGTCGAGCGGGCCTTCGCGCTGGTCGACGCCGCGGACGTGCTGCTGGTCGCGGGCTCGTCGCTGACCGTCTTCTCCGGTTACCGCTTCGTTCGGCACGCCGCGGCGCGGCAGATGCCGATCGCGATCGTCAACCGTGGCCGCACCCGCGGTGACGACCTCGCCACCGTGAAACTCGACAACGGCTGCTCGCCGATGCTGGCGCTGCTGGCCGACGAGCTGCCCGCGCTGGCGTCGTCGGCTTGAATGGACGAGGTGTCCGCACTACTCGAACAGTTCAGGCCCCGCCCCGGTGCGATCGACGGACGGTGGGCGGCCGGCATCGGCGACGCGCTGGCCCGACTGGCGCCGGGACCGGAACCCCTGCGCGACCTGCTGCGGCTGCTCAACCACTTCGGCGGCCTCGCCATCAGCGAAGACGAGGTGGAGTTCGACGGTGACTCCGTGGAGTGGACGGACGTCAAGGCGATCGAGACCCACAAACTCGCCGGCTATCTGCTGTCCGGTGCGCTCGACAAGCAGATCGACAAACTGCCGCTGCCCTGGTTCCCGTTCCGCGGACTCGCACTCAACGCCGCCTCGCAGGCCGCGCTCACATTGATCGTCGCGACGGTCGACGGCGTGTTCCGCCGCGCCTTCGATGTGGCGATCCCGGCCGAGGTGCACTACCGCGGGCTGTTGCGCGAACGCACGCTCACCCCGGGGATGCTGGCCACGCTCCTGCTCGCCGACCCCGCGGTGCGCAAGGCCTTCACCGCGACGGCGGAGGCGCACGGCGTCGAGGTGCGCCCGGCCGACGACGACGTGCTCGATGCGGCGCGCCAGCGGGCACGCCGCGTCAAGGCGTTGTGGAACGTGGTGCGTTCAGACCGCGACGAGGTCGTCGGCGTGGACGGCCGGTCTGCGCATCTCGGCGGGGAGCTCTGAGGTCGACCGACCCAGCATGGTGGCGAGTTCTCCTGCGTCGTAGGCGACCACGCCGCGACCGACCACGGTCGCATCGGGCGCCCGCAACTCGACGACGTCGCCGCCGTAGAACCGCCCCGACACCGCCGTGATTCCGGCGGGCAGCAGCGAACGCCGTTGTCGCACAACCGCATTGACCGCGCCCTGATCAAGGGTCAGCGCACCGGTGGATTCGGCGGCGTAGCGCACCCAGAACCGCCGCGCCGACATCCGTTCCGCACGCGGGGCGAACACGGTGCCGACCGACGCGTCCGACAGGGCGGTGGCGGCGTCGGCGGCCGCGGCGAGCAGCACGGGCACACCGGCGTCGGCGGCCAGCAAGGCCGACGACAACTTCGACGCCATCCCGCCGGTGCCGAGGTGACTGCCGCGTCCGGCCACCACGCCGTCGAGGTCGTCCGGCGCGGAGACCTCGGGGATGAAGCGTGCGCCGCCCTTGCGCGGATCGGAGTCGTAGAGGCCGTCGATGTCCGACAGCAGCACCAGGGCGTCCGCACCGACCAGGTGGGCCACCAGCGCGGAGAGCCGGTCGTTGTCGCCGAACCGGATCTCGTTGGTGGCCACGGTGTCGTTCTCGTTGACGATCGCCACGGCGTGCAGCGCCCGCAACCGGTCCAGCGTCCGCTGGGCGTTGGTGTGCTGCGCGCGCATCGAGATGTCGTGCGCGGTGAGCAGCACCTGCCCGACGGTCCGCTCGTAGCGTGCGAAGGCGGTGCTCCAAGAGTTGATGAGCGCGACCTGCCCGACGCTTGCGGCGGCCTGTTTGGTGGCCAGATCCGTCGGCCGCTTGGACAGCCGCAGCGGCTCGATCCCCGCCGCGATCGCACCCGACGACACGATCACCACGTCGGAGCCGGCCTTCATCCGCTTCTCGATCGCCTCGACCAGCGTGGCCAGCCGGTTCGCGTCGAACACCCCGCTCGGCGTGGTCAGCGCGGTCGTACCGATCTTGACGACGACGCTGCGCGCGGTGCGGACGGCTTCGCGATGCACCGACGTACTGGTGGCGGCATCGCTCATTGGTCGTCACCGGATTCGTCGGCGGACTGGCGGCGTTCCCGCCGGGCGATCTTGCGTTCGGCGGCCGACACGCGGTCGGTCTGCTCGAGCCGGGTGTCGGTGCCGCGGCCCGACATCTGCACGTCCACGCCGGCCGGTGTCTGCGGCTCCCAGTCGAACGTCATGTCGCCGATCGTCACCGCACACCCCGGCCGCGCACCGAGGCGCAGCAACTCGTCCTCGACGCCGAGCCGGGCCAACCGGTCGCCCAGGTAACCGACCGCCTCGTCGTTGTCGAAATCGGTTTGGCTGATCCATCGTTCGGGCCGGGTGCCGCGCACCACGAAGCCACCCTCCCCGTCGGGATGGACGGTGAAGCCGGTCTCGTCGACGGGGATGGGCCGGATGATCGGTCGGCGCGCCACGACCGGGGGCTGCGCCTCCCGGTAGGCACTGACCATCTCCCACAGCGCGAAGATCAACGGCCGCAGACCTTCTCGCGTCACCGTGGACACCTCGAAGACCGGCCAGCCGAACCGCTCGGACACCTCTTCGCGCAGGAAGTCCGCGAGTTCACGGGCGTCAGGGACGTCGATCTTGTTGAGCACCACCGCTCGTGGGCGTTCGGCGAGGTCGCCGAGCGTCGTATCGCCCTGCAGGGTCGGGCGGTAGGCGGCGAGTTCGGCTTCCAGCGCCTCGATGTCGGAGACCGGGTCGCGGCCCGGCTCCATGGTCGCGCAGTCGACGACGTGCACCAGCACCGCGCAGCGCTCGATGTGGCGGAGGAATTCCAGGCCGAGCCCGCGTCCTTCCGAGGCGCCCGGGATCAGACCGGGAACGTCGGCGACGGTGAAGGTGTGATCCCCCGCCGAGACCACGCCGAGGTTGGGCACCAGCGTGGTGAAGGGGTAGTCGGCGATCTTCGGCTTGGCCGCCGAGATCGTGGAGACGAGTGAGGATTTACCCGCCGACGGAAAACCGATCAGACCGACGTCGGCGACCGTCTTGAGTTCGAGGGTGAGCTCGCGGATCTGCCCCTTCTCGCCGAGCAGCGCGAACCCGGGAGCCTTGCGGGAGCGGGAGGCCAGCGCGGCGTTGCCGAGCCCGCCACGACCGCCCGCCGCGGCTTCGAACCGCGTGCCCGCCCCGACGAGGTCGGCCAGCACGCGGCCCTGCTCGTCGAGGACGACGGTGCCGTCGGGCACCCTGACCTCGAGGTCGGTGCCGGCCGCACCGTCACGGTTGCTGCCCGCGCCCTGTTTCCCCGACGGGGCCACGACATGCGGGTGGAAGTGGAAATCGAGCAGGGTGTGCACCTGCGGATCGACGACCAGCACGATGCTGCCGCCGCGGCCGCCGTTACCGCCGTCGGGGCCACCGAGCGGTTTGAACTTCTCGCGGTGCACCGAGGCGCAGCCGTTGCCACCATTGCCCGCCTTCGCGTGGATGACGACGCGGTCGACGAACCGGGGCATGGGACTTACCTCTCAAACGAACGTGAAGCTGCTGCGAGAATCCCGTGGGAAATTCGCAGCAGCTTCACATTGGCGTAAGTCCCGGGTGTTGTCAGTCCCGAGCGACCGGAACGATGTTGACGGTCTTGCGACCGCGACGGCTGCCGAACTCGACGGCGCCGGGTGCGGTGGCGAACAGCGTGTCGTCACCGCCGCGGCCGACGTTCACGCCGGGGTGGAAGTGGGTGCCGCGCTGACGCACGATGATCTCGCCGGCCTTGACGACCTGGCCGCCGAAACGCTTGACGCCGAGCCGCTGGGCGGCGGAGTCACGACCGTTGCGCGAGCTGGACGCGCCCTTCTTGTGTGCCATGTCTTCGCCTCCAGTTACTTGATGCCGGTGACCTTGAGGACCGTCAGCTGCTGACGGTGACCCTGACGCTTGTGGTAGCCGGTCTTGTTCTTGAACTTGTGGATCCGGATCTTGGGGCCCTTGGTGTGCTCGAGCACCTCACCGGTGACCGCGACCTTGGCGAGGTCCTCGGCCTTGGTGGTGACGTTGGCGCCGTCGACGACGAGCGCGACCGGCAGCGAGACGGACGCGCCGGCGTCGGCCTCCAACTTCTCGACCTTGACGATATCGCCGACGGCGACCTTGTACTGCTTGCCGCCGGTCTTGACGATTGCGTAGCTCGCCATCGTGTCCTAGTCCTCTTCCGTATCCGGTGCGCGCACTGCGTTACCCGGGGGCTGCGTGCGCGGGTCTGGGGTGCGGGGGTCGATTCGATCCCGCGGCCGCCGGCGGTCAGCCTGGCGGCAACTGGTCAAGGGTACGTGACCAGCAGGTAGAGGGTCAAACCGCCCACTAACCGCTGGGCGGGCCCGCCGGCCGTGCCGCGGCACGGCGCCGCGGACGCCGCGCCGGCGCCACGATCACCTCGGGTTCGTCGTCCTCGTCGTCCTCGTCTTCTTCCGAATCCTCGTCGGAGTCGTCCGAATCGTCCGAGTCGTCGTCGAGGACCTCGATGTCGTCGTCCTCTTCGTCGTCGTCGTTGTCGAGGTCGATCTCGTCCTCATCCGAATCGTCATCGGAGTCGTCATCCGAATCGTCCTCGTCGGAGTCCGAGTCCTCGAAGTCCTCGTCCTCGAGTTCCTCAGCGACGGCGTCGTGGACCTTCTCCGCGGTCTCGTCGTCGGATTCGTCGTCCTCGTGGCGGCCGTTCGCCGCGGCCATCGCCTTGAACATCGGATGCTCACCGGCCAGGTGCGGCGGCACCTTGATCACCGGGACGGCCTCCGGCACCTCTTCCGGTTTGGCGCCCTTCTTACCGCGCTTGCTGCGCCTGCCGGTGCCGGGCTCGGACTGCTTGCGCCCGTTGCCCGAAGCGTTGTCGATCGGATCGCCGTGCAGCACGATGCCGCGGCCCGCGCAGTGCGGACACGGAGTGGAGAACGCCTCGATCAACCCGGTGCCCAGGCGTTTACGCGTCAGCTGGACCAGGCCCAGCGACGTCACCTCGGACACCTGGTGGCGCGTGCGGTCGCGGGCCAGCGCCTCGGTCAGCCTGCGCAGCACCAGATCCCGGTTGGACTCGAGCACCATGTCGATGAAGTCGATGACGATGATGCCGCCGATGTCGCGCAGCCGGAGCTGGCGCACGATCTCCTCGGCCGCCTCGAGGTTGTTGCGGGTGACCGTCTGCTCGAGGTTTCCACCGGATCCGGTGAACTTGCCGGTGTTGACGTCGACGACCGTCATCGCCTCGGTGCGGTCGATGACCAGTGTGCCGCCCGACGGCAGCCAGACCTTGCGGTCCATCGCCTTGGCGAGCTGCTCGTCGATGCGGTGCACCGCGAACACGTCCGGGCCGTCTGCGCCATTGGAGCCGCCGGCCGGCTCGTACTTGGTCAGTCGCGGCATAAGGTCCGGCGCCACCGAGTCGACGTAGGAGTTGATCGTGTTCCAGGCCTCGTCACCCGAGACGATCAGTCCGGAGAAGTCCTCGTTGAACAGGTCGCGGATCACCTTGACCAGCACGTCGGGCTCTTCGTAGAGCGCGACCGCCGCGCCGGCCTTCTTCTCGGTGATCTCGGCCGCCTTGGCCTCGATCTCGGTCCACCGCTTCTGCAGCCGTTCGACGTCGGCGCGGATGTCGTCTTCCTTCACACCCTCCGACGCAGTGCGGATGATCACCCCGGCGTCCTGCGGCACGACCTCCCGGAGGATCTCCTTGAGCCGTTGGCGTTCGGTGTCGGGCAGCTTGCGGCTGATGCCGGTCGACGATGCGCCGGGCACGTAGACGAGGTAGCGGCCGGCCAGCGACACCTGGGTCGTCAGCCGGGCACCCTTGTGGCCGACCGGATCCTTGCTGACCTGCACGACGACGTAGTCACCCGGTTTGAGCGCCTGCTCGATCTTGCGGTTCTGCCCGCCGAGCCCGGCGGCCTCCCAGTTCACCTCGCCGGCGTAGAGCACGCCGTTGCGGCCGCGGCCGATGTCGACGAAGGCGGCCTCCATCGACGGCAGCACGTTCTGCACGATGCCGAGGTAGATGTTGCCGACCAGCGACGCCGACGCCGGTGAGGTCACGAAGTGTTCGACGACGACGCCGTCCTCGAGTACGGCGATCTGGGTGTAGCGCGCACCTTCGTGCGGCGGTTCGGTGCGGACCTTGTCGCGCACGACCATGACGCGTTCGACGGCTTCGCGGCGGGCCAGGAACTCGGCTTCGGACAGGATCGGCGGGCGGCGCCGACCGGCGTCGCGGCCGTCGCGACGGCGCTGCCGCTTGGCCTCGAGTCGCGTCGATCCGCTGATGCCCTGGATCTCGTTGTCGTCGTTGTCGCTGGACTTGCCGCCGCGCTCCCGCGCGGGGCGCTCGTGCACGACGGTGTTGGGCGGATCGTCGGGTGAGCCGTTGTCGGAGTCGTCCGAGGAGCCGGTCTTGCGCCGCCGCCTGCGGCGCCGCCTGCGCGAACTGCCGTCGCCGCCCGCGGTGTCCTCGTCGCCGCCCTCGTCCTCGGTGTCCTCGGCGGTGTCCTCGTCTGCGGAGGTCTGGCCGTCGGTCTTGGTGTCGGCCCCGTCGGCGGTGTCGAGATCGCCGTTGTCGTCGCTCTGCTCACCCCGGCCCCGGCCTCGGCCGCGGCGTCCCCGCCGGCGGCGCCGCGCGGCGGGCCGCTCGGACTGATCGTCGTCGTCGTCGGAATCACCCGACGCGCCGGTGTCGTCGTCCTCGTCCTCGTCGTCGTCCTCGTCGGCGGGTTCGAAGCGCCGCACCGGCTGGGGTGCGACGAACAGCGGCAGATAGTCCGCCCGCTCGACGGGGGACGTCTCGAGGATCAGCCGCGACTCGGGCTCCTCGCCGGGCGCCTCGAAGCTGGGCTGGTCGTCGGCCGTGGTGACCTCGACGGCGACGTCGACGGTCTCGACCGTCACCTCGGAGATCTCGGGAGCGACGTCCGGGGCGTCGACCACGGCTTCCACAGCCGGGGCCTCAGCGGCCGGGGCCTCCACGGCGGGCGCTTCGGACGCGGATTCCTGGCCGTCGGCCGCGAGCACCTCGCGAACCTTCTCGGCCTGGGTCTGGTCGACGGTCGAGTGCGCACTGCGGGCGCGCCCGTCGAGTTCGGCCAGCGCGTCGAGGACCCGCCTGCTGGTGGTCCCCAGCACCCGGGCCAGGGAGTGCACTCTCAGGCGTTCGGGAAGTCTTTCGCGAGGCGTTTCTGCTGCGTGCGCCTCCGCTGACGAGTCCGGCGAGTCTTGGGCTTGAGTATTTTCACTGTCGGCCACGTATTCTCCTCAAGCCCCCGGGCGCGTCGTACGACGCGGCCACGCGAGGGCTTCCGCTGTTGTACCCGGTAGGGCGATCCCCGGGCTTGTTGTGGTCTCGCTCCGAGCGGCCCCAGGTAAGAACCCACTCAGTGCCTGGCTGAATGACGGCTGGACGGTCGGCGCCGCACCGCGGTCGCGGTGGTCGCGCACGTCGAAGTCTTCATTCGGGCGACGAACTCTGGTTGAAGTCCGGCTACCCGCGACCAGTATCCCACATGACGCGGCGCCCACCGACCAGGCGCCGCAACAGCGTCAGCGGCCGGGGAACCAGAGTTCGATTTCGCGGGCCGCCGAGTCCGGCGAATCCGAGCCGTGCACCAGGTTGTCCTGCGTCACCAGGGCCAGGTCACCACGGATCGTTCCGGGTGCGGCCTTCTCGACGGGGTCGGTGCCGCCGGCGATCTGCCGGAACGCGGCCACGGCGCGCGGGCCCTCGACGATGGCCGCCACCACCGGACCGGAGGTGATGAACTCCAGCAGCGAACCGAAGAACGGCTTGCCCTCGTGCTCGGCGTAATGCTTGCGGGCGAGGTCCTCGCCGACCGTCTTCAACTCGAGAGCGGCCAGGGTCAGACCCTTCCGCTCGATCCGGGCGAGGATGTCCCCGACCAGTCGCCGCTGCACGCCATCGGGCTTGATCAAAACCAGGGTCCGCTCAGTCACGGCGGACAGCGTACCGGCCCTGGCTGCCGAAGGGTCAATGCGCAGTTCAGCGTTGGTTCTGGGACAGAATCGCCCCGCCCAGCCAGCGGTGCAGGAAGCGGCGGAGCTCGTCGCGGGACCGCGACGACGGGTTGGGCGCCACGAAGAACGACAGCATGGTCCGTAGCGTGAACTCCACCAGATCGCCCAGCGCCGCGTCGTCGTAGCCGTAGTCGCCCCACTCGACGTCGAAGCGGTTGATCATCTGCATGCCGATCGCGCGCGCCTCGTCGGAGGCGATGGCCCCGGAGTGGGTGCCGACATACGGCTCGGACAGCAGGATGCCCAGGTGCGGCGTGCGTGCGACCTCGTCCAGCGAGAACAGCACACCCTCGGTCATGGCCTCGGCCGGATCCTTGATGCCGCGGACGGCGCCGGCGAGGCGGTCGAGGAAGTCGTCCACCGAGGCGATCGCCGCGGCCCGCATGAGCGCGTCGGACGTCGGGTAGTAGCGGTACACCGTCTGGCGGATGACCCCGAGCGAGGCAGCGACATCGGAGATGCTGATCGCCGTCCCGGTTTTCGCGAGCAGCCCCACCGCGGCCTCGACGATGCGCCGTGAGGCCTCCTCGTCGTCGGCGGGCGGATGTCCGTTCCACCCTCGCCTCCGCGCCATGGTCAGCAGGATAGTTGACCTACGGCGGGTCAACATACAATCATACGAACACCGTATGGTTTGTATGTTCACGAGCGGAGTGCCCTCGATGACCGATCTGATAGTCCGCAAGATGCGTTTCGCATTCGCCGAATCCCCCGTCCCGTTCTGCTGGAACGAGGACAACCCCGCGTTCTCGTCGATGGCCAACGCCGTCTCGTTCCTCGCGGTGGCCTTCGAGAAGATGATCGGCGCGATGATCCCCGAGGCGATGCCGCTGATCGCCGATCCGGCGATCGCCGCGGAAGCCGACGCCTTCGCCCGGCAGGAGGGCCAGCACTCGATGGCCCACCGCCAGCACACCAAGGCGCTGATCAAGCGGTACCCGGGCCTCAAGGAGACCCTCGACGAGGTGATCGCCACCTACGACACGCTGACCGCCGAAACCGAACTGCGCTACCGGCTGGCCTACACCGCCGACCTCGAGGCGACCTTCACCCCGGCGTTCAAACTCATGCTCGACAATGACGCCGCGCTGTTCGCCCCCGGCGACGACCGCGTCGCGTCGCTGTTCCTGTGGCACTTCGTCGAGGAGGTCGAGCACCGCAGTTCCGCGCTGATCATCTACGACGCGGTGGTCGAGGACCCCTGGTACCGCATGCGGGTCGCGCCGTCGGTGTTCGCCCATGTGTGGGCCGCCCTCCGCGTCGCCTGCGAAGGCTTCAACAAACACGTCCCGCTGGCCGACCGGCGGGTCGACGCGCTGTCGATGTTCGGCATGCAGGCGCGCAAGAAAGCACTGCTGCAACGATTCCCGCGGTTCGGAGTGCCGTACGACGGCCCCGTCGACAACGCCTTCCGCCGCCTGCCGAAACGCGAGATGTTGACCGCCTTCACCGGCGTCGTGCGCAGTCAGATACCGGGGCACGATCCGGCGCACGAGAAGCTGCCCGACCTGGCGCAGCAGTGGTTCGATCGCTACGAAGCCGGATACGAGGTCACCCGGTGGTACACCGCGGCCAAGGTGAGTGACGCCCATGTCTGATCTGTGCACGCCGACCTTCGCCGCTCTGGCCACCCGGCTCGGGTTCTCCTGCGAGGAGGCGGGTGGCCTGGTCGAGTTCCGCAATCCGTTCGGGCTGGAGAACTGGACACTTCCGGTGCTCGAGGTGCTGGTCATCGCCGGCGCGGTGCTGGCGCTGGTCTACGCGGTCAACCGGTATCGCAGGCACGCCGACCCGACCAATCTGGCGCTGTGGTTTGGGGCGATCGCCTACCTGCTGATCATCGAACCGCCGCTGTACTTCCCGTCCGCGTTCGGCATCGACGAGTACGTCGACACGATGTTCGCCCACAACGTGTTCACCGTCGACTTCCTGTGGGGGCGCCTGCCGCTCTACATCGTCGCGATCTACCCGATGATGGCGACGGTCTCATTCGAGATCGTCCGCAGGCTCGGGGTGTTCCGCCGCTACGGCACGTTCGCCGGGGCACTGTGCGTCGGGTTCGTGCATCACGCGTTCTACGAGATCTTCGACCATCTCGGCCCGCAGCTGCGCTGGTGGGAGTGGACGCTCGAGCACCCGCTCAACCAACCGTTCTTCGACTCCGTCCCGCTGCCGAGCGTGGTGGTCTTCGCGGCGCTGTGGCCGACGTCGCTGGCGTTCTGCGTGCAGTTCTTCGTCGGTCGGCACGTCGACGCGGGCCGGTCGTTCACCGGCGGCCAGGTGGTGCTGCGCACGATCGTGGCCGGTGTGCTGGCCGCGGTCGGGACCTTCGTCCTGCCGCTGCCCGCCACCGTGGCGGGCGGCGTCTCCGGCAGCACCGACGTCGGCGGCGTCGTGTATGCGCTGGAGCTGGTGGTGCTGAGTGCGGTGTCGGCGGTGCTGCTGATCGCGCAGTGGCGCCGGCTGCGGGGCGGCGTGACCGCCCAACATCCGGCCCCGACGCCGATCCTGCGGTATGCGGGCGTCTACCTCGCGGTGATGGCCGTGCTGTGGGTCGCGGCGCTGCCTACCTACTTCGGCGCGGTCGACGGGGTCACCGCCGACGGCGATCCGGTGGGCAGCCTGTGGTACACCGTGGCCTGCTTCGTCGTCGCGACGCTGGCCGTGCTGGCCGCGGCGACCGTGCCCGCGGGTTCTACTGGCGCGGCGTCTGCCCCGGGAGCAGCCCCCGCTTCTGCCGGCGCAGCACCTCCGCGCGCAGATAGACGATCATGAGCCACACCACCGCGAAGATGACGCCCATGACCCCGACGCCGGGATAGATCACCCAGCCCGCGATCAGACCGATCTGCACCGCGAGGTCGGCCCAGATCGCCCACGGCCGGCCCTGGATCCCGCACATCAGCAGGAGCAGCACCGCGAAACCGATCAGGTACGCCGTCGACGCCGCGGTCAGCCCGCCGCCGACCGACCCGACCACCGGGAGTGCCAGCAGCACGACGATGGCCTCGAGGATCAGCGTGCCCGCCATCACCCCGCGAAAGCTCTTCCACGGGTCTGGCGGGGCCGGGGTCTGCTCGGCCGGCGGTTTATCGGTCATTGCGGATCCCGTCCGAACAGAGTGCGCGCGGCCCCGGCGGTGACGACGGAACCGGTGATGACGATGCCGGCCCCGGAGAGCCCCTCACCGTCGCTTCCGGAGTCCTCGACCACCGCGGTCGCGGTTTCGATGGCGTCGGGCAGCGTGGCCGCCCGGATGACCCGCTCGGGGCCGAACCGCTCCTCGGCGAGCAGCGCGAGCGCCTCGACCTCGAGCGCCCGCGGCGACCCGTTGTGGGTGACGACGATCTGGTCGAACGCCGGCTCGAGCGCGGCGAGGATGCCGTCGACGTCCTTGTCGCCCATCACCGAGATCACCCCGACGAGATAGCGGAAGTCGAACTCCGACTGCAGCGCATCGGCCAGTGCCGCGGCGCCCGCCGGGTTGTGGGCGGCGTCGATGAACACGGTCGGGGCGCTGCGCATGCGTTCCAGCCGGCCGGGGCTGGCCGCGGCGGCGAATCCCGCCCGCACGGCGCCGATGTCGAGTTGGCGCTCGGCGCCCGCGCCGAAGAACGCCTCGACCGCGGCCAGCGCGAGCACCGCGTTGTGTGCCTGGTGCTCACCGTGCAGGGGCAGGAAGATCTCCGGGTAGACCCCGCCGAGGCCCTGCAGTTCCAGCAGCTGGCCACCGACGGCGACCTGGCGGGACAACACGGCGAACTCGGAGTCCTCGCGGGCCACCGCGGCGTCCGCGCGCACCGCCTGGGCGAGCAGCACCTCCATCGCCTCGGGCGCCTGCCGCCCGATCACCGCGACGGTGTCGGTGGGGACGAGGTCGTCGGGCTGGCGGGTGATGATGCCGGCCTTCTCCCCGGCGATCTCGGCGAGCGTGTCGCCGAGATAGTCGGCGTGGTCGATGCCGATCGGCGTGATCACCGCGACCGGCGCATTGACGACGTTCGTGGCGTCCCACCGGCCGCCGAGACCGACCTCCACGACCGCGACGTCGACCGGGGCGTCGGCGAACGCGGCGAAGGCCATCGCGGTCAACACCTCGAACTTGCTCATCCGCGGTCCGCCCGCGGCTTCGGACTGGGCGTCGACCATCTGCACGAACGGTTCGATCTCGCGGTAGATCTCGACGTAGCGGGCCGGCGTGATCGGCTCGCCGTCGATCGCGATGCGTTCGACCGCCGACTGCAGGTGCGGGCTGGTGGTGCGACCGGTGCGCCGGCTCAGCGCGGTCAGCAACGCGTCGATCATCCGGGCCACCGAGGTCTTGCCGTTGGTGCCGGCGATGTGGATCGACGGATAGCCGCTCTGCGGTGAGCCGAGCATCTCGAGCAGCGCGCTGATCCGCGCGGTACTGGGCTCGATCTTGGTCTCCGGCCACCGCGCATCGAGCAGGTGCTCCACCTGCAGCAGTGCGGCGATCTCGTCGGGGGTGGGTTCGGGCCGGCTCATCGCAACGAGCCAAGGCGGGCGTTGATCCGGTCGACCTCCTCGCGGGCCAGCTGCTGGCGGGCCCGGATCTTGTCGACCACCTCCGCCGGCGCCTTGGCCAGGAAGGCGTCGTTACCGAGTTTCGCGGCCGTACCCTTCAATTCCTTCTCCGCGGCGGCGAGATCCTTCTCCAGCCGGCGGCGTTCGGCGGCGACATCGACGGTGCCGGAGGTGTCGACCTCCACCACGACGGTCCCGTTCGTCAGCCGCACCTCCACCGAGGCGGACGGGGTGAAGCCCTCATCCGCATCGGTCAGCCACGCCAGGGCACGCACCGCGGGCACATGCTCGTCCAGTCCGGCCGCTCCGACGTCGGACAACCGGGCGGGCACCCGCTGGCGGTCCGCGAGACCCTGGTCGCTGCGGAACCGCCGCACCTCGGTGATCAACTTCTGGGTGTCCGAGATCCGTTGCGCCGCAGCGGTGTCCAGAGCGATTCCGGACGGCTCGGGCCAGTCGGCGACGACCAGCGACTCACCGCCGGTCAGCGTCTTCCACAGCACCTCGGTGACGAACGGCATCACCGGGTGCAGCAGTTTGAGCAGCGTGTCCAGCACGGCGGCCAGCACCGCGGTCGTGTGCGAGACACCCTCGCCCAGTTGCACTTTCGCGAGCTCGACGTACCAGTCGCAGAACTCGTCCCACGCGAAGTGGTACAGCGCTTCGCACGCCCGGCTGAACTCGTAGGCGTCGAGTGCCGCGTCGACCTCCGCGCGCACCTCTTCGAGGCGGCCGAGGATCCAGCGGTCGGCGTCGGTGAGCGCGGCGGTGTCGGGCAGCGGGGCCGGGGCGGCGCCGTTCATCAGCGCGAACCGGGTGGCGTTGAACAGTTTGGTGGCGAAGTTCCGCGAGGCGCGCGCATGGTCTTCGCCGATCGCGAGGTCGCCGCCGGGGCTGGCGCCGCGGGCCAGGGTGAAGCGCAGCGCGTCGGCGCCGAAGGCCTCCACCCAGTCGAGCGGGTCAATGCCGTTGCCGCGGGACTTGCTCATCTTGCGGCCGTGCTCGTCGCGGATCAGGCCGTGCAGGAAGACGTTCTCGAACGGCACCCGCGCGGAGCGCCTGCCGTCGTCCGTGATGGCCGGATCGTCGGCGACGAAGGTGCCGAACATCATCATCCGCGCCACCCAGAAGAACAGGATGTCGTAACCGGTCACCAGCACGGTGGTCGGATAGAACTTCTCCAGCTCCGGGGTGCGGTCCGGCCAGCCCATGGTCGAGAACGGCCACAGCGCCGAGGAGAACCAGGTGTCGAGGACGTCGGGGTCCTGCTCCCAGCCCGGGGGCGGGGTCTCATCCGGACCGACGCACACGGTTTCGCCGTTGGGGCCGTGCCAGATCGGGATCCGGTGGCCCCACCACAGCTGGCGGGAGATGCACCAGTCGTGCATGTTGTCCACCCAGGCGAACCATCGCGGCTCCAGGCTGGGCGGGTGAATCACGGTGTCGCCGTTGCGCACCGCGTCACCGGCCGCCTTGGCCAGCGCCTCCACCTTGACCCACCACTGCAGGGAGAGGCGGGGCTCGATGGGCTCGCCGCTGCGTTCGGAGTGTCCGACGCTGTGCAGGTAGGGACGCTTCTCGGCGACGATGCGGCCCTGTTCGGCGAGCGCCTCGCGCACCTTGACGCGCGCCTCGAAGCGGTCCATCCCGTCGAATTGCGTACCGGTGCCGGCGATGCGGCCCTTGGTGTCCATGATCGTCGGCATCGGCAGTGCGTGCCGCAACCCGATCTCGAAGTCGTTGGGGTCGTGCGCCGGCGTGACTTTCACTGCGCCGGTACCGAATTCGGGGTCGACATGGGTGTCGGCGACCACGACGATCTGCGTGTCGAGGAACGGGTGCGGCAGCGAGGCGCCGACCAGGTGGCGGTAGCGCTCGTCGTCGGGGTGCACGGCGATCGCGGTGTCGCCGAGCATGGTCTCCACCCGGGTGGTGGCGACGATGATGTGCGGTTCGTCGTCGGACAGCGAACCGTAGCGGAACGACACCAGCTCACCCTCGACGTCTTCGTATTTGACCTCGAGGTCGCTGATCGCGGTCTCCAGCACCGGCGACCAGTTGACCAGGCGCTCGGCCTGGTAGATCAGGCCGGCGTCGTAGAGCTTCTTGAAGATGGTCCGCACCGCACGGGACAGACCCTCGTCCATCGTGAACCGGTCCCGGCTCCAGTCGACGCCGTCACCGAGCCTGCGCATCTGGGCGCCGATGGTGCCACCGGACTCCCGCTTCCAGTCCCACACCTTGTCGACGAACAGTTCGCGGCCGAGGTCTTCTTTGGTCCTGCCGTCGGCCGCCAGCTGCTTCTCCACCAGGGTCTGCGTGGCGATGCCGGCGTGGTCCATCCCGGGCAGCCACAGCACCTCGAACCCCTGCATGCGCTTACGGCGGGTCAGCGCGTCCATCAGTGTGTGGTCGAGCGCGTGGCCCATGTGCAGGCTGCCGGTCACGTTCGGCGGCGGCAGCACGATCGAGTAGGCGGGTTTGTCGCTCGCGGGATCGGCGGTGAAGTAGCCGGCGTCCACCCAGCCCTGGTAGATGTCCGCCTCTACCGCCCCGGGATCCCACGACTTGGGCAGGGATGCGGCGTCGGCGTCAGGGGTGGCGGTCACCGGTCAATTCTAGGGAGCGGCGCGGTCCGGCAACGGCCGGGTCCCACTGCGGGAACGCCGCCGTCAGGCCAACCGGGTGGTCTCCAGGGAGACCCCCGCACCGGGGAAGCGCGCGAGCAGCGCATCGCCCATCGCGGCCGCCGGCGTGAGCACCCCGCGCAGGTCGGAGAGTTTGTCGCGGTCCAGTGCCAGCGCGAGGCCCGACTCACCGAGCAGCACCGACGTGGCCTTGTACCCGGGGTCACCCTGCTGGGACATCCGCGCGAGATAGCGGGCGCCCGTCGTCGTGGTGGTGTAGGTCTCCACCGTGTAGTGACCCTTCTCGCGAGTCTGTTCGCTCGGCCCCGTGCCCGGCGCGGGCAGCACCCGGTCGACGAGTTTGCGCGGCAGCCGGTGGAAGAAGCGGGAGCCGAGACCCAGCACCGCGGCGTTGCCGGCGGTCGTCAGCGCGGCGATCGCGGGCGCCACCGGTGTGCGCCCGGTGCTCATCACCTCGGAATACTCGAGCTTGCGTCCGTAGGCGTAACCCAGCAGCGCATTGCTGCGCCGCACGATCCGCGTGTTCGGGCCTGCCATCGCGAACGCCGCCGTCCAGTACCCGTCGAGCTCCGGGGCGATCTCCCCGCCGCGCCGCCAGCGGACGTCGGGCTGGGCGCCCAGTTCCGGTTCGGCGCTGCGGTCCGGCGACAGGGTGTAGGGGTCGGTCATCTGCCGGCGCGCCTCGGGATCGGTCGAGGCGGTGTTGAGCACCTCCAGCATCGACGCGAGCGTGCCGCCGGACACCCCGCCGGCGAAGGTGCGCACCACCAGACTGGTGTCACCCAGTTCGCCCGCCCCGTCCTCGGCCACCTTGCGGTGCAGTGCGTACACCGTGAGATCCGAAGGGATGGAATCGAATCCGCAGGAGTGCACGATTCGCGCGCCGGTGTCGACGGCCTGCTTGTGGTAGTGGTCGATGCTGTCCCGGATGAACATGGTCTCGCCGGTGAGATCGGCGTAGTCGGTGCCGGCCGCGGCGCACGCCGCCACGAGCGGCAGTCCGTACTTGGTGTACGGGCCGACGGTGGTGACGACGACCCGGGTGCGGGCGGCCAACGCGTTGAGCGTGGACGGTTGTGAGGCGTCGGCGGCGATCAACTCCCAGTCCGCGGCCTTCTCCCCCAGCGATTCGCGGACCTTGAGCAGCTTCTCCTGCGACCGGCCGGCGAGTGCGATACGCGCATCCCCGCCGTGTCTGGCCAGGTAGTCGGCCGTCAGTTTCCCGACGAACCCGGTTGCTCCGTAGACGACGATGTCGAATTCACGCTGCGCTGCGGGGCTCATGGATTCGACGCTACCCGAGCAGTTCGGGCCACTGGACGTCCTGTCCGAGCACGTGGCGGCCCAAGAACGCGAAGACGACCTGGTACCAGAGCTTGGCGTGCTGCGGCGCGAGGACCCAGTGGTTCTCCGACGGGAAGTGGAGGAAGCGGTGCGGCCCGTCGCCCGAGTCGTCGGCGGGCAGCCGCGACTTGGTGAGCAGTTCGTACCAGAGACGCAGCCCTTCGCCGATCGGCACCCGGTAGTCCTTGTCGCCGTGGATGACCAGCATCGGCGTGGCGATGTTCTCCACGAAGCGGTGCGGGGAGTTGCGTTCGGCCATGTCCGGCGTCATCTCGCGCGCCCACCAGTACGCGCCGTCGGTGGTGGCGCCGAACTGGTCGAGCGCCCACAGGCTGGCGTGGGTGACGATCGCGTCGAACCGGTCGGTGTGCCCGGCGATCCAGTTCGCCATGTAGCCGCCGAACGACCCGCCCATCACCGCGGTGCGGGCGCCGTCCACGCGCGGGTCGGCGATCGCAGCGTCGGTGGCCGCCATCAGGTCGGTGTAGGGCGCCTCACCCCAGGCGCCCCAACCGCGCTGGATGAAGTCCTGGCCGTAGCCGGTGGACAGGGCCGGGTCCGGCATCAGCACGGCGTAGCCCTGCGCCACCATCAGCCACGGGTTCCAGCGCCAGTGCCAGGTGTTCCAGCTGGCCAGCGGCCCGCCGTGCACCCACAGCAGCAGCGGCGCGGGGTTCGTCTCGTCGGCGCCGTCGGGAATCGCGAGCCAGGAGCGCACCGCGACGCCATCGGCCGCGGTCGCGGTCACCTCGGTCAGCGTTCCGGGCAGCGGCGGGGCGTCGACGGCAGGCAGGGCCGTGACGGTGCCGTCGGGGTCGATGCGGACGGGGTGCGGCGGCACGGCGTAGTTGGTGCGCAGTGCGTAGATGACGCCACCGGGTGCGGTAGTGACGTCGGTGTAGGTGTAGTCGTCGTCGGTCAGCCTGGACACCGCACCGGTGTCCGGGTCGATGAAGAAGATCGGTCCGCGGCCGTTCTCGTCGGCGGTGACGACCAGCGTCGACCCGTCCCGGCTCCACGTGACCGAGGTGGGCCACCGGTCCCAGTCCGCCGTCAACTCCCGCACCTCCTCACCGAACCGCATCGCGCACAACGTGATTCGTGGCGCCAGCAGGGGTGTGGAGATCGTCTCGCGGGTGAATGCCACCGTGGTGCCGTCCGGCGAGATCGCCGGTGATTCGAGATCTGCACCCGGGTCGTCGGCGACGGTGGTGCGCTCCCCGCTACCCACCTCGATCCGCACCAGCGTTCCGCGGATGGCCGCACCGGGCGCCGGGTCGTGCCAGGACGTCACGAGGAATCGGCCGTCGTCGCTGAGGTCGACGTCGGCTTCGCGCAGACCGTCGCCGGGCGCAGGGGTGAGGTCGCGGCCGTCGGCGGTGTCGAGCAGGTGGGGGTGGTCGGGGCCGAGGTCGTGATCCCAGTAGCGCACGGGATAACCACTGTGCAGGATGGCGGAGACCTTGTTGTCCTTGCGCAACGCCCGCAACCGCTTGTCGTCGTCGAGGTCGGTGGCGGAGGAGAGCAGCGGCGCACTGACGACCGCGACCCCCGCGGCCCGGGCGCAGTGCACGGCCGTGACACCCCCGGGCGGCGCGAGCTCCTCGACCGCCTCACCGCCGGCGGCGGGTAGTCGCCACAGCGCCGCGGGTGGTGCATCCCCGCCCGGGGAGGTGTCCTTGCCCGGCCGCGCCGCGACGAACAGCAGATCCCCGCCGGGAGTGAAGGCGGGCGCCCGCTCCCCCTTCGCGCCGCGGGTGAGGCGACGGGCGGGCCGGTCCCCCGAGGGATCCAGTTCCCAGATCGCGGTGACGAACGTCGTGCGGTCCTCGTCGAGCTCGCTGATCGTCGTCACCACCCGCGACCCGTCGGGTGACACCGCGAGCCCGGACACCCGGGGGACGGCGAGGTAGGCGTCGAGGTCGCCGAAGGGTGAGTCGGAGTGATCCGGCATGTCATGTGATTAGCACAACCGCGCTAGGTTCGACCGATGTCGCAGCACATCCTGGTCGTGGGCGCGGGCATCGCCGGACTCGCCACCGCGGTGGCGCTGCAGCGGGTCGGCCTCCGGGTCACGGTCGTCGAGGAGAAAGCGGACACCTCTGCCGGTGCCGGCATCAGCATCTGGCCCAACGCGCTTGCCGCTCTCGACGCCGTGGGCCTCGGCGATGCGGTCCGCGCCTCCGGCGGGCGGGTCACCGCGGGCGCGGTGCGGTGGCACGACGGCACCTGGTTGCGCAGGCCGTCCCCCGACCGGATGGTGCGCGCACTGGGCGAACCGCTCGTCGTGACCCGCCGCGCCGATCTGACGCGGATCCTGGCCGGTGCGCTCGCGCCTGGCACCGTCCGCGCGGGGGTCGCGGCGCGCGAGATCGCGAACACCCCCGGCGGCGTCCGGGTGACGCTGTCGGACGGGTCCGCACCCGAGACGGCCGCCGTGATCGGCGCCGACGGCGTCGGTTCGATGGTGGCCCGCCATCTCAACGGGCCGCTGCGGCGCCGGTACGCGGGGTACACGGCGTGGCGCGGCATCGCGTCCCACGCCCTGGATCCTGAACTGGCCGGCCAGACACTCGGCGCGGGCACCGAGGTGGGCCATGTCCCGCTGGGATCCGACCACACCTACTGGTTCGCGACCGAGCGCACCGCCGAGGGCGGCTCGACGCCCGACGGCGAACTGGACTATCTGCGGCGGAAGTACCGCGACTGGGCCGACCCGATCCCCTCGCTGCTGGCGGCGACGGCGGCCGGCGACGTGTTGCGCAACGACCTCTACGACCGCGATCAGGTGCGGGTGTGGTCACGCGGCCCGGTGACCCTGGTCGGCGACGCGGCCCATCCGATGCGACCGCACCTGGGACAGGGCGGATGTCAGGGCCTCGAGGACGCCGCCGTGCTGGCGCGGTGCGTGGCGCGGTCGCCAGATCTGCCGAGCGCCTTCGCGCGCTTCGCGCGGTTCCGCCGGGCCCGGGTGCGGGCGCTGGTGCGCGAGTCGAGGCTGATCGGGCGGTTGGTCAACCTGCGGCCCGCCGCCCTGAGCGCGTTGGCGAGCAGGGCGACGGTGGTGATCCCCGAAGCGGTGGTGGGCCGGCATCTGGCGTCGGTCGCGGCGCGTTCGGCGTTCGTCCTGCCCGAATGAGCGCCACGCTGGGACCGCTGCTGGTCGACGCCGCCGACCCGGCCACCATGTCGTCGTTCTGGTCGGCGGCCGTCGGCACCCGGGCGCAACGGCGACTGCTGCGTTTCATGCCCCAGCGCGAAGCGAAGTCGGTGAAGAACAGGGTGCACCTCGACGTGGGAGTCGGCCCGGGACTGGACGGCGTCGATCGACTCGAGTCGCTCGGTGCCCGGGTACTGGCGGACCACCGGCCCGGGTGGGTGACGATGGCCGACCTCGAGGGCAACGAGTTCTGCGCGTTTCCCGGCAGGCCGGCCGGGGACGGAGTACCGGCTCGGGTGTTCGCGATCTGCACCGACAGCGACCGGCCGGAGGAGCTGGCGGCGTGGTGGGCGGCGCGCCTGGGTGCCCGCATCGGTCCAGGACCGGATCGAACGCCCCGCTGGCTGCACGGTTGCCCGGGTTGGGAGGACCTCGTCTGGAAGTTCGTGCGCGTCGAGGATGTGCGGACTGCGCCCAACCGATGGCGATGGTCAGTGGCGGCGCGGGTCGATGAGCTGTTGGCCGCCGGGGCGCTGCTGCTACCCGACGGGACGCTGTCCGATCCGCAGGGCAACGAGTTCAGCGCGGAGTTCAGCGCTGCTGGGCCAACGCGCCCAGCGGGCTGAGGACCGTCGAGCAGAGCTGCTTGAGGTCGAAGAGTCCGAGGACGCTGCCCGGACGGACCGCGGCGCAGCCGGTGGCCGGGCGCGGTGCGGTGGCCGGGGCGGTGCGGGGAGCCTGCGGGGTGTTCCAGACGGCGGCGCTGGCGGCGACACCGCGCGGGCCGCACTTCGGCCACGCCTTGAGCCCTTGATTGGCCAGCACCCGCTCGGCGACCTGGATCTGCTCACCGCGCGACGCCGCGGCCGGGTTGCCCCGTCCGCCGTGCGAGGCCCAGGTGGCCGGTTTGAACTGGAGCCCGCCGTAGTGCCCATTGCCGGTGTTCGTCGACCAGTTGCCGCCCGATTCGCACTGGGCGATGGCGTCCCAGTTGACCGTGTCGGCGCTCGCCGTGGCCGATGACAGGAACATCGGGACCAGCGCGAAGGCCGCGCCGAAGACGGTGAGCAGGATTCCCCGGAGGAGAGCGTTACGGATGTTCGTCATGTTGCGGTCCTTCCCCGACCGTGTGACACCAGGCCCGCGGTGGAAGAACTGCTCTCCCGATGCGGCTGTCCGGTTTGTCGGGTGACCAACATCACGTGTTACGAATGTTGCGGAAGTTTTAGTCGTTACTTATATGGCGTAAGAGGCCTCTGAGAGCGCAAAGGGGCGGCGCCAGTCGGCGCCGCCCCCTCACAGGCTCGACGGATGTCAGCCGCGCGCGCCGCAGACCGGCCACGCTCCGATGCCCTGCGTGTCGAGGACGTTCTCGGCCACGCGGATCTGCTCCTCGCGGGAGGCGTTGTGCGGCGAGCCGGAGCCGCCGTTGGACTGCCAGGTGCCCATGGTGAACTGCAGGCCGCCGTAGTACCCGTTGCCGGTGTTGATCGACCAGTTCCCGCCGGACTCGCAGGCCGCGACGGCATCCCAGTTGACGCCGCTGTCCGCATTCGCGGTGCCGGCACCCAGCGCGATCGGAGCCACAGCGAGCGCTCCGGCCATGGTGGCCAGCCCAAACGCCTTGCGGATGTTCTTCAAACTTCTGTCCTTTCGCCAAGCACGCGCCACCCACGTCCGCGGAAGCGGACGCACCGCCTGAGGGACAGGCAGGGAAAGCTGGATCGCACCGTCTCGGTCAGGTGCGACAGGGGAGCTCGACATGCTCCGCCGGGCGTTCCGCCCGACGTCCGCTGGGCGATCACGCCGTCCGCGGCCCCACTCACGCGCAGGTTCGTGGTTTGAAATTATTTGCTCCTGGTTAGGAGCTGTTGAGGACCGTACAAAGGGTTCGGCGAGAAGTCATATCCACCGAACGCGGGATCACCGCAGATAACAGCTTGATCACGACGGCTCAGATCCCGGCGAAGTCGCAGGTCAGCGGACGATCTTTGGCAGGCTACGAAGTGCGCTCGCCGACGACCTTCAGTGAGTCAAATCACGGTGTTTTTGTGAGCTGGACCACGTTGCAGAATGTTTGACCTGCGGAAATGTGGTCAGTGCGGGCTCCGGCACCCGATCGCCACAGAAGCGGTTCGCTGCCCGGCGCCCACCTCTGAGAGCACGTTCAGATGTCCGAGATATGTTGCAGCACAACGCTTTCAACGCCAGGAACCGCCGACCGGTGGGCTGGGGAGACGTCCGACGCATGGACGAATCGCATGGCGCTACAACCGCTTTCGTCTATCGGGTCGCCGACCGGCCGCACATCGCCACACCGTTTGACGCCCGCGAAAGGGCTTGTACCGGCCCATTTCGGGAATTGTCAGCGATTCAGCGGAATAGAGAAGAATCGCTCGCTGCCGCGCTGATCACCGAGACCACCAGTGCCGGAACGGGTCTCGGCGGAGTCATCCAGGAAATGGCGCCGGATGGTCCGAGGGAACTCGGCCGCCGAGACGGCCATGATCACGAATCGATAAATGGCGTATTCCCAAGATCAAGCCGGAGAATTACCAGTGAGAGAGCCTAAGTAAATTTCAGGCGCAATTTGCTGTGGAGATCAGTGCCGGACCGGCAGATCGGCCGGGGTGTTCGCATTGGTCAGCGCCCGCTGCTCTGGCAGGACGATCCGCTGGGTGTCGACGGTGTCCACCAGGGCCCGCATGCTCCGTTCACCGGCGGCTACGAGCGCGGAGATCTGCTCGGCCAGCGACGTCCGATAGACACCGGCCAGATAGTGGTCGCGACCGTCCCACGGCAGTACGACGTCGACACCCAGTCGTGCGGCGGGCGTCGCGAGTTCGTCGACGAAGTCCATCGCCAGATACGGCATGTCCACGGCGCACACGAACGCCCACTGACAGCCGGCCTCGGCGGCCGCACGCAGACCACGCCCGGTGGCCAGCAGCGGCCCGACACCCCGTACCTCATCGCGAAGCACCTGGGCGGGTAGATCGGGCAGTGGTTGGCCCGGCGCCGCGATCACGAACACCGGCGAGCACCGCGGTGCGACCGTCGACACCACATGCTCGACGAGCGTCGTCGGACCCGCGGGGCCGTCGAACGGCAGGGTCGCCTTGTCACGGCCCATACGGCGGGACGCCCCGCCCGCCAGCACCACCGCGGCCAACGGTACGGGTGAGGTCGCCCCCGAGATCACCTAGGTGACGTTAGTCGACAGTCCAGGTGTCCTTGCCGCGAAGCAGCGATTGCAATGCGGCCGTGTCGTGCGGCTTGGCGTCGCGGGCCGAGCGGACCTGCTGACGCGCGGCGTCGTCGTAGGTGGGCCGGCTGACCTGGCGGAAGATCCCCATCACCATGTGCTCGAGGTTCTGCTCGCTCAACCGGGACAGCGCGAACGCGTACGCCGGGTCGTCGACCTCGGCGTTGTGCACCACGATCTCGTCGGCGGACACGTCGGCGGTCTTGGCGACCTCGAGGCCGTAGCCGGACTTCACCACGCAGTACTCGCCGTCGGCGCCGAACGTGATGGGCTCACCGTGCCGCACGTTGATCAGCCGCTCGTCGGCACCCTCTTTGCGCAGCGCGTCGAAGGACCCGTCGTTGAAGATCGGGCAGTCCTGCAGGATCTCGACCAGAGCGGCGCCACGGTGCTGGGCCGCGGCCCGCAACACCTCGGAGAGCCCCTTGCGGTCGGAGTCCAGCGCCCGGCCCACGAAGGTGGCCTCCGCGCCGAGCGCCAGCGACACCGGGTTGAACGGGTAGTCCAGCGAGCCCATCGGGGTGGACTTCGTGACCTTGCCGACCTCGGACGTCGGCGAGTACTGACCCTTGGTGAGGCCGTAGATCCGGTTGTTGAACAGCAGGATCGTGATGTTGATGTTGCGGCGCAGCGCGTGGATCAGGTGGTTGCCGCCGATGGACAGCGCATCGCCGTCGCCGGTGACGACCCACACCGAAAGATCTTCACGAGCCAGGGCCAGCCCGGTCGCGATGGTCGGGGCACGGCCGTGGATCGAGTGGAAGCCGTAGGTCTCGAGGTAGTACGGGAACCGGCTCGAGCAGCCGATACCGCTGACGAACGCGATGTTCTCGCGACGCAGCCCCAGCTCGGGCAGGAAGTTGCGGATGGTGTTGAGGATGACGTAGTCACCGCATCCGGGGCACCAGCGGACCTCCTGGTCGCTGGTGAAGTCCTTGCCCTTCTGCGGCTGGTCCGTGGTCGGCACCCCGGCCGTCTTGGACAGGGGCGTCAGGCTCAGATCTGTACCGATCAGCTCAGTCATGCGCGATCCGCTCCGCTTCTCGCTGTTGTCATGCGCTCGCTCCCACGCCAGTTCCGACGGTGGCCGCAGCCAGCCGCGCGAACGTGGCCTTCTCGTTTTCCTTGTCTGCCAGCGTGCCCTCGATCGCGGCATCGATGATGCCCTCGACCTCATCCGCCAGGAATGCCATGCCCTCGACCTTGGTCACCGACTGCACGTCCACCAGGTACTTGGCCCGAAGCAGCAGCGCCAACTGCCCCATGTTCATCTCCGGCGCGACGACCTTCGGGTACCGCGACAGCACCTCGCCGAGGTTGGCCGGGAAGGGGTTGAGGTGCCGCAGGTGCGCGTGGGCGACCTTGATGCCCTTCCGCCGGGCCCGACGGCACGCCTCGCCGATCGGCCCGTACGAGCTGCCCCAGCCGATCAGCAGCAGGTCGGCATCGCCGGTCGGATCGTCGACGTCGAGGTCGGGCACGGTGATGCCGTCGACCTTGGCCTGCCGCAGCCGCACCATGAGGTCGTGGTTCTTCGGCTCGTAGCTGATGTTGCCCGAACCGTTGGCCTTCTCCAGCCCGCCGATACGGTGTTCGAGGCCCGCGGTGCCCGGCACGGCGAACTGGCGGGCCAGCGTCTCGGGATCACGTGCGTACGGCGCGAATTCCTCACCGCTCTGGGCGAAGGTGTGGTCGATCCGCTCGTAACCCTCGATGTCGGGGATGCGCCACGGCTCCGAACCGTTCGCGATCGCCCCGTCGGACAGGATGATCACCGGCGTGCGGTAGGTCAGCGCGATCCGGGCGGCATCCACCGCGATGTCGAAGCAGTCCGACGGGGACCGCGGGGCGAGGACCGCCGCCGGCGACTCACCGTTGCGTCCGTAGAGCGCCTGCAACAGATCGGCCTGTTCGGTCTTCGTGGGCAGACCCGTCGACGGGCCGCCGCGCTGCACGTCGATGACGACCAGCGGCAGCTCGGTGATCACCGCAAGGCCGATCGCCTCGGACTTGAGCGCCACGCCGGGCCCCGAGGTGCTGGTGACGCCGAGCGCACCGCCGTAGGACGCGCCGATGGCCGCACCGATTCCGGCGATCTCGTCCTCGGCCTGGAAGGTCAGCACGTTGAAGTTCTTGTGCTTGGACAGTTCGTGCAGGATGTCCGACGCCGGGGTGATCGGGTACGTGCCGAGCACCACCTGGGTGTCGGCGAGCACACCGGCAGCGACGATGCCGTAGGCCAGCGCGGTGTTGCCGGAGATCTGCCGGTACTCGCCGGACTTCAACTTCGCCGGGGACACCTCGTAGGTGGTGGCGAACGCCTCGGTGGTCTCACCGAAGTTCCACCCGGCCTTGAGCGCCAGCACGTTCGCGGCGGCGACATCGGGCTTGCGGGCGAACTTCTCCTTGATGAACCCTTCACTCTGGTGCAGTTCGCGGCCGTACATCCAGCACAGCAGGCCGAGGGCGAACATGTTCTTCGCGCGCTGGCCGTCCTTCTTCGACGCGCCGATCTCCTCGACGGCGCCGAGGGTCAGCGTGGTCATCGGGACGGCGTGCACGACGTAGTCACTCAACTCGTCGGTCTCGAGCGGGTTGGCGTCGTAGCCGACCTTGGCCAGGTTGCGCTTGGTGAACTCGTCGGAGTTCGCGATGATCAGACCGCCGCGGGGCAGGTCGGACACGTTGGCCTTGAGCGCCGCCGGGTTCATCGCCACCAGCACGTCGGGCCGGTCACCGGCGGTGAGGATGTCGTAGTCGGCGATCTGGATCTGGAACGACGACACACCGGGCAGGGTGCCCTGAGGGGCACGGATCTCCGCCGGGTAGTTGGGCTGGGTCGCCAGATCGTTGCCGAACAGCGCCGCCTCGGAGGTGAACCGGTCACCGGTGAGTTGCATACCGTCACCGGAGTCACCGGCGAATCGGATGACGACCTTCTCGAGCTTCTGCCGCGGTGCGGCGCCGTTGCCGTTCAGCCCCATCCCCTGCCTTTCCCACTGTCAGCAGCGGGTCCACCGGTGTCGCGGCCGCTACGGCGCGCCGCCGGGTGGACGACCCACATACGTTCGATAAAAATTGATGTCACTCTCAGTACCGATTATTGCACTGTTCTTAGGTAACGCGATACCACACCATGTGCTATAGCGCGCCGCAGGGTGCGCAGAATGCGCTGCTCAGGGACGTGAATCCGGTCCTGAAGAGGCCGATGTGTGGTCTTCGTCACTTTTGGAGAACGGGATTCTCCTAAGAAACAGATTACTTCGCGGTAGCTCTCTGCTAGCACTCCCGGCGGCTGACGGCTAGGGCTGTCTGCCGCCCCGGCCCGAGCCCTGGCGGCGTTCGTGCCACCGGAAGCGCAGCATGAGCAGCTGACGGTGGGCCCGCCACCCGGCCGACAGCGGATCCCGCCAGGCCGGCGTCCGTGAATCGACGTCCATGTCCTCATTGTCCAGATCCGCCGCCGCTCGGCACGTCCACGCGCCTGTGACGTCGGCATCGATTCGGTGAACAGTTGATCGCAGACATCCAACCGCCGAGCGCACGGTCGTTGCACGCATCGCCCGAGTGGCGGCGTCGACAACCGTGCGTTCGGCGTCACGTCTTGAACCGGCCGGCGAATCCCCGCAGCGGCAGGTCGGCGCTCGTGAGCAGTCCCGGCGGGGCGGCGACCACCGAGGCGATGGCGTTGAGCGCGGGCAGCCCGGTGACGGTCATCCCGATCGAGGCGAACGAGTCGGGATCGGAGAGGTCCACGCCGGGCTTCGGGAAGATCATGTGCTTGTTGTAGATGTACGGGTCCCCGGCGATCTGCGTGATGTAGCAGCCCTTGATGTCCCAACTCGGATCGGTGTGCGGGGTCATCTGCCATTCCAGGTGGGTCTCGATCCTCGGCACACCGGCGACCATGCCCTGGTACTTGATGTAGCTGCCGCCGAGCGAACCCTTGGGCAGTTGGTACCACCCCAGGTCGACGTCCTTGGTGCACGCGCCGAGTTCGTAGGAGAACGTGACCTCGTCGAGTTGGACGTCGAAGCAGTCGGCCATCAGCAGCACGCTGTCGGCGAACACCCTGGTGTACTTCTCGAGCATCGATGGGACCGCAGGGTTGTCGACGGGCCTGCCGTATCCCACCTCTTTCCAGGTGTCGGCGGAGTGGTGGCAGGACACGTCGACGGATTCGATGGTGGTGACGTTCTCGATGTCGGCGACGTCGGCAGAACAGACGATGCCGAGAATCTGGTTGACGCCGGGGTTCATGCCGGTGCCGTAGAACGTAGAACCACCCTTGTCGCACGCTTCGGCCAGCAGCTGGGTCACCGGCTTACCCGACGGGTGCGGGTGGTTGCGGTCGCGGTGCCAGCCGGTGATCCAGTCGGCGGTCGTGACGATGTCGATACCCGCTTCGAGCACCTGCACGTAGAGGTCCTCGTCGGGGAACACGCCATGGAATGTCACGACGTCAGGTCGTGCCGCGATGATCTCCTCGACCGAACCCGTCGCGGTGACCCCGACAGGCGGCAGACCGACGATCTCCCCCGCATCCCGGCCGACCTTCTCCGGTGTGTAACAGTGCAATCCGACGAGTTCGAGGTCGGGGTGGCTGCCGATGCGTTTGATCATCTCGGTGCCGACGTTGCCGGTGGCGACCTGGAACACCCGGATCGGAAGACGCTTGGCGGACATGGTGATTCAGCCCTTCTCGTTGATGGACGCGAGGTCGGCCGCGCTGCCGCCGCGGCCGTCGGGGTAGAACTGCAGGGCCCACTTGCGGATCGCGGTGAAGCCCTGGTACTCGGAGGTGGCCAGCGCCGGCGGGTCGGAATAGCGCTGATGCGACCAGATGTGGATGTCCTGGGCGAACTGGCGGATCACCTCCTCGCCGAAGCCGCGGGCCTTGTCGGCGGCCCGTTGATCGTCGCGGCCGGGAGTCCGGCCGATGTAGACCATGAACCGGACGTCGGAGGTGGACTCGTCGACCGGGGTGACCGCCGAGATCGTGCGGTTGTCGACCATCCCCCAGCTCTTGGTGACCGCGATGCCCAGCCCGCCGTTGATCGCCTCGACGCCGCTGCGCACATCATCGATCGACTGCCCCTCGTCCCCTTCGAAGGTGATCGTGAAGTCGACGTAGGAGACCGGGGCCGCGAAGTCGTGGCGGGTGAAGACGGGGACGATCGGCGTCTGGTGGACGTACTTGAAATGGGCGAAGTCCACGCCGTTTTCGAGCACGTACTGCGGGTGCATCTCCAGCGACTGACGGAAGAGCCGCTGCTGCGGGTAGTAGTCGGCCTCGCTGCTGCCGTCGGCGAAGGAGGTGAAGACGTCGGGCGCGTCGAAGAAGGGGTCACGGCCCTCGATGTCGTGCCAGATGTAGATCGCGCCGTTGCGCTCGACCACGGGGTAGGTCGTCATCCGCCGGCCGCGGTTGGGCCGGTCCTGATACGGGATGCAGACGTTGCGGCCTTCGGTGTTCCACTGCCACCCGTGGAACGGGCACTGGATGACCTCGTCGACGACGTGGCCGCCGTGGCCGAGGTGCGCGCCGAGGTGTTCGCAGTAGGCCTGCATCACGGTGACGCGGCCGGAGTGCGCCCGCCAGGCCACCATCTCCTCGCCGAAGTACCGCATGGCGCGCACCTCGCCGACACCGACCTCGTCGGACCACGCCACGCAGAACCAGCCGGTCGGCTTCATCGACAACGGCGGCTTGGCCATTGGACGAGAATCACAGAGGGCTCTACGATTCGTCAAGTGGTGGAGGTGACCCGGCGCACGAACCGGCGCGGACAGGCGACGCGCGAGGGCATGCTCGACGCGGCGCTGCGGGCGTTGGCGACGGGAGACACCGCCGCGGCGTCGGCAAATCGCATCGCCAAGGACGCGGGCGCCACCTGGGGTGCGGTGAAATACCAGTTCGGCGATATCGACGGGCTCTGGGCCGCGGTGCTCAAACGCACCGCCGAACGGCGCGGACAGCTCGCGCCGTCGCTGTTCGCGCAGGTGCTCATCGGCAAGTCCAGGACCCCACCCGAGGCGCCCCTGCGCGAACGCGTCGCCGCGATCATCGACGTCCTCTTCGACGGCCTGTCCGCTCCCGACTCCCGGGCCATCGAGACGCTGCGGGCGGCGCTGCCCCGCGACGGCGCCGAGCTGGAACGGCTGTACCCGCAGACCGCGGCGGAACTGCAGTCGTGGGGCCGGAGTTGGATCGAGGCCTGTCAGACCGCATTCGCCGACGTCGACGTCGACCCGGAGCGCGTCCGTGAGGTCGCCTCGTTCATCCCGGGCGCGATGCGGGGCCTGGTCTCCGAACGCCAGCTCGGTTCGTACTACGACCTGGACCTCGCCCGTCGCGGACTGACCAACGCGATCGTCACCTACCTGCAGCCCGCCAGGAGCTGACGCACGGGGTATCCCCCTGTATGCGATCGCTCACCGCCGCAGCCGCCGTCATCGGCGCGGTGCTGATCGGCGGCTGCACCGCCGACCCGGACCAGCCCCCGCCCTCGCCGTCCGCGGCCCCGACCACCACCGGCCTGCTGCCGCCCGGAGTGCCGACCGAGGGCAGCCGCCCACCGGCCGAGGCACTACCGCCGCCGGCAGAACCGCAGCGAGCGCCGGCACCGACGGCGCCCGTGCCGGGTCGCATCGTCGAGGTCGGAACCCAACCGGAAGGCATCGTCGCCGACGCCGAGACCCGCACCGTCGCCGTGCTCACCCGCCGGCCGAACGAACTCGTCCTGCTGAACGCCGACACCGGACAGATCACCGGCCGCACCGCTCTGCCCGGCTTCGGACGGCATCTGCAGGTGGCGCAACCCGGCGGGCCCGTGCTGGTCCCCGTGGAGAGCGCCGACGCGCTCGTCCGCGTCGCGCTGCCCGGCGGTGCGGCGCAGTCGCAGGTCGTCACCGGCACGTTCCCGCACGACGCATCGCAGGCCGCCAACGGCACGGTGTTCGTGGCCAACGAACTGGGCGGGACGGTTGCGGCGTTGCGCGGCAACGAGATCGTGAAGGTCTTCACCGACAGCGTCCAGCCGGCCGGCCTCGCCCCGGTCGGTGACGCGATGGGCCTGCTCGACGTCCGCAAGAACGACCTCACCGTCTACGACGCCGACGCACTCACGATCGTCGGTGCGACACCCGCCGGCGAGGGGCCCACGCACCAGGTCGCCGACCGGCACGGCCGGCTGATCGTGACCGACACCCGCGGCGACGCCGTGCGCGTGTTCACCCCGCTGCCCGGACCGCGCGAAGTAGGCGAGGTGGCCCAGCGCGGCGGGCCGTACGGCATCGCCTACGACCCGGCCCGCGACCGGGTGTGGGTGGCGTCCTCGGGCACCAACGAGGTCGTCGGGTACGACATGGCCGAGCCGACGCCGCGCGAGGTGGCGCGGTTCGCCACCGTGCAGAATCCCTACACCGTCGCCGTCGATTCGTCGACCGGTCGGCTGTTCGTCGCCGGCCTGACCGGAGGCGTCGTCCAGATCATCGACGTGACCTCCTAGGCTGTGACACATGGGTCGTGTCACCGCGCGGCGGCGCGTCCACCACGTGACCGCCGACGCCAGCGTCGCCCGGCCTGACACGCTGGTGGTCGAAGAGCCACTCGAGATCCGGGTCGGCGGGGAACCGCTCACCGTCACCATGCGCACCCCCGGCTCGGATGTGGAACTGGCGCAAGGGTTTCTGCTCACCGAAGGGGTGATCGGCCACCGCGACGACGTGCTGACGGTGCGATACTGCCGCGGGGCCGGCGACGACGGCATCAACACGTACAACGTGCTCGACGTCGCGTTGGCGCCGCACGTGCCGCCGCCGTCGACCGACGTCCGCCGCAACTTCTACACCACCTCGTCGTGCGGCGTGTGCGGCAAGGCCTCCCTTGAGGCGGTGCGACAGGTCAGCAGGCACGGGCCGGGCGACGACCCGTCGACCGTCAGCGCCGAAACGCTGTCGGCCCTGCCGGACCGGCTGCGGACCGCGCAGAAGGTGTTCGCCACCACCGGCGGTCTGCACGGCGCCGCCCTGTTCACCGTCAACGGCGAGATGCTCGTCGTGCGCGAGGACGTCGGCAGGCACAACGCCGTCGACAAGGTGATCGGCTGGGCGCTCGAGGCCGACCGCATCCCGTTGACGGGGACCGTGCTGCTGGTCAGCGGCCGCGCCTCGTTCGAGTTGACGCAGAAGGCGGTGATGGCCGGCATTCCCGTGCTCGCCGCCGTGTCGGCGCCGTCGTCGCTGGCCGTCGACCTGGCCGGCCAGTCGGGCCTCACCCTGGTGGCGTTCCTGCGCGGCCGGTCGATGAACGTCTACACCCGCCCCGACCGCGTCGTCCGCTCGTAGCGCGCCGGCCCGTAGACTCGGCGCAGGAGCCGGTCCCACTCAAGGGTCACGACGCGTATTCCAACCGCGCGCACTCCCCCGTCGACCCGAGGACTCACGTGGCCATCACACACGTCGCCGCCTTCGCCCATCTCAGCGAGGCTGACGTCGACGCGCTCGCCTGCGAACTCGACGCGATCCGCGCTGACGTCGAGGCCTCGCTCGGCGCCCGCGACGCCGCCTACATCCACCGCACCATCCGTGCTCAACGCCTGCTCGACCTCGCCGCGCGCATCGTGATCCACCGGTCCCGCGGAAAGGGGGGCTGGGCGCTGGGCACCGTCGCTCTCGCCGTCGCCAAGAGCATCGAGAACATGGAGATCGGCCACAACGTCGGGCACGGCCAGTGGGACTGGATGAACGATCCGGAGATCCACTCGAACACGTGGGAATGGGATATGGCGGGTCTGTCGTCCCAGTGGCGTTACTCGCACAACTACACCCACCACATGTTCAACAACATCATCGGCGTCGACGACGATCTGGGTTTCGGTGTGCTGCGGGTGTCCCCCGACCAGGAGTGGAAACCTGACCACCTGGTGTCGCCGCTACGAAATGTGTTGCTGGCCCTGATCTTCGAATGGGGTATCGCACTGCATGGTCTGCACGCGAGTCGGGACCGGGCGCTGCGCGTCGGCGGCTCCAAGGGTGGACGGGAGCTGCTGGGCAAGATCGCGCGTCAGGTCGGCAAGGACTATCTCGTCTTACCCACCATGAGTGGGCGGCGCTTCGGCCGAACGCTGATGGCCAACACCGCGGCCAACGTACTGCGCAACCTGTGGGCGTACGTGGTGATCTTCTGCGGCCACTTCCCCGACGGGGCCGAGAAGTTCGACCGTGCCGTCCTCGACGACGAGACGCGCGGCGGCTGGTATCTACGGCAGATGCTGGGCACTGCGAACTTCGACGCCGGCCCCGTGATGGCGTTCATGAGCGGCAACCTGTGCTACCAGATCGAACACCACCTGTTTCCCGACCTTCCGAGCAACCGACTGGCCGAGATCGCGCGGCGGGTGCGCCCACTGTGCGAGAAGTTCGACCTGCCGTACACGACGGGTCCGCTGCCACGCCAGTACCTGCAGACCTTCCGCGCCATTCACAAGTACGCCCTGCCGAACCGGTTCATCCCGAAAATGCACTGAGGGTCGTGAACTTCGTGAGTTCACGACCCTCAGTGCAATCTTTGCGAGAGGCTAGGCGCTCTTGTCCCGGCGCTCACTGCGCTGCGGCTTACGCGGCACGATCGTCGGGAGCACGTTGTCCTGCACGGTCTCCTTGGTGACGACGACCTTCGCGACATCGTCGCGGCTCGGGATGTCGTACATCACCGGCAGCAGGACTTCCTCCATGATGGCGCGCAGACCACGAGCGCCGGTGCCGCGGTGGATGGCCTGATCAGCGATCGCCTCCAGCGCGTCGCCGGTGAACTCCAGCTCCACACCGTCCATCTCGAACAGCCGGGTGTACTGCTTGACCAGCGCGTTCTTCGGCTCGGAGAGGATCTTGACCAGGGATTCCTTGTCGAGGTTCGTCACCGACGCCACGACGGGGAGGCGGCCGATGAACTCGGGGATCAGGCCGAACTTGATCAGATCCTCGGGCATGACCTCGGCGAAGTGGTCCTGGGTGTCGATCTCGGCCTTGGAGCGCACCTCCGCGCCGAAGCCCAGGCCGCGCTTGCCGACGCGGTCCGAGACGATCTTCTCCAGCCCGGCGAACGCACCCGCCACGATGAACAGCACGTTGGTGGTGTCGATCTGGATGAACTCCTGGTGCGGGTGCTTGCGGCCGCCCTGCGGAGGCACCGACGCCTGCGTGCCCTCCAGGATCTTCAGCAGCGCCTGCTGCACGCCCTCACCGGAGACGTCGCGGGTGATCGACGGGTTCTCGCTCTTGCGGGCGATCTTGTCGACCTCGTCGATGTAGATGATGCCGGTCTCGGCGCGCTTGACGTCGTAGTCGGCGGCCTGGATCAGCTTGAGCAGGATGTTCTCGACGTCCTCACCGACGTAGCCGGCCTCGGTCAGCGCCGTCGCATCCGCGATGGCGAACGGGACGTTGAGCATCTTGGCCAGCGTCTGCGCGAGGTAGGTCTTACCGCAGCCGGTCGGGCCGAGCATCAGGATGTTGGACTTGGTGAGTTCGACGGGTTCGGCGCGCGAATCGCGGCTCTTCTCCCCCGCCTGGATCCGCTTGTAGTGGTTGTAGACCGCGACGGCCAGCGTGCGCTTGGCGGTGTCCTGTCCGATGACGTAGCTCTCGAGGAACTCGCGGATCTCGGCGGGCTTGGGCAGCTCGTCGAGTTTCACCTCGTCGGCGTCGGCCAACTCCTCTTCGATGATCTCGTTGCAGAGGTCGATGCATTCGTCACAGATGTACACGCCGGGACCGGCGATGAGCTTCTTGACCTGCTTCTGACTCTTCCCGCAGAACGAGCACTTCAGCAGGTCACCGCCGTCTCCAATGCGCGCCATGGTGGTGGGGTCCTACTTTCCTGTTCGACGTCGGTCACTCGGATCAGTGGGTGGCTTCGAGCCCTCGATCGAACCGTCGCGATCCGACCTTGTGGGACTCTGCTCTCGACGCTACCCGTTAACTCCCGCGCGGTGCGACCGTTAAGACCGAATCGCGCTGGTGGTATTCAGCTGTCGCGCCAACATATCGTCTGACTCGCCCGGTTGCCGCGTGCCACGCGCCGCCGTGTCTCTGGCGTGTCGTGACCGTGACCGGTGCGAGCGGCTGAGGCCGACAATACCGTCGCACGGCATTGTCGGCCTCGGCCCGAAATCGGCGCACCGCCGGTGATCAGGACTTCTGCGCGGACAACTTCCGGTACTCGAGCACCGTGTCGATGATCCCGTAGTCCTTAGCCTCGTCGGCCGTGAGGATCTTGTCGCGGTCGGTGTCCTTGCGGATGACCGCCGCATCCTTGCCGGTGTGGCGGGCCAGGGTGGTCTCCATCAGCGTGCGCATCCGCTCGATCTCCTTGGCCTGGATCTCCAGATCGGAGAACTGGCCCTGGATGACGCCACCGAGCGCGGGCTGGTGGATGAGGATGCGCGCGTTCGGCAGCGCGAGGCGCTTACCCGGGGTGCCCGCGGCGAGCAGCACGGCGGCGGCCGAGGCGGCCTGGCCCAGGCACACCGTCTGGATGTCGGCGCGCACGTACTGCATGGTGTCGTAGATCGCCATCAGGCTCGTGAAGGAGCCGCCGGGCGAATTGATGTACATCGTGATGTCGCGGTCGGGATCGAGCGACTCCAGCACCAGCAACTGGGCCATGATGTCGTTCGCCGACGCGTCGTCCACCTGCACGCCGAGGAAGATGATGCGCTCCTCGAACAGCTTGTTGTACGGGTTCGACTCCTTGACGCCGAAGCTCGAGTGCTCGATGAACGACGGCAGGATGTAGCGCGCCTGCGGCTGGAGGCGGGGATCGGTCTGGTTGCTCATTAGGGGGCCACTCCGTCGTTGATGCTGGCGCTGGTGATGATGTGGTCGACGAATCCGTACTCGAGAGCTTCCTGCGCGGTGAACCAGCGATCGCGGTCCGAGTCGGCCTCGATGCGCTCGATCGTCTGCCCGGTGAACTCCGCGTTGAGGCGGAACATCTCCTTCTTGATCGACGCGAACTGCTCGGCCTGGATCGCGATGTCCGCCGCGCCACCGGTGATGCCGCCGAGCGGCTGGTGCATCAGGATGCGCGCGTGGGGCAGGGCGTACCGCTTGCCCTTGGTGCCCGCGGCGAGCAGGAACTCACCCATGGAGGCGGCCATGCCCATCGCGTAGGTGGCGACGTCGCACGGTGCAAGCACCATCGTGTCGTAGATCGCCATACCGGCGCTGATCGAGCCACCGGGCGAGTTGATGTAGAGGTGGATGTCCTTCGTCGGATCCTCTGCGGACAGCAGCAGAATCTGGGCGCAGAGCCGGTTGGCGATGTCATCGTCGACCTGTGAGCCCAGGAAGATGATGCGCTCGGCGAGCAACCGCTCGTAGACCGAGTCCTGGAGCGTGAGGCCCGGCGCCCCGCCACGCATAACAGTCACGACTGGATACCTGCTTTCTCTTACGACTTGGGTCCGCCAGTTCGCGGTGTGTTCGTCGATGTGTCTCGATACCGACACTAACCAACCTGGGTGAGCGTGCACTCCCTGACGGGCGCGCGTTCGCTCACAGCGTCACTTGGCCTCGTCGGCCTCTGACTCGGTCGCGTCGGACGCGTCGGCCTCTGCGGCGGACTCGGACTCGGCCTCTTCGGTCTCGGCCTGGGCGCCGCCCGACGGGCCGAAGAACTCGGTGGTGTCGATGTCGTTGCCGTCGGTGTCCTTGACGGTGGCGCCATGCACGACGGCCGCGATGGTCAGACCGCGCCGCACGTCGGCGAACATGGCGGGCAGCTGGTTCTGCTGCTGCAGGATCTGCAGCAGCTGCTGCGGCTCGAGGCCGTACTGCCGCGACATCAGCACCAGCCGCTCGGTCAGGTCGTTCTGGCCGACCTGGACCTCGAGCTTGTCGGCGAGCGCGTCCATGAGCAGCTGGGTCTTGACGGCCTTCTCCGCCTCGGTGCGGGTGTTGGCGTCGAACTCCTCACGGCTGCTGCCCTGCTCGGCCAGCTGCTCGGCGAAGCGGTCCTCGTCGTGGTCGAGGCCGTGGATGGCGTTGTGCAGGGTGTCGTCGACCTGGGCCTGCACGATCTTCTCGGGCAGCGGCACCTCGGTCTGCTCGAGCAGCAGCTCCAGCGCCTTGTCGCGGATCTGCTCGGCCTGCTGGACGCGCTTCACCCGGCGGACCTGCTCGGTCAGGCTCTCCTTGAGCTCGTCGATGGTGTCGAATTCGCTGGCGAGTTGGGCGAATTCGTCGTCCGGCTCAGGCAGTTCGCGTTCCTTGATGGACTTCACCGTGACGGTGACGACGGCTTCCTTACCGGCGTGCTCGCCGGCGGCCAGCGTGGTGGTGAACTCCTTGCTCTCCCCCTCCGACAGGCCGACGATCGCGTCGTCGAGACCCTCGATCAGCTGGCCCGAGCCGACCTCGTGGGACAGGCCCTCGGTCTTGGCCTCCGGGACGTCCTGGCCGTCGACGGTGGCCGACAGGTCGATCGAGACGAAGTCGCCGTTCTGGGCCGGGCGGTCCACACCGGTCAGCGTGCCGAAGCGGGCACGCAGGTTCTGCAGCTCGGTGTCGACCTCCTCGTCGGTGACCTCGATGGGATCGACGGTGATGGTCAGCGCGGACAGGTCCGGCAGGTCGATCTCGGGGCGGATGTCGACCTCGGCGGTGAACACGAGGTCCTCGCCGTACTCCTTGTTGGTGATCTCGATCTCCGGCTGGCCCAGCGGCTGCACGGCCTGAGTCGTCACCGCTTCGGTGTAGCGGCCGGGCACGGCGTCGCCGACCACCTGGTCGAGCATGGCCTCACGGCCGACGCGCGCCTCGAGCAGTTTGCGCGGCGCCTTACCGGGCCGGAACCCGGGCAGCCGCACCTGCTTGGCGAGCTCCTTGAACGCCCGGTCGAAATCCGGCTCGAGTTCCGTGAAGGGCACCTCCACGTTGATGCGCACCCGGGTGGGGCTCAACTTCTCGACGGTGCTCTTCACTGCGGTCTCTCCTCATGTCTGGGTACTGATGTCATATCGGTGCGGTTCGTATCGGTGCTGGTTTGTCGGGGTGACAGGATTTGAACCTGCGGCCTTCCGCTCCCAAAGCGGATGCGCTACCAAGCTGCGCTACACCCCGCGCCGTCCGGTCCGCACCGCGCGCTGACGCGTGGCGCTGACCACGCGAGATACTACGTCTTGCGCACCGGCCATCCGCGCGCGAGGCAGCCAATTGGCATTGTTCCGGTGCGCGCCGGTACGATCCTCTGCGCAACGTGCGGGCGTAGCTCAATGGTAGAGCCCTAGTCTTCCAAACTAGCTACGCGGGTTCGATTCCCGTCGCCCGCTCCAGGAGCCGCCCCGATGAGGGCGGCTTTCCTGCTTTCCGGGGACGGTTCCGCGCGCCGATACAGCCCCTGCAAAGCCCCCGAAACTTGCTCTTTCAAATATTAATTCGTGCATATATCCTCTACAGGGCACTCGTTGACGCGGGTGAAAATTCAGGGGGATATACGGGTGGGCAACCAGGCATGCCGCGTGGGCGGTGCAGCATTCGCAGTCGGTATCGGACTGCTTCTCTCGCCGGGAGTCGCAGGGGCGGACCCCGCGACCGACTCGCCGGGCGCGGGCGTCTCCGCCGACGCCGGTGCGCCGACGGACACGGACCAGACGGAGCCGACCGGCGAGCAGGCCGACCCGGACGACGACGCCGACGACGACGACGACGACGCGGAGGACGACGACACCGAAGAGCCCGCCGAAGAACCTGAAGCGCCCGCCGTCGACGAAGAGCCCGTCCAGGAAGAGCCTGCCGACGAAGAGACCGACGAAGAAACCGGCCACGACGGATCGGACCGCGCCGACACCGAAACCCCGGCCACCGAGGCACCGGCCGAGGAATCGGTCGACGACGAACCCGTCCTCGAGGTTCCTGCGGAGACCGTCGACGTCGAAGAGCCCGCCGCACCCGTCGAGGCCGAAGAGCCGGCGGCCGAGCTGCCGGCGGCGCCGCCGGAACCCGAGCTGCCGGAGGCCGACACCGACGCGCTGCCGCCCGCACCCGCTCCGGCGGAGAAGGCCTCGACACCGTCCGGGCTCGTCGCGAAGCTGGCCAACGCGTTCGGCGTCGGCGGCACCCGCGCGCCGGTCGAATCGCCCGCCATGTGGGCCGTCCTCGCGTGGGCGCGCCGCCAGATCCTGGGCCCGACGGCCACCACCACGCCCGTCCGGCACGTTCCCTCGTCGTCATCCTCGACACCGGTCACGACCATCAACGTCAAGGATTACGGCGCGGTCGGCGACGGCATCACCGACGACTCCGCGGCCATCAAAGCCGCCGAGGCAGCGCTGACGTCCGGCCAGCGGCTCTATTTCCCGGAAGGCAGCTACCGCTTCGCGCAGCAGAATCCGGCCGGTAACGCCGCGGTCCTGCTCGAGGGGCTGTCCGACGTCACGGTGGAGTTCGCCCCTGGCGCCCGGCTGCTGATGGACAACCTCGACGCGAACGGACACGGCACCAGCCACGGCATCCGCGTCGAGGGCGCCGCCTCGAACGTGACGATCCTCAACGCCACGATCGAGTGGAAGACCAGGCCCTCGGCGCGCAGTTTCGGCGACGGGCTCTCCATCCTGGGCTGGGCATCGAACACCCCTCCCCCGCCTGGCTGGACCGGATCGACGGGCACGGTCTCGAACGTGTCGCTCATCAACGCCAAGGTGATCAACGCACCTCAGGCCGGAGCGGTGTTCATGGGCGCCTCCGACGTGACCGTCACGAACTTCACCGCCATCGGCACGCTGGGCGACGGCTTGCATTTCAACGCGAACCGTCGCGTCACCGTGAACGGGCTCCTCGCGCAGAACACCGGTGACGACGGCTTGGCGTTCGTCACCTATTACGACCCGACCGTGCCGTGGACGTACGGCCCCACCGACGGCCCCTTCAACCAACCCGGCATCGGCGAGTGGAACAACGGGGGCTCGGTCGCCTCGAACATCACGGTGATCGGCGGGCGCGCCAACGGCTTCCGCGTCCAGGGCGGCTACGACATCACCATCACCGGCGTCACCGTGATCGACAAGGAGTTCGGCTTCCACGTCAACTCCGCCAAGGCCACCGGCCCCGGTGACTGGACGAGCCTGGCGTCGCGCGACATCGACATCTCCGATGTCACCATCCGCGGCGCCCAGACGGGAATCGTGCTCGCCACCAACAACATCGACGGCACCGAGAGTTCCATGTGGTGGGACTTCTCCGGTCTGACGATCAGTGACGTCACGATCTACAACTCCCGCAACTGGTCGGTTGCCGTCGAGACGCCCGGCACGACCACCAGCAAGTTCGCCGGTCTCACGCTGCGCAACATCTACGCCGAAGTCGACGGCACGGTGGGTCCGCTCGGCGGCGGCAAGGGCGGAATCCTGCTCTCGTCGCTTCGGGATTCGGTGATCGAGAACGTCCGGCTGGTGTCGGTCCACGCCAGTGACATCAACGTGTTCGGCGCAGGGCAGGTCCGGAACGGTCTGGCTGTCGCGGATCTGCCGTCGTCGAATCTGACGATCGACGACCTGGTGCTCGAGGGCCCCGGCCGCATTCTCATCCAGGACATCGCCGGCGTGGAATTCGGGGATGTCGCATCCCACGGCGCGAACGGCACCGCCGTCATGCTCTACCGCGTCAAGAGCGCGTCGTTCGACACCATCACGGCGAACCTGCCCGGGCGGGGCGCCGGTGAGGGACACGGTGTGCGGCTTCTGCTGGTCTTCGACCTCGACGTGGCGGACATCGTGGTGACCACCGACGATCACATCGGATCAACCTGGTGGGCAGTGGAATTCGGCGGCGGCAATCCGACCGAGGGCATCGCCGGCGACGGTGTCCGGATCGAGAACGTCACCTACGTGACCGAGCGGGACGCCACCGCGCCGGACATCGGGATCCAGGGTGGCGCGTACGGGCCGGTGAACTGGTACATCAACGCCACCTGGCTGCACCAGGGTGAGGCGTCACCGCAGTGGCGCTCCTACCTGTGGGGCGACACCACGCCTGCCGCCGTCACATCCTGAGCAAGCCGGACTCCTGATAGCGCAGATCCGTGTTGACCCGCCACGGATCTGCGTCCTCACCGAAGTAGCGGGCCACGCTGCCGATCGCGCTCAGCATCGCGTGATCCTGGTTGTCGTAATGGTGCATTCCGTTGCGGCCCATCGGCCGGAGCGACGGGTGGTGCGCGCGAAGGTAATCGCGGATCAGGGCGACGTTCGCCTCGCGCGCGGCATCGTAGACCGGGTAGGCGAACTGCGAGCGGACGAACATCATCTTCTCGACCGCGATGGCGCCGAGACCCAGCATCCGGAGGTCCTGCTCGACGATTCGCGCCATCTCGTCGTCGCCGGCCGCCCACAGGTCACCGTCTGAGTTGGTGAAGTACTCCAGCCCCAGATGGGTGCCGTGCCAGTGCGCCGGCGAGAGGTGCCCCGACCACCGGGTGTAGTTCTGGATGCGTCCGACCCGCATGTCCGGCCCCGGGGTGTACACCCAGTTGTAGGGAAGTTCGTGGCGCGTGCGGAGCGCGACGCCGACGGTGATGAGCGCACGGTGCTTGAGCGCGTCGGCTGCGGCCCGGATGTGTTCGGGCGGAGCGGGATCCAATGCCTCCATGAGCAGCCGCAACGGCATGCTGGAGAACACCGCATCGCCGGTCGCGGTGTCGCCGTTCTCCAGTTCCACGGTCCAGCCGCGGCCGCCGGACCGCACAGTGACGATCGGCGAGTTCAGCGACGCCACCACGCCGTGGTCCGCCAGCACCGCCGCGGCGGCCTCCCACAGTTGACCGGGTCCGAGCCGGGGGTACCGGAAGACGTCGCGGGCGGCGAACCCGTTGGCATTGCGCCAGCGGATCGGCCGTATCCGCTGATTCGCCCAATCGCTGGTCAGCTCCGCCGGTTCGGCGAGCCAGGTCTTGCGGACATAGCCGTCGAAGAAGAGCCCGTACCAGTGACGACCGAACTCGCCCGTGCCCCAGTCGTGGAAGCTCTGGTCCGCGGCACGATGACGCGTCCTGCGCCGCAGTCTCGACCACGCCATCGACCCGAGCCCGCGCAATCCGCTGCGAAAGCCCAATTGCGTCACCAGGTCCCGGCCGATGAGCGGATACCGCACGAAACGCCCGTCGACCAGCATGGCCGACCGGCGGGCGACGGCGACCCATTGGTCGGCGGGCAGCAGGGAGCGCCAGATGTCCAGGACCGCTTCGCTTCTGGTGAAGAACCGATGTCCGCCCGGGTCGACGCGCCAGCCGTCGAGACACGGAGTGCGGGCCAGCCCGCCGACATGCTCCGACGCCTCGTAGAGCCGCGGCGCCACTCCCCTCTTCACCAGTTCCAGTGCCGCGGTCAGCCCGGCGGGGCCGGCGCCGATGATGAGCGGACTCCTGGTGGCCACCGCGTCACCGTCCGCGGCGCTGCGGGAAGCGTCGATACTCGGCGACGAGGCCGTCGACATCTCCCGGCTCGAGGTCGTTGAGAGGTGTGGTCAGGAAGACGAGTTGGGCGTACTGGCACTGCATCGGCAGAAAGCCGCTCAGCAACGGCTCGGCAGTGGTGCGGATGACCAGGTCGACGTCGCCGATCTCGAAGGCGTCGGTGATGTCGCAGCCGTCGCGCTGCGCACGCCGGTATGCCGCACGCAATTCGTCGCCCGCGTCGTACGCCGCGAGGACGTTGATACAGAAGGCGCCACCGGTCATCGTCTTCTCGAGTTCCGCGGCCGCCGCCACATAATCCGCTGGGAGGAGCGTCCGGTCGCCGTGCAATTTCACCCTGCATGTGGCGCTATCGAAATTTGCGGGAATCAGGGAGGTGAAGAAATGCATCGACGCCGAATACACCGCTTCCAATTCGTCGTCGCGGCGCCCGAGATTCGCCCGGCTCAGGTTGTACACCGATACGGTCTGTACCTCATGCCGTTCGAGCGCCAGCAGAATGTCGACCACTTTCTCGGCACCGCGCCGATACGCTTCGGCCAATGCGACGCCATTGGCGTCCGCCCAGCGCCGCAGGCCATCGGGAATCAGTCCCACATGCGCCGGCCCCCTGCTCGGCAATAACCCCACTTATCGATAGTAGCCGGATTGCTCCGCAATCAAGCCCGGACCGCGACGAATTATTCTTCCGTCGGCCGCAACACCGCGAGAACAGTCAGGATGAGAATCTTGAAGTCGAGTAGAAGCGACCAGTTCTCGATGTAATAGTTGTCGAATTCGGCGCGGTCGGCGATCGAGGTCTGCCCTCGCAGGCCGTGCACCTGAGCCCAGCCGGTGATGCCGGCCTTCACCCGGTGCCGCTCGCCGTAGCGGCGCACGTGCATCTCGAAGAGTTCGACGAACTCCGGCCGCTCGGGACGCGGGCCGACCAGGGTCATATCGCCCTTGAGCACGTTGAGCAGCTGGGGCAACTCGTCCAGCGACGTCTTGCGCATGATCTTGCCGATCCGCGTGCGCCGATCGTCGCCTTCCACACCGCCCGGCGCGGCGCCCTCCTTCAGCTGGAAGGCGGTGTCGGCCGGATCGGCGGGGCGCATGCTGCGGAACTTCAGGCAGTCGAACACCCTGCCGTCGCGTCCGACGCGAGGCTGGCGGAAGAAGATCGGCCCCGGCGAGCTCAGCTTGACCATGAGCGCGAGCGCGAGGAACACGGGCGAGATCACCAGCACGACGAGTGCGGCGATCGACCGGCCCAGTGCATGCTTCACCGCGAATTGCCAACCCTTGAGATCGACCGGCGAGAGCACCATCAGCGGCACACCACCGAGGTGCTCGATCCGCGCGTTGCCGTTGACGACGTCCATCATCCGGGGCACGACACGCACCCGCATCCCGAGTCTCTGTGCCTCCTGGGCGCAGCGCGACAGCTGCTCGCCGGGAACCGCCGACGGCGCGACGATGAGATCCTCTGCGCCCGTTGCCCGGGCGGCCACCTCGAAGTTGTCGATGGTCCCCAGGTACGGCACGTCGACCAGATCGGCATCACTGGGCCGAACGTCGTCCAGCACACCGACGGGCCGCAGCCCGTAGTCGGGCACCTGGGCCATCCGCGTGATCAGCTGATGGGTGATCGGACCGGAGCCGACGATCAGCGCCGGTGTGCCGAACCGGTAGCGACGCCGCAGGTAACGCTGTGCGACGGACCGCAGCAACCGGACCGCGGGCAACACGACCGCCCCGCACAGCCATACCTTGATCATGACGTCGCTGGGACGGACGTGCGGCTGGACCGTCTCGCCGGTTTGCCAGGGCGGTACCAGCACGGTGATGATCGCCAACGTCGCGAGCGCTGCGACCGCGACAGCGGTTTCCACCGGTTCGAGTTCGTCGAGGAAGCTGCGGTTGAGCTTCCGCTTGTACATCGAGCGGGTGCCCAGGACGAGCACCAGGATCGGCACGAAGAGCCACGAAATCAGCAGGATGTTGCGGTTGTCCTGCTGATTGCCGGTCCACAGGTGCGCCAGGACGACAGCCCAGGCGGCGCCCCAGACGTCCAGCGCCACCGTGATCGCGATGTACCCGTTCTCGTTGCGCAGGTGCTGGAACCAGCGGGGCGGAGTGGAAACGCGAGTGCGTACCGATGCCGCGGCGGCCCTCTGGCGTGGAATCGAGACCTGACTACTGGAAGTCGTCATCGGTCGCCCGCACGTCTGAATGCATGTGTCACTTCCCCCCGGCACTCCCTTGCACCTGCAACCTTAATTCAGCCGCGGCGAGGACGGAAGCAAATCGGTGGGCGGGCCGAGAGGGATTTGCCGGAATCGACGCAGGCGTCAGCGTCGGGTGGATCAGCGCTGCTGCGCGCCGCCCGATCCGAACATCCGCTCGGCGGCGAGATGGGCGAGGTCGCTGAGAATTTGGACGTGTCCGGTGCCCCACAGGCGCGGCTTGTCATCGAATACACACAGCGTGCCCACCGCATTGTCTGCGTGGTCGATCAACGGTATGCCCAGATAAGCCACCACGGTGCCATCGAGCACCGCCGGATGATTCCGGAAAACCGGATCTGTTCGAGCGTCCTCGAGAAGTAATGCCGCACCGTTTGCCACCGCGTATTGACACACCGACCGATCCAGAGGTGTCTGACGCTCTTCTTCGGAAGTGCCCATCCCCACCGAGCTCTTGAAGAATTGCCGGTCGACGTCGATCAGAGACAGGGCCGCCGCGGGGGCGTCGAGCGCGGCGGCCGCCGCACGCGTGATGCGGTCGTAGGCCTCCTCCGGTGGCGAATCGAGCAGCCCGGTGGCATACAACGCCTGCAGCCTGCCGGGGTGGGTTATCTCGGCTTCGACGCTGGGCATCTCCGCCTCGGCAAACACCTTGCACTCGTTGAGATGAGCCATCAGCTCCCTGACGGAACCGCGTCCGCTGCGCCGCAGGTCGGCCACCATCTGTGAGCCCACGGCGCGCGCCACGTAGCTGACGACATCCTCTCCTGCCTCGCGCGCACATTCCTCGAGCAGACGGTTGAGAAAGTCGTCGAACCCTGTCAGAGAGCCGGTCATTCGAGAAACGGTATCCGAATCAGGTAACACGTTGCATCTGAACAGGTGTGACGGACTTGGGACAACGGTGCGCCGGTGCCGTCCCTCCCTGGGAGTCGGCGGCTCAGCTGGCGACGGCCTCGCTCGCCACCTTGCGCACCTCCACGAGGTTGTCGCCGTACACGCCCGCGTTGCCCAGCCCGCAGTGCCGGTCGGCGGTGATGGCGTTGACCGTCGTTGGTGATCCCGTCCCCGATCCGGCGCCCTGCCAGTGCCCGACGTTCGCCATCACCAGCCCCGGCATCAGATCCGGCTCGTAGGCGGCCGGACCCACGAACGATCCGCGGTCGTTGAACACCCGCACCAACTCACCCTCTGCGATGCCGCGTGCGGTGGCGTCGTCGGGATGGATGAACACCCGCTGCCCGCCCTGGACTCGCTGTTTGTCGGGGGCGTTCCCGTACTGACTGTTGAGGAAGGCGTGCGGTTTCGGTGAGATGATGCTCAACGGATACCTCTGCGCGAGTTCCGGATTCGACTGCGGCGACTCGAACGGGGGGACATAGTCGGGCACCGGGTCCACGTATTCGCCTGGCTGCATCCCCTCGTACATCGACCGCCACACCGGGACCACGAAGTTCCCGCCCTCGGCGAGGCTGGACTTGAACTCGCACTTGCCCGACGGCGTGGGGAAGTTTCCCTCGGCATGCGGGGCGCGCGTGTCGGGCGCGCCGACGTTCAGCCGCATCCAGCCGACCTCTTCGAGTTTCTCGTACGTGATCCCCTGCAGCGCAGGCGCATCCCAGTCGTGGAAGTCGATGAGCATCTCCCGGTCGGTGCGGTTCCAGTACGCCATCGAGTCCTCGTCGAACTCCATCGTCTTGGCCAGCCGCCGGAAGAGTTCCACGTTGGGGATACATTCACCGGGCGGTGCGATCGCCGGTTGGTTGAGCGAGATGTACAGGTGCCCCCACGTCACCATGATGTCGAGCTGCTCGGCCTGCATGGTCGCGGGCAGCACCAGGTCGGCGTACTTGGCGGTGTCGGTGATGAAGTGTTCGCTGACGACGGTGAACAGGTCGTCGCGCATCAGTCCCCGCATCGTCTTCTCCTGCGCGGGGCCCTGCGACACCGGGTTCGAGTTGTAGACGAACAGCGATTTGATGGGCGGGTCGAGCTCGAGCTCACCGGTGAGCGCCATCCCGAGGTCGAGTTCGTTGACCACGCGGGTGCCCTCGGGGATCCACTGCGGCATGCAGATCTTGTCGAACAGGGTGGGGAACTCCCAGATCGGCATCTCCATGGTGCCGCCGCCGACGTGCCGCCACGCCCCGACCAGCGCCGGCAGGCAGGTGATGGCCCGGATCGCCTGTCCGCCGCCGCGGCTGCGCTCGAGCGCGACACCCTGGCGGATCGCCGCCGGTTGACTGGTCGCGTACTCGCGCGCCAGCGTGCGGACGTCGTCGGCGGGCACCCCGGTGATCTCCTCGACCCGCTCGGGCGGGTAGTCCGCGGCGCGGGCGGCGAGTTCCTCGAAGCCGACGGTGTACTTCTCGACGTAGTCGGTGTCGGTGAGCCCCTGGGCGATGATCTCGTGGATCATGCCGAGCGCCAGCGCGCCGTCGGTGCCCGGGCGGATGGGGATGTGCCAATCCGCCTGGCGCGCAGTGCGGTTGCGCACCGGGTCGATGACGACGATCTTGGCGCCGTTCTTCTTGCGCGCTTCGAGCAGGAACGGCCAGCCGTGCAGGTTCGTGCTGGTCATGTTCATTCCCCAGACGATGATGTACTTCGAGTGCGCCATGGATTCGACGTCGAGACCGCCCGACCCGCCGACGGTCATGTGCCAGGCGGTCGACGATCCGGACTCGCAGTAGGTCTTCTCCGCCACCGTCGAGCCCAGCCGGTTGAAGAACGCGTCACCCGCGGTCAACCCGTTGAGCACACCCTGGTGACCGAGATAGGCGTGCGGCATGATCGCCTGGCTGCCGTACTCGTCGATGATCGCCGTCCACCGCTTCTTGATCTCCTTGAGCGCGTCGTCCCAGGAGATCCGCTCGAACGAACCGGAGCCCTTGGGCCCCACCCGGCGCATCGGATAGAGCAGCCGGTCGGGCTGATAGTGGTGTTCGTGGAAGTTCTTGACCTTGACGCACAGGTTGCCCTTGGTCATCGGATGATTCGGATCACCCTGGACGTCAACGAGTTTGCCGTCCTCGACGTGATAGAGCATCGCGCACGTATCCGGACAGTCGTGCGGACAGGCGCCGCGCACGATGGTGAGTTCCTTCACGGGGGTCCTCCTGGGCTGCAGTAGGTGCCTCTCAGTTAGGAGGAGATTTGTGGCCCGGTAGTTGCGCGCGCATTAAGGTGCTGTGACTCGTGCCAGGCCGCGCCGGTTTCGCGCACCGCGAACGGGATCGCCACGTCGGTACGCTGGACGCATGAACGGCGTCCTGCTCGTCTTGATCATCGTGGTCGTCGCCGCGCTCGCGCTGGCGGTCTACAGCTCGTCCAAGGCATCGGGCCGGCGCACCGCCGAGTCGCTCGCCGATGCCAAGGCCGACGCCCGCCGGGTCATCGAACGGCTCGGCGGCCAAGTGCTCAACCTCACCGGCACCGACGAGGCGTCCAAACAGGCGCTCGCCGACGCCTCGGAGCGCTACACCGCCGCGTCGTCGCAGATCGACCAGGCCACGTCGGCCCGGCAGGCCGAGCTGGCCAAGGAGAGCGCGATCGAAGGGCTGTACTACGTGCGCGCCGCGCGCACCGCGATGGGCATGGATCCGGGTCCGGAACTCGAGACGCTCGCCGGCCAGCGCTCCGCCGGCGCGGTCACCGAGGACCGCCGGGTGCAGTTCGAGGGCCGGGAGATCGAGGCGTCGCCGACACCGTCGCAGCGCACCCCGAACTACTACCCCGGCGGCCGGGTCGCGGGCCGTCCCGTGCCTGCCGGGTGGTACTCCGAACCGTGGTGGAAGCCGGCGCTGGTGGCCGGCGCCTGGGGCCTCGGCTCGGTACTGCTGTTCGACGCGTTGTTCTCCGGAATGCACGGCAGCGGCTACGAGCAGGGCTTCACGCAGGGCTATGACCAGGGCTTCGATCAGGGCCAGGACCCCGGTCTCGACGACGGCGGCGGCGACGCCGGCTGGGACGGGGGCGGCGGCGACGGGGGCGGCTGGGGCGATTTTGGCGGCGGCGACTTCGGTGGTGATTTCGGGGGCTTCGGAGCCGCCCTAGATCCGGCTCTCCAGCCGGGCCGATACCCCGGCCTCCTGCAGGTCGAGCCGTTCCAGCATGGCGCGCACCGCCTCGTCCTCGATGTTTCCGGCATCCCGTTCGGCGATCAGCGCATTGCGTTGCGCGCACAGCACGTCGCGGTAGAGCTGGGAGAACACCTCCGCGCGCGGCGTGTGGGATTCCGGGTCGGGCATCTCGTCGGCGTCCTGGGCGTGCCGGGCGATCGTCTGCCGGATGTTGGCAAGCGTCGCCGCGTCGAGCCCGGGTGGCGGGGCGTCGGTGAAGCGGGTCAGCACGTCGTCGGCGGCCGCGTGCACCACCTGTTCGGCCTTGCGGGTCTCCGTCTCGTCGTAGTGCAGATCGTCGACGAAAGACGGTTGCAGCCAACGGATCAGCACCGGCAGCGTCCACCCCTGCAGCAGCAGGGTGCCGACGCTGACCACGAAGGCGATCGCCTGGATGGTGGCGCGTTCGGGGAACGGTTCGCCGTCGACGGTCATCAGCGGCAGGCCCGACGCGGCGGCCAGCGTCACCACGCCGCGCATCCCGGTCCACGACACCACCACGTTCTCCTGCCAGGTCAGCGAGCGCCGGTCGGCCAGCGCGGCGAGCCGGCTCGGGCGGCCCCGCCGGCGCACCCCCAGCGCACCGCGACCCCCCTTTTCGGGAACCGGCACGCTCAGCTTGGACTCGACCTTGCGCGACAGCACCCCGCGGCCGAACATCAGGAACACGCATACCGGCCGGATCAACAGCACGACGAGCAGAACGACACCGGACGCCACCGCCACCTCGCCCAGCGATTCGTGTGCGGCGTTGAGATCCTCGAGCACGAACCGCAGCTGTAATCCGATGTAGGCGAACACGAACGCCTCGAGCATCACGTCGACCGAGTTCCACACGTAGCGTTCCTGCAGCCGGGTCTGATAGCCCGCGTCCAGTGAACCGTGTCCGACGACGAATCCGGCCACCACGACGGCCAGCACCCCCGAGGCGTGCACGTGTTCGGCGCAGATGAACGCCGCGAACGGCACCACCAGACCCTGGATCGTCTCCAGCCCGGGGTTGGCCAGCCGCCGCCGGATCCACAACGTGACGAAACCCAGCGCCGCCCCGACCAGCGGGCCGAGCAGTGCGCTGTAGCCGAACAGCAGCACCGGGTTCTCGATGAACGCGCGACTGCCGGCCACCTGCGCCACCGCGATCGAGAACAGCGACAGTGCGGCGGCGTCGTTGACGAGGCTCTCCCCGGTCAGGATCGCCATGACCTTCTTCGGCAGGCCCAGCCGGCGGCCGACGGCCACGGCGGTCACCGCATCCGGTGGCGCCACGACCGCCCCCAGGATCAGCGCGACACCGAAGGTCAGCGACGGCACCAGCCAGGACGCCAGCCCGGCGACCGCGAACGTGGTGATCACCACCAGGCCGACGCCGAGGCCGAGGATCGGCTTGATGTTGCGCAGGAACGTCGGGAACGAGAAGTTCAGCGCCGCCGAGTACAGCAGCGGCGGCAACACCACCGACAGCAGCACCTCGGAATCCAGCTCGACGCCGTTGAAGTCCGGGGTGAACGACACCGCGAACCCGACGACCACGAGCACGAGCGCGGGTTCCAGACCGCGGCGGTGCGCGATGGCGGTGACCACGATGGCGCCGACGACGACGAGGATCAATTCCACCGGGAGATTGTCGCCGCAAACGGCGACCCGCGCCGCGCTACCCGCTCAGCTCTGGCAGGTCGGGCACCAGAACAGGTTGCGGCCCTCCAGCACCGCCGTGCTGATGGGGGTGCCGCAGATCCGGCACGGTTCACCCGGGCGGCGGTACACGTAGGTGCGGGGCCGGCCCGTGCGGTACGACGGTGCGCCGTGGTCGTCCTCGGGCCGCACGGTGACGATCTGGCCGCGCCGCACACCGACTTTCATCAAGTCGACGAGGTCGCTCCACATCGCGTCGAATTCCCCGGGTTCGAGGTTGGTGCCGAGCCGGTAGGGGTCGATGCGGTGGCGGTAGAGCAGTTCGTTGCGGTAGACGTTGCCGACTCCGGCTATCACCGCCTGGTCCATCAGCAGTGCGCCGACGGGCCGGCGCGAGCGGTTGAGCCGCGTCCACGCCGGCGCAGGATCGGCGTCGCGCCGCAGCGGATCCGGCCCGAGGCGGGCCAGGATCTCCGACACCTGGGCCTCGTCGACCACCTCGCAGGCGGTGGGCCCGCGCAGGTCGGTGCCGTAGTCGGTGCCGACCATGCGCATCCGCACCTGGCCGACCGGATCGGGCGGCGGTTCGTCGGCCGCCACGGCGAACTCGTCGAACCGCCCGTACAGGCCGAGGTGCACATGGACGATGCGGCCGCCGCGGTAGTGATGGAACAGGTGCTTACCCCACGCGCTGGCGCCGGTGAAGGTGCGGCCGTCGACCATCGCGGCGCCCTCGGCGAACCGGCCCTGCGGACTGCTCACCCGTACCCGCGCACCCTTGTACCGCTTCTGGTGCAGCCGGGCGAGCCGGTGCAGCGTGTGGCCCTCGGGCATCCGTCAGGCGGGTGCGCCGGGAACCGGCGGCGCTTCGTGCGTGCGCTCGAACTCGGCGAGGATGTCGATACGGCGTTGGTGGCGTTGGGCTTCCGACCACGGGGTCGCCAGGAAGGCGTCGACGATCGCGAGCGCGTCGGCCTCCGAGTGCATGCGTCCGCCGATGCCGATGAGCTGGGCGTTGTTGTGCTCGCGCGCCAGTTTGGCGGTCTCCACACTCCACGCCAGCGCGCAGCGGGCGCCGGGCACCTTGTTGGCCGCGATCTGCTCGCCGTTGCCCGACCCACCCAGCACGATCCCGAGGCTGCCCGGATCGGCGACGGTCTTCTCCGCCGCGGCGATGCAGAACGCGGGGTAATCGTCGTCGGCGTCGTAGCCGAACGCACCGCAGTCCACCGGTTCGTGACCGGTGCTGCGGAGATGGTCGATGATCACCTGCTTCAGCTCGTAGCCAGCGTGGTCAGCTCCCAGGTAGACGCGCATGGCGGCCATTGTGACAGGTTCAGCCGACGGTGATCGCGTCGAGGCGCTCCTTGATGAAGTCCGACGACGTGACGGGCTCCAGCCCGGACACCCTGCCGATCGGCGGGCCCAGCGGCGTGACGACCGCGTCGTGGTTGGCCTCGTAGAAGTAGATCAGCGAGACGAGGTCTTCCTCGGGTGCGTCCGGCTGCGGCGGCAGCACCCGGTGGCGGCCCGACGGCCAGCGCCGTCCGCTCCAGTACTCCAGCAGGTCACCGATGTTGACGGTCAGCGCATCCGCCCGGTACGGCGCGTCGGCCCACCCGTCGGCCTCCGAGAACACCTGCAGCCCACCGGATCCCGGCTCGCGGTCCAGGATGGTCACGGTGCCGAAGTCGGTGTGCGGGCCGATGCGGAACTGTCCGGGTTCGGGCTCGCCGACGACGCTGACGGGCGGGTAGTGGTTGATGTTCATCGTCCACGTGGGCCGGCTCGCCAGCGCCTGGAACGGGTTGGCCGACATCCGGAGTGCGTGCGCGAAGAGCGCCAGCAGGTCGTCGGAGACGCGACGCATCTCCGCGGTGTAGGCGGTGACGAGCCGGCGCAGCTCGGGCACCTCGTCCGGCCACACGTTGGGCGCAAACCAGATCCGGTCGACGTCGGGGTCCCCGGTGGCGGTGTCGGCACCCAGGCTGAAGCTCTCTTTGAGGTCCGGCGGCGTCTCGGTGCCCTCGGCGTAACCGTTGGCCTCCGCGCCGGGACCGATCCAGCCGTGTCCGCCGACGGGGACCGAGTAGCGCCGCTTGACGGCGTCGGGCTGGGCGAAGAAGGTGCGGGCCGCGGCGCGGACGTCGGCGGCGAGCACCGGGTCGACACCGTGGCCGGTGACCAGGATGAACCCGGCACGCTGCAGCCCTTCGTCGACCTCGGCGGCGACCGCGTCGGCCTCCGCTCCCCCGGCGTACCAGCGGGACAGATCGATGGTGGTGATCATCGGCCGATGTCCTCGTTCCACAGTTCGGGGTTGGCGCTGATGAACTCGCTCATCATCGAGATGCAGCGCTCGTCGTCGACGACGGTGACCTTCACCCCGTGTTCGGCCAGCCATTCGTGTCCGCCGGTGAACGTGCGGCTCTCCCCCACGATCACCGCGCCGATGTCGAACTGCCGTACCAGTCCGCTGCAGTACCAGCACGGCGACAGGGTCGTCACCATCACGGTGGAGCGGTAGCCGCGCTGCCGTCCCGCGTTGCGGAAGGCGTCGGTCTCGGCATGCACCGACGGGTCGTCGTCCTGCACGCGGCGGTTGTGGCCGCTGCCCAGCAACACACCGTCGGCGTTGAAGAGTGCGGCGCCGATCGGAATACCGCCCTCGGACAGGCCTTTTCGCGCTTCGGCGTAGGCGACGTCGAGCATGTCGGCGACGCTGGTCAGGGGAGCTGAAGTTGGCACAGCCAAAGGTAACACCAGGGACGGTTCGGTCAATGTCACCGTCACACCCTCGTATCGACCGCCTGCGGCCGCAACCGGAGCAAACGATCGGGAAACAAACCGGCGACAACCGGCATTGACGTTGACGTGGACATCCTCATGATCAGCGCCAGCCCCCGCCACGACGGCAACTCCCACTCGCTGGCCCGTGCGGCGCTCGACGGCGCGCGCGGCGCGGGCCACCACGTGGAGCACGTCTTCCTCGACGACTACGTGCAACGACTGCTCGACAACTGCCGGGCGTGCCGACGCCTCGAGGACGGCCGGTGTTCACTCGACGATCGGTACGCCGAACTGCTGATGGACAAGATCCTGCCGGCCGACGGGATCATCTTCGCGATGCCGCTGTACTTCTACGGCATGCCCGGACGGCTCAAGACGGTGTTCGACCGGTTGTTCTGCTACACCGCCAACAGCGCGCCGGAGCAGGAGGCCGTGGTCAACGGGATCGCGGGCAAGAAGGTCGGCGTGCTGATCTCCTGCGAGGAGAACTACGTCGGCGCCACGCAGGGCGTGGCCGCCCAATTCCAGGAACTGACCCGGTATCTGAACCAGACCCTCGTCGGCATCGTCGTCGGCAACGCCAACAGCCGCGGCGAGATCGTCCACGATCCCAGCGACCCGGTGGCGCGCGCACGCGACCTCGGCGCCCGGTTGTTCGACATCCGCGTCACGGACTACCGGATCGACACGGCACGGTCCAACCGCGTGTGGACGTGAGGCTCAGCCCTGGTAGAAGGAGTCGAGCAGATCCTTCTGCTTCTCCTCGACGACCGACCGCTTCACCTTCAACGACGGTGTCAGCTCGTTGTTCTCGATGGACAGGTCGTGGTCGAGGATCGCCCACTTCTTGATGGTCTCCCACCGGTTGAGGTCGGAGTTCAGCCGCTCGATGTACCCGCCGATCAGTTCGCGCACCGCATCGGACCGCACCAGGTCTTCGTACGACTTGCCGCCCATACCGTTCTCGTCGGCCCACGCCGAGATGGCGTCTGGGTCGAGCGTCACCAGCGCCACGCAGAAGTTCCGGGATTCACCGAACACGAGCATGTGGCCCGCGTACGGGCACAGCGCCATGAACCTGCCCTCGATCGCCGGCGGCGCAACGTATTTCCCGCCGGAGGTCTTGAACAGTTCCTTGAGGCGGCCGGTGATGGTGAGGAAACCGTCGTCGTCCAGTTGACCGCGATCACCGGTGCGCAGCCAGCCGTCCTCGGTCAGCGTCTCGGCGGTCTTCTCGGGCAGGTTGTGGTAGCCGTCCATCACGCACGGACCCTTGATCTGGACTTCGCCGTCGTCGCTGATCCGCACCTGGCTGCCGTCGAAGACCTGCCCGACGGTGCCGAGCCGGTAGTTCTCCAACCGGTTGATGAACGCGCCTGCCGCGGTCTCGGTGAGCCCGTAGCCCTCGAGGATCAGCAGCCCGGCGGCATGGAACCACTCGGCGATCTCCGGGTTCAGCGGCGCCGAACCGGAGATCATGAACCGGATGCGGCCACCGAACACCTGACGCACCTTGCTGAAGACCAGCTTGTCGAACACGCTGTGCGCCAACGCAAGTGGAGGTGGCACCGATTGACCGTCCCGTCGGCGCCGGCTCACCTGGCGGCCAACGGCGAACGCCGCGTCGAACAACTTCTTCTTCACGCCGTGCTGCGACATGACCACCTTGGCGTGGGCCTTCTCGAAGATGCGCGGCGCCGCACCCATGAACGTCGGCTTGACCGTGCCCATGTTCTCGACGATCTTGTCCACCCGGCCGTCGATCGCGCTGGCGAAGCCGCACGCCAGCTGCGCCGAGATCAGCACCTTGCCGAATGCGTGCGCCAGCGGCAGCCACAGCAGCTGCAGATCGTCCTCGCCGAGGATGCCGAAACCGGCGATGGTGTCGCCCTCGTACACCCACGCCCGGTGAGCGAGCCTGACGCCCTTGGGTTTTCCGGTGGTGCCCGACGTGTAGATGAGCGTGGCGAGCTGGTCGGAGGTGATCGCCGCCGCGCGGTCACGCACGGCGGACGGGTGCTGTTCGAGGTGTGTGCGCCCGAGCTCGGTGACGTCGGCGAGGCTGAGCACCCAGTCCCCGTCACCGTCGCCGTCGAACAGCACGACCTTCTCGAGTTCGGGCAGCTCGTCGCGTCCGTCGCGCAGTTTCTGCAGCTGCGTCTCGTCCTCGGCGAACACGAATCGCGACTGGGAGTCGCTGAGGATGTAGGCGGTGTCGGCGGCGTTCGTCGTCGGATACACCGTGGTGGTGGCACCACCGGCGCACATGATCGCCAGATCGGCCAGGATCCATTCGTAGCGGGTGCTCGAGGCGATACCCACGCGTTGTTCGGGTTCGATGCCCAGCGCCAGCAGGCCGGCGGCCAGCGCCTCGACCTGGTCGGCGGCCTGCTGCCAGGTCAGCGACGTCCACTTCCCGTCATCGAGTTTGCGGAAGGCTTCGCGTTGCGACGATTTCCCGACCCGGTCGAAGAACATCGTCGCGACGTTCACGGAGTTCGAATCGGCGGTGGTGCCGGGCCGCTCTTGGCTGTCGATGGACATCGTCGTCTCCGGGGCTCGAGGCGGGTTCGGTTCCGCCCCAGGTGGGGCGGAACCGATGTTCGCACACTCAATACCCGATGTGCGCCGTTTCAATGCGCAGGTCACGCACCCGCGTTCAGTCGAACGAGGGCCTCTCGGTGCGGGTGCGCTTGAGCTCCCAGAAGTGCGGATAGGACGCGAAGATCACCGAGGCGTCCCACAGCTTCCCGGCCTCCTCGCCGCGCGGGATCTTCGACAGCACGGGACCGAAGAACGCCACGCCGTTGACGTGGATGGTCGGGGTGCCGACGTCTTCGCCGACGGCGTCCATCCCGGCGTGGTGGCTCTTGCGCAGCGCGTCGTCGTACTGGTCGGACGTGGCCGCCTGCGCCAGTTCCGCGGGCAGGCCGACCTCGGCCAGCGACTCCGCGATGACCTTGGTGAAGTCGGGATCGGACTCGCGGTAGTTCTGGTTGTGGATGCGCGTGCCCATCGCGGTGTAGAGCGGGCCGAGGATCTCCGGGCCCTTGGCCTGTTCCGCGGCGATCGCGACCCGCACCGGACCCCACGCCGTCTTCATCGCCTCCTTGTACTCCTCGGGCAGGTCGCGCCCCTCGTTGAGCACCGCGAGGCTCATGACGTGGAAGTTCACCTCGATGTCGCGGACCTTCTCGACCTCGAGGATCCAGCGGGAGGTGATCCAGCACCACGGGCACAGCGGGTCGAACCAGAAATCGGCTTTCGACTTCTCGGCCATCAGCGGGATCCTTTCGACGAGCGGACACACTTTCGTGCTGCACAACTTCACGACCGCGTCAGGTGTTCCCCAACACGCAGTCCTCACTCTCGGGCATGCGGCACACGGATGGTGTGCCAACCTTGACCCAACCGTGTTGTTCCTGTGACTCGAGTGAACCAGTGTGACAGTGGACAGACGAGGAGCACCATGTCCGCAACAGCTCGAACCCGGTGGGCGGTGGCGGCATGTGCCGCCGCGGTCACCGGCGCCCTGATGACCGCCCCCGCCGCGGCCGCCGACCCGGTCGACATCGACAGAGCCTTCCTCAACGCGCTCAACCGGGCCGGCGTGCGCTACGACAACCCTGTCGACACCGTCGAACTCGGCAAGCGCGTCTGCCCGATGCTCGTCGAACCCGGCAAGGATTTCGCGAAAGTCGTCGCGACCGTCCGCAACGACGGCGTCCCGCCCGACCTCGCGGCGTTCTTCGCCGGAATCGCCATCCAGATGTACTGCCCGCAGATGGTGTCGTCGGTGGGCAACGGCACGCTCCTGAATTGGCTGCAGACGACGAGGTTGCCCGGCGCCCGATAGGTTGGGGGGCGTGGCACTTCCCAATCTGACTCGCGAGGCGGCGGTCGAGCGCGCGGCGCTGATCACCGTCGGCAATTACCGCATCGAACTCGATCTCACCGACGGTGCCGGCGCACCCGGCGAGAAGACGTTCCGCTCGAAGACCACCGTCACGTTCGACGCGACGGCGGGCGCCGACACCTACATCGACATCGCGGCGGACACCATCCGCGCGGCCACCCTCAACGGCCGTGACATCGACGTGTCCGGCTACGACGAGTCGACCGGCATCCCGCTGGCCGGACTGGCCGAGCACAACGAACTCGTCGTGGACGCCGACTGCCTGTACTCGAACACCGGCGAGGGCCTGCACCGCTTCGTCGACCCGGTCGACAACGAGGTGTACCTGTACTCGCAGTTCGAGACCGCCGACGCCAAGCGGATGTTCGCCTGCTTCGACCAGCCCGACCTCAAGGCGACCTTCGACGTCACGGTCACCGCACCCGCGCACTGGGAGGTGGTCTCCAACGGTGCGCTCGAGGGCACTCGCGACGACGACGCCAGCAAGACGCACGTCTTCGTCCAGACGCCGCGGATGAGCACCTACCTCGTCGCGCTGATCGCGGGGCCGTACGCCCGCTGGGACGACCTGTACCGAGACGAGCACGGCGAGATCCCGCTCGGCCTCTTCTGCCGCCGATCGCTGGCCGAGTTCATGGACGCCGACCGGCTGTTCACCGAGACCAAGCAGGGATTCGGCTTCTACCACGACAACTTCGGCGTGCCGTACGCGTTCGGCAAGTACGACCAGTTGTTCGTGCCGGAGTTCAACGCGGGGGCGATGGAGAACGCCGGAGCGGTGACGTTCCTCGAGGACTACGTGTTCCGGAGCAAGGTCACCCGCGCCTCCTACGAGCGCCGCGCCGAGACGGTGCTGCACGAGATGGCGCACATGTGGTTCGGCGACCTCGTCACGATGCAGTGGTGGGACGACCTGTGGCTCAACGAGTCGTTCGCGACGTTCGCCTCGGTGCTGTGCCAGGCCGAGTCCACCGAGTACACCGAGGCGTGGACGACGTTCGCCAACGTGGAGAAGTCCTGGGCCTACCGGCAGGACCAGCTGCCCTCGACACATCCGGTGGCCGCCGACATCCCCGATCTGCACGCCGTCGAGGTGAACTTCGACGGCATCACTTACGCCAAGGGCGCCAGCGTCCTCAAACAGCTGGTTGCCTACGTGGGCTTGGAGTCGTTCCTGGCCGGTCTGCGGGACTACTTCCGCGACCACGCCTTCGCGAATGCGACGTTCGGCGATCTGCTCGGGGCGCTCGAGAAGGCGTCGGGCCGCGACCTGTCCGGCTGGGGCCGTCAATGGCTCAAGACGACCGGGCTCAACACGCTGCGCGCCGATTTCGACGTCGACGGTGACGGCCGGTTCACCCGCTTCGCGATCACCCAGAGCGGTGCCGCGCCGGGCGCCGGCGAGACCCGGGTGCACCGGCTCGCGGTCGGCGTGTACGACGACGACCCGACCACCGGCAAGCTGGTGCGGGTGCACCGCGAGGAGCTCGACGTCGAGGGTGACAGCACGGACGTCCCTGCGCTGCAAGGAGTTCCGCGCGGCAAGCTGGTGCTGGTCAACGACGACGACCTGACCTACTGCGCGTTGCGGCTGGATCCGGACTCCCTGCAGACGGTGCTCACCCGCATCGCCGACATCGCCGAACCGCTGCCGCGCACGCTGGCCTGGTCGGCGGCCTGGGAGATGACGCGCGAGGCCGAGCTCAAGGCCCGCGAGTTCGTGGCGCTGGTGATGAGCGGTGTGCACGCCGAGACCGAGGTCGGCGTCGCGCAACGACTGCTGCTGCAGGCGCAGACCGCGCTGAACTCCTACGCCGATCCGCAGTGGGCGCAGGAGGTCGGCTGGCCCGCGTTCGCCGACCGGCTGCTGGACCTGGCCCGCGAATCGGCCCCGGGTTCGGACCACCAGCTGGCGTTCGTCAACGCGCTGTGCACGTCGGTGCTGTCGCGCAACCACGTCGCCGTGCTGGCCACCCTGCTCGACAACGAGCCCGCCGAGGTGAACCTTGCGGGACTGGTCCTCGACACCGACCTGCGCTGGCGCATCGTCACGGCGCTGGCCGCCAGCGGCGACATCGACGCCGACGGACCCGAGACGCCGTTCATCGACGAAGAGGCCAAGCGCGATCCGACCGCGGCCGGCCGGCGCCACGCCGCGGCGGCCTCGGCGGCGCGACCGCAAGCGGCGGTGAAGGAGGCGGCGTGGCAGCAGGTCATCGAGGACGACACGCTGGCCAACATCACCACCCGGTCGATCGTCGGCGGCATCGTGCAGCCGGGGCAGCAGCAGCTGCTGGCGCCGTTCACCGAGAAGTACTTCGCGGCCATTTCCGGCGTGTGGGAGCGCCGGTCCAGTGAGGTCGCCCAGACCGTGGTGATCGGGCTGTACCCGTCGTGGGACATCAGCGACGAGGCGCTGGCCGCGGCGGACCGCTTCCTCGACGGTGACGTGCCGCCGCCGCTGCGCCGGCTGGTGGTCGAAGGCCGCGCCGGCGTGGAGCGCGCCCTGCGGGCCCGCCGCAACGACGTGAGCTAGTCACCTCACCTCGTTTGCGCGAGCGTGCGCGTCTGCACGCGACACACCGGGTGTCGTGCAGCAGATTGCGCACGCTCGCGCGGCATTCTCATGCGGTGGCCGTCAATCGAACTCGCAGGGCACGTGCGGCGCGCCGGCGGAAGCTGCGGATGGATCGCGTCGTCAACGACCTCACGGCCGACGAGTGGGCGGCAATCAAGGAGGCGTGGAGCGGATGCGCCTACTGCGGGGCGACCGACGGCACCATGCAGCGCGACTGCGTCATGGCGATATCCCGGGGCGGGCGGTACACGCTGGACAACGTCGTTCCCGCGTGCGCGTCCTGCAACACCAGCAAGTGCAATGACGAGGTCACCGGATGGATGCGCCGCAAACGCCTCGACGAGCGCAGGTTCCTGACCCGGTACGTGGAGATCCGCGGCGTACTGCTGCGGGCGCGGGAGGACGCCACAGCGGAGGGCTGACGGCCCCGCGACAGTGCGCAAAAGCAGTCCGGCGAGCGGCGTGTCGTGGAACAGACACGCGCGCTCGCCGGAAAAGCTGGCCGGAAGAGGACTAGCGCGGGGAGACGCCCGCCGACAGCACCCGCACGGCGCTGATCAGCCCGTCCATGAGGTTGCCCTCCTTGAACGACGCGGCGGCCGCCGAAACGCCAAGCGGGGCGGCGGTTTCGATGCCGCGGCCTTTGACGTCGACCCCGTACACCACCTCGATGGCGTGCTGGTCGGGCGAGACCGCCAGCAGCACGGCGTTGTTCGGCGTCGGCACCTGCGCGAGGATCTCGCGCGCGGTGGCGGCGGTGTCCGCTCCGAGGTCACCGATGTACACGGCGAACCGGGCCTTCGCCGCCCGCGAGCCGAACTTCAGCGCATCGTCGAGCACGACGAGGTCCTTGGTCGGGAACGGATAGTCCACCGACAGGGTGCCGGGCTCGGTGACGCCGGACAGGCGGCCGCTCGAGGTGAGCGCCCAGCCGTACGGCAGACCCTGGCGCTCGACCGCCGCGCGGTGACCGGTGAGCTTGACTTCACCACTTGCCACTTGCGCCGCCTCCAATCGTCACGGAATGCTCGTGATGCTCGCCGACATTGCCGCCCTGCGCGGCCGAGTCGGCCTGCACGCTGCGACCGGTTGCGGCCACATGGTGCTCCGACGGTTCTTCGGCCGCCCACAGGATCGGCGAATACCGCCACGGTTCGGACATCTTGTAGCTCGCCGGGTGCGGACCCTTGCCACGCCAGATCAGCAGGGCGAGGATCGCGGCCAGTCCCAACGGCACGAGGACGAAGAGAGAGTGCAGGACGGGGGTCACAGTCCCAAACGGTATCTCACGCCCGGTTCAGGCCGCTCCCTCACCCAGGTATCGCACCCACGCCGGGTCGAGTTCCTTGACCGTCGACAGCAGCCGCCAGTGCTGCCCCTTGGGCGGCAGCGGCGTGCAACGCAGGGTCCAGCCCAGTTCGCCGAGCAGATGGTCGGCCTTGCGGTGGTTGCACGGCGCGCATGCGGCCACGCAGTTCTCCCACGAGTGGTCGCCGCCGCGGCTGCGCGGCACCACATGGTCGACGGTGTCGGCCTTGGCGCCGCAGTACGCGCAGCGGAACCGGTCGCGGTGCATCAGCGCGGCGCGCGTCATCGGGACCCGCGCCCGGTACGGCACCCGGACGAAGCTGCGTAGCCGGATCACGGTCGGGACGGTGATGCTGCGGGTGGCCGAGTGGATCACCGGACCGGCCGGATCGTCGTGGACGACGTCGGCCTTGCCACACATGAGCATGATCACCGCCCGCCGCAACGGCAGCGCGGTCAGCGGCTCGTAGGTGGAGTTCAGTAGCAGCACCCGGCGGCGGCCCCACAGCGAACCGTCGTGGACCGGGATCGTGGCCTCGACGCCGTGAGTTTCGACACTGTGCAGGACGCGGGCGCTCGCCGCGGGACCCGAGGGGCCGGCCGCGGCCGCACGCTTGTGGCCAGCCGATCTCGACGGGCTTTTCTTGCGATGCGCCATACGTCCTCCGAGGAGACAGTCCACCATGGATCGGCGGCCACCGCACGGCAATTCGGCACGAGTACGCAGGTCAGTCCGGTGAACATCCGGTGACGGTGCCGTCGTCGGCGGTCAGCGACCCGGACAGGCCACAATGGAACCGTGACGCAACCAGCGCAGTCGTTCTACGACGAGGTCGGTGGGCACGAGACGTTCCGCACGATCGTGGCACGGTTCTACGAGCTGGTCCGCGAGGACGAGATCCTGCGCCCGCTGTATCCCGACGACGAGCTCGACGCCGCCGAGGTGCGCTTGCGGATGTTCCTCGAACAGTATTGGGGCGGGCCGCGGACCTACTCCGACCAGCGAGGACACCCGCGCCTGCGGATGCGTCACGCCCCGTTCCGCATCGGCTACATCGAGCGCGACGCCTGGCTGCGCTGTATGCACACCGCGGTCGCGGAGATCGATTCGGCCACGCTGGACGACGAGCACCGCAGGGAGCTGCTCAACTACCTCGAGATGGCCGCGCAGTCGATGGTCAACTCGCCGTTCTGAGCGCGGGTGTCCACAATTGGTTCGATGGGCGCCATGACAGGACCGGGCCCCTGGTGGTCGCGCGCGGTGTTCTACCAGGTCTACCCCCGGTCCTTCCGCGACAGCGACGGTGACGGGGTCGGCGACCTCGACGGCGTCACCGACGGCCTGGATCACCTGGCGCAGCTGGGAGTGGACGCGCTGTGGCTCAACCCGGTCACCGTCTCCCCCATGGCCGACCACGGCTACGACGTCGCCGACCCGCGCGACATCGATCCGCTGTTCGGCGGTATCGAGGCGTTCGACAGGCTGGTAGCCGCCGCACACGACCGCGGGATCCGCATCACGATGGACCTGGTGCCCAACCACACAAGCTCCGCGCATCCGTGGTTCGCCGCGGCGCTGGCCGCCGGCCCGGAGAGTGCGCAGCGGGCGCGCTACCACTTCCGCGACGGCACCGGACCTGGCGGTGTGCACCCGCCGAACAACTGGGTCTCGGTCTTCGGCGGACCGGCCTGGACGCGGATCGTCGAACCCGACGGCACGCCCGGCCAGTGGTACCTGCACCTGTTCGACCCGGAGCAGCCCGATCTGAACTGGGAGAACCCGGAGGTCTTCGAGGATCTCGAGAAGACGCTGCGGTTCTGGCTTGACCGGGGCGTCGACGGCTTCCGCATCGACGTGGCGCACGGGATGAGCAAGCCGCGGGATCTGCCGGACATGCAGATCGCCGAGAACAGGCTGCTCGCCGACATGGACAGCGATCCGCGGTTCAACCACGAAGGCGTCCACGACATCCACCGCAGCATCCGCGCGGTGCTCGACGACTATCCCGGCGCCGTCGCCGTCGGCGAGGTCTGGGTGTACGACAACGCCGAGTTCGCCGCCTACCTGCGGGCCGACGAACTACACCTGGGCTTCAACTTCCGGCTGGTGCGCGCCGAGTTCGACGCCGAGGAGGTCCGCGACGCGATCGAGAATTCCCTGGCCGCCGTCGCGCTGGAGAACGCGACGCCGACCTGGACGCTGTCCAACCACGACGTGGAACGGGAGGTCACCCGCTACGGCGGCGGCGCGGTCGGGCTGGCGCGGGCCCGTGCGATGGCGCTGGTGATGCTGGCGCTGCCCGGTGTGGTGTTCGTCTACAACGGTGAGGAACTGGGCCTGCCCAACGTCGACCTGCCCGACGAGGTGCTGCAGGATCCGACGTGGGAGCGCTCCGGTCGCACCGAACGGGGCCGCGACGGCTGCCGGGTGCCGATGCCGTGGAGCGGTGACGCGCCCCCGTTCGGGTTCTCGACGACGGCCGACACCTGGCTGCCGATGCCCGCCGACTGGTCGGCGCTGACCGTCGAGCACCAGCTGGCCGACCCGGACTCCACACTGCACTTCTTCCGGCGGGCGCTACAACTGCGCCGTGCGCGCGACGGCGGAGGCGCACTGACCGGTCTGTCCGCCGCGGACGGCGTGCTGACGGTGCGGACCGAGGGCGGGCTGACGTGTGTGCTGAACGCAAGCGAGCAGCCGGTGGACCTGCCCGCCGGCGAGGTGCTGATCACCAGCGCCGGGCTCGAGGGAGGCCGCCTCCCTCCCGACGCCGCGGCCTGGATCGTCTAACGCAGCACCAGGGCGGGATCGCCGCGGCGGCGCAGCACCGAACCGAACCGGGCGTCGATCCGCAGCCACGTGGCCGAGACACGGATCCGCACGATGTCGTCGGCACTCAGCGCCGCGCTGCTCTGCGGCAGGAAACCCATTGCGGTGAGCGCGAATACACACCGCATCGGCACCCCGACGCGCTCGTCACCACCGCTGACCGCGATGACCTCCTGATCCAGCAGTGAGGTCGGCGGCCCGTGGGCGCCGCCGTGCTCGCGGGCCAGCGCACCACCGCGCGACGCCAGGTCGAGCATCACGCGGGCCGGCACGTCGTCGAGGTGGGTGAACCCGGTGTCCGGCGGGACCGCACCGCGCCACGCCGAATCCATCGGGAAGCCGGTATCGACGAACCCCGACGCGTCCATACCGGCCAATCCGGCCACGAGCGCGTCGGCGCCCGCGCAGAGATCCTTCGGGCGCACCCGCCCGTGCACCACCCGGCTGGCCAGCACGTCGAAACCCGTTGCCACGAAAGCGACGACGTCCCCGCCGGTCCGCTCCCGGAACCGCACCACCGCGGCGTCGTCGAGGCGCAGGGCCCGTTCGGCGAACACCGCCAGGTCGTCGCGCTGGGCGGGATCGGCCAGCCAGAGCCCGCGCTCCGCGTCGGTCATCGCAGGTAGCGCTGCAGGTATTCGCGCTGCTCGGGGGACAACCGTTCCAGCCGCTGCTCCTCGATGTGCACGGCGGCCAGCTGGGTCTCGGCGATGACGGACGGCTTCGAGTCCGCGGGCGCACCGACCGAGCGGACCTCGTAGCCGATCGTGAAGTCCACCGCGCGTACGCGTTTGGTCCACATCGTCACCTGCAGCGGCGAATCGATCAGGCGCAACTGCCCCTTGTAGGAGATCTGCACCTCGGCGATCAGCAGGCCGATGTCGGTGATCCGCGCTTCGAAAGGCTCACGCAGGAAAGGGATCCGGGCCTCTTCCAGGATGGTGACCATCGTCGCGTGATTGATGTGCTGGTACATGTCGATGTCGGACCACCGCACATGCACCGGCGCCACAAAACCCACTGTCACCCGGAAGACCCCGTTCCACTCGTTCGTGTCATGCTGCGAATCTGGCGTGCCGCCACCGACAGGGTGGCCAGGTCACGTTCGTCGTCCTCGTAGATCTCGGTGAGCGTGCGACGCGCCCGCGCGACCCGTGACCCGTTGGTCATCTCCCACTCGGCGATCTTCTCCTCGCCGCTCTCGTCCGGCTCGCCGACGGCGAGGACGTCGAAGCACAACGATCGCAGCGACCCGTAGATGTCGTCGCGAATCGCCAAGCGCGCCAGCGAATGCCAGCGATCCCCCCGAGGCAGTTGGGACACCGCGGTCAGCAGGCTGTCGGTGTTGAGGTGATCCATCAGCGCGAAGTACGTGTCGGCGACCTCCGCGGGGTCGCGGTCGTCGATGTCGGCGATGTCGATGATGTCGAGCAGGCTGAACTGGTAGAGGCCGGTGGCCACCGCGTAGGCGAGTTCCTTCGACGCCCCCTGCGAGCAGAATTCGCCGGCTTCCTTGGCGACGATGGCTTCGTCGTCGCCGCGCAGCCATTCCTCCATCCGCGGCGTCAGCGCGGCCACCTTGTCGGCGAACCGGTTGATCTCGGCGCCGACGGCCAGCGGCTGCGGCCGGTAGTTGAGCAGCCAGCGCGCCGACCGGTCGACCAGGCGGCGCAGGTCGAGCGTCATCCGGTCGCTCACCGCCACCGGCACGTCGGCGGCCCTGATCTGCCGCCACACGTCGCCGATGCGGAAGATCGCGTTGACCGCGACGAAGCTGCGCACCGCGTCGACCGGGCCCACTCCGGCGTCCTCGGTGACCCGGTAGGCGTAGGTGATCCCGCTGGTGTCGACGACGTCGTTGACCAGCATCGTGGTGACGATCTCCCGGCGCAGCTGGTGCGAGCGGGTGTCGGCGGCGAACTGCTCACGCAGGGTGGACGGGAAGTACCGGGGCAGCCGGGCGGCGAACACCTCCTGGTCCGGCAGTTCACTCGCGAGCAGATCGGCTTTGAGCGCCAGCTTGACGTGGGCCATCAGCGTCGCCAATTCCGGTGAGGTGAGCCCCATTCCGGCATCGAGGCGGCGGCGGATCTCCTTGGGCGTCGGTAGCGCCTCGAGCTCGCGGTTCATCCCGCGTTCGGAGACGAAGTAGTTGATCATCCGGGCGTGGACCGGCAACAGGCTCGCCGCGTTGGCGCGGCTGGTGCCCATCAGGTCGTTCTGGTCGCGGTTGTCCGACAGCACCAGCTCGCCGACCTCGTCGGTCATCGACAGCAACAGGTCGGTGCGTTCGTCCGCGCGCACCTTGCCGGCGGTGACCAGCGAATCGATGAGGATCTTGATGTTGACCTCGTGATCGGAGCAGTCCACTCCCGCGGAGTTGTCCAGCGCGTCGGTGTTGATCCGGCCGCCGGACAGGTCGAACTCGATGCGTCCGCGGGACGTGACGCCGAGGTTGCCGCCCTCCCCGATCACCTTGGCGCGCACCTGGTTCGCATTGACCCGGACCGGATCGTTGGCACGGTCGCCGACGTCGGCGTCGGATTCGGTCTCCGCCTTGACGTAGGTGCCGATGCCGCCGTTCCACAGCAGATCGACCGGCGCCTTGAGGATCGCCCTGATCAACGCGGGCGGCGTCATCTCGTCGGTGCTGTCGTCGAGGCCGAGGACCTCGCGGACCTGCGGGGTGATCGGGATGGACTTGTGCTCACGGCTGTACACGCCGCCGCCCTCGCTGATCAGCGAGCGGTCGTAGTCCTCCCAGGACGAGCGGGGCAGGTCGAACAACCGCCGGCGCTCCCGGAACGACGTCGCGGCATCCGGGCTGGGGTCGAGGAAGACGTGCCGGTGGTCGAAGGCGGCGACCAGCCGGATGTGTTCGGACAGCAGCATCCCGTTGCCGAACACGTCGCCGCTCATGTCACCGATGCCGACGACGGTGAAGTCCTCGCTCTGGGTGTCCACCCCCATCTCGCGGAAGTGGCGTTTGACCGACTCCCAGGCGCCCCTGGCGGTGATGCCCATCGCCTTGTGGTCGTATCCGACCGACCCGCCGGACGCGAACGCATCCCCCAGCCAGAAGCCGTAGTTCCCGGCGACCTCGTTGGCGATGTCGGAGAACGTCGCGGTGCCCTTGTCGGCGGCCACGACAAGGTAGGCGTCGTCGCCGTCGCGGCGCACCACCTCGGGCGGGGGCACCACCTCACCGCTGACCTTGTCGACGTTGTCGGTGACGTCGAGCAGCCCGCTGATGAACAGCTTGTAGCAGTCGACACCCTCGGCGCGCTGTGCGTCGCGGTCGGCGGCGGCGTCACCGGTCGGCACCGGCGGCTGTTTGACCACGAATCCGCCCTTGGCGCCGACCGGCACGATGACGGCGTTCTTGACCGCCTGCGCCTTGACCAGGCCGAGGACCTCGGTGCGGAAGTCCTCCCGGCGGTCCGACCACCGCAGCCCGCCGCGCGCGACGTGGCCGAACCTCAGGTGCACGCCCTCCACCCGCGGCGAGTACACGAAGATCTCAAATTTCGGCCTGGGCAGCGGGAGTTCGTCGATCAGGCCGGGATCGAGTTTGACCGACAGCACACCGCGCGCCCGCGCGGATTCGGTGCGGGTCACGAAGTGGTTGGTGCGCAGCGTGGCCTGGATCATCGAGGCGAACGCGCGCAGCACCCGGTCGGTGTCCAAGCCCGTGAGCGCGTCGATGTCGGCGGCGACGGCCGCCGCCGCCTTCTGGGCGTCGCGTTGTTTGGCGGCGTCGGTCGGGTCGAACAGCGCCTCGAACAGCTCCACCAGCGACCGTGCGGTGTGCGGGTTGTCGTTGACCACCGATTCGATGAACGACTGACTGTACGGAAAGCCCGCCTGCCGAAGGTATTTCGCGTACGCGCGCAGCACCGTCACCTGCGACCAGGTCAGCCCCGCCCGCAGCACCAGCTCGTTGAACCGGTCGACCTCCATGTGGCCGTGCCAGATCGCGGTGACCGCCTCGGCGAACCTGGCGGCGGTCGCATCCCGCGCGGATTTGTCCTTCGCGGTCTCCGGCATGGCGTGGTGCGGCCGGATCTTGAACTGGTAGATCCACACCGCGAGCCCGTCCGCGCGGGTCACCGTGAACGGCCGCTCCTCGAGGACCACGACACCCATCGACTGCAGCATCGGCAGGAGTTGGCTCAACGATGCCGACCGGCCACCGAGGTACCAGGTGAGCTTGCCGACGCGGTCCTCACCGCCGCCCTCGGCGAACACGAGCTGGACCGAATCGTCGTGCAACGCCTCGATGATCGCGATGTCGGCGATCGCCTCGTCCGGGGTGACGGCCTGTTTGTAGTCCTCGGGGAATGCGCCGGCGTAGTGCTCTGCGACCTCCTGCTCGAGACCTCCGGTGGGCACCGCCCCCAGCAGCCGGTCACCCCAGGTACGGGCCGCCTCGGTGAGTTGGCGCTGGATGCGCTCCTCGTTCTCCGGGGAGCCGTCGACATCTCCGGGACGCGATCCCTCCGGCAGCCGGACGGTGAAATGCACGACGGCCCAGGGCGATTCGCTCACCCGAGCGGAGTAGTCGATACTCACCCCGCCGAGTTCGCGGACCAGGATGTCCTGCATTTCCAGCCGGACCGCGGTGGTGTAGCGGTCACGCGGCAGGTACACCAGGCAGGCCACGAAATGCGCGAGGCTGTCGACGCGCAGGAACAGCAGCGTGCGCCGCCGGGAGCCGAGGTCGATGACGGCCATGGCCATCTCGAGCAGTTCGTCGGCCTGCAGCGCGAACAGCTCCGGGCGGGGAATGGTCTGGATGACGTCGAGCAGCAGCTGGGCGGGATGACTCGGATCACGCTGCACGATCGCCAACGCCTCGTTGACGCGCCGCGAGATCAGTGGAATGCCCAGCACATTGGCGTTCATCGCGGCGACGGTGAACAGACCGACGAAACGGTGTTCGACGGCGTCGTGTCCGTCGCCGCCTGCGCCCTGTTCGCGGATGACGACGATGTACGGGTTGGCGCCGTAGCGGATGTAGCTCGGGATCGTGGCCTGCGCCAGCGCCAGCAGCTCACCCTCGCGGGTCAGTGGCGGCAGGACATCCTCGCGCAGGCGCAGCACGCCGAGCCGGCTGTCGGAATCGACCGACGACACACCGTCGGTGACCGGGCACCGCTGGCATCCGAGCAGGACGAAGTGCCCGTCGGCGAGCCACCGCGCCAGCGCGGCGACGTCCTTGCGTTCCGGGGGGCTGAAGTGGCCGTCGGCGTCGGCTTCGACGTCGTTGGCCAGCGACTGGAGCCGGGCGACCATGGCGCTGCTGTCCGAGGCGACCTGGCGGGCGTCGGCGAGGATGCGGGGCAGCCTGCGCTTGGCCGACTCGACCGCCGAGCGGTCGGCGGTCTCGGCGAGCTCGATGTGGATCCACGACTCGTCGACACTGTCGCCGTCGGCACCCTCGCCGTCCCCCGAGCCCGGACGGGCGTCGAGCAGCTCACCGGACGCGTCACGGCGCACGCGCATCACCGGGTTCATGATCGCCCGGTAGGCCACGCCGAGCCGCTGCAGCAGCACCGTCACCGAATCGATCAGCATCGGCGCCTGCTCGGTCACCACCTGCAGTGCGGGTCCAACACCGTCCGGATCATCCGCGCCGTACTCCGCGACGAGGGTATCCCCCGCCTGCCTGTGCCGGGCGAGCCGGTGATGGGCACGCACCAGATCCGACGACTCCAGCATGTCGGCGGGGTCCGCCGGACCCGTCGTCGCGGTGTCTGACTCCGACTCGCCCTGATGCGGACCCCGGTACGACTCGGCATAGGCCTTCGCCAGCCGGTCGAGCGTGTCCGTCGAAGGGTCGCCCGTAGCACCGGCGTCGGTTCCCGTCATGCGGATCACTCCTGACTCACCCGCGCACCGCCCGTCGTTGGACGGTGCACGAGCGACATTATCTCCCGCCGGTCGGTGCGCTCCGTCGCGCGGGGATCAGTCGCGAGTCAACCGGCGGTGGGTAACCCGGTGTGGGCGCGCCGCTTCCGCTCCGAGCCGCTGCACCTTGTTCTCCTCGTAGGCACCGAAGTTGCCCTCGAACCAGAACCACTTCGCCTCGTTGTCGGCGTCGCCCTCCCACGCCAGGATGTGCGTGCAGGTGCGGTCGAGGAACCAGCGGTCGTGGGAGATCACCACGGCGCAACCGGGGAACTGCTCGAGCGCGTTCTCCAGCGAGCTCAGCGTCTCCACGTCGAGGTCGTTGGTCGGTTCGTCGAGCAGGATCAGGTTGCCGCCCTCTTTGAGCGTCAGCGCCAGGTTGAGCCGGTTGCGCTCACCGCCGGACAGCACACCCGCCGGCTTCTGCTGATCCGGCCCCTTGAAACCGAACGCCGAAACGTAGGCGCGCGACGGGATCTCGTTCTGCCCAACCTCGATGTAGTCGAGGCCGTCGGAGACGACCTCCCACACGTTCTTCTTCGGGTCGATGCCGGCGCGGTTCTGGTCGACGTAGCTGAGCTTGACCGTGTCGCCGACCTTGACGGTGCCGCTGTCGGGTTGTTCGAGGCCGACGATGGTCTTGAACAGCGTCGTCTTGCCGACGCCGTTGGGGCCGATCACGCCGACGATGCCGTTGCGGGGCAGGGTGAACGACAGGTCCTTGATCAGCGTCCGGCCGTTGAAGCCCTTGTCGAGGTGCTCGACCTCGACGACGACGTTGCCGAGCCGCGGCGGCGTCGGGATCTGGATCTCCTCGAAGTCGAGCTTGCGCGACTTCTCGGCCTCGGCGGCCATCTCCTCGTACCGGTCCAGCCGGGCCTTGTTCTTGGCCTGCCGCGCCTTGGCCCCCGAGCGCACCCAGGCGAGCTCTTCCTTCAGCCGCTTCTGCAGCTTCTGGTCCTTCTTGCCCTGGACCTCCAGACGTTCGGCCTTCTTCTCCAGGTAGGTGGAGTAGTTGCCCTCGTACGGGTAGGCCCGGCCGCGGTCGAGTTCGAGGATCCACTCGGCGACGTTGTCGAGGAAGTACCGGTCGTGGGTGACGGCGAGGATGGCGCCCTTGTAGGAGGCCAGGTGCTGCTCGAGCCACAGCACGCTCTCGGCGTCGAGGTGGTTGGTGGGCTCGTCGAGCAGCAGCAGGTCCGGTTTGCTCAGCAGCAGCTTGCACAGCGCGACACGGCGGCGCTCACCCCCGGAGAGGTGGGTGACGGGCTCGTCGGGCGGCGGGCAGCGCAGTGCGTCCATCGCCTGTTCGAGCTGGGAGTCGATGTCCCAGGCGTCGGCCGCGTCGAGCTCCTCCTGGAGCTTGCCCATCTCCTCCATCAGCTCGTCGGTGTAGTCGGTCGCCATCAGTTCGGCGACCTCGTTGTACCGGTTGAGCTTGGCCTTGATCGGCACACCCTCTTCGACGTTCTCGCGGACCGTCTTGGTTTCGTCCAGATGCGGTTCCTGCTGCAGGATGCCGACGCTGGCCCCGGGCGCCAGGAAGGCGTCACCGTTGTTCGGGGTGTCCAGGCCGGCCATGATCCGCAAGACGCTCGACTTACCGGCGCCGTTGGGGCCGACGACGCCGATCTTCGCGCCCGGAAGGAAGTTCAGGTTGACGTCGTCAAGGATGACCTTGTCGCCGTGCGCCTTGCGGACCTTGCGCATCGTGTAGATGAATTCGGCCATGCCGTGGTGTTGCCTTTCCTAGAGCGTGATCAACGTCTGTTGCCGCGGGCCCCATCCTAGGCGTGGCCGGATGCGGTCAAGCGCTCAGTGGCAGCGCCTCGGGGTCCACGGTGTCCCCCAGCTCATCGGAGGGGACGTCGGTGTCCGCGTCCGCATCCGTCTCCGCCCCTACGGAGGCGTCCCCGGCGTCGGGAGCGGCGGACTGGCGCAGCGTCTCGACCCGCGCCACGCAGCGGCTGAGGTCGGGACCGACCGCGGTGGCCCGCACCTCGACCGACGTGCGGCGCACGCCGTCGCGGTCGTCGTACTCGCTGGTGTGTACGTGTCCAACAACGATCACCGCCGCACCCTTCCCGAGCGATGCGCCGACCCCGGTGACCAGCCGGCCCCAGCAGCTGACGCTGATGAACAGCGAGTTGCCCGGCTCCCATCCGCCGTCGGCGGTGCGCCGCCGCGAATTGCTGGCCATCCGGAACCGCATCACCTCCTGATCGCCGACGCGCTGCCGGTAGGGGTTGTTGACGATGTTGCCGACGACGGTGATGGGGGTCTCGAACATGGCGTGCCTCGATTCGTATCTGATCCGCACCGGCGGGATTCGCCGGTACCGCCATTCACCTCGCGGCCACCGACAGCCGGGGGCATCCGGCGCCACCCCGGACGCGGGTTGTGGATCAATCGATCGCTGGGGACAACCGGTCAGCGGCCCTCGCGCCGGGACAGCTCGGCCAGCATCGCGTTGTAGGCGGTCAGATCGGCGTCGTGGTCGCGCTCGGCCGCCCGGTCCAGCCGTTTGGCGGTGCGTTGATCACTGCGCCGCCACTGGATGAGCAGCGCGAGCAGCACCAGCACCAGCGGGACCTCCCCCGCCGCCCAGGCGATGCTGCCGCCGAGTTTCTGATCGTCGAGCAGATCGTCGTGCCAGCTCAGTTGCAGCGACCGGTAGAACCCCTCGGCCAGCACCGTCTGCATCCCCATCAGCACCACCCCGAAGAACGCGTGCAGCGGCAGGGAGGCGAAGACGATCGCGAGCTTGGCCAGCTGCGGGATGCGCCGCGGTGTCGGATCGACACCGATCACCACCCAGTAGAAGAGGTAGCCGCTGAGCAGGAAGTGGGTGTTCATCAGGACGTGCGCCGCGTGATCGTCGGCCCCCGCCTCGAAGATGCCGCCGAAATACAGCCCGTAGAACCCGGCGACGAACAGCGTGAGCGCGACGATCGGGTGGGTGAGGAACCGCGACACCCGGGAGTGCAGCGCCGCCAGCAGCCACTCCCTCGGTCCCGGTGGCTGGCCCTTACCGGCCGTCGGCAGCGCCCGCAGTGCCATCGTCACCGGCGCGCCGAGCACCAGCAGGATCGGCACCATCATCGACAGCAGCATGTGCGCCACCATGTGCACGCTGAACATCGCCGGCATGTAGCGGCCGAGACCCGACGAGGTGGTGATCAGCAGCGTCGCGCACCCCAGCAGCCATGCGATCGTGCGGCCGACGGGCCATGCGTCGCCGCGCCGCCGCAGCCGCCACCAACCCGCGAGGTAGACCAGCGCCAGCACGATCGCGGCCGTACCGAGGATGAGGTCGAACCGCCAGTCGAAGAGGATGCGGGCCGCGGTCGGCGGACCCGCCAGGTCGTAGCCGATCTCGACCTCGACCGGGGTGGGTTGCCTGCCGGGCGGGGGCGGTGGGGTGCGGCCCAGACCGACCGCGATACCGAACGTCAGCCCGAACAGCACCGCCTCGGCGAGCGCCAACCGCACGAGCGGGCCCCGCCGCGCGGGTTCCTGTCGAAGGGCCGCGACGCCCTTGCGGCGCTGCAGATAGCCGAGGACGCCGAGCGCGGTCAGCGCCACCGCCTTCGCCAGCACCAGGGCGCCGTACTCGGTGCGGAACAGATCGGCGGGCGACATCCGCACCAGTGCGTTGATCACGCCGCTGATCGCCATCGCGACGAAGCACCACACCGCCAGCGCGGAGAACCGGCGGGCGGCCACGTCGGCGTGCTCACCGCCCCGCAGAGCGTGGACCAGCAGCATCAGCAGCCCACCGGCCCACAGCGACCCTGCCACGAGGTGGATCAGGAGGCTGTTGGTGGCCAGGTCGTGGGCGCCGCCGGACGACGAGTGTCCGGTCAGGCCCAGCGGCATCAGCGTCAGCAGCGCACCGGCGAACAGGACGGGAGTCCACGCCCACCGCAGCACCGGCAGGCTGGCGAGCGTCACCACGGCGGCCAGCAGCGCCGTCCACCGCCACGCCCCCGCCACGTCGACGAGGCTGGCGACCGACCAGATCTCGGCCGGGTTCAGATGGTCGCGCAGCGGCTGCCCGGACACGTCCGACACGGTCAGCGGCACCAGCAGCACCGCGCACACCGTCCACAGCGCCGAGGCCCCCGTGCCCAGCCGCAGCGCGCGATATCCGGCGACATCGAGCACACCGTTGGACTGCGGCGGCACCAGGAACGCGGCGAACAGGAACGCCCCGACGGCGGTCACCGCGGCGATCTCTCCGGCGGCCCGCACGAAGGGCAGCCCGTAGGTGGTGACGGGCCCCGGATTCGGCAGGCCGGTCGCGGTCAACGCGTCCGCGAGCGACAGGGCTCCGATGGCGGCGGCGGTGACACCGGCCAGCGCCGCCACACCCAGCAGGACCGGCCACACCGGACTGCTGCGCGTCTTCACCGCGACCGTGCTCATGTTCCCAGGGTATGGCGTGTGCGCCGTCACCCTGGTGGCGGTTCAGCCGGCCTTCGCGCGTTTGCGTTCGGCTTCGCGTGCGACGAACTGTTCACGGGCGTACTGGTCCACTTTGTCCATATCGGTCAGGATGTCGCCCAGCTCCTCACAGAACACCCGTCGCCGCGCCCCCAGGTCGGGGTCCGGTTCGAACAACTGCTGATCCGCGGCGACCTGGCGGGCGGTCGCGAACAACAGCGCCGACACCGATTCGTTGCTGCGCACCCGGGCCTGCGCCACGTACTGGCGACCCAACCCGAGGGCACGCTGGGTCAGCTCCTTCTCGTCGATGTCGGCGGGAGCGTCGCGCAGCGCGCTGGCCAGGATCTCGTAGGCCTCGAAGAACGGCCGCAGCATCGCACCGGCCATCAGCGGCCGTTTGGCGCGCAACAGCGTCAGGATCTGCTCATCGCCGGCGGCCACGTGCGACTCCCACTCCGCATGCCACGACATCTCCTCCGCCACGTGCTCGCGGAACGCCGCCGAATCGGCGAAGTAGAAGTCGAACTTCAGCAGATCGCGCAGCCGCGCCGCCTGCCCCCAGAACGCCTCCAGCGGATTCCCGTCGGCGCGCGCCGCGTACGCCAGGGCCAACTCCACGATCGACGTCTCTAGGAACGCGTGGATAAGCGTGTTGCGGTAGAACGCGGCTTCGTGTTCGTCCTCGGCGGCGATGTACCAGACCGGTTCGCGTCCGCTGTCCACCTTGGTGACCGGGTGGCCGTGGGACAACGCCTCGACCGCGGCCAGCACCCCGTCCGTCGTGCGCAGGCGCAGCGCACTGTTGGTCAGTGGCATCTTCTTGCGCATCAGGTAGTCGAGCCCGTCCTGCAGCGTGTGGTGCAGCTGATCGAGGGTGAGCGCGATCCCACGGGTGGTCAGCAGCAGACCGGATACCAGCGCGGTCGCGCTGATCGGTGTCACCTGCAGGATGCGCCAGGCCACCTCGAACGCCATCTTCTGCATCGCCAGCCGTTTGGCGGCCTCGTCGGTGCTGCAGGGACCGCCGGGCTCGCCGAGGTACTGGCGCATCGAGACGGCCTCGGGGAAGCGGACGTAGATCTTGCCGTAGCTGCGCTCCCCCTGCGCCTTGATGTAGTTGTACAGCCAGCTCAGCCCCTCGGGTGTCTTCTCGCCGCCGCGGGCATAGTCGGCGTACTCGGCGATCTCGTGTAATTGGTCGAAGCTGATCGACACCGGCTGCAGCAAGATGTCGTCGCTGCGCCCGGCGAGGTAGGCGTCGGCGACGTAGGCCAGCAGTCCGAGTTTGGGCGGCAGCATCTTGCCGGTGCGCGACCGGGTGCCCTCGATCGACCAGCTGAGATTGAACCGCTTCTCGACGACGTACCCGACGAACTCCTTGAGCACGTATTTGTACAGCGGGTCACCGGCGACGTTGCGCCGGATGAAGATGACACCGGAGCGGCGCAGCAGCGGGCCCATGAACCCGAACGACAGGTTGATGCCGGCGAACATGTGCACCGGCGGAAGCCGGTTCTCCTGCATCGCCGCGGGCACCACCGCCCCGTCGAGGTAGGAGCGGTGCGAGAACAGCAGCACCGCCGGATGGCTCTCCAGATCCCTTCGCAGGCGGGCGATCTCGGACTGGTCGTAGTCGAAGTGCGGATCGAACCCCCGCCTGGTGATCAACCGGCTCAGGTTGGGGATGAGGTCGACCGACACCCGGCTCCAGCCGGTGGCGAGCTCGTCGAGCATCTTGCCGGCTTCCTCGACCGTCGCCCCGGGGATCTTCTCCAGGCCGGCACGAAATCTCGTGGAGGACATAATCTCCGGCTTCACCAGCCGGGGTGACTTGTACTCCGGGCCCAGCAGGCGGTACTCGACGCGCTCGATGGCGAGGACGGCGCGGCGGATGACGAAATGGGCGAAGTCGCGCGGGTTCTCCGCCACGGTGTGGTCGTGCCACTGCTGCCGCAGCTCGGAGACCTTGGCGGGTTCGCCGGCGATGACACGGGCACGGGTCCGGTCGCGGTTGAGGATGCGGCGCTGCAGCGCCTGGGGCGGACGGTAGGTGTCGCGGCCCGAGACGAGCGCCACCACCTTCGACCGGGTGGGCAGGCCGGCGGGCACCCAGAACACCCGAACGGGGACGACGGTGCGGTCCTCGTCGGCTTCCAACTCTTCGACCAGTTTGGCGAGCACACCTGGTGACGGCTCACCGTCGACGGGGAGCTGCAGCACCTCGACGTTGACGTCGGGATTGTCCCGTCGTTGGGCGGCCAGCCATTCGTCGAGCAGTTCCACCTCGGCCGGTGACGATGCGGCGGCGAGTACCAGCGCGTCGTCGGTGGTGGTGAAACTGGCGTAGTAATCGTCGGGCACCTTCACTGTCGGCCTTTCACCCCGGACTGCGACCCGCCGTTGGGCGACGACTTGTCCTGCGGCTGAGCCTTTTTGGTCGCCTTCGCAGCTTTCTTGGCGGGCTTCTTCGCGGCTTTCTTGGCGGGTGCCTTCTTGGCGGGCGCCTTCTTGGCGGGTGCGCCGTCCGCGACCTTCCTGGGCTCCACCGTCTCACCCGGTGAGCGCTTGTAGAGCGCGGGCACGGGCAGCTTGTCCTGCGGCCACGCCTTGAGGGTGTCCAGGTAGATCTGGCGGACCTCGGCGATGCGGTCCGGCAGATCCTCGAGCGTCCAGTCGTCGGTCGGGATGGGCGGATAGACCGCGATGTCGACCGTGCCCGGGTTGAAGGTGCTCGAGTCCCGCGCGGCGACGACCTCGGCGTTGCGGATGACGATCGGGACGATCGGGATGCCCACCGACATGGCGATGCGGAACGGCCCCTTCTTGAACTCGCCGACCTCGACGGTGTCCAGGCGGGTGCCCTCCGGGGCGATCAGGATCGAAATGCCCTTGCGTGCAAGCTCTTCCACCTTGCGCAGACCCTCGACCGCGGCCTGGGGATCGTCGCGGTCGATGAACGCGGCGTCCATCACCTTGCCGATGGTGCCGATCAGCGGATCCTTTTCGAGTTCCTTCTTGCCCACCGTGGTGAAATCGCTCTCGACCAGTCGGCCCGCGATGAGCGGATCGGCCTGGTTGCGGTGGTTGAACAGGAACACCGCCGGCCGTTGCGCCGTCAGGTTCTCCCGCCCCAGCACGTTGAGGTTGATGCCGGCGGTGGTCAACAGCACGCGGCTCCACGTCGACGTGAAGAAGTTCACCCCCGTGCGCCGGTTCCGGCTGACCAGACCCACACCGACGGCGCTGGCAGCGACCGGCAGCACCGAACCGATGGCGGCCACCGTGCGCAACTGCGACAGCGGATTGCTGCCACTGCGGCTGGTGAACCGCAGCACCGGCCAGCCCCGTTTGGCCGCGACTGCGGCGAGCTTGCCGGCCGGATTGGTGGGGCGCGGATTGCCGACGAGGTACATCAACGCGACGTCCTCGTCGCCGTCGGCGTAGAAGTAGCTGTTCGTCAGGTCGATGCCGTTGCGGGTCGCGAACGCCTGTACCGCATGGGCTTTGCCCGGACCCCACAGGATGGGACGGATCACCTCACCGGTGATGCACCCGTCGTCGTCGGTCTCGAATTTGTTGCTCAGCATGTTGCCGATGCCGAGGAACCGCGCGACGGGTTCGACCTGCACGGTCAGCGCGGACGAGCTGAGTACGACGGTGTGTCCCCGCGCCATGTGCGCGCGGACCAGCGCGCGCATCTCCGGGTAGATGCGATCCCGGATGTGCTGCACGAAAAGACGTTCGGCGAGTTCGTCGACGTCGCTGAGCGAGCTGCCGCGCAGCATCCGCGCACCCTTGCCGATGAGGTCCTCGAATTCCGACCGGCCGAGTTGGTGGTTGAGCCCGGCCTGCACCATGCCGATGAACTCACCGACGCTCATCTGCCTGCGGCGCAACCGGTCCCGCGTCATGATGACGCCGGTGAACCCTGCCACCAGGGTGCCGTCGAGATCGAAGAACGCACCGACCTGGGGACCCTCCGGCGCGGCGAGGATCTCCGCCACCGACCCGGGCAGCCGCATGGCGCGTCGCTCGCTGTACTGACCGCCGGCAGTCATCGTGGCGCACTCCCGTTCGACGACGATGTATCGGATTGCGGCCGGAACGACGCCGGGCTCGTCCGGCCCGGACCACCGATCGCGAGCACCTCGTCGAATCCCGCCAGCAGGCATTCGGCGAACAGCTCCGGATCCCGGATCGACGCGCGGTCGTAGCGGGCGGTGACCGTGCAGACGCCCGAACGCGACACCAGCACCACCATCATGGCGACACCCGGCAGCGGCCCGATTCCATACTGCCGCAGTATCTTCGCGCCCGCGATGTAGGTGTCGCCCGCGTACACCGGCACATTGCTGGCCTGTACGTCGGAGTTCACCACCGATCCGGCCATGGCTTCGAGCACCGTGTCGGGCAACAGGCTCGCGACGGGGGCGATCGCGCCGACCATGTCGAGCGCGCGTTCTTCCCGCTTGCGCGTCATCTGCGACCGCACCATGCTGATCCGCTCACGGGGGTCGACGACGTCGATGGGGGCGGCGAGGTTCACGCCGACGAATCGGTTCCCACCCGCCGGGTCGGCGTCGGAGCGCAGGCTGACGGGTACCGCCATCGGCAGCGTCGCCACCGGGACGCCGAACGCGTCGTGATACATCCGCAGCGCTCCACACAGACCGGCCAGGTAGGCGTCGTTGATCGATCCCCCGGCCGCCTTGGCGGCTTTGTGCAGGTCGCCGAGAGACATGTCGATCGCCTCACTGCGTGTCGACAGACTGCGCCGGCGCAACAGCGGAGACGGTTCGGCGACCGAACCCACCACCCTCGCGCCGGACCGGGCGTAGTCGACGACCCCGCCGACCGACGAACGCGGGTCGCGTACCACCTTCCCGACCACGTTGACCGCACCGCCCAGAGCGCCGCGGACCCCGCCGAGGATCGAGAAGGGCAGCCGGTTGAGCCCTTGCCGCATCAGGTCGTTCGGCGAGAGGTCCTGCGGGATCGGCAGCGGCGGCACGTCACTCGGCGGGGGGTCGCGCTCCAGGTCGTAGACGCTGGCGAACATCTCGACACCACCGACGCCGTCGGTCACGGCGTGGCTGAAGTGCAGCATGGTCGCGGCGCGGCCGCCTTCGAGCCCTTCGACCAGTGTGGCGGTCCACAGCGGGCGCGAGATGTCGAGCGGCGACTGCAGGGCGATCTCGGCGAAATCGATCAACTGCCGCATGGTGCCGGGCTCGGGGATGCGCACGCGGCGGACATGGAAGTCGAGGTTGAAATCGGGGTCGACGACCCAGCGCGGTGCGGCCGTCGGCAGGGTCGGCGTGACGACCCGCTGCCGCAGCCGCAGCACCTTCCGTGAGGCGTGTTCGAAGCGGGTGCGGAACCTGTCCCAGTCCGGCGTGGTGTCGAGGATCTCCAGCGTCAGGATCCCCGAGCGGGTGCGCGGATTGGCCTCCCCACGGTGCAGGATCTGGTCGAACGGGCTGAGCTCCTCCGGCAACCCCGCGGCATCCAGATCCGGCACGTCGCTCGTCGCCACTCGGTTCCCTCCTGTCGCCAGTGACTGCTGACTCCACGCTAGTCCGCGGCGACGATGACGGGACGGCGTTTCGGAGGCGGGTGTCGGCCGCTGACCACTGCAGTCCCGTTTGCCGGCCGTTCCTGCCCATCACTCGGTCACCAGCCGTTGGGCTACAGTGACTCCGCTGCCTCCGTAGCTCAGCGGATAGAGCAGCCGCCTTCTAAGCGGTTGGTCGCAGGTTCGATCCCTGCCGGGGGCGCTTTCCCGGTGGATTACGCCGGCGTGCCTACCGGCCCCGAGCCACGATCACCGGCGAGCGCGCGGCCTGCACCACCGCGGTGCTGACCGATCCCAGCAGCATGCCCGCGAACCCGCCGCGCCCGCGGCTGCCCACCACCAGGAGCTGCGCCGATTCCGAGCGTTCGAGCAGGTGTTCCGCAGGCCGGTCGAACACCGACTCACGGTGCACGGTGACATCGGGATACCGCTCGCACCAGCCGGCCAGCGCGATCGCCAGCGTCTCCTCGGCCGGACCCTGGACCGACGCCCAGTCGACGTAGGGATGCAGCGATTCGCTGCGGTCACTCCAGCTGTGCAGTGCGACCAGGTCGACGCCGCGCATCGAGGCCTCCTCGAAGGCGATGCCCACGGCCTGATCGGAGGCCCGCGAACCGTCCACACCCACGACGACCGGGGCGTCGGGCCGGTCCATCTCTGTGCCGCTGCCGACGACAGCGACCGGGCATCGTGCGTGGTGCAGCACGCCGGTGCTCACCGAACCCAGCAGCAGCCGCTTCACCGCACCGTGCCCGCGAGTTCCGACCACGACCATGTCGGCCTCCTTGGAGGCGCTGACGAGCGCAGGCACCGCCGCATCGTTGATGAGCTTCTGGATGACCTCGCCTGCGCCCCCCTCCTTCGCGAGCGCTTCGGCTTCTTCGAGAACGGCGCGCGCGTCGCGCTCTCGCGTCTCGAAGTACTCGTTCGGCAAAGGCGCAGCGGGAACGGCCATCGCCCATGCCGCGGTCACATCGGTGGTCAGAACGTATACGAGGACGAGGGGAACATTCCGCATCGCTGCCTCGTGCGCGGACCAGCGCACGGCAGCGGTCGAGCTGTCGGACCCGTCGACCGCCACGACGATGCCGGGTCGGAGCGCAGTGGACATGTGACCATCCTTTCGGGGCTTCGTCGCCTCGATGCACCAGTGTGCTCTTGCACCGGTGTGCCGCGTAGGGCATTTGGCCCACTTTGCCGGACCCGGGGACCAAATACCCTTCCGCAGTAGGATCACCTGACAGACACTGGCGCAGGTATAGCGCTCCACTCACCGAGGGAGAGTGACAACCATGTCCAAGGGACAACAGCTCGATGTCCTCAACCGCAGGCAGTGTCTGGATCTCCTGGAGCAGGTCCGCGTCGGCCGCCTCGTGTTCACCGAAGACGGTCTACCCGCCGTGCAACCGGTCAACTTCCGGATGAGACGGGACGACGTCGTCATCCGGGTGGCCGGTGGAGCGAAGCTGGCCGCCGCCAACCAGAATTCCGTCGTCGCATTCGAGGCGGACGAACTGGACCCGGATCTGCGCACCGGGTGGAGTGTCACCATCGTCGGAACGGCGCACCCGATCACCGATATCGACGAATTGGTCGACGTCTCCGGCACTTTCCTGCAGCCGTGGGTGGAAGGCCGACGCGACCACTTCATCCGGATCGAGGCGCAGAAGATGACCGGGCGCCGCTTCCGTGATCCCGGGCTACCGCAGTACCACGGCGCGAGCGAATAACGCACCAGCCGCCAGGACGGGGTGGGTAAGCGGGACCATCCCCGACCGTGGACACTGGGACAATGCCGGAATCCGGAGCTGAATCATTCGAAGCCCTCGTGGCGCTGCTCGACTACCCGATGTTCGTGGTCACCACCCGCGCGGGCGACGTCATGTCGGGATGCCTGGTGGGGTTCGCGAGCCAGACGAGCATCAACCCGCCACGCTTCCTGATCGGATTGTCCAAGCGCAACTTCACGTTTCGGGTCGCCAAAGAGGCGACGCATCTCGCGGTGCACGTCGTCGCCCGCGAGCACAAGGCCGTTGCGGAGCTGTTCGGCGGTGAAACCGGCGACGAGATCGACAAATTCGACCGCTGCGCATGGCACGCCGGGCCCGAGGGAATACCCATCCTCGACGACGCCGGCGCCTGGTTCGTCGGCAAGATCATCAGTCGCTTCGAGGTCGGCGACCATGTCGCCCATGTACTCGAGCCGATAGCGGGTCAAGCGCCCGACGAGTTCACCGACTGGGTGACCTTCGCCGACGTCCGCGACCTCACCCCCGGGCACGAGGCGTAGGGTGCCGCACCTCGCCTCCGTCGCCGATCTCGACGAGCTGATCGAGTACTACCGCACACCGCCCGCCGGGGTCCGCGCCAACATGATCTTCAGCGCCGACGGCGCCGCCGCTTTCGCCGGACGCGCCGGCCCGCTGTCGACTCCGCTCGATCAGGCACTGCTGCGCGGGCTGCGCGGTTTCGCCGATGTCGTGCTTGTCGGCGCCGGAACCGTGCGCGCTGAGCGTTACGGCCCCGTCCGCGTCGACGGGATGTCGCACGGCTGGTCCCCGGGCCGCCCGATACCGCCGATCGCGGTCGTCAGCCTGTCGGGCGTCCTGCCGGACACGCTGTTCGCCGATCCCGCGCAGCGGCCGATCCTCGTGACGACGCGGCGTGCGGCCGACGAGCACGGGCTGGCGCCCGATGACCGGCGCGACGTGCTCATCGCCGGTGAGGGCACCGTCGATGTCGCCGATGTGGTGTCCCAGTTCCGTGATCGCGGCCTCAGCCGTGTGCTGTGCGAGGGTGGACCGACGCTGCTCGACGAACTCGTCGCCGCGGATGTGGTCGACGAGATCTGTGTGACGCTGTCCCCGACGCTCGCCGGTGTGCAGGACATCGGCCGGGGTGGCGGTGGCCTCGCCTCGCCGCGGGCTATGCAACTCGATCACGTGCTCAGCCATTCGGATTACCTGTATCTCAAATACTCGCGTCGTCGATGACGGCCCCGATCTACTGGAATCACAACACCGCATACCACTCGTGGCTCGTCCGGCTCGCTGCCGAGCAGCAAGGTGACGTGCTCGACATCGGTTGTGGCGACGGACTTCTGGCGCAGCGGCTCGCACCCGTGTCGCGTTCGGTGACCGCGATCGACCCCGACCCTGTGGCCCTGGAGCGAGCTGGTGAGCGGTTGGCCGGGCTGCGGAGCGTGGACCTGGCGCGCACGGATTTCCTGTCGTTCGATCCCGCCGGCCGGCGGTTCGACCTCGTCACGTTCGTGGCCAGCCTGCATCACATGCCGTTGCGGCCGGCACTCGAGCGCGCGCGGGATCTGTTGAGGCACAACGGGATGATCGCCGTCGTCGGCCTGTCGGCGAACAAGTCCATCGCGGATTGGCTGTGGTCGGGATTGTGCCTTCCGGCCGTGCGGATCGGCTCATGGCGGCACCACGAAGCCCGTGACATCGGCGTACCGACCGCCGAGCCACACGAAAGTCTCGGCGAGATCCGCGACGTCACCGCGGACGTGTTGCCGGGCGCGTCCATCCGCCGCGCCCTGTACTACCGCTATCTGCTGACCTGGCGGCGCTGACCATGCGCGAGCGTGCGGGTCTGCACACGACTCGCCGCTCCCGCGGCAGCAGTTTGCGCACGCTCGCGGGCCGCGCCAAACCACGTGCGCCACAGTCGTTTCGCCAGCCACATTCCCAGCCAACTTGTCGGTGACCCGAACTAGTGTTCGAGACATGGATGGGGAAGCCGTCATCGCAGCCTTCGCACAGTTCGAAGCCGCGCGCACCGCCCTGGCCGACCTACCCCTGCACACCCTGACCGCCACCCAGGTACTGACCATCCTCGAGACGCGCGAACGCGGCGCGCGCCGCGACCTCGCCGTCGACCACGCCCTGACCACCCACCTCATCGACACCGCGACCCCCCACGAACTCGGCGCCACCTCCCTCAAAGAGCTGCTGGCCAACCGCCTACACATCACCCCCAAAGACGCCGCCCAACGCCTCACCGACGCCACCCGACTCGGCCCCCGCCACACCCTGCTCGGCGAGCCAGTGGCCACCGAACTGCCCCACACCGCCGCCGCGATCCGCCGCGGCGACATCGGCACCGCCCACGCGCGCATCATCCAACAGTTCTGCAAAAAACTGCCCACCTGGGTCGACACCCACGCCCGCACCCAGTTCGAACACCTCCTGGCCAAAACCGCAACCACCGGGCGGCCCGACCACCTCAAAACCTTCGCCGACGAACTCATCGCCTACCTCGACCAGGACGGCACCGAACCCGACCACACCACCCAACAACGCCGCCGCTCCCTCAAACTCGGACCCCAGCAAGCCGACGGCATGAGCCGCATCCAAGGCTGGATCGACCCCGAAACCCGCGCCTACCTCGACGTCGTCTTCGCCCGACACGCCGCCCCCGGCGCCAACCTGCCCACGACGACGCCCACACCGGCCGCGACCACCGCAGCACCGAACAACGCCACCACGACGCCCTCAAACGAGTCCTGCACGACACCGTCACCTCCGGCGCACTGGGACAGATCGCCGGCGTACCCGCCACCATCGTCGCGACGATGACACTCGGCGAGTTGGAACGCGCCGCCGGCTGGGCTCACACCGGCGGCGGCAACCGCATCCCCATCCGCGACCTCATCCGCATGGCCGCCCACTCCCGCCACTACCTCGCCGTCTTCGACGACCACACCGAAGAAATCCTCTACCTCGGCCGCGCCCGCCGAAACGCCACTGTCGCCCAACGGTTGGCGCTGTTCGCCCGCGACCGCGGCTG
>JBNMQY010000012.1:0-143475 GCA_050205415.1 Mycolicibacterium litorale
GGGCGGGGCCGAGGTCCCGTCCGAGGATTGTGCATGCCGCCTTGACCCGCCCCGGGTATCCGGCCCTGAGCAGGTGCCACAGCCGCGACATCTGCCGTTGAAGTGGCAGCGCAGCGGTGAGATCGCCGGCGTCCACGGCGGCGGCCAGGGCCGCGATCAGCCGCGGCGCGACCAGCCCGAGCGCCGAAAAGCAGCCGGCACCACCGATCACCGCCATCGGCAGCGCGTACTCGACACCGGCGAACACCGAGAAATCCGGGCGGCGATCGGCGACGATGCGGCACAGCTCGGTCAGGTACTGCAGATCGAAGTCACCGGACTTGATGCCCCCGGCTGTGGGTAGTGCATCGAGGAGGGCGGCGAAGGAGTCCAGCGACAGGTCGCCGGGGTACACGTACGGAATCACCGGCACGTCAACGGCATCCGCGATCGCGGCGAAATGGCTGATCAGGGCCCCATTGGTCGGCCTCCAGTAGTACGGGGATGCGGCCACCACCGCGGCAGCCCCGGCGTTCGCGGCGGTCACCGCATGCTCCACCGACTGCCGGGTCGAGGACGAGGACACGTGCGCGACGACGGGGACCCGGCCGCCCGCGACCTCGACGGTGAGGCGCAGCAGCAGATCCCTTTCTCCCGCAGACAGACTGGGCGACTCACCGGCGTGCAACCCGGGGGAGAGCGCGGGTACGCCCTGCTGGATCAGGAAGTCGATCTGCTGGGCGAACCGATCGTCGTCCACGAAAGCCAGGTCCGCGGTGAAGGGGGTCAACGGAGCGCACAGAACGCCCTTCCACATGCCGGGTGTGTCGAACAATCCCACTGGGTCACCGCCTTGCTGTGTCGTGCCGAAGCCCGTCGGTCGTGATCGGAGGGCCGTCAGCGTATTGCGGCCTGGTTAAAAGTTCCACCACACGCCGCAGACCTCCACAAACTCCCATAAAGTTCCTTGACACCGGGAGCCCGGTGCGGCATTGTGTCCGCAATCACAGCCGGTCTCGCCGTATCTCGGCGCACTGCCGGATGCCCAATCAAGGAGATAACCCCATGGAATACAACCGGATTCGTGGCGGGCGCAGAGTGGTTGCGGCCGCGGCGAGCTGTCTGCTCGCGCTCGGACTCTCCGCCTGCGGTGGCGACTCGGACTCAGAGTCGGCTGACGGCCAGGAGACCCTGCAGGTCGCGATCACCCCCGGGTTGATGCCCTATGTCGGCGACGAGGACGGTGCGCTGACCGGACTCGACGGTGAACTCTTCACGAAGGCGGCCGAGGATCTGGGGCTGGACATCGAGGTGTCGACGGTTCAGTTCTCCGCGCTTCTCGCCGGGGTGCAGTCCGGTCGCTACGACGCGGGCCTCGGGAACGTGGCATGGAAGGCGGATCGCGCCGAGAGCGGTCTGTTCACCGACCCGCCGTACTACTCCCCGATCGCGGTGGCCGCGGCGCCGGGGCAGTCGTTCACCGACATCGCCAGCCTCGAGGGGCACAACGTCGGATCGCTCAGCGGCGACATCTTCGGCCCCGCACTGCGCAGTCTGCCCGGCACCAACGTCCGGGCGTACCCCGACATCAACGCCGCCTTGGCAGATGTCGTCGCCGGGCGGGTCGATGCGGTGGTCGCGGATGCGCTGAGCCTGGCGAACTACAAGAAGGAACGGCCGGACGCCGATTACACCGTGCAGACACTGACCCCCGCGAGCGCCGCACAGGTCCAGGCGAATTCGGAATTGTCGGGACTGCGTCCCTACATGACCGGGTGGTACCTCGACAAGAGCAACGAAGAGCTCTCGACGCAGTTGACCGAGAAGATCCGTGGCTACTACACCGACGGCACGCTCAACGAGATCGTCGCCAAATGGGGCGGTGAGCCGAAGTCCATGCTGACACCGGATCCCGACTTCGCCGCCGAGCGCATCGCCGTCGACCGCCCTGAGGGCTGGACGCCGCCGACCTACCAGCCATGAACCCAACAGTGACGCTGGCAAGCGATTTGTTCGCCGTCCCCTGGTCGACCTACCGGACGGCGTTGTTCGAGGCGGCGATCGTCACGATCCAGCTCACCGTCGTCGGCTTCGCGCTGGCGTGCGCGGGTGGCCTACTCGTCGCCGTGCTGCGGCGGTCGCGACTGCGGGCGCTGCGGATCCTCGGCGCGACGTACACCGAAGTGGTCAAGAACATCCCGCTGGTGACGACGATCTTCATCGTCTACTTCGGGATGGCGTCCATCGGGATCAAATTCGACACCTTCACCGCCGGGGTCGTGAGCTTGACGATCTTCTACTCCGCGTATCTGTCCGAGGTGTTCCGAGGCGGCTTGCAGGGCGTTCCGCACGGACAGTCGGAGGCAGCGTCCGCCCTCGGCTTGCGCCCCGCGGTGACGTTCTGGAAAGTCGTTGCACCGCAGGCGATCCGATTGGCGCTACCCGGAAGCACGACCATGCTGGTCGATCTGCTCAAGGGCACGTCGTTGTTGGTGACCATCGGTGGCGCGGAGTTGATGACGGAAGGCTCGCTGATCGTCTCCGACACCTTCCAGGCCCTCGAGGTCTACGTGGTCATCGGCCTGATCTACCTCGCCATGTGCTGGCCGCTGTCACAGCTGGCGCTGTGGCTGGAACGCACCCTCAACCGGGGGACGCCGCTGTCCTACCGCAGGCGGCGGGTGCGCCGGCTGATCGCGGAGTTGGAGAACGAGGTGCCCCGCCGCAGCGACGTCCCCGTCACCTCATGACGCTCCCCAGGAAAGACACCGATATGGCCACCACCGACACGTCGACCCCCGCGATACGAGTCCGCAAGCTGCAGAAGACGTTCGGCGACAATCACGTGCTGCGCGGTGTCGATCTGGATGTCGCCAGAGGCCAGGTGGTGTCGATCCTCGGCAAGAGCGGCAGCGGCAAGAGCACCCTGCTGCGGTGCCTGAACCTGCTCGAGACGCCGACGGGTGGGCGGATCGAGATCCACGGGACGCCGATCTACGACGATGCCGTGCTGAAACGTCGCCGCGACATGGCGAAGTTCCGGCGCGAAGTGGGCATGCTCTTCCAGAGCTTCAACATCTTTCCGCATCTGACTGTGGCGGAGAACGTCGCGATGCCGATGATCGACGGCGGCAAGGTGCCGGAACGGGATGCCTACGTCCGGACCCTCGAATTGCTCGACGAGGTCGGACTGCGGGACAAGGCGTTGGCGCTGCCCAAGACGTTGTCCGGCGGACAGCAGCAGCGGGTGGCGCTGGCCCGGGCCCTGGGCAGTGAGCCCGACGTCCTGCTGTTCGACGAGCCGACGTCTGCGCTCGACCCCGAGTCCACCCAGGATGTCCTGCGAATGATCAAGCGCATCAGCCAGACCGGGATGACGATGGTCATCGTCACTCACGAACTGCAGTTCGCCGAGGACATCTCCGACGTCATGATCTTCATGTCGGACGGCGTCATCGTGGAACAGGGCACACCGCGGGAGGTCATCGGGGGGTCCCGGCATCCCGCGGCGCAGACCTTCTTCAAGGAACACCGCCGTCGTTCCACCACATGAGCCCCGCGGAGCGGAAAACGCCGATACTGGGCTGATGCCGCCCTCAGCACGCGCCGGAAGCACGCTCGATGAGTGACGAGCGCACCACGCAGAAGCGCACCCGGACGTCGCTGCTTCCCGAGCAGCGGCACCGGGCGATCCGCGACCTGCTGACCAGAGAACGCATGATCCGCGTGGAGGCGATCGCCGAGCAGCTCGGCGTATCGCCGGAGACCATTCGTCGCGACGTCATGACGATGGAGAAGAACGGGTGGGTGCGCAGGGTCTACGGGGGTGTCGCCAGCCCCATCGATCAGCCCGCCGAACCGCCGTTCGACGCCCGGATCTCGGCGAGCGCGCCGGCAAAGAAGGCGATGGCCCGGCGTGCGGCCGAGCTCGTCGAACCGGGAGCCACGGTGTTCTTCGACATCGGGACATCGGTGGCCGAGGTGGCGCGTCAGCTGCCTCGCTCCTTCACCGGCCGGGTGGTCACGACGTCACTGATCATCGCCTCGGAACTGGCGGGAAAGCCCGGCATCGAGCTGGCGGTCGCCGGAGGGACGGTGCGTGACGGAGACCTCGCGGTCTCCGGCGCGGAAACCCGGGCGATGCTCGAGGCGTACTACCCGACGATCGCGTTCGTGGGCTCCGGAGGTATCGACGCCGAAGCGGGACTGACCGATCACTACCGCGAAGAGGTCGCCACCCGTCGGCTGGTCATCGCCCACAGCGCGCGGACCTGGATTCTCGGCGACTCGTCGAAACTCGGTGCGGTCGCACCCGTCAAGGTGTGCGATCTCGAGAACATCGACGGCCTGGTCACCGATGCGCAGGCGGATCCGGACATCGTGTCGGCGCTGAAGGCCACCGGCATGGCCGTCGTCGTCGCCGGCGCCTGAGTGTGCCGGCAGACCCCGAAACCGCCCATCCGCGCTGCCGGTCTGTGTCACGATCCGTTTCGGCGACGGTCGCGAGACGGGGGAGTGGCAATGGAGCGCATTCCGATGTGGTTGGGGATCGGCGCGGTCACCGCCGGCGTGTCGGCGGCGGCACTCGCCGGGGCCGCCGCAGCCAGTGCCGACAGCGAGGGCGGTTCCGGTCCGTCGACCGCCACCAGCTCCGAACAGTCGACCGCGGACTCCGAGCCGACAACGGACACCGCTGATACAGCTGAACAGGACAGCGAGCCTGAGGACGAGGTTCCCGTCGAGGACGAGGAAGAGGACGAGGAAGCCGCGCAGGACGAGGAAGCCGCCGAGGAAGAGCCGGTCGAGGACGAGGAAGCCATCGACGAGGAACCTATCGAGCGCGAGCCCGTCGACGAGGAGCCCGTCGAGCACGAGCCGGTCGACGAGCGGGAGGACGAGGAACCGGCGCCGCCGATCGACACCACCGGCGACGGCCCCGTGATCGACGCCGCGGTGATGAGCCGGCAATCCGACGAGCCCGATCCGGTCACACGTGAGCCGGCCCCGGCGCCGATCTCTTTGCCCGCGCCAGGCACTCCGGTGCCGTCACCGTTTGAGTTCCTCGATCAGCTCCCGCCGGTGGCCAAGGCCTTCGGCTCCCTGACCTTCGACATCCTCGGCGCCGCGATCAAGATCTTCACCGGACCACCGCAACTACCTCCGGGCAGCACCGTGACGGTGCGTACGTCGACGCTGGAGATCGCCGACGGCCGCCGCGTCACCGCCGACTGGTACTTCCCGGCCGGGGACGAACCGCCCGAGCGGATGATCTATCTCCAGCACGGCTTCCTCGCCATCGGCCCCATGTACAGCCACACCGCCGCCTATCTGGCCGAGCGCACCAACAGCGTGGTCGTCGCGCCCACGCTCACCTCGAATCCCTTTGTCACCGACGGCATGTGGCTCGGCGGCGATCCCATGTACCTCGCCGTCGCCGACCTGTTCACCGGGGACCGTGCGGCGCTCAACGTCAGCGCGGCGGCCGGCGGCTACACCGACCGCTACGGCGAGACCGCCGTGCTCCCCGACGAATTCGTTCTGGTGGGCCATTCTCTCGGCGGTGGCTTCGTGGCCGGAGTCGCCGGTCATTACGCCAGGGCGGTCCGGCGCGAGGACGAGATCAACCACCTGGCCGGTGTCGTCTCGCTCGACGGTGTCCCACCGCGCGATGACATCGTGCGCAACTCGCTGGAGCAACTCGACGCGTCCGGCTCCTATGTTCCGTTTCTGGAGTTGCACGCGCCGACCAACTATCTGAACTCGACCAGCACCATCACCCAGGCGCTGGCGGCGGGCCGGGCGGGTAGGTTCCACGGCGTCGAACTCGACGGCGGCGTGCACATGGATTCGATGCTGGGCGGCAATCCGATCATCCAGCTCGCCGCCTATGTGGTCGCCGGAATACCGAAGCCGCAGAACCCGCCTGCCGCACAGATTCTCATGGCCGGCTGGATCAACGACATGTTCGCCGACCGTATCGACCCCACCACCGGAACCTGCACAGGTACCGACTGCGAAGGTGTCTACGGTGCGCCCGGATCGACCGTCGAGATCCCCACCGCTAAGGGCCGCGCCACGGCCACGGTCCTCGGCACGCCGGTCACCACCCTGCGCGGTATCGTCCCCACGTCACTGTGGCGGCCCACCCGCACCGTGCTGTTGCCGGTCGCCTGACGCGGCGCGCCGGCCTCACCGCGCAATGGGTTCGACGGGGAAGTCGAAGTAGGTGTCCGGGTACGGCTCCGGCTTGAACGTGTAGTGCCACCACTCGTTCTCGTAGTTCACCAATCCCTGCTCCTCGAGCCCCTCCTTGAGGAGCAGCCGGTTCTTCAGCTGCTCACCCTGTACCCGCGGGTCGAGCGTGTGAGCCAGCGTGTCGAAGCAGTCGTAGCCCGTGCCCATGTCGATCGAAGAGTCGGCGAAGCGTTGGTCTTTCGGTGCCGCACAGTCCACCAATCCCTGTCCCGGTACGTACCCCGGCTCGGGTCCGGCGGGCAGCGGTAACGCGACGAGGGTGAGATCCACTGTGCTGCCACGGCTGTGGCCGGAGTCCTCGGCGATGTAGCCGTCGGCGAACAATTGCGACTTGTCCACCCGCGGATAGAACTCCGGCTTCATCCGCTGGTCGGGCAGATCCCTGGCCCAGCTGACGAAATCGTTGACGGCGCGCTGCGGCCGGTAGCAGTCGTAGACCTTCAACGAGTAACCCTGCGCGACGAACTCCTGCTGTGCGCGCCGAAGCGCTTCGGCCGCCGGGCGGGTGAGCAGACACAATGGAGCGCGGTATCCGTCCACCGGATCGCCGGTGAAGTTGTGCGGGGTGACGTACCGGATGTCCAACACGATCGACGGGTCGACGTCGCTCAGCGAGACGAAGTCCGGCGGCACAGCCGGTTCCGGCTGCGCCGATGCGACGGGCGCGGTGGCTCCAGCGGTGAGGACGACGGCAGCGGCGAGCGTGGCGAAGGTGCGCATGCCCCATTCCAACACCTCGGCGGCGCCGACGCGACCCTCAGTGCCTGCGCGCCAGCCTGTCCCGCACGGCTGCGAGCTCCACCGCCACCAGCAACGCGCCGCTGGCGCCGGTCCCGTCGCCGAGCGGCCGGCCCATGATCGTCTCGATCCGGCTGATGCGCTGGTACATGGTCTGCCGGTGGATGTTGAGCGTCTTGGCCGCGGCCACCCGGGACCCCGTGCGGAACAGCACCGCCAGCGTCGCGATCAACTCGGTCGAGCGATCTGCGGTGAGCAGTGGACCGAGCACCGAATGGAGGAAGCGGTCCACGGCCGCGGAATCGATCTCGGACAGGAAATGGTCGATCGCGACATCTCTTGCCAGTCCGACGAATTCGGTCTCGGTGGACAGCATGGCGGCGGTCGCGGCCGTCGCCATCGCCTCGGCGAGTGCGGGGAGGTCACGTCGGGGTTCAGCGATGCCGATGCGCAGGGCGCGCGGCAGCGGCGACGAATAGAGCTGTGAGACAAGGATGTCTGTCACGGCGTCGGCGTCCTGGCGGCCGTCGAAGCGGACGATCGAGCGGTGGCGGCCGTCGCGGATCTCCGACAGCACCTGCCGGTCGTCGCGGCGCAGGAGCGCCGACAGCTCGGCGACCTGGATCGGTTCGTCGACGCTGATCGCCACCACGCCGACATACCAACCGCCGGGCGCGAATCCGAGGTCACGGGCGGCGCGCCGCAGCGCCTCCTCGGTGTCGGCGCGCAGGACCGCCGGCCTGGTGGTGTCCTCGGCAAGCGCCAGCAGGCGGAACACCTCCCGCAGATGCTGATCGGACCGGGTGAGCGGGCGCCAGCGCAGCAGGGCGAGGGCGAGGGATTCGGGGGCGCGGCGGCACACCGCGGTGACCATTTGCAGATCCACCCCCGGCCGGGGCAGCACCTCGAGCGTCGCGATCGTGACGCCGGCGGACTCGATCGCCGCGACGTGGCCGTAACTGCGCGGGCGGGCACCGTCGACCTCCACCGAAGCCAGCAGCGCCCCCGACACCGAGCGCACCGCGACCGAGCAGCCGCTGAGCTCGCTCAGTCCGGACACCATGTCGTCGAGATCGCCCTGGGCGGCGAGCACCCCGGCCAGCATGTGCGTGACCTCGTCGTTGAAGTGCAGTGCCCGCACCGACTCGTTGACCAGCCGGCTGTTGATCGCCCGGGTCACCTCGACGAAGCGGACCACTTCGGTGAGTTCGATCAACGGGAAGTCGCGTGCGGCCGCCTGCGCGGTGAGGTCGGCCGGGAACGCGCCGGTGCGCGGACGTTCGACCGCCAGACCCGCCGCACCGGCGTCGGCAAGCGAATCGATGTACGCGCGCAATTGGTCCGGTGTGGAATCGCTGAGGATCACCCCGGCCACCAGCAGCAGTTCACCGCCGCTGAGCAGTTCCGCGATGTCGAGCACCTCGCTGGTGTGCACCCAGCGGATCTGCGTGTCGAGCCGGCTCCAGCCGGCCAGCACCCGCGGTCGCGCGGCGGCCAGCGCCGGGTCATCGAGAATGTCCCGCAGGCTCAGCGACGTCTGCGACGGCGGCATAAACGCTCCAAAGTGAGCAGAAACTACATATCCGTTGTAGAACTATGGACACATTGTCTATCACTGTCCGGGGCATCAGCGCTCAGGATGAAACGCAACGCAGCGTCGCGAAGCGTCTCTTCGAAGAACAGGAACTGTCATGTCCGCTGTCACCACCGGCGAACCGGCGCCCGACGCCGTCGAACGGCTGGAATCCGAGCTCACCGTCATCCCGGAGTCCGCCAGGACCACCGACGTGCGTGGACAGTTCTGGATCTGGGCCGGCGCCAACATCGCACCGATCAACTGGGTACTCGGGGCACTCGGGGTCACCATGGGGCTCGGACTGTTCGAGACCATCGCCGTGCTGGCCGTCGGCAACCTGATCGGCATGTCGCTGTTCGGCATCTTCGTCGTCATCGGACAGCGCACCGGCGTCACCGGAATGGTGTTGGCGCGGGCCGTCTTCGGGCGTCGCGGTGCCTACGTGCCTGCCGCCGTCCAGGCGCTGCTGTGCATGGGGTGGTGTGCGGTGAACACCTGGATCGTGCTCGATCTGGTGATCGCCCTGCTCGGCCGCATCGGCCTCGTCGATCCCGACAGCGACGCCCACGGCCCGCGGATCGTGGTGGCCGCGATCATCATGGCCATCCAGGTGGTGATCGCATGGTTCGGCTACCGGGTGATCGCGACGTTCGAGCGCTGGACGGTGCCGCCGACCGTGGCGGTCCTGGTCGCGATGACCGCGGTGGCCTGGTTCGGCCTTGACGTCGAGTGGGGCTACACGGGCGATCCGACGCTGACCACCGGACAACACATCGCCGCCCTGTCGGCGGTCATGACCGCCATCGGAATCGGTTGGGGCATCACCTGGTTCGGCTATGCGGGGGACTACTCCCGATTCGTCTCCACCACGGTGCCCGCCCGCAAGCTGTTCCTCGCCAGCGCCCTCGGCCAGTTCATCCCCGTGGTGTGGCTCGGCGCGCTCGGCGCCACGCTCGCGACACTCAGTTCCTCGTCGGATCCGGGTGAGATCATCGTCGACGCCTACGGTGTGCTCGCCATCCCCGTCCTGCTGCTCGTCGTGCACGGCCCGCTGGCCACCAACATCCTCAACATCTACACCTGCACGGTGTCCACCCAGGCGCTCGACATCCGCATCGACCGTCGCATCCTCAACGTCGTCATCGGCGTCGTCGCCATGGCGGTGGTCGTGGTGTTCGTGCTCAACGGCGATTTCGCGGCGACGATCGACGCCTGGCTCATCGGCATCGTCGGCTGGCTCTCGCCGTGGGCGGGCGTGATGCTGACGCACTGGTTCGTCGTCGCGCGCAAGCAGATCGACGCCGACGCGCTCGTCGCACCGCCCGAAGCGGGCCTGCTTCCGTCGGTGCGGCCCACCGCGCTGGTAGCCCTCGGCATCGGCATCGTCTTCACGTGGATGTTCATGTACGGCATGACGCCGCTGCTGCAGGGCCCCATCTCGAACGCCATGGGCGGCATCGACCTGTCGTGGCTGGCCGGCGGCCTCGTCTCGGCGGTCACGTACCTGGTGCTGGAGAAGATCCGCGGGCGGCAGCCGCAGCGATGAGCGGGACATACCTGATCGACAAGGCCACCGTCCTGACCATGGACGGGGTCACCGGTGCCACGCCAGTGGAGCGGTCCATCCGGGTGCACGACGGTGAGATCGTCGCCGTCGCACCGGCTCTCGATCGGCACCCCGACGATGTGGTGCTGTCTGGGCGTGACCGCCTCGTGGTGCCCGGCTACGTCAACGCCCACACCCACTCGTGGGAGGCGCTGTTCCGGGCGCGGCTGGACAATCTGCCGCTCGAACACTGGATGCTGCTGTCGTATCCGGTGCTCGGCCTGGCGCCGCTGTCGCCCGACCTGATCCGGCTGCGGTCCCAGCTCGTGGCGATCGAATCGCTGCGCAACGGTGTCACCACACTCGTCGACGACGTCCTCGAGATCCCCGGCCAGACCGAGGATCAACTCGCCGCGGTGTTCGAGGCATACCGCGACACCGGCATCCGCGCCAACATCTCCGGCCATGTGATGGACCGGCCGTTCGCCGATCACTTCCCCTTCCTCGCCGACACCCTCGAGCCGGAACTGCGCCGCGAACTCGACGCGCTGACGGTCGTGGGTGGCGACGAATACCTCTCGTACGCCCGTGAATCGGCGCAGCGCTACGCCGACTACGCCGGCGGACGGCTGCACTTCATGGTGGGCCCGTCGGCGCCGCAGCGGTGTAGCCCCGAACTGCTCGCCGGGATCGACGACATCGCCGCCACCTACGACCTCGAATTCCACATCCACGTCCTCGAGACCCGCACCCAGGCGGTGACGGGCGAAGAGTTCTACGGCAAGACCATGGTCGAGTACCTGGACGCGCTCGGACTGCTCAACGAACGCGTGACGATGGCCCACGGCATCTGGGTCACCGACTCCGATGTGGAGGTGCTCGCCGACCGGCGGGTGTCGGTGTCGCACAACCCGATCTCCAACCTCAAGCTCGGCTCCGGTATCGCGCCGTGGCGCAAATACCTCGACGCCGGGGTGAACCTCGGGATCGGGACGGACGGGATGTCGAGCAGCGACACCGCGCGGATGTCGGAGGCGGTCAAGGCCGCCGCCCTGCTGCACAAGGTCACCGGCCCCGACTACCGCCAGTGGCCGACGGCGCAGGAGGTGCTGACCGCAGGCACCCTGGGCGGCGCACGCTCGGCGCGGCTGGGCGACACCGTCGGCAGCGTCGAGGTGGGCAAACGCGCGGATCTCGTTTTCTACGACATGAATTCGCTGGCTTTCACCCCGCGCAACAAGCCGGAGCTGCACCTGGTCTACAGCGAGAACGGTTCGTCGATCGACACGGTGATGGTCGACGGGCGGATCGTGGTGCAGGACGGGCGCGTGACCTCCGTCGACGAACGGGCGGTTCTCGACGAACTGCAGGCACGTGGGCCCGAACTGCGGCAGTGGCAGGACGAACTCGAGAGTCTCAATCGCGCGCTGCTGCCCGCCTTCGACCGGCAGTACGCCTCGGTGATGGCGCGCCAGGTGCCGGTCGACCGGTACAGCGGGCGAGGGGAGTGCTGGCTGAACTGACCGCTGCTGGGCCTGTGACGTCAGCCTTGTCGGCCCTCAGCACCGTTCCTAACTTTCGGGGGACGACCTTCCTCCGAACGCGGGGCCCGACAGGAAGGTGGTCACCGGGTGACGGACGATGAGTCGACCCCACTGTCCAAGCGCTCCGACGCGGACGTCCCCGGACACTGGTTGCCGGGGAGGCTCGGCAGGCGTGTGCTGCGCCCGGGCGGGCTCGCGTTGACGACCCGCGTGCTGGCCGCAGCGGAGATCACCGGTGCTGACGTGGTGGAACTCGGTCCCGGACCGGGCCGGACGGCGCACGACATCCTCGTCCTCGCGCCGAGGTCCTACGTCGGCGCCGATGCGTCGGCGACGGGACTGCCCGACAACAGCGCCGACGTGGTCGTCGGCGAGGCGATACTGACGACGCAGAGTGAGAAGGCCAAGAAGGCGGTCCTCGACGAGGCGTTTCGCATCCTGCGGCCCGGCGGCCGCTACGCCGTCCACGAACTCGGCCTCACGCCCGACACGCTCGGCGATGACACCAAGGACGCCATCCGGCGCGACCTCGCCCGGGCCGTCAAGGTCGACGCGCGTCCGCTGACCGTGCGGGAGTGGACGGAGCTGCTCACCGCCGCCGGTTTCCAGGTAAGCGGCGTGGACCGCGCGCCGCCGGCGTTGCTGCAACCGGCCCGAGTCGTGGCCGCCGAAGGCGTCGTCGGCGTACTGCGCATCGTCGGCGATCTCATCCTGCGCGGCGCCGCAAGGCAGCGGGTGCTGTCGATGGAGCGGACCTTCACCGAGTGCCGCGACCACCTGACCGCTGTCGGCGTCATCGCCGTCAAACCCAGCACCGTCGCGCCCTGAACCGGCCGCCACCCTGCGAAGTCGGCCTCACCCTGAGCCCCAGCGGCACAACCTGATTGACGCGAGGGATGCCGTGCCCTGAGCGGGCGTGATTAGAGTGACGTGGGTGGACAACACGCTCGCCTACATCGACCAGGCATCGTTTCTCGGATTGCGGGCGCTCGGCCGGGGGCCCCTCATCCAGTTCACCTGGGTTTACGACCGCCCCGTCGACCTCGACGGCCTGCGCCGTTTCCACCGCAACCTCGGCCACGGCCTGCTCGGTCGGCGCGTCGAGAAATCGCCCCTGCCGTTCGGGCGGCACCGGTGGGTGGCCGATACCGGACCCGCCAACCTCGACGTGGCCGCCGACGACCGGCCGCGCCGCGACGTGTGGACATGGGCCGACGAGCGGGCCGGCCTGCCCATCGACCCCGAATACGGACCGCAGTGGCATCTCGGCGTCCAGCCGTTGATCGGCGGCGGTGCGGCGGTCAGCCTGGTCGTCTCGCACACCACCGGCGACGGGCTGGCCATCTGCCACGCGGTGGCCGACGCCGCCAACGGCGTACGCCGCGATCTCGGCTACCCGCTGCCGTCGTCGCGCACCCGCCGGCAGGCCGTCGCCGAAGACGCCCGTCAGGCCGTCCGCGCCCTCCCCGAGATCGGCCGCGCCGTGGCGGCCACAGTACGGGTGGCCCGCTCGCAGCGCGACGAGCTGGCGTCGTCGATGTCCTCGGCGCGCGCCCAGGCCGTCACCGGCGAGACCCGGACAGTGGTGGCGCCCTGCGTGCTGGCGCTCGTCGACATCGACCAGTGGGATGCGCGTGCAAAAGCGTTGGGCGGCAACAGCAATTCACTGCTGGCCGGGTTCGCGGCCCGGGTCGGCCACCTACTCGGCCGCACCGACGACGCCGGACTGGTGACACTGTCCTACCCGGTCAGCGAACGCGTCGACGGCGACACCCGCGGCAACGCGCTGACCGAGGCGCGGATGAAGGCCGATCCGGTGCGGGTCACCACCGACCTGACCGAACTGCGCGCCACCATGAAACGGGAGTTCGCCGCGCTGCGCGACAAACCCAACGAGCTGCTCGAACCGCTGCCGCTGACGCCCCTGACACCGCGCGTGCTGGTCCGGCGGCTGGAGTCGATGATCGTCGAACGCGGCGCGCCCATCGGGTGCTCGAACCTCGGCGACCTCGACCCCGCGGTGAACCGCCCGGACGGCACCGATGCCGCGTTCCTGGCGCCGCGCATCGTCGAACCGAAGATCACCACCACCATCCTCGACAAGTCGGGCGGCCTGCTGTTCATCGGTTCGTGCCGGCTGGGCGGCCTGGTCTCGGCCACGGTGGCGGCGTGGCGCCCCGGCGGCACCAACACGAAGGACGCACTGCGCGAGGTCGTCGACCAGGCGCTCGGCGACCTCGGGCTCACCGGCACCGTCGAGCCCGAACCTCACAGTCTCCGCAAGGCTTGATAACAAGCCGGTCAAGGCCCGCGCTGCGCGGCCGGCCGCCGGTGCACCCGCTGTTAGCGTCCCCGACGTCCGAAAAGACGAGGTGGAGAAGCGGTGACGCAGCGATTCAGCGGCTGGAGATGGACCTGGGGATGGACACGGGCAGTGGGCGCGGTGGTGCTCACCGCGCTCATGACGGCGGCGCTGGGCGCCGCGCCGAGCGCGACGGCGTACTCCCGTGACGGGCTGCCCATCGAGACGCTCGACGTGCCGTCGCCGGCGATGGGCCGCAACATCAAAGTCCAATTCCAAGGCGGCGGACCACATTCGGTCTATCTGCTCGACGGGCTTCGGGCCCAGGAGGACGCCAACGGCTGGGACATCAACACCGCGGCGTTCGAGTGGTTCTACGAATCCGGTGTCTCCGTCGTGATGCCCGTCGGCGGGCAGTCGAGTTTCTACGCCGACTGGTATCAGCCCGCGGCCAACAACTCAGGTGCGGTGACCTACAAGTGGGAGACCTTCCTGACCCAGGAGCTGCCGGCCTGGCTGGCGGCCAACCGCGGACAGGATCCGCGCGGCAATGCCGTTGTGGGACTGTCGATGTCGGGTGGCGCCGCACTGAACCTGGCGACCTGGTATCCCACCCAGTTCATCTTCGCGAGTTCGCTGTCCGGCTACCTCAATCCGTCGGCCGGCCTGTGGCCCACACTGATCGGCTTCGCGATGAAGGATGCGGGTGGCTTCAATCCGCAGAACATGTGGGGACCCACCAGCGACGTGGCCTGGCGCCGAAACGACCCCATGGTCAACGTCGGCCGGCTGGCCGCCAACGGCACCGCACTGTGGATCTACTGCGGCGGCGGCGTGGCGTCCGAACTCGACACCGGCCACGATTTCGGCGGCAACTTCAGCGCCGGCTACCTGGAGAACATCACGCTGTCGACCAACAAGGAGTTCCAGCAGAAGTACCTGGCGGCCGGTGGCCACAACGCGGTGTTCAACTTTCCCCCGAAAGGGACCCACAGTTGGGGATACTGGGGTGCGCAGTTGCAGGCGATGAAACCGGATCTGCTGCGGGTCCTGGGGGTGGGGGTCGCGCCACCGCCACCGCCGCCGCCCGTGCCGCCCGTCCCGCCGGTGCCCGCGGTTCCGGCTCCGGCGCCTGCAGTGCCGCCACCGCCCGCACTGCCGGGAGCCTGACGCCTCGAGGGGGATTCGCGATGAAGGTCCGTCGAATCGGAGGTGCCGCGGGGATCGCGGCGACCGGGGTGGTCGCGCTGTCCGCCTCGGCCGCGGCCACCCCGCCAGAAGGCGACGTCGTCCGCACCGACCTCGCGAAGGGTGAAACGAACGCGGCGGTGTCGATCACCACACCGGCCGGACAGCCGACGACCCTGCTGGTCCAGCAGTTGCTGATGCGGCCGGGCGCCAGCAGTGGCTGGCACACCCATCCCGGTCCGGAGTACTCGGTGATCACCGAGGGGACGGTGCAGTTGCAGACCGCCGCCGACTGCGCGGCCGTACCGTACGGCGCGGGGCAGTCCGTCTTCATTCCCGCCGGTCTGGCCCACCGGGTGGCCAACGGCGCGCCGCACGACGCCGGTGTCGTCGCCACCTACACGGTGCCCGCCGGTGCACCGGTCCGCGGCGACTCGCCCGACGTGTGCGGCAAGTAGCCGGCTCGCCGAACCCGCCAGCGAACGTTCGCGGAGGGCCGGCCGGGGGCCCCGGCCGACAGGGCGATCGGCCCCGCCCGTGACCTGCACCGACCTCGGCGGTGTGTGCGAGTTTGCTGTCGTGGCGCAGTGTGATCTGTCGCTCATTTTTCGGCCGAAAGGTAAGAATCCAGTATTCGGGCACCGGGGACGTTTGATCATGGACGATTTGCGAATGAACTGTCCCCCCAGGCCAACTCGAGGTGACGATTTGCTGAACAAAAGTCACGATCGCATAACGAAGAGTTTCTTAAGCATGGTCTGAGAGTCCCCGCAACTCGGCTGGACACAGGACGAAATCGCTGCGGAATCGGCGGTTGCGTCGTCGCTAGACTCGGTTCAGACCGCGCCGTCCCGGCGCGATGAACGACTGAAATCGACGGCCGGTGCACGCCAAACCGGCGGAGGTGCCGAGAACCATGGCAAATTTCTTCATGCGCAAGAAGTCGCCCGTACCCACCCCGAAAACGGTGGGGATGCGCGCGCACGACCCTGAGATCGCCGTCCTCGACGTCACCGCGATGCCCCGCGGTCCCGTCGGCGACATCGCCATCGACGGCGCCACCGGTGTCGTCGTGACGACCAATCCCGGTGACCGCTCGATCTCCGTGCTGGACGCCGACCTCGGCGCTGCCAAGGTGGTCGCGGTGGGCGGGGAGCCGACCCTGGTCGCGGTCGCCGAAGACCGCGCCTACGTCGCCACGTCGTCGCTACAGCACGACGCCGTGACCGTGGTCGATACGCGGGCGGGCACCGTCATCGCCCGCTACCCGCTGGCCTTCAGCGCGACGGCCATGACCATCACACCCGACGGTAAGCGGCTGTACATCGGACGCACCGGTGACGACATGGTCGACGTCGCGGTGGTCGACACCACCGCCGAACGCATCGGCACCATCGGCATCGGGTACCGGCCCGGCTCCAGCGTGGACGCTGTCCGCGTCGACGACACCGGGCGGCGCCTGTACGTCGCCACGACCGGTCTGGCGGGCAGCGCCCTGCTCACGATCGACACCGAGACCACGCGGGTGGTGCGGCGGCTCCGGCTGGCCTCCCCGATCCGCGACCTGACCCTCGGCGGCGACGGTCTCGCCTACGTGCTGCGCTCCGACCGCCGCTTCGGCGGCAGCATCGACGTGATCGACCTGGCCGCCAACGCGGTCACCGCGTCGGTGGCGATCGGCGGCGCCCCAACGCAATTGGCCGTGAGCCCCGACGGCACCCGGGCCTACGTCGTCGACTACGACCGGGTGGCGGTGTTCGACACGCTGACCACCGAGATCGTCGACGAGATCAGCGGCGACGCGAGCCCGGCGTGCGTGGCCGTGCGCGGCGACGGTCGCCGGCTCTACGTCGCCGACTTCGCGGGCGTCATGACCTCGATGGCGGTGCCCGCGTCGACCACGGCGCTGACGTATTCGCACTTCGTGGCGACCACTCCGATCGCCCGGCCCGACGTCCGGGAGCTCACGGCCGTCTGACGGTCAACGCCACTGATAGCGCGTCTTCGGGCGGCCGGTCCCGCCGTAGTCGGTGAGGCGGGTGAGCGTGCCGTCGTCGGCCAGCCGTTCGAGGTAGCGCCACGCCGTCACGCGAGACACGCCCACCTTCGCGGCCGTCTGGTCGGCGGTCAGTCCCCCCGGGGAATCGCGCACCGCTCTTGCGATTTCGTCCGTGGTGCCCGGCGCCGCGCCCTTGGGGGACGCGGTGCGGTCGGCGGAGCTGCGTAGTTCGGCCAGCGCCCTGTCCACTTCGGCCTGACTGGCGGCGTCGATTCCCGCGGGCAGCGCTTCGCGGTAACGCCGGTAGCGCTCGAGCCGGTCGCGGAACGCGGCGAACGTGAACGGTTTGAGCAGATACGCGAGCGCGCCGTGCGACACCGCCGCGCGCACCATCTCCAGATCGCGTTCGCTGGTGATCGCGATGATGTCGGGCGCCGGCCGCAGCCCCGACAGACTGGATGCCAGCGCGATGCCGGTCGTGTCGGGCAGACCGAGATCGAGCAACACCAGATCGATCGGCTGCTGGTCGGCGGCCGCACCGGACGCCACCCGGATCGCATCGCGCGCGGTGTGGACGACGGCGACCGTGGTGAAGCCGGCCAGCCGGGACAGATAGGTGTGGTGCGCCTCGGCGATCAGCGGATCGTCCTCGACGATCAGCACTTTGATGGCCGGCGCGGTCACGACTGCCCCAGCGGCACCGTCACGGTCACCACCGAACCGTAGGAGACGTCGGCGGTCACCGTGCCGCGATGACGGGTCACCACCTGGCCGACGAGCGCGAGCCCCAGTCCGTGGTGCGCCGCATCGTCACCGGATTTCGTCGAATAGCCGCGCCGCATGGCCCGCGCGAAGGTCGCCGGGTCCATTCCGGGACCGCTGTCGGCCACCCGCATGAGGAGCCGGTGGTCGTCCTGGTTGACCGTCACCTCCACCCAGGGATCGTCGCGGTCGCAGGCGTCCATGGCGTTGTCGACGAGATTGCCCAGCACGGTCACCATCTCCTGGCCGGACAGCGCTTCACTGTGCGACGGCAGGTGGGTGTCCTCGGTGACGGTCAACGCGATACCGCGCTCGTCGGCCTGTGCCGTCTTGCCCAGCAGCAGCGCCACCAGAGCAGGTTCGGCGACGGCTTGGGACAGCCGGTCGACCAGGCGCTGGGACAGCTCGAGCTCGTGGGTGGCGAAGCGCACCGCGTCGTCGGGCCGGCCCATCTCCACCATCGTGACCACGGTGTGCAGTTTGTTCGCCGCCTCGTGCGCCTGTGCCCGCAGTGAATCGGTGAGCACCTGCAGGGAGCTGAGTTCGCCCAGTGCGCCCTGCAATTCGGTGCGGTCGCGGATCGTCACCACCTCCGAGTCGGACCCGGTGACCCGCGACCGGTTGACCACGAGCACCCGTTCGTCGGTGACGTGGACCTCGTCGCGCACTCCCGGATCGGTGGTCTGCAGGAACGGTGGCAGCTGAGCGATGTCGATCGGGCCGGGCGGCAGTGCGAGAAGCCGGCGGGCCTCGTCGTTGACCAGAGCCACCCCGTCGCGGCCGAGCACGATCAACCCCTCGGACACCGAATGCAGGATGGCGTCGTGGTGTTCGTACATCACGCGCAGTTCGTCGGGCCGCAGGCCGTGGGTCTGGCGCAGCAGGCGCCGCCGGATCAGCCACCCGCCGACCGACGAGATCAGCACCGCGGCAAGGGTCACCGCGGCGATCGTGGGGATCTGGGCGCGCCAGCGCTGGGCCAGCGTCTGCTGGGTGATGCCCGCCGACACCAACCCGACGATGCGGCCGGCCCCGTCGCGCACCGGTGCGACGGCGCGGACCGACGGGCCGAGTGTCCCGGTGTAGACCTCGCTGAACGTCTCCCCGCGCAGTGCAGGCTCCGTCGTGCCGAGGTAGCGCCCGCCGATCTGCTCCGGATCGGTGTGGGTGAACCGAACGCCGTCGGGCGTCATGATCGTGATGAACGCGATGCCGGTCTGAGTGCGGACCGCTTCGGTCACCGGTTGCAGAAGCTCTGTCGCCCTGCCGGATTCGATGGCCTGCGCGGTCGACGGTGAATCGGCCAGCGCGGTCGCGATCCCGACGACCTGCTCTCGGGCCGCCTGGTCACCGTCGCGGCGCGCGTCGAGCAGGGCCAGCGCGCTGCCCGCGAGGACGATCACGGCGATCACCACGAGCTGGAGCGCGATGGCCTGGCCCGCGAGGGACCGTGGCAGTTTCACCCACACCTCCGCCTGAAAGAAATGAACTAAAACGTGACCTGGCTCACGTCCTCGCCGAACCTACTTCCAGACCGCATCCGATGTCGACCTGGAGGACCCATGAGTATCACCCTCGACCCACCGCCCGAGGCGCCGGCGCCCCGGCGCGACCGGACGCACTGGCTCTACATCGCCGTCATCGTGGCGGTGGTGGCCGGCGTCGCCGTCGGCATCCTGGCGCCGGCGGTGGGCAAGAGCGTCGGTGTGCTCGGCACGATGTTCGTCGACCTGATCAAGATGATGATCGCCCCGGTCATTTTCTGCACGATCGTGCTGGGCATCGGCTCGGTCCGCAAGGCCGCCACCGTCGGCAAGGTCGGCGGGCTGGCGTTCGGCTACTTCCTCGTGATGTCCACGTTCGCGCTGGCGATCGGCCTGCTGGTCGGTAACGTGCTGCACCCCGGCACCGGGATGAACGTCTCGGAGAGCGCCGCGGGCAAGGGTGTCGAACTGGCCGAGAAAGCCCATGAATCGGGCGGTCTGATGGACTTCGTGCAGGGCATCATCCCCGACACGCTGCTCTCGTCGCTGACCGCGGGCAGTGTGCTGCAGGCTCTCTTCGTCGCGTTGCTGGTCGGTTTCGCGCTGCAGGCGATGGGCAGTGCGGGGGAGCCGATCCTGCGCGGTGTCGAGCACCTGCAGAAGCTGGTGTTCAAGATCCTGGTGATGATCCTGTGGCTGGCGCCGATCGGCGCGTTCGGCGCGATCGCCAACGTCGTCGGCCAAACCGGTTGGGCCGCAGTCACACAACTGCTCACGCTGATGCTCGGCTTCTACCTCACCTGCGCGGTGTTCGTCTTCGGTGTGCTCGGCGTGCTGATGCGGGCCGTGGCGGGCGTGTCGATCTTCAAGCTGGTCCGCTACCTGGCGCGGGAGTACCTGCTGATCGTGTCGACCTCGTCGTCGGAGTCGGCGCTGCCGCGGCTCATCGCGAAGATGGAACACCTCGGCGTGGAGCGCAGCACGGTCGGCGTCGTCGTGCCGACCGGCTACTCCTTCAACCTCGACGGCACCGCGATCTACCTGACCATGGCGTCACTGTTCATCGCGGGCGCGCTGGGCGATCCGCTGTCGATGACCGAGCAGATCGGTCTGCTGGTGTTCATGATCGTCGCCTCCAAGGGCGCGGCCGGTGTCACCGGTGCCGGACTTGCCACGCTGGCCGCGGGTCTGCAGAGCCACCGTCCCGACCTGCTCGACGGCGTCGGGCTGATCGTCGGTATCGACCGCTTCATGTCGGAAGCCCGTGCGGTGACGAACTTCTCGGGCAATGCGGTGGCGACGATCCTGGTCGGCTCGTGGACGAAGACCATCGACAAGAACAGGGTGGATGCGGTGCTGCGCGGTGACGATCCGTTCGACGAGCTCACCATGGTCGACGACGACACCCCCGACCGCGTCCCCGCGCCGGCGTAGGGAGCGCCGGGAACGACCCGACCGGTGTCCTGCCCCGGTCGGGTCTTCCGGCGTTCAGCTCGCGCAGTTGACCGACACCGACACCGACCGGCCGACCACGATCGGATTGAACGCGTTGATGTTGAAGTCGTCGTCGATGCCGATCCTGTCGATGGGCGAGAACGAGGTGACGGTCCGCGGATTCCGGACGCCCGTCACGACGCATTCACTCAGCGGTGCCGAGCCGACGCGGTCGATCTTGACCGTGAAACCCTCTCGCTGCAGCCGATTGATCGTGTCCTGTGCCGATTCGTCGGCCGAGGCGATACCGGCCGGCGCCGCGAGCACCCCGAACACCGCCGCGGTCCCTGCGGCAAGCGCCCATCCTCTGCGCATCGTTGATCTCCATCTCGTTGTCGATGTCTACTCGTTGAATCGCTTGCGGCGCGGGAAAGCTTCCCAGATCGCGGCGATCTGCCCCTATAACGGGGCCGGAGCCCAGACGGTTCGATACGAAATGGACGAATTTCAGCGGTCGGCGCGCTGGTAGGCGGTGACGACGGCGGCCCCGCCCAACCCGATGTTGTGCTGCAGCGCCGCGGTGACGTCGTCGACCTGACGCTTGTCGGCCGTCCCGCGCAACTGCCAGGTCAATTCGGCGCACTGCGCCAGGCCGGTCGCGCCCAGCGGATGACCCTTCGAGATCAGACCGCCCGACGGGTTGACCACCCACCGCCCGCCGTAGGTGGTGTCGTTGTTGTCGATCAGCTTGGGCGCCTCACCCTCACCGCACAGGCCGAGGGCCTCGTAGAGCAGCAGTTCGTTGGCCGAGAAGCAGTCGTGCAGCTCGATCACCTGGAAGTCGGCCGGGCCGAGGCCGGACTGCTCGTAGACCTGCTGGGCCGCCTGCACGTTCATGTCGTAGCCGATCAGGTTCTTGGCGCTGCCGTCGAACGTGCTGGCGAAGTCGGTGGTCATCGCCTGGCCGACGATCTCGACCGCCTGCGCGGCGAGCCCGTGCTCGTCGACGAACTTCTCGCTGGCGAGGATCGCCGCCCCCGAACCGTCGGAGGTGGGGGAGCACTGCAGTTTGGTCAGCGGGTCGGAGATCATCCGGGCGCCCAGGATGTCGTCGAGGGTGTACTCGTCCTGGAACTGGGCGTACGGGTTGTTCACCGAATGCTTGTGGTTCTTGTAGCCGATTTTTGCGAAATGCTCGGCCGTGCTGCCGTATTGGCGCATGTGCTCACGGCCGGCCGCGCCGAACATCCACGGCGCCACCGGCATTGCGAACTCGTCGATCTCGGCCATGGCCTTGACGTGGCGGCCCATCGGCGACTCGCGGTCGCTCGCCCCGCCGCCCAGCGATCCGGGTTGCATCTTCTCGAAACCCAGCGCGATCGCGCAGTCGGCCAGCCCGCCGCGGATCGTCTGCGCGGCCAGGTACAGCGCCGTCGACCCCGTCGAGCAGTTGTTGTTGACGTTGACCACCGGAATGCCGGTCATCCCGAGTTCGTACAGCGCGCGCTGACCCGACGTCGAGTCGCCCGAGCAGTAGCCGACGAAGCCGTGCTGCACCTGCGAGTAGTCGATGCCGGCATCGACGAGTGCGTTGGTGCCGGACTCCTTCGCCATCTGCGGATAGTCCCAGCCCTCCCGCGAGCCCGGCTTCTCGAACTTCGTCATCCCGACGCCGACGACGAACACCTTCTGCGCCATGTTGCGCACCCTCCTCGTTCCGCGAGCGTGCGCAGATGCACGTTCGGATATCGGCGTGTTGCGTACAGACGCGCACGCTCGCGCCAGAATCGAGTAGAACGCGTTCTAGTTCGGGGGTCAAGAGGAGGTTCCATGGCGTTGCGAGTGGTGCAGTGGGCGACCGGCGGAGTGGGTGTCGCGGCCATCAACGGTGTGCTCGAGCATCCCGACCTCGAACTCGCCGGCTGCTGGGTGCACTCGGAAGCCAAGGCGGGCAAGGACGTCGGCGAGCTGATCGGGACGGACCCCATCGGGGTGACCGCCACCAACCGCATCGAGGACATCCTCGCCCTCGACGCGGACGCGGTGATCTACTCACCGCTGCTGCCCGACCCGAACGAGGTCGCCGCCCTGCTGCGGTCAGGCAAGAACGTCGTCACCCCCGTCGGCTGGTTCTACCCCGGTGAGAAGGAGGCCGCCCCGCTGCGGGCCGCCGCCCTGGACGGCAACGTCACGCTGCACGGCACCGGCATCGCACCCGGCGGTATCAGCGACAAGTTCCCGCTGGTGCTGTCCATCATGACGACGGGCGTGACGTTCGTGCGTGCCGAGGAGTTCTCCGACCTGCGCACCTACGACGCCCCCGACGTGGTCCGGTACGTGATGGGATTCGGCGACACCCCGGAGAAGGCGCTGTCGGGCCCGATGCAGAAACTGCTCGACGGCGGCTTCATCCAGTCGGTGAAGATGGTCGTCGACAAGATGGGCTTCCGGGCCGATCCGACTGTCCGGTCCTCGCAGGAGATCGCGGTGGCCACCGCGCCGATCGACTCACCGATCGGCGCCATCGAACCGGGACAGGTCGCCGGGCGGCGGTTCCACTGGGAGGCCACCGTCGACGGCGAGGTCGTCGTCCGCGTCACCGTCAACTGGCTGATGGGCCAGGAGCACCTCGACCCGGCGTGGAGCTTCGGCGGGGCGGGGGAGCGCTACGAGATGGAGGTCCGCGGCAATCCGGATTTCACGGTGACGGTCAAGGGATTTCAGCCCGAGAGCGTGGAGTCGGGACTCGAGAGCAACAACGGCATCGTCGCGACCGCCGCGCACTGCGTGAACTCCGTCCCCGCCGTCTGCGCCGCCGCCCCCGGCATCGCGACCTACCTCGACCTGCCGCTGATCAGTGGGCGGGCGGCGCCGCGACTGGGCTCCGCTTCCGGGCCCGCTTCCTGATGTCCTCGGGCAGCGCCGCGACGTCGAGGAGGCGGGGCAGCAGGTCGGACTCGCCGCTGATGGCGCGGAACACCAGTCCGACCGTGATGTCGCTGTCGGGACGGTCGACCACCTCGATTTCGTCGCCCGCACGGACCGTACCCGGGTGGATCACCCGCAGATAGGCGCCCGGCACTGCCGCCCGGGTGAAGGTGCCCATCCACCCGCGAATGCCCAGGAACGACGCGAACGTCCGGCACGGGGTCCGCGGCGAGGTGACCTCGAGCAGCAGACCGTCGGTGCCGACCCGCCAGCGCTCGCCGATCACCGCGCCGGTCACGTCGACGCCCGACGTGGTGACGTTCTCCCCGAAGTTGCCGTTGGCCAGCGGCCGGTCCAGGGTGGCCTGCCAGCGGTCCAGGTCCTCGCGGGCGTAGGCATACACCGCCTGATCGTCGCCGCCGTGCAACTTCTGGTTGCCGATCACGTCGTCGCGCAGCCCGCTGCCGACGCCGCCGCGCATCGGGCCCGGCGCGCGCACCGGCACCGCCTCGTCCGTCGGCACCTTGTCGATGCCGGTCACCTTCGTCGCCTTGGCGGGATTCGGCATCGGCCGGGCCAGGTTGACACTGAGCACGCGAGACACCTCTACAGGGTAGGTCAGCCGATGTTCGATGACCTGCCGGCCGGCGACGCGGTTGGAGGTCGAGCGCGATGTCGGGTGAAATGTGAACGAACACAATCGTTCCGGCGAGTGAATCGCTCATCGGTGTGGTGCGTTGAACCGGATAGCCGGTGACGTCAGCTGCAATCGTGCAGCGCAGTCGCCCGAGGCCATCCAGTCTCACGACGAGAGGACACCAATGCGCATCTGTACCGGCGGTCGGTCAGCGTGGCGTCGAGCGCTGTGTATATCGCTGCTCAGCGCGTCGGCGATCACCGGATGCGCGCCGGCCGATTGGTCCGCGCCGCCCGCGCTGCAGTACCTCGGCGATCACCGGGTCCCCGACGGCGCGGCGCTGGCCGGCACGGTCATCGGAGGGTTGTCCGGTATCAGCTACGACGCGCACCGCGATGTGTACGTCGTCATCAGTGACGACCGGTCCGCGCGCGGCCCGGCACGGTTCTATGATGCGCGGATCGCTCTGAGCGGCAACGGTTTCGGTGCTATCGAGTTCGTTGCCACCCATCCACTGCTCGATGCCGATGGGCGACCGTTCGCACCGCTCGACGTGGCGGCTCGCCCTCCGGTGGTGCCGCCGGATCCCGAGGCGATCGCCGTCGACCTCGACCGCAGGCGGCTGTACTGGACCAGCGAAGGGGAGCGCCTCACCGACGAACCGACCGGCCCGGTGCTGCAGGACCCGTTCGTGCGGATCGCCGACTTCGACGGCCGGTATCTCGGTGAGTTCGCGCTGCCGCCTACGCTGCGGATGTCGGCGGAAAACACCGGTACACGCCGTAATCTCGCCCTCGAGGGCCTCACCGTCACACCAGGCGGACAGGCGGTGTGGGCGGGCATGGAGGGGCCGCTGCTGCAGGACGGGCCGCTGCCCTCGGACACCGAGGGAGCGCTGACCCGGATCACCCGGTTCGATCCCGACACCGGGACCGCGGACGCGCAGTACGCGTATCCGCTGGACGCGGTCTCCGCCGGACGGGGCGGAGACAACGGGCTGTCCGACCTCGTCGCCGTCGACGATTCCACCCTGCTGGTGGTCGAGCGCGGATTCGCCGGGCGGAACAGCGTGCGGATCTATCGCGCCGAGGTGGCCGACGCCGACAACGTGCTGGACCTTCCGGCGCTCGGGGGCCGCGAGGTGCGCCCGATGGCCAAGACCCTGCTGGTCGACCTGGCCACCACACCGGGTCTGAACCGGCTCGACAACATCGAGGGCATCACGCTCGGACCCGCGCTGCCGGACGGGCGCCGCACCGTGGTGCTGATCGGTGACGACAACTTCTCGCCGACGCAGATCACGCAGGTGGTCGCCTTCGCGATGTGCAGCGGGAAAGTATCCAAAGTCAGGCGCGCTCAGGGCAACTCGTGCCGAGACCGCACCCGGCCGATGTCGGTTCAGGCCGAACCGAGTGGTCGGGGCCTGCGATCGCGGTGACCTCGGCCGACCTCGGGCGTCGCCGCGGCGCCGGAGCCTGGAAGACTGCGGACTGTGACGAAGCGAGCGTTGGTGCTGGCCGGCGGGGGTATCGCCGGTATCGCATGGGAGACCGGGGTGCTGCGCGGGATCGCCGACGAAGCACCCGCCGCCGCGCAGACGCTGCTGGGCGCCGAGATCCTCGTCGGCACGTCCGCGGGGTCGACGGTGGCCGCCCAGCTCGGCAGCGGGCTGGACATCGACGAGCTCTACGGGAGGCAGCTCGCGGCGACGTCCGCCGAGATCGACCCGGGGGTGAGCATCGAGACCATCACCGGTGTCTTCCTCGCCGCGCTGACCGATCCCGACGCGACGACCACCCAGAAGCTGCAGCGCATCGGCGAGATCGCGCTGTCCACTCCCACCGTCGCCGAGGACGTGCGGCGCGCGGTGATCGAACAGCGGCTGCCCAGCCACGACTGGCCCGACCGGGAGCTGCGGGTGACGGCGATCGACACGGCCACCGGCGAACTCGTCGCGTTCGACCGGTCGTCCGGGGTGGGGCTGGTCGACGCCGTCGCGGCCAGTTGCGCCGTGCCGGGGGTGTGGCCGCCTGTGGCGATCGGGCAGCGCCGGTTCATGGACGGCGGGGTCGGCAGCACCGTCAACATGGCGGTCGCCGCCGATTGTGATGCGGCGGTGGCGCTGGTCCCGTCCGGCAGGAACTCGCCGTCGCCGTTCGGCAGTGGGGCGGTCGCCGAGGTCGACGGTTTCGCCGCCCCGACCTTCGGGATCTTCGCCGACGACGAGGCACTGGCCGCGTTCGGGGCGAATCCGCTCGACCCGGCGTGCCGGATACCGTCCGCACAGGCCGGGCGGGCGCAGGGCCGGCGGGTCGCCGCCGACGTCGCCGCGTTCCTGTCAGGGCTGCAGTAACGGAACGAACTCGGGCTGCTCGAACTCGTCGAGCGCCTGGACCGCCAACTGCCTGCCCACCTCGATGACTTCGGCGGCGCGGTGGAAATCCAGACTGCGGCATGCGGACCGGGGCACCTCGACCAGCAGATCGGGCGGGTAAGCCGCCAGCGTGTGGCGGGCCAGCGCCGCCTGGGCGATGTCGATGGTGCGGTTCATCACCTCGAAACTGCCCAACTTCGGCACCGCCAGCTCCTTCGCGGAGTCGACGAGTTGTTCAGCGCTGCTGCCTGATTCGGACGGCTCGGTGTCTTCGGACGGCTCGGTGTCCTCGGTGTCCTCGTCGGGGGTGGTGCCGAAACGGTTGAGCATGGACCGCACCGCCGGGGTGTCGAGCACCGTGCGCGCCGACTTCGAGTCCAACAGCGCAGAGGTGCTGCGCAACAGGCGGTTCAGCCAGTCCGCCGTCGATCCGGCCTCGCCGTCGTCGGGTTCGGCACCACCGGCCTCGCTGCCGCCGAGACTCACCGCGATCGTCAGATCGGCGTTCACCGCGGCGACCGGAGCCATCGGCAGCGGATCGAGGATGCCGCCGTCGGCGAGCAGCCGGCCGTCGAGGACATGTGGGGTGATGACGCCTGGGATCGCGATCGAGGCACGGATCGCCGCATCGACCGGACCGCGCTGCAACCACACCGACCGGCCTGCGATCAGATCCGTCGTGACGGCCGTGTACGGCACCGGCAGATCCTCGATGCACACCTCGCCGAGGACTTCGCGTACGGCGTCGAGAATCTTCTCCGCTCGCAGCACGCCGGGTGCGGTGAGGGAGGGGTCCAGCAGGCGCAGCACCGCGCGCTGGGTCAGCGATTTGGCCCACTCGGCGTACTCGTCGAGCTTGCCTGCCGCCTGCAGGCCTCCGACGAGCGCGCCCATGGACGAACCCGAGATGCCGACGATCTCGTAACCGCGCGAATGCAGCTCCTCGATGACGCCGATGTGTGCATAGCCGCGGGCACCGCCACTGCCGAGCACCAGGGCGACGCGTTTACTCATGGCGTTATTTTGCGCCCCTTTTCGCGCAGCGTGAATCGAACCTCAGCCGCACAGTTCGTCGGCGGCTGCCTCCACGGCGACGATGACGGCCGCCTGACGTGCCGGCTCCAGCTGTGACCACGGTGTGCCGAATGTGCCAGGGCCCGCCGCGTCGGACTTCTGGATCTCGGCGAGATACGGTTCGACCTGCGCTTTGAGGTCACCGCCGCGCTCGGCCATCCACGTCCTGGCCGCGTCGCAGGCCTGGAAGTACTCCTCCTCGGTGGACTCGGCCGGTGCGCCCACCGCCGTCGTCACCCCGTCCGGGGAGGTGCCGACCTCACCCGGTGCCGCGGTGCGGGCCGCCGTCGTCGTCGTAGTGCTGACCTGCGACGACGCCTCCGGAGACGAGGTGTCCGGGGTGTCCTCACCGCCGGTCGAGCATCCGGTGAGGGCGAGGGCGCCGGCGACGGCGACGGCGGAGATGAGGCGGGAAAGGCACCTGCGCATGGGGCCAATCTATGCAACACTGGCCGGCGTGATGGAGCGGACCGCGGTTGTGGAGTGTTGTCGGGCCTGACGCCCACCCCATACCCGTCCGTCCTTTCTGGAGTTCCCGTATGTCCGTGCACACCCTTTCCTCGCCCGTGTCCGCCGTTCCCGCGGTGTCGGCGCCTACCCGGTTGCGTCTTCCCGACCTGCTCCACGCCACCGATCGCGGCGCCGACGACGTGCTCAGCGGGCGCTTCGACCATCTGCTGCCCGACGGCGGGCTGCCCCGTGACGACCGCTGGTACACGCGGTTACACGGCGACGACGAACTCGACGTCTGGCTGATCAGCTGGGTGCCCGACCGGTCGACCGAACTGCACGACCACGGCGGATCGCTCGGTGCCCTGACCGTTCTGTCCGGAGCGCTGTCCGAAACCCGTTGGGACGGCGACGGGTTACGCCGCCGGCGGCTTGCGGCGGGCGATCAGGCCGCCTTCCCGCTCGGCTGGGTGCACGACGTGGTGTGGGCGCCCGACACCACCAGCGGCCCCACGCTGAGCGTGCACGCCTACTCGCCGCCGTTGACCGCGATGTCGTTCTACGAGGTCTCCGAGCGACAGACGTTGCGCCGCAGCCGAACCGAACTCACCGATACCCCGGAGGGCTGACATGGCAAGTCGCATCGACCGCGTCCTCGACGCCGCCCGCGCCCGTCTGCGGCGGATGCCCGCGGCCGAGGTGCCCGCCGCCCTCGAGCGCGGCGCCCTGCTCGTCGACATCCGCCCGCAGGCCCAACGCGACCGTGAAGGCGAGGTGTCCGTCGCCCTGGTGATCGAGCGCAACGTGCTCGAGTGGCGGTGCGACCCCACCAGCGACGCCCGGCTACCGCAGGCCGTCGACGACGACGTCGAGTGGGTGGTGCTGTGCTCGGAGGGCTACACGTCCAGCCTGGCGGCGGCGTCGCTGCTCGACCTCGGACTGCATCGCGCCACCGACGTCGTCGGCGGCTATCACGCGCTGAAGGCCGAAGGCGTTCTCGTCTAGTTGTTTTCGTCGCTGTGCAGCAACGGCCGCAGCCGCTCGGTCTTGTCCGGCGTCCAGCCGGGCGGCTCCAACACCGCCGCCCAGCCGTTGGCGACATCCTTGACGTACACGTGTCCGTGCCCGTCCGGAACGTCGACGGCGACCGCCATGTCCGCCGACACCTGCAGGAACGTCACCACCGGGATCCACTTCATCCGCGCCGTGCGGTCGTAGCCCGGCGGCTCCTTCAGCCAGTCCGGCCGGGCGAACAACAGGTCCGGGTCCCACCACGCGATCGGATCGGAGGCGTGCTGTAGGTACACCACTCGCGGTGCGCCCCAGGGCTGTTCGGGACGGTCGAGGTCCTCGGGCCGATCCACGAACCGGACGTTGTCGCCCTTGTCGTAGATCGGCAGCCACTGCGGTGAACCCGGATCACGTTGGCGGGTCAGGTCCGTCCAGATCGTGTTGTTGAACGTCGGCCCCGAGAACAGGGCGCCGTCGGTGCGGGCGATCAGGTTGTTGAGCGCCAGGAACGGCGCCTCGCCACCGAACGAACCCAGGCTCTCCCCGAACACCACGAGGCGGGGGCGCTGCGCCTCGGGCATCGCGCGCACCAGTTCGTCGACGGCCTCGAACAACGCCTGCCCGGCCTGCCTGGCGTTCTCCCGGTCGACGAGGAACGACAACCAGCTCGGCAGGAACGAATACTGCATCGACACGATCGCGGTGTCGCCGTTGAACATGTACTCCAGCGCGGAGGCCTCCGCCGCGTTGATCCACCCGGTGCCGGTGGTGGTCGCGACGGCGACGACCTCGCGGTCGAGGCCGCCCGTCCGCAGTAGCTCCCGGGCGGCCAGCCGGGCGGTCGCGCGGATGCCGTCGCCCGAATGCAGACCGGCGTAGGCGCGGATCGGCTCGGTCGCGGCGGCACCGTTGAACGCGCTCAGTTCGGCGACCGTCGGGCCTCCGGCGACGAAGATGCGGCCCTGGTGGCCCAACGACTCCCAGCTGACCAGCGACTGCGGACCGCCCGACCGCAACGCGCTCCGCGGTGCCGGAGTGTCCGGATCGGTCTCGTCGTTGACCGTCTCGAAGGTGTTGTTGATCGTGCTCATCGCCACCCGGACCACGACACCGTTGAGGAGTGCGATCGTCAGCGCCAGCAGCAGGGCGACGACCACGACCGCGGAAACCCGCGGCGGCGCAACGCGTTCCAGCTGGCGGACCAGGAACCGGACCAACCGCCGGATCAGCTGGCCCACCTCGACGAGCGCGAACAGCACCACGATCGCCAGCACTGCCGTGAGCGGGTGGTCCCAGAACCCCATCCGCGGCACGCCCATCAGATCGCGGATCTGGTCCTGCCAGACGTGGAAGTACACGATCATCAGCACCTGGCCGACGACGCCGACCACGAGCAGTGCCACCCAGGCCCAGCGCGGCGCAGGCGGGCTGGAGTCCTTAGACATCATGTAGCGCACGAGCCAGACGGCGAAGACACCGATGCCGTAGCCCGCCGCGCCGGCCGCGCCGCTGACCAGACCCTGGAACAGTGGCCCGCGCGGCAGCAGCGACGGGGTGAGCGAGAACCACACGAACACCAGGCCGACCGCCGTGCCGAAGAACGTGTAGTGGCGCAGCCACCACGCCCGCTTCTGTGGTGGCTGGTCCTGCGGCGGCGCCTTCTCGGTGACCTCCGCGGTATCGCTCACCAGAGCAGATTATCGATGGGTGAAGTTGGCGGGGCGCTTCTCGCTGAACGCCGCCATACCCTCCTTCTGGTCCTCGGTCGCGAACGCGGAGTGGAAGAGCCGGCGTTCGTAGAGCAGTCCCTCGGTGAGGGTGGACTCGAAGGCGCGGTTGACCGCCTCCTTGGCCATGCGGGATGCGTTGCGCGACATCCCCGCAATGGTCGCGGCGACCTCGTTCGCCTCGTCGAGCAGCCGGTCGGCGGGCACGACGCGCGACACCAGCCCGCTGCGTTCGGCCTCCTCCGCGCCGATCGTGCGGCCGGTCAGGATCAGGTCCATCGCCTTGGCCTTGCCGATCGCCTTGGTCAGCCGCTGCGAGCCGCCCATACCCGGCAGCACACCCAGCTTGATCTCGGGCTGACCGAACTTCGCGGTGTCGGCGGCGATCAGGATGTCGCACATCATCGCGAGCTCGCAGCCACCGCCGAGCGCGTAGCCCGCGACCGCGGCGATGGTGGGGGTGCGGGTGGCGGCGAACTTGCCCCACAGCGCGAAGAAGTCCGAGCTGAACACGTCGGCGAACGACAGGTTCGCCATCTCCTTGATGTCCGCACCCGCCGCGAAGGCCTTCTCGCTGCCGGTGAGGACGATCGCGCCGATACCTTCGTCGGCGTCGAAGTCGGCTGCGGCGGTCGTGACTTCGGCCATCACCTGCGAATTGAGGGCGTTGAGCGCCTTCGGCCGGTTCAGGGTGATCGTGCCGACCCGGCCGTCGCGGGTGACGAGGATGGTCTCGTAATCCATGGCTACTCCTTTACGGGTCCCGCTACGGGAAGGTGAGTTCGGGGTCGGCGGGTACGAAATAGGCGTCGACGTCGGCCTTGGTGACCTCGGCGAGCGACTGGTGCGACCACTTCGGGTTGCGGTCCTTGTCGACGAGCTGCGCGCGGATGCCCTCGACGAAGTCGTGCGAGCGCAGTGACGCGCACGAGACACGGTATTCGTCGCGGAGCACGTCCTCCACCGTGTCGAGCCGGGCGGCCCGGCGGACCGATTCGAGCGCGACGGCCAGCGCGATGGGGGAGCGGGTGCAGATCAGGTCGGCGGCCTCGGTGGCCGGGCCGGTCCCGTGTCCGCGCAGGGCCGCGACGATGTCGGCGACGGTCTCACCCGCATAGCATTCGTCGATCCAGTCCCGTTGCGCCAGAAGGGTGCTCGGGGGCGGTTCGACGGTGTGGGCGGTCAGTGCGGCGTCCACGCCGTCGGCGATGACGGCGGCGCGGAAGTCGGCCAGCGCGTCGTGCGGGACGAAGTGGTCGGCGAAGCCCATCGCGATCGCGTCGGCGCCGGAGAACGGCGCGCCGGTGAGCGCGGCGTGGTAGCCGAGCAGGCCGGGGGCACGCGACAGCAGGTAGGTGCCGCCGACGTCGGGGATGAAGCCGATGCCCACCTCGGGCATCGCCATCTTGGTCTTGTCGGTCACCACGCGTACGTCGCCGTGTGCGCTGACCCCGACGCCGCCGCCCATCACGATGCCGTCCATCAACGCCACATACGGTTTGGGGTAGTGGCCGATGTAGGCGTTGAGCTGGTACTCCTCGGCCCAGAACCGCCTCGCCTCGGCGCCGCCGGCCTTCGCGCTGTGATAGAGCGCCACGACGTCGCCGCCCGCGCACAGCCCCCGCTCACCCGCGCCGTCGAGCAGCACGGTGTGGACGTCGCCGTCGCCCGCCCAGCGGTGCAGTGCCTCGGCGAGTGCGGTGACCATGCCGTGGGTCAGCGAGTTGATCGCCTTGGGCCGGTTCAGGGTGAGGAGGCCGACGCCGTTCTCCACAGTTACTAGGACATCCTCGTTTTCCGCCACGGGAGCAATGTAGATCGTTGCCCGCGCGCAGCGCGCGACGGGTAAGGTTTTGCTCGACCGTCCTGGGAAGTTCCTGTGAGATCTTGACTCGATTTCGGGAACTCACGCCGGACCGTCGATCGTTGACCGTGTGTTCGTCATCGAACCACCTATGAGAGGACCCGACGGTGCGCGAGAGCAGCAACCCGGTATTCCGCTCCCTGCCGAAGACGCAGGGCGGATACGCGACATTCGGTACCGGAGCCGCCGGCTACGGTGCCCAGCAGGTACACGCTGAGCCGTATACGACCCAGTACCCGGAGCAGACCGGCGTCGCCCGGCCGATGACCATCGACGACGTCGTCACGAAGACCGGCATCACGCTGGCCGTGCTGTCGGCCGTCGCCGTCGTCTCCTACTTCCTGACCGGCATGAACCCGGGCCTGGCCGCCCCGCTGACCCTGATCGGCGCCCTCGGTGGCCTGGTGGTCGTGCTGATCGCCACGTTCGGCCGCAAACAGGACAACCCGGCCGTCGTGCTGACCTACGCCGGCCTCGAGGGCATGTTCCTCGGCGCCATCTCGTGGCTGTTCGGCAACGTCGTCGTCGCCGGTGGTAGCGCCGGTGCGCTGATCACCCAGGCCGTGCTGGCCACGCTGGGCGTGTTCTTCGGCATGCTGGTCGTCTACAAGACCGGTGCGATCCGCGTGACGCCGAAGTTCACCCGCATGATCGTCGCCGGCATGTTCGGCGTTCTGGTGCTGATGCTCGGCAACTTCGTCCTCGCGCTGTTCGGTGTGGGGGGTGGCGACGGCATGGGCCTGCGCAGCGGCGGCACCATCGCGATCATCTTCTCGCTGGTCTGCATCGGCCTCGCGGCGTTCAGCTTCCTGATCGACTTCGACGCCGCCGACCAGATGATCCGCGCCGGGGCGCCGGAGAAGGCGGCCTGGGGCGTCGCGCTCGGCCTGACCGTCACCCTGGTCTGGCTGTACCTGGAGATCCTGCGGCTGCTGAGTTACTTCCAGAACGACTAGCAGCCTTACGAGGGAAGCCCGGCACCGGTGGTGCCGGGCTTTCTGCTTTGTCGGGGGCCTCGCCGAAACTGCTCACAGATCGCGTTTCATCCCCAGAATGCGATCTGGCAGCAGTCTCGAGGGGATGACGTGTCCCCGGTCGCGCCGAGCCTGTCGGTATGACAAGCAATCCGTTCGTCGGCAGCGAGGCGGTGGCCTCAGGACTGGTTCGCAAGCACGAGCTGCGCACGCGCTACCGCGCTGTCTTCCCCGACGTCTATGTGGACAAGAACGCGGTCCTGACGATCGAGGAGCGGGCAAGGGCGGCGTGGTTGTGGTCGCACCGTGAGGGTGTGATCGCCGGACACACCGCGGCGGCGCTACACGGAGCGAAGTGGGTGGACGAGGACAAACCGGTCGAGCTGGTGTGGCAGAACGCCCGTCGGCCACCGGGCGTTCGCACCTTCGATTTCCGCGTGCCGGCCGAGGAATACGTCCAATACCTGGGCATGAGGATCACCACCGTGGTTCGGACGGCCTTCGACGTCGGCCGATCCGCCAGTCTGGGCGACGCCGTGGCGAGCCTCGATGCGCTCGGCAACGCCACACGTTTCCGCGCCACCGACGTGCTCGACCTCGCCGCGCGATATCGCGGCGCGCGACGGATCCGTCAACTCCGGACGGCGCTGGATCTCTATGACCCTGGCTCGGAGTCGCCGAAGGAGACGTGGTTGCGGCTGCTGTTGGTTCGCGCCGGCTATCCGCGACCCCGGACACAGATCCCGGTTCTGCGGACGGATGGGTGGTCGAAGTACTACCTCGACATGGGTTGGGAGGAACTCATGCTCGCCGTCGAGTACGACGGCGAGCACCACCGCACCGATCCGATCCGCTACGCGTACGACATCAGGCGTGCCGAAGAACTAGCTCATCTCGGGTGGAAGGTCATACGCATCATCCGAAGCGACCGCGAGCCCGACGTTGTCCGGCGCGTGGAGGCCGCCTGGTCATCGAAACTGCTGTGAGATCACCAAATCGACGAGAAACGTGATCTCACAGCAGTTTCGGCGAGATGCGAGAGCTAGAGGCGCTCGATGATCATCGCCATACCCTGGCCGCCGCCCACGCACATCGTCTCCAGACCGAACTGCTTGTCGTGGGTCTGCAGGTTGTTGAGCAGCGTGGCGGTGATGCGGGCGCCGGTCATGCCGAAGGGGTGCCCCAGCGCGATCGCGCCACCGGAGACGTTCAGCCGGTCCTCGTCCATCCCGAGCTCGCGCGCCGAGCCCAGCACCTGCACGGCGAAGGCCTCGTTGATCTCGTAGAGGTCGACGTCGCCGATGCTCATCCCGGCGTTCGCCAGCGCCTTCTTCGACGCCTCGATCGGGCCGAGGCCCATGATCTCCGGCGACAGGCCGCTCACCCCGGTCGAGACGATGCGCGCCAGCGGCGTCAGCCCCAGCTCGCGCGCCTTGGTGTCGCTCATGATCACCACCGCGGCGGCGCCGTCGTTCAGCGGGCACGCATTGCCGGCGGTGATCGTGCCGTTCGGCCGGAAGACCGGCTTGAGCTGGCTGATCTTCTCGTAGGTGGTGCCGGCGCGCGGCCCGTCGTCCTTGGACACGACCGTGCCGTCCGGCAGTGTCACCGGCGAGATCTCCCGCTCGAAGAAGCCGCTGTTGATGGCCTCCTCGGCCCGGTTCTGCGACCGCACACCCCAGTGGTCCTGGTCTTCGCGGCTGATGCCGGTGAACAGGGCGACGTTCTCCGCGGTCTGGCCCATCGCGATGTAGACGTCCGGCAGGTTCCCGTCTTCGCGCGGATCGTGCCATTCGTCGCCGCCGGCGGCGGCCTGGTTCGAACGTTCCTGCGCCTCGCCGAATTTCGGGTTCTTGGTGTCGGGCCAGCCGTCGGCGCTGCCCTTCGCGAAGCGCGACACGGTCTCGACGCCGGCGGAGATGAAGGCGTGGCCCTCCCCGGCCTTGATGGCGTGGAACGCCATGCGGGAGGTCTGCAGCGACGACGAGCAGTAGCGGTTGACGGTGGTGCCGGGCATGAAGTCGTAGCCCAGCTGCACGGCCACCGCGCGGCCGATGTTGAACCCGGACTCGCCGGCGGGCTGGCCGCATCCCATGATCAGGTCGTCGATGTCGTGCGGGTCGAGCGCGGGCACCTTGTCCAGCGCGGCGCGCACCATCTGGGCGGCCAGGTCGTCGGGCCGCATGTCGACCAGGGACCCCTTGTTGGCGCGGCCGATCGGCGAACGCGCGGTCGAGACGATGACGGCTTCAGGCATGACGACTCCTCAATCGGCGGGTAGGGAAAAGCTAACCTGCCGACGCGATGACCGGCGCGGGGACCCCGGTTGTGCGCCGCCACAGCCGGGTCACGCCACCGACCTTCGCCAGCAGCGTGCTGACGTCGGCGGACCGGGTCTGCAGCGCCTGCTCGGGCCCGCCCTCGCCGAGCGCCTCACACAGGGCGGGAAGCAACTGGCTGGCGGCCAGCGCGTAACCCGCCGCCGAAGGATGGAACATGTCCTCGGAGAACAGCACGTCGGGCTGTTTGTAGAACTCCGGTGCGAGCAGGTCGGAGAACGGCACCGGCACGCCGCCCTCGGCGCGGACGGCCGACGCCTGGGCGCGCGCCAACTGCAGGCCGAGGGTTCGCGCCACGGTGCGCAGGGGCTGCGGGATCGCGGTGATCACGCCGAAATCCGGGCAGGTGCCGACCACGACGACCGCACCGCTGGCGCGCAGCCGGGCCACCGCCTTACCCAGCCGGCGCGCCGACTGCGGAATGCCGTTGAGCGCGGTGATGTCGTTGGCGCCGATCATGATGACCGCGGCGTCCGGGTGCGGACCCGCCACGAACATCGCGTCGATCTGGCCGGCGAGCCCCTTGGAGGTGGCGCCGACGATGGCCTTGGTGCTCAACCGGATTCGCTTACCCGATTGTTCGGCGAGCCCCCGCGCGAGGAGCACTCCGGGCACCTCGTCGGCGGTGCGGCAGCCGTATCCGGTCGCGGTCGAGTCGCCGAAGATCATCAGATGCAGGTCGAACGGGTCACCGCGGTGCCAGCGTTCGACGGGCCCGCCGCCGGGGGAGTAGACGCCGTCGGCGCGCGGCGGGACGTCCCACGCCCGGGGGATCACCTGACGAGCCTGGCTGGCCTGTCCGGCCAGCAGGTTGCGCACCCCGATGTAGGCGGAACCAGTCGATGCGAGCGTGGCCGCCGCTGCCAGGGCACCGCGTGAAGCGCGCACATCGAACAGTCTAGGGATCGGCCGCGTGGCAACCCCGAGGTGGCGATCACAGTGCGGTATCAAAGCGGGACGGAATTTGTTTAGACCATTGTGATATCGGTTACAAGTGCGAAGCTAAGTTACGGAGATTGGCTGAGTAGCTGAGCACCTGGCACTACAACGGCGTAGAAGGTGGTGGCGATGACGGCACCGAGTAAGGTACCCAGCTCCTCATATGCTGGCATCGGGGCAGCTAAGCGGCATAAAGCGCGGCGCTTCCCGGTCAGCGACGGCGCCCCCGTCGAGGTGGTCGAAGACGGTCCGAGCATCGCCGCGCGGGTCATGGCACTCGCGGCGCTGATGACCATCAAGCCGACGCTGACGATCGGTAGCCTCGCTCCGAAGATGCCCTGGCCATGGGGTGTCGTCGACTTCGCCTGCCGCATCCTGCGCCCGGTCCCGGGCACGATCCGGGCCACCATCGCACTGCAGAACTGCACCGCCCAGCTGGTCCGCGCCCCCGGCGTTCTGCCGGCCGACGGCAAACGGAGCATCATTCTCTACCTGCACGGCGGGGCGTTCCTGACCTGCGGTGCCAACTCGCACAGCCGGCTGGTGACGGCGCTGTCGAAGTTCGCCGACAGCCCGGCGCTGGTGGTCAACTACCGGATGATCCCCAAGCATTCGGTGGGCCAGGCCGTCGACGACTGCCACGACGCCTACCTGTGGCTGCGCCGGCAGGGCTACGAGCCCGACCAGATCGTGCTGGCCGGCGACTCCGCCGGCGGTTACCTGTCGCTGGCGCTGGCCGAACGGGTGCAGGCCGAAGGCGAGACGCCCGCCGCGGTGGTCACCATGTCGCCGCTGTTCGAGCTGGACAACGAGGCCCGCGCCACCCACCCGAACGCGCGCCGTGACGTGATGTTCCCCCCGCGGGCGTTCCACGCCCTCAACGAGCTCATCGAGCACGCCGCCAAGAACCACTGGGTCGACGGGGAGCCGGAGCCGGTGTACGAACCGCTCGACCACATCGAACCCGGACTGCCGCGCACCCTCATCCACGTATCCGGTTCCGAGGTCCTCATCAGCGACGCCCGCAAGGCCGCGCGCATGCTGGCCGCCGCGGGTGTTCCGGTCGAGGTGCGGGTGTGGCCCGGACAGATGCACGTCTTCCAGCTCGGGGCGCCCGTGGTGTCGGAGGCGCAGCGGTCGTTGCGCCAGATCGGCGAGTACATCCGAGAGGCCACCTGGTAGCCGATCTTGCGGCCTGGGACGATGGAGTCATGCGCATCGCCCAGCACGTCAGTGAGCTCATCGGTAACACCCCTCTGGTACGGCTGAATTCTGTCGTCCCCGAGGGTGCGGGCACGGTCGCGGCCAAGATCGAGTACCTCAACCCCGGCGGCAGCTCGAAGGACCGCATCGCGGTCAAGATGATCGACGCCGCGGAAGCCAGCGGTGAGCTCAAGCCGGGCGGCACCATCGTCGAGCCCACGTCCGGCAACACCGGCGTCGGGCTGGCGCTGGTGGCCCAGCAGCGCGGCTACAAGTGCATCTTCGTCTGCCCCGACAAGGTCAGCGAGGACAAGCGCAACGTGCTGCGCGCCTACGGCGCGGACGTCGTGGTGTGCCCGACGGCGGTGGCCCCGGACGATCCGGACAGCTACTACAGCGTCTCCAACCGGCTGGTCACCGAGATCGAGGGCGCCTGGAAGCCCGACCAGTACTCCAACCCGATGGGCCCGGAGTCGCACTACGAGACCACCGGCCCGGAGATCTGGGCCGACACCGACGGCAAGATCACCCACTTCGTCGCCGGCGTCGGCACCGGCGGCACCATCACCGGCGCCGGGCGCTACCTCAAGGAGGTGTCGGACGGGAAGGTCAAGGTCATCGGCGCCGACCCCGAGGGTTCGGTGTACTCCGGCGGAACCGGCAGGCCGTACCTGGTCGAGGGAGTCGGCGAGGATTTCTGGCCGTCGGCCTACGACCCGGCGGTGCCCGACGAGATCATCGCCGTGTCCGACGCCGATTCGTTCGACATGACCCGCCGACTGGCCCGCGAGGAGGGGCTGCTGGTGGGTGGTTCGTGCGGGATGGCGGTGGTGGCCGCGGTCGAGGTCGCCCGCAAGGCCGGCCCGGACGCGCTCGTCGTGGTGTTGCTGCCCGACGGCGGCCGCGGCTACCTGTCGAAGATCTTCAACGATTCCTGGATGTCGTCCTACGGCTTCCTGCGCAACCGGCTCGACGGCTCCATCGAGCAACCGACGGTCGGAGATGTGTTGCGCGGCAAGTCCGGAGCGCTGCCCGACCTGGTGCACACCCACCCGTCGGAGACCGTGCGCGATGCGATCGGCATCCTGCGCGAGTACGGCGTCTCGCAGATGCCGGTCGTCGGCGCAGAACCGCCGGTGATGGCCGGTGAGGTGGCGGGCAGTGTCTCCGAGCGCGAGCTGCTGTCCGCGGTCTTCGAGGGCCGGGCGAAACTCGCCGACGCGGTGGCCGAGCACATGAGCCCGCCCATGCCGCTGATCGGCGCGGGCGAGCTGGTCAGCACCGCCGCCAAGAGCCTGCGCGAATGCGATGCGCTGATGGTGGTCGAGGAGGGCAAGCCGGTCGGGGTGCTCACCCGCCACGACCTGCTCGGGTTCCTCTCCGACGGCAGCGCGCGGCGTTAGTCGAATTACGTAGCCGGGCAAATAAATTGCCCGGCTCGGGAAGCCGCTTTTCGCCACGGCGAAGTTACCTGGAGAACACCTGTGGTGCGGTGCTGCTCCGGTACTGTTAGCTCGCTCGTTTCCAGCTCACCGCACATCGGAAGGCGCTCATGACCGATCAATCGCCGCCGCCCGGGAGTTACCCGCCGCCGCCACCGCCGGGTGGCTACCCACCGCCTCCGCAGGGCAACGTGCCGCCGCCCGGTGCGTATCCGCCTGCGCCGCAGGGGTATCCCGGCGGCTACCCCCAGGCCGGGCCGGTCCGGGTCCTCCCGCAGGAGGCGTACACCTCGTGGTTCACCCGCGTGCTCGGCGCTCTGATCGACGCCGTTCCGCCGGTGCTGATCACCGGTATCGCCTACGGCATCGCATTCGCCACCGGCGACACCGTCTGCGCCGAGAACGAGTACGGGGTGGGCGGGACGTGCTCGTCGTCGTTCTCCGGAGTCGGCGCCGCCGTCCTGGCCCTGGCGTGGCTGGCCTCGCTGGCCTACTGGGTGTGGAACTGGGGCTACCGCCAGGGCACCACCGGCCAGAGCATCGGCAAATCGGTGATGAAGTTCAAGGTGATCAGTGAGAAGACTTGGCAGCCAATCGGTTTCGGTCTCTCGCTGGTTCGCCAGATCGCCCACGTGATCGACCAGATCATCTGCTACATCGGGTACCTGTTCCCGCTGTGGGACTCGAAACGCCAGACGCTCGCCGACAAGATCATGACCACGGTGTGTGTCCCCGTCGAGCAGTCCCCGTCCCAGCAGCCCTATCCGCAGCAGCCGTACACGCAGTAAACGCCGGGTCATCCGCGGAAGGCGCTGACACCGGTCAGCGCCTCCCCGATGACCATCTGGTGCACCTCCGAGGTGCCCTCGTAGGTCAGCACCGATTCGAGGTTGTTGGCGTGCCGCAGCACCGGATACTCCAGCGTGATCCCATTGGCGCCCAGCAGCGTGCGGCACTGCCGCGCGATCGCCAGGGCTTCGCGGACGTTGTTGAGCTTGCCGACGCTGACCTGGTCGGGGCGGATCCGCCCCTCGTCCTTGAGCCGGCCCAGATGCAGCGCGAGCAATTGAGCCTTGCCCAGTTCGACGGCCATGTCGGCGATCTTCGCCTGGGTCAGCTGATAGCCCGCCAGCGGTTTGTCGAACACCTCGCGGCTGCCGACGTACTCCAACGTCGTCTCCAGACAATCCCGCGCCGCGCCGACACTGCCGAACACGATCCCGAACCGCGCCTCCGACAGGCACGCCAGCGGACCGGACAACCCCCGCGCCTGCGGCAGCTGCGCATCGGCGGGCAGCCGCACGTCGTCGAGTACCAGTTCCGAGGTGTTCGACGCCCGCAGGGACAGCTTGTGTTTCATCTCGCAGCCCGAGAAACCCGGCGTGCCCGCGGGTACGACGAACCCGAGGATGCCCTCCTCGGCGCGTGCCCACACCACCGCGACGTCGGCGATCGAGCCGTTGGTGATCCACATCTTCGACCCGTTGAGGATCCAGTCCGACCCGTCGCGACGCGCGGTGGTGCGCATGCCTGCGGGGTTGGAGCCGAAGTCGGGTTCGGTCAGCCCGAAGCAGCCGATCACGTCGCCGGTGGCCATCGCCGGCAGCCACTGTTCGCGCTGCTCCTCGCTGCCGTGCCGGTGGATCGCGAACATCGCCAGCGAACCCTGCACCGACACCATGCTGCGCAGTCCGCTGTCGACCGCCTCGAGTTCCTGGCACACCACCCCGTACGCGGTGGCCGTCGAACCGCCGCAGCCGTAGCCCTCCAGATGCATGCCGAGCAGCCCGAGTTTCCCGAACTCCGACGCCAGCTCGCGCACCGGGACCTCACCGGCCTCGAACCACTCGGCGACATGCGGGCGCAGCCGCTGCTCACCGAAGCGGCGCACGGTCTGGCGCAGCTCGACCTCCTCCGGGGCGAGCATGGCGTCGGTGTCCAGCAGATCGTCGATCCGTACGGTCATGGCCCCATGTCTACACCGCGCTTCGCTAGGCTCGACGGCGATATGACTGAACAGCGCAACACCCACGGACTCGCGACCGGGCTCGCCACCAAGGCCATCCACGCCGGGTACGCCCCCGACCCCCGCACCGGTGCCGTCAACACCCCCATCTACGCCAGCTCCACCTTCGCCCAGGACGGTGTGGGCGGGCTGCGGGGCGGCTTCGAATACGCCCGCACCGGCAACCCGACACGGCAGTCGCTGGAGTCGGCGCTGGCCGCGGTCGAGGAAGCCGGCTACGGCCGCGCGTTCGCCTCCGGGATGGCCGCCACCGACTGCGCGATCCGGGCGGTGCTGCGCCCCGGCGACCACCTGGTCATCCCCGACGACGCCTACGGCGGCACGTTCCGGCTGATCGACAAGGTGTTCTCCCAGTGGGGGATCAGCTACACCGCGGTCGCGCTGTCGGACCTCGACGCCGTGCGCGCGGCGATCACGCCGCAGACCCGGATGGTGTGGGTGGAGACGCCGACCAACCCGCTGCTGTCGATCGCCGACATCGCGGGCATCGCCGAGATCGCCTCCGGCTCCGGCGTGAAGGTGTTGGTGGACAACACTTTCGCCTCACCTGCGCTGCAGCAGCCGTTGGTGCTGGGCGCCGACATCGTGCTGCACTCGACCACGAAGTACATCGGCGGCCACTCCGACGTCGTCGGCGGTGCGCTGCTGACCAACGACGAGGAACTCGACACCGCGTTCGCGTTCCTGCAGAACGGATCGGGCGCGGTGCCCGGGCCGTTCGACGCCTACCTGACACTGCGCGGACTCAAGACGCTGGTGGTGCGGATGCAGCGGCACAGCGAGAACGCCGCGCTGATCGCCCAATTCCTCGACAACCACCCGGCGATCGAATCGGTGCTCTATCCCGGTCTGCCCAGCCACCCCGGCCACGAGGTGGCGGCCCGGCAGATGAGCGGATTCGGCGGCATGGTGTCGGTGCGGCTGCGCGGCGGGCCGAAGGCCGCCCGCGAGTTCTGCGCGCGCACAAGCATTTTCATCCTCGCCGAATCGCTCGGCGGGGTGGAGTCGCTGATCGAGCACCCGGGCGCGATGACCCACGCCTCGACCGCCGGATCGCAACTCGAGGTGCCCGACGACCTGGTCCGGCTGTCGGTCGGCATCGAGGACTCGGCCGATCTGCTCGCCGACCTGGAGCAGGCGTTAGGCGGTTAACGCCGCGCGGATCGCCGACGCGGTGACGGCGAGATTGACCTCGGCCAGCCCCGCCGGCGATTCGTCGACCCAGCTGCCCAGCGCGATCTCGCCGGCCCGGCCGTGCACCCACCGCCAGCCGCGGTCGTTGAGGCTCAGCAGCGCACCCAGCCCGTCCACCGCGTGCAGCAGCGTGATCACCGCCGCGGTCGGCGCGGCGGGCGGTCTGCGGTCGAACAGCGCCGAGAGCACCTGCGAACGGGCGTACCCCACCCGGTCGCGGTTGCGAACCGGCCACGCGGTCTGCCGGTGCGGAAGCGCTGTCCGCGCGATCTGACCGGTGCCCTCGAGATGGGTGAGCAGGGTGTCCTCGGTGCGCCTGCGGAGTTTGTCGACCGCCGACCGCGGCGGCAGCGCACGGCGCTGCAGCAACCGGAAGGCCGGCTCGGCCACCGGATCGAGCCGGCCGCGCGGGGTCAGCGCCACCAGCCGGCCTGCCGGTGCGGGATCACCGTCGACGGCGGGCCGGATCAGGCAGGCGTGGGCGAGGTCGAGTAGTACCGCCGCGCTGAGCACACGGTCGCGCCGCGCCTTCTCCAGGCACGGCTGGGCCGACGCGTTGTCCAGCAGCAGCAGTAGCAGGTCTTCGGCGATCTGCCCCATGGACCGTCAGGAGTGGTACGGCTCCGCGCTGACCAGCGTCACCTCGACCGTGCTGCCGCTCGGGACGGTGTAGCTGCGCGTCTCGCCGACCTTGGCGTCGATCAGCGCGGCGCCCAGCGGGGAGGCGGGCGAGTAGACCTCGAGCTTGCCGTCGTTGACCGCCTGCTCACGGGTGCCGATCAGGAACGTCTCAGTGTCATTCTCGTCACCGTCGTAGTAGACCTTCACCACCGAACCGGGCAGCGCGACACCGGACTGCTTGGGTGCCTCGCCGACCTTGGCGTTGTTGAGCAGCTCCTGCAGCTGGCGGATGCGGGCCTCTTCCTGGCCCTGCTGCTCACGGGCGGCGTGGTAGCCGCCGTTCTCGCGAAGGTCGCCTTCCTCGCGGCGGTCGTTGATCTCGGCGGCGATGACGGGCCGGTTGGCGATCAGCTGGTCGAGCTCCGCCTTCAGCCGGTCGTACGACTCCTGGGTCAACCACGTGACCTGAGTGTCAGTCATGTCCTTCGCGCTCCTGTCGTCGTTGTCTCGCGCTGTGTACGCAAACGAAGTCTTGTGGGGTCGAGGGCCGGGGTTCGTGGCGTGTATTGCTGCAGCCCCCTGTTCGTGCGTCCCCTCGCACGAAGATGCGTGTAAATGCAGCAATACACGGCCCCAGCCGGAACCGTGTACCTGTCGATCGTACCACCGACGTGAAAGGCGATATTCACGATTTCGCTGTCAGGTGTTCTCCGGCCGGTCCGGCTACGGCGCCACCAGATAGGGCGGCACGTCCAGCCCGCACCCGTAGACGTCGCCCATGACCGGGGGTTTGCTGGCTTTGACCTCCGTCGTGACCTGCACCGTCGACTGGTCCGAGGGCGCGACCAGGATCTCCCGGCGGCCGGTTTCGCTACCGTCGATGGAGCGGGCCCGCACGATGCACACCGCGGGCCGCGACGGATCCTGCCGGCTGACGCTGATCGTGACCTCTACGGTCTGATCGTCGATCAGCCGGTAGGCGCCCAGCTCGCCCTCGACGGGCTGGCTGCCGAACCGCTGGGAGCCCACGTAGGCCACGATGAGACCGATGACGACGACGAGGACGGCCAGGACGGCGACCACCAGGCGACGCGTCCGACGCGTCACCCGTTGCCGCCCGTAGCGGGCGGCGGGACGTTCGATCATGCGTTTGGGGTGCCCGTCGGTCAGCGTGTTCTGTCAGGACTGAGACTATAGAGCGCAACGGTTGCGACCTCGAAGACGAGCCCGGGCATGACCGGACCGCGGAACGGCCCGGGGCATAGTCGCGACGACACCGTAGTTAGATGAGATGAGATGAGTGAACTGCGCTTGATGGCGGTGCATGCGCACCCCGACGACGAGTCGAGCAAGGGTGCCGCCACCATGGCCAAATACGCCGACGCGGGTGCCCGCGTCATGGTGGTGACGCTGACCGGTGGTGAGCGCGGCGACATCCTGAACCCGGCGATGGATCTGCCCGAGGTGCACGGCCGGATGGCCGAGATCCGGCGTGACGAGATGGCGAAGGCCGCCGACATCCTCGGCGTCGAACACCACTGGCTCGGATTCGTCGACTCCGGGCTGCCGGAGGGTGACCCGCTGCCGCCGCTGCCCGAGGGATGTTTCGCGCTGGCGCCGCTGGAAGAGTCCACCGAGGCCCTGGTGCGGGTGATCCGGGAGTTCAAACCGCACGTCATGACCACCTATGACGAGACGGGCGGCTATCCGCACCCCGATCACATCCGCTGCCACCAGGTCTCGATGGCCGCCTACGAGGCGGCCGGTGACCACCTGCTGTACCCGGACGCGGGTGAGCCGTGGAGCGTCTCGAAGCTGTACTACATCCACGGCTTCCTGCGGGAACGGATGCAACTGCTGCAGGACGAGTTCGGCAAGCACGGCCTCGAGGGTCCGTACGCGAAGTGGCTGGAGAACTGGGATCCCGACCGGGACCTGTTCGCCAAGCGGGTGACCACCCGGGTGGAGTGCGCCAAGTACTTCCCGCAGCGCGACGACGCCCTGCGGGCGCACGCCACCCAGATCGACCCGAACAGCTTCTTCTTCGCGGCGCCACTGGAGTGGCAGGAGCGGCTGTGGCCGACGGAGGAGTACGAGCTGGCCCGCTCACGCGTTCCGGTCACCCTGCCCGAGACCGACCTGTTCGCCGGCATCGAGGTGGACGACTGATGCTCGACAGTCTGCTGCTGGCCACCGAGTGGATCGCCCAGGACCAGCCCCGCGAGACCGGGCCGGACTTCGGTAAGGCCAGCCCGTTCGGTCTGCTCATCGTCGCGGTGCTGCTGGTCGCGGTGTTCCTGCTGGTGTGGTCGATGAACCGGCACCTCAAGCGGCTGCCCGACTCGTTCGATCCGGAACATCCGGAACCCGATCAGGCCGTCGACGACGGCACCGTCGACCTCGGGCCCGGCAACACCGGCACCGGTCAATCCGGCGCTGTGACCGAGAACGGGAACACCCCGCGTGAGTCCGGCGGGTAACGAGCTCGGCGGGGCCACCAGCCCCTACCTGCGCCAGCACGCCGACAACCCGGTGCACTGGCGGCAGTGGACGCCCGAGGCGCTGGCCGAGGCCGCCCGCCGCGACGTCCCGATCCTGCTGTCGATCGGCTACGCGGCCTGCCACTGGTGCCATGTCATGGCCCACGAGTCGTTCGAGGACGCCGACGTCGCCGCGGCGATGAACGCCGACTTCGTGTGCGTCAAGGTCGACCGCGAGGAGCGGCCCGACCTCGATGCGGTGTACATGAACGCCACCGTCGCGCTGACCGGTCAGGGTGGCTGGCCGATGACGTGCTTCCTCACCCCGGACGGGCGGCCGTTCTTCTGCGGCACCTACTACCCGAAACCCAACTTCCTGCAGTTGCTGGCCGCCGTCGCCGAGACGTGGCGCTCCCGCCGCGGCGAGGTCGAGGACGCCTCCGATCGCATCGCCGGCGAACTGCGGAACATGGCCGGCGGGCTGCCCGGTGGTGGGCCGCCCGTGCAGCCGGAGCTCTGCGATGCCGCCGTCACCGCGGTCCTGCGCGACGAGGACACCGTCCGCGGCGGCTTCGGGGCAGCGCCCAAGTTCCCGCCCTCGGCGCTGGTGGAGGCGCTGTTGCGCCACCACGAACGCACGGGGTCGGCGGAGGCGCTGGCCACGGCCGAGCGCACCGGGGCGGCGATGGCCCGGGGCGGGATCTACGACCAGCTCGCCGGCGGCTTCGCGCGCTACAGCGTCGACGACTCGTGGGTGGTGCCGCACTTCGAGAAGATGCTCTACGACAACGCGTTGCTGCTGCGCTTCTACGCGCACTGGGCGCGCCGCACCGGCGACCCGCTGGCGCGGCGGATCGCCGCCGAGACGGCGCGGTTCGTGATCGACGACCTGGGGGCGGACGCGATGTTCACCTCGTCCCTCGACGCGGACGCCGACGGGGTGGAAGGTCTCACCTACGCGTGGACGCCCGGCCAGCTGCGCGACGTGCTGGGGGACGACGACGGCCTCTGGGCCGCAGCGGTTTTCGCGGTCACCGACGCCGGGACGTTCGAACACGGCACTTCGGTGCTGCAGTTGCCCGTCGACGCTGACGACGCCGCCCGCTTCGAGCGGGTGCGGACCGCGCTGCTGGCCGCCCGATCGACCCGTCCGCAACCCGGCCGCGACGACAAGGTCGTCACCGCGTGGAACGGGCTGGCGATCACCGCGCTCACCGAGGCCGCCGTAGCGTTTGATGACCACGAACTCCTCACCGCCGCAACGGAATGCGCGCGCGCCCTCGTCGGCCTGCACATCGTCGACGGACGGTTGCGTCGCGCCAGTCTCGGTGGGCGAGTGGGGGAGAGCGCGGCGATCCTCGAGGACCATGCGGCACTGGCCACTGGGCTGCTGAGCCTGTACCAGGCGACCGGGGAGGGGCAGTGGCTGGAAGCGGGGCTCGGCCTGGTCGACGTCGCACTCGGGCATTTCGCCGATCCGCAGCGCGCCGGGCACTGGTTCGACACCGCCGACGATGCCGAGGCGCTGGTGCTGCGGCCGGCCGATCCGTTCGACGGCGCCACCCCGTCGGGCGCCTCGCTGATCGCCGAGGCGCTGCAACTGGCCGCCCACCTGGCCCCGGCCCCGCGGGCCGGACGCTATGCGGAGGCCGCCGACGCGACGTTGGCCACCGCGGCGCTGATCCTCGACCGGGCGCCCCGGTCTGGTGGGCATTGGCTGGCGGTGGCCGAAGCCGCGGTGCGCGGACCGATCCAGATCGCCGTGGCGTGCGACCCGGCGCGCTCCGAATTGTTGCGCGCCGCAAGGCTGCTGGCGCCGGGCGGTGCGATCGTGGTGGGTGGGCCGGCCGGCTCATCGGAACTTCTGATCGACCGCGACCGGGTCGACGGCGCCGACGCCGCCTACGTGTGCCGCGGCCGGGTGTGCGACCTGCCGGTGACCACATCCGAGGCGCTGTCCGCCGCGTTGTCGGCCGCTCACACCAGGTAGATCACCAGGATCGTCGCGAACAGCACCGCCAGCCAGCCGTCGCACGCGCGTCGCAGCCAGCGCGGCGCGGTGCGGACCTCCATGAAGTACCGCATGATCACGCGCGCTTTGACGAACGTCAGCACCAGCACGAGCGTGGTGATCGGCACGCTCGGCGCGACGACGTCGGAGAAGTGGGCGGGCGCCAGCCACCACGACCCGACGGTGATCGCCGTCAGCGCGATCCACGCCCACGTCATCGCCCGCGCGCTGTTGCCGGGCCTCGTTCCCGCGGTATCGGTCATCGTCACCTCATCACGTAGAGCAGGCCGAAGATGATCACCCAGAGCAGGTCGACCATGTGCCAGTAGACGGCGCCGGATTCGACCATCGAGACCCTGCGGCGGCCGGGATTGCGGAGTTCGCGCACCACCACGCCCAGCACGATCAACCCGATCAGGACATGCACCAGGTGGACGCCGGTCAGGACGTAGTAGAACGAGTAGAACATCTCGGAGTTGGTGTGGCCCGCAGCGATCTTCCGGTACCACTCGTACCCTTTGAGCCCCATGAACAGCAGGCCGGCGGATCCACCGGCGTAGATCAGCGCGATGGCCTGCCCGTGGCGGCCCGCTCGCACCGCGAGCACGCTGCGGGCGACGAACCACGAGCTGGTCAGCAGGACAACGGTGTTGAGGACGCCGATGTTTATGTCGAGGTGTTGCTGCGCCCGCAGGAACTCCTCGGGGTTCATGGCGCGGTAGACCATGAAGACGACGAAGTAACCGGCGAAGATGACCAGGTCACCCAGCACCATCACCCACATGTGCCCGTCACCAGGCAGGTGGCCGTCGCTTCGCCGGGCGGCGGTGGCCGAATCCAGTTGTGTCACTCTGTGACCTCCGCCGGTGCCTCTGTGACCTCGCGGGCGGTGGCGCCCCGCAGCAGCACGATCAGCGCGCCGAGCCACAGGCTGAACACGACGACCGACCACCAGAAGGCGAGGGATCCGTTCCACGCGAACGGGCCGGAGTAGGCCACGAACATCTGGGTGGCGATCACCTCGGTGATGATCTGCCAGATGGTCACGTAGGCGAACCATCTGGGGAAGATCTCGTTCTTGTCGTACAGGATCGCGATCGCGAAAACCAGGTAGGCCGCGGAGAAACAGCCGAGTGACCCGTTGTAGGACAGCATTCCGAGGTCGTAGAGCAGGCCGGTGATCTGCGGGTCGCGGTCGGTGCGGAAGGTGGCCGTCAGGAAGCAGACGGCGACCAGCAGGAAGCCCGGCAGGGCCCCGACCCCCATGCCGCCGATGTAGCCGTAGGCGAAGATCGGTCCCACCGACATCCGCGACATGTGGTATCCCACCAGGCCGTTGGTCACGGCGGCGCCGCCGAGCAGGATCAGCAGCGCGGTGAACCCGATCTGGATGGTCGAGCCGTTGGCGGTGAAGAACGCGACCTTGTCGGCCGCGGTGACATCGGGCCGCGGGGGCGGGGTCACCCGGGCGAGCACGCAGATGATGACGCCGAACACCGCGTACCACACGGGGAAGAACCAGCAGACCCACCGCACGTCCCGCCTGCCGGCGGGCACCCGGCCGGCGGTGCGGAGGCGGGCGGGTGCCAGGACGCTCACGCCACCACACCCTCGTCGCGGGCCTGGCGCAGGACGGCGCGACGGAGCACGAAGAACATGACGACCACGAAGAGGGCGAACGCGCCGTTGCGAAGCCAGAACGACAGCACGCCGTCCCACGCCAGCGGGCCGGTCTGGAACACCGCGGCGCCCGCGGCGGGGATCATCGCCACGCCGGTCGCCAGGGAGTAGTGGCCGACCCAGCGTGGGAAGACCGGATCGGGGCCGTCGTCGAAGTACACCGCCAGCGCCAGCAGGACGAACTGCGTCACCACCATCCCGACCGGGGCGATGAACACGATCCATGCCAGGTCGTTGAGCACCATCACCAGGTCCGGATCGCGATCGGGCCGGAAGGCGGCGACGAGGAAGAAGATGTTGGACAGCGCCAAGGTGGTCGCGCCGCTGACGACGGCCGTGAGGTAGCAGTAGGCGAACACCCCGGACTGGGTGGCCATCCGCTTCATCTGCACGACGATCACCATGAAGAACGGCAGCACCATGATCCCGCAGAGGTTGAACGTCACCTGGCTCAACCGGATCCAGGCCGTGTGTTCGGCGTAGAACGCGGCGACCTGTTCGGCGGACAGGGTGGGCGGCATCGGCGGCCGGAAACCGGGGAAGGCCAGCAGCGCGAGGAGCAGCACGACGCCGACCACCGGGCCTGTCCACAGGCACACCCACTGCGCCTTGATCCTTCCGGCTTTCGGCAGGTCCTGCACCTGCTCGAGGATCTGCACCGTCGACCTCCCCAATTGACTCGAGTCACATCACGGTGGCCCGCCGGTCGGACCCATGGCTGTCGAGATTGCCGTGAATATTGTTCTTCGACAAGCCTTACCGTTGCGCTCACGGTAGCGGTTGGCGGTCGGGGAGGGAAGGACGTTTCTGATTCGAGTCAGTCAGACGTGTCCGGGTATCTCGCGACCAGCAGGTGCAGACGACCACCCACCGTGTAGCCTGCGCCACATGGCCGTCGACCCCAAAGCCCTGGTCCAGCGTTACCTCGACACCGTCGCCTCCGGCACCGCCGACGACGTCGCCGCGCTCTACGCCGAGGACGCCACGCTCGAGGATCCCGTCGGCGGAGGCGAGGTGCACATCGGGCGGCAGGCCATCGCCGGGTTCTACAAGAACACCGACGGTGTCGCGATCGAGACTGAACTCCTGATGTTCCGCTCCGGCGGGCACGAGGCCGCGTTCGTCTTCGCCATCACCGTCGGCGGCGCCATGCGTATCGAGCCGATCGAGGTGATGACGTTCACCGGTGACGGCCAGATCGCCTCGATGAAGGCCTACTGGGGTCCGGACGACATCACCCAGCTGTGAGTCAGCCGGAGAAGACGGCGAACCACATCGCGATGTAGTGGCAGATCGCCGCGACGGCGGTGCACGCGTGGAAGAACTCGTGGTGGCCGAACGTCGTGGGCCACGGATTCGGCCACTTGAGGCCGTAGAGCACCCCGCCGATGCTGTAGAGCGCACCGCCCACGATCAGCAGCACCACCGCGGCCACACCGGCGCCGTCCATGATCGGGCCGATGAACCAGGCCGCCACCCAGCCGAGCAGGATGTAGAGCGGTACGCCGACCCAGCGCGGCGCGGACGGCCAGAAACACTTCAGCAGCACACCGGCGATCGCCCCGCTCCAGACGATCCAGAACAGCACCATGCCGTCCTCTGACGGAAGGGCCAGCAGCGCGAACGGCGTGTAACTGCCCGCGATGAAGATGAAGATCATCGAATGGTCGGCGCGCTTCATCCACTTGCGCGCCGTCGGAGAGCGCCAGTTCACCCGGTGATACGTCCCACTCACGGCGAACATCGCGACGATGGTGAACGTGTAGATGAGCGTCGCGAGACCCGCCCGGGTGGACACCACCGCCCACGACACCGACACCAGCGTCGCCCCGCAGATCGCCGCGACGATCGCGGAGTGGACGTGAATCCAGCCGCGGGCACGCGGTTTTCCGATGAACTGGGCTACCCGCTCGGCGACGGCTTCGGGAAAGTCCTCCGGTTCGCTCGCCGAACGGGGATCGTCAGCGTCGAGCGGTGTGGACGGGGTCGTCACGTCACCTCCGTCAACTCGGGTGGGGCACTCGGCCGCCACAGTAGTCTGGTTACCCATGGACATCATTCCCCGCGGTCTCAAGGAGCCTGCATATCGGCTCTATGAGATGCGGTTGCGTCAGGAGCTGACGCGGTCCAAATCACAACTACCGCGCCACATTGCGGTGTTGTGCGACGGCAATCGCCGCTGGGCCCGTGACGCCGGTCACGACGACGTCAGTTACGGCTATCGCGCCGGGGCGGCGAAGATCGCCGAGATGCTGCGATGGTGCCAGGCGGCGGGCATCGAGATGGCCACCGTGTATCTGCTGTCGACGGAGAACCTGCAGCGCGACCCGGCCGAACTCGAGGAGCTCATCGAGATCATCACCGATGTGGTCGAGGAGATCTGCACACCGGCGAACCGCTGGAGTGTGCGCACGGTCGGCGACCTCTCTCTGCTCGGTGAGGAGCCGGCGCGCCGGTTGCGCGACGCGGTGGAGTCGACGCAGGCGGAAACACCTGCAGGGCAGCTCCATGTCAACGTCGCCGTCGCCTACGGCGGGCGGCAGGAGATCGTCGACGCGGTGCGCGCACTGCTCGGCAAGAAGCTCGCCGACGGCGCCACCGGTGAGCAGCTGATCGAGGCGGTCACGGCCGAGGCCATCTCCGAGAACCTCTACACCTCCGGGCAACCCGACCCCGACCTGGTGATCCGGACGTCAGGGGAGCAGCGACTGTCCGGGTTCCTGTTGTGGCAGAGCGCCTACTCGGAGATGTGGTTCACCGAGGCGTACTGGCCGGCGTTCCGGCGGGTGGACTTCCTGCGCGCCCTGCGCGACTACACCCGCAGGGATCGCCGCTACGGCGTCTGAGACGCGTGCCACACTTGTGCCATGGCTGCGCTGTCCGCCGTGGTCTTCGCGCTGAGCTGGTGGCTGGGTCTCTATCTGCTCATCCGTAACCCGCGCAAACCCGTGCTGGCGCTGGCGGCGGCCGGACTGACCAGCTTCGCCGTCGTCGTCGCCCTCGACGCGGTGCGCGTGGTCAGCGGCGCCGAGGTGCTCGGCCGCATCGAGATCTACCTGGTCGCGCTGCCGGGGATCGCATGGTTCGCGGTACTGCTCGAGTTGTCGCGGACACCGGACCACGCCCGCGGCCGCGGCCGCCTCGCCGAGCTGATCGCCGTCACCGGTGTCGCCGCCGCCGCCCTGGGTGGCGCCGCGCTCGCCGGCAGCGTCGAGGGTCCGCTGCGGACCGGCCACTGGGTGATGTTCGCCGCCGTGTCCGTGCCCACCCTCGCCGCGATGGTGCTGGCGGTGCGCCGCGGTGTGAAACCCGTTCCGGTGGTGGGTTTCCTGGTGGTCGCGACGCTGTTCTTCGCGCTCGGCAACGCGATCCTGGTCATCCCGCTGGGGTTGGTGCCGAGCTGGCTGGCGCTGGCGTCGACCGGTTTCGACGTCGCGCTGCTCGGGGTGGCCGTCGCGATCTGGGATGCGTTCGACGAGGGGCAGGCGCTGCGTGCGGACATGCGGCGCTCGTTCGTGGCGACGGCGGTGGTGGCGCTGCTGTTCGGCGGGCAGGTCTTCGTCGGGATGGCGTTCACCGGTGAGCGCACCGCGCTGGTGGTGCTGATGTTCACCAGCCTGGCGCTGGCGATCGCGATCAACGTGCTCGCCGACCCGCTCGCGGGCGTGCTCGACCGGCTCGCGTTCTCCCGCTCGCCGGACCTGCGCGCCGACCGGGCCGTCCTGCGCCGCACCGAGGCCGCCCTGCCGCGCCGGGCCGCCAACCCGCTCGACGACGTCGACGACGAGACCTTCGCCCGGCTGACCCGCCGGGCGCTCGGCCACTACGGCGATCTGGCCAAGCTGATGGCCAACCCGCTGACGGCGTTACCCGTCATCGACGACCGGCTCGCCGCCCGCGGCGCGCCCGACCAGCCGCTGGAGCGGGCCAACGAACTGCGGGCGCTGCTCGCCGAACGCATCGCGCGGCTCAAACCCCGCGACGCCGGCGATTTCGGCACCACCGAACAGTGGCGGCACTACAACTCGCTGTACTTCCCCTACGTGGCGGGCGTGCGGGCCTACGCCCAGAACGCCACGCCGGCCGGGCTCGACCCCGTCGCCAGGCAGGCCTGGCAGTGGTTCGTGACCGAGGTGCCGCAGCGGTCTCTGCACAACTGGCAGACCGCGGCCGCCCGGGTGATCGCCGCCGATCTGCGCAGCGATCTCGTCAGCGCCCGCGACTGATCGAAAGCCGCTGACCTGCGGTTGGCAGCGGCTGGCAGCGTTCGGTGTCGATCTGGCAGTGCGTTCTGCGCAGCATCGGTGGTGTCCACAGATTCACCGGAGACCTCATCGCCGAGGAGCCGAGATGACCGCCATCCACACCCCCATCGTCACCCGCCCACTGTCGGATTCCACCGACTCGCTGCTGCGCTTCGCACTGCGTGCCGACGCGACCCTGTGCGCCGCGCTCGGCCTGCTGGTCGCCATGACCGCCGATTCGCTGTCGCAGTTGACGGGCGTGTCCGCCACGTTCGGCTGGATCGGCGGCGCCGCACTCGTCGGGTACGGCGCGCTGCTCTACGTGCTGGCGGCCGTGTCCGACGTGCGGCGCGTCGGGGTGGGCGTCGTCGTCGGCAACGTCGGCTTCGCATCCGTCGTCGTGGCCGTGATCGTCGGCGGCTGGCTGCCGCTGACCGCCGCGGGCGTCGTGATGGCGGTGTCGTTCACCGTCGCCACGCTGGCCCTGGCCTACCTGCAGTACCTCGGGGTGCGCCGTCTGGCGTGACCCCCTGCCGCCGGTGCGGGGCGCCGCTGTTTCGAGGTTGGGCGTGACGCCCCGCATCCGGCCCCAGATGTCCGACAAGTGATCCCACCGAGAAGGAGACGACAATGACCATCACCGCCCCCATCGCGACCCGGGACCGGCTGCTGCGGCTGGCCATGCGGGCCGACGCCGTGCTGACCGGGCTGGCCGGGCTGGCCGCGCTGCCGCTGGCGGGCATGCTGGCCGAACTGTCCGGCACCACGACGGCCATCGAGTACTCGCTCGCCGCGTTCTTCATCGGCTACGGGGTGGTGGTGTTCGGGCTCTCGATGCTGCCGTCGGTGCGCACCGCCGGGCTCGCGGTGATCGCGGCCAACCTGCTCTACACCGTCGCCGCGATCCTGGTCGTCGTCACCGACGTGTGGTCGATGACGGGGACGGGCATCGCGCTGACGCTGGCCACCGGTGTCTACACCGCGGTGTTCGCCGAGTTGCAGTACGTGGGCTGGCGCCGGCTCTGACTGCCGAGCAGACGCGAAGACCCCCTGAAACCGCGGTTTCAGGGGTCTTCGCGTCTGCTCGCGCGGCTACAGCTTGCGCAGACGCAGCCGGTTGATCGCGTGATCGGCGTCCTTGCGCAGCACCAGCGTCGCGCGCGGACGGGTCGGCAGGATGTTCTCGATGAGGTTCGGCCGGTTGATCGAATGCCAGATGTCGCGGGCGGCGAAGACGGCCTGCTCGTCGGTCAGCGTCGCGTAGTGGTGGAAGTGCGACGCCGGATCGGCGAACGCCGTCGACCGCATCGTCAGGAACCGGGAGATGTACCAGCCCTCGATGTCCTCGAGGCGGGCGTCGACGTAGACCGAGAAGTCGAACAGGTCCGACACCATCAGCGCAGGCCCGGTCTGCAGCACGTTGAGACCCTCGAGGATGAGGATGTCGGGATGGCGGATGACCTGCTTCTCGCCGGGCACGATGTCGTAGAGCAGGTGTGAGTAGACCGGCGCGCACGCGTAGTCGGCCCCGGACTTGACCGCCGTGACGAACCGCATCAGCGCCCTGCGGTCGTAGCTCTCCGGGAAACCCTTGCGGTGCATGAGGTTCCGGCGGCCCAACTCCGCGTTGGGGTACAGGAAGCCGTCGGTGGTGACCAGATCGACGCGGGCGTGGTTGCCCCAGCGTGCGAGCAGCGCCTGCAGCACACGGGCGGTGGTGGATTTGCCGACGGCCACACTGCCGGCGACGCCGATGATGAACGGCACCGGCCGGTCCGGGTTCTGCTGCGGTTCGCCGAGGAACTCCGACGTCGCGGCGAACAGTCGCTGCCGGGCGGCCACCTGCAGGTGGATGAGACGGGCCAGCGGGAGGTAGACCTCCTCGACCTCGAGGAGGTCGAGTTTCTCACCAAGGCCACGGAGCTTGACCAGCTCGTCCTCGGTGAGTTTGAGCGGCGTCGACATCCGGAGCGCACGCCACTGGGTGCGGTCGAACTCGACGTAGGGGCTCGGTTCGCTCAGCCGCGCCATGTGATCAGTCTTGCAGTACCGGATCCGACGTGATCCGCTGGGGCAACCCGATTAGCGTTGCGGGCATGGAGCCCGACACCCTGATCCGCGAATACCTCCTCCTCGGTCTGCGCTTCGACCGCATCGAGGACGGTTACGTCGACTCCTTCACCGGCGACCCGGCGCTGCGCCGCGCGGTGGCCGACGAACCCGCCCCGGACCCCGCCGACCTGGCCCGCCAGGCACAGCGACTGCTGGCCGCGGTGCCCGACACCCCGCGCACCGGCGGCTTCGACGAGGCGCGCGCCGACTACCTCACCGCCCACCTGCGGGCGCTGGAGCTGGCCGGGCGCAAGTTCGCCGGGGAGGACGTCGGGTTCGTCGACGAGGTCGAGGCGTACTTCGACGTGCGGATCGCCATGGGTGATCCGGAGACCTACCGGCAGGCGCACGTCGCGCTGGACGAAGCGCTCGGCGGCACCGGTCCGCTCGCCGAGCGGATCCAGGCGCACCGCACCGGCGACGAGATCCCGCCCGAACGGCTCGAGGAGTGCATCCACGCCTTCTCCAGCGCCCTGCGTGACACGGTCCGCGCCACCTATCCGCTGCCCGACGCGGAGACCATCACCTACGAGGTGGTCACCGACAAACCGTGGTCGGGGTTCAACTACTACCTGGGCGACTACCGGTCGACGGTCGCGGTCAACGCCGACCTGAAACAGCAGATGGCGAACCTGCCGCGGCTGGTCGCCCACGAGTCCTATCCCGGCCACCACACCGAGCACTGCCGCAAGGAAGCCGGTCTGGTGCACGGGCTCGGTCAGGCCGAGCAGACGATCTTCCTGGTCAACACGCCGCAGTGCCTGATGGCCGAGGGGCTGGCCGACCTGGCGCTGTACGCGGCGATCGGACCGAACTGGGGGAGTTGGGCCGCCGAGATCTACGCCGACCTGGGCCTGCGGTTCGACGGTGCGCGGGCCGAAGCGGTGTCGGCGGCGACGGCCGCGCTGGCCGACGTGCGCCAGGACGCCGCGCTGATGCTGCACGACGAGCACCGCCCGGTCGACGAGGTGGTGGCGTTCCTGAAACGCTGGCTGCTGGTCGACGACGCCCGGGCGCGCCAGATGCTGCGGTTCCTGTCCTCGCCGCTGTGGCGGGCGTACACCAGCACCTACGTGGAGGGATACCGGTTGCTGCGCGGCTGGCTCGACGCCCGGCCCGCGGACGTGGGCCTGACGGAGCGGTTCGGCCGGCTGCTCGACGAGCCGTTGATCCCGTCGGCGCTGCGGGTGGCCTGACTCGCCGAACGTGCGCTCACTGCGAGAATCCGGCCGGATTTTCGCAGTGAGCGCACGCTCGGCGAGATTGGTGGCTGATTTCTACCGCGGCGCCGTGCGCGATTACGCTCGACACCATGACTGCAGAGCCCGTGACCTCGTCGACCGCTGCTCCCGGCGCCGAGTACGCCGACACCGCGAGCGCCGCCTACCGGGCCGCGCTGCAGGTCATCGAGTCCGTGGAGCCGCGGATCGCGGCGGCCACCCGTAAAGAGCTTGCCGATCAACGCGATTCGCTCAAGCTGATCGCCAGCGAGAACTACGCCTCGCCGGCGGTGCTGCTGACCATGGGCACCTGGCTGAGCGACAAATACGCCGAGGGCACCATCGGCCACCGCTTCTACGCGGGCTGCCAGAACGTCGACGTGGTCGAATCCGTCGCCGCCGAACACGCCCGTGAGCTGTTCGGCGCCCCCTACGCCTATGCCCAGCCGCACTCCGGGATCGACGCCAACCTGGTGGCGTTCTGGGCGATCCTGGCCACCCGCGTCGAGGCCCCCGGCCTGGCCGAACTCGGCGCCAAACACGTCAACGACCTGTCCGAGACGGACTGGGAGAGCCTGCGCAACAAGCTCGGCAACCAGCGGCTGCTCGGGATGTCGCTGGACGCCGGCGGCCACCTCACCCACGGCTTCCGCCCCAACATCAGCGGCAAGATGTTCCACCAGCGCAGCTACGGCACCGACCCGGAGACCGGGCTGCTCGACTACGACAAGCTCGCCGCCGCCGCGCGCGAGTTCAAACCGCTGATCCTGGTGGGCGGCTACTCCGCCTATCCGCGGCGGGTGAACTTCGCGAAGCTGCGCGAGATCGCCGACGAGGTCGGCGCGACCCTGATGGTCGACATGGCGCACTTCGCCGGCCTGGTCGCGGGCAAGGTCTTCACCGGTGACGAGGATCCGGTGCCGCACGCCCACGTCACGACCACCACCACGCACAAGTCGCTGCGCGGTCCGCGCGGTGGCCTGGTGCTGGCCCAGCCGGAGTACTCCGACGCCGTCGACAAGGGCTGCCCGATGGTGCTCGGCGGACCGCTGTCGCACGTCATGGCCGCCAAGGCCGTGGCGCTGGCCGAGGCGCGCCAGCCGTCGTTCCAGGCCTACGCCCAGCGGGTCGCCGACAACGCCAAGGCGCTCGCCGAGGGCTTCCTCAAGCGCGGCGCCCGCCTGGTCACCGGGGGCACCGACAACCACATCGTGCTGCTCGACGTGACGAGCTTCGGGCTGACCGGCCGCCAGGCCGAGTCGGCGCTGCTCGATGCGGGCGTGGTGACCAACCGCAACTCGATCCCGGCCGATCCGAACGGCGCCTGGTACACCAGCGGCATCCGCTTCGGCACGCCGGCGCTGACCACCCGTGGTTTCGGCGCGACGGAGTTCGACCGGGTCGCCGAACTGGTCGTCGACGTGCTCAACAACACCACGCCGACGCAGGCGTCGAGCGGTCCGTCGAAGGCGAAGTACACGCTGGCCGACGGCACCGCCGAGCGCGTCCACGCCGCGTCGGCCGAGATGCTGGCGGCCAACCCGCTGTATCCGGGCCTCACCCTCTAGGGCGACGCGCCGGAACGCCGAAACGAACAATCGGGCGCGAAAGTGCGAGTAGGTCGCGCCATAACGTCGATTTCGGCGCGATGACTCCCGGGACGCGCCGGTCGGGAATTTTACGATCCCCACAGAGTTGGGTTACTGTAACCGCATGGCACAGAAACCTGTTCCTAACGCGTTGACCCTCGAGCTGGAGCCGGTCGTCCGCGACGAGCTCCGTCGCCACCTCGACTCCGAGGACCTCTGGTACGCGCACGACTACGTGCCGTTCGACCAGGGCGAGAACTTCGCGTTCCTCGGGGGGCGCGACTGGGATCCGTCGCAGGTGACCCTGCCCAAACCCGTCACCGATGCGCTCGAGATCCTGCTGATCACCAAGGACAACCTCGCCGGCTACCACCGCGAGCTCGTCGAGCACTTCATCCTCGAGGACAAGTGGGGCCGCTGGCTCGGCCGCTGGACCGCCGAGGAACATCTGCACGCCGTCGCGCTGCGCAACTACCTCGTCGTCACCCGCGAGGTCGACCCCGCCGCCAACGAGGACGTGCGCGTCGAGCACGTGATGAAGGGCTACCGCGCCGACCGGTTCAGCCAGATCGAGACGCTGGTCTTCATGGCCTTCTTCGAGCGCTCCCACGCCGTGTTCACCCGCAACCTCGAGGCGCAGATCACCGAACCGGTGCTCAAGTCGCTCATCGGCCGGATCGCCGCCGACGAGGAACGCCACGAGGTGTTCTTCTCCAACCTGGTCGCGCACTGCCTGCAGACCCACCGCGACGAGACCGTCGCCGCGATCGCGCAGCGCGCCGCGGAGCTCGGGGTGGTCGGCGGCGACATCGACGCCTACCAGGACAAGGTCGCGTCGATGGCCGAGCACGGCATCTTCAGCGAGGACATGCTGCGCACGGTCGTCTCCGACCGCATCGCCGCGTGGAATCTCGCCGACGAGCCCTCGTTGCGGCAGTTCACGAACGCTTAACCTGGCGCGCGCCGCACACCGGCGCGTCTACGCGGCGCAGGCCCGGCGACGGGAGTAGCGTCGCTTCCGATGGCTAGCGAATTGCTCTGCTGTCCGGGCGGTACCCGATCGTTTCGATCACGAGAGGGCCGGCCCCGGCCCTGGTGCCGCAGTGTCCGCCGACAGGTTCGCGGGGGACCCGCGGATAGCAGGAGCGCTACGTGACCGATTCGCCTCTCCGGACTTACGTGCTCGACACCTCCGTGCTGTTGTCCGATCCGTGGGCACCCACACGGTTCGCCGAACACGAGGTGGTTGTCCCGCTGGTGGTCATCAGTGAGTTGGAAGCCAAACGGCATCATCATGAGCTGGGCTGGTTCGCCCGGCAGGCGTTGCGCCTGTTCGACGACATGCGGCTCGAGCACGGTCGCCTCGATCAGCCGATTCCCGTTGGGGCAGAAGGCGGAACGCTGCATGTCGAGCTGAACCACAGCGACCCCTCGGTGTTGCCGGCCGGGTTCCGCAACGACAGCAACGACGCGCGGATCCTCACGGTGGCAGCCAATCTCGCCGCCGAGGGCAAGCGCGTCACGCTGGTCAGCAAGGACATCCCGCTGCGCGTCAAGGCGGGCGCGGTTGGGTTGGCGGCCGACGAATACCACGCACAGGACGTCGTGGTCTCCGGCTGGACCGGGATGGACGAGATCGACGTGACCGCCGACGAGGTGGACGCGCTGTTCTCCGACGGTGAGATCGACCTGGCGGTGGCGCGAGATCTGCCGTGCCACACCGGAGTTCGTCTGCTCGGCGGCAACTCGCATGCGCTCGGCCGGGTCAACGCCGCCAAGCGGGTGCAGCTGGTCCGTGGTGACCGTGAAGTGTTCGGCCTCCGGGGAAGGTCGGCCGAACAGCGGATGGCGCTGGACCTGCTGCTCGACGAATCGGTGGGCATCGTCTCGCTCGGCGGCAAGGCGGGCACCGGCAAGTCGGCGCTGGCACTGTGCGCGGGTCTGGAGGCGGTGCTGGAGCGGCGCACCCAGCGCAAGGTGGTGGTGTTCCGGCCGCTCTACGCCGTCGGCGGACAGGATCTGGGCTACCTGCCGGGCAGCGAGAGCGACAAGATGGGGCCGTGGGCCCAGGCCGTCTTCGACACTCTCGAAGGGCTGGCCAGCCCCGCGGTGCTCGAAGAGGTGCTCTCGCGCGGGATGCTGGAAGTGTTGCCGCTCACCCACATTCGCGGTCGCTCGCTGCACGATTCGTTCGTGATCGTCGACGAGGCGCAGTCGCTGGAGCGCAACGTCCTGCTGACCGTGTTGTCCCGCCTGGGCGCCGGCTCGCGGGTGGTGCTCACCCACGACGTGGCGCAGCGCGACAATCTGCGGGTCGGCCGCCACGACGGCGTCGCCGCGGTGATCGAGAAGCTCAAGGGGCACCCGCTGTTCGCCCACATCACGCTGCAGCGCAGCGAACGCTCGCCGATCGCCGCGCTGGTCACCGAGATGCTGGAGGAGATCAGCCCCGGCGCCCTCCCGTGACGTGACGTGGTGATCTCGGCGTGCCGGTCGCGCGGGACGCGACCGGGCACGCCGAGATCGCGAGGACTTAAGGCCCTACGCGGCGGCGTGCGCGGCGACGATACTGAAGCCATGTCCGACACCGTGGTCGAATCCGAGGTCATCCGGGACGCCGTCCAATTGGCCTGTCGTGCCCCGTCATTGCACAACAGCCAGCCCTGGCGCTGGGTCTGCGACGCCACCGGGCTGCACCTGTTCCTCGACCCCTCGCGGCTGATGGACTCGGCCGACCGGTCCGGACGGGAAGCCGTCATCAGCTGCGGTGCCGTGCTCGACCACCTGCGCGTCGCGCTGGCCGCCGCCGGCTGGGACGCGCACGTCGACCGGCTGCCCGATCCCAATCACCCCGACCACCTGGCCACCGTGACCGTCACACCGAAGGACTTCGTCACCGAGGCGCACCGCCGGCGCGCCGACGCGCTGCTGCTGCGCCGCACCGACCGCCTCCCGATGGCCGCCCCGCCGGACTGGGAGTCGTTCCACACGCTGATGCGCGCCCGCGTACAGGATGAGGTGCACACCGACGTCCTGTCCGACGACGCCCGCACGCTGCTCGCCGAGACCGCCCACCTGACCGAGGCGCTGCGTCTCTACGATTCCTCCTACCACGCCGAATTGAGTTGGTGGACAGCGCCGTTCGAGGCCGGCGAAGGCATTCCGCAGAGCGCACTGGTGTCGGCCGCCGAAAGTGAGCGCGTCGAGGTGGGACGTGCCTTTCCCGTCACCCACGGTGCCGAGCGGCGACCGGCCATCGACGAGGACCGCGCCACCGTCGTGGTGCTCTCCACCGACGGCGACGCACGCATCGACGCGTTGCGCACCGGTGAGGCGATGTCGGCGGTGCTTCTCGAAGCGACGATGGCCGGGCTGGGCACCTGCATCGTCACCCACGTGACCGAGATCGAGTCCAGCCGCTCGATCGTCGGCAGCCTCGTCGAACGCGATGTCCGGCCGCAGGTGCTCATCCGCATCGGGCTCGCCCCCTCGATCGAGGCGGTGCCGCCGCCCACGCCGCGCCGGCCGCTGCACGACGTCCTGCGGTTCGGCTAGGGGCATGACATGTCCGACACCGAAGGGTGTTTGCGAACGGCCGCGCCGGTTGTGACACTGGCGAGCATGGTCCGCGTCTTCCTGGTCGACGATCACGAGGTGGTGCGGCGCGGCCTCATCGACCTGCTGAGCGCCGACCCCGAACTCGACGTGGTGGGTGAAGCCGATTCGGTGGCCTCGGCGCTGGCCCGTATCCCCGCGCTGCAACCCGACGTCGCGGTGCTCGACGTGCGGCTGCCCAACGGCAACGGGATCGAGCTGTGCCGGGAGCTGCTGTCGCGGCTGCCCGATCTGCGGTGCCTGATGCTGACGTCGTTCACCTCCGACGAGGCGATGCTCGACGCGATCCTGGCCGGCGCCAGCGGGTACGTGGTCAAGGACATCAAGGGCATGGAGCTGGCACAGGCGATCAAGGACGTCGGGGCCGGGCGCTCGCTGCTCGACAACCGCGCCGCCGCGGCGCTGATGTCGAAGCTGCGCGGCGACGCCGAACGCTCCGACCCGTTGTCGGGGCTGTCGGCGCAGGAGCGGGTGCTGCTCGACCTGCTCGGCGAGGGGCTGACCAACAAGCAGATCGCGGCGCGGATGTTCCTGGCCGAGAAGACCGTCAAGAACTACGTGTCACGCCTGCTGGCCAAACTCGGCATGGAGCGGCGCACGCAGGCCGCGGTGTTCATCTCGAAGCTCGACCGCCCGTCGCACGGCGGGTGAGGGATCGCGGCCATGGCCGGCACCCGGCCTGAGTTCAGGGTCGTCGAGGAGGCGATCGAGTTGGCCTGCCATGCCCCCTCGGTGCACAACAGCCAGCCGTGGCGCTGGGTGCGGGAACGCGGCGAGCTGAAGCTGTTCCTCGACACCGACCGCCTGGTGGCCACGGACCTCTCCGGGCGCGAGGCGCTGTTGAGCTGCGGCGCCGTCCTGGATCATCTGCGCGTCGCGATGGCGGCCGTCGGCTGGGCCGTGCACGTGGACCGCTTCCCGAACCCGGACGATCACCGGCACCTGGCGACGGTGGGCTTCTCACCGTCCGAGGTCACCGAGGCGCAGCGGGCGCGCGCCGACGCGATCCCGCGCCGCCGCACCGACCGGTTGCCGTTCGGGCCGCCGCCCGCGTGGGACCGGTTGGAGGCCAGGCTGCGCGGCGCGATCGACGGCACCGTCGCGCATCTCGACGTGGTAGGCGACGACGACCGCCCGCAGCTGGCGGAGGCATCGCAGCTGAGTGAGGCGCTGCGTCTCTACGACTCCGGCTACCACGCGGAGCTGGCCTGGTGGACCGGGGAGACCACCGCCGTCGACGGTATCCCGGACAGCTCACTGGTCTCCGCGCCGGAGAGCGACCGGGTCGACATCGGACGGGTCTTCCCCGTCACCCGCCATCACCCCGAACGGCGGCTGACCGTACCGCAGGACTGTTCGAGAGTGCTTGTGGTCTCGGCGCGCGACGACACCGATGCGGACGTGCTCGGCTGCGGAGAGATGCTGTCGGCGCTGTTGCTCGAGGCCACCATGGCCGGGATGGCGACGTGCACGCTGAGTCACCTCACCGAGGTCAGGACGAGCCGCGAGATCATCGCCGCGCTCGTCGGCCGGGACCTCCCGCAGGTGCTCGTCCGGGTGGGTGTCGCGCCCGCACTCGAGGACCCGCCCGCACCGACGCCGCGGCGAGCCGTCACCGACGTGCTGGAACTGCTGCTGTGACAACGACGATGCGCGCGTGGCGGGTGCGCCGGCCGGGGCCGGTGAGCACCCGTCCGCTGGAGTTCGTCACCGCCGACGTCGGCGACCCCGGCGTCGGCGAAGTGCTTGTCGCCGTACGGGCCTGCGGGGTGTGCCGCACCGATCTGCACGTCGCCGAGGGGGACCTCCCGGTGCATCTGCCGCACGTGACGCCCGGCCACGAGGTGGTGGGGGAGGTGGTGGCGCTCGGACCCGGGGTCGATGCCGAGGTCGCCGTCGGCGACCGAGTGGGCGTCGCGTGGCTGCGGCACACCTGCGGGCACTGCCGGTTCTGCCTACGCGGACAGGAGAACCTGTGCCCGGAGTCCCGCTACACCGGGTGGGACGCGCACGGCGGATACGCCGAGTTCCTCACCGCCCCGGCCGATTTCGTCCATCCACTGCCTGCCGGGTATTCCGACGCCGAACTGGCGCCGCTGCTGTGCGCCGGCATCATCGGCTACCGGTCCCTGCTGCGCGCCGACCTGCCCGCCGGCGGCCGCCTCGGGATCTACGGGTTCGGCGGCAGCGCCCACATCACCGCCCAGGTCGCGCTGGCGCGGGGCGCCGAGGTGCACGTGATGACCCGGGGGCAGCGCGCTAGGGAACTGGCACTCGAACTGGGCGCGGCCTCCGTCCAGGGTGCGGCGGATCCGCCACCGGTGCCCCTCGATTCGGCGATCCTGTTCGCGCCCGTCGGTGATCTGGTGTTGCCGGCGCTGGCGGCGCTCGACAGCGGTGGCACTCTGGCCGTCGCGGGCATCCACCTCAGCGACATCCCGCAGCTGAACTACCAGCGACACCTCTTCCGCGAGCGCCAGCTGCGTTCGGTCACCTCCAACACGCGCGCCGATGCCCGCGAATTCCTCGACTTCGCCGCCCGCCACCAGATCGAGGTGACGGCGCCGCTGTACCCGCTCGACCGCGCCGATGCCGCGTTGAGCGACCTGAGTTCCGGGCGGATCGCCGGCGCGGCGGTGCTCACGGTCTGACGGTCCTCAGAAGGCCAGGCAGCAGATCTGCTGCGCCTCGGCCACGGAGTCGGTCAGCGGGCGGCCGGTGTCGACGGGGTGCGCCCCCGACCACACGTGGCCGGTGATGGCGGCGGCGATCTGCGGCGTGGCGTCCGACGTGGTGGACCGTCTGGTCTCGATACGCGCCTGCGCGGTCGCCAACGGTGTGGTGCAGGCGAGTTCGACCAGCGTCGCCCCCGTCCGTTGTGCGACGTCCTGGGCCGCATCGCGGTGCCGCGGCTCGCGCCACGTGCCGTCGAGGATCACCGACTCGCCGCCGCCGAGCAGCTCGGCCGCCCGTTCCAGCACCGTGTCGTAGACGGCGTCGACCTTGTCCGGGGAGTACACCCCGGCGTTGAGGACGCCGACGTCGCCGGTGAGCACCTGCCCGGCCTGCAGTTCCCGCCGCACGGTATCGGTCGAGATGACCTGTGCGCCGACGGATTCGCCGAGCGCCTGCGACAGCGTCGTCTTACCGGTCCCCGGGCCGCCGCCGACGAGGATCAGCCGCACCGTCGCGGCGCGGAGACGGTCGGCGGCCAGGGTGAGATGGCGGTGGGCGTCGACGGCGGCGGCGGGCACCCCCTGCCCGACCCTGATGCAGTCGGTCTTCGCGCGCACCACGGCGCGGTAGGCGATGTAGGAGTCGATCAACGAACGCGGCGCATCGTCGGCGGCCGACCTGAGGTACTCGGCCAGGAAGTGGTCGGCGAGATCGCGCCGCCCCAGGAACTCCAGGTCCATCGCGAGGAAGGCGGCGTCGTCGACCCCGTCGACGAAACGCAGGCGGTCGTCGAACTCCAGGCAGTCCAGCGGGACCGGGCCGTCGGGGGTGCAGAAGACGTCGTCGGTGAGGAGGTCGCCGTGACCGTCGACGATGCGGCGGTCGGCGATCCGCGCCGCGAACAACGCGGCCCGCCCGTCGAGGTAGCGCATGGCCATCCGCCGGACGTCGTCGACGGCGTCGGCGGCCAGCACCCCGTCGGTGTAGCGATCGAGCTCGGCGAGGTTCTCCTGCCACCTCCCGGTCACCTCCGCCACGGTCGCGCATGCGTCGACGTCGGGGGAGCGCAGGGCGGCGGCGTGGAAGCGGGCGAGCAGTCCGGCCAACGCGGTGAGATGGTCCTCGACCGGCTCACCGCGCAGCACCATCGACCGCAACCGGTAGCGGTCGGGGTAGCGGCGCATCACCACGACCGGTTCCGGGATCCCGTCGCCCGGCCCGCTGAAATGCGCGACGCCGAGGTAGCTGTCGGCGGCCATGCGGCTGTTCAGTTCGACCTCCCTGGCGCAGACCTGCTCGCGGCGCTCGGTCGTGCTGAAGTCGAGGAAGTCCGTGACCACCGGCTTCTTGGCCTTGTAGGCCCGGTCACCGAAGAGGATCACGACACCGGTGTGCGTCTCGTGGATCTCCGCGGCGGAATCGCCCGGGGTCGGTGTGGTCGTCGTCATGAAACCGATGATGCCCGGTCCGATCCGCCCGCACACCGGCCGAACGACCCCATTCGGGGGTCGAAAGTCACTGTCGGGCTGTGGTGCGACAATGGCGCCCGTGAGCGGGTCTGGGCGCGACGAACCGCGCGGCGTTCGTCCGCTGCGTGACACGCTGTCCCAGCTGCGGCTGCGGGAACTGCTCACCGAGGTCCAGGACCGCATCGAGCAGATCGTCGAAGGCCGCGACCGCCTCGACGGGCTGGTCGACGCGATGCTCGTCGTCACCGCCGGCCTCGAACTCGACGTCACGCTGCGCACCATCGTGCACACCGCGATCCAGCTCGTCGACGCCCGCTACGGTGCGCTCGGGGTGCGCGGGCACGGCCACGAACTCGTCGAGTTCGTCTACGAGGGCATAGACGACGACACCCGCGAGCTGATCGGCCACCTGCCCGAGGGGCGGGGCGTGCTCGGTGTCCTCATCGACGATCCGCACCCGATCCGGGTCGACGACATACGCCACCACGGCGCATCGGTCGGATTCCCACCCAACCACCCGCCGATGCGGACATTCCTCGGCGTGCCGGTGCGGATCCGCGACGAGGTGTTCGGCAACCTGTACCTGACCGACAAGGTGGGTGGGCAGCCGTTCAGCGAGGACGACGAGGTGCTCGTCCAGGCGCTGGCGGCCGCGGCGGGTATCGCGATCGACAACGCCCGCCTCTACGAACAGGCCAGGGAGCGGCAGGCGTGGATCGCCGCGGCGAGCGACATCGCCACCGAGATGCTGTCCGGGGTCAGCCCGGGCACCGTCTTCCGCCGCGTGGTGGACCAGGCGCTCACGCTGACCGGCGCGGAGGGCACGCTCGTCGCGGTGCCCGACGACGCCGACGAACTGACGGTCATCGAGGCGGCCGGCGTCCTGTCCGCGGCGGATGTCACCGACGCACTCGACGATTCGCCGATCGGGCGGGCGTTGCGGGAGCGCACCCCGGCGCGGCTGGACGACCTCGCCCTGGGATCGGCGGAATACGGTCCGGCCCTTGTGGTTCCGATGCGCGCCGCCGACGCCGTGGCCGGGGTACTGGTGGCGGTGCGCCCGCCCGGCGGCCGCCGGTTCACCCCCGAACAACTCGACGTGACGGTCACCTTCGCCGATCAGGTAGCGCTGGCCTGGCAGCTGGCGACCTCACAGCGCCGGATGCAGGAACTCGAGATCCTCACCGACCGGGACCGCATCGCGCGGGATCTGCACGACCACGTGATCCAGCGGCTGTTCGCCGTCGGGCTGTCGCTGCAGGGCACGCTGGCGCGGGCGCGCGACCACGAGGTGCAGCAGCGGCTGGCCGGCAACGTCGACGATCTGCAGGCGGTGATCCAGGAGATCCGCACCGCGATCTTCGACCTGCACGGCGGCGCACCGGGCGCGACCCGGCTGCGGCAGCGCCTCGACGAGGCGATCGGACAGTTCGCCGGCACTGGACTGCACACCACCACCCAGTTCGTCGGGCCGCTGTCGGTGATCGACGCGACGCTGGCCGACCACGCCGAGGCGGTCGTGCGCGAAGCCGTCAGCAACGCCGTCCGGCACGCCGAGGCCACCGAGCTGACGGTCCGCGTCACCGTCGCCGACGATCTGTGCGTCGAGGTCGCCGACAACGGTCGCGGCATCGGCGCGTCGGTCACCGAGAGCGGTCTGCGCAATCTGCGCGCGCGAGCGGACGCCGCCGGCGGCGCGCTGACCCTCGAGCGGCGCGACGGCGGCGGGACGCTGCTGCGCTGGTGCGTACCGCTGCCGTGATCAGGACGGAAGTGGGCGCCGCGGCGTGGCGGGCAGGGCGGCCGCATCCTCGGGTGCCCAGCCGATGCGCAACAGCATCTGCGGATGCGCCCGGGACTCGAAGATCTCCTCGCGCAACGCCGCCCGCGTCTGGGCCACCTCCAGCGGTTCGGTGACGGGGCAGGTGGCCAGCCCGAGCGCGGTCGCGGTGAGCAGGACGAGGCTGGTGGCCTCACCGGCGCGCAACCGTGCCAGTGCGTCGTCGTCGAAGGTGCCCAGGGCCAGCACGACGGCGTTGTCGGTGCCGTCGGACCGATCCGGCCGGGCCAGTGTGCTGCCGGCGAAGACCCGGCCCGGCACGGGCGCCGAGACGTCCGTGGGTGGGACGTTGGCCGCGGGCACGCCCGCCACGGATCCGTACCGGCCGCTCCAGGTGGTGAGCTCGCGCAGATAGGCGTCGTCGCGCAGGTGTTCGCGCATCGCGTCGTCCACCGCCGCATGCAACCCGGCCAGCGACTCCACCCGCCGCAGCGCCACCCCGCTCCTCGCCGCGCGCGAACCCATCACGGCGATGTCGGCGGGGGAGACCTCGCGGCTGCTGTAGCGCCTGCGGTCGGTGCGGCGGCGCGGTATCGCCGCGGCGAGCGCGAGCTCCTGGTCCGTTGGCGGGCGCGGTGAAAGTGTGAGCGTCGCATAGTGATTCGGGGTGGACGGTGTCGGGAAGCGGTGCACACGCGCGTGCCAGCCCAGCGCCGCGAACGCGACCACGGCGTGGTGCAGTGTCGCCCCGCAGCTGAGCAGCAGATCGCGGCGGTCGGGGTCGATGTGCGGCAGATGCAGGGTGGGTTCGGCGAACAGCTCCACGCGGTCGGCACCGACGTGCCAGCGCCACGGCTGGCTGTTGTGCACCGACGGCGCCCGCACGGCCGACGCCAGCGCGGCGCGCAGCGTGTCGGCGTCGGGGAAACTGCTCATGGCTCCAGGATGGCGCGCCCGCGGCGTTCCCCGGTAGGGCACAAAGGCCCGCACGCGTGATTCAACGCGTCGGGCCCGGGTACTGAGCCGGTATGGCCACACGCGTCGTGATCACCGGAGCCAGCGGAAACGTCGGGACCGCGCTGCTGCACCGGCTCGCCGACGCGGGCGGCTACACCGTCACCGGGGTGGCCCGCCGCGAACCCCCCGACACCGGCATCTACCGCTCCGCGCAGTGGCGTCAGCTCGACCTGGCCGCCCACGACGCCACCACCCGCCTGCAGTCGGTGATGAGCAATGCGGACTGCGTCATCCACCTGGCCTGGGGGTTCCAGCCGACCCGCAACGTGCAGTACCTGGACGCCGTCGGCGTCGGCGGCACCCGCGCGGTGCTGCGGGCGGCGGACGTGGCAGGCGTCGGCCAGCTGGTGCACATGTCGTCGGTGGGCACGTACGCGGCAGGCCGCTACGGGCAGTACGTCGACGAGTCCTGGTCAACGGCGGGCATTCCCACGTCGGCCTACAGCCGGGCGAAGTCGGCCGCCGAGGCACTGCTCGACGACTACGAGCGCAGCCATGCCGACGGTGTCACGATCGCGCGGATGCGGCCCGGTTTCATCATGCAGCGCAGCGCCGCCGGCGGGTTGCGCCGCTACACCCTGCCCGCGTTCATCGAACCCCGCTGGCTGCGGTTCCTGCCGGTGCTGCCGCTGGATCGCAGGCTCGTCGTGCCGATCATCCACGCCGACGATGTGGCCGACGCGATCGCCAGGACCGTCGAGCGCCGCGCCGCCGGACCGTTCAACCTGATGGCCGAACCGCCCGTGCGCCGCGACGATCTGGCCGACGCGCTGGGCGCGCATCCGGTGCACGTGCCGTCGTCGGTGCTGCGGCCCGCGGTCGCGCTGTCGTGGCGGGCCCGCCTGCAGCCGATCGACGAGGGGTGGCTGGACATGGCGTTCACCGTGCCGTTGCTCGACACCGCCCGCGCGCAGTCGGAGCTCGGCTGGTCGGCGGCGCGTACGTCCACCGAGGCCATGGCCGACATGGGCGAGGGGTTCAAGAACTGCGCCGACACCGAGAGCCCGGTGCTGGCCTACCGCGGCCCGCTGACCAGCGTGCTGCGCGATCTGCGCGCCGGGCCGATCACCGACCGCAAGGTGCCGTGATTCCGGCGTGCCCGGCCGCGTTCAGCACGACCGGGCACGCCCGAATCGCTAGTCGCCCTCTTTGACGCGGGCCATCGCCAGTACGTCGAGGCGCCGGTCGAGTTCCTCTTCGGAGAGCTTGTCGCCGATCAGGCCGCGGTCGATGACCGTCTGCCGGATCGTCTTCTTCTCGGCGAGCGCCTGCTTGGCGACCTTGGCGGCCTCCTCGTAGCCGATCGCCGAGTTCAGCGGCGTCACGATCGACGGCGACGACTCGGCCAGCTCGCGCAGGCGCTCCTCGTTGGCCACCAGACCGTCGATGCACCGCTCGGCGAACAGCCGCGACGAGTTGGTCAGCAGCTTGAACGATTCGAGCAGGTTGCGCGCCATCATCGGGATGTACACGTTGAGCTCGAAGGCACCCGACGCGCCGCCGAACGCGATCGCCGCGTCGTTGCCGACCACCTGGCAGGCCACCTGCGTGACCGCCTCGGGGATCACCGGGTTGACCTTGCCCGGCATGATCGAGCTGCCCGGCTGCAGATCCGGCAGCTGCAGCTCGCCCAGACCGGTCAGCGGACCCGACCCCATCCAGCGGATGTCGTTGGCGATCTTGGTCAGCGACACCGCGATCGTGCGCAGCGCACCCGACGCCTCGACGAGCCCGTCGCGCGCGGCCTGCGCCTCGAAAGAGTCCTTGGCGGTGCGCAATTCGGCGATGCCGGTCTGGTCGACGAGCACGTCGACGACCTTCGCGCCGAAGCCCTCCGGCGCGTTGAGCCCGGTGCCGACGGCGGTTCCGCCGATGGCCAGCTCACCCAGCCGGGGCAGACACCCGCGCACTCTTTCTATGCCGGCCTCGATCTGGCGGGCGTAACCGCCGAACTCCTGACCGAGGGTGACCGGGACCGCGTCCATCAGATGGGTGCGGCCCGACTTCACCACGGTGCGCCACTGCCGGGCCTTGCCGGCCAGCGACTCGTGCAGCACCTCGAGTGCCGGAATCAGATGGCGCACAGCGGCTTCCGTCGCCGCGATGTGCGTGGCGGTGGGGAAGGTGTCGTTGGAGCTCTGCGACATGTTCACGTCGTCGTTGGGGTGCACGGTCACCCCGTTGCGCGCGGCGATGCTCGCGATCACCTCGTTGGTGTTCATGTTCGAGCTGGTCCCCGAGCCGGTCTGGAAGACGTCGATCGGGAACTGGTCGTCGTGCTGTCCGTCGGCGATCTCGGCGGCCGCGGCGATGATCGCGTCCGCCTTCTCCGGCGCGAGCAGCCCGAGGTCCTTGTTGACCTGGGCGCACGCACCTTTGAGCAGACCGAGCGCGCGGATCTGGGTGCGCTCCAGACCGCGGCCCGAGATCGGGAAGTTCTCCACGGCACGCTGCGTCTGCGCGCGCCACAGCGCATCCTTGGGCACCCGGACCTCGCCCATGGTGTCGTGCTCGATGCGGTACTCGGTGTTCTGGTCGACAGCGCTGTCGGCGGTCATGAATGCCCTTCTGATCGGTTACGGCAGGGGATAGGCGGCGTTGCTGTCGCCGGTGAAGTCGACAGCGGAGTACTCGTTGAGTTTGGACAGGCGGTGGTACGCCTCGATCATGCGCACGGTGCCCGACTTCGACCGCATCACGATGGACTGGGTGGTGCATCCGCCGCCGGTGTAGCGCACACCCTGCAGCAGGTCGCCGTCGGTGACGCCGGTGGCGCAGAAGAACACGTTCTCGCCCGACACCAGGTCCTCGGTCTTGAGGACGCGGTCGATGTCGTGGCCGGCGTCGATCGCCTTCTGCCGCTCCTCGTCGTCCTTGGGGGCGAGCTGGGCGTGGATGGCGCCGCCCATGCAGCGGATGGCGGCGGCGGTGATGATGCCCTCCGGCGTGCCGCCGATACCGGCCAGCATGTCGGTGCCCGAGTTGGGCCGGCACGCCGAGATGGCGCCGGCCACGTCACCGTCGGAGATCAGCCGGATGCGGGCGCCGGCGTCGCGGACGTCGGAGATGAGCTGCTCGTGACGCGGGCGGTCGAGGATGCAGACCGTCACGTCGCGCACCGACAGCCCCTTGACCTTGGCGACGGCGCGGATGTTCTCACCGATCGGCGCGGTGATGTCGATGGCGTCGACGGCGTCCGGGCCGACAGCGATCTTGTTCATGTAGAACACCGCCGACGGGTCGAACATCGCACCGCGTTCGGCGACCGCGAGCACCGAGATCGCGTTCGGCATACCTTTGCTCATCAGCGTCGTGCCGTCGATCGGGTCGACGGCGAAGTCGCAGTCGGGGCCGTCGCCGTTGCCGACCTCTTCGCCGTTGTAGAGCATCGGCGCGTTGTCCTTCTCGCCCTCGCCGATCACCACGACGCCGCGCATGGACACCGAATTGACCAGTTCACGCATGGCGTCGACGGCCGCTCCGTCGCCGCCCTCCTTGTCGCCGCGGCCTACCCAGCGGCCCGCCGCCATGGCGCCGGCTTCGGTGACGCGGACGAGTTCGAGGGCGAGGTTGCGGTCGGGGGCTTCCCGGCGGCGATCAGCTGGCATGCGCAGATTGTCCCAGAAGCCGATCATCTGCGGGGAGCTGGGATACTGGCATTCATGACCGTCGACCCCAGGCAGCCGAAGCCGCCCGCGCCGGACTCGACCGGTCCCGCGCCGCGGGAAGCCAAGCCGCGGGTGCTGCAGGACGGCCGGGACATGTTCTGGTCGATCGCCCCGCTGGTGGTGGCGTGCATCGTGCTGGCCGGTCTGCTCGGCATGTGCTCGTTCCAGGGCACCGGTCCGGGGGAGGGTCCGGCGCCGTCCTACGACGCGGCCCGCGCACTGCAGGCCGACGCCGATGCGCTGAAGATCCCGATCCGGCTGCCCGCGCTGCCGGACGGCTGGCGCGCGAACTCCGGCGGCCGCTCGGGTATCGAGGCCGGGGCGCAGGATCCGCGCACCGGGCAGACCACCAGGGCGGTGGTGTCCCGGACCGGCTATCTGGCCCCGAGCGGCAATTATCTGAGTCTCACCCAGAGCAACGCCGGCGAGGAGAAGCTCGTCGAGTCCATCACGCCCGGCCTCGTGCCGTCCGGTGCGCAGGACGTCGACGGAGTGAACTGGGTGGTCTATCAGGGCGGCGAGGGTGTCGAACCGGTGTGGACGACACGGTTGCCCGGCGACGCACAGATCGCCATCACCGGAGCCGGCAGTGCCGACGAGTTCCGCACGCTGGCCGCCGCGACCCAGAAGCAACAACCGTTGACCCCGAGGTAGTCCCGGAAGGACGACGCGCATGACGGCACCGGCACCGCAGTCCGACCTCAGCGGCTGGACCGCCGAACCCTTCACCGCCGCCGGCTACACCCACGACGTCTACCGCAAGGGGGACGGCCCGGGTGTGGTGCTGATCCCCGAGATGCCGGGTCTGCACCCGCACGTGCTGGCCCTGGGCAACCACCTCGTCGACAACGGGTTCACGGTCGCGGCGCCGTCGCTGTTCGGGACCCCCGGCGCGCAGGCGATGCGACCCGGCATGGTGCCGGTCCTGCTGAAAGGGTGCGTGTCCAAGGAGTTCGCCGCGTTCGCGACCAACGCCGACCGTCCGGTGGCGCACTACCTGAGGGCGCTGGCCCGCGATCTCAACGCGCGCACCCCGGGTAAGGGGGTCGGTGTGATCGGGCAGTGCTTCACCGGCGGCTTCGCGCTGGCCGCGGCCGTCGACGACAGTGTGCTGGCCCCGGTGCTCAGTCAGCCGTCGCTGCCGCTGCCGTTGACACCCCGGCACAGACGAGACCCGGGGCTGTCCGAAGGCGAGCTGCGGATCGTGGAACGGCGGGCCGCCACCGACGGGCTGTGCGCGCTGGGGCTGCGGTTCAGCGAGGACCGGCTGTCGCCCGGCGAGCGGTTCGCCACGCTCAAACAGCGCCTCGGTGACGCGTTCGAGGTCATCGAGATCGATTCGACGAAGGGCAATCCGCACGGCATCTCGCCGATGGCGCATTCGGTGCTGACCGACCAGATCCGCGAGGCCGACGGCCACCCCGCCTACGAGGCGCGCAAACGCGTCGTCGAGTTCCTCACCGAGCGGTTGGCGCCGGCGTAGCCGCCTTGTCGCGGCGCAGCCGGCCGCGCAGCCAGCGCCACCACTTCGGTGCGGCGCGTTTGCGGGGTTCGTCGTCCTCCGGTGAGTCCAGCGGGACACCCTTGTAGACCGCCAGATACACGCTGATCGTGGTGACGATGATGATCATCAGCACCGGGCCGAGCACGATGCCCCAGAACCCGAACATCGCGATCCCCGAGAACACCGCGAGCAGCATCAGCGCCGGGTCGAGGCGTGCCGCCTTCGGGACCAGGATCGGCCGCAGGAAGTTGTCGATGTTGGTGACCGCGATGAGGTGGAACAGCACGACGAAGACCCCGCCGACCACGTTGCCGAACAACGCCATGCCGATGCCGAACGGGATGGTGACCACGCCGCTGCCGAGGGGGATCACCGACAGCGCGCTCAGGATGACGGCGAAGAAGAAGACGCCCTCGTGGAATCCGGCGATGTAGATCGAGATCGCGCCGGCCACCCCCTGGACCAACGCGATGACGAACTGGCCCATGACCGTGCCGCGCACCATCGCGCCGGTCTTCGCCAGGTACAGATCGGTGATCTCCTCGCCCAGCGGGTTGAGCTGGCGGATCAGCGTGCGCAGCCGTTCGCGTTTGGTGAGCAGGGAGATGAACACGTACAGGAAGATGATCGTCGCCGCGAGCGCGCCGATCACGCCGCCCAGGGCGCCCTGCAGCACGGCCAGCAGCCACTCGCCGACCCGCTGCGACACCGTGACCACGCCGTTGCGCAGGGTGTCGGGGGTGATGTGGATGTCGAGATAGGGCACTTTCGCGGCGATCTCGTTGACCATCTCGAGCGCGCGGTCGCCCAGGGTGCTGACGTCGGTCGTCTCCATCCACTGGCTGACCGTGTTGACCATCTGGGTGATCTCGATGATCGCCAGGAACACCACGAGGCTGACGGGGATGATCACGACGAGTACCGCGGCCAACAGCGTCAGCGTCGCAGACAGGCCGGTGCCGAACCGGCGCTGCAGCCGTTCGTAGAGCGGTGCGAACAGGTAGGCGGCGACGGCGGCCACCACGACGAGGATGAAGAAGCCGCGCAGGAAGTACGCCCCGAAGGCGACGGCCAGGACGGTGAAGACCGCGAGCGCGCGCTTCTGGGTGGAGGTCAGGCCGCCGTCGATGTCGTCAGGCGCCCGCTCGTCTCCGGTCGACACGGCAGCACCCTATCCCGACTCGACCGCCCGAGCCCGCTGCCCGGCCCGCTGTTCGGCGACGAAACGCACCGCCGCGCGCTGCATCAGCCCCGGGGCGAGCCGCGCGAAAATCCAAGCGGCGTGGGCCTGTCGGGGTTTGACGAGGATCGCCTTGTTGCGCGTGACGGCGCGCAGGGTGTCGCGGGCCAGCCGGTCGGCGTCATAGGGCGCCTTGATGCGCTGGCCCTGCAGGTAGTAGTCGCGGCCGACGAAGCCGCCGACCGCACCCTTGTCGAGGATCGGGGTCTCGACGGCGGCGGGGCAGACGGCCAGCACCCCAACCCCGTGGGCGGCCGCCTCGGAGCGCAGCGCGAGCGACATCCCGACGACGGCGTGTTTGGTCATCACGTAGCTGGTGATCAGGCCGGCCGCGGTGAGACCCGCCATGGAGGCGGTGTTGACGATGTGGCCGTGCCCCTGCTCGATCATCTGCGGGTACGCCGCGGCGACACCGTGGACTACTCCGCGGATGTTGATGTCGATGATCGCGTTCCACTGGTCGAGCGTCAGCAGTTCGGCGTCACCGCCCCACGAGATGCCGGCGTTGTTGAACATCAGGTCCAACCGCCCGGCGCGGGACACCACCTCGTCGACGGTGCGCTGGACGGCGGCGGCGTCGGTCACGTCCAGGCGCGCCCACCGGGCGCCGAGACCGCGGGCGGTCGCCTCGGCGGCGCCGGCGTCGATGTCGGTGCAGACCACCTCCGCGCCCGCCGCGGTCAGTGCCCGGCACAGCGCCGCGCCGATGCCCGATCCGGCGCCGGTGACGATCGCCTGCTTGCCGGCGAAACCCTCTGGACCACGGTTCGTCGGGCGAGCGCTCGTCACTACGCTTCCGCCAGTTTCATCACGTGACTGAGGATGTCGGGGTAGCGCTTGAGGTGGGCGCCGCCGTTGAGGTCGAGCACCTCGCCGGTCATCCAGGAGGAGGCAGGCGAGCACAGGAAGGCCACGGCGGCGGCGACGTCCTCGGGTTGGCCGGCCCGGCCCAGCGGGGTGTTCTCCAGGTACTCCTCGACGACGCCGGGCACGCTGGCGGCCGGATCGGTCAGCGGGGTGTGCACGAAGCCGGGGGCGACGGCGTTGACCCGGATGCCGCGCGGCGCCAGCTCGAGCGCGGCGACCTGGGTGAGCATCGACAGGCCGGCCTTGGCCGCGCAGTAGGCGCTCATCCCCGCGGCCGGCTGGCGGCCGTTGAGCGACGAGATCTGCACCAGCACACCACCTTCGCGCAGTGTCCGCCCCGCGTGTTTCGCGACGACGAAGCCCCCGGTCAGGCAGACGTCGATGACCTCACGAAACTGGTCGACGGGCATGTCGACGATCATGCCGACGTTGCTGAACCCCGCGCAGTTCACGACCGCGTCCACCGGACCCGTCTGGTCGAACAGGCGCTGCACCGATTCCTCGTCGGTGACGTCGGCCTGCGCCGCGGTGTGGGGCTCACCCAGGGCGGCGGCACGGTCGCGGGCGCCGTCGGCGTTGCGGTCGGCGAGGACGACGCGGTAGCCGTCGGCCGCCAGCGCCCGGGCGGTGGCCCAGCCGATACCCGAGGCGGCGCCGACGACGACGGCGGTGCGGTTGGTGGTCATGTGCCTCCAAACTGGAACGTGTTGCAGGCATCCTCGCGCATGCGCGGATTCTGCACCAGGGGTGTCGCGACATGCGTGACAAGTCGACGACCGACGCCGCCGCCGAACAGCGCGCGAGTTCCCGCAACCCGGCATGGGCGGCCCGGTTTCGTGAGATCATGAGCGCGTCACCGATCCGTCACCGCTCTGCGGACTGGTCGCGCAGACGTGCTTGAAAACTGCTCTCTAGCAGCGTATCTCGCAGATCTGACTCTGGCGACGATCCTGTCGGCATGACATCATCGGCTACATGGCCGAACGCTGCGACGCGATCGCCGAAGACGCCCTCCCGACCGGCAGCGGCCTCGAACTCACTCCCAGAGTCGATTAGGTGGCCGCCGGACACGCTGCGCCGGCGGACGGTGGGCCCGCACGGTGGGCGTCGGTCATCTCCGGCATCGGCAGACCGCGCTTCCGGGACGTGATCGCCGGTCTCGTCACCGGGCTGTTCTCCATCCCGGAGGGAATGGCCTACGCCAGCATCGGTGGGTTCAATCCCGTCACCGGTCTGTACTCGGGCGTGGTGTCGACGATCGTCGGCTCACTGTTCGCCCGCACCGTCCTCATGGTCACCACGTTGACCAGTGCGCTCGCGCTGACGTCGCAGAGTGTGCTCACCGCAGCGGGTCTGGACCCCACCGAGCCGTCGAACATCGCGGCGCTGGTCTTGGTCGCCGGGATGGTGATGCTGCTGTTCGGGTTGCTGAAGTTCGGCTCGATCATGAACTTCGTCTCCAACGCGGTGATGACCGGCTTCACCACCGGTATCGCGTTGCAGATCATCGCGGGGGTCATCCACGACGCCACGGGCTACCGCCCGGACAGCCACAACACGCTGGGCAAGTTCGCCGATGCCGTCGTGCACGTCGGTTCCTGGCAGCTCGCACCGTGTCTGGTGGCCCTCGCCACGGTCGCGGTGTGGGCGGTGTTCCGGCTCGTCAAACCGACCGAGGCGTTCGCGACGCTGATCGCGCTCGTCGTCGTCACGGCGGTGGTGACCGTCGTCGACATCGAGGTCGAGACGGTGGGTGACATCGCGTCGATCCCGAACGCGTTGCCGCCCTTCGGTTTGCCGAACTTCGCGGCCGTCCCCGAATTGCTCGCGGGCGGGCTGGCGGTGGCCCTGGTCGGGCTGGCGCAGGCTGCGGGGATCTCGGCGGCCGTGCCGAATCCCGGCGGGACACGACCGAACATGAACGGCGACTTCGTCGCCCAAGGCGCCGCGAACGTCGCCGGCGGACTCTTCGGGGCGCTGCCCACCGGTGGCTCGCTGTCGCGGACAGGGGTCGCCGTGTCCGCCGGCGCGCAGACGCGGTGGGCAGGCATCTTCGCCGGCATCTGGCTGGCGGCGCTGGTGGTTGTCGCCGGGTCGCTCGCCGAGCTGATTCCGATGCCGGTGATCGGAGGGCTGATCCTCGTCATCGGTGCGGAGCTGGTGGCCGGCCGGTGGGCAGACATCCGGTTGGTCGTGCGGACCGCTCCACTGTCGGCGCTGGCGATGTTGGTGACATTCGCTGCCACCACCCAGCTTCCGCTGCACACGGCGATTCTCATCGGCGCGATCACGTCGTTGGTGCTGTACTGCGTCAAGGCCGCGCAATCAGCCGAGCTGGTCGGCCTGGTTCGCGACGGCGACGGCTGGCGCCGTGCCGCGGTGCCCGAAGTCTGCCCCAGCAACGCCGTCACCGTCCTGCACTACGCCGGTGTCGGATTGTTCGCCGAGGTACCGAGGATCGACGAGGAATGGCCGACGCCCGAGGGATCCGAGAACGCCGTCGTGGTGCTGAGCATGGGAACTCTGCCTGACGTCCCGTCGTCGAAAGTCGTCCACGCGCTCACCCGATGGTCGACGCAGCTCACCGAACACGGCGGCCGGTTGCTCATCGCCGGCCTCAGCCCCGCCGCGATCACCGTGCTACGGCGAGGCGGTGTCGACGATGTGGTCGGCGAGGACGGGCTCATCCCGGCGACCAGCAGAGTGTTCGGCGCGTTGGAGGAGGCGGTGGGGCTCGGCGAGCAATGGATCGCGTCGCGCCGGACCGGTCGATCCTCCGACGCCCCAACGGATTGAAGGTATCGACGAAAGGCGAATCATGGCAGAGGAATTCAAGGGTGTCATCGAACTCGATGTGCGAGACTCGACCGCCGATTGGGGACCCTACGAGCTCAAGAAGCCACCGCAGGGCGCCCCCAACGTGTTGGTCGTGCTCTACGACGACACCGGGATGGCGGCCTGGTCGCCCTACGGCGGGCGCATCGAGATGCCGACCATGCAGAGGCTGGCGGACAACGGACTCACCTACTCCCAGTGGCACACCACGGCACTGTGCTCACCGTCGCGGTCGTGCTTCCTCACCGGTCGAAATCACCACGTCAACCGCAGCGCGTCCATCACCGAGGCATCGAACGGCTTCCCTGGAGCGTCCGCACGGCTGCCCGCTGAGTGCGCGACGATCGGACAGGTGTTGCAGGACAACGGATACAGCACGTTCTGGGTCGGCAAGGACCACAATGTGCCCGAGGAGGACGTCTCCAGCGGCGGCAGCAGGTCGGAATGGCCGTTGCAGAAGGGATTCGACCGCTTCTACGGATTCATCGGCGGCGAGACGAATCAGTGGTACCCGGATCTGGTCGAGGACAACAGATTCATCGAGCAACCCTACGGTCCGGAGGACGGCTACCACGTGTCCAAGGACTTGGCGGATCAGGCGCTCAAGATGCTCCGGGATCAGAAGGCGACGAATCCGTCGAAACCCTGGTATCTGTGGTTCTGTCCCGGCGCCAACCATGCGCCGCACCACAGTCCGGCCGAATACGCGGCCAAATACAAGGGCATGTTCGACGACGGGTACGAGGCCTACCGGGAATGGGTGCTGGGCCGGATGATCGACCGGGGCATCCTGCCCGAGGGTACGGAACTGACCCCGTTGAACCCCATGGGTCCCGACGCCACACCCGAGGCCGATGCGGTGCGTCCGTGGGAGACCCTCAGCGCCGACGAGAAGAAGCTGTTCGCCAGGATGGCCGAGGTGTACGCCGGTTTCTCGGAGTACACCGACGCGCAGGTCGGCCGTATCGTCGACTATCTCGAACAGACCGGCCAACTCGACAACACCGTCATCTTCTACTGCGCCGACAACGGCGCCTCGGGGGAGGGTTCCCCCAACGGGTCGGTGAACGAGAACAAATTCTTCAACGGCTATCCGGATGAGCTGGCCGAGAACATGCAGTACCTGGACAGCCTCGGCAGCACGGAGACCTACAACCACTACCCGACAGGGTGGGCCGTCGCGTTCTCGACACCGTTCCAGATGTTCAAGCGCTACTCGCAGTACGCCGGCGGCACGTGCGATCCGCTGGTCATCCACTGGCCCGACGGCATCAAGACCAAAGGCGAAGTGCGCCACCAATATCACCACGTCACCGACATCGTGCCGACGATCCTCGACGTGGTGGGCCTCGAGATGCCGAAGGTCTACCGCGGTGTCGACCAGTATCCGCTCAACGGCGTGTCGATGCGGTACAGCTTCGACGACGGCGACGCACCCACCGCCAAGAAGCGGCAGTACTACACGATGCTCGGGACCCGGGGCATTTGGGAGGATGGCTGGAAGGCGGCAGCCGTCCACGCGCCGCTGAGCGGGACCGGTCATTTCGACGAGGACGCCTGGCAGCTGTACCACGTCGACGAAGACCGTTCAGAGGCAAGAGATCTCGCCGCCGAGAATCCGGACAAGCTGCGGGCCTTGATCGAGGCCTGGTTCGAAGAGGCCGACCGGAACTTCGTCCTGCCGCTCGACGATCGCACCGCCACCGAGTTGATCACCACCGAGCGGCCGCAGTCGGAGCCGCCACGCACCCGGTATGTCTACTATCCCGGTACGGCGCCGGTCCCCGAGGGAGTGGCGGTCAACGTCCGGGGCCGGTCCTACAAGATCATGGCGGACGTGGACCTGGGTCACGAAGCCCAGGGCGTGCTGTTCGCCCACGGTTCACGGTTCGGCGGCCATGCGCTGTTCATCAAGGACCACAGGCTGCACTACGTCTACAACTTCCTGGGCATCAAGCCCGAGCAGGAGTTCGTCTCGGAGGACCTGAGTGCCGGAAAGCACGTCGTCGGCGTCGAGTTCGTGCGGGAGGACAGCGGCGAATACGGCGAGTCCGTGGGTACCACCACGCTCTACGTCGACGACCGCGCCGTCGCCAAGGGTCCGATGCGCGCGCAGGTGGGCAAGTTCACGCTGTCCGGTGACGGGTTGTGCGTCGGCTTCGACAGCGGCGACAACGTCAGCCGGCGCTACCGCAACCCCGGCACGTTCACGGGCGGGACCATCGCCGCCGTCGTGGTCGATGTCAGCGAGGAGTCGTATCTCGACATGGAGATCGAGGCGGCGCGGGCGTTCTCCGTGGATTGAGGCGCGCTACTTCACGCAACGAAAACCGATGTGACTCATGCCGGTATCGACCGGCTGCCCTCGCCGCGCCGCGGGACGGTAACGGGCGCAGTAAGAGTCGGCGCACAGGAAGGAACCGCCCTTGACCACGCGCCGCGGCACCCGGAACTGCGGCTGGGCCGGGTCGTAGGAGTCCTCGGCGCAGCACGTCGTCCCAGTGTCTGTGTAGAAGTCGGTGGTCCATTCCCAGACATTGCCGGCCATGTCGTAGAGCCCGTAGCCGTTGGGCGGGAAGCTGCCGACGGCGGCGGTGCGGCCGTAGCCCCGATCGGGACGCCACGGGAAATCGCCGTGCCAGTAGTTGGCCAGCCGCTGTCCCTCGGGTTCCGGATCGTCGCCCCAGGTGTAGGAGGCGTCCGTCAGGCCGCCTCGTGCCGCGGTCTCCCACTGTGCCTCGGTGGGCAGTTGCAGCCCGGCCCATGTCGCGTATGCGGCGGCGTCCTCGAAGGCGACGTGCACGACGGGGTGGTCGCCGCGCTTGTCGATCGACGACCGGGGGCCGACGGGATGGCGCCACGATGCGCCGGGCGTCCACACCCACCACTGGCTGAGGTGGCGCAGGTCGACGGGTCCGGCGGTGCGCCGGAACACCATCGAGCCGGGTTGCAGGTTCTCCGCGGGTGCGCCCGGGTAGTCCGCGGGATCGAGTGGTCGTTCAGCGACGGTGCGGTAGCCGGTGGCGTCGACGAACGCGGCGAACTCGGCGTTGGTGACGGCGCGTGGCTGGATCCAGAAACTGTCGACGCGCACGTCGCGTACCGGGCGTTCCTCCGGATAGTGCCGGTCGGAGCCGAGCCGGGCGGTCTGTGCCGGAATTCGCACGAACTCTGCGCCGAGATCGACGTTTTGGCGACTTCTACTCGCGCTTTCTCGCCCATTTGTTCGTTTGGGCGCAAAGGCGTCAGTCACCGAAGACCGTCGCCCAGTCGTCGCGCATGCTGATCTGCGTCCATCCCTGGGCCGCCGCATGCTCCAGCGCGCGCTCCGCGCCCGCGGTGTAGGCGAATTCGCGCTCACCGTCGTCGTGGCGCACCAGCAATCGCAGACCCCGGCAGTAGGACAGCATCTCGTTGTCGCCGTTCGAATTACCCACCGCGAGTACCGGCCGCCGGCCGATGCGGCTCCAGATGCGGACCGGCTTCTCGGGACCGTCGTCGAACACGTCGAGGGTCGGCTGGATCACCAGGTCCCCGGCGTCGAACTTCAGGCCCTGCGCGCTGCCGATGACCCGCTCGGGCGGGACGCCGTAGAGGGCGCCGGTGACCGGCCGCATGAAATCGCGCCCACCGCCGGAGGCGATGTAGCAGGTGAACCCGTGGGTCTCGAGGTGGCGCAGCAACTGCACCATCGGCGCGTAGACGCACTCCCGGTAGGGGCGGCCGAGGCTCGGGTGATCGGCCCGGTCGAAGAAGTCGGTGACGTGCGCGGCATAGTCCTCGACCGTCATCGACACGTGCAGCGAGAGACCGGCCGCGGCAAGGGCTTTCAGATCGTTGTCGTCACCCTGGTAGTGCTTGGTGATGGCGTTGCCGAACCAGGCCAGATCGTGGTCGGCCGCCGCGCGGTACGGCTCCTGGGTCCGCAGCGTGTGATCGTCACCGGCCTTCTCGGCCAGCCGGCGCATGAGGAAATCGAGCTGGATGTAGGCCGGTTTCTCACACCACAGCGTGCCGTCGTTGTCGAAGACCGCGACACGTTCCTCAGGTGCGATATCGCGCACAGCCCTCTCGACGAAGTCGACTATCGCCGAGCGCGCCGGACCGTCACGCCAGTGTTCGAGCATCAGTCTTTCGCCAGGAATTCCTTGAGCTTCTCGACGGCCTGGTCGACGCTGAAGCTGGCCGGTGGGTGCCGCGGCGGGAACTGCTTGAACGTCTCGAGGAACATCGTCGCCATCGCGGTGGCATAGAAGACGAAGTAGTCGTGCCGCAGGAACCAGTCGTAGTAGGTATTCGACGTGATGTCGGCGTATTCGTACGGATCGGTGCGCAGATTGAACAGTTTGGGAACGCGCAGGGAGACGAACGGTTCGGCCCATACCTGCAACGTCCCGGGGGAACGCTGCTCCTGGAAGACGATCTTCCAGTTCTCGAACCGCATCGCGACCAGGTCTGCGTCGTCGGAGAAGTAGAAGAACCCGCGCCGGGGACTCTCGGCGGCCTCCCCGGTCAGATACGGCAGAAGGTTGAAGCCGTCGATGTGGTTCTTGAACTCCTTCTCCTCACCCCGCAGCGTGACCTTGTATCCGGACTTCAGTTTCTCGGAGACGTCGGGGTCGCCGGCCGCCGCCAACAACGTGGGCAGCCAGTCGTGGTGCTGCACAATCTCGTTGGACACCGATCCGGCCGCGATCTTTCCGGGCCAGCGAATCAACTCGGGAACGCGGAAGGCGCCCTCCCAATTGGTGTTCTTCTCGCTGCGGAACGGTGTGGTGCCGCCGTCCGGCCAGGTGTTGCGGTGCGGACCGTTGTCGGTGGAATAGATGACGATGGTGTCGTCGGCGATGCCGAGCTCGTCGAGTACGTCGAGCACCGTGCCGACATTGCGGTCATGGTCGACCATGGTGTCGTGGTACGGCGACTGCCACAGGCCGGCCTGACCGCGGCTCTCGGGCTTGGTGTGGGTGTAGACGTGCATGTGGGTGAAATTGCACCACACGAAGAACGGATTGCCCTCGGCGTGCTGCCGCCGGATGTAGTCGACGGTCGCGTCGGCGATGTCGTCGTCGATGGTCTCCATCCGTTTGGCGGTGAGCGGTCCGGTGTCCTCGATGGTCTGCTTACCGACGGGGCCGAATTTCGGGTCGTCGGGCTCTTCTGACACCTCGTCGGTGGCGAAACACTTGAGCACACCGCGCGGTTTCGCCAGGTTGTAGAGGCGCGGATAACGGTCCTCATGCGGATAGTCGAAGTTCTCCGGTTCCTCTTCGGCGTTGAGGTGGTACAGATTGCCGAAGAACTCGTCGAAACCGTGCACGGTCGGTAGGTACTTGTTGAGGTCGCCGAAGTGGTTCTTCCCGAACTGGCCGGTGGCGTAGCCCAGCGGCTTGAGCAGCTCGGCAATGGTGGGATCCTCTGCCGCCCAACCGATGTCGGCGCCAGGGACGCCGACTTTGCTCATTCCGGTGCGGTACACGCTTTGGCCACTGATGAACGCGGCACGACCCGCGGTGCAGCTTTGCTCGCCGTAGGAGTCGGTGAATCGCATGCCCTCGGCGGCGATTCGGTCGATGTTCGGGGTGCGGTAACCCATCAGGCCGTCGCTGTAGCAACTCAGATTCGATATCCCGATGTCATCGCCCCAGATGACGAGAATGTTCGGCTTACCATCGGGCATGCTGCCCCCCTCTGTTCCGACCTGTGTACCCGCACTCTAGGCCTCGGCAGCGCAGGGCAAAGCGGGTTTCGAGCCGATTGTCATATCGAGTTCACGGGTCGGCCGCGTACGCGATCTGCGGCCGTCGCCGGATTCAAATCCCTCGACGGCTTGCCCGTGGCCACCATCGCAGCGGAAGCGCCACCAGGCACAGCAACGGCACCGGCCGTCGCCGGGATGGTCAATGAGCCGGCTACTCCGATCGGTCAGTGCGATGACAGCGTGAAGTCGCCAGGCCGCCAGTCGCCGTTGAAGGCCTCCTGCTGGGGGCCATAGATCCTGAAGTACACGAACCATGTTCTGCCAGGCAGGGTTTGCACCCACGGGGCGTGGTCGTCGGGCGGTGTCGGGCCGAAGTGCAGGTCCGCGGTATGCCCAGAGAGGTTCTGCAGCTCGAACAGCGAACGTAATGCGGCCGCATTCTGATCGGTCTGGATCTGGGATCGGGTCTCGGAGTCGTAGACGGTCACCGACCAGAACAGCTTGCCCGGCACCGGAAGCGGCACCGTCAACGTGTAGTGGTTGCCTCCCTCGAGCGCCGCACCGCTCTGGTCGCGAAGACCCAGCCAGTACAGCGAGCCCGCGCGGGTGTCGCGGCGGAACATCGCCGGTGACGCCCCGATGGCCTGGTAGAACCATTTCTCTCGGGCGGGCAGATCGACGTGGGTGGTGGCGTTGAAGTCGCCGTCCTCGAAACGCAGTGCGGCCCACTCCCACTGTCGGTCCGGCCAGACCAGGCGGTCGGGCCGCCGGTCGGCGAACGACTGCACGCGTAGTTGCGCATTCGCGGTCCGGGCAGCGTTCTCCAGTAGAGCGCGACGCTGCTCGTCGGGTTCGAATGGCAGACCCTTCTCGATGCCGAGTGCGGCCAACTCGCCATAGTGGGTCCGATACCCCTCGTAGGCGGGTTCTGTATCGATGGTTTCGTGCAGGACCTGCCAGAAGGCGATATTGGTCTCCCACCGCAGCGGGGTGGTGTCCTGACTCGCGCCGGTGAGATCGATCCACTCCGGGTCGGTCCATTCCCTTCCGGCGTCGAGCGGACGCACCCTGACGGTGGTCAGCCGCTGTTTGGCGCCGTCGACGTCACCGGCGACGGGAAGCGACCGCACCCCGACGATCTGCCGGTTGCTGCTCGCTCGATGGACGTGATAGCCGTCCGACGGAACTTCGCCGTCGTAGTCCGGGCCGAGCAGCAGGTGCCTGCCGCCGTCTCCGGCGTCGGGGCCCGGCAACCCCATGTCAGCCACCCACCGCTGATTGATGTCCATCGACACCACGATGAGCGGCCCCGGTGGCAACTCCACGATCAACGGCCCGTCCGTCAGATCGAGCAGCAACGGCCCGTACGGGGTATCGGAGTTGGCGGTGAACACCAACTGTTCGGGGCCGCAGTCCAGCATGCCGAAAACCTTGTTGGGCACCACCCCGACGGCGGCGTTGCCCTTGATGATCGCGGCGCCGGACACCGTCGGATAGAAGAACTTGTATGCCTGGATGGCGCGGGCCAGGTCGGCGTCGTCGTACCGCTGCGCGACCGTCGCTTCGTCCCCAGTCACATGAAGGCCCTTCGTCGGTTCCTCTCTCGACCGAGTCTGCTACAGCCCGCTCAGGTAGACAGCCATTCCGATCGAAGTCCTCCTCCGTGCCCGCGTCGTACGGTGGCACACCTGAGGAATAGGCGGCGCCGTCGAACCACGCGGAGTGGCCAATCGCCACGTCACCGTCGCCGTCTTGAGCGGTCACCACCATGGCCACCGCCGGGCGGTCTCCCGTAGCCGGCCGACGTTGCCGGTGGGTCCGGTGATGAGCAGCCAGCCGGCCGTGCCGTCAGACTGCTTTGGTGACGCCGTAGTAGGCGACGATGTCGTCGGTGTGGGTGGTCGAACTCGTCAGGATCGCGTAGGACCGCAGGAACGACTGACCGGCGCAGCCGTCGATGGCGATGTGGACATCCTTGAGAGTCACGCGCGTTGTCGTGCCGCTGAATTCCTTCTCCGTCACCTCGATGTCCAGCACTTCGCCGGGCCGGAGCGTGACCTCGATCGACCCGCTGACCCCGGCGTCGAGGTCAACCGAGTCCGGCAGCGGGAACAGATCGAAACCGCCAAGGCTGACGCCGCCTCCGAGTGTGACCTTGTCCAAGGCTATGCCGCAGCCGATTTGATATCCGACCACCAGCGTTCCGCCGTCGAGCTCGGTGCTGCCCGCACCGTCTACGATGCCGGTGAATGTGCCGCCGGCAAGGTATTCGCGGGACGTGACGGCAGTCGTCAGCGGTGCCACCGGCCGCTGGGTCTCGTCTGTCGCGGTGACCGTCAGGATCCACCCGTCCGGGGTGGTGGCAACGCCGGGTGGCGCAGACGCGACGATTCCGCTGTCGGGTGGTGGCACTCCGGGGCCCGGTGGCAGCGGTTCTGCCGATACGAGTGCAACCGGCCCGAGCGGGGCCAGCGTGCAGACCGCGACCAGCGCGAAAAGCCTGACCGGCCCCGGGCGCATTCTCGATCGTGGTGACATGTCGTGGACTCCGGGTCAGACGATCTTGGTGACACCGAGATAGGTGACCACGTCTTCGGTGTCTTCGGTCGAGACAGCCAGAGTCGCATGCGACCGGATGAACGATTGGCCGACGCACCGATCGAAGTTGACGCGCAACCCGGTGATGGAAACCCGTGCTTCGGTGCCTTCGAAATCCTTGTCGGCGATATCGACCGTGGAGACCTCGCCGGGCTGTAGCTCGATGCTTCCGTCGATCCCGAATTGGGCGTCGAAGTCCGGCACCGGTATGCCGATGTCCAGACCCGCCCCGGGCGTGATCTTGACTTCATTTGCCAGGACACCACAGCCGATCTGGTATCCGGCAGCCAGTGTGCCTCCCGTGACCTGCGTCGTTCCCGGGCCCGTGACCGCCGCCACGAACGTGCCGCCGACCAGGTACTCCCGCGATGAGACCGCGGTCGTCAATGGCGCGACAGGCAATTGCGTCTCGTCGCGTGCGGATACTTCGATGTGCCAGCCGTCAGGGGTGTCCAGAACTCCCGGGCTACCCGATGGGACCGCGCCGGATGGTACGGGCGCGCCGGGACTGCCTGCGGGCTGCGCCGGCGGCTCAGGCGGTGGGTCCGCCGAGGCCGGACGCGCTGTCCCGACGGCGACCACCACGCAGGCCAACGTCAGGGCGGTCAAACAGTTCGGCACGAGCGGTCTGCCTTTCGCTGGCACGAAAGTAGAACTGTAGCCGGGCTGGTCGAGATAAGTCGACGAACGGGAGGCGAAACACCGTCGGTCTGAGCGCGAGACGCAGACCCGCGAGGTCTCTTGACAGTTCGCCGGACCCCCTCGAAGATTCGGTGATGCGTCGAGCCGACGATGCCACGCATCAACCGGAGGTGCCGATGGCCTCATCGGTTGTCATCGAGCGGATCTCGGCCGCGTCACTGATCGCCTTGGGTCTCGGCATCGCCTGTGCCGCACCGGTTTCTGCGGATCCAGGGCAGCCGGAACCGCCGGCTCCACTGCCCGCCCCGGTCAGTATGCCTTTCGCCGGCACCCCCGCAGCGCCGGCCACCGCGGCCTGCCGGCGATTCGAGTCGGTGGTGCGGGTTTCCGCCGCCCACTACAACAACTTCGCCTACTCGATCGCGGGCAACGGTGCGCACGTCGACTATCAGGATCCGACGGTCGTCGGGGACAACACAGATGGCCGAACCGCGCTGCGGAAAGCGGCCGGCGAGGCGATGGATGCGGCGTCGGCGCCCGGGCTGCAGCCGGACATCGCGCATCCGCTGCGGTCCTGGTCGTGGCACGCCGCGAAGCTGGTGCTGATCATGGGTCTTCGTGGTGACGGCGACACCCTCAACACCGCGGCGACTGAGCTCAACGCAGCGGCGGAAACCGCTCAAATGGCTTGTGTGAAGGCCGGTGTGCAACCGGCGTCCAGTCGGCGATAGCGATCGCGATCCGGCAAGAACGGGCGGTTACCGGCCGCCCGTCGGGTGGGTATCGACCCGTAGGAGGTGCACGGCACCACCGTCCCGGGGTTCATCCAGCCGTCACTTCTTCGCGTGTCCGGGTGTCCGCAGAGCGCGGACGGCGCACAATCGCACCATGCTGGCCGTAGACCTGCTCACCCGTGTCAGCCTGGCCACCGTACTGGGCGTCGCGATCGGCCTGGAGCGGCAGTGGCGCTCGCGGTTGGCCGGATTGCAGACCATGGCGTTGGTCAGTATGGGCTCAGCGCTGTTCCTCATCCTGGGCGCGTACAGCTTTCCCGATGCGGATCCGACCCGGGTGGCTGCCCAAATCGTCTCGGGCATCGGCTTTCTCGGCGCAGGTGTCATCATGAAGCAGGGACTGTCGATCACCGGTTTGAACACTGCCGCCACACTGTGGTCGACCGGCGCGGTGGGTGCGCTGGCCGGCGCCTGGTTGTGGCGTGAGGCCATCGCGAGCGCCGTCATCGTGGTCACCGTCAATCTGCTGCTGCACCCGTTGGCGGCGACGATGGACCGCCGCAGGAACTGGGGTGGTCGAGAGCAGCCACCGGTGAACTACCTGCTCACGGTGGTGTGCCGCGAGGACGACGACACCGCCATGCGCGCTTCGCTGATTCAGACCGTCAGTGATCCGCGACTGAAACTGACCTCGATGCGGTCCGCGCCGGCCGGGCCCGGGACGGTCGAGATCCGCATGGGTCTGTCGGCCGCGGCGCGTGACGACACGGTGCTCGAGGCGGCGGTCGGTGCGCTCGCGGTCGATGCCCGGGTGCAGGCGGTGCAGTGGAGCGTTCCCGATGAAGACGCCGCGGGCCTGGGCCGGGTGCCGTAGGTGAACTCGACGAGATAGTCGCTCAGGGCGATCGAGGACCGGTCAGCTCCATCCGCTGTTTCTCCCGCCACCGCCCAAGCAGTCACCGGGTGAACTCGCGTACCGCGCCCGTCGCCCAGCCGGGGTCGCCGGTCGTGGCATAGTCCACCCACGCCCCGTGCATGGCGGTCGTCAGTGTCGCCGGCGGATCGTGCGGTCCGAGTAGCCCTTTCGCGCCGCGCAGCACCGGCTGGTGGGCGCAGTCGAAGACGAACGGCAACTCGACGGCGTGGGCTGCGCCCAGCCGGCCGCCGACCGCCGGTGACCGCCAGGAGAACCGGTACCGGTGCAGCGGCGCCGCGGCGTGGGATGCGTGGGCGTCGACCAGACGTTCTGTGCCCGAGACGAACAACGCGTCGCCGAGCATCGCGGAGCGGATCTCACCCCACGTGCTCCCGGGGTGGCGGTCGCGGTACCCGGCGACGGCCGCATCGGGATCGGCGTGCGTGCGCGCGGCCAGTTCCCGTACGTCGCGTTCGGTCGTCGTCTCGAACGTGCCCTGCGGAACCAGATAGAGGTTCCCCTCCTCGGCGTTGGTCCCGATCAGCAGCGGCACCGACGCCCCGTCTCCCGCCGCGACCGCGTCGGCGGGCTGACGGTCGGCCACCACGCTGAACGGACTGAGCCCGGCCAGCGGATCGAACCGCCGCTCGGTGCGCAGGTCGATCCCCGCCAGCCGGGAGCCCACCGCGACGAGTTCGTCGTCGGAGAAGACGGACAACCCGGCGACGGTCGCTTGTGTGTCGAGCAGCCGCGCGGCGCGGTGGGTGACCCGAGCGGCCTGGTCGCGGTCGAAGGCTCCGGTCCCGTTGCCGCTCTGCATGATTGCGCGGCGCAACAGGGGATGGGCGGCGCGGGTGGCCAGCAGGGCGCCGACGAGTGTTGCCCCCGCGGACTGACCGAACAGCGTCACGTTGTCGGGGTCACCACCGAAGGTCGCGACGTTGGCCCGCACCCATTCCAGAGCGGCGAGCACGTCGAGTAACCCCCGGTTGGGCGGGGCGCCGGGCAGATCGAGGAAGCCGATGACGCCGAGGCGGTAGGTGAGCGTCACCAGCACGACACCGTCGCGGGCGAACGCGGCTCCGTCGTACAGCGGCGAGCGGGTGGATCCGGAGACGAATCCGCCGCCGTGCACGAACACCATGACCGGCCGCCGGTCGGCACCGCTGGGCGCCCACACGTTCAGCGTCAGGTACTCCGGGTCGCCGAGACGGGCCGAGCCGAAGAACGGTGACATGTCCAGCGCTCCGAAACCGGTGCGGGGGGCCTGCGGTGCCGCCGGGCCGGGCTCGGTCGCATCGCGTACGTGCGTCCAGCCGGGATGCGTTGCCGGCGCGGCGAATCGGGCGGCGCCGGTCGCTGGCGCGGCGTAGGGGATGCCGAGAAAGACGCTGTGTCCGTCGGCGACGCGGCCCCGTACCGGGCCGGAGGTGGTAGCGACGATCGGTTCAGACATTCGTCACCCGGGCGAACGGCGCCCACCGCTCGATCGCAAACGTGTCACCGCGGCGGGCCACCTCGGCACCGCCGTGGCCGCCCAGGTGTGCCGGGAACACCAGCGTGTTGGTGTCGGCGGCCTCACCGAGCAGCCGGCGCCTGGTGGCCCGGGCACCCGCGGGATCCTCACAGAAACAGCTGTTGACGTCGGGTTCCACCAGCTGTAGCGCGGTGTGCAACAGGTCGCCGACGAAGAACGCCCGGTCGGTGCCGCTTTCGAGCGTCACGATCGACGATCCGGGGGTGTGGCCGGGGGCCAGGTCCAGCCGCAGATTCGCGTCGATGTCGAGGTGTCCGTCCCACAGCTGGACCAGGCCCGCGCCGACGACCGGTGCGACGCTGTCGGCGAAGACGAGGTGGCTCGCGGCGCCGAGACGTGTCGGATGAGCGTTCACCGGATTCCAGAAGTCGAAGTCGGCCCGCGGCATCAGGTAGGTGGCGTTCGGGAACGTCGGCACCCACTCGCCGTCGCGCAGCGTGGTGTTCCAGCCGACGTGGTCGTTGTGTAGATGGGTGTTGACGACGATGTCGACGTCCTCGGGGTGGACGCCGGCCGCCGCGAGGTTGTCGAGGAATCCGGTATCCAGGTGGTCCCACACCGAGCCGGGCCGCGACTTGTGATTGCCGACGCCGGTGTCGATGAGGATGGTCCTGCCCTCGCTGCGCAACACCCAGGTCTGGATCGCCGACACGCACATGTCCGCACCGGGGTCGTAGAAATCGGGTGCCAACCAGTTCTGGTTGTCCAGCCATGAGCTGCAACGGCTTTCGGGGAAGAAGGTCTTCGGTGACAGCTCGACCGACCCGTAGTACTCCATGACCCGGGTGATCGAGACGTCGCCCAATGCGAAGGTGTTCACCAGTTCAGCGTGCGGCGGTCCGCGTCGCCGCAACCAGCCCCGGTGATGCCTACCCCTGCCAGGGTCAGGCACGGCCCCCGCGGCCGGCGCATAGTGGAGTCATGACGTTCCCCACCCTCGGCGAGTTCCTGCGCGCCCGGCGCGCACTGCTCGACCCGCACGACGCCGGTGTGCCGGTCATCGGCGGGCGGCGCCGCGTCGCGGGGTTGCGCCGCGAGGAACTCGCCCAGTTGGCCGGTGTCAGCGTCTCGTACTACACGCGGCTGGAGCAGGGGCAGTCGGCGAACGCCTCCGAGGCGGTGCTCGACGCCATCGCCGGTGCGCTTCGCCTCGACGAACACGAACGGCGTCACCTGCACGCGCTGGCCAGTACACGGCCGAAACGGCCGGGTAGGCCGCCCGTGGAACGCGTCGATCCGCTGACCCGTGACCTGCTGCGCTCACTGGGTGACGTACCGGCGCTGGTGACCGGGCGGCGCTCCGACGTGTTGGCGTGGAATGCGCTGGGGCACGCCCTGATCGCCGACCACATCGACCCGGCGTCTGTCGACCGGCCCGCCGAGCGCCCCAACCTGGCCAGGATGTTGTTCCTCGACGGCCACACGCGTGAGTTGTACGTCGACTGGCACCGCAAGGCGCGCGCCGTCGTCGGCAACCTCCGCCACGTCGCCGGCCGCCATCCCGACGATCCGTTGCTCGCCGGGCTCATCGGCGAATTGTCCATGAAGAGTCCCGATTTCGTCGGGCTGTGGCGTGACCATCGGGTCAAGCCGTGCGAGGCGGACTCCTACGAACTGTGCCACCCGCTGGTCGGATCGGTCACGATCACCCAGCACAATCTCACGGTGGCGCGCTCGGTCGACCAGTCGCTGTGCCTGATGACCGCGGCGGAGGGCTCGGCATCGGCCGACACGCTGGCGCTGCTGGCCGGGCTGGTGGGCGACCGGTCCGCCGCTCAGGCGGCGAGTCCTCGGGACGGTGCGCTCGTCGATCATCAGGGTGAGTGAGCGGATCATGGCGGCGCGTTCTTCTCCGCCGGTGATCTCCTGGACGCCCGCCAGCATGTCGGCGAACACGGCGCTGTTCGCGTCCGGACGATGAGTCCGACTGCACCCGAACGTGACTGGCGCAGCGCCCGAGCCCGGGCGTGTGCGACGTCGCCAGGGTTCCCACGACGGGTGCCCGCCGACTAGGCGGACGGTAACTCGCAGACCGGTTGGTATGCGTTTTGCCTGTTTGCCGAAGGGGGTGGGGACGCCGCCGGTTTCCTGGCGGCATTTTCGGTGACGACCAGCGCGATTACTCGCACCATCCGCCTGCGTACGTGCTTCACTTCAATGGGACCATGTGCGTGTGGAGGTGTGGGAATGATGGCGAATGGCGATGCGGAAGGGAATTCCGGGATAGCGATGGATTCCCGGGTGCTGGTGTATCCCGGAACTGATCATGAAAAGCACGGCGTTGTCGTCGAGGATTTTGCTGACACCGCGGGAAAAGCGGTCGAGATCGGCGGCCAGAAGATCGTCGAAGCGGCCCGCCGGTGGGCGGTCGTGCTCGACGACGGGGGACTGGTGTTCGTCGACGACGACAGTGTGACGCTGGAGCCGACGGCCTGACGCGCGCGCCTCGCTGAGGGCGGCTGGTACGCGAAACCTCTGCGCGTCAGGTTTTTTGGAATACGTCCGGATGTCCGGCGGATCGGTGGTCTGGGCCCCGAGCAGGATCTCCCGCAACCCGACGAGCTGATCACGCCCGCGGCCGGACCCGAAAGGGCACTCTGGACGGTGGAGGTGATTGACGATGTACGACAAGGACTTGACCACCAGGTGGCACGTCGACATCGAGTTCTCGGAGGACGACGTACACACCCACGCGACGCTGCGGGCCCGGATGGATGACGACAGGGAGCTGACGGCCACCGGCGACTCCTACCGCAATCCGCGTGATTCCAGCCGGCCGATCATCGGTGAGGAGATCGCCGCGGCCCGTGCACTGCTCGCGTTGGGCACCGATCTGTTGCAGACCGCGTCACACCAGATCGAAGAGGCCGTGCACCGGCCGGTGCACCTCTCGCGCTGAGACATGGCGCTGGCTGTCTGCCTGCTGTTCGACCGGCGATCCGACGCGGCGATGCGCGCGGTGTGGGACCGTCTCGAAGACAGCGGGGTGGCGACGCTGCGCTCGCACACCCACCGCCGCCACGTCCCGCACCTGTCGTTGGCGGTGTTGCGGCAGTGGGACGACCATGCGGTGAGTGACGCGCTGGGCGGCCTCGACGGCCGGTGCGCGGTGCACGTGCAGTTCGACGGTGTCGGGTTGTTCCGGCGGGGCCGGGTGTGGCTGGTGGCCGGGGTGTCGGCCGCATTGGTCGCCCGCCAGGAACAGGTGGTCGAGGCCGTCACCGCATCCGGGGCCGATCTGCACAAGCACTACCGTCCGGGGATCTGGACACCCCACTGCTCAGTGGCGCCGCGGGCGACGCTCGCGCAGTTGCCGACCGTGGCGGCGGCACTGTTCGACGTGCTGCCGATGCGGGCGACGCTCGATCGGGCGGCGCTGGTCAACAGCGCCACGGGCGACATCACCCCGCTTGCGGTGCTGCCGTGACCGGTCGGGCCAGGCCATCGCGCGTGCTCAGCTCGCGCTTCATCTTCTCGAACAGCTCGACGTAGTAGGGCAGGCAGTGCGCCATCGCCTGCTCGGTGGTGTACAGCGGCCGGTAGCCCAGATCCCGTTCGGCCTTCGCGATCGAGAAGTAGTTGTCGAGGTAGATCCGTTCCACGCCAAGCGGTTCCAGCGGAGGTTTGGGCAGCCCGAAGCGGAAGTGCAGCCGCTGCCAGACCGTCATCGCGAAGTGCACGAGCCGGCCGGGGACCCGCAGCCGCGGATAGCGCTCACCGCATGCCTCCACCACGGGCCGGGAGAACTCGAACATGTTGACCGGCTCGCCGTCGTTGATGAAATACGCCTGACCCGGTGCGGTCCCGCCGGGCACCAGATGCTCGGCGGCGAGGATGAAGCCGTGCACGAGGTTGTGCACATACGAGTTGTCGAGTTTGACGTTCTTGCTTCCGACCAGCACCTTGACGTGGCCGGCCAGCACGCTCTCGAACACCTTGCGGAACATCGTCTGGTCGCCGCGGCCCCAGATGCCGCTCGGCCGGATCGAGCACGTCAGCATGCCGTCCACCCCGTTCGCGGCCAGCACGAGCTTCTCGGCGGCGACCTTGGTCTCGGTGTAGAGATCGTTGAACCGCTCGGTGTACGGCAGGGTCTCGTCACCGGCGACGATTCGCTTCCCGCCCATCACGACGCTGTTCGACGCGGTGTAGACGAACCGCTTCACCCCGGCGGCCTGCCCGGCTCGGACCAGGTTCTCGGTGCCGCCGACGTTGACCGCGAAACTGCGCCTGCGGTACTCCTCGGTGACCGATGCGCCACCCATCAGGTCGATGATCGCGGCGGTGTGGAAGACGGTGTCGACGCCGACGACCGCGGCGGCCACGGTCTCCGGATCGCAGATGTCGCCCTCGAGCGTCTCCAGCAGCGGATGTGCGCGCAACGGCGAGCGCGCCCGGTCGAACGACCGGACACGGTGGCCGCGCTCGAGCAGTTCGGTCACGAGGTTCGCCCCGACGAAACCGGAGCCGCCCGTCACCAGCACCCGGCCCAGTTCGGTCGTCGACGATGCATCAGCCATGGCGCGACTATAACTGAAACGTGTTCTAGTTCAGTACCCCTGAAGGGAAATCGGTTGCCGAATCAACCGTCGTCGGCGTCTCGCTCACCCAGTGCGGACTCGATGCGCTGGCGGGCTCCGGCTAAATGCTGCTCACAGCATCGGGCCAGTTCTTCGCCACGTTCCCACAGCTTCAGCGAAGCATCGAGGTCGAGGCCGCCCTGTTCGAGCTGCTGCACGACGGCGACCAGTTCGTCGCGCGCCTCCTCGTACCCCATCTCACTAATGGGCTTCATCAGCTCCCTCACTCACCGCAGTGATCGCCCCGTCGGCCACCCGGATGCGCAGGTGCGTCCCCGCCGGCGCATCGGCCGTCGTCCGCAGCACGTGCGTATCGGGCATGGTCTGGACGACCGCATAGCCCCGCGCGAGCGTGGCGGCCGGCCCGAGCGTCGTCAGCCGGGCGGCCAGATGGCCGACGCGTTCGGATTCCACCGCCACCAGGCGGCGGACGTCACGGCGGGCCGCGGCCACGGCGCGGTGCACCTCGTCGGCGCGCGCATCGACCGCCTGCAACGGACGCGCCAGCACCGGCCGGCTGCGCAGCTGATCGAGGTGGTGCTGCTCGCGGTGCACCCAGTGGCGCAGCGCGCGGGCACTGCGGCGACGCAGATCGGCGACGAACGCCTGTTCCGCGGCGGCATCGGGGACCAGGCGTTTGGCGGCGTCGGTGGGGGTGGCCGCGCGCAGGTCGGCGACCAGATCGCACAGCGGGTTGTCGGGTTCGTGGCCGACCGCGCTCACCACCGGGGTGGTGCAGGCGGCGATCTCCCGGCACAGCGTCTCGTCGGAGAACGGCAGCAGATCCTCCACGCTGCCGCCGCCCCGGGCCAGCACGATCACGTCGACGCCGCGGTCGCGGTCGAGCTCACGGAGGGCGGCCACGATCTGCGGCACCGCGTTGGGGCCCTGCACGACGGTGTTGCGCACGGCGAACCGGACCGCCGGCCACCGGTTGGCCGCCACGGTCATGACGTCGCGCTCGGCGTGGCTGGCGCGGCCGGTGATCAGGCCGATCGTGTCCGGCAGGAAGGGGATAGGCCGTTTGAGCCGGGGGTCGAAGAGCCCCTCGGCGTCGAGCAGTCGGCGCAGCCGGTCGATCCTGGCCAGCAGTTCACCGATCCCCACGGCGCGGATCTCGCTGATCCGCAAACTGAACGAACCGTTGCGGGTGTAGAACTGCGGTTTGCCCAGCACGATGACCTGGGTGCCCTCCGACAGCGGCACCGGGGCGTTCGCCACCAGATCGCGCGGGCAGCTCACCGACAGCGACATGTCCGCGGCGGGGTCACGCAGCACCATCCACGCGGTCGTCTGGCGCAGCTTGAGTTCGGTGAGCTGGCCTTCGATCCAGACCATGCCGAGCCGGTCGATGTACTTGGCGACGCGGGTGGCGACGGCCCGGACCGGCCACGGGTTCTCGGGAGATTTGCCCTGGTCGGCTTCGATGTCCTGCCGGCCCGCCGGGGTCGTCACTTCGCGGTGGCGCGGGTGATCCGGTTCGCCAGCAGGGTCTGGAACGGGGCGCGCGAACGGGTGGCGCCCTCGTAGGCGAGCAGCGCCTCGAGGTCGTCGACGCTCAGCGACGGCAGCCGGGCACGCAACTGCGCGAGGGTCAGCGATTCGTAATCCAGTTCGGTGACGATCGCCGGCGTGTCGGTCGCCGCGGAGGCCTGCTTGCCCGCGCTCGGCCCGTCGGCGTCGGACGTCTCGGGTTCGCCGGTGGAGTACAGCGCGAAGCGCCCCTCCGTGCGCCGCTCGCCGTCGGTGGTGGACGTGGAGTCATCGTCCTCGTCGAACGTCGCCCACTCCGGCTGCTCGTCCTTGGGCGGGAAGAGGTTGTCCAGCGTCTCGTCGCCCTTGTTGACCAGGTCGGCGAGATTCTGCTGCAGGTGGATCACGATGCTGGCGACCTGGCTGGCCACCGTCATCGGATACATCAGGATGGTGTGTGGCAGCTTGCGGGTTTCCTCGACCGCGGTGACGGCGGCGCCGACCAGCAGACGAACCCCATAGGGTGCGGTAGCCATGCCGACAGCCTACGGCTGGGCGGCGGGTCGTATCGGTCAGTACCCTGGGAGCCATGCCGTCGACGATCAACATGGGGATTCCGGGTGCGTCCAGCTCGGTGACTGGCGGCGTGTCCGGTAAGCGGGTTCTGCTGGCCGAACCGCGCGGATACTGCGCCGGCGTGGACCGCGCCGTGGAGACCGTCGAACGGGCGCTGGAGAAGCACGGCGCGCCCGTGTACGTCCGGCACGAGATCGTGCACAACCGCTACGTGGTGGAGACCCTGGCCAAGGCCGGCGCCGTCTTCGTCGAACAGACCGACGAGGTGCCCGAGGGCGCCATCGTCGTGTTCTCCGCCCACGGCGTCGCGCCGACGGTCCACGAAGAGGCCGCGGCCCGCAATCTGAAGACCATCGACGCCACCTGCCCGCTGGTCACCAAGGTGCACAACGAGGCCAAGCGCTTCGCCCGCGACGACTACGACATCCTGCTCGTCGGCCACGAGGGCCACGAGGAGGTCGTCGGCACCGCCGGTGAGGCGCCCGACCACGTGCAGGTGGTCGACAACCCCGACGCGGTCGACAAGGTCACCGTGCGCGACCCGAACAAGGTCATCTGGCTGTCACAGACCACGCTGTCCGTCGACGAGACCATGGAGACCGTGCGCCGGCTGCGCGAGAAGTTCCCGACGCTGCAGGACCCGCCCAGCGACGACATCTGCTACGCCACCCAGAACCGCCAGGTCGCGGTCAAGGCCATGGCACCCGAGTGCGAACTGGTCATCGTCGTCGGGTCGAAGAACTCGTCGAACTCGGTGCGGCTGGTCGAGGTGGCGCTCGGCGCCGGATCCGACGCGGCGCACCTGGTCGACTACGCCGACGACATCGATCCGGCGTGGCTGGACGGCGTCACCACGGTGGGCGTGACCTCCGGCGCGTCGGTGCCCGAGGTGCTGGTGCGCGGTGTGCTCGAGCGGCTCGCCGAGTACGGCTACGACACCGTGCAGCCGGTCACCACCGCCAACGAGACGCTGGTGTTCGCGCTGCCGCGGGAAATCCGCCCGGCGCGGACCTGAGCGCCGCCGTGTTCTTCTTCCTGTTCGGTCTGAGCACCAAACAGCAGTATCTGGGCCCAGGGGGCACCCGCACCTGTCCGCGCTGCCACAACACCACCCAGTGGCAGCGGATGCGGCAGTTCAAACAGTTCACCGTGTTCTTCATCCCGATCGCCCGGTGGAAGCGCAGACAATTCGAGGTCTGCGGCATCTGCGGCAACGCCGTCGCCGTCTAGACGTGCTCCGGGCGTCGGCCCGCCCTGCGCTCGTACCATCGTGAAGATGGTCGGCCCATCGCCCGAGCCCGCGCGCCGGACCCGCCTGCGGCGCGTGTTGGCGGCGGCCGCGGTCGGTTTGGCGGTGACCGTTCTGCTGGTGCTGGTCGCGGTATTCGTGATCGTCCGGGTGGACGGACCGGACGACACACCCCCCAACTTCGCACCGGCGACGGTGTCGGTCCCGCCCTCCGCCGGTCCGGGCTGACCCCTCCGCAGAGGTTTCGCGCCCATAGGTTTGGCTAACCGAAGGGAACCGCGTTCTCTGCTGTGGAGGAGTCACCATGGCCGGCAGCACCACCCCACGGACCCTGGCTGATCTACCCCCCGGCGCCTCGGCCGAGATCGTCAGCCTCAACCCTTCGGCGCCGGCCGATGTGTTGCACCGGCTGCGCCATCTGGGCTTTCGGGTCGGCACCCGGGTGAGCAAGCTGCGCACCGCGCCGCTGGGTGATCCGTCGGAGTACCGGCTGCTCGGCTACGACATGTGCCTGCGCCGACGCGAAGCGTCCTACATCGGCGTATCCGGGCAGGAATGACCGCGCCCTGCCACCATGGCGGTGGCGCCGTCTCGGTCGATCCCGATCAGGTCCGCATCGCGCTCGTGGGCAGCCCGAACGCCGGCAAGACCAGCGTGTTCAACCAGCTCACCGGTATGCGGGCCCGCACCGGCAACTATCCCGGGGTCACCGTCACCCGGTCCGTCGGCACCGGCCGCTACCGCTGCCGGCACCACGGCGTGCACAAGTTCACCGTCGAAGACCTGCCCGGCGCCTACAGCCTGCATCCGGTGAGCCCCGACGAGAAGGTGGTCGCCGACCTGCTGCACGGGGAGCTCCCGGGTATCCCGGCACCCGACGCGGTGGCCGTCGTGGTGGACGTGACCGTGCTGGAGCGCTCGCTGTCGCTGGTGGCGCAGGTGCTGGCGCTCGGCAAGCCCACCATGGTGGTCCTCACGATGACCGACGAGCTGAACGCCCGCGGCGGCCACCTCGGCATCGACCGGTTCTCCGCCGCGCTCGGCATACCGGTGGTCGGCGTGATCGCCAGCCGCGGCAAGGGATTCGAACCGCTACGGGCGCTGCTGTCGGCACCGCACAGCTGGGCCAGGACCCCCATTCCGCCGCCGCGCGACGACGCCGAGTTCAACGGCTGGGTGGCCTCGGTGCTCGCCGCCGGCGAGTACCGCGCGCCCGAACCCGACCGGCGCAGCGCCAGGATCGACCGCATCCTGCTGCACCCGCTCTACGGGTCGCTCGTCTTCGTCGCGGTGATGTTCCTGCTCTTCCAGATGATCTTCACCGTCGCGGCGCCGCTGCAGGAACTGATCGAGGTGTTCTTCGGCTGGCTGGGCCCGCTGGTCGGGGACGCCATCCCGAACGCGTCGGTCGCCGGTCTGGTGAGCAGCGGCATCATCGGCGGTGTCGGCTCGGTGCTGGTCTTCATCCCGCAGATCGTGCTGCTCTTCCTGCTGATCGCCCTGCTGGAGAACATCGGCTACATGGCGCGGGCGGCGTTCCTGGTCGACCGCATCATGGCCACCACCGGTCTCGAAGGGCGCGCCTTCGTGGCCATGCTGTCGTCGGTGGCGTGCGCGGTGCCCGGCATCATGGCCACCCGCACGCTGCCGTCGTCGCGGGACCGGATCGCCACGACGATGGCCGCCCCCTTGATGCCGTGCTCGGCGCGACTGCCTGTCTACATCCTGCTGATCGGCATGCTCGTCGATCCGGATTCGCGATGGGGTCCGCTGTCGGTGCAGGGGCTGGCGATGCTGGGCCTGTATGTGCTCGGCGGCGCATCGGCGATGTTCACCGCGTGGGTGTTCAAGTCGATGGTGCTCGGCGGCGACCTGCTGCCGTTCTACATGGAGATGCCGCCGTACCGGTTCCCGTCGGCGAAATCGGTGCTGCTCGCCATGTGGGATTCGGCGAAAGCGTTCCTGCGCAAGGCCGGAACCATCATCCTGGCCACCTCGATCGCGCTGTGGTTCCTGCTGAATCTGCCACCGCGCACCGACGAGATCGCGGGTATGGATCCGGCGGCCGCCACGGCCTATGTCGTCGACAACTCGTATGCCGCGTCGCTGGGCAAGTTCGTCGAACCGCTGTTCGCGCCGCTGGGTTTCGACTGGCGGATCTGCGTGGGGCTGATCGGTGCGCTGGCGGCGCGTGAGGTGTTCGTGGCCACGATGGGCCAGATCTTCGCCGCCGGCGATCCGGAGAGCCCCGCCGACGCGGTGCGCACGGCCGTGTTCACCTCCGGCCCGCATCAGGGCGAGTTGCTGTTCACCGCGCCGACGACGGTCGCGCTGCTGGTCTTCTTCGTCTACGCGCTGCTGTGCATGTCGACGGTGGCCACCATCCGCCGCGAGACCAACTCGTGGAAATGGCCGGCGGTGGCCCTGGGCTACATGTTCGTGCTGGCGTGGCTGGTCGCCTTCGTCGCCCGCTACGTCACGATCTGGTTGACGGGCTGACGAGGCCACCGATGACCGGCCCGATGCTGCATCCCGAGCGCACCACCGACCCCCGGGTGATGCGATGGGTCACCGGGCGACAGGACCTGCCCGCCGACTGCCCACAGCTGACGGCGCTGGTGGGTGACGGGACGCTGCTCGGTTTCGAGGTGGCGCCCGGCGAAGTGTGTACGACGCTGGCCGGCGATCGATCCTGGTCGACGGACGGGCCGCGCGTACGCTCGGCTTTGTTCGAGGCGCTGTCGAGCCCAGGCCGGGACGAGCGGTGCGAACCCGACGAACTGCGACGGCGGATCGATGAAATCGTGGAGCACGAGGTGGCCCCGCTGGCCCGCGCGCACGGCGGCGCCGTCACCGTGGAATCCGTGGACGACGGCGTGCTGACCGTCGACTTCGGCGGCGCCTGCTCCGGTTGCAGCCTGCGGGGCAGAACCCTGACGAACCTGGTCGCCCGCGCCGTACAGACCCGCTGTCCGCAGATCCGTGAAGTCCGGGCGGCGCAGGGGCGGCGGGCGTGGCTGCGGCGCACGAGAGGTGGGGGCTCATCGTGAACCTGCTGGGAGTTCCTGTCCGGATCGCACAGGCGATGGCCCGCACCACCGCGGGCGTCGTGGCGGAGGCGGTCGGTGCCCACCCGGTGCGGCGCAGCAGTTCGGCCGGGCACAACCGGTGGATCGAGGTGCGTGGCCTCGATACCGCCGACGGCCGGCGGATCGGCGCCGACGTGCTGGCCGCGCTGCGCACGGAAGCCGGGGTCGTCAGCGCCGCCCTGAACGTCGCCAACGCCCGGGTGGTGGTGACGGTCGTGGACGGTGGGCCGGACGCGGCGCGGCTGTGCCGCATCGTGGACGCGGCGGAAACGCGGGCCCGGCGCTCGACCGGCCGGACACGGCCGACCACCCTGCCCGGTGACGACGAGCTCCTGGCCGAGCGGCTGCTGGCCGCGGCCGTGTCGGCGGCGGCGATTGGGCCCGCCGCGATCGGTGCCGTCCTCGGTGTCGGCCGGCTCAGCCGCGCCGTGTCGGTGCCTGCCGCATTCGCCGAATACGTTCCCTTGGTACGCAGTCAGCTCGAGCGCTACCTGGGCCGCGACGCCACGGACCTGTCGGTGACCCTGCTGGGCACGGCCGCCGGTGTGCTGACCGCATCGCCCGCGACGGTGGTGCATCAGGCCGCCACCCGCGCGGTGCGCGCCGCCGAGGCGATCGACGCCCGCCGCAGCTGGCAGCGCTCCGAACCCGAATTGACCGAGCAGGCAATCAAATTCGCCGCACAGTCCGGTGACGCACCGCGCGATGTCGAGCGGTTCGGCTCGGACGGGGCAGGCGTCCGCTACGCCGACCGCGCCGCTGCGGTCGGGCTCGGCGCGTCCGCGGTACTCGGTGTGGCCGCGCGCAACAGCGACACCGCAAGTGCGGCAACGCTGATCGCCACCGCCCGCCCGGTCCGCAGTATCACCGAGGCGTTCGCGTGCGCGCTGGGGCGCGGTCTCGCCGACCGGCACGGCGCTGTCGTACTGCGCCCGGTCGTGTTGCGTCGCCTCGACCAGATCGACACCGTGGTGATCGACCCGCGCGTCCTCTACACCGACGAGCTGGCGGTGACCCGCGTGCGGGGAGTGGACAACGAGGACCGCGCCGCGGCCTGGCAGGCAGCGCGCGCCGCGTTGGCCGACGGGGCGCTGACGCCGGGTTGGCATCCGCTGGCGGCCGTCCGCGACGCCGGGCAGACCGGCGAGGTGCTGGTCAGCGCGATCCGTGACCCGTTCGCCTCGGCGCTGGTCACCGAGGCCCGTCGGGCCGGCGCCCGCGTGGTGTCGCTCGACGACGAAGGCCTGCGCTCACTGGGCCAGGGATTCGACGAACTGCGCCCCGCCGGGGGCGATGTCGACCAGGCACTGGCCGACGCGATGACGGAGTTGCACACCGACGGCGCCCACATCGCCCTGCTGACGGCGAACACCGGGCCGTCATCGACGAAAGCTCATGTGACTGTGGGACTTTGGCGCAACGGATCGCCTCCACCGTGGGACGCCGACATTCTGCTGCCCGACCTGGCGGGCATGTGGCGGGTGGTCCATGCGCTGCCGGCGGCGCGGCACGCGACCACCCGGGGCATCGAGATGTCGGCCAGCGCATCGGCGTTGGGCGCGGTGATGCTGCTACCCGACGTCCTCGGATCCGGGCCCGTCGCGGGAAGCATCGCCGCGACGGCGGCGCTGTGGGCGGGGTACCGCAGGGGCGGCGACGTGTTCGAGGAGGCGCTTCCGCATCCGGAACCCGGCCATGACTGGCACGCCCTGCCGGTCGACGAGGTGCGCCGGCTGCTCCCGAGCCGGCAACCGGTGACCGCGCCGTCGCCGCCGTCGGCGCCGACTCAACCGGTTCCCGCCGGACTGCGACCGCTGACCGCGGCGGCGTCCCGATCCTCGGGCGTGGTCAGCGATTTCGTGGGCGTGGTCCGCGAAGACCTGTCCGATCCGATCACCACGATCCTGGCGACGGGGGCCGCCGCCACCGCGCTGCTCGGCTCGCCGCTCGATGCGGCGATGGTCGCCGGTGTGCAATTGCTCAACACCGCGATCTCGGCCGAGCAGACCCTGCACGCCGAGCGGATCTTGAGCCGGTTGCTGGCCGTGCAGGAGCCGCTGGCGCGGCGGCTCACCGGAGCCGAACCCGACGGTGACTACGAGGACGTGCGGGCCGACGAGCTGGCGCCGGGCGACGTCATCCGCGTCAAGGCCGGAGAGGTGATCCCGGCCGACGCCCGCATCGTCACCGCCGACGCCGCCGAGGCCGACGAATCCGCGCTGACCGGTGAATCCCTCCCCGTCGCCAAGACGGTCGAGCCCACGCCGGGCGCCCCGCTGGCCGAACGCGCGTGCATGCTCTACGCGGGCACCACCCTGGTGGCCGGCCGGGTCACGGCGGTGGTGACCGCCGTCGGCGCGGGTGCGCAGATGAACCGGGTGGCGGCGATGACCAGCCGCAAAGCGCGGAAGGTGGGCCTGCAGGCACAGCTGAGCCGCATCACCAACAGGGCGCTGCCGTGGAGCCTGACCGGCGGTGCCGTCGTCGGAGCGCTCAGCCTGCTGCGCGGCACCCCGCTGCACGACGCCGTCGCCAGCGGGGTGGCGATCGCGGTGGCGGCGGTGCCGGAGGGGCTTCCGCTGGTGGTCACGCTGGCCCAGTCGGCGGCCGCCCGCCGGTTGACCAGTTCCGCGGTGCTGATCCGCAATCCGCGCGCGGTGGAGGCGTTCGCGCGCCTGGACGTGGTGTGCTTCGACAAGACCGGGACGCTCAGCGAGAACCGGCTGCGGGTCACCTCGGTGCAACCGCTCGACGGGGTGGATTCGGCGCAGGTGCTCGCCGCGGCCGTCCACACGGTGCGGCCCACCAGCGGTCAGCACTCCGATCACGCCACCGACGACGCCGTCCGGTTGGCCGCAGCCGACGCCGGCGTCTTCCCCGGTGGGACCGACACCCGCCTGCCGTTCCAGTCCGACCGGCCCTATGCCGCCGCGCTGATCGGCACCCGGCTCTCGGTGAAGGGCGCCCCGGAGGCGGTGACGGCGGCGCTGGCCGGCGGCCGCTCGGAGCTGACCCGCCGGATCGACGAGATGACCGCGGGCGGCATGCGCGTGCTCGCGGTCGCGGAACGCGAACTCACCGCCGAGCAGGCTGCGGCCGCCGTCGCCGACGCGGCCGAACTGGCCGAGCTGTGTTCGTCCGGCATGACCCCGCTGGGCGTGATCGGCATGGCCGACACCGCCCGCCCGGGTGCGCGGCCGCTGCTGGAAGAACTGCAGTCGCGGGGCATCGGGGTGCGGCTGATCACCGGCGACCATCCGGTCACCGCCGCGGTGGTGGCCGATTCGCTCGGATTGACCGTGTCCGGCGACGAGGTCATGACGGGGCCCGAATGGGAGCGGCTCACCACCGAGGACCGCGTCGAGGCAGCCCGGACCCGCCGGGTGTTCGCCCGGATGGCACCCGAGCACAAGGTCCAGGTGGTGCAGGCTCTCGAGTCGGCCGACCTGGTGACGGCGATGGTCGGGGACGGCGCCAACGACGCCGCCGCGATCCGTGCCGCGACCGTCGGCGTCGGGGTGGTGTCGGCGGGCAGCGACCCGGCCCGCACCGCGGCCGACGTGATGCTGCTCGACGGTGAGATCGGCGCGCTGATCAACGCACTCGACGAGGGGCAGCAGTTGTGGCAGCGGGTGAGCTCCGCGGTGTCCATGCTGGTGGGCCACAACATCGGCGAGGTCAGCTTCGCGCTGATCACCAGCCTGCTGATGGGACGCCCGGCGCTCAACGCACGCCAGATCCTGCTGATCAACCTGCTCACCGACGCGCTACCGGCCGCGGCGCTGGCCGTCAGCCCCCAGACCGGCGATCACATCACCGAACGAAGCGAGGCCGCGCTGTGGCGGGCCATCTGGCTGCGCGGGGCGTCCACGGCCACCGGCGGCACGCTGGCCTGGGTTTTCGGGCGGGCGACGGGGACGCCGCAGCGGGCGGCGACCATGGGGTTGATCGGGTTGGTGCTGACCCAGATGGGGCAGACGCTCACCGATTCCCGCGGCCGGCTGGTGGTGGCGACCAACGTGGGGACGCTGGCGGTCATGGCCGGCGTGATCAGCACACCCGGGCTCAGCCAGGTGTTCGGCTGCAGGCCGGTGGGCCCGATCGGCTGGGCGCAGGCGGCGACTGCCGCCGGGATCGCCGGTGCGCTGCCGAAGTTCGCGCCGTGGGTGCTGGACCGCGTCGTGGCGGGTATGCGCAGGCTGGACGACGAGGCCCAGGAGATGGTGTCAGTCGTCGATCTTCAGCACGCCCGCGCGGACCAGGAGCGTGTAGACCTCGTGCAGGGGAGGGGTCAGGAGTCGCACACCGGTGGCGATCAGCGCGTCGGGGCCAACCGAGCGTGGAATCTCAGACATGTTGGACAGGCTAACCAATCCGGGTTCCTGAGTCAGAGCTACGTCATCCGATTGGAGAACGAGATGTGGGAATCGGCACGGTCGTTCGTGGCGGACCACCGAGATGTGTCGAAACTGGTGCGTGAGGCCGAGCGGTTCTCCGTGCAGTTGCCGGTGATCGGGCAGGTGCGGATCCCGCCTCCCGAGCAGGTGGCGTTCTACGGGGTGCTCGGCCTGTTGGCTGCGGCGCAGCTGATCGACTGGCCGGTGGCGCTCGCCGTCGGCGTCGGCCATGCCGTCTCGACGCGCCACGGCAGCGACCAGGAGACCGCTCCGCCCGAGCCACCGGTCAAGAAGGCACCTGCGAAGAAGGCTGCCGCGAAGAAGGCGCCCGCGAAGAAGGCTGCGGTGAAGAAGGCGCCCGCGAAGAAGGCGGCGGCGAAGAAGACAGCCGCCAAGAAGACAGCCACCAAGAAACCTGCGGCCAAGAAAGCTGCGGCCAAGAGGACCGCCCGCTCCAACTAGACGTCGTACTCCCAGGCGTCGGCTTCCCAGCTGCGCCGGGCTCGCGGACGGCTGCGGTCCTGAGTGCGCTCGTCCTCGTCCTCCGCACCGCGGTAGCGCACCCGCGAGATCGGATGATGGCTGGAGCTGCCGTTGCGGCTGTGCGGTTCCAGCGGTTCGTAGGGCTCGTACGGTTCGTAGCCGTCGAGGCGGCTGCGGCGTTCCGGCCGGCGATCCGGCCGGTCGTAAGAGGAGCGCCGTTCCCGTGGCGGCAGCTTGCGGGCGTCGCGTGGTTCGCGCGGCTCGCGGCCCTCACGCGGCGTCTGGCTGCGTGACCTCCGGCGTGGTTCGGGGGAGTCCGGTGTCCGCGATGTCGAGCGGGGCCGGCGCGGCCGGTCGACGACCGGTTCGATGATCTCGGTCTCCGGCGGACGGTTGTGCCGCGAACGCGACGCCGTGCTGCTGCTGCTGCGCTTGGTGGGTTTACGGGCGGCGCTGCGGGCGGAGTCGCGACCCGCACGCGCGCGCTCGGCCGGTGGTTTGGCGGTGCGCCGCGGGCGATCGGAACTACGCGTCCGGCGCGGTGGTTCGTCGTCCTCGTCGTCATCGGCGGCGGGCGCGGCGATCAACCCGGACACCGTGTTCTTGAGCGACGCGAGCAGGCCTCCGGCCGCGGACGCGGATTTGGCCTTCGCCGCGGATTTGGCCGTGCCGGCCGCGGGCGCCGAAGCAGCCGTCGTGCGGCGGGACGACATCCCCAGATACCAGCGACCCATGCCGATGAGCAGGATGGCCGCCGAGGTGAAGAACATCAGCGGGAACCGCTCGATCAGCGGATAGCCGCAGTTGATCGCCAGATCCTTGAGACCGTGGATCTCGGAGCCGTGGAACAGGAAGTAGGCACCCGGCACGGTGACGAACAGCAGCAGGGGCGGTTGGATCACCGCGGTGAAGATGCCGGCCTGGCGGACTACCAGAACCGCGAGCAGACAGCCGATGACGTAGCACGCGGAGAAGACGCCACCCAGCTCGCGGCTGCCGGAACCCGCGTCGAATGCGAAGCCCACCGCCGTGACGGTGAACGCCAATACCACGGCACCCCACCACGGCAGACCTGGGAAAAGGGGGTGCACAGAGCGTTGGTCGGCCGGCACTGCCGACCGTGCGCGCTGTCCGGACACAGCTAGACCGTACCGGCTCGGCGTCGCAGTGCGCTTCCAGCGCGCGCGGGCGAGCCCGTCACGCTCTGGCAGACTGTGTTCCCTGTGGGCCTCAACCTGGGAATCGTCGGACTGCCGAACGTGGGCAAGTCGACTCTGTTCAACGCGCTGACGCGCAACAACGTGCTGGCGGCGAACTACCCGTTCGCGACGATCGAACCGAACGAGGGTGTGGTCGCGCTGCCGGACCCCCGCCTCGACAAGCTGGCCGAGATGTTCGGCTCGGAGAAGATCGTGCCCGCGCCCGTGACGTTCGTCGACATCGCCGGGATCGTGAAGGGGGCGTCGGAAGGCGCCGGGCTGGGCAACAAATTCCTCGCCAACATCCGCGAATGCGATGCGATCTGCCAGGTGGTGCGCGTCTTCGCCGACGACGACGTGGTCCACGTCGACGGCAAGGTGGATCCGAAGTCCGACATCGAGGTGATCGAGACCGAGCTGATCCTCGCCGACATGCAGACGCTGGAGAAGGCGGTGCCACGGCTGGAGAAGGAAGCCCGCAACAACAAGGACCGCAAGCCTGTGCTCGAGGCGGCCGTCGCGGCGCAGGAGGTCCTCAACGGGGGCAAGACGCTGTTCGCCGCCGGCACGGACGTCAGCCTGCTGCGCGAGCTGAACCTGATGACGACGAAACCGTTCCTCTACGTGTTCAACGCCGACGAGTCGGTGCTGACCGACGAGGCGCGCAAAGCCGAACTGCGGGAGATGGTGGCGCCGGCGGACTGCGTGTTCCTCGACGCGAAGATCGAGGCGGAGTTGCAGGAGCTCGACGACGAGTCCGCCGCCGAGTTGCTCGAGTCGATCGGGCAGACCGAACGCGGACTCGACGCGCTCGCGCGCGCCGGGTTCCACACGTTGAAGCTGCAGACCTACCTCACCGCGGGCCCGAAAGAGGCGCGCGCCTGGACGATCCACCAGGGCGACACCGCGCCGAAGGCCGCCGGCGTCATCCACACCGACTTCGAGAAGGGCTTCATCAAGGCCGAGATCGTCTCGTTCGACGATCTGGTCGAGGCCGGGTCGATGGCGGCGGCGAAGGCGGCGGGCAAGGTCCGCATGGAGGGCAAGGACTACGTGATGGCCGACGGCGACGTGGTCGAGTTCCGCTTCAACGTGTAAAGCTGCTGCTCAACACCTATTTACTGGCTCTCCGTCCGCAGTCCGTCCGCAGCAGGCTTAACTGCGGACTGAAAGAGGTTCGCGGCCGCCTTACGCGTCCGCTCGTTGGCGTTAGGCCAGAGATGGGCGTAGGTGTTGAGCGTGACGGTCGGAGACTTGTGCCCGAGTGCCCGCTGGACAGTCACGACGTCGCAGTTCTCGTGGATCAGACCGGAAGCGTAGAAGTGGCGGAGGTCGTGCAAGTCGCAGTCAACGCCGACAGCCTCCCGGGTCTTGCGCCATTGATATCCAACTGAGTTCTGGTGGAGTGGGTTATCGCCCTGCCCGGGAAACATCCAACGACCTGGGTCTGCGTCAGGTAGGTGCAAGCGAATGTGTTCGCTCAGCATATGGAGCAGTTCGTCAGGGACGTAAACAGTGCGCACAGAGCCGTACTTGGGCAGTCGGATTTCAACCGCACCACCGCCTGCTCGTTGGACCTGGCGCTCGATGCGAATCTCCTTGGAGAGGAACTTAACGTCTCCAACCCTTAGTGCCGCCGCCTCGCCAAGCCGGGTTCCGGCGAACGCGCAGAGTGCGATGAATGTTGAGAACCTAGGCTCTGCTGCTGTGAGGAACTTCCCAACCTCCTCGGGAGTCGGGATCACGATCTTCTCTGAGGCCGGTTGCGTCCTCGGCAATGACACCCGTGCACAGACGTCGCGAGCGAGGAACCGGTCATCGACCGCTGCGCGAATCACGGATCGGACGTTGTTGAAACGGGTTCTGATTGTGGACGCCGCAAGTGGCTTGTCGCGCATACCTTTGACCCATGCCTCGATGTGAGAGGGCTTGAGGTCGGCGAACGCAACGTCGCCGAAAGTGACCGAGTTCGCGGCTAGGTTATTTGCCTTTACCGTGCTGGATTCCCAGATTTGCAGTTTTGACCACTCCGCGTAGTAGCTGTGGAAGGTGACTTTCGCACGGCGCGGGTCGATGTAGCTACCAGTCTCCTGGGCAGCGACCACGCTGTTCAGTCATCGCGTGCCTTCGGCTTTCGTGCGGAAGCCCTTTGCGTGTTCGCGACCGTCCGAATCGACATAGCGTGCCCGCCATTGCATCCCTTTGCCGTGATTCGAGCTGGGGGAACCATCTGCCTTAACCCAACGGTTTTCGACACCGTGGCGGCGATTGCGCTTCTGGGGCATCAGGAATTTCCTCCCATTTGAAGTATGAGCTTTTCGACTTCTGCAAGTAGGTGGGCGTGCTGCTGGGCGACGCTGTGGAGGTTCTCGCGACTGTGGTCGAGACGTTTGCGCGCTTCTTCGAGTTCCCTTCGGCGGTCGTATGCACCGAACGTCGGGTCTGCCGTCGCTTCGATGCCCAGAATTGCGATGATCGGTAGGTCGAACACTTCGACGAGTGCAGCCGCTTCGGCGATTCGCAGTGGACGCGCGCCGCGTTCGATCTTGGCGACGGTCGTCTGGTGCATCTCGAATCCCTGACGGCGAAGGCGCTCGGCCACGTCCTCTTGTGACCAGCCGCGTTCCCCCCGCCAGTCTCGTAAGGCCTCGCCGAACCGTCGTTCCCAGGACTCGTGCCTTTGCCGGGCGAGCGCGAGTTCGTTGATGGACAGGTCAGCGGCTTCTACGGGCAGTTGCTCGCGCATATCGCGGGCAAGTTGTTGGCCCGCGACAGCGGCGAGCGCCCATTGTTCAGGTTGAGTCACCGACACACCGTAAGCCTTTAAGACTTGAAAACTCAAGCGACTAGGGCCTAGCATGTCGCACCGTCGAAACTCGACAAGCTTCAAAACCTAAGCGCAAGGGGTCTAGGAATGGCTATTGGAGTCAAGAACGCACTGATGACGACCCAGGAGGTTTCTGTTGAACTTGGGATTCCCGTCGGAACCCTGCGTTACTACCGCTCCACCAGTTCCGGCCCGGCGTCGTTCCGTTTGGGTGGTCGCGTCCGGTATCGGCGTGCGGACGTGGTGGCGTGGGTTGATGAGCAGGAACGCGCTACCCGTCGCGGGGAAGGTGCCGCCTGATGGCCGATCTGATGGTTCAGCCGGTGAGCACCGGCGTTCACGACTCGACCGGAGCCGGTCTTCTCGACGAGGTACGGGAGGTGATTCGGCGGTTCTGCGTGCTACCTGGCGAACATGAACTCCACGCCGTCGTTTTGTGGTGTGCCTTAACGCATCTGGTGGGGGAGTTCGACTACGCGCCACGGTTGGTCATTCGCTCGGCGGAGAAGCGCTCCGGCAAGTCCCGGTTATTGGAGATCGTGGACGGACTGGTCCACGCACCGTTACGCGCGGTCAACGCCTCCGTCGCCTACGTGTTCCGTTCCCTAGGCTTCGATCCGCCGCCGACGCTGCTATTCGACGAGGTGGACACGATCTTCGGCTCCAAGAGAGCAGCAGACAAGAACGAGGACTTACGCGGCCTGCTCAATGCCGGATTCCAGCGCGGGTTGCCGTTCGGTCGGGTCAGTGGCTCAGACCTGAAGCCCCAGGAGTTTTCCACCTTCGCGATGGCCGCATTGGCGGGGATCGGCCAAATGCCCGAAACCATCGAGGATCGGGCCGTGGTCGTTGTCATGAAGCGGCGCAAGGACACCGACATCGTCGAGCCATTCCGCATTAGGCGCGACGGCATGGCGCTTGAAGCGTTGCGCGACCGTTTGGCCGCTTGGGCTGACGCCGTTCGTGACGTTGCAGGCGCTACCTATCCCGATATACCAGTCGATGACCGGGCTGCCGATGTGTGGGAGCCGCTGATTGCGGTGGCGGACCTTGCCGGCGGAGAGTGGCCGCAGCTTGCCCGCGACGCTGCCGTAGCGCTGACGCTTTCGGCGGCCGAACGCGACACATCGCGCTCGCCTGGACTGCAACTGCTCGCAGACATCCGGTCTGTATTCGATACCGGCACCATGAAGTCTCAAGACCTGTGCGACAAACTGCGCGCGCTGCCTGACTCGCCGTACGAGGAAATGGACTTGACCCCACCAAAGCTCGGCAAGCGTCTCAGCGAGTACACCATCCAGACTCGCCATGCTCCCGATAAGGCATCGCGTGTCTACTATCGGACCGACTTTACGGACGCCTTCGCGCGCTACCTCCCGGCTGAGGAGCCGTCCCACCGTGTCCACCCCGTCCGTAACGGCATCACGCTTGGAGCCGAGGGCGCGACCGCAGTGCGGTGTGCGTCTGGCAGCGCTACCAAAGGCGCTGGTCCGTATATTGACGAGAATCAGCCGCCCGTCGAGGGGGTGAGTACACTGCTGCTACCGGACATGGTGGACACCTTCGGACAGGGTGCGGAGGGCAGGGATTTCCCGCCGACACCCGCGCTAATGCCGAAGCGCCGTGACGCGGTGACAGCTGTCTCAGGTGAACGCCGCAAGCGTCGGCGGGCTAGGGGGCGTCGCTCAGCTCGTCCTGAGTGTTGAAATGTCGGCGGGTTCCCTCCTGGCGCAGGGGTACACGGGATGTAGTCGCGGGCGGGCTCGGCTCGTCTCATTCCTGCTGGCCCGTCACCAAGAGGCCATGGACCACTCAAGCCCGAAGCGCCGCGCCAGCTCCGCAACTTTGTCACCTTTCGGTGAGACAATGGTTATCCCGAGTGTTCTTACGACGACGGAGCCGATCAGCAAATGCACAACTACCCCCTTTTTCAGGAAGTCACGGCGGATTGCGAATGCTGCAAGATTCCGTGTCAGATGTGGTTCACCTCTGTGAGTGACCAGGTGATCTGCAAAGGGTGTGTCGGCCACCTCGGTGACAGCCCGGTGCGATGCGCTCAGCGGAACCGGCAACACGCGGGTCTGTACCGGTCGGAGTTGCTGATCTGCCAGGAGGATCGGCAATCAGACCTGCGCAAGCACGAAGCTGAGATGCAGAGGCTCAAAGATCGCCACGCGCAAAAGGTTGAGCAACTGGAAAGGGAGCTTGCGGCCCAGCGGGTGGAATTAGGGGACTTGCGAGCGGTGATCCGCAACGGCGAACTAAACCCGGCGGTAGAGCAGTGGTTCGCCGACGAAGAAGTTCGTGACGCCCTCGACAAGCGGAACCGTGCATACCGGTCACGAGACTTCGTCTTCGCTGCACTCTGGGGTGTAGCAAGAGTGCACCGGCCCGACGAGCAAAACGACGGGTTCTGCACATGCGGGCGGAAAGAATCTAAGTGCCAGGTGTTGCAGGCCATCGAGCCGGAATTGCGGGCACTGGACGACTGGGAAGACAAACAGATTGAGCGCCTACGGGACGACCTAGATCACGGGTTGCCGTGGAATCATCCCGAGGTGCTGAGGTTGGGCGGTGGACACCTTCGCCATCGTCGCTTGAGCTGACATCACGAACCGTCGGGCTTCGCCCCGTTTCTGGGCAGCGGGAAACCGCCAGCCGGATAAGACTTGGTCGACGAATCGAAGAGTGCCATCAAAACCGACAGGTTCGCGAAGCTCGACAAGCTCCCTGATGTAAGTGGTCTGTCCGTGGGCCAGTCAACGTCCGAGCACCACGGCGGTCCCAGTTCGTCTGATGCGATTCTCAAATCTAAACTCGAACTCGAACTGGGGCGCGAGCGTCGTACCGCAGCGCGTGAGGCGCGACGGGAACGCGGGCAGCACATCGGACGGCCCAAGGCGCTGGATGCGCAGAAGGTCGCACTCGCGCGGCGGATGCACACTGCTGGCGAATCAGCGTCCACTATCGCCGAGACGTTGGGCGTCAGCCGGGCCACGGTATATCGGGTACTCGCAGCGACCACAGTGGAGCAGTGAGTGAAATCCGCGACTGCGTGAACGAAGGTAAGCCTTTCTGTTGTTCACTGCTGAGGCATCCAGGGTTTGAACACCTTTTCGAGCGTTAGCAACATGTCGGGCGTAACCACGAGCAATGGGACGCCTAGCTGTGCAGCCAGGGCGCGCTTAGTGTCGAACTTGGCAGCATAGGCCGGGTCATCGAGCATTCCTGCCGCCTCGACCATCGTCCCGTCCGGCAGTTGCCAGTCAGCCCGTTTGTTTCCGTTGGGATTCAGTTCCGGATGGAGTGGCCATTTAGGTTCGTGTTCGTGACCGATCCTGTGGTTGGTCAGAAAGTCATCGACCTGCCGTTCGAAAATGCTCCTACACCAGTATCCGTCTGACGCTTCTGACTGGTAACCCCTTGGCGTCTTGACGAATTCACCGACGACGCCCGCGGCGACTAAGGCACGGTTCCACGGCCACAGCCCCACCTGTCGCAACACATGCTCGTTGGGGATGGTGGTACGCGTCGCTGCCATGACATCACGGACCATCCCCGGCTTGTCATGCGGTATCCGACATATCGTCCCCATGTTCGACGGAATCACACCCGTCGCTTCGATGAAGGCGCTGAGCGCGCCCGCCGCTTCGTCCTTTGTGGGAAATCCCTCCGTGCCTCCGATGCAGGACATGCACCAGCGACCAGGAGCGTCGGAGCCGAAGGCCGCGATCTCTCTAAGATGCACCATCTCTGTTCCGCACAAGGTGCACCGTCGAAGCGGGAAAGGGTCCCATCGGATATGTCGCCGCGTACGCGTGAACGCGTAACCTGCCGCCCAACGCAGCGCGAGCGATACCCGCTTTCCAGCTTGCTTGTCATATGCGCCGGGCGTCAGGTGCGGTAACCATGGGAAGTCTCGCGCATCGGACCAGTAGCGTGCCGCTTCCTCCGCGTCCAGGCGCATGAAACGTCTACCGGTCCTGTCGGATTCAACAATTCGATGAACGCGTGCCGCGAGGCCGGGAATCGCACCCGCTATCTCATCCGGGAAGTGCCTGATTGCATAGCCGCGATACACCTCCGCGAGCTTCTCAAAGATCAGATCGGCCTCGGGCGGCCACAGATCGCTAGGTGCATATTCAAGTGCCGCTGAGAAATCGAACTGATTGAGAGGTGGATAAAACACCGAGTCGGGCTGCTCGTGGATTTCAAAGCTGCTGTCGCAGTAGTCAGAAAGACGCCCACCTCCGTAGTGCTCTCCGAGGGTGGCACTCAGACGCTCTTTCCGCTTGCGAATCTTCTTTAGGTTAAACGAACGGCGTTTCAGGGTGAGCTTCCAATAACGAGGCAAAACCGCCGCGGATGCAGGTGCATCCGTGTCATCCTGGCCAACCAGACGACGTTCGTCGGCCCCAACCTCTAGTACATGCACTTCCTGCCCCCTCCCTCCGGCGGAAGATACATCACAATTCCCCGGGAGCGCTGCGTCTCGAATAGATGCCTATCGCGCACCGGAGGAGTGCAACTGTCAGCCCTAGTGAATCAGCGCGTAGCCGCGCGTCGGCTTCAACTTGCGGCCAGTATGTCCTGGCGGGGATGCGGTGCTGTTCGACCCCCCTGGGGGGTGCCCCTACCGACACCCCCGCCTCGCCTCAATCTGCCAGCGCCCGCTCTCTCTCTCTCTGAAATTTCAGTGGTTCTGCCGCCTTCGACACGCCCGGAAATTCGACTTCGAAGTGTCCCTCGCTCGGTACGTTCGGAGCTATGCAGCTCTACTTCTCAGACCGTTTCGGCGTCAGTCCGCAAGTCCTTCAGGAGTATGGTGCGCTCGACATAAGCGTCGTTACTGACCTCCCCGTCTTTATTGATCCGTTCTTATTATTCAACAGTTCAAATCCAGAATATAATCGGCTGCATGAGGAAATCATTGACTACCTCAAATTTCTCCGGGACGAAGCGCGCCCAGACCTTGATCCTGGCCTAGTGCAGTCGTGGTATCGATTCAAAGAAGTCAAGCAGAACTGGCTTGGTTATACACAATTCGGAAACGGTGGCCATGCCCTCGGAAGCAAGTTTGCATCGGCACTCCACGAATCTCTTCAATCAATTCTTTCTAACTTTGGCGAAGAGGATGTCACGCGCGGCAGCCATCTAGAAAAGTTGACTCTAGTGCGCTCCGGTGTGGGCAAGGATAGTATTAGCGATTTCACTACCAACCTCATTAAAGACTACTTGCTAAGGTATACCCAAGAATTTGCGATCAATAATATCGATAAGGCGAAATGTGCCACGTTCCATGTCGCGCATGCTGCCTTCAACTACCATACAAAAAGTTGGGTGACACGCCCGTACTATCTACCGAAGTTGGGCAACGACTTCGTGGTGCTAACACCTCTCAATCTTCTGACCCGTGACGACACGTGGATTAACCATGCCGATATGGTTCACAAATTCGAACTGCTACCCGAATCAATCAGCAATGATCAGCTTCGGGCACAGGTGAATCAGTACTTCTCATCACAGCTTGGCGTACGGCCCACTGCAAAGGATAGGTCGCGCGCAGCGGCGGCAACTATTCGCAAATTTCACGAACTTATCGACCTTTACATCCGACTTAAAGAAGACACCGGGGACGAAGCCGAGGCTGCGAGTCGTGAGAAAATCGAGGCGCTTCACGATTCCTTGGTTGTACAGGTCCGCGATATCATCCCGGACTTAGAGGCTAAATCAGACTTCTACAGAAAGCCTTGGACTAGCTTTGAAGAAGTCCTAGAACGGGTCCACCTGTTCAAAGACTATGTAGAAAATCAGGACGGTTACTTAATTCTCAACCGAGAAAATGGCAAGCGACTTTCAACTGAGAAAGAGGTTCAGCTATTTTTCGGACTGATTTGGTGTAAGTCGGAGTTCGATGTGAACCGTGAACCGAACAATGGTCGCGGTCCCGTAGATTTCAAAGTTAGTTACGGCTCGGGTGACAAGTCATTGATCGAGTTTAAGCTCGCCCGTAACACTCTGTTGAAGAAGAATCTTGAGAATCAAGTCGCCGTGTATGAGAAAGCCAATAAAACTCATACATCGGCCAAGGTAATTATTTGTTATACCGAGAGCGACGAACTGAAAGTCGCACGCGTGCTCAAAGAACTCGGCCTCTCTAACGACCGCTCAGTGGTCCTGGTTGACGCGCGTGCGGACAACAAGCCTTCTGGCTCGAAGGCGTAGGCGGGCCGCCTGCGTCCGTCAGCGACCAACTCACGGCGGGAGTTGGCCTATCCGTCCGCAGTCCGTCCGCAATAGCTCCGGCAGCCGCACTGTGTACTCAAGCCCAGCCAACCTCTTGACCTGCTAGTACTTAACGCAGCCAACGAAATAAGCTTTAGCAAACTCCCAGCAAGGAGTTCCGCTTCAACGTTTAGTCGCGTGTTAATGTCCGTTTGCGCTTCCAGGTGACGATCACCTGAATCATTGCGGAGAGGCCTGAGCTGGTCAGGACATGTCCTCGATGGGGTGCTGCACCTTCTGGTGCGTCAACTCCATTTCGCCGATAGATGCATCGGCTGACGAAAAGGACATGACCATGGCGAGCAAGGACGACAAGAACCTCCATCAGGTCCTCGACAAGATCGCGGCAATGGATGAGCCGAGGCGAGGCGTCATGCAACGCCTGCACGACGTGATCGTCTCCGCTGCACCCGAGCTCAAGCCGCGGATCTGGTACGGCATGCCGGGCTACGCCAAGTCCGCGAGCAGTCCCGTCCTGGTCTTCTTCCGGAACGACGAGGTGATGACTCTCGGCGTGAGCGAGAAAGCCACGCTCAAGCCCACCGGGGGCAAGGACGGGCAGTTGATTCCCGCGGCCTGGTACTTCGACGGCCTCGACGACGTCACCGAGAGGCGTGTCATCGAGATCGTCCGCGCCGCGATCGAGTAGCTCATCGTCATGAGGTTCGTCGGTGGCGTGATCCGGTGTTCCTCTTTCGACGTGTGGGTCAGCGCGGTCTGTGCATGGGGTGGGCGCGACCTCCGGTCGATACAGTCGGGCTATGACCGAGGATTGGCGCATCGATCGGGTCGAGCAGATTCGGTCGTTGATCAAGCAAGCCGAGCCCGACGTCGTCGAGGAGATCAAGTGGCGCAAGCCGTCGAATCCCGACGGCGTGCCGGCATTCTCGTTGGACGGGCTGATCTGCACGCTGGAGATGTACAAGGGCAAGGTCAAAGTGAACTTCGCCAAGGGTTCGTCCATCAGCGACCCGGACAACCTGTTCAACGCGAGTCTGCAGGCGCCTGTCGGGCGCTCGATCGACCTGCGCGAGGACGACACGTTGGACCCGGACGCGTTCAAGGCGCTGATCCGGGATGCGGTGCGGGTCAACCGCAAACGCGCTACCTGACCGGCGCGCCGAGACTACGGAAGATGACGGAATACGCCCGAAATGCGCCAACAACCGTAGTGTCGGCGCCCGGACGCCTATCGATCAGGCGTAGGCGACCCATCCGCGGAACGTGAAGGCCGAGAAGAACTCCGTGACACCGGTGAAGCCGGCGTCCTGCAATATCGCACGATCCGCTTCGGGTGTCAGCACGGGAACCGCGCTCGCGATCGTCGTGCGCGCCCTCTCCGCGTCGGCAGGATCGACGCCGGACGCGACGAGGTTCACGGCGTGGCGCCGCATCCACAGCTCTCGCTCGGCGTCGTCGCGCTGCGGAAAGCTCAGGTGCATGACGACGAACGGGGCGCCCGGCGCCAGTCGACGGCGCACCTGCGCCACGGTCCGGCGCCGTTCCTCCGGCGCGAGGAAGTGCAGCGTCAGCAGGCTGGTCGCCCCCGCGAACGGGCCCGGCGGTGCGTCGTCGATGTACCCGTGATGCATCCGAACGCGTGAGGCGTACGGTCCGAGGGTCCTCGTCGCGAGCTCGAGCATCGCGGCCGCCGGATCGACGGCGTCGAACGTCCATCCTGGATGGGTCTGCGCGAACGCCTTTGTCTCCAGCCCGCCGCCTGCGCCGAGCACCAGAACCCTGGCGTCAGGCGGTGCGCATTCGTCGATCAGGACGGCCGCCATGCGGTGGACGGCCCGGTATGCGGGCACCATCGTGGCGACGCGATCGGCATACGAATCGACATGTGACGGGTCGTCGAAGGAGTTGGCCGGCGTGGTCATGCCTTCCAGACTGGCGTCGCGCATCGCAACGGCGCCATCTCCTTGCCGAACAGGCAAGATGGCTCCGCGTCAACGTCTCGGTGAGCCGAGCCCGACACTGGCTGCGGGCGAATTGTCGGAGGGGGCGCCTACCCTCCTGCTCATGACGAAGTTCATGTCCACCCGCCTCATCACCGCAGACGTCCATCGGCTCGTCGCCTTCTACGAGACGGTCACCGGCATCGGCGCGGTGTGGGGTAACGAGCTCTTCGCGGAGATCCCTACTGCAGTCGGCACGCTGGCCATCGGCAGCGACAAGACAGTCCCGCTGTTCGGAGTCGGATCCGCCGAGCCGGCCGCCAACCGCAGCGCGATCATCGAGTTCATCGTGGACGACGTCGACGCCGAGTACGAGCGACTTCGCGAGCACCTCTCGGCGGTGGTCACCGAGCCGACGACGATGCCGTGGGGCAACCGTGCACTGTTGTTCCGGGATCCGGACGGAAACCTGGTCAACCTGTTCACCCCGGTCACCGCTGAGGCGCGGGCCAAGTTCGGTGTGTGACCGTCGATCTGTCGCTCGCCACGCAAGCGCGACACTACGGAAGATGACGGAAATCGCGCGAACGACGTCACCAACCGTAGTGTCGGCGGGCGTGATGGACGTGTACCGCGGCTACCTCGACTGCCTGAACGAACGCCGATGGGACGACCTCGGAACATTCGTCGCCGACGACGTCGTCTACAACGGAGAACCGTTGGGCCTCAACGGTTATCGGTCGATGCTCGAATCGGACACCCATGCGATCCCGGATCTGCGGTTCAACGCCGAGCTCCTGCTCGCGGACGCCCACACCGTCGCGTGCCGGCTCGTCTTCCGGTGCACGCCGCGCCATGAATTCCTGGGATTCGAGCCGACCGGCGAACAGGTGTCGTTCGCCGAACACGTCTTCTACCGGTTCCGCGACGGGCGGATCGTCGAGGTGTGGTCCCTCATCGACAAAGAGGCGATCCGCGGGCAGCTTCGATGAGACCGCCGCCGACGTGTGTCGGCCCCGTGACCTGACCGCGACGGAAACCGTGAACGCTCGTCTGCGTGGCGGTGGTCGAGATGGTCTACCTGGCGGCGGCGACATTGTGGATCGTCGTGGTGGTGGCCGCCGTGGGCATCGGTGTGCGCATCATGCTGAAGGTGCGCGCCAGACGGCGCCGGATGAACCAGCTCATGGCCCTGGCGCGGTTGCCGTTGCTGCTCGCGGGTCGGCGCCGCTAGCCGACGACCGCGATCTCGTCGCCGAGGCGGTAGCCGCCGGACAACGGCAGCGCGTCCCCGCTCCAGAACGACCCGGGATCGAACCAGTTGTCGTGCTTCTCGGTGGTGAGCAGACCCATCTCCTCGTAGGTGATCGCCACCGTCTCAGCGCAATACGCTGCCTGCAGCGTCGTGCGCTTGCGCGTCTTCGCGCGCTCCGCCGACTCGCGCACCTTGCTGTGCACGAAGGGGATACCGCGGGTGAAGTCGCTGACGACGGGAAGCCGTCCCCGCAGCCACCGACCCGTCAACCGCGCTGTACTGGGGAACGGCGTACCGTCCATGCGGGCGATCACCCGCAGCATGCGGTCTTCTTGTTCCCGGGTCACCGACGGGGTGAGCTGCCGCAGCCAGCACCGCTGTCCGTAGTTCTGCATCCACCGCTCTACGGCCTCGCGGGCGTCGTTGAGCTGCACCCCGCGGTGGTGAGTGCCCGTCCACAGGTCGAGCAGCTTGTCACCCAGTTCCGCGTGCCAGATCAGCGGCGGCAGGTCGTCGACGGCGACCGTCATACCGACGTGGTTGACCGGCGCGTTCGTCATCGTCTGGATCGCCCGATCCGGTCCGGACACGCCGCGGAACAGCCAGACGTCCCCGGTCCGGGTCTCCTCCAGCGCCCGCGCCAGCGACACCGTGTTCGCGTTCACCAGCGCAGCTTAGGCACACTCAGTGCATGCGCAGCATCTGGAAGTGGGTAGGACTGGCCGGTGTCGCGGGCGTGGTCGCCGGCGGGGCACTGGTCGCGCGCGATCAGCGTCGCCGCCGGGCCTACACCCCGGACGACATCCGGGCCCGGCTCCATCAGCGGCTCGCCGAGACCGAACCGCGCAGCTAGCCGCTCACCACGTACAGCCGGTGCTTGCCGCTGAAACCTTTCAGCGAGACCTCGCGGCTGTCGCCGATCGTCACGCCGTCCACACCGTCAACGACATCCCGCACCGCCTCGCTGACGAGGATCTCGCCGCCGTCGGCCTCGGCGGCCACCCGGGCGGCCAGCGCGACGTTGCGGCCGAACAGATCCTCACCGCGCCGTACCGACTTGCCGGTGTGGATGCCGATGCGCACCCGAATCCCGCTGGGGCGGCGGCGTAGTGCGTGCTGCAGGGCGATCGCGCACCGCACCGCGTTCTCCGGCGCCGCGAACGCCACCATGAACCCGTCACCCTGACTCTTCACCACATGCCCGTCGTGGTCCTTGACGAACCGCTGCACCGACCGGGCGTGGCGTCCGATCAGCCTGGCCCACGCCCGGTCTCCGATCCGGTTGTTCAACGCCGTCGAATCCTCGATGTCGGAGAACATGATCGCGACCCGCCCGTTGGGTGCCAGCCGTGCGAGGTCGGGGCGCTCCACCTCGAACCAGTCGGCGAGGTCCTCGATCGACGAACTGATGGCTCCGCCGAAACCCTTCTCCCGAACCAGGTTCGCGGTCTGCCACACGTGCTTGACCGCTTCGCGTCCGCCGTTGAGCAGCATGCTGCGGGTGTCGACGCGGGCGCGCAGTTCGTCGGCCTCGCGCCGGGCGCGGGTGAGCAGCACCCACAGCGTGACGAGCCCGACCGCCTCGGCCGCCGCGAGGACGGCGAGCACCACTGCGGCGATCTCCGGTCCGGTCACCGGACTACCACCCCTCGGTGAGCACCCGGTCCAGTGCGTCGACGTAGAAGTCGGCCGATTCGGCGTCGATGCACAGCGGGGGTTTGGTCTTGAGGATGTTCGAATGGTCGCCCGTGGGTTGGATGATCACACCGAGGTCGAGCATGCGTTCACAGATGGCCGCGGTCTCCTCGGTCGCGGGTTCCAGCGTCTGCCGGTCGCGGACCATCTCGACACCGAGGTACAACCCGATGCCGTGCACGGTGCCGATGATCGGATGCTTGTCGCCGAGGGCCTGCAGCCGCCGCTTGAGATGCCCACCCACCCGAACGGCGTTGCCCTGCAGGTCTTCATCGCGCAGCACGTCGAACACCGTGAGCCCGATCGCGCACGACAGCGGGCTGCCGCCGGTCGAGGAGAAGAAGTATCCCTGCGACCGGAACGCCTCGGCCACCTCCCGGCTGGTGATCACCGCGCCGAGCGGATAGCCGTTACCCGTCGACTTCGCCACCGACACGATGTCGGGCACGACGCCCTGCTGTTCGAAACCCCAGAACCAGTGTCCGAGACGGCCGTAACCGACCTGCACCTCGTCGGCGATGGCCAGGCCACCCGCCGCGCGCACCGCCGCGTACACCTGTTGCAGATACCCGTCGGGCAGCGCCATTCCGCCGGCGTTGCCGTACACCGACTCACAGATGAACCCGGCAGGCGGGCGCCCGTCGGCGGCGAGCTGCTCGATCTGCGCGACGGCCTCGTCGGCGTAGCGGCCGGCGTCGGGTCCGCGGTACTTGCCGCGGAAGCTGTTCGGCGATTCGACGGTGTGCACCCAGTCCGGGCGGGTGGCCAACGCGTTGGGATTGTCGGCGGTCGACGTGGACACCGCATCGGTGCCGTAGGTCCAGCCGTGGTACGCCTCGCGCATCGCGACCACATCGCGGCGTCCCGTCGCGGCCAGCGCCAGCCGGATCGCGAGATCGCTTGCCTCCGAACCGGAATTGACCAGGAAGACGGTGTCGAGTGGATCGGGGAGTGCGGCCGCCAGGCGTTCGCTGTACTCGACGACGGCGGAGTAGTTGAACCGCGAGTTCGTGTTGAGCTTGCGCAGTTGGCGCGCGGCGGTGTCGGCGATCCGCGGGTGTGCATGCCCGAGGACGGTGACGTTGTTGACCATGTCGAGATAGCAGCGGCCCGCGGTCGACATCAGGTAGTGCCGCCAGCCGCGCTCGATCTGTGGGGGCCTGCGGTAGTAGTGCTCCTGCACCGGAGCGAAACTGCGGTCGCGCCGGGCGACCAGATCCGTGGCGGGGGAGACCGCGGCGGCGGGCGGCAGCCCGAGCACCGGGCGCGGATCGCGGGCCATGGCCAGCCATCCCGCCGCCAGCTCGGGACGCACCAGCGGCGGTGCCTCGACCGCGCCGGCCGGGCGCACCGCGACGTCGGCCCACTGTGCGGCGCCGGCTTCGGCGAACGGCTCGCCCGCGCGCACCGCCGTCGCTCCGACGAGGGGCCGCGCACCGGTGAGCGTGACCTCGTACGCGCTTCCGCGCAGCGTCACCGTGTCGGCGCCCCTGCCGACGATCTCGCCGTCCCACGGCGCCACGAGCGTGAGCGGTTGCGCCGGCCAGACCCGCACGCCCGTCGGCACCACCTCGGCGCTGCGCCGGCTCAGTGGGGGCGCCAGGGCCAGGCGGGGCTCACCGAATCGGGTGAGCACCGCCGCCGCACCGTCGCGCACCGCGTCCTGCGCGAGCCGGTCCTCGACACCCGCTGGCAGCCACCCGCCGGGGGTGAACGCGAAGTCGTACGCATCGGATGTCGGCGAAAGATCAAGCGTGACAACGCTTTCAGCGCTCAGTCGAAGCATCGGCACCGCGGTCTCGACCGCGGCGGGCGGTGCGGCGATCCCGAGATCGGCCCGGATCACCGCGGTCATCACGTCGATCGGCACCGACGTCGCCTGCTCGAACATCCGCCACTCGCCGTCGGACTGTTCGGTGACGTAGGGGTTGTCCGGGTCGAGTTGCGCCTGCTGGGCCCCGCTGACGATGAGCACCGCCGTCCGCAGCACCACCATCGGCCACAGGGCGTCGACCTCGGCCGCCGTCAGCGGCCGGATGGCGTGGAACGCGCGGACCGCGGGCAGGATCGACACCGGTTCGGTGCCGGTGTGCCCCAGCACCGACGACGCGGCGATCGCCAGCTCCGACACCGCCCACGTGTTCGTGAGGTCACCGAAGTCGATCACCCCGTCGGGACGGCGAGTGCCGTCGGCCGCCGCCGACACGACGACGTTGGCGTCGGTGACGTCCAGATGCACCGCCTGGCGGGGCAGGGCGTCCGCGACTTGGGCGATGCGCTCCCACGCCTCACCGGTGGCGGCCTGCAACCGCTCCCGGTGGCCTCGATCGGCGACATGGTCGATCAGGGCGGCGACCACGTCGGCGCCGTAGCGCAGATCCCACTGCAGCACCCGGTCGAGGCCGTCGTGGGTGAACCCGGTCAGCGCGCGACTGACCCGCGCCGCCACCTCGCCGAGCCCGGCGACCGCGGCGGGGCCCAGATGGCCGGCGTCGATCAGCGTGCCGCCGGGTAGGTACCGCAGCAACCGGACCAGCAGTCCGTCGACCGGCGTCACCTCCGCACCGTCGAGGTTGGGCACCGGCACCGCGATCCGCAGCGTGGGTTCGGATTCGGCGATCAGTCTGGCCGCCGCGTCCTGCGCCGCGAGTTCGACCGCACCGAACGCGGGGTTGGCGACCTTCAGCACGCCGACGACGTCGGCCGTGCCGCGGCGGTGCGCCAGGAAGTTCTTGTCCTGCTGACTGCCCAGCGACACCGCGTCACCGTCGATGCCGTAGTGCGCGGCGAGGATGCGTTGTGCCTCGGCTTCAGTCACCTGGGGTGCGGGAAGCGCCGGCTGTTCGAGGAAGTTGAAACCGGCGGTGCCGCGGCTCGCGGTCACCGGCTGACGAAACCGACGACGGCTTCGGTGAACGCGTCGTTGTCGTCGCCTGCGGCGGTGTGTCCGGCGTCGGACAGCTCGATGAATTCCGCAGCCGGGACCATCCGCAGGAACTCCTGCACGCCTTCGGAGCTGACCACGTCGGAGAGCTTGCCACGGATCAGCAGGATCGGGATCGTCAATTCGACCGCGGCCTGTTCGAGCTTCTCCACCCGGACGAACGGGTCGTCGCTGGGTTTGGTCAGGAACGCCGGATCCCAGTGCCAGTACCACCGGCCGTCGCGCTGGCGCAGGTTCTTCTTCAGCCCCTCCGGACTCTTCGGTTTGGTCCGGTGCGGCAGGTAGGCGGCCACCGCCTCGGCGGCCTCGTCGAGGGAGTCGAACCCGTGGACGTGGTTGAACATGAAGTCCCGGATGCGCGCGCTGCCGTCCTTCTCGTAGCGCGGGACCACGTCGACGAGCACCAACTGGGTGACCCGCCGGGGCCCGGCCTCACGGGCGACGAGGATGCCGGTCAGCCCGCCCATGCTGGCGCCGATGAGTGCCACCGGCCGGTCGATCTGGTCGAGCACCTCGAGGGTGTCGGCGCACAGCATCTCCACCGAGTAGTTCGCCCCGGGTGAGCGGTCGCTGTCGCCGTGGCCCCGGCTGTCCAGCGCCACCACGTGCAGACCCGCGTCGGCCAGGATCTGCCCGGTGTTCTTCCACGAGAACCGGTTCTGGCCGCCGCCGTGCAACATCAGCACCGTGGGCCGTCCGGCGGCCGACTCCGCGCCTCGGTTCCATTCGTCGCCCACCAGGGTGAGCCCCTCGGCGCCCCGAAACTGCACGGTATTCGCGGTACTCGCAGACACGGGCGTCACGTTACTCGCGGGCGTCCCTCCCGCCCGCGATGAGTTCGTGCGTCGCGCGGAGTCGTCTCTCGGACGTGACCCCACGAAACGAGGAGACCCGATGCCGTCGATCACCCCATCGCTCTGGTTCAACGACGACCTGGAGGAGGCCGTCGAGTTCTACACATCCGTCTTCCCCAACTCGGCGGTGGAGAGTTTCAGCCGCTACACCGAGGCCTGTCCGGGTCCGACCGGTGAGGTGGTGTCGGGGGTCTTCGTCCTCGACGGCACCCGGTTCATCGGCATCAACGGCGGGCCGCAGTTCCCGTTCACCGAAGCCGTGTCGTTCACCGTGCAATGCAAGGACCAGGACGAGGTCGACTACTACTGGGACCGGCTGCTCGACGGCGGCGAGGAGTCCCAGTGCGGCTGGCTCAAGGACCGCTTCGGGCTGAGCTGGCAGATCGTCCCGGACCGGCTGACCGAATTGCTCGACGACCCGGATCCGGCGCGGGCCGCGGCCGCCTCGCGGGCGATGCTCGGGATGCGCAAGATCGTCATCGCCGAACTCGAGGAGGCGGTCGTCGTCTGACAGGGATGCGGCACGTCGCCGCTGACGCTCACGGCCCGCCACGTAACGTTTTGGCGAGAGGCCGGGATGAGGTGGTCCCGGCTGCCGCAGAGGAGCAGACATGGCAGACGATGCCCCCGCCCCCGACGGCGAACCGACCGCGACTGTCGTCGACGAGACCGCGGCCGACGCCGTCGCCGAACCTGCCGGCGAAGCCGCCCCGGCCGCCGGCGGCCACGACGGCCGCTCGCCGGTGCGCACGGCCCTCGTCGCGGGACTGGTGCTCGTCGCCGTCCTCGCCGGACTGACCGGCTGGTTCGGCTACCGCGCCTACCAGGCGAACCAGGACCAGAAGCAGCGGGAACTGTTCGTCGAGGTGGGCCGGCAGGCCGCGCAGCATCTGACGACCATCGACTGGGAGCACGCCGACGCCGACGTGCAGCGGGTGCTGGACGTGGCGACCGGGACCTTCTACGACGACTTCCAGCGGCGCGCCAAGCCGTTCCTGCAGGTGGTCAAGGAAGCGAAGTCCAAGTCGGTCGGCACCCTCAACGAAGCCGGGCTGGAATCGGTGGCAGGGGACAAGGCGGAGGTGCTGGTGGCCGTGACGGTGCAGTCCTCGAACGCCGGAGCACCCGAACAGGCGCCGCGCGCGTGGCGGATGCGGCTCACCGTCGAGCGGGTGGACGACGGCGCGAAGGTCTCGCAGGTGGAGTTCGTGCAGTGACCGATACGCCGAACGGCCGCGAGGTGACCTCCACCGCCGAAGAAACTCCCGCCCTCGACGAGACGCGCACCGAGCAGACCCCCGAAACCGCACCCGCCGCCCGCCGCTCGATCCAGTGGCCGCGGGTCGTCGCCTACGGCGTGGTGCCGGCGCTCGCGGTGATCCTGGCGGTCGCCGCCGGATACCTGTTCTGGCAGAACCGCACCACCGACCAGGCCGACAGTGCGCGCGAGGACTCGGTGGCGGCCGCCCGCAGCATCGCGATCGCGATGCTGACCTACGAGCCGCAGACCGTGGATCAGCAGCTCGGGGCGGCCAAGGAACAGCTCACCGGAGCGTTCCGCGACACCTACGGCTCGATGATCGACACCGTCGTCGTGCCGGGCGCGAAGGAACAGCAGATCTCAGCCGTCACCGACGTGCCCGCGGCCGCGTCGGTGTCCGCCGAGGCCGACCACGCGGTGGTCCTGCTGTTCGTCAACCAGACGGTCACCGTCGGTGAGAACCCGCCGAGCAACACGGCGTCGAGCGTCCGGGTCACCCTCGACAAGGTCGGCGGGCAGTGGCTGGTCTCCGACTTCCAGCCGGTGTGATGACGCCGCGCTGGTTGGACGTCACCACCCCCGCCGGGCAGTTGCGAGCGCTGGTGTGGGGTCCCGAAGACGGCCCGATCGCCCTGTGCCTGCACGGTTTTCCCGACACCGCCTACGGCTGGCGCAAGATCGCCCCCGCGCTGGCCGACTCCGGCTGGCGGGTGGTGGCCCCGTTCATGCGCGGATACGTGCCGTCCTCGGTCCCGTCGGATCGCAGCTACCACGTCGGCGCGTTGATGGACGACGCGCTGCGGGTGTTGGCCGCCGCCGGGCCGACGGGCCGCGACGTCGTCATCGGGCACGACTGGGGCGCCATCGCGGGCAGCGGGCTGGCGGCGATGCCGCACAGTCCGTTCGAACGCGCCGTCCTCATGTCGGTGCCGCCGGCCGCCGCGTTCCGGCCGCTGGGCCGGGTGCCCAACGGTCTGCGGCTGGCCGCACAGCTGCCCCGCCAGCTGCTGCGCAGTTGGTACATCCTGTTCTTCCAGCTCCCGTGGCTACCGGACCGGTCGGCGTCGTGGGTGGTGCCGTGGCTGTGGCGGCAGTGGTCGCCGGGCTACCGCGCCGCCGAGGACCTGCGCCACGTCGACGCCGCGATCGGCGTGCGGCGGCGGTGGCGCGCCGCGCTGGGCTACTACCGCGCGACCGTCCGCAACACCCGGCCACCGGCGCAGTACGCCGAACTGCACCGGCACTGGCTGTCGGCGCCGGCGATGCCGACCCTGTATCTGCACGGTCGCGACGACGGCTGCGCCACACCGGATTTCACACCCTGGGTGCAGCGGGTGCTGCCCGAGGGTAGTGACGTGACGATCGTCGACAACGCCGGACACTTCCTGCAACTGGAACAGCCCGACGTGGTGGGCCGCCGCATCGCCGGCTTCATCGGAGCCGCGCGCTAGGACGTCTTCATACCGGGGTGCACGCGGGCCAGCATCGGCAGCAGCAACCGCCGCGGTGTGAGGTGGTTGAGCGCCGCGGCGACCCGGTTGGCCGCCCCGGGCACGATGACGGCCCGGCCCGCCGCGAGCCCGTCGACCGCCACCCTGGCCACGGTGTCGGGCTGCTCCCACATGAACGGCGGCAGCATCTTCTCCGCCTCGTCGTCGGGGATGCCGACCTGTTCGCCGAACCCGGTGCGCACCGGACCCGGGCACAGTGTGGCGGCCGAGACGCCGGTGCCGCGCAGCTCCTCGCGCAGCGCGTGCGTGTAGGACAGGACGAACGCCTTGGCCGCACCGTAGGTGGCCTGCCCGGGCACCGGGCCGAACGCGCCGACCGAGGCGACGTTGAGCACCGCACCCCGGCCGCGGGTGACCATGCCGGGGACGAACCGGCTGCACAGGTCCACCACGGCGGCGACGTCGAGTTCGACCAGCGTCAGCTCGGCCGCCGGGTCGGCCTTGGCGACCGGACCGAGATTCGACATGCCCGCGTTGTTGACCAGGATGTCCACCTCGAGACCGAGGGCGGCGATGCGCTCCGGCAGGGCGGCGCGGTCCTGCGGGCGCGACAGGTCGGTGGGTACGGCGTGGGCGGCCGGGCCGAGGTCGTCGGCCAGCGCACGCAGTTCGTCGGCGCCACGTGCGACGAGGGCGAGACCGTAACCGCGCCTTGCCAATTCGCGGGCTATCTGCTCGCCGATACCCTTCGATGCGCCGGTGACCGGTGCCACGCCGGTGCTGCTGCTGGCCGGGAGCATGCGGCGAAGCATAACCTCGGACGCTATGACGGCGCGCCGGCTCGCGGCGGTCGACGCCCAGAACCTGTGGATGTCGGCCAAGATGCCGAACGACCAGTTCCTGATCTACGGGTTCGCCGGGGTGCCCGCGGATCTCCCCGAGGTGCTCGCCGCCGTCGTCGACCGGGCCCGCGCCTGCGGTGAACTGCGGCTGCGGGCGCGCGAACGGGGTCCGCTGGTGTATCCCGACTGGGTCGACGGCGGCGTGGACCTCTCGCACGTGCGCACGCATGCGGACGACGACTGGGCGGGGTGCCTGGCCACGGTGACGGCGCTGACCGCCGAACAGCTCGACGCGTGGACGGCGACGTGGCGGCTGCACGTGTTCACCCCGGTGCACGGGGTGCCGGGTGTCGTCGGTCCCGGGACCGTGGCGGTGGTCCAGGTGTCGCACGCGCTGGCCGACGGGGTGCGGGCCGCGGCGCTGGCGGCGTGGCTGTTCGGGCGCGAGGCACCGGTCGCCGCGGTGGCGGTCGCGCCGTGGGAGTCGGCGACGCTACCGCTGCGGGCGGTGCGTGCGGCGCGGGCGCATCGCCGGTTGATGCGTGACGTCGACGCGGGACTCGTTGCACCCCCAGCTGATTCGCGTCCGGTGCTGCGCAGCAACGCCTGTCCCGAGGGGCGCCGCGGTCTGCGCATCCTGGTCCGCCGCCGTGCCGAGCTGCCGGACGCCACCGTCACGGTCGCGGTGCTGGCCGCGATCTCGCGCGCGCTGGCCGACCACCTGCGCGCACTCGGCGACGATCCGGCCACGCTGGGAGCGGAGGTGCCGATGGCGAGTCCGGGGCCACGACGGGCGCACAACCACTTCGGCAACGTCGGTGTCGGACTGCATCCCGGCCTGCCGCACGTCGAGCGCAGCGCCCGCATCGCCGATGAGCTCGCGCAGCGCAGGCAGCGGGCCGGACATCCGGCGATGCGCGCCGCGGCGCTGGCGTCCGCGGCGGTTCCGGCGCCGCTCATGCGCTGGGGAGTGTCGGCGTTCGACCCCACCGTGCGGTCACCGACCGCGATCGGGAACACCGTCGTGTCGAGCGTCCACCGCGGTGCCGCCGACCTGAGCTTCGGCGGTGCGCCCGTCGTGGTGACGACCGGCTGTCCGTCGCTGTCGCCGATGATGGGGCTCACGCACGGGGTGCACGGCATCGGCGACGCCGTCGCGGTGAGCGTGCATGCGGCGGAATCGGCCGTCGGCGATCTCGACGCGTATGTGGCCCGGTTGGCCGACGCGCTGGACCGGCGGACGTAGGCTGGTCGGCGGCCTTACAGATGGCCTAGATTCTGTTGCATGACTGCCTTGGATGTCGGCGTTCTGATCCTGCGTGTGGTGCTCGGCCTGACGATGGCCGCCCACGGCTACAACAAGTTCTTCGGCGGGGGCCGGATCCCCGGCACCGCCGGCTGGTTCGACAGCATCGGCATGAAACCGGGCATGTTCCACGCCCGGGTCGCCGCGACCACCGAGATGGCCGCGGGTATCGGCCTGGCGGTCGGCCTGCTCACCCCGGTCCCCGCCGCCGGGTTCGTGGCGCTGATGCTGGTCGCCGCCTGGACCGTGCACCGCGCCAACGGGTTCTTCATCGTCAAGGAGGGCTGGGAGTACAACCTCGTCCTCGCCGCGGCGGCCGTCGCCATCCCGGCGATCGGACCCGGCAAGCTCAGCCTCGACTACGCCCTCTTCCACGGCACCGCACTGTGGGATGTCGTGCAGGGCTGGTGGGGTCTGGTCATCGCGCTGGCCCTCGGCCTCGGCGGCGGCATCGGCCAGTTGGCGATCTTCTACCGCCCACCGGCCAAGACCGGGGCCTGAGAGGCTCATTCCTCCTCGCGAGCAGACGCGGAAACCCCTCCCCGGCGCCCGAATCGGGGGTTTTCACGTCTGCTCGCGCGGAAGTCGGGCCAACCCGTTCCGCGCGACTAGAACACGTTCTAGTCTTTGAGGCTATGGGATTTCTCAAGCCCGACATGCCCGTCGTCGACTTCGCGGAATGGAGCAAGGGCACGCGCTCGGAGAAGATCCGGCCGATGGCCCGCCACTGGGCCGAGGTCGGCTTCGGCACACCCGTGGTGATGCACCTGTTCTACGTCGTCAAGATCCTGCTCTACATCCTGGGCGGTTGGCTGTTCGCGCTGGCCACCCACGGTGTCGACGGGTTCACCAACGTGGCGCAGTGGTGGACCGAGCCGATCGTGTTCCAGAAGGTCGTGCTGTACACGATGCTGTTCGAGGTGGTCGGCCTCGGCTGTGGGTTCGGTCCGCTGAACAACCGGTTCTTCCCGCCGTTGGGTTCGATCCTCTACTGGCTGCGCCCCGGCACCATCCGGCTGCCTCCGTGGCCCGACCGGGTGCCGCTGACCAGGGGCGACACCCGCACCCCGGTCGACGCCGCGCTGTACGGCGCGCTGCTCGTGGTGCTGTTGATCGCGTTGTTCTCCGACGGCACGGGGCCGGTTCCCGCGCTGGGGACGACGGTCGGCGTGCTGCCGCTGTGGCAGATCTGGACCATCCTCGGGCTGCTGGCAGTGCTGGGGCTGCGCGACAAGGTGATCTTCCTGGCCGCACGCGGTGAGGTGTACGGCTCGTTCACCGTCGCCTTCCTCTTCGTCGGCTACGGCGTGGACATGCTGCTGGCGGCGAAGCTCGTCTGCATCGCGATCTGGATGGGTGCGGCGACCTCCAAGCTCAACAAGCACTTCCCCTTCGTGATCTCGACGATGATGTCGAACAACCCCTTGATCCGGACGAAGCGGTTGAAGCGCGCGTTCTTCGAGAAGTTCCCCGACGACCTGCGGCCCGGCCGGGTCTCGAGGGTCATCGCCCACTTCAGCACCGCGGTCGAGATGCTGGTGCCGCTGGCGCTGCTGTTCTCACACGGCGGGTGGCCGACGGCGATCGCCGCCTTCGTGATGCTCGTCTTCCATTTCGGCATCCTGTCGGCGATCCCGATGGGTGTACCGCTGGAGTGGAACGTCTTCATGATGTTCTGCGTGGTGACGCTGTTCGTCGGCCACGCGGACGTCGGACTGTCTCAGCTGAGCACGCCGCTGCCCGTCGTGTTGTTCGCCGTGCTGGCGGTCACCGTGGCGCTCGGCAACCTGTTCCCCCGCAAGATCTCGTTCCTGCCCGGGATGCGGTACTACGCGGGCAACTGGGACACCTCGTGGTGGTGCATCAAGCCGTCGGCGAACGAGAAGATCGAGCGCGGGCTGGTCGCCATCGCCAGCATGCCCGCCTCCCAGCTCGAGAGGTTCTACGGCAGCCAGGAACAGGCGATGATCTACCTGTACAAGGGATACGCGTTCCGCGGCTTCAACTCTCACGGCAAGGCGCTGCTGACCCTGGTGCACAACGCGCTCGCCGGGCGCAATCAGGACGAGTACGTCATCACCGAAGGCGAACGGCTGTGCAGCACCGCCGTCGGCTGGAATTTCGGCGACGGCCACATGCACAACGAGCAGTTGATCGCCGCCATGCAGAAGCGCTGCCAGTTCGAGCCGGGCGAGGTGCGCGTGATTCTCCTTGACGCACAACCCATTCACCGGCAGCGACAGGAGTACCGGTTGGTCGACGCCGCCACCGGGGAGTTCGAACGCGGCTACGTCAACGTGTCGGACATGGTGACCGGCCAGCCATGGACCGACGACATCCCGGTGCACGTCACCTGGCAGAAGGGCAACGCCGACGCGCCGAGACTGCGGTCAGATCGCGAATCCGCGCAGTGACGTGATCTCCCCGCAGTCTCGACGGAAGAATCAGCCCATGACGTCGCGGACCTTGACCGTCTCCAGCCCCTGCAGCAGCAAGGCCCGCGCGGTGTCGAGGTGTTTGCGCCAGTGCGCCTCGGCCGCCGCGCCGTCGCCGGACCGCATCAACTGCAGCAGCCTGCGGTAGGACCGCATCAGCTTCTCGTAGTCGGCCTTCGACGGCGGGTTGCTCTCCTTCATCGCGAATGCGGTGTGGCGCACGGTGATCTCGTGGAGCATGCCCGCCATGATGGTGAGCGTGGCGTTGCCCGACAGCTCCACCATGCGCCGGTGGAAGTCGCCGGTGGTCTCGGCCAGCCGACCGGACTCCCAGGCCGGCGCGACGTGCTCGTCGAGGGTCTGCTCGAGTTCGTCGAACGCCGCGGTGTCGCCGGACTCGGTGAGCAGGCGCACGGCCATCGGCTCGATGCCCGAGCGGGCGGTCATCACGTCGGCGATCGTCGCTCCGGAGAGCTCGAGCAGCAACCCCGCCGGACGGGCGACGATCTCCGGGCCGGGTACCCGCACCCTGGCGCCGGTGCGCGAACCGCGGCGCACCTCGACCAGGCGCTCGGATTCCAGCACCCGCACGGCCTCGCGTAGCGTCGGCCTGCTGACACCGAAGTGGGCCATCAACTCGGCTTCGTTGGGCAGGAAGTCGCCCTCTTTGAGTTGGCCGTCGACGACCATGCGGCGCAGGGTGCCGGCGACCAGTTCCGCGGTCTTGGGGGAGCGCACCGCGGTCGTCGAAGGGCTCGCCCCGATCATGGGGGCCAGCGGTGTTGTTCTGGCCACCTGACCTCCCTTTTCGCCGCGCCGGCCGGCGGCCAGCTGTAGAACTCAGTAAACCATCTACACGCAGCGTTACGGCCGCAGCCGGGCCCACCAACCAGTAGGTTGACCTAGTAAACCTTGTCCTCTACCGTCGTGTCCAAGTGTGTGAGCTGAACCCGACTTCGAAGGAGAAGTGACATGGCTGAAGCCGTCATCGTCGAGGCCGTGCGGTCGCCCGTCGGCAAACGCAACGGAGGTCTGTCGGGTGTCCACCCGGCCGAGCTGTCCGCGCAGGTGCTCAACGGCCTGGTGCAGCGCGCGGGCGTCGACCCGGCGCTGGTCGACGACGTCATCTGGGGCTGCGTCATGCAGGCCGGCGAGCAGGCGCTCGACATCGGTCGCACCGCCCTGCTGACGGCCGGCTGGCCGGAGAGTGTGCCCGGCGTGACCGTCGACCGGCAGTGCGGTTCGAGCCAGCAGTCCGTGCACTTCGCCGCGGCCGGTGTCGTGGCGGGGCACTACGACGTGGTCGTCGCCGGTGGCGTCGAGTCGATGTCGCGCACCCCGATGGGCGCCTCGCTGGCCAACGGCGGCAACCCCTACCCGCAGGGCTTCAAGGACCGCTACCAGCAGACCCCGAACCAGGGCATCGGCGCCGAGATGATCGCGCAGCAGTGGGGCTTCAGCCGCACCGACCTCGACCAGTTCTCCCTGGATTCGCACGAGAAAGCAGCTGCCGCACAGGATTCCGGCGCCTTCGACGATCAGATCGTCGCGATCAAGGATCCCGACGGCAACGCCGTCCTCAAGGACGAGGGCATCCGCCGCGGCACCACGCTGGAGAAGATGGGCCAGCTCAAGCCCGCCTTCAGGGAGGACGGCGTGATCCACGCAGGCAACTCGTCGCAGATCTCCGACGGTTCGGCCGCGCTGCTGTTCATGTCCGCCGAGAAGGCCAAGGAACTCGGCCTCAAGCCGATCGCCAAGGTGCACACCGCGGTACTGGCCGGTGCCGATCCGGTGATCATGCTGACCGCGCCGATTCCGGCCACTCAGAAGGCGCTCAAGCGGTCCGGGCTGTCGGTCGACCAGATCGGCGCGTTCGAGGTGAACGAGGCCTTCGCGCCCGTTCCGATGGCCTGGCTCAAGGACATCGGCGCCGACGAGAAGAAGCTCAACCCGAACGGCGGCGCCATCGCGCTCGGCCACCCGCTCGGCGGCTCCGGCGCACGGATCATGACCACGCTGCTCTACCACATGCGCGACAACGGCATTCAGTACGGCCTGCAGACCATGTGCGAAGGCGGCGGTCAGGCCAACGCCACCATCCTCGAGCTGCTGTGACCGAAACGTCAACAGCCCCCGCCGCACTCACCGAGCGGCGGGGGAACATCCTGATCATCACGCTCAACCGGCCCGAGGCCCGCAACGCCGTCAACGGTGCGGTGAGCACCGCCGTCGGCGATGCGCTGCAGCAGGCGCAGGACGATCCCGAAGTACGCGCGGTCGTGTTGACCGGCAACGGGCCGTCGTTCTGCGCCGGCGCCGACCTCAAGGCGATCTACCGGCGCGAGAACCTCTACCACCCGGACCACCCGGAGTGGGGCTTCGCCGGGTACGTGCACCACTTCATCGACAAGCCGACGATCGCGGCGGTCAACGGCACCGCACTGGGCGGTGGTTCCGAACTGGCGCTGGCCAGCGATCTGGTGGTGGCCGAGGAGCGCGCGAAATTCGGCCTGCCGGAGGTGAAACGGGGCCTGATGGCCGCCGCGGGCGGGGTGTTCCGGATCGTCGACCACCTGCCGCGCAAGGTCGCGATGGAGATGATCTTCACCGGTGAGCCGATGACGTCGGCCGACGCGCTGAAGTGGGGCCTGATCAACGAGGTCGTCCCCGACGGCACCGCGCTCGACGCGGCGCTCGCCCTGGCCGAGCGAATCACCGTCAACGCACCGCTGGCTGTGTGGGCCAGCAAGCGCGTGGCCTACGGCGCCGAGGACGGCGTGATCGCCGCCGAGGAACCGTCGTGGGCCCGCACCGGCCGCGAGATGGCCGCGGTGCTCAGGTCAGAGGACGCCAAGGAAGGGCCGCTGGCCTTCGCCGAGAAGCGCGAGCCGGTCTGGAAAGCCAAGTAGGCACTCGAGCCAAGTGAGGAATCAACCATGAAGCGAACGATCTACGACGCCGAGCACGAGGCGTTCCGCGAGACGGTCAAGGAGTACATCGAGCGCGAACTCGTGCCCAATCACGAGAAGTGGGAGAGCGAGCGCATCGTCGACCGCTCGGCCTACACCGCGGCGGGCAAGTACGGGCTGATCGGGTTCAACATGCCCGAGGAGTACGGCGGCGGCGGTTCGGACGATTTCCGGTTCAACGCGATCATCGACGAGGAGATCGCCAAGGCCGGGGTGCACGGCCCCGCGCTGAGCCTGCACAACGACGTCGTCGGGCCCTACTTCAAGGATCTGACCAACGACGAGCAGAAGAAGCGCTGGCTGCCCGGCATCGCCAGCGGCGAGACGATCATCGCGGTCGCCATGACCGAACCCGGCGCAGGCAGCGACCTCGCCGGCATCCGCACCTCCGCGGTGCGCGACGGCGACGACTGGATCATCAACGGCTCCAAGACCTTCATCTCGTCGGGCATCAACTGCGACCTGTGCGTCGTGGTCGCCCGCACCGATCCGGAGGCCGGGCACAAGGGCTTCTCGCTGTTCGTGGTGGAGCGCGGTATGGAGGGCTTCGGCCGCGGCCGCAAGCTCGACAAGATGGGCCTGCACAGCCAGGACACCTCCGAGCTGCACTTCGAGAACGTGCGGGTGCCGAGCGCGAACCTGCTCGGCAAGGAGGGCCGCGGCTTCTACCACCTGATGACGAACCTGCCCTCGGAGCGCCTCTCGATCGCGATCTCGGCGATCGCCGGGGCGCGCGCCGTGTTCGCCGAGACCCTGCAGTACAGCAAGGACCGCAAGGCGTTCGGCCAGCCGATCGGCAGCTTCCAGCACAACCGCTTCCTGCTCGCCGAGATGGAGACCGAACTCGAGGTCACCGAGAACTACATCGACCGCTGCCTGCAGGGCGTCGTCGACGGTGAGCTGACCGCGGTCGAGGCCGCCAAGGCCAAGTGGTGGGCCACCGAGGTCGCCAAGAAGGTCGTCGACCAGTGCGTGCAGCTGCACGGCGGCTACGGCTACATGCTCGAGTACCGCGTCGCGCGCGCCTACGTCGACGGCCGCATCCAGACGATCTTCGGTGGCACCACCGAGATCATGAAGGAGATCATCGGCCGGGACCTCGGCGTCTGACCTCTGCGCGAGCAGACGTAAAAACCCCCGAAACCACGCGGTTTCGGGGGTTTTTACGTCTGCTCGCGCAGAGAACGTCAGCCGATCGGCGCGTCCGCGGCCGGGATGTCGGCCGCCGCGGCCGGCGTCTCCTCGGGCGCGGGGGCTGCCGGGCTCTCGGCCGGCAGCGGGGTGGGCTCCGTCGTCGGGGTGGCGGTCGTCGCCGTCGCGGAAGTGCCCGACGGGGTGACCGCCTCCGGCGCGCTGGCCGGGTCCAGCACGGTGTCGATCAGGTAGATGCGGGCGTTCTGCGCCGCGATGCCGCCGCAGATCACCTTCGCGGTGTCGTTGACCTTGATGTCGCCGTTGGTGCCGACGACCTTGATCTCGGCGCCCTGCTGCGACGCGCGCTGACCCTTGACGTCGGCGGGCCCGAGCAGACCGAGGAACACGTGGTAGTAGTCCAGGTCGGTCAACGCGGCCGGGTCGTTCTTGAGCGCCTCGAGCTGCTCCGGCGGGAGCTTCGCGAACGCCTCGTTGGTCGGGGCGAACACGACGAACGGGCCGTTGTCGAGCACCGAGGCGACGTTCACGGCGGGATTGAGCCCACCGGAGATCGCGGAGCTGAAGGTGCTCACGTCCGGGATCTGGGCGAGCACCTGGCTGACCGGCTGGTCGACGAAGGTCTTCCAGTTCGGCACGGCGGCGCGGAACGGATCGCAGTCGCCCTCGAGATTGGGCAGCGGCGTCTCCACCGACGACGGTTCCGCCGGTTGTGCGTTGGCGGTGACCGACAGGGGCAGCGAAACGGCGATGGCGGCGATGCCCACGGCTGCGCCCAGTGTCCTGGTACGGGTCTTCACGATCGGCTCCTCAGCTCGTCAGGACGCCCGCCGATGGGCGGCGTCGGGCCGGCTACCTGTTCGGCGCCGCCTCGGATCGTAAGGGCACGAAATGGTAACGGCCAAGTCGGGCCTGCGCATCACAAGCACCGGATCGGCTGTGACCTGCGGCTTCCCGTTTGTCGCGTTGGTTGTCTCACATGTGCTCGTGCCGCCTACGATGACGGCCATGCCGGAACCGCTGATAGCCCGCGTGGGCGAGCACGCACCCGAACTCCACGACGAATCCTGGGTGGCGCCGAACGCCGCGGTGATCGGGTGGGTGACGCTGTCGGCAAAGGCCAGCGTCTGGTACGGCGCCACCCTGCGGGCCGAGGTCGAGCCCATCGAGATCGGCGCGGGCAGCAACATCCAGGACGGCGTCACCGTCCACGTCGACCCGGGCTTTCCCGCCCGCATCGGCGCCAATGTCAGCGTCGGGCACAACGCCGTACTGCACGGATGCACGATCGAAGACGACTGCCTGATCGGGATGGGCGCGGTCGTCCTCAACGGGGCGCGGATCGGTCGCGGCTCGCTGGTCGCCGCCGGCGCGGTGGTCGCGCAGGGCGTCGAGATTCCGCCCGGTTCGCTCGTCGCGGGGGTGCCCGGCAAGGTCCGTCGCGAACTGAGCGAGCAGGAGGTCGACGGCAACCGCACCAACGCCGTCCTCTACCAACACCTGGTCGACGCGCACCGCTGAGTCGAGCAAACGGCGCCGCGGCGGTTCCCGTTCGGCCGACCTGGGTACCTAGGGACGGTGAAAAACCTGCGAGTCCTGGTCACCGGTGCCACCGGCTACGTCGGATCGCGGCTGGTCAGCGCACTGTTGGACGCAGGTGCCGACGTGGTGGTGGCCAGCCGCAACCCCGAGCGGCTGCGCGCATTCGGGTGGTACGACGATGTGACCTCCGTCGCACTAGACGCTCAGCAACCGGAGTCGGCGACGCGGGCGCTGGCCGAAGCGGGGCCCGTCGACGTCATCTACTACCTGGTGCACGCGATCGGGCAGCCGGATTTCCGCGACACCGACAATCAGGCGGCCGCCAACGTCGCCGAGGCGGCGCGCGACGCCGGTGTGCGGCGCATCGTCTACCTCGGCGGTTTCGTCCCCACCGACGACACGCTTTCCGAACACCTCGCGGGCCGAGCCGAGGTCGCCGAAGCGCTGAGCGTCGACGGTGGAGCCGACGTGGTGTGGCTGGGCGCGGCGATCATCCTCGGCGCGGGGTCGACGTCGTTCGAGATGCTGAGGTACGTCGGGGACCGTTTCCCGGTGCTGCCGATGCCGAAGTGGGCGGCCAACCCGATCGACCCGATCTCCATCCGCGACGCGCTGCACTATCTGGTTGCCGCCGCCGACACCGAGACGGTGCCGGCCGGTGCGTACGACATCCACGGACCCGAGACCACCACGTACGGGGAGCTGCTGCAGAAGTACGCCCGGCTCGCCGGTAGGCGGCGCGCCCCGCTGCCCGTCCGCGGCATCGACACCACCGTCGTCTCACAGCTGAGCGGCCTGGTGCTGCCGGTCCCCGGCGGGTTGGCAGGCGACCTCATCGAATCGCTCGACCACCCGATGACCGCCTCGAAGGACGGGCTGCAGGACATCGTCGGTGCGCCGGCAGGCGGTCTGACGACCATCGACGAGGCGATCAGGCGCGCGCTCTCACCGCAACGTCCGCGTCCGGTGAACCGGCTGGTCGACGTGCATCACCTCGCCGATACGGATCCGGACTGGGCCGGCGGCGACAACGAGCGGATCACGCGGCTGATCCGTCCGGTCACCCCGCCCATCGCGCGCCCGGCGCTCGGGCTGCTCTGTCTGGTGCCCGGGCCGGTGGCGGCGGCGGTGCGCACCGGACTCGACACCTTCGTCAACCTGGTACCGAAAGGGCGTTCGGCATGACCGAAACCGAGCAGTCGTCACCGACCCCCGCGCCGTGCGACGAACGGACCGGTCTCTTCGGGGAGGCGCGTAACGTCGTCACCAGTGTGGCCGCCCCGGCCGCGGAGTGGCCCGCGGTGATCCGCCGCCGCAGGATCATCGTGGCGATCTTCGTCGTCATCGGCTTCGGACTGCTCGGCTACTCGCTGTCGATTCCGCCGGGCGATCCCGACTTCTACTGGTTCACCGCGGGGCTGGCCGTCTGGTGGACCGCCGGCGCCTTTCTGTCTGGCCCACTTCACTTGGGCCGCATCTGTGTTCGCGGACGCAACCAGCGACCGGTGATCACCGGCACCGCCGTCGGCCTGGCCCTCGGCGGCGCGTTCCTGGTGGCCGGTCTGGTGGCCCGGGAGATCCCGCTGATGCGCGAGTTCGCGGTCCGCGTGCTCGAACACGCCAACGTCGGTGCGCTGTGGCTGGTCGTCGTCATCACCGTGGTCAACGGCCTGGCCGAGGAACTGTTCTTCCGGGGCGCGCTGTACACCTCGCTCGGCAACCGGTGGAACGGTTGGTGGGCGGTGCTCTGGTCGACGGCAGTCTACGTGGTGGTGACGGGGGTGAGCACGCAGAACTTCATGCTGGCGATCGCCGCCATCGTGCTCGGCACCGTGTGCGCCCTGGAACGCCGGGCCACCGGGGGAGTGCTCGCACCGATGCTCACCCACTTCTTCTGGGGGCTCGTCATGGTGCTCGCACTGCCCCCGGTGTTCGGCGTCTGATCCTCAGCGGAGGGGATGGGCGAGTTCGTCGCGGGGCATCCGCGCCGCCGTGGCGGCGACCACCGCCAGCAGGACCGGGGCCACACCGGCCACCACGAAGATGGTCTCCATCGAGACGATCTTCGAGAGTGGGCCGACGATCGCGAACGACACCGGCATGAACGCCAGCGAGACGAAGAAGTCCAGGCTCGACACCCGGCCGAGCATCTCCGTCGGCACGCGCCGCTGCAGCAGCGTTCCCCAGATGACCATGCCCGCACCGTCGGTCACCCCGACGACGAACGTGGCGGCGGCCATCACCGGGAACGACGATGTCGTCCCGACGACGACCAGCGGGATCGACCCCGCACCCCACATCGTCATCATCACGGTCAGGTAGCGCCGCGGCATCCGCATCGACGACACGGCGAGCGCGCCGAGCGCACTGCCCACGCCGAAGAACGCCAGGATGAAACCGTAGGTGCGGGCGCCGTCCTCGAACCGCTGTTGGGCGATGAACGGCAGCAGCACCTCGATCGGGCCGAGTACGACGAGCACGAACATGCTGGCGAACAACAACGTCGCCAGCAGCCACGGGGTGCGGAGCATGAAGCGGAAACCGTCACGCAAATCGTGCAACACGTGTGACTGCGTCACCGGTTGCGGGGCGGTTTCCGCCGGGCGCGTCGCGACCAGGAGCAGCAGCCCGAGCCCGAAGAGTACGGCCACGACGGCGGCGCCGATCGACGGCAGCGTCGCGCCGACCACCATGCCGGCAACGGCGGGGCCGACGGAGCGCTGGAAGACCGGCCGCACCACACCCTCTACGCCGTTGGCGGCGAGCAGTTGTTCGGCGGGCAGGATGCGCGGCAGGATCGCGCTGTAGGCGGGGAAGAAGAACGCGGCGGCGACACCGAGAATGGCCGCCGCCACCGCGAGATGCCAGATCGACAGTGCGCCAAGGAAACCCAGCAGCGCCACGGCGGTGACGGTCAGCAGGTTGACCGCTTCGACGACGATGATGATCGCGCGTTGGTTGAACCGGTCGGCGGCGATACCGCCGACGAGGACGAATGCGACCAGGCCGGCGCCGAGGCACGTCGCGACCAGCGACAGCGCTGTCGGGTCGTTGTCGAGGGCGATGACCTGAAGGGCCATCACGACCGTCCACATGCCCTCGGCGAAGATCGACAGTGAGACCGCCGCCATCAACAAGCGGTACTCGCGGGAGCTGAAGGGGGCGAGTACACGCCATCGACCGGTGCCGCGGACCGGTTTCGCATCGAGATCGGACGTACTCACCCTTCGATGGTGGTCGACGGACTGGGCGGCAGTCCAACGATTTTCGCCGCTCAGAACAGGTCGTCGAGTGAGGGGAGGCGGCCGGCGAGTTTCGTGATGGCCCATTGGTTGAGAGAGACGCCCTGTTCGGCGGCTTCGACCGAGAGCCGGCTGTGCAGGTCCGGTGAGGCGCGGACGACGAATGTGCCGCTGTAGTGCCGGTCGCTGATGGAGGGCCGCGGGGTCTCGCCGATGGCGAGGCTCTCGGCGACGCTGTCGGTGATCTCCCGCTCGAGGCTCTCGACGGCTTGGGCGGGGGTCGACGCGTAGCAGAAGCGGCCGGGGAATTCGAGACAGCGGGCCTCGTATTCGCCACGGCGCGGGGACCATTCGGCACGATAGGTGTAGGAGGGCATGGGCTGATGATGGCGCGGAGGTCTGACAAGCCGATGTGCGTGTCCGTGCGGGGCAGAGGGCTTGCGGGAAACGATGTCGTGGGTGCTATCAGCTAGCGCTGGTGGTATCGGATTTGGAAGGGCGTTGCCGCATGGAGTGGCGCTCGCTGGGGACTGAGGGCTTGCGGGAAACGATGTCGTGGGTGCTATCAGCTAGCGCGGGTGGTATCGGATTGGGAAGGGCGTTGCCGCCTGGAGTGGCGCTCGCTGGGGACTGAGGGCTTGCGGGAAACGATGTCGTGGGTGCTATCAGCTAGCGCCGGTGATATCGGATCTCGAAGAGCATTGCCGCCTGCAGCCCGCG
>JBNMQY010000013.1:0-138369 GCA_050205415.1 Mycolicibacterium litorale
CGCCTACCGCGTTCCCCACGTGGAGAAGCCGCGCGCCGAAGGCCGCTTCGACCTGCCGTCCGGGCGTGGGATGACCTCCAAGCGCTCGCCGGGCGACACCGATTCAGCCAGAGTGGTGCGGCCGACGCTGAGGACCCCGGACCGCGCGCGGTCGGGGCCGTTGCGTGGGTCCCACCGCACATCTAGTTCCTGTCCGCGGAGGACGAGGCGTATGGATTCGCGGGAGTCGGGAAGCGCCGGTTTGGTAGCGGCTGGTATTCGGATACGCCCCGCGGCGAGATCGGGTCCGGTGACCGGTTGGGTGAACAGCGTCTGGATGCCCGCGAGCGCCATTCCGAGCTCGGCGGCCCGAGCGGCGAGCCTGGCGTCGAAGGTGGCAATGTCGGCTGCGTGATGCTCGGCGGTATAGAGGACGCAGCAGTCGGGCATCTTGAGCCCGGTAGTGGCACGCAATTCCCCCAGGCGCCGCGCGCTGCCGGCGGGTAGATCCAGAGACTCGACTTCGAGGCGGCTCAGGAGATAGTCGAGGAGGTCTGCCCGTCCGGCGCGGGCTGCTCCGACGTAGACCTCGGCAAGGGTTATGACGCTCGATCCGAACGGCTCGGATGCGTGCGCCGCGAGCAGGTCGGCGGCTTCAACGTGGTGGGCATCGGCGGATTCAAAGTGGGCGATCAAGACGCTCGCGTCGAGGATGATCACTCGGGCCAGTCTCCGCGCAGCTGCCGGAGATGGTTGGTGCCGAACACACCGGTCAGCGCGCCGCCGGTTTCGTCGATCGCTTCACGGCGGGTGCGTGACGTTTCAATGTCGTTGTGCGCGAGCGTGTTCTGCCCGACCAGGATCAGTTGGCGCAGCAGTGCTCCTGGCCTGTCCGCAAGCTCCGGCCAGGTTCGGCGTGCGACATCAAGAGCGCGGCTGATGTCGTCGGTCTCGGTGATCGCGTGGCGCCGGTGCTTGGTCGGCATGCACGGGAGTGTAGCACCGAACGCGCAGGTGTAACACCGTTGCGAAAATTGGCGGGGCCGTGGGTGTCGGCGGTGCCGCAGAATCAGAACATCATGGAAGCGGGTGCGGAGGGTGGCGATGCTGGTCGATCCGGAGATTCTGCGCGCATTTGCCAGTCAGGTGGATATCGCAGCGGGGGATATCGCCGCGGCGGACGTGGGCGGCAGGACTTCTTCCGCGGGAGATGCGCTGCCCGGAACGACGACGCAGTGGGCGGTAGAGGCAGTGGGGAAACACTTCAGTCAGATGGCGAGCCGTTTGGCGGAGAACGTGACGAAGATGGGGACAGCGGTGCGCGGCGCGGGTGACACGTTCGATGTGGCCGACGATGCGTTGGCTAGACGGTGAACCTCGGACGCTGCCCTTACCGACAGCGTTGCGGAGTCGGCCTGTTTATACAAGCGTAGAGTTCATTGGGCGCGAACATTGATGAAGTCGAGCTGTCGTAGTAAGCGCACGTGATGTCGACACGCGTAATTGACTCCTGCGGACCTATCGCGGCACGGCGCTATCTGAAACCAGATGGACAGTTTTCCGCCCAGTCCTATGCCTGGGCATGTCAGCTGGTACCAACGTTTATCGAGGGCAGCGAACGAGCTTTGACCCAGCGGGAGTCGACAAGAGGATCATGATCTCGGCAATACAGCTCTAGTGCGACGGGATTCATGTACTTGGACTGCTCCCTAGTAGCGGCGAACAACTGTGCTTCTACCGAATTTCTGCCGCATGAAGCGCATCGGCCATCCATAGCCAAAATGCGGACGACCCAAAACGGATTCGGGGGGAAGACATTTCCTAGCGTCGGATGTGAGAACGGCTTCGCGTAATGACCCCTCGAGTAAATCGTCAGCGAGTCAGATTTGAAGGAATTGCAGAAGTCGCAGGCGAGACGTAGATTGCGAAGATCCGTTGGAGAGCCACCGGCTCGCACTGGCCTAACGTGGTCAACGACGATTGATGCGTCGCGAGAACGCGCTCCTCGTGGAAACACGAAGTCAACGATGGGACTAGACAAGAGCGGGTTCTCAGCGTTTCCGAGGAATCGATCGACAGCCTGTGCACTGAACCGTCCGCCACATAAATAACAACGGGGCTCGATACCAGACGAGTCGAGTAGAGCCCGCTTCAGACTGTTATTCAGAGGTGTTCTGGATTCAGTTCTAGAACTCTCGATCGAAACCGCAATGTCCGTTACGAGTCGTACTAGATTGCGCCGTTCGGTTGCGTCGAGCAGCGGTAGGTGCGCGGTAATCACACGGGATGCGTTACGAATAACTGCGGCGCGCCTTCGGAGTTCGTCGGTGCCAGAGTAGGTGTTATCAGTAGGAACGAAACTCTCGATCCACCACCTAAGCCACTCGATTTTGACATCGGCCTTGAGGAGCCAGCTAGCCCGGGACGGCACTTCCACCGTTCTCGTTCCCAGATCGGCGATCTTGGCCTTCTCCCAGGGGCTTTCGATCACTTCTTGGCTGGACCGAAGAATTTCCAGTAGGTCCAATTTAATACTCGCTAAACAGTCTTGGCCTTGCGGAAATTCCGCACGTCAGTAAGCCGGCTCGGATCTTTGCGGTAATCCACCCAGAGTTCCGACCAATTGTGACGAATTCCTGGAGTGTCCTTTTTTACTCCGGACAAGTTCCAATCCCGGTTGAAGTAGGCTTTGTCCGTGCCTTCGAGCCAATCGTCAACAGCTTTCGCGCAGTCATCGGCTGAGGAGATCGTTCGCGCGGTGTCTGTTAGCCATTGGAAAAAGTCGGCGACGAGGATGAGTAAGGAGACCTTGTTAAACAAATTGCTTTGAGTGCTACCCCAGCCATTGTAGGCGGCGACATTGGAAGCGTCTCCCAGTCTTGACCGGATGGCGTTGAAGAATGCATTCGCCACCTCGCGCCACGGTCCGTTTAACTGGCTCCAGGTAGCGAAAGCTAGGGGCAATTTCTCGTCATCGGGTACATTGGCTATCGCAGAAGCAACAAGATCACTTTTCGTCAGTTGTTTCCGGCGCCATACATCTGCGTAATCGTTGCCCGGAGCATGGGGCAATCGCGCGCCGGATAGGTTTCTGAAGATATTAACCAGGTCGCGCAGCACCGTCCACGGTAATCGGCCTCCCCCTTCCTTTTCGATACCCTGTTGAACGACGTTGTAGAAGGCCGACTCTGGACTTCGGGTAAACCAAGCGACGGCTTGGGAATCTGAGACATTAATCTGGACCTGCTCGAGTCGGTCGGTGACGTTCTGCAGTTCTGACTCTGTCAGGCTGGTTGCCACAATAGTTCCGAGCAACGCCTTCCCCACAGGTGTTGCCTTCTGATTAACGACCACAAATTGAAAAACGTGCTCTTCCACGCGAGGGTTCATGAGGAGCGATACGGGCAATAAGCGCGTGCTTGATGAGATTAACTCTTGTGTTAGGGATTCGATATCCTCGCCACCCTCGATACGTTGTTGTATCGCATCGCTACCCATTTTCTCCCCAGCGAGCTGTTGCGCGGCGAGTAGGGCTCCCTTAAGTCGATGCTGACCGTCAACTAGAAACACTGGCTTTAGGTAGGCGGCAAGTGCGTCACGATCGAATCCGAGGAAATCGTCCCCGCCATCGAATTGCGACCGCGTGTCAGAATCCAAGCTATCCAATAGATCGAGACGGGCCTTTATTTCCTGCCAGAATTCCAAAACATGGGTCTCCGAAGCGAAGAGTCCGCTGATACCTTCGTCGTCGCTCATCGCGTCAATGTCAACCGCGCTTATATCTGGGAGGGACGCATGGCCGACGTCGTCGGCGAGCCGTTGGTGCAGTTCTTGCAGGCGTTTTGGGCTCACTGCCGCACCCGCCAGGCCTGGCTGTCGTTCGCGCAGATCTCGTTCGAGAGCACGGAAAAGCTCAGTCAGCGGTTCCTTGTCGAATTGCCCGTTCTCAATCTCGAGAGTCCCTACACGGACTAGCTGTGAGGGGTCGTCACTCGACGCGAACGTCGTTTTCGTGGTCGAACGTTGCGCGCACAGGAGTGGGTTCTGTGAAACGTTGTGCGTGTCGAGGAAGAATCTTGCGAGTTGCTCAAGGCGGCGCGGATTCTCTTCTCGCTGGAACCCGATGGTCTCTTGGCGATCGATGAGTTCGCGTTGCGGGACGCCAGCCCAGGAGTCGATCTCGTGGGCGGGCGCCGCGAACAAGATCACGTCCGGAGCATCGATATCGGTTCGAAACGACACGGCTCTGTACGTTGGCACGGAAATCCTCCCGGGTGCTTAAGGCAACAGTGGTGGTTGGTAAGGAGAATCCTGCCAGAGCCCCCGGGATGGCATGTTGCGATCCGCATCGAAGAGGTAGGTACCCGAGTGGCGGTTCATCTCACCGGGACAGCGGTTCATAGTCTGAAGAGGTTTCATAGTCTGAAGAGACGGTGGCCGTTGATCTTCACCTGTGCAGCTTGTACGGCCTGTGTCCAACCCAACAGTGAACCAATCGATTCTGGGTGCGCATACAAGCCGGCTCGTTGCTCTGCAGCCGTCAGGCGGGAGTAAAGCGTACGACGCGGATCGTCCGCCCCCAGAAATTCCTCTTTCCGGTGCAACAGTGGCGGATTGGACGCCCGACGATAATCTCGCCAATCCACACTTAGCCGCCGGAGATTCACAATTACCGACGACGCCAGCGTCGGGTGTGCGTCATGGTCGAAATCCGGATACGTGAGGTAAGACACCTGGGGCTCCGTGACCGACAGCTTAATCACGTTGGCGTGCTCGACAGTTCCGGATAGAGCTCGAGCGCATCCTTCGTAGACCTGCAAGATCGGGGGAAGCTCACCAAGCGCACTTTTATGTATATAAAGAGCGCTTGGCGTCTGCTTGCCCACCCGGGAGGTCCGCGCATTGACCAACACAATGGCTGGATCGCCGCATGCCACAAGCATGCGGTCGGCTTGAGTGCAGGCGTCTCGATACTTGCCGAAGTGCGTTCTGATATCCGCTGTGAGCGTGGGGCCGAGTCGGTTGAAACGGGGGCGCCCACTAAATCTCGAGAGTGCGATGTAGACCAGAAGCTCGGAGCGCCGCTGAACCGCCACCCTGTCCCAGTAGTCATCATCGGTGACCTTGCGGATGAGCTGGTGGGAGCGGCCGAGTGAGCCGACCGCCTCCTTAATCGCCGATACCGACTCGTCTGCGAGTTCGCCGCCTTTTGGTGCTCGACCGTGAAGCTTCATAAATGCGAGGAAGGGCTCGAGGACCGCCGCGTGCATTTCATACATCTCATGTGGGTCGATGCGAAGTCGGGGGCGGTAGGTGTGGACTCTGTTGGCAATGAAGGATTGCGCGTCAGTCGCCTCTTTGAACGCGTAGTAGATACCCGGCGCTGCTGCGTAGACCTCGGATTCGAGCTGGTCCTGAATCCACCGGCCGAGTTCCGCCTGGTCGAAGAACTTTTGGAAGGTGCCGTTGCGCGTTACAAGGCCATCGCCCATCGGCCGTCCCGACAAGCCACGAGCGTCCCATGCGAGTCGCGCCGAGACGACAAGAACGCTGTTCGCGAGTTGCCAGGCTTCGCGAAGAGTATCTGCACGTTCTTGCGGATCCTCGATGACGTTCACGACGTAGCCGAGATTCACCACATCTGCTCGTCTCCGCGATGCGGACGAACGATGGGTCGGGTCCCAGCCGTCGACGGTGTAGCCGAGTGCCGCGAGGTTGCGCAGATCGTCGCCGCGGCCGCATCCGTAGTCGAAGAACGACGTCTTCTCAGTAACTATTGAGTCGCGGATGGCCGTCGCCACCGGACGCGAGAGAGCCGCGCGGCTCATCGCGGTTTTGTGCCGAGCGACCCGCTCGTTCACGCGGCCGGTTCGTCGAGCAGAGCCAGGCTCGCCAAACCGGCTACATCGGTAACGCGCGGATCTCCTACCAAGTAACCGATTCCGCGATGAAGGTGCAGCCGGAACTGCGTGGCGAGGGTGTCGTCATCAAGCGCTAAGCCGTCGGTGTGGCACCTATACCGGACAAGACTCCAGTAAACATCGCCATGCTCGCCTGCGAATACCCGCCACGACATCTCAACATTGCTGTCTAGGACGAGATGAACGGAAGGCGGTGGTGCGGGCTCGGCAAGAGATCGGCATAAGGCCCACCGGCAGAGGATGTTCCAGTTAGTAACTCCAGTTCGACGCTTTAACGTGACGAGTTGGTCGCGAGCTGCTTGAGAAACCCGAACGCTCTCGATTGTCATCGCTGCTCCCAGAAGTACCCGTCGACAACACTTGTCGCATTTTTTTCTTGATCAAAGACGAGGCGATATGAGCGTCCAACTCGCTCCTGTATCCGCCGGTAGGCTTCGCCGTCGATTTCTGTGTCGGTAGACAAGAGAAGGACTTGATGGCTCGCGAAGGGAAAATAGCGCTCGAGTAGGTGCTCCCGGTGGGTACCGTCAAGCCGGCCAAGTGGCGTATCGATCACCACCGGAAGCGGTTGACCGGCGGCTCGTGCAAGTCCCCAAAGCAATGCGACCGCAAGTAGCTGCCGCTCGCCGGCGGACAGGTCACTGGCCGGCAGGGGAAGACCATCTCGTCCAGTTAACTGAACCAAGTAGCTCTCTGGGTCGATCTCGACCTGGGTTACCAAGTTCTCTTTGCGCAGGAGACGTCCGAGTGCATCGAGCACAAAGTCGGAGATCCGGCCGAGGTGACGGCGACTTGCAGCGAGTCGCAGTTCGGCGAGGGTTCGTCGTACGCGGTCCACGTGGTCGACGAGCCGACGTTGATCGTCAGCCTTGATCGATGCGTGCGCTGCGTTCTCAAGCGCCGCTTCGTAGGCGGATGTCGCTCGCACACGGTCCTGCCTCGCCAGGTTCAAGCGTTCTTCTGCAACGGTCAGGGCCGCACGGCGGCTCTCCAAATCCGACTTGGCTTCGTTCCGTTCTGCTATCAGTGACGCAACCGCTTCGTTGTCCGGAATCGCCACTAAGAGACGGTCAGCCTGCTCTAGTTTGGCCCGCGTGATACCACGCAACTCGATTAGCTCTCTCAAGCGCTTGTCAGCGCCGGGGAGCGTCGAAGAGATGAGATGACGAACGATCGCAGGGTCGGGAATGCAAACGATCTCACGCGTTAGCGAGGCTGCGCCGCGCGATTCGCGATCATTAGCAAGGTATTGTTCGACCTGGCCCCGAACTGCTTTGGCTACTCTTGCGTGTTCGAGCAGTCGAACAATCTCGACGTCCCGGGAGGCTAAGACATCTGTGACCGCTCGATTGCGTTCGCCCTCGTATTCGGCCTCGGCTTGTGCCGACATGCCCCGCAAGAGTTCGCCTACCTGTAGCAGTGGTGCGGCCTCACTCATCTCTTGACGGATCGCATCTTCGATACGACCGTGTTCCGTGCGCAGAGTGGCGGCGGCGGCCTCGGCGGCGCTGCGCTGATCAACAAGATCGCCCCCAGCAGAACGGAAACGCTCCTCAATCTCCTCAAGCACCTTCTTCGCGCGTTCGACCTCCACCCTCACGCCGCCAGCGTGCTGGGCCGCTGCCTCTTCGGTCTGCCGCGCTATGGTGACCGCCTGCTGACTCGCGTCCACGGATTCGCGCAGACCGTCTGGGACACGCGAATTTTGGTGGCGCTTCTTGAGGACTGCAAGATCAGTCGATAGCCGGTCAACGAGCTCAAGGCCCATCAGCGACGCCAGCGCGGATGAGAGTACTTCCTGTGAACGATCCAAGTCGGCGAGTGCTTCGATCTGTTCACCGTCAAAGAAGAACAGCCCCGCTATACCTCGCGGCAGAAATGCCTCGATGTGCTCGCTCCACGCCGACGTCAGCGCCGCGTCGTGCTTCCCGTCCACAGACACCAAGAGGATCTCGCGGATCGACGCGCCTGTGCTTCGCCAGCTACGCCTAACCCAGTACTCCCGTTCGACACCTTCCTGGTGTGCGTGGAACGTCAGCTCTAAAGCGGCTCCTTCGGAAGCAGCGACACCACGATGAATCAGCCCACGCAGATAGTTCTCATAGCTGCCCGCTTTCCGCGCAGCGGTCTGCGCAAGGGGGCCGTACAAGACCAGGTGAATTGCCTCGAGCAGCGTTGTCTTCCCTGCACCATTCAACCCGCCGACGAGAACGATCGGCTTCTTCGGCGACGGAGGAGTGAGTTCGATTGTGTTGCGCCCTGCGAAGGTACCGACGTTATGCAGGACGAGCTGATCGATGATCATTCTTGGACTCCTACCTGCAATGGCCGCACGAAACCGTCCGCGACGTCTAACGGATCAGGTTCATCCGTACCCTCGCCCCGGCGAACATCAAGAGCAGCCTTCCGATCGAGTGCGCGCAGGGTTGCATCTGTCTCGTCCTCGTAGAACCCGCGGCGGAGCGCTTTCTCGAGGGAGTCGTAGAGACCTGCCCGGCGAGAACGCGACCGATGTCGCTGCTCAACATCAAGCAGCTCGCGCACTAATTCGAAGTGCAGTCTGTCATCGCCCACAACTTCTCTAAGTACTTCGACGGCTTCCGCGCCCAAGGGAAGGTGCTCGTCCAACGGGCGCCCGGGGTAGTCGTGACCGGTGGCGTCTTTGTAAATACGTGGGAGGCTGTCTTCGAACTCGTGCTTCTCGACTACCCAATACCTGCGGATCTCTTCGAGTTCCGCAAGCGTGATGAGCTCCAGGGACTGCACGTACTCCGGCCCGTTGGCTCGAATCCACGTCTGAGCCTTGAGGAGTTGCGTTAGCCACTGCTCTCGCGACTGTTGCGTGTACGGACCGGGTATCGGCTTATCGTGGAACAACTGCACGGAACCGTTCATCCGCCGGAAGTCGCGAAGATGCCGGTCGTCGGCGACGTCTAATGCGTTACGCAACTCCAGGAGTGGAAGCATCCACTCCTTCTCTTCGTCGTTCTGGATCATGGCGGACATCGACTTGTCTTTATCGACCAGAGTGCATGTCCAGCAACCGAATCGGCTGTCGCCGCAACTCGGCGTTGTCGAGTCAACCACCAGCGGGCATTCCCCATCCTGGGATGCCCCCTGATACATGGTTAGCAGTTCCTTATTTGAATAACCCCACGGGTTTGCGGTTTGCATAAGGAAAGTCCACACGTCGTCGTTCGACCAGTTCTCAACTGGCGAGTACACGAGGCAATTCGGCAGGGATTCGTTGGGACTGAGTAGATCTCGGGATCTGCGCGCTTCTAGCGCTGTCATGCGGTGCGACCGTCCACTACTTTCCGCCTTCCTGGTGCCAAGAACCAGGATCGCTTCACCGTGTGAGCGAACCATGTTTCGGATGAAGGTGTTTGACGGTTTAATCTTCAAACGCTCGGTGCACCAGCGGAATTTCGGTCGGGGGGCTGGATAGCCGCGGCCGATCAGGTTTACCCAGAACGTGTCAGTGACGGCAGGCGTGAGCCGATGCGGTGTGATTGGAAGGCCCTGTGCAGTGGACTGTTCCGCGAGAACATCGAGAGAGTGGGTGACCCACGCTGCTACAACGGGGTTTTCAACCAATGTATCGGTGCTGATAACGTGCACGGGCTTCGTGCGCTTCTCGGGCGGTAATCCTGCGAGTGAGAGCCAAACGAGCTGGAGGACGGCTGTTGAGTCTTTGCCACCGGAGTACCCGACAACCCACGGCACTGCGTCGGCAAGGTACAACTGCCGGGTTTGTTCCAAGATGGCGTCGATGGTGGCGTTGTAGCCGACTTCGTCGAACGCGGAGCGCGTCTTGGGCGTTATCGATAGCTCTCGCTTCATTTGTTCCCCCTCGTGAATCCAGCTAGAGCGTTTTGCTCGTCGGGTGGAAGTTCCATGCCTAGCACTGACCGGATGTAGCCGGCGGTCAGCAACACGTTGGCGGCACCCTTACTTACTTTGCCGCCGATGGTTGCTCGGCCCTCCCAAGCCGCCGCGTTCGAACGATGCCAGTCGATGTCCCTGAGTTTCGCCAACACCTTCGACCACTGATCTTCGTCGTCGGACGCACGGACAATGGCGTTACCAATCTTGCCCAGGGACTGCAGGACGATTCCGTGGCTATGAATGAAGTCGCGGCGGATCTCGCCTGAGCTCACCTGGCGCCCCCGTACCTGCTGCCACTCTGGGAACTGGTTCGCGACAACCTTCCAGTACCGCATCGCGACGTCGACCCGAGCGTCTCTTGACCCCGGGTCCACTCCATCGAGCAGCACCTTATTGGCGTTGTAAAACGCGGAGAGGGTGAAGAGCTTGCGGGATCGCACGGAGAGGTTACTCGTCTCCATCTCCGTGAGGTCGTTGTAGAACGGCGAGTTGATCACGGTTAACTTCGTGATCTTGGACAGCTCATCTCGGTCGTCGTAGAGCACGCCGATTGACTTCGATGGCCGGATGGCGTGCCGATTCAGATCGGCGAACATTTGCTGGCAACGGCTCAGGCCCACGTCAAGGAAGAGAACGATGGCGATGCTTTCGTCTCCGAGATCGGGGCTCTCGACAAGGGCCTGCTGAATAGCTGCACGCCGGTGCTGACCATCATTGATGACGAAGCGTGCTGCCATTGGTATCGAGAGCATGCCGACCCTCTCGCCGGGACCACTAGGTCCATCGAGTGGCTCGAACAGCACCTCCGCGTTCACTGACGCGGTGAGCGCCGAGAAGATGTAGCTGGTCGGATTGTCGACGATGTAACGCGACAGTTCTGGCACACGGGCTTTGTTGAGCGTCCGCTGCGCGCGCATCTCCGGCGGGAGCTCTTCTTCATCGAAGACGAATATCCGTGGGATCAAGCGGAGCGGGCACATCGTGACGTAGTACTCGCGCCCGGCCTGGATCCCACGGATCGCTGGGAATACGTATTCGAATCCTGCCGCGCGTGAGCGGTTAACATGCTCGATTTCGGTAGTGGTCATCGGAGACTCCATTCGGCGTCATGTACGGATAAATTTATCCGTACTGGGCGACGTGTTGTTCCGTACTTGTGTCGAAACCTACACGTACGATCTCGAGCATGACGGTAACGACGGCCACCGACACGCCAGAGAGTTATCCACAGGACGCGTCGCAACGGCCCATCTACCTGGACTGCAACGCAACGACGCCCATGGATCCGAGGGTCGCCGCCGAGGTGGCCGAGTGGATGGTGAGCGAGTTCGGCAACGCTGGCAGCCGTACACACGCCTACGGTCAGGCGGCGAAGGAACGCGTGGCTCGTGCGCGTCGCGAAGTGGCCAGTGTGGTCGACGCGCGACCCGAAGATGTTTCGTTCACGAGTGGAGCGACGGAGAGCAACAACCTCGCCATCTTGGGTCTTGCTGAGTACGGCGAATCTGTCGGGAAGCGGCATCTCATCTGCAGCCAGATCGAGCATAAGGCGGTTCTAGAACCGTTCGGCCACCTCCAGACCCGGGGCTTCGAAGTAACGACCATCGCGCCGTCTGCCGGAGGATGGGTCGATGCAAACGCGGTCGCCGAGGCTCTGCGTCCAGATACGCTGCTCGTCTCAGTGATGGCAGTAAACAACGAGACTGGCGTGACGCAACCGATCGAGGCTATCGCATCTGAACTATCCGAATCGGAAGCCTTCTTTCATGTCGATGCGGCCCAGGGTTTCGGCAAGTTGATCGACCCTCTGCTGCACAAACGGATTGATCTTATTTCCGTGTCCGGGCATAAGATATACGGCCCCAAAGGCATTGGGGCCCTGGTAATGCGCCGGCGCGCGTACAAGCGTCCGCCTATCAAGCCGTTGATGTTCGGGGGAGGACAGGAACGCGGGCTTCGACCGGGGACCTTGCCTGTCGGATTGATCGCGGGGTTAGGTCTTGCGTCGGATCTGGCGTTGCGTGAGCACTCCGATCGCCACGAGCACTGCAAGAATCTCCAACACGCGGCTTTGCGCGCTTTCATGCCTCTCGGCGCCGTCCTGAACGGTGACCTCGAGCGTACGGTTTCGCATACCTTGAATATCTCCATGCCTGGTGTGGATGCGGAGGCGGCGATTGTCGCATTGAAGGAAATCGCTGCACTGTCGAACGGTTCGGCTTGCACATCGCAGAGTTATGAGCCCAGTCATGTGCTAACCGCCGCGGGGCTTCCCGCGTCTCAGATTTCGGGTGCGTTGAGGTTCTCCTGGAGCTATATGACGCGAGAGGTCGAGTGGAGTCAGATAGCCTCGCGCCTCACGGCTTTGACGCAAACGGGCTAGTGCCCGTCGTCCGCACCGCGCCCCAAAAAGCGGGCTAGAAGCTCACAGCCTCGACTGCTTTGGCCAGGCGCTGAGGGTTGTGCTCAAGCACCTAAGTTGTGCAGCTATACCGATGCACAGTGGTTCAGACAGGAGACTCGTTCAGTGGGATACACGTTCGCCGCTCTACGGGGGCGCATGGGCTCAACAGAGTATTACCAGGCGACGGTCAAGGCCAGAGAGCTAGCCGCAGTCGCGATGATGGCGGCGGAGTTGCCTCAATGGACTACATGGTCCGTTTTCGAGCGGTTTCAAAGGGACCTCGCTCAGAAGCGAGTTGAGAAGGATATCGTCCCTTACCTGGTTCGTACGAAGGACCGATTCTTCAACTCGCTGATCGTACTCGTCTACGGCCCGGATGTGTTCGAGTTCGAGGCGATCGCGGACAGGGCCTCTGGGCTTCCCAGAGCCTATAGAAGTGTTGCGGAACAGATGGGTTTCCTAACGATCGACGGCGGAAGCTTGGTTGTCCTGGACGGACAACACCGATTGGCCGCGTTACGTGGCGTCACGACTGCGGGGCCGGAACTCTCCGGGGACTATGTTGATGCAGTCGCCGAGGACGAGCTAAGCGTCCTGTTCATCCCGCATGAATCGTTCGAAAAGACTCGGCGAATCTTCAATAAGGTGAACCGATATGCGAAACCCACGAGCCCTACCGACAACATAATCACGAGCGAGGACGATGGGGCTGCGATCGTAACCCGGTGGCTCGTTGAGCCGTCGCCACCGCTTGCATTGTCGGGTCCGCTGCCGCCACTGAACGCGTCGGATGGGAGTGGGGAACCGCTCGTTGAGTGGCGACAGCAGGTGCTCCGCCCAGAGGCAAGGAAGTTCACGACGCTGTCGGCGCTTTACCAAATGACGCAAACCATCCTGATAGCGGACGGCATAACAGGCTTCGATGAAAAGCACATGGTCAATCGACCAAGCGATCAGCAACTCTCGCGGGCTTATGCCTTCGTTGCGGACTGGTGGCACACGACGCTGACCCAGTTCACTCCCTACCGCAGAGCAATCGCTCGGCCTTCGGTACTGCCAGATCTTCGCGACTATAAGGCCGAGTATTCGTTACTCTTCCGGCCGATCGGGCAGGTAGCGTTCATGCACGCACTGGTGGGCGCTGTGCGTGTGGGACGCGATCTGGTCCAGGCGCTCGAGTTCGCGGAAGACCGAAGTTGGTCAGCCTCGGACCCGCTCTTCACGGATACAATCGTCTATGCGAACGCTCACATGGCGACGAGTGATTACGCGGTGCGGCTCGCCGGGCGCTTAGGTACCTATCTGATCGCCGGAGATTTGCTGTCGGACAGAGAGATTCAGTCGTTAGAGGCGGATCTGCAGGACGCCAAAGGGAATTCCGCCTTTAGATTGCCGCAGTAGCCAATCTCTAGAAGGCCGACGACGTCGGGAGATGGGGGCCGAGGTAACCGATGTGAATGCGTTGAGTGGTCCCGCCGGAGTCGTCGTAGAGGTGAACCCTCGGTGCTGACTGCCCTCCCCGGTCGATCTTCACGTGCTGTTGCATGTAGATCTTGCCCGTCGGGCTGACGGAGGTGGGGATTGCGAAGGTACGGATGCTCCTCAAATTCGCTTGATTCGAGGTGGATTCGCTTTCAAAATGAGAATATTCGGCCAATAGCGGTATCGCCCCAGGCGGAGGGTTCGCTCGGTACATGGCAATGTCGCCGCTGAACCTTCCCTCAGTCTTTGCCTTGCAGTAGTCGTTGAGGGCCCTTAACGAAAGCCAAATCTTCTTGGCCCAGATTCCCCCGCGTTGTTGAGCGTCCAACTCCAAACAGGGCTCATCGGAGGCCGATATCACGAGATACTCGAGTAACTCACGCGCTGCCATCAGTGCGTCGACCGTAGAGTCGGGACGCCAATCGTCGTCCACACCGGCTTCGACCGTGGGGACCTCACCTAATTCCCGAAAGGCACGGTCAATGAACCGAAGTCGGGAGAGGGCATCGTCGAGCTCTCCTAGCGCGTGGTCCTGCTCCTCAAGAGCCCGGTCTAGATGCGTCTCAAGCTCTTTGATCCGATTTTCGAGTTCATTCGCGCGCTGACCCTCTTCCTCGAGCAGCAACAGAGCTGTTGGAAGATCAACCTCGCCGCTATTCGCTAGAAGTCTCGTCATTGCGCTCGACCGGCGTCGCTCGAGCTCGAAGGGTATCGGAGCCGAAAGGTGCCGTCGGACGAGGAGACGTCGAGCGGAGTCGAGCTTCGTTCGAAGTGAAGTGGAGCCGATTACGTGAGCGTCGAGTCCGTCGGAGGTACGCGAAATGCTAACTAAGCCACCGGCTCTCGTGGTCGCCGAGCATCCGACCTCGTCGAACAATGGGGCCCCCGCCGGGGCCGTTCCAACGAGAGCAAGCGTCTGCATAGCTTCGATTAGTTCTTTTTGAGGAGACGAAAGTTCGGCTTGACCGCCCTTGGTTACCGCGACCAGTAGACCGGGCGCTAGGTCGCCCCCGAGCGCAGACAATAGCGTTGCGGGATCGACATCTTCGATGTGATTGACCGTCGAACGATCCAGCGTCCGGAGTCCTGTCGCGGCGGGAAGCAAGTAGCGGAGAAGCCTTCGCGTCTCCTCGCTAATGTCCACCAATGCATGCGGCGAGTCGAGTCCTGTGAGCGGGCTCTCTTCGATGAAGGCGACCACGCCGCCTTCATCCTTGAGAACTGTGATCGTCCGTCGCGCTTTCTCGGCTGACCTAAGCGCGACGAGTTGACACACGTACCACTCTTCGTCAACCGCTCGCCAGTCGATTACGTAATCGTCTCGTTCGACCGATGCGAGTTCCGTGTCGTAGCAGTAACTCAACCAATCGGCGAAGATGTCCTGAAGCGCTGCGAGGGTGGCTTCGGGCCGAAGCTCGATAACCACACTGATGGGCGCTCTAACTGGGCCGCCCATCCGTCTAAACTTCCAAAGGCTCTGGGAGTTCCTCCGGCTGCTCGTGCTCTTCCAACTCGTCTAACTCGCTATGTGGGTCTTTCCCTCGCGCCTTATTCCAATCTTCCCACAGACGCTGCTTCGTCTCTTCGGACATGTGGTCGGCTGCAATCATGTACGCGATGAGCCTTGCTGCGAGATCGTAAGCCTCCTTACGTGCCACCATTCGGCCATCAGCGCGGACGATAGTGTCGCGCCAGACGCTCGACGGCGGACAGGAGAAGTCGAGCCGATTAGCCCGCCGCACAGCGTCATACAACGACAAGGTCCCGTTTCCGGTGGTTAAGGCATACACAAGTCCCCTGACCAACGCGATCTGCCCGACTGGGCGCATGAGAAGGGTATGGGGCTCGTCGGCGTCGTAGCGGGTATTCGGGATCGTCTCGGGGTCTCTCAAGGCATTCCTGAATGCGTCCATCAAGAGGATCTCTTCCCACCACGATGCGACCTTTTCGTATGCAGTTTGGAGAGTCTCTTCATCGGGTGCGACGGGGCTCTCCTTCTCCGAGAATTTCTTATAACCCTCGTAGGTCAGGATGTCCTGAACAGTCTCGTAAAGGGCGCTAATTGTCGTGAGCCGCCATGTCTTCTGGGACAAGGTATTACTCGTCCAGTTGACTGGCTCGTACTGTTGTTCCTTGATGACGCGTTCAGCGAACGGTGCACCCAGGTCGGCATCGAGCAGGCGGCGGGTGACAAGTGCGTACCCGTCATCCTCGCTTGTGATGATGTTGTCGCTGCGGCCTGTCGGCTTCGCATGTCGGTTCACCTTATTGAAGATCCGTCGCGTCTTCTGTGCCGACTCCGCCTCAATGAGGAGAACGCAAACCTCGTCGTCGCCTACCTCAGACCAGTGAGGACCCAAATGCGTACCACCCTGAATCACTTCTCGGAACGCCAGGAGCCGGTGTTGACCGTCTAGGGCAATCAGCTCGCCTTTGTCGATGGTGAGGTAGCCGATGTTGTCCGAGGAGCTGCGATACGCTGCAGGTAGGTTGCCAACGAGCTCAGCGAGCGGCTCGAATTCGACCGCGCCTTTGGGAACTAAGACAATGAATGACCCGAAGAAGCGGTCTGGGTGTTGGGCGAGATAGGGAACGATCGTCGACATGACACGGCTTCGGTTCACTTCTCGTTGGATCCGTTCGTCAATCGACGCGGAGGCCCAGTCGTCGGTCTCGCGAGCCGGTCGGACACTGTTGGTCAGCTCGCGGGCCGTCATGGTGATCTCGTAGTAGGTCGTTGAGCCCATAGTCCCGCGCAGAGCGGGTCGCGTGATCGCCATGCGCGTGAGATTACTATTCGCCTAATATCGGCGGCCGAGCATTCGGCAATAAGCGGTGGAGTCTTGAACGCGTGTCTGATCTCCGAACATGGCAGTTGGAAGCTCTCGATGCCTGGGAAGCCAACGGCCGTCGCGGCATCGTTGCTGCTGCGACTGGCACCGGCAAGACGCGGCTCGCCATCGAGGCGATGAAGCGGAGCATTGCCGAAGGGGCCCGCATCACGGTGGTGGTGCCCACACGTGTGCTTCAAGATCAGTGGATACGTGAGCTACGACAGTCTCGAGTAGTTCCGGTCCGCCGACTCGGCACGATAGGGGGACCCGCACCGGACCCCAACCCGGACCATCTAGTGCTTGTCGCTGTTATCGATTCCGCACGCACCGGCGGGAGGAGTTTAGTCAAGCACTGGAACAGCATAGGCTTACCCACAATGCTGGTCGTCGACGAATGTCATTGGGCAGGAAGCGAATACAACCGCGGCGTGTTCGAAGGAGATGCGCGGTGGCGTCTTGGCCTTTCGGCTACACCAGAGAGAGGCGACGACGGCTTCGATGAAGTTCTCGTGCCCCAACTTGGCGGAGTCATCTATCGGTATTCGTTGAAAGACGCGATGGACGATGGGATTCTCGCCGACTTGCGTCTAGTAAATCTCTTGATTGACCTGACGCGGAGCGAGGTCGTTGAGTATGACCGGCTTGAGCAACGGATAGATAGCCTTAGATCCGCGCTTACGTCTGCGCATCCGGAGCTCTTCACTCATACGGACTGGACTGCAGATGTGGCGCAAGCTGCGAGGAGCGACGCTCGCGCGAAGCGACTCACCGCCCTCGTGGCGGAGCGCCGCCGCATGCTCGCTCGCAGCTCAGGACGCTATGTCATGGTGAAGCAGCTTCTAGACGCTGAGGTGTTCGTCGGTCGACGCACGATTGTGTTCAATGAGACCATCGAGCAGGCGGAGCGTGTCGCCGACTTGGTCCGCGATGCTGGCGTCTCCGTGGTCGTCGACCATTCGAAGATGAGTCAACGTGATCGCGAAAGCAGCCACTCCCGTTTCCGAGGTGGTGGAGCCGAGTGTTTAGTCGTTGTCCGGACTGCTGATGAAGGACTCGATGTACCCGACGCCGACCAGGCGCTGATCACCTCCGGCACGCTGAATCCCCGGCAACGCGTGCAACGTTTGGGCCGCGTAGTCCGTCTAGGTGGGCAGCGCCCACGTGCACTTTCCCTCCTTGCCAGGGGAACGCCCGAAGAGGTTGTTGTCGCTGGCCGAGACCTGGAGCTTCTGGGTACCTCTCGCGTCCGCACGATCTCGGCAACTGCCGGAGTACTGCCGCAGCTCTGGGAATGCGGATAACGACCCGTCTAAAGCTTCGAGTCGTCGGTCACCAAACTTGGATCAGGGACACCCTCGAAGAAATCTCGAACCAAGTCGGAACAGAATGGATGGCGAAGTTTCAACATTGCCTTCGCCTCGATCTGGCGAATCCGCTCGCGAGTCACGCCGTATATTGAACCGATCTCGTCGAGAGTGTGCGGAAGTCCGTCGGTCAGTCCAAATCGAAGCCGGATGACGCCGGCCTCACGGTCCGCAAGTGTCTCGAGCGCTCGATGTAACCACTCTTGCAGTTCCGAATAGGCGAATGCCTCATGAGCTATGGCTTCTATTTCGGGATCCGTCAGATCGAAGCCTCGGTCGATCAGCAACTCGAGGCTGTACGGTGCGTGGTGGCGGCGTAGAACTGCGTCGACAGAATCCGGATCTTCGTCGAGTGCAGCGGCGATGCTGATAGCTGACGGGCGCGGACCCTCGGATGATTGCCGCCTCCACTCCGCAAGCACCCGGCTGTCGCTCTCGAACATATGAACTGGAATCCGGATGAGGCGACTCGTATCGGCTATGGCGCGGGTAATTGCCTGCCGAATCCACCATGTAGCGTAGGTTGAGAACTTGTAACCTTTTGTGAAATCGAACTTCTCGACCGCGCGTATTAAGCCCAGGTTCCCCTCCTGAATAGCATCCATGATGTCGATTTGGGAGCTATAGCGCTTGGCCAGGGACACGACGAGCCGGAGATTGGCTTCGATGAAGTGGCTCTTCGCGCGCTGCCCGTCGCGGAGTATCCACTGCAGGTCGCGACGTTGCTGAACGGGTAGTTTTACGCCTCGGCTGGCCATATCGGCGAGGAGTTGCCCGACGTAGAGTCCGCATTCTATCCGCTTCGCGAGGTCAATTTCCTCCTCTGCGCTGAGCAAGGCAATCTTACGAATATCGGACAAGTACGCCTTGAGGGGCTTGGTGGGTTCCTCAGTTGTTACGAGTTGCTCGCGGACCTCATCGGCATCTAATCGTGGTCCTGTTTTCGCCGCGGTGTCGTCGTGCGGCTTATCCAGTGGGCTCATGTCCAGCGCAATCGCCTCGCTTAACGGAACAAGCGCGCGTCCAATCCGTTTGGCGAGAAGCGGGGTGTTAGTTAGACCGCGTGGGGATGCGCAAAGGCCGAGCACCGCCCGAACGTCAGATATGGCAGCGACGAGGTTCGCGCTCAGATAGGCGTCGACCTCGTCCGCCACGACGACAAATTCAGCTGCGACACGGTTATGCTCCGCAAGCAGTGTGTCATTGGTGAGGACTTCCCAAGCTGCACACGGATTGCTGTTGGCAGCCAACAGACGCAACCACTGGCCCCGCGAAATGTCATCGGCAGCGAGAATTAGGACCTTCGGTTTCAGATCTTCTGCAACAAACTGAGCGATCAGGGCATCGATGACGCGTGCTCGGTCGAGCCGCTTTTCAACGATCGTCCAGCCTCGGAATGCAGAGCGCTGCCAGGCCGCCAGGATGCCTCGCGCCTTCGTGTAGTGCTCAGCCGCTGTACCCGGCTGTTGTCCCTTCGGCGGCTCGGCAGGGTCCACGGCGTAGCCCACCGCTCGCCCCAGCGGTCCGGGAAAGTTCCGCGCTGCGCGTCTCGCGCCGTCGAAGTGGGGATATATGCCTTCCGAGGCCATCATCTTTTGCGTCACCTTGTTCTGACCGATCTGCTGTGCTGCTCGACGTGTATGAGTACTACGACACACCTCGCCTGGTGGCTGCAGGAGGGCCTCAGCCTCGCGCGGTAACCACCCGGACTCCCCACGAAGAACGTCACCCAGTGGCCTCCCATCGACAACTTCAGTAACTCGCGGACCGCGCGCCGTAGCCAAGTCGTACAGCTAGTTGACGGTTGGCGCGCGCTCCCGGTTAACCATGCCAGTGACCACCGACACGTTGTACCAGTAAGCGGAAAGTCGAGTTAGATGTGGCACGCGTGTGTCAATGTGAGGCGATGGTGGATGACCAACGCGTTGCCTGCGGATCCTCGAAGATGGAAGCCGGGGGCTGGCCGAGCACCCGTATACCGCGCCGAAGAGGTGAACTGAATGGCGACGTACGTGCTGCCTGCAATCCGGGCGCACATCGGATGCACGACTTACTACACGGTCACCATGACAGCGCAGGAACTAGCCAGCATGGCGCGGCCCGCCAATGAACTATCCGAGTGGACACAGTGGACGATTAGTGAACGTATCCAGCGGAACGTCACCGTCGGCCGCGTTCGCGACGAGCTCATCCCGTACCTTTTGGAGTCCCAGGATCGCTTCTTTGGCTCACTCATCATCGTCGCCTATGAGACGGAAACGTTCGAATTTGAGCCGCTTGCTACCGCGGGAGTTCGCATACGAGGTGCATATACCGACGCGGCGGACCGTATGGGCTTCCTAACAATTACCGGCGGGCGAATGGTCGCGCTCGATGGCCAACATCGGCTCGTAGGCCTCCGTGAAATTGTAAACGGCCGCTGTAACGCCGACGTGCATAAAATCACTGATATCGCACGCGACGAGGTATGTGTCGTATTCATTAAATTTGAATCGCTAGAGAAGACCCGCAGAATCTTCAACAAGGTTAATCGGCATGCCCGCCCAGTCGCTCCGCACGACAACGTCATTACAAGTGAAGACGACGGCTATGCGATCGTCGCCCGATGGCTCGTCGAAGAGGAACCGCCACTCGGACTTTCTAAGCCTGTTCCCCCGTTGGCGCTCTTCACCGCTCAAGGCGAGCCGCTTGTCGAATGGCAAAGTACCACCATCGCGCAGAATTCTCCAAAAATGACAACGCTAAACGCTGTGTACCAAACCGTGGAGGCAATCTGCGACGCTCACGGTTTGAAGCACTTTGATGAGAAGCACCGGATAAACCGGCCCACTAATGCTGAACTGGAAAAGGCGTACACGTGGTGTGCTGACTGGTGGACGCTCGTCCTCGAGGGCTTAGCCCCGTACGCGCGGGCTGTAAGAGATCCCTCGCTAATGCCGGATTTTCGCCGATTCCGGGCACGATCATCCCTTCTTTTTCGCCCTATTGCGCAGGTTGCGCTCTTCCGATCGATCGGGCTATGCCGGGATCTTGGCATGAATCCGCAATCCGCCGTTGATCGAATGAACAAAATAAGATGGTCGGCCTCAGCGAAACTGTGGGAGGATGTCATAATCCGATCCAATGGCAGGATGATCGCTACCAAAGACGCGATACGCCTAACGGCCCGGTTGATAGCCTATCTTGTTGCCGCAGATCGAATGAGCGACGGCGCAATCGATACATTGCGAAGTAATTACAACTTCGTGCGGGGCGGGCGCTCGGGCCAACTTCCGAGTCCGGTGCGTTGAAAGCGCTCCACTTCGCCGTCGGGGCGAGCGGAGATGAACTGGTTTATGCGAACTAGCGCGGCTGGCAAGCTCAGCGCCTAACTTATCCGATGAACGAGGCAACGAAAGCACCGAACGGGGGACGGCTTGACGAACGGAGATCTCGCTGACCGAATCAGGAACCTCAGGATGGGAGGACCTAAGTCACAGCCGCGGCTGCACAAGCCACTGCTAGTCGCGCTACTCCTCCGGTATTACATCGACGACGGTGTTACGTCGGTTCACTTTAGCGACATCGAAGCTGCAGCCAATGCGCTGATTGAGCGTTTCGTACCCTCAGCCTCCCCGCCACGGTCCCAGTATCCGTTTTGGCGACTACGTGAAGACGGTTTCTGGGAAGTTGCAGGCGCGGATCTGCTGGAAGTGAACAGCTCCGGGGACCCACGGATTACCGATCTCCGAAGCGATCACCCGGGGCGATGGACCCCGGACGCCGCTTCCGAATTACACGCGATGGGCGGAGAGTATTACTTAGAATTGCTTCTAGACCGCTACTTCGCGGATCGGTCGACGTCGGTGAGAGACGCATTACGAGAGGTGGCCGCGTCTCATTCGCTCCCCTCGACGCACATGCGGGATGGCCATCCGCAAGCCGGGCACACGAAAGGAGGCACACCTGTTCCGGCAGTTGAGGTTACCGCGGTTACGCGCATCCCTACCGAAGCGTTGCAACACGAACGGTTCTGTTTTGAGCGCGCGGCCACCGGAACTGCAGCTCGGGAAGAAGCGTTGTTGTCCGGGAGGTTCGAGTCGTACCTGGCATCCCAGGGCCGGTCCACTGGACGATTCCGTATCCAAGTCCCCGGAATACCCCCGTTGTATACGGACGTCGCCGATATAACCAAACGCGTTGTCTACGAAGCCAAAAGCTCGTCTGATCGAATGAGCGTCCGACTCGCCCTTGGCCAGATTCTCGATTACGCAAGGTACTTTAAAGACTGGCAACTCACGGTTCTGCTGCCTCAGCCACCGGACGATGACCTGATCTCGCTTCTTATGGGCCACGACGTGGGTTGTGTTGTCGAGATTTCGTTAGGGAATTATCGGGACTACACAGATTTGAAGCGCTGCCAATGAAGTTCGGACGGAGCGACGACGAGTGGGATGCGATGGTCGACGACGCCGTAGGAGTCCTGTGCGACCAGGCTCGGCTCAAACGAATCGTGAGCTACACCGACCTTAACTCGGCGTTGGCGCGCCGCGGGCACATCCCATTCGACTTCGACAGCGAGAGTGACCGGACCGCAGTCGGTTATCTACTCGGAGACGTGGTTCGTCAGACCATCGGCGACAGCGGGGTGATGTTGTCAGCGATCGTCGCCTATCTGAACCGCAATGACGCCGGTCCCGGGTTCTACAAATTCGCGACTGAGCTAGGGCTTCTGCCCAATACCGCATCAGCGGAGGACAAGCTCGAATTCTGGTCGCGTCAAGTCGGTAAGGTGCACGAGCGCTACGCGCGACCCGCCCGCCACCGGTCTAATCGCGGGACAACTGGACGAGTGGACGAACGTGCCGAATGACGCAGAAGGCCGGTATCTCTCGGTCGCCGAGGCGATGAAGGAGTGGGGTCCAGTTGCGTTCGACGCATTGGTCGACATCGCTAAATCGTACAACGCGTACATCACCTATAAAGACCTGACGGACCTGGTTCAAGATGTCACAGGAATCACCTACGGCGCTCTCGTCTCCAACTGGTCCGGGAACCTGCTGTCGTACGTGCTTCATCGGGCGGTGCGGGAAAGCCTGCCGCCCCTGTCGTCACTATGCGTCAGTGCAGAAGGAACCGTCGGCAAAGGTTACGCGGAAGTGCTCCAGGCGTACGGCAAGCCCGTACCGAGTGACCTCGACACCTTGAATGACGAGGCTGCGATGCATCGGCTCGAGTGTTACCGGTTCTTCGGTGCAGATCTTCCGCCAGGCGGGGGAGTGCCGACGCTGACACCGAAGGGCGCAGGCTGCGCGCGCGTGGAAGAAAGCACAGTCTCGAGAAGCGGTAGCACCAAAGTTGTGTCGGAAGCATTTCGTGACCCTCCCCACGACTGGGCGATGCGACGCATGCGAGGACTGACCATGGTTTCGCTCCGACGGTCTCGTTAGCGCACCTCGTCAGGGTTGGCGACGGTGTTATGTCCGGGTGGCGTGCGCGGAGCCTGCGCTGTACGTTCCTCGCGTTTAGCGGAGGCCTTGAGCGTGCCGAAGTCCGACTCCACGAGGCAGTTTCGACTAGACCCGGACTACCGCGACGGCCCGACTGCCATAGGGCTGCCGTTCTTGCGCCCCGCCAGGCGCACACCAAAGTAAGAGGCGCGGGGAAAAACGCCGAAAAAGAGAGGCCGAAAGCCGCAACCTCTGTGGCCTCTCGCAGTGACCGCACACGTGCGGGATCCGCGCCTGACTCAGGCTAGCCGCGCACCGTCCGCATTCGCAACGATCACCGCGCATTCCGCAACGCCAATAGCGACATCAGCCCCATCTCTCTGTACAAAACTTCCGGCGGCAACTGCCGAAAACCCCGCACACCCGGCGTGCCCGTCGCCGCCTGTGCGATCTTCCGTGCGATCCCGCCACCAGGTTGGTGAAACCAGGGCGCCGCTTGTGATTGCTCGATGCGCCAACCGGGCGGTAGCGCGGTGGGATCGTCGACAATGTATCTGAAGTCTGTGCTCGCCGTCTTCGTGTTGCCGCCCTCTTGATCAACCTCGCCACCGCGGCGGTTCTGAGAGTGCGACCGGGCGCGGCCGGCCAGATCGGACGAGGAATGTTGATCGTGTTGATGTCGGCGCCAATGCCATTGGCCGTGTTCTTGCCGGGCTTTCTCTCGCCCAGGCCATGGGGCTCGTCTGAGTGCGCTTCGTCGCACTGCGCGCCGAACGGCCGCCTACCCGCTCAACTCGAAGATGGGCTGCGCCGCCACGATGCGAACGCATCCCCAGTCGCCCTCGACGGTGAACACACCTTCCCCCAGTCTCAGGATGTCTATGTTGCCGAGGTCTTTGTCACCGTCGGCGTCGGTGTAGCGGCGGTTGGTACGCGCGACCCATTCGATGCTGACAACATCCGGGAACGTCAGCTCTCCCCGGGCGTAGCAGTGGCGTTGGCCAGCCGGAGGAGGCAGGTATGCGGGATGCTGCGGGGTCAGCACGGCATCGAGCCGGAAAACGAACTGTGCCGCTGTCTCAATGATGTCCAGCACGTAACTGTCCGCGAGATAGAGGCGCGACAGTGCAGGAATTTCCGTGTAGTCGACGGCCCGTCCCGCGTCGTCCGAGCTCACAGCCAACCTTGAAGGCGCGCTGCGTTGAATTGTGCCGCAAGCTCACTGACGATCTGGCCATGAAACGTCGGCTTCCACTCTTCGTCGAGGTGATCGAGAAGTTCCTCGCTGAGGACCGACATGATCTGCTCGGCATCCGAGTGTGACACTGACCCGGACTGACGGATCCGGTTGACGAGAGCGGGGTTTCGTCGTGTGAGCAGGTCAGTGAGTACTTCCTGCTGGTCGGTTCTGAGGAAGTGAAAGTAGGCGTTCATCGTAGGCCTCCGAACTTCAACGCCACGCTTGTTCTTGGACTCGCTCCACACGGCTAACTTGCCGCCGGGCGTGCACACGACAAGCGCGCCGTCCGGACCAGAGACGCTCCACGCCTCGTAGGCGGCGTCCGCATCGACGGACAGATCGGCGCCACCGCTGAAGCGGATGCACAGCGCGCCGGCAGAGTCGGCGACGGCCGTTTCCACGCGTGTTCCGATCAACGGGCGCATGAGATCGAAGGCTCGCTCGGCATCGGTTTCGGAATCGAGGGTGATGGTGCGCCCAGCGGAGCGCAGTGAGAACGTCGATCCGACGGCGAGACGAAGTAGCCGTCCGTCATCTGGCGCTGCACGGTGTAGTCCGCCGAGACAGCTTGCAGCGCCCTGCCGCTCAGCCCCAACGCTGTCACAAGACTTCCTCGACACGGCCGTCCCTCATAGCCGACATCCTTCGACGCCGCCACGCGCGTCGAGCACATGCGAGGAGTTGGTCGTCATCGAGATCCTCCGGTACTTCTATTGATACCTAGTTCACTGACGTAGGCATCGGCGATGACTTCGAGGTAGGTCGGTGTATCGAGCGACCGGACGTGTCGCATCATCACCTTGTCGAAAGTCGAAGGTGAGAAATAAGAACGGCGATCGCTCACGACCCGACGCCATCTTGTGCCACTACTTCCATCTCATCTGGGTGTGGCCATCTCGTGGGCGGCTCGTCGGTTATCCACGCGTACTCCAGGCCGGACAGATGCCCACCGGTGAGCCAGATGATCACCTCGCCTCGATAGGAATCTTGGTTGGGCACGAAAGCTCTTGCGGGGAAGGGCCCGTCGGGTAGGGGGCAGGCCTGGGCCGCATTCGACGGTCTGACGTCCAGAATCCAAATCGTGGAATTGCGTACGAGCGTGCCGGAAAGGCCATCTATAAGTGGATCACCTCGACTGTCGCCCGCACTCGAAACAATCGTACGGATGACATCGGCCTCTTCCGGCGAGATAGGGCGCCACCCTGACGGCGTTGTCATGGGATGAACGCCGTACTGATTTTGACTACGCCGTTGTCCACGAAACCCCTCACCGTCACGTTTTCGCCTGTCACGTTGACAACTGTTTCGAACGTACCCTGGTTCGGTACGTGGCCCTTCAGCCCGTCAAGGATTTGGCGCATGGCCTCTTCCCTTCCTCCCGCGCGTTCGACGACACCCGCGAGTTTGTGCTTCTCAGCGAACGTATGGTCCAGCCGCTCCGGCCGAGTGTTGAAGTCGAACTCCGGATCACGCCGCGGCGGTGCCGGAGGCTTCTCATCCGGCTTCTCCTTGCGTCCGAGATTCTTGATCCGCTGCAGCTTCTGCCGTACTCCCGCGATGTCGTGAACCTTCTGGACGCCCTTGCTGATGTTCTTGGAGAGCTTCCACGAGGCAATCGCTCCGGTGATCATCCGCGCATACTTGGTGATCGAATGTGCCGCCTTGGCCGTACCTGCGACCGCTCCGACGCCGAAGGAGACGAATGACGCGGCAACCGCGATGGCCGCGGTGACGGCCAGTTCCTTCGCCAATTCTTCGAGGATGTCTTCGAGTTGAGTCCGTAGGTCCTCGAGCGCTGACTTGTACTCGCGACACGACTCGGACAGTTCGGCACATCCGTTGAGGACCGCTGATGCGGCGTCGCGCAGCTCCCCGAGGTCACGCACGATGTATTCGACTTCAGGTGAATGCGTGTCGCTGAAGGTGCGGGCGTCGACGTCCAGGCCTTCGACGATCGTCTTGGTTTGGTACACCGTCGCCAGGCGATCCCACGCATCGGCCGCCTTGGCGACCTTATCGGTGTCTCCATCCGGAACCGGTACTCCTAGCTGCGACACCAACCCGATGGAGTCGTCCAGGAGTCCTTCGCCTGGCCCGCCCGCAGATGGAGGCGCTGTGAGCGTGCCGTCGACGGTTGCAGGATCGGCGGGCTTCGACGGCATCGGTGCTTGATTGCCAGGCGTCGAATTATGTTCCGCGACTGCGTGATTGTAGCCCGCCTGGATGATGACGCCGCCGTAGTTTTCCAGCGCCTTCACCAGATCGTTGGCAGCTCCGAGCACCTCGCTTGCACGCTCGTCATAGGAGGTAGCCCAGGCGGTCCCGGCATCGTCGGACCCGGCCATGGAACCGGTTTCACCAAGGATGTTCACGTTCACGGCGAACGCGTCGTACAGCTTGCCGGCTTTGTCGAATAGTCCCTTGCCGACCGCGTAGTACGTCTCCGGATCGACGTCCTGCGTCACGTCAACATGTTCCGATTGAGCTGCGCGGCTTCGGTGTAGTTGCGGTGGGCGTGGTCTGCGGCTTGTCGCAGTTCGGCGAGCGCTTCCCGCATCTGTGTCGCGCCGGAGACCCATTCGTCATGCTGGGCGCGATGTGCCGCGGCCGCGTCTCCGGACCAGGTGGTGTGCAGGTCGGCGACTTGGCCGTCGACTCGAGCGGCGATTGCTTCCGCCCGCCGTTCGAATGATTGGAGCTTGTCGACGAATGCCAGCAATTCATCGAGTTCGACCCGGTAGCGCATCAGAGCCCCAGATCCATCGTCGATTCCAGCGTCGTCGCGGATGCCGTGTCCTGCTCGGCGTAGCGAGCGGCGGCGTGGCCAAGGTTGCGCGAGGATTCGGCGAGCGAGTCCACCAGGGTGATGGCGCCCTCGCGCCACTCATCCCAGACAGACGAGTACGCCGACGCAGCGGCGCCCGTCCATCCGCGTGACAAGGTGTCCCACTCGCGCTGCAAACTCGCTAGCTCTTCGCGGAGCTCTTCGGCGTCATTGCTGATGGCGCGCGAGACGTTGAACGTCTCGTCAGCATCCACTTCCAAGTTGTCCATGGCTTCCCCCGGCGAATACGCAGTCAGCTAACAGCCTATGGGACCGCCGAGTAGTCGGCCTCCACGAATTGCGCGCCCGGATTCGAGGTGAAGGTTTCGCGCACTATTCCGACCGCCGCCTCACTGTGTCGCAATGTCAACCGCGGGTACTGCTCCAACCCATGGAAGTGCACACCCTCGCCTTCGAATGGACCGACACCAACAAGCACTGGCTCATCGAAGTCCCTGTCCGGATCACCGCGTACATCGTCGTCGCGCTGATCGCGCGGTACGTCCTGCACCGCATGATCGACCGCGCAGCCAACCGCAGCCGCAAGACCCGCGACACCTCTGACCAGGCGTCTGTCAACAAACCCCCGCTCTTGCGGCACCTGCGGGAGAAGGCGCCGTTGTCGGTGGCGGGAATCAAAGCCGCCGAACGGAGAAGGCAGCGCGCGCAGACCATCGGGTCGGTGCTCAAATCGACGGTGTCGATAGTGATGTTGATCTGGGTCTTGCTGAGCGTGCTCAACGCGGTCGGCGTCAATATCGCACCATTCATCGCCTCTGCCGGCATCGTCGGCCTGGCGATCGGTTTCGGCGCACAGAACCTGGTCCGCGATTTCGTCACGGGCGTATTCATGCTGCTAGAAGACCAATACGGAGTGGGGGACAACGTCGACCTCGGCGAAGCGGTCGGCGAGGTGGAAAGCGTCGGTCTGCGGGTCACCACCGTGCGCGATATCGACGGCACCCTCTGGTACGTCCGCAACGGTGAGATCACGCGTGTCGGCAATATGAGCCAGGACTACGCGGTGGCTCGCGTTGAGTTGCCGGTCGCCTTGACCGCCAACGTCGACCAGGCCGAAACGGTGGCGGTGCAAGCCGCCGAGGAAGCGCTCGAGGATCCTGAGTTGGCCACGAAGGTGCTCGGTAGTCCCGAGATGCTCGGTGTGCAGGACGTGTCGCCCGACCTCCTGACGTTACGAATGACGATCAAGACTCGGCCCAATGCGCAGTGGTCCGTGCAGCGGCGACTGCGTCGCGACATCCTTCGCGCCTTCGACGAAAACGGGATCGAACTGCCGATTCGGACACCTCGCGTGTACGCGGTTCCCGACGAGTGAGTCCGTCATCCCCCAGGCGCTTCACCGCACCGACCGCAATGATCGCGATGAGGCTCGACGGCCGACGGAACTGGTCGCCCAACTCACGTACGCCTCGCCATCGGGGCCAGCACGCCATCGCCCGCCTCTCTCCAACCGAGTGTCACCGCAGGCGCCACCATGTGAGGATCCAGAATCCGCGCACGAGTCCGCCGATGAGGGCAAGGCGAAGGCGCGCATAGTGATGGGATTCCACTGGTAGCCTAGTCCCATGGAGGCTGTCATTGACTCCGGTGGTCGAATAGTCCTGCCCAAGCAGTTGCGTGACGCTCTGGGTCTGACTCCCGGATCCAAAGTGGATATCTCCGCGTATGGCGGTGGGCTGCACGTCATTCCCGGAGGGCGGACGGCTCGACTCGAGCGGGATGAGGACGGGCGCCTGGTCGCCAGGGCGGATACGGTCGTTACCGATGAGATGATGTTCGCACTCATCGATTCGGGACGGCGTTGACGCCGGCGCCGGTGACGGCGGTCGATACCAGCGTCGCGGTCCCCCTCCTCGTGACCTCGCACCCTCAACACACCCTGATCGCGAAGTGGGCAAAGGCGCGGTCTCTTGGGCTCAGCGGGCACGCGCTGGCCGAAACTTACTCAGTGCTCACCCGTCTGCCTGCCGATGCTCGCGTCAACCCTGCTGACGCGGTCGCACTGATCGACGAGAACTTCCCTGAGTCCTTTCAACTCGGCGCCCGGGCCGCCCGGAACGCCCACCGCGAGTTCGCCCGGCGAGGCATCGCCGGGGCCGCGACCTACGACGGGCTTGTGGCCTTGGCTGCTCGTGAGCGCGGCGCCGTGCTGTTCACCCGAGATGCGCGCGCAAGATCAACGTACGAAACACTCGGGGCGAGCACGGAAGTGCTGGCAGACGACTCCGAACCATGACGGTGGCTTAGTCCCTGGCCACCTGTCGACTCGAAATCGCCTGCGTCCGTTTGTACAACCAAGTGATCACCGCGGCGAACCCGACGACCCCGATCACAGAGGCCAGGTTGCCGTCGTTCCCGGTGAAGATCGCAAACGGGGCTTCGTTGCCGGTGCCGGCGACGAATCCCGCGAAGATCACCCCGTAGAGGCTCTCACCCACGATCAGCCCGGTCGCAAGCAGCACCCCGAGCCGCTTCTTCCGCTCCACATCGCCGCCGCTGCGCTGCGCCCACCGGTTGTAGAAATACCCGATCACCGCGCCCACGGCGATGACCAAGATCAGGCTCATCGGCAGATACATCCCCATCCCGACCGCCAGCGGCGGCAACGCGAACCGCGTTGTCTTGTGCAGGATCTCGTCGACCAGCACCACCGCCACACCAATGGCGGCGCCCAACCCGATCAGCGACCAATCCAACGACCCGCCGAACACGCCCTTCGCCAGGGAAGAGATCAAGGCGGCCTGCGGGGCGGCCAGCGCGTTCTCCGAAGCGCCCGGTGCACCCAGGAAGCCGAACGCGGTCTGCATCAAATCGAGCACAGGCGGGATGATCGCCGACCCGAACAACACGCCGATCACCAACGCCACCTGCTGTTTCCACGGCGTCGCGCCGACCAGCTGACCCGTCTTGAGGTCCTGCAGATTGTCGTTGGAGATGGTGGCCACGCCGAACGTGATCGCCGCCGCGAACAGCGTGAATGCCACCAGCGCAGTGGCCTGATCGTCGTTCGTCGGACCGAACACGATCTTGATCAGCAGCGCGGCAATCAGCACCGTCAGGATGCCCACCCCGGAGATCGGGCTGTTCGACGAGCCGATCAACCCGGCCATGTACCCGCACACCGCCGCGATCACCAGCCCGATGACGAAGATGAACACCAGACTTGCCACGATGATCCCCGCCGAACTGCCCTGCAGCACCGTGCCACGGCTGAAGTCCCACAGCAGCACCCCGATCGGCAGCAGCATCACCACGATCGTCGCCACCACGATGGGGAAGGGGATATCGCGCTGGGTGATGTCGACCAGCTGCCCCTGCCGCCGCTCCCGCGCCGAGCCGAGCGCCTCGGTGATGCCCTTGATGATCGGGCGCAGGATCTTCAGCAGCGTCCACACCGCACCCACCGCGATCGCCCCGGCGCCGACGAACCGCACCTCGTCGGCGAACGCGCCCGAGATGACGTCGGCGACCGGCTCGCCCGTCGCGAAGTCCCCGATCGTGCGGATCGGCAAGATCACTCCGATGGAGATGATCATTCCGACCAGCATCGCGAAGCCGACGGCCATCCCGACCAGATGCCCCACCCCGATCAACGCCAGCGACAGGCTCGCCCCGAACATCGACCCGCCGGCGCCCACGCGGAAATACGTGGAAATCGAATTCGCCAACACCTTGAGATTCGCCAGCAGCGCGAACCCGGCCGAGATCACCGCGCCGAGGGCGATGATCCGCAGGCCAATACGGTTGTCGGCGGCGCCCTCGCTGCGCTCACCGACCTTGAGCACCTCGGCCGCCGCCACACCCTCGGGATAGGGCAAATCCGAGCCGGTCACCAGGGCGCGGCGCAGCGGGATCGAATACATCACGCCGAGGATGCCGCCGACGGCGCACACCGCCACGGTGATCCAGTACGGAAACCCCGTCCAGTAGCCGATCATGATCAGGCCGGGCAGCACGAAGATGATCGCCGACAGCGTCCCCGCCGCCGACGCCACCGTCTGGACGATGTTGTTCTCCACGATGGAGTGGTTGGCGAAATTACGCAGGATCGCCATCGAGATCACCGCCGCCGGGATCGCGGTGGCGAACGTCAAGCCGACCTTCAGCCCCAGGTAGACGTTGGCCGCGGTGAACACCAGCGTGATCACACCGCCGAGCAGGATTCCCCGGACGGTCAGTTCGCGCAGCGTCGGTGTGGCGGGGGTGTCGACGGCCACCTCGGCATCCTCTCGGTCGCGGCGCACGGGGCGGGCGGGGATCGCACGGCCCTCCGGCCCTCCACGCTATGCCTCCAACCTGGCAACCGACGGCCCCTACCGGACGGTCCGATAGCCCACGGGCTTTTTGGGTATGCGGCCCTGATCATGAATGTGTACAACCTCGCTTTCGAATGGACGGACACCAACAAGCACTGGCTCATCGAGGTCCCCATCCGGATCGCCGCCTACGTCGTCGTGGCCCTGATCGCCCGGTATGTGCTGCACCGCATGATCGACCGCGCAGCCACCGGCCGTCGCCGCAAGGACCGCGACACGACCGAGCAGGCGAAGAAGCCGCCGCTGCTGCGCCACCTCAGAGACCGTGCACCGAGCGGCGCCAAGACCGCCGAGCGGCGGCAACAGCGCGCCCAGACCATCGGCTCGGTGCTCAAGTCGACGGTGTCGATCGTGATGCTGATCTGGGTCGTGCTGGCCATCCTCAATGTGCTCGGCGTGAACATCGCCCCGTTCATCGCCTCCGCAGGTGTCGTCGGCCTGGCCATCGGCTTCGGCGCGCAGAACCTCGTCCGCGACTTCGTCACCGGCGTGTTCATGCTGCTCGAGGACCAGTACGGCGTCGGTGACACCGTCGACCTCGGCGAAGCGGTCGGCGAGGTCGAAAGTGTCGGCCTGCGCGTGACCACCGTGCGGGATATCGACGGCACCCTCTGGTACGTGCGCAACGGCGAGATCGCGCGCGTCGGCAACATGAGCCAGGACTACGCCGTCGCGCGTATCGAGATGCCCGTCGCGTTGACCGCGGACATCGCTCAGGCCGAGAAGGTCGCCGTCGAAGCCGCTGAGGAAGCTCTGGAGGACCCGGCGCTGAAGGCCAAGGTGCTCGGCGAACCGGAGATGCTCGGCGTACAGGAGCTGTCGCCCGATCTGCTCACCCTGCGCATGACCATCAAGACCCGGCCGAACGCGCAATGGTCGGTGCAACGGAGGCTGCGCCGCGAGATCCTGCGCGCTTACGACGAGAACGACATCGATTTACCGTTCCGGCAGGGACGGGTGTACGCGATGGCCGACGAGTAGCGCACACCCTCGCTAGCATCCACAGCGAAGCCGCGAGGGGGGATGTTCTGTGTCGATCACGCCCGACGAGCATCCCCGTCTCAAGAGTTCCGAGCGCAGCACCTATCAGGCGCTGATCGATCAGCTCGAGCCCAACGACGTCGTCGTACCGGGCCAGCGCGTCACCGACCACCTCAAAGACCACGAGGTCGACTTCGTCGTCGCCCTCGAGGGCGCCGGCATCGTGTGCATCGAGGTCAAGGGCGGCGAGGTGTGGCACGACGGTGATGGCTGGCGCCAAATTCGCGGCGGCCGCCAAGTCACCATCGAACCCGTCCGTCAGGCGCGCGAAGCCTGTTACGCGCTGCGCGACTTCGTCGAAAAGGACCCGCGCTGGACCCAAGGGCGGCTGCGGTGGGACCACGTCGTCGTCCTGCCCAACACCGAACTCCCGGACGATTTCGGGCTGCCTGAGTGTCCCCGATGGAAGGTCGTCGACCGCACCGATCTACCGAAGCTCGTCGACAAGCTGCGGGGCGTCCTGCTCAAGCAGGAGCTCGACCGGCCGCTGCTGACCAAAGACGGCCTCGACCAGCTCACCACCGCGCTGTCTGGCCGCGGGCTGCCGCAGCGCGACGTCGTCGCCCGAGCGTTGGCCAATGAGGACGCAGCCGACGCCCTCACCGAGCACCAAGCGGTGATCCTCGACGCGATCCGCCTGCTCAACCGCGTCGAGGTCCGCGGCGGCGCCGGCAGCGGTAAGACCTTCCTCGCCATGGAGCAGGCGCGCCGGCTTGCGCAGCGAGGCCAACGGGTTGCGCTGGTCTGCTATTCGCACGGATTGGCCTCCTACCTCGAGCGCATCGCCGAGACGTGGCCGCGTCGCCAGCGGCCCGCGTACGTCGGCGAGTTCCACGCCCTCGGCGTGCGGTGGGGCGCGCCGGAAGGACCCGACGAGGCGGTGCGCACCGAGGAGACGGTGCAGTTCTGGGAACACGACCTCCCGCTGCAAATGGCAGAGCTGGCAGCACAACTCGAACCCGGCCACCGGTTTGACGCGATCGTCGTCGACGAAGCGCAGGACTTCGCCGACGCGTGGTGGGACCCGCTGCTCGGGGCGCTCAAGGACCCGGTCGACGGTGGCCTGTACGTCTTCACCGACGAGGGGCAGCGGGTGTTCGACCGGCACGGCTCACCGCCGGTGCCGCTCGTCCCGCTGATTCTCGACCACAATCTGCGCAACACCCGCCAGATCGCCAACGCGTTCCAGCCGCTCGTCGATCACCCGATGCGCTACCTCGGCGGGGAGGGGCCGGCGGTCACGTTCGTCGCCTGCGATCGCGCGGATGCCCTTGATGCCGGAGACGATCAGATCGACCTGCTGCTCGAACAAGGTTGGCGTCCTGAGGATCTCGCATTGCTGACGACCGGAAGCCGTCACCCGGAGCAGGCTGAGCGGCAGAAGGATGGGCACAAGGCGTACTGGGACTCGTTTTGGGACGCCGACCAGGTGTTCTATGGCCATGTTCTGGGTTTCAAGGGGCTCGAACGCCGCTGTGTCGTGTTGATCGTCAACGAGACCGGCATGTTCGAGCGCTCACGCGAGCGGCTCTACGTGGGATTGTCGCGCGCCCGTGACCAACTCGTCGTCTGCGGTGACCCGGATTTCATTCGCGAGGTCGGTGGTCCGGACCTCGCGCGGCGGTTGAATGTGCCTGTGAGCTAACGCCGACTCAGCCCCTCGAAGGCGTTCCAGGATCGACTTCCCTTGACGACGTGGAGGTAGTACGCGTAGTTCGCGGTCGTCAGCGCCAGAGCCGGCACGATGAGCGAGGCGACACGGTCGACCACGTCGGGTGCGTTGAGAGAGAGGACGATCGCCGCGAGGGCGATCGCGAGGGCCAGCAGAACAAGTCCTTTACGCCACATACCTTTGACGAAGAAGTAGATGGGGCCGAAAAGGAACGCCCAGATGTTGACGGTCAGTCGCATCTTGGTGCCGAGCGGTAGTCGGCGGTACGCCTCGCGGGACTCGGGCGACGTGTTCGGGACACCGTACTCGTCGTAGAACGCGAACCGTTGTCGCCAGGACGCGGGTAGCTCATCGTAGCTGCGCAGTTGAGGCACAGTTGTCAGCCTATGGGTCATTCGAGACCCGACTGCGCACCAATTTCGAGCGTCCGAGTTCAGCGGCGCCATGGCTCAGAAGCGTGGCCATCGGCTGACTTGCGGTTAACTTCCGCCGATGCCGCAGCCGTATGCGCGACGGCGGCTTCAGCGGCTTTGTCGACTTCCGGTTCGCCGAACATCCGCAGTGCGTTGCGGCGGCGGCATAGCTAGCACTCCTTACTCGCATTTGCTGATCTTGTCCGGTAGTTGATACTCGCGTTCGTCGCGGCGTGAACACCCTTGCATGCCTCAGCGGACTGTGATCAGCATATTGCCGCACTCGAGGACGCCCTTGGTATGTCAGGATGGTTGTCGTCTAGGGGGTGATCATGGGTGAGCTGCACGTTTCTGAGTCGGTAGTCGTCGGAGTTGCAGGAGAGCTACGCGCGGTCGTCGATGAGACGCGGTCCAGTCTGACGCATCTCGACGGCGAGCTCAGCCGTCTCCTCGGAGCGGGGTGGACAGGCGAGGCGGGGTCGGCGTTCGGTGAAGTGTGGACTCGCTGGCACGACGGCGCGCAGAGCTTGGTCAAGGGCTTGGATTCCATGGCGTCCGCATTGGAGCAGGCCGCTGAAGGGTATGGCAGTACCGACGCAGAGGGTAGGGCAGCGGTCGATTCGGCGGGGATGTGATGGCTGGGTTCTCGGTGGACCTCGAGGCGCTGTCAGCCGGTGTCGATGAGATGTCCGCGTTCCATTCGGACCTCGAGCAGAGGTTGGCGTCGGTACGTTCATCGATGACGGCACTGGGGCTTTCGTGGCACGGTGACGCTGCATCGGCGCAGGAGACGGCTCAGCAGCAGTGGGACGCCGGAGCTCACCAATTGCGCGAGGCCTTAGCGCAGTTGCGGGACATCGTAGAGCAGGCGCACTCCAATTATTCGAACGCGGTCGCTACGAATCAACGCATGTGGGGCTGAGCTCAAGTGGCGCCCATCGTCGTAGATCCCGATGCTCTCGCCGGAGCGGGACGAATTGTCGCCGAACTCGGTGATGACGTCGCGGCAGCGGTGGGAGCGCTGTCATCGAGTCTGGGCGGGGGCGCACCTAGCGGTCTGGACGCGGCGGGGCTGGCGTTCGGATTGGCATATCAGAAGTCCGCCCAGGCGCTGTTGGATGCAGGCGCGTCGTTGGCGAACGCAACGCGCAACGTCGGATTCGGCGTCGGGATGTCGGCGACGAACTATTCGCAGGCGAACGCGGCGTCGATAATCGGTGGTGGCGCGGCACCCCTGAAGGCTCCGGAGAAACCCTCCGAGTTCGACACACCGCCCTGTCCACCCTCGCTCGGTGGGGGAATACCGCCGCCCTTTCTATGGTCGGTGCTGCAGACTTTCATTCCAGATACCTGGCCAGATGGTGATCCAGGTCGACTGCGTGCGTCGGCAGCAGCGTGGCAGACCTTCGCGTCGGCGATCAACGGCATCGCCGGCGAGTTGAGCGGACCGGCGGGAGCCGTCGCAGGGCAACAGGTGCCCGAGGGAGGCGCGATGGTGTCGGCTCTGGGGGAGTTGGCGCGGTCTTTCGGCGGGATTTCGGCCGAGGCGGGCAAACTCGCCACACAGATTCGCGAATTTGCGGACGATGTCGGCTCCACCCAGGATGCTATTCGCGACCTCTGCGACCGGGTCTCTCCGTCTGGAATCTTTGACGGAATCAAGGCGGTGTTCAGCGGCGACGCCCTTGAGGAGATCAAGGAGATCGCCGACGACGTCAAGGAGGTGTTGGCGAATTTTGGACGTCAGGCCGACGGTCGCATCGCACTGATGGAGTCGTTGATCACGGCACTCGACGACGCGGTGGTGTCAATGCAGCAGAAGGCTCGCCGCGAATTCACCCACTATCTCGGGGAGGACGTCGGCGGAGCGCTCGCAAGCCAATTGGAGTTTCGCTCGAACGTTAGCGAGGGAATCCTCAAGGCAGGGTTGGAATCCATTGCGGGGATCCAGCAGCTGGATCCGACCAGGTTCGCGTCGGACCCCGACGGTGCTCAAGCCGCGTGGGGTGGCCTTCTCGATACGCTTAAGTACGCGACCCCGACTGGCGTCGCCATGGATCCGATGGGCGCGCTCGATCACGGTAAGGACATGCTCAGCGGCCTGGGGCACACCGAAGACTGGCGAACCGATCGGCCGGGACTGGGGCTCGGTGGTGTGCTGTTCGAGGTAGGGTCCGCCGCCACCGGCGTCGGCGCAGCCAAGACCGGGCTTCGCGGTGCCGAGGCGGCCGCGCATGCCGGCGAAGCCAGTCCGGCGGTTCGCGCGGCGGCAGGCGCTGCCGAGACGACTGCCCCGATCGCTGGGCGAGCATCTGAAATCGCCGGCCGCCTAGATGATCTCACGACGATTGCGGACGACATGCCGTCGAACGCCTCGTCAGGCGCGCGAGGGCCGGCGCTCCCGCCGTCGCTGGCCGAGCCGAGTCTCCCGCGAGTTCCGGAGGCACCGCGGCTGCCAGATAGTCCTGCGCCGGAGGGAATTCCGCGATCGGTATCGGAAGTGGCCGCGTCGCGTCCGGCGGAGCTGGCACCGCACGCAGTGCCTGACACCGGTGGCCCGCGTGCGGACGTGTCGCCACAGCCATTCCCGGGGACTGGAGCGACACATGCATCCGAGCCCACAGCAAGCAGTTCCGGTTCTGGCGGACCTGACATGTCGCGGCCGCTCGTTGCCCCCGCTCATTCTGTCGAGCCGTCCCAGCCGAGCTCGATGCCGCAACCGGGGCAGGCGGAGTTTGGCTCTGGTCCGGCGGAGCCTGCACCGGGGCCTCATGCGGAATCGCCGAATCCGTCCCACGGACAGACGGGCGTTGGTTCAGCGGACCTCACGCCGCAGGGGTCAGCCGCCGCCCAGAATCAAGCGGGCATGTCGCCGACATCGACATCGACTTCTGGTGATCCTGCACCGGACAGCGCCACAGAGCCCCGCGACGGCGACGGTCGTCATGACGACGGCGATGACCGTCCTTCTCGTGGAGACAGCGGCTCAGATCCACACAGGTGGGATCACAACGTGCTGTCTGAGGAGACGCGCGACCAGATCGCCGCAATGGAAAAAGGCAGTCGGCCCGATCCATCGGAGTATCTGCCCCAGGAGTTCATCGAACACCACTTGGCCAAGTTCGACGACGGTGCCAGCAGATTTATGACAACTGAAGCTCTTGAGGATTTTGGAATCGGACATAGGGATGGGACATCATTCGTCTTTCCGACTCGAGAACTCGAGAACCTCATGGAAGCGACAGGCGGTGATCGCCGCGCGTTAGAGCAGGTGCTCGGGTTGCCCGACGGTTACTTCGACACGGACGGAGTAGTGCGGGTCGATGTGCCCGACCCAAGTAGTTTTGATCTCCGCATACCCTCAGGCAATGAAGCCGGTGCCAACGAGCAGTGGATACCAGGCGGGTTTCTGCCGACGGGAATGCCTGAAGCGGTGATCGACGGCGCTGACGTCCCGCCGGGTGATCTCACGATCACGGACCTCGATGGAAGGTGAGCAGATGAAGTTCGAGAAGGCTTTCGTATCGCGGGAACACCGATACTCACTAGGGATTGAAACCGACTCGGGTGGCCACTATCTGGCCATACCCGTTAGTAACCAGCTAATCGACTATCTGGAGTACTACAAACTCAGCGACGACGAATATCGCGCGATGCGCGACAATGTGAATCAAGCAATTGATTTCGCAGACTCGTGCCGGCGACGCGAGCACGACGACCGCCTCTTCATGCAACCGGGAACTGACCGCGGAGTCCCGCGCTGAAGCCAAACCTCCGATCGAAGCAGATGACACCGCATTTGGGCAGCGGGTCATTGAACGAGTATGTGGGTGTTCGGGGCTGATGACGGGACCGTCGAAGTGGTCGGATACGCCGGCGCCGATCTGCCGCCGTATTCAGGGACTGGCAGCCGCGCTGCGTCTCGCCCGCGGCCGGAATCGCCTGTGTCTAGTTTCCCTCGTCGGCGAAGATGGTCAGCTGGGATGTGGCCGCTGTGGTGGCATCTGAGCAAGGCGTGGCACGGGCCTGCGCTGATCGACAAGTTGCCCGCGCGCGTGGTCACTCGCCTGACCCTCGGCAAGATTCCTGAAGTAGGATCCTACTTCGACATCCCCCCAAAGAAGCTGGCTGCTTGGCGGACCGCCGACACCATGGGCATCCTCCAGGCTCTGCCGGGCTGAAAGGTCAAGTGCTGCGAGGACCGCGCAGAGGAAAAGTCATTCACTGTGACGGCGCGCTGCGCCTTCCCGAGCTCGATCCCGTCAGCGGTGCCCAGAATGCGCGGTCGTGGATCCGAAACCGCGTATTCGAGAGCTTCGGGCACAGTCCGCAGGGCCGCATCGCCAAACTGGCGGACCTGCTCTCGGCGTTAGCGCCTGGCCTCGAGGTCAGCGGTGATGCGATCGCCTGGTCAGCGGACCGCCCTCTCAGGAGGAGTGAGCGCGATTCGAACGCGCGCAATCTGCTGGGCAGGCGCTACGCCGCCTCACTTTAGACGCCGAGACTGCGGAGAGATCGACATTTCGCCCGAAACCGTGCTCTCTCAGCAGTTTCGGCGACCAACCGTTACGTCGTGGGCTTGCCGGCGATCGGCTCCACCGTCAGCGTCATCGGCTTACCCTCCCGCAAGATCTCCACCGGTGTGCCCTTGCCGATCTCGAGCTGGCGCACGGCGACGACGAACGCGTCGAGGTCACCGACCTGACGGTCACCGATCTTGACGACGACGTCGCCGTCCTTGATCCCCGCTTTTTCCGCCGGCTCGCCCTGCTTGACCTCGGTCACCTTCGCCCCGGCCGCGCCGGTGTCGCTGACCGACTGCGCTGTCAAACCCAGTGTGGGATGGGCGATCACACCGTCGCGCATCAATGTCTCGGCGACGTGCTTCATTTCGTTGACCGGGATCGCGAAACCGAGGCCACTCGCACTGTCCGACAACGACTTACCCGCGGCGTTGATCCCGATGACCTCGGCGTTCATGTTGATCAACGGGCCGCCGGAGTTGCCGTGATTGATCGCGGCGTCGGTCTGCACCGCGGAGATGACGATGTCGTCGCCCGAACGCTCCGCCGACAACCGCACCGCCCGGTTGAGCGCACTGATGATGCCCTGGGTATCGGTGCTGCGAAGACCCAGCGGCGCACCCACGGCGATCACCTCCTGGCCCACCCGCAGCCGGCTCGAGTCGCCGAGGCGCGCCACCGTCAGGTGGTCGACGTTGTCGACCTTCAGCACCGCCAGATCCGTCACCGGGTCGCGGCCCACCACCACCGCCGGCACGGTCTTGCCGTCGTTGAAGATCACCGACAGCTTCCACTTCTTCGCATCGCTGGCGGCTTCCTCGACCACGTGGTTGTTGGTGACGATGTAACCGCGGCCGTCGACGACCACTCCGGAACCCTGCGCACCGGACTGGTCGCTGACCGCCTCGATCGTCACCACGGCGTCGGCGACCGCATTCGCGACCCGCGTGTACCGGCTCTCCGCCTCGTCGTCGGGGTCGGTCGTCGACAGGTTCACCTTCGGCGTCGCGAACGCCTCGATGATCGACGCCGTCTTACTGCCCATCCACCCACCGGCCAGCCCCACCAGCAGCGCCAGGACGGCGATCACGGCGAGCGCGGGACGTGACACCTTCCCGCTGAACAGCAGGTCGACCAAGCCGAGCTTGGGCCCCGGCTCCGCGGCGACGGGTGCCGCCGGCGCGGGCGCGGGTGGCGGCGTCTCGGCGTCGGCCGGGATTCGAGGATCCGTGGCGGCGACTTCGTCGTCGGAGTCGTCGGCGTGACCGAAGACGTGGTCGAGCACCGGGGCGGGGGACTGGTTCGTCGGGGCGTCCTCGCCCTGGTCACGGCGCCGATCGGGGCTCGCGAACGCCCCCTGGATGCCGTCCGGCCGACCGAAGGCGCGCTGCGTCGCCGGATCCACGTACGGAGGATCGCCCGCGGGCGGTCGACCGCTGGGCTGGTTTCGCTCGCTCACGCGCGCGCACTCCCTCCATCGACGTCTCGGCAGTTGTCATCCTCCATCATGCCGTCATCGCCGGTTGGCCCTCGGACGGCCGACGTTCATTGCAGGAGCAAGCGGCCGCGTGCGCGCTGCCCGGAACCCGACCACCGGCGAGCGGTTGCTGCTTCGATCGTCGTCATGGGGCGATTGAGGCTCCGACTGGTCCGCCGCATGTACGAGGATGCGGCGATGCACGGCGACACCGACGCCATGTACTCCCTCGGCTACCTCTACAAACAGTCGGCCGACCCCGCCGACGTCGAACTGGCGCTCCGCTGGTTCGAGACCGCCGCCGACGGCGGCCACCCGACTGCCATGTACGCCCTCGGCTACCACTACGCGAACGCCCTGCCCCCGGATCTCGACCTGGCGTCCCGCTGGTATCGGCGTGCGGTGAGCGCGGGCAACACCGACGCCGTCTACGGGCTGGGCTACCTGTACGCGACGCTCACCCATCCCTGCGACGTCGAGCGCGCCGAGCGCTGGTACAAACGCGCCGCCGATGCCGGCGACACCCAGGCCATGTACAACCTCGGCTACCTGTACGAGGAACGGATGAAGCCGCCGGACCTGCGCTCGGCCCGGCACTGGTACCAGCGCGCCGCCAAGGCGGGCAACACCGACGGTATGGAGGGCCTCGGCTCGTTCTACGCGGACACCACCAAACCGCCCGATCTCGAACGCGCCTGCCACTGGTACCAGTGCGCCGCCGACGCCGGAAGCGCCGACGCCATGTACGAGCTCGCCGAGCTCTTCCAGGACCGCGTGCAGCCTCCCCAGCCGGACGAGGCCCGTCGTTGGTATGTGCACGCGGCCGTCAACGGCAACGACGACGCCCTGACCAAACTGCAGACGCTCGATCCGGATGCGGCCGCCCGGGCGCTGCGCCGCCGCCGAATCCGGCGCTTGCTGACGTGGCGGCGCGACTGACCGATCAGTTCTTCCGGCGCGGCTTCTTCGCCGACTTGCCGTCCGGCGGCGGCGGATCGTCTCTCGGTGTGAGCCCCGTGATGCGCCCGAACGTCCCCACCCCGGGCAGGTCGCTGACCGCACGGAACGCGGCATCGCGTTGGGCGGCAAGCGCTTCCAACTGCGGCAGGAGCCGGTCCATCGCCTGCAGCGTCGGGTCCGCGAGCGCCATGTACCGCTCGACCCGGTCCAGGGTGGTGTTGAGCCGCTCCGTCGCCGCCGCCAGGTTCTCGAGCAGACCGGGCAGTTGCGCGACGACTTGAGCCGACGCGGCAGGCACCCGCAGCGCCCCGCTCGCTGCGTCCTGTGCCGCCTGCAGCGCGGCCTGCGCCGCGCCGCGGACGTCGCCAGGCTGCGGTTTCTTCGACTCGCTCATGCGTCAACTGTCCCGCACCTGCGCCCGATGTCCACGGGGTCGGCCCAAGCGTTACCCAACCGCCGCCGGGAGCCCTTCCGGCCGCGCCGCGTGCGCGGCCGGCCGGCCATGTGCCCGCCGGCAGGTTCCGTCAGGCGGCGCGTCGTTCCAGCACTGCCGACGGCTCGCTCTCGACCGCCGCCGTCTCCTCGGGGTCATTCTGCACACCACGGTAGCTCAGCAGGTAGTGGTCAATCTGCTCACGGCGCAACGGCTTCGCGAAGATGTTTACACCGGGGATCTCGATGCCACTCTCGTTCGATTCCACCAACTTGCGGGCGCCGGCGCGGAACAGCACGACGGTCGCGACCAGCAGGGCGACCAGCGTGCCGCCGATGATCCCCGCCACCGGGCTCCCCGCAGCCAACGCGTACACGAACGTCCCCAGCGCGACGAACCCCAACAGGAAGCACATGTACGCCACCGACGTGACCGATATCCGTCCGATCGCCTTCAGCATGGTCGTCTCCTCTCAGTTCACTACGCTACGCGTATCGTAGCGCTACGCCTAGTGTAGCGTTTTCTCGTCCGCAGGTATTCCGCGGCGAAAGGGGAGATGTATGGTGCAGCGGCGCAACGTCGACATCGGCATCGCGGACGCCACCCTGGAACTGCTGCGAACCGGCGGCCCCCGCTCGGTGACGGTCGAGGCGGTGGCCGCCCGCTCGGGCATCGCGAAGACCACCATCTACCGACGCCACCGGGATCGCCGCGACATGCTGTCCGGCGCGCTGGCGCAACTCACCGCGCCGGAGCCACTTGCCGCGCAGGCGACCGCTCAGGACCGGCTGCGCTGGGTCATCGCCCACGCGGTCGAGGCCGTGCAGGACGGTATCGGCTACGGCGGCTTCGCGGCGCTGCTCACCGACGCCGATCCGGAGTTCGCCGCGGTCTTCCGCCGGATCCTCGTCGACCAGCGGGCCGAACTCGAGTCCGCGATCGACGCCGGCAAGGCCGACGGCTCCATCCGTCCCGATGTCGACCCGGCGACGTTGATCGACGCGGTGGTCGGCGCCCACATCGCCGAACGCGCCCGCACCGGCGACGTCGCCGACGGCTGGGAGGAACGACTCTTCGACCTGTTCTGGCCCGCCGTCCACGCCTGACCGACCACTGGAGCCGCCATGTCACTGTCCGACGCGTTGAAAGAGGGCTCGGCCGCCGAGCACGACGCGGCCGAGCAGTCCCCGTTCCTCACCGAGCTGCTCGCCGGCCGGGTCGGCGCGTCCGGTTACGCCGACTATCTGCTGCGGTTGCGCGTCGTCTACGCCGCGCTCGAAGAGGCGGTGCGGGCCCGCCGCCACGATCCGGCGGTCGCCGCCGTGTACGACCCGGCGCTCGAACGGCTTGCGGCCATCGACGCCGACCTCGACCACTGGGCTCCCGGCGGTGGGCATGTGGTCGAGTCGTCCGCCGCGCAGGCGTACCGCGACCGTCTCGCCGGCATCACGTGGGGCCCGGCGCTGGTGGCCCACCACTACACCCGCTACCTCGGTGACCTGTCGGGCGGTCAGGCGATGGGCAGGATCCTCGACCGGGAGTTCGGTCTGGGGGGAGCGGGCCTGGCGTTCTACGACTTCCCGATGCGCGTCAAGCCGTACAAGGACGCCTACCGCGCCCGTCTCGACGGGATGGGTCTGGACGCCGAGGAGGTCGGGCGCGCGGTCGACGAGGTGAAGGTGGCGTTCGGCCTCAACCAGGCGGTGTTCGACGAGCTGGCGCAGAGCCTGCCGGCCTACCGCCGCTGAGCCTGCGGTTTGGCGTATCCGTCAGCGCGGGTACTGCAGGCGGATGGAGCGGTTGAGCGGGCTTGACGCGGGCCTCCTGTACAGCGAGTCGTCGGTGGTTCCGCTCCACGTGTGCTCGATCGTCGAGGTGGATACCTCGACGGTGCCCGGCGGTTACACCTTCGAGCGGTTCCGCGACGATCTCGAGGCGCGGATGCGCGCATTGCCGGAACTGCGCGCCAAACTCGCCGACAGCCAGCTCAACCTCGACCATCCGGTCTGGGTGGAGGACAAGGCATTCGACCTGTCGCGCCATTTGAAACGGATCAGCCTGCCCTCGCCGGGGGGACGGCGTGAGCTGACCGACGTCTGCGGTCACATCGCGTCGATACCGCTGGACCGCAGCAAACCGCTGTGGGAGATGTGGGTGATCGAGGGTCTCGACGGCACCCACCCCGGCGACAGCGGGCCGCTCGCATTGATGCTCAAGCTGCACCACGCCGCGGTCGACGGTGTGTCGGCGGCCCACCTGCTCAACCAATTGTGTGACCCCGAGCCCGACGCGGCGCCGCCCGATCCTGTCGAGGGCCCCGGCGACGCACCGTCGTGGCGGATCGCGGCGGACGGGCTGCTGCGCTTCCTCGGTCGGCCGTGGCAGCTGACCAAGGTGATTCCCGAAGCGACGACCACGATCGTCAAGACGGTGGGCCGTGCGGTCACCGGGACCGCCATGGCCGCACCGTTCACCGCTCCGCAGACACCCTTCAACGCCGAGCTGACGTCGGAGCGCACCATCGCGCTCGCGCAGCTCGACCTGGACGACGTCAAACAGGTGAAGAACCAGTACGACGTCAAGGTCAACGACGTGGTGATGGCGCTGTGCGCGGGAGCGCTGCGCGGATTCCTGCGCGATCGCGAGCAGCTGCCGGACAGTCCGCTGATCGCCGTGGTGCCGGCCTCCGTCCGCGACCAGTCCAACCGCCCGGGCCGCAACCAGCTCTCAGGCATGTTCTGCAACCTGCACACCGACATCGACGACCCGGTGAAGCGGCTCGAGGCCATCGCCGAATCGGATTCGCATGCGAAGGAACACAGTTCGGCGCTGGGGCCGACGTTGTTGGTGGACCTGGCCGAGGTGATCTCCCGCGGCGCGTTCGGGTGGCTGCTGAACCTGATGTCGCGTACGCCGTTGACCCACACGGCGATTCACAATGTGATCATCTCTAACGTCGCGGGGCCGCCGTCGACGTTGTACACGTGCGGGGCCGAGGTCACGGCGCTGTATCCGCTCGGCCCGATCTTCCATGGCTCGGGGCTCAACATCACGGTCATGTCGCAGGGCGGCAAGATGAACGTCGGTGTCATCTCGTGCCCGCAGCTGGTCGACGACCTCTGGGACCTGGCCGACCGCTTCGACACCGAGTTGGCTGCGCTGCTCGACCGTTGACTCTGCGCTGAGGGCGAGGGCTTCTCGCACTTCTCCGCCGTGGGCGCAGAGTCATTGCGCTACGTGTCGAGCGCCGCCGCCCCGTCACGCCATGCGCTGAGCACGCTTTCGACCCGGTCGAACACCTCCGCCCGGGCCGTGTCGCGCTCGACGCCAGCCAGCAGCAGGTCGTCATAGTCGGTGTCGACATGGCGGACGGACGCCGCCACCGCGAGGCGGACCGCGTCGGGATCCAGCTTCCGTGCCGGGGCACTCCTGCCGACCCGGCCACTGCCGCGGGCGGCGGCGTGCAGCGCGATCGCCTCGGCGCGCTCGGGCGGACACCCGGGAAACTGCTCACGGATCGCCGCGGCGAACTCACCCTGGAAGCGCTGATCCTCGACGGCACGACGGGTCGAGTCCCGGACTCTGCGGCGAGCGCGAACGTCCGCGTCGGACAGGCACTCTCGCGCTGCCTGTTCGATCGCCGCCGGCTCCGCCAGGATGCCCTGCCGCTCATAGCGATTGCGACGCAGATTCCAGCGCACCACGACCGCGGACAGCCGGCTGGCCTTCCTGGCGCGCCCGGTCAGTGCGGCATCGCCGGACGGCAGAAACTCGAGGTGGCCGAGATCGGCGCAGTCGAGACACACCCCGCCGGATTCGCCCTTGAGGAAGAAGTCACCGTCTTCGCCGCACAGTGTGCATTCCCACGCGTGGTCGGCCGCGAGCACCGTGAGTTTCTTCGGGCGGGGCCGCGGCTTCTCGGACGCCGGTTCGACGTGGCCCGCCGGCGCCCAATGGGTGCGGTATGCGCGTTCGAGGTTCGGATCGCCGCCGGAGGTGAACATCACGTCGCCCTCACGCTTCTCGAGAACCCGCTCGATTGCCCAGTGCCGCAGCGCTTTCGCACCGCGACGATCTTCGCGTCGTCGACCTGCATGCGCTCGACGGTGGGCGAAGCGAGCCAACCCAGGCCCACGAGGATGTCGACGGGGCGGACCGCTCCTCGTTCGGTCAGCACCGTCTCGGCTACTCGCGCGACGCGCGTCCTCACGTTCGCCACGATTCGACGCTAGATCATTGGTGTGACAACGCCGTCCCGCCGACGTCAGGCACCAGGCGGCTGCAGCTCTCGGCGAGCGCGCGAAGCTTGGGCTGGTTGCGGCTGGCCTCGGGGAAGTACAGGTAAAGGCATTCGCCGCCTGGGGTGAACGACTCCAGGACCGGCTCGAGGAGACCCCGATCGATCTCGTCGGAGGCGTGCAGCATCGAGGAGTAGATCAGGCCCACGCCCCGCACGGCGAGTCGCCGCATGAGCGCGCCGTTGTTGACCGTCACGTCGGCCGACGGTGTGATCCGCAGGCTCTGGCCGTCTCTGAGGAATTCCCAGCGATAGATGTCGCCCTGTTCTTCCCGTTTGAGCCCGATGCAGGGGTGGCCGGTCAGATCCTCTGGCGCAGAGGGCTTGCCGTGATCGGCGAAATACTCCGGAGATCCCAGCACCACCCAGTGGAACGGCTGCGAGACCTGCACGGCGACCATGTCCGGGGCGATGTAGGAGCCGATCCGAATGCCGGCGTCGTAGCCGGCCGCGGCGAAGTCGGAATGCACATCGGCGACGGTGACGTCGAGTCCGAGGCCCGGCCAGTCCCGGCGCAGGATCGGCAGAACGGGCTCGAGGACGTGGGTGATCGCGACCGGTTCCACGATCAGACGCAGCGTCCCCGACGGCCGGTGGCTCCATTGTGAAAGCTCCTCGAGCGCACCCTCGATGGAATCGACGGCGGGACTGATCTGCTCCAGGAGGAACTGCCCCTCCTCGGTCAACGAGACCCGCCGCGTCGTGCGGTGGAACAGCGTGAAACCGACCCGCCGTTCGAGGTTTGCGATGGCCTGGCTGACCGCGCCCGGCGTGACCCCAAGGGCGTCCGCCGCAGCGCGGAAACTGTTCGACCGGGCGACCTCGAGGAATGCCGCGAGGTGATCAAACGGGTCGGGACGCGGCATGGTCACTCCCTTCTCGCGGTACATCGCCGAGCCAGTGTACGAGTCGGCTCATTAATCAGTACAACTATCCTATTGCCGGAGATTGTTCCGTCTGGCTATATTATATTCATCGTTTCCGAGTGAAGGAGGGCCATCGTGACAACTGCCCGCAAGTTTGTGAGCGCGACAATCGCGGCGGCGGTTGCGGCCTTGACGGCGTGCGGCCCGGCGCGGGCCGAGGAACCGGCCGCCGCGGACGCCAAGCGCATCCTGGTCGTGGTGTCGAGTCACGACACCAAAGGTGACGGCCAGGTAGCCGGTTTCTGGTTCCCCGAACTGACCCATCCCGTCGAGGTCTATCAGCAGGCGGGTTTCGAGATCGACATCGCCAGCCCCCAGGGCGGGCTTCCTCCGTTCGACGGCTTCGACCTGGATGACCCTGTGAGCCAGCGCATGTGGACCGATCCGCGCTTCCGCGACGAACTCGGCGCCACGCTCAAGCTCTCCGACGCCGACCCCTCGCGCTACGACGCGATTCAACTCACCGGCGGGCACGGCCCGATGTGGGATTTCGTGGACAACGCTGAGCTGCAAGGGATTGTCGCCGACATCTACGAATCCGGCGGCATCGTCAGTGCTGTCTGCCACGGCCCCGCCGGTCTGCTCAACACCGAGTTGAGCACCGGCGAGAGCCTGATCGCAGGCCGCAAGCTCACGAGTTTCACCAATGAGGAAGAAGTGGCCCGTCAGTACGACAGGCTCGTCCCGTTCGAACTCGAAACCGCGCTCAGGGACTCGGGCGCCGTCTTCGAGGAAGCGCCGACCTTCCAGAACCGCGTCGTGGTCGACGGGCGCCTGATCACCGGCCAGAACCCCGCCTCAGCGCACGCCTTCGGCCAAGCGGTCACGGCCGCGGTCAACGCCGACTCGCCGGTGAGCCGTTGACTATGCGCTGAGGGTCTACGCCTCTCCCACTTTGTCGCCGTAGGCGCAGACTCAACGGGAGAGGCGTTGGGCCACGGCGCCGTAGCGTTCGAACCGCTCCGGATCGGCGATCGCGTTGTACAGCACGACGCGGGTGGCGGTATCGCCGTACTTGTCCGTCAGCGCATCGGCCAGGCCGTCCCAGGTCGACTCCGTCGCGAACGTGGCGATGTGCTCGTCGGTGATCTGGGCGGCCATACCCGCGACGTCGCCGGCCTTCTGCCTCTCCCGGATCCGGGCCGTCGTCCCCTCGAAGCCAGCCTCGTCCCAGATGAACGCGTAGTTCGGCGTACTCCCGTAGAAGCTCATGCTCGCCCGCACCAGTTCGCGCTCGCGGTGGCGCTCCTCGTCGGTGTCGCCCACGATGGTCATCACCGGCACGATGACGGCGATGTCTTCCGGTGAGCGGCCCGACTTCGCCGCTCCCTCAGCACGATTCGGCAGCACATGCCGGGCGATGTACCCCGGCTCGCCGAGCGGGTGCACGTGGATGCCGTCGGCCACCTCGCCGGCCATCCGGAGCATCCACGGATTGACCGCGGCGATGTCGACCTTGGGATCCGGCGCGTCGATCGGGCCTGCACTCCACTGCGGCGTGATGAAGTCGAGGCTGTAGAAGTCGCCGCGATGGTCGAGCTTGCCGGTCCGGAACGCCCGGAAACACGCCTTCACCGCCAGCACGTAGTCCCGCAGGCGCGGACCGGGATGCTCGAACTCCGTGCCGTAGCGCCGCACCACATGGGTGCGGACCTGCGTGCCCAGCCCGAGGCGGAACTTGCCGTCCGTCGCCTCCTGCAGTTCCCACGCCGTCGCCGCCGTCACGAACGGACTGCGCGGGAACGCCACCGCCACACCGGTCGACAACTCCAGTCCAGGCGCCGCCTGGGCGGCCACCGCGGCATTCAGGTAGGCGGTCCTGCCGGTTTCGGTGAACAGCAGACCGTCGAAACCCGCCTCCTGACAGCGACGCGCAACTCCGCCGATCGCTTGCAGAGGTTGCGGAGTCGTCATCACGTCGACGTGCACAGTCCGCACCCTACGCGGGGCGCTACACCCCGGCGGGCACTTTCGCGCTCGTCCGCATCTCCTTACGCAGCTCGGTGAACTCCGAGATCGTCCGCGTCGCGACCGTCGCGACCGGGCGGGCGTTGCGGCCCGTCGCCTCGGTCTTGCTGACCATCACCACGCTGTCGATGTAGGGCTGGATCGTCGTGGCGTTCTGCACCGTCGCCACGATCACCAGCTGGAACCCGAACTTCTGGAACGCCGACAGCGCTTGCTGCGCGAACTGCGGATCGGACTTCGAAAACGCCTCGTCGAGCATCAGCTGCGCGAAAACCGGCCTGTTGTCCGTACTCTCGGGACTTGCCAGGTTGAAGCTCAGCGCTCCGGCGAGGCAGAACGCCATCAGCTTCTCCTGCTCACCGCCGGAGTTGTCGCCGGCGTTGGAGTGCGTGCGGATCAGCTCCCCGGTGGCCACGTCCCATTCAGCGCAGTCGAACGTGAACCGATTACGGACGTCCAAAGCATCCCGCGTCCACGCCTTGTCCTCCGGCGCCGTCGACGCCAGCCGGTTGCGCAGCCGCAGGATGTCGGCGTACTGGTCGAGGATCGCCTGCTTGTCACCCAACCCGACCTCGGCGATGCGGCGGGAGATCGACCGCACGATCTCCGTCAGCTCCGACACCGCCGTCAACGACCGCGGGGTCGCCCGCAGCGTCAACCGGGTGCCGCGGTTGAACTCCACCGCACCGAGTCCGGTGTTGACGCGTTCGATCTGCTCGGCGATGCGCCGTGCCTCCTGCTCGGCCACCCGGTGCAGCGTGAGGATCGCGTCCGGCGCCTGCTCGGTGACCAGCCGCATCATCCGGTCGTACGCCTCGGGCAGCTCGCGTTCGTCGATGTGCCGGCACAGCGCGACGTAGTCGTGCACCCGCTCGTCGAAGTTGCTGCTGTCGTTGGGAATTGCGTCCGGGAACGCGGTGTCGAAGGTATTGAGGATGCGGGCCAGTTCGTCGTACGAGCGGCGCCGGCTCTCGCGCAGCTGTTCGCGTTCCTTCTTGATCGCGGCGAACAGCGCATCGCGGTGCGGCTCAGGGTTCAACAGCTCGAGGGAGACGGGGATCTGTCCGGCGTAGCGGTGCAGCAGTTCGGTCAGCGGCTCCGAGACGAACGCCGGCTGCAGCCGCTCGGACAGTTCCAACAGCTGCGTGCGCCGGGAGTCCAGATCGTCGCGACGGGTCTGGATCGCGCCGCGCCGTGTCATGAGAACCTGGATCTGCGACCAGCATTCGTCGGCACGCGCGTTGAGCGCCTCGATGTCGGGGTGGTCGGCGAGCAGCAGTTCGTACTGTTCGCGCAACCGGTCGGCGTGGCCGTCGGCGGTCTCGACGTCGATCTGGCTCCACTGCGGGAACTGCTCGCAGATCGCCTTGCACGCCACCGCCCGGTCCCGCCACTGCTGACGCTGCGCCGCGATCTCGTCGGCCACCCGCCGCGCTTTCTGGTATGCCTCCTCGGCGGCGGCCAGGTCGACGGTCAGCGCGTTGATCTTCGCCGACACGTCACCCTGGTACAGGTACTCCGACTGCTTCAGGGGCCTGCGGTCGTCCTTGATCGCCAACCGGTCGGAGTCCTTGTAGAGCCCGGTGTCGGTGACGGCACGCCGGAACCGCGCGAACACGTCCGGGGTGTCGACGCAGACGTGGTCACCGGCTCCCGTGACGATGTCGACCGCCTCCGCGGCGCACGGATGCTGCCGGTCGACGGCGAACAGCTTGCCCGCCAACGTGTTCGACTCCGGATCGACGGGCTCGGCCCCGTACATCTTCGTCCGGACATGGTGCAGCGCCAGGCGCCCCCGCATGTTCGTCTCGTTGACGAACCGCAGCACCGCCGTCCAGTGCGCATCGGGCACCAGCAGCCGCAGCCCAGCACCGCGCAGCACCTTCTCCACCGCGATCCGCCAGCGCGTCTGATCCGGCCGCAGGTCCATCAGCTCGGCGACGTACGGCAGCTCCGACGCGTCGGCACCGATCGCGGCGCAGATCTGGTCGCGCATCACCAGCGCGAACTCCGGCAGCGCCGAACCGACCTGCTCGACGCGCTTGAGTTCCTTGGCGGCCTCGTCGCGGGCGATGCGCGCCGCCTTCTGCGCGTACTCGGCGTCCGACGACGCCTCCCGGTTGCGTTCGACTTTCGCCAGCAGCTCGGTCGCCTCCGTGAGCAGTTCCTCGCGCAGATTCCAGAACTCGTCGGCGGTGTCCGGGACGTCGACGCCCTGGGCGGTGACCATGTCCTCGTAGGCGCTGCGGCGGCGCGACACCTGTTCGGCCTCGGTCTCGGCGGCGGTCACCTGCGACTGCAGCGGCCCGATGCTCGCACTCGACCCGCTGATCTGCGCGTTGAGCGAATCCGCTTCGGCCTTGGCCAGATTCAGCGACCGGGTGACGTCCTCGTACTCGTTGTCGAGCTGGTCGATCGTGGTGTCGAGCTGCGCGATCTGCGCCGGGCACTGCGCGAGCCGGACGTGGTCGGTGTAGGCCCGGACCATCGGCAGGTCCACCAGGTCGATGATGCCCAGATCCGAGGACTCCGAGGCGTAGCGCTCCTGGATCTTCTCGATGTCGCCGAGGATCTTGCGTTTGCGCTGCGCCACCGCCAGCAGTTCGCGGGCCTCCACCAGCGGGTCGATCTGCTTGAGCGCCTCGGGTAGCCGGGCCAGGCTGGAAGGTTCGTCGAGCATGAACTCGCGGACGAACTGTTCCAACCCGCCAACGCTTTTCAGCGACTTCGCCTTGCCGAGCAGCTGCTGGGCGGCGTCGGAGGCGCGGATGCCGATGGTCGCGTACAGCTGCGCCAGGTACTGCGACTCCACCTTCGTGGTGAACCGCCAGCCGTCACATTTGAACACGCCCGTGTCGAAACGCCCCGCCGCCCACCGGTTGCACACGTCTTCGATGTCGAGGTCGCCGTCGCCCAGCACGAACCGGCTCGACGAGTCCGACCGCGATTCACCGGTCAGCCACTTGAGCACCAGGCCGGTGACGGTGCGGCCGGAGTCGCTGGCGTAGGTGACCGCGACCGCCGACCAGGCGGTGCCCTCACCACGCAGGTACATCACCCGGCTGGTGCCGCCGTCGCTGCGCTGTCCCCATGCGCCGCGCACATACTTGTCGACGGTGCGCCGCCCAGCGCTCGACCCGGCGGCGGTGTTGTCGCCGGAGGCGTTGAAGTTGCGCCGGTTGAACGGTAGGAAGCCCAGCGAGATCGCATCCAGCAGTGAGGATTTCCCGCTTCCGGACGCGCCCGCGATGAGCGCGCCCCCGACGCTGAACGGAATCGAGTGGTATCCGTCGAACACGCCCCAGTTGATGACCTGCAGGCGGGACAGGTGGAACTGTTCAGTCATCGAGCTCTGCTTCCTGCGGTGCGCCCCCGTTGAGCAGCTGTTCGAACTGCTGCTGCAACTCGGTGATCACCGAGGCCGTCATGACGGCGTTGATCACCGGGCTGATGGTGTAGCTGTCCTCGTCGTCGCGGTTGCGGCGCAGGATGTCCAGGCCGGCCAGTCGCGCGATGGCGCCGTCGATGCGCGCCGCGAACGTCACCGCGTCGCGGTCGGTGTCGTTGAGTACCCCCGAGAACAGGCCGTGCATCTCCTCCCGGCTGATCAGCACGCTCTGCCCGCCGGCGGCACGCATCATCTGCGCCAGGTGCAGCGCCAGGATCGAGTCGTAGGTGCCGAGCGGCTCGCGGCGCAGAAGCTTGGCGCCCCTTGCGGATTCGTACCTGGCCTGCTCGACGAACGCCACGTCGGTCCCGTCGACGATACGCAGCAGCAGGTCGAGTTCACTCAATCGCACACTGAGCTGCTTGCGGTATTCGAGCACCCAGGCGAACAGGTCGCTGTCGGTCTCGGCGCTGATGTAGCGGCGGGTCAGCAGGTTCTGCAGCGCCCAGCACGCCCGGTCGGGCAGCTCGGAGACGTCACCGTCGAACCGCGGTCTCCGCTGGTGCGGCGGACGGGCGTTCTGGTCGACCTGGGGGAGTTGGGAGAAGTCGATGTCCGGCTCGGCGGACGGAGAAGTCACGAGGCCACTCCAGACGTGATCGGTTCGGTGAAAAGCAGTTCGGGGACGGCGATTTCGCGGTCGCGTCCGTCGAGCGAGCGGAACCGCACACTGGTCGACGCCGCGGGCCCCACACCGGGTTGCTTGAGCGCCCACGACCACAGCACGATGACGTGCCCGAGATACGCGTTGTCCAACATGGCCACGGCCTCGGGGAGCGACACCGGTCCCTTGGTGACCGCGGCGTTGAGCATCTCCGACATCGCGGGCGCGTCGACCTGGGTGGTGAGCGCGGCGAAGCTGGTCAGATCCACCTCACCCTCGGCGGATCTGGCAGGCCTGGGGGCCGACAGGTCACCGATCTTGAAGCTCAGCGCGCCGACAGAGCTGATCGCGTGGCGGGCCAGCGGAACGTCGATGCCCAGCCGCGAGTCGGTGAGCGACGTCTTCAGCAGGGCCCGTGCGGCGCCGATGGCCTCGTTGAGCTGACGGGCCACCCCACGGCTCTGCTCGAGCGTGCCGAACGCGGTGAACCGTTTCACCCGTTGCGCGCAGCGCTGCTGGATGCGTTCGACCTCGTCGATCTGGTGGCCGACCAGCTCGAAGAACCCGGCCATCACCTTGCGCAGTGCCGGGTCCAGCGCGGGCAGCGCCTCGGCGACCGCGGCGACGTCGGCCTCGAACTCGGCGCGCTGGTCGGGGTCGTTGATCATCCGCAGGAACGCGCGGTGGCTGTCGCGGCCCTGGGAATCCCAGGCCGCCTGGTAGTCGGCGTACATCTGGCGCTGCCGGTCGCGGTATTCGGCGTTGCTGTCGATCGGCTCGTCCAGTGCGGCGGTGGCTTGCTCGATCATCGAGCCGTACTGGCCGATGTCGGTGATCAGCCGTTCCATCTGCAGGGCGATGGCGCGGGCCTCGTCGTAGGCGTCGGTGACATCGGGCTCCGGGCGCTGGCCGGCATCGAGGTCGTCGAGCTCGGCCTGCAGCGCCGCGATCTCGGCCTCGATGCTCTTGCGGATGCGCGCCGGGTCGTTGCCGACGCGGATGGCGACCTGTTTGAGCCGCGACGCGATGCCGTTGATGGACCCGCCGGTCGCGATGGTGTCCTGGCGCCGCATCCCGCGCAGGAAGTCCAGCGCACGCCGCGCGTCCTGGGTGAGGTAGCAGATGTTCTGGTCGCTGCGTTCGTCGACTATGCGGTGCAGCCAGCCCTGGCTGGCCCACGACTTGATCAGCGCCAGCCCGGACTGCCCGTCGGGATCGAGTTCGTGCAGATCGCGCTCCAGGCGGACCACCAGCTCCGTCTCGGCGACGACGCCGTCGGCCAGGTGGCGCTCCATCAGCGTCGCGTAGAGCCCCAGGTTGTGGGTGGCCAGCAGCCGGATCGCGCGGGATCCCTGCAGGTCGCGATTGAGTTCGAGCAGCTCAGCGGCCGACATCCCCCCGTCGTCGTTCACCTGGCAGTCCTCGATCTGTGCTCGTCCGTGCTCGACGGTCCAACTTAGGCCAAGCCGGCGACATCGTCCGTGTCGGGGGATCAGCGGGTGGCGAGCCAGGCGAAGAAGTCGTCGGCGCAGAACACCGGCTTGCCGTACTCCTGCGCCTTGCGCGCCTTGCCCGACTGGGTGCCCACCTCGGCGGTCACCAGGACGTCGCAGCGGGTCTTCGACACCGTCTTGACCGGCACCAGCCCCGCGGAGGCGGCCAGCCGCTCCATCTCGGGGCGGTCCACGATCCGCCCCGAGCTGTCCTGCGCGGTGCCGGTGAAGCAGATCCGCATGCCCGGGGTGAGCGTCGCCGCGATGTCGTCGCCGTCACCGCACAGCCCGGTGGTGTCGATCTCCACACCGAGGAGCCGCGACGCCTCGTCGAGCCGGGCCGCCACCTCCTTGGGCAGCTGCACCCGGGCCGCCGCCGCGCGCAGCTGGTCGGCCACCGACCGACGCGCCGCCGCATCTCCGGGCGCGTCGAGGTCGCGGGGCACCGGTGTGCCCAGCAGCACCGCGCCGACATCGCGGCTGACCCGCAACAGCGCCGACAACCCGGGCAGGTGATCGGCCCGCGGGGTGGGCACATCTTGGTCGCGGGTGACGATGAGTCCCGATGCCTCAACGGAATCCGGCTCCTCGAACGGCGACGACCCGCCTTCGGTGTGCGCCCCGGTGTGGGCGTCCAGCGCGGAGCGTGCGCGTGCCAGCGCGGTGTGCCCGGTGATCCGCGCGCCGCGCAACTCGACGCCCAGCGGCATCGCCGTCACGTAACCCAGGCGTTTGAGCTCGAAGTCGATCAGGCCGAGCTGCTCGTCCACCCCGACACCCACCGGCGTGCAGCCGGCCAGCATCGGGGCGATCACCGCCCACGCCTCCCGCAGCGTCGGCGCCAACAACACGTCCGACACGCTGATCCCGTAAGCCGTACGCGCATCGGCGAGGTCGCGCTGCGGGTTGATCAGCGTCGACAACGCGGTGCCGTCGTCGAACGCCACCGCCAGCTCCACCGGGCGGGGCCGCGACATCCGGCCCTCGTCACCGACGGTCAGCATCCCGATGGCGCAGTACCGGCGTGCACTGCCGTCGTCGACCGCGCTGCGCAGGAACCGGGCTATGCGCCGGTCGGTCTTCAAATCCTTCGGTAGCACAGGCCGTTTCAGCACCAGGCCGGCGAGCGAGGTGCAGCGGCTGAGCGCGACGTAGAGCTGGCCGGTGGAGAACATGCCGCCGGTGAGGTCGACGATCACCCGGTCGAGCGTCTGGCCCTGACTCTTGTGGATCGTGATCGCCCACGCCAGCTTGAACGGCAGCTGCGTGTAGGAGCCGATGACCTCCCGGCTCAGCGAGGAACCCGAGACCACCGGCCGGGTGGCCTCCCAGGTGTACGGGCTGACCTCGGCGACGGAACCGTCGGGGAACTCCACGTCGACTGCGGCGCCGTAGCGGTCGTAGCCGACACCGGCGACGCGGCCGATGCTGCCGTTGACCCAGCGGTCGCCCTGGTCGTTGTTGAGCATCATCACCTGCGCGCCGACCTTGAACCGCAACGTCTCCTCGACCGGCGGATCGAACAGCGACAGATCGCCGGAAGCGTTTGCGTGATGGATCATTTCGTCGCCCGGTAGCCGTTCGAGGTGCTGACGGTTGCGGGCGGTGACGAGCCGGTTGGTCGGTGCCAGCGTCAGCCAGAACTCGTCATCGGGCGGCACGAAATCCCCGTCGGCGCGGGCGTTGAGCTGCTGCTGGGCGTGGCCGAGCAGCACACCTTCGCGGATCTCGTTGAGGATGGCGGTCATCCGGTCGTCGCCGAGCTGGCGGAACACCGTCGTCAGCGACACGGTGGGGAAGTCGGCGCGGTCGAAACTGCGGGCGGAGAAGAAGTACGGCGTCTCGTACGCCGTGGCGAAGAATCCCGCTTCGTGTTCGCTCACCACCGGTGGCAGCTGGTACAGGTCGCCCACGAGGACGATCTGCACGCCGCCGAACGCGACGCCGGGTGCGGGGCCGAACCGCTCGAGCGCCGCGGCCACCATGTCGAAGACGTCGGCGCGCACCATCGAGGCCTCGTCGATGATGAGCGTCTGCAGCGAGGCCAGCGTCTTGGTGAATCGCCCTGGCCGGTACTCCCCGGAGCGGATGTCGTCGAGCGTCGTCGTGGTGCGGAAGCCGAACAGGCGGTGGATGGTGTAGCCGTCGACGTTGAGCGCGGCGATCCCGGTGGGGGCGACCACCACGACGTTGCGGTCGGTGTCGGCCATGAAGTGCCGGATCAGCGTCGACTTACCGGTGCCCGCCTTGCCGGTCAGGAAGACGTGGCGGCCGCCCGCCAGCAGGTCCAGTGCGTGACGGAATTCGTCGGTGAGGACGATCCCGGCCATGGCGGCACTCTAGCCCGGCTGCGTCTGGGCGCCTCGCGAAGCTTCGAATGGGTTGTTCAGCCCAGAGTGGTCCAGCATCTATGCAGGTCACGCGACTGTGCTGGCGGAGTTCGTGCACGTTGTGCATACTGGGTCACACAACCCAAAACTGAGGAGGCTCCGCTCATGACCGCTGTCCACCACCGCTTCGCCACCATCGACGGCCACCGGCTGTTCTATCGGGAGGCGGGGGACCCCACGGCGCCGGCGCTCGTGCTCCTGCATGGCTACCCGACGAGCTCGTACATGTTCCGGCGCCTCGTCCCTGCGCTGGCCGACCGCTACCACGTCATCGCCCCCGACCATCTGGGCTTCGGGCTGTCCGATGCGCCCGGCATCGACGAGTTCCACTACACCTTCGACGGGCTCACCGCGCTGACCGCGGGCCTGCTCGAGCACCTCGGCGTGACGCAGTACGCGATCTACGTGCAGGACTACGGCGCTCCCATCGGGTGGCGTCTCGCCCTCGCCGATCCGGAGGCGGTCACCGCGGTCATCACCCAGAGTGGCAACGGGTACGACGCCGGCTTCGTCGACAGCTTCTGGAAGCCGGTGTGGGCCTACCACCACGAGCAGACGCCGGAGACGGAAGAGGCTATGCGCGAGGCCCTTTCGCTCGACGCGATCCGCTGGCAGTACGTCCATGGCGTCGGCGACGAATCCCTTGTCGACCCCGAGACCTGGCACCACGACCACGCGCTCGTCTCGCGCCCGGGCAACGACGCGGTGCAGTTGAAACTGTTCCTCGACTACGCCACCAACTCGCCGCTCTATCCCCGTCTCCACGAGTACTTCCGCGCCTCTCGGGTGCCGCTGCTGGCGGTGTGGGGTCGTGGCGACGAGATCTTCGGACCGGACGGCGCCCGCGCCTTCGCCGACGATCTGCCCGACGCCGAGATCCACCTGCTCGGCGGCGGACACTTCCTGCTGGAATCGGCGTTCGACGAGACCACCGCGCTGATCCGCGACTTCCTGGACCGCCGGTTGGCGCCCGCCGCGAGTTGAGTGGGCTGCGCATCCCATATCGGGAGTGAGTCCGCGTAATCTGGTCTGATGGTCGCATCCGCGCCGCAGGACCAACCGCGGCTCACCCCCAAGGGTCAGGCCACGCGCGAGCGGATCTTGACCGCCGCGGCCGAGTTGATTGCCGCCGAGGGCCTTTCGGCACTCAACATGGTCGGCATCCGCAGAGCCGCGGCGGTGAGCGGTTCGCAGCTGGGGCACTACTTCGCCGACAAGCGGGCCCTACTGCAGGCACTGATCGAGCGTCAGATGCAGGCCGTCGACTTCGAATTCGAGACGTTCGACGACGCCGAACGCTGGCTCGACCAGAACATACGAACCCTGCGTCGCACCGGGTTCACCGGCATCCCCACCTACCATGGGCTCGCCGGTCAGCTGGCCAAGTCCGACGACGCGACCCGGGCCGCCCTGGCCGACGGTTACCGGCGGTGGATCGTTCTGCTGGAGGACGCGTTCGGGCGGATGAAGCGCAACGGTGTGCTCATCGAGGACGCCGACCCACGCGAACTCGCGCAGGTGTTCGTCGCGGCGCACCAGGCCGGCGGCACCATGGCGTTCGTCTACCGGCAAGACTGGCCGGAGGCCGACGCACTGCGGTTCGCGGTCAACCGGCTGCGCATGTTCGCCGCCGACCCGGCCGAACGCACGCCGCGCCCGCCCCGCCGACCGCGGAGTCGCCGGAGAACCGCATGAGCGACCCGACGTTCAGCGGCAAGGGCCGCGCGACGCGCGCCCGCATCGTCGACACCACCGCCCGGCTGATGTTCGAACGCGGCATCGAGAACACCACGATGGAGGACGTGCGCGAGGGTGCCGACGTCAGCGGATCGCAGCTGTCGCACTACTTCCGGGGCAAGGCGGACCTCACCCGGGAGGTGCTCGCCGAGCGCAAACGCCATGTGGCGGAGCTGCACTCACATCCGCGCTTCGGTGCGTTCGACACCATCGACGCCTTCCAGGCGTGGGCGGACGCATGTGTCGCCGACACGACGCAGGTCTACCAACGCGGGGGATGCGTCTACGGGTCGCTGGCCGGTGAACTCATCGAAGGTGATGAGCCGGTCCGCGACGAGGTCGCGGCCGGATACGACGAGTGGATCGCGTTGTTCCGGTCGGGACTGACGTCGATGAAACGGCGGGGCGCGTTGCGCGCCGACGCCGATCCACGCCATCTCGCGGTGTCACTCGTGGTGGCGCATCAGGGCGGGGCGATGCTCACCTTCGTCACCGCTGACCCGGAACCGTTGCGCGTCAACCTGCATGCCGCGGTCGATTACGTCCGCTCGTTCGCGGCTTAGTTCAGTTCGGCGAGTTTCGGCACCACCGGCGCGATCCCGTCGATCCACGCCGCGGGTGCTCCGCCCGGCGGCATGACGATCGCCGTCTGCACACCGACGTTCGCGTATTCGGCCATGGCGCGGACGAATTCGTCCGTGGTGTCGGGTGTCGGTCCGTCGTGCGCCAGGATCGTGACGCGGATGTCGTCCACGTTGCGGCCGACGTCGTCGCAGTGCCGACGCAGCACGCCGAGTTTGTGCGCGACCTCCTCCGGCGTGCCGAACAGGTTGCAGGCATCGCCGTACTGCGCCACCAGGCGCAGGGTCTTGCGCTCACCGCTGCCGCCGATCATCACCTTCGGCCGGTTGATGGGCTGCGGATTGCACAGCGTCTCCGCCAATCGGTAGTGCTTGCCCTCGAACGGCCCGTTGTTCGCGGGATCCCACATCTGCCCGCAGATCTGCAACGTCTCCTCGAGCCGCTCGAACCGTTCCGCGAGCGGCGGATACGGCACCCCGAGGCCGACGTGTTCGCGCTCGAACCACGCGGCGCCGATCCCCAGCCACGCCCGTCCGCCCGAGAGCACGTCGACCGTCGTCACCGTCTTGGCCAGCAGCCCCGGATGCCGGTACGTCACGCCCGTCACCAGCAGTCCGAGTTCGATGGTCGAGGTGTGTGCGGCCATGAACCCCAGGCTCGTGTAGCCCTCGAGCATGTTCGCTTCGGCCGGCAGGCCGGTCGGTTCGATCTGGAAGAAGTGGTCCATGAACGACAGCCAGGTCGCGCCGGACGCCTCCGCCGCCTCGCCGACGCGGGCGAGTTCACCGGCGATGGCGGGCGTCCCGCCGTCGATCTCGAAGATGGGTACGTGGTAGCCGAGTTCCATGACTGGGCTAAACCGGTGTGACCGGCGCCGCATTCCCGCGGTGCAGAAATCCGCCCTTGTGCTCGATTCCGCCACCATGGCTGCGGATCACGCCGTCGCACCCGGAATCACAACCCTGCGGTCGACAACCGGCACAGCGTCCGAAAAGCGGAGTGCCCTCGGATCTGCTGTTCCTCTGGCCTGTGATTACAGCCGGCCGACTTCGCGCAATCCCGCCACGGTGTCGGCGATCGTCTCGGCCACATCGCGCTGCACGATGCCCAGATCGCGTTCGGCCGGCTTGTCATCGGAGGTCGGCATCTGCGTGTAGTACTGCATCGCCGCGGAGTTGATCGGGGTCTCGAACGGCAGCTGATCGCCGATCACGTCGAACAGCCGGCCCACGGTGCGCAGCGCGACGTCCGGGATGGGGATCGGCGCCAGATCGCGGGCGGCGGCATCGCCCATCAACGTCGCCAGCTCGCCGACCGGCACCCGTCGGCCGCCCAGCATGTACCGGCGCGGCCCCTGACCCGCCTCCAGCAGCGCGACGTGCAGCGCCGCCAGATCGCGGACGTCGATCACGATCCAGCCCGCGCCCCGCCCGGGTACGGCGCGCATCTTGATCGCGGCCTCGACCCCTTCGGCGGCCTCGCCGAACTGATCGCCGGCCGGAGGTCCGAGCACCATGCCCGGATAGGTGATGTTCACCGGGGCCCCGGCGTCCTGCAGCCCGCGGGCGTACGCCTCGACGACGGCCTTGGACTTGCCGTAGCCGTCCGACCCTCCGGTGACGGGTAGGTCGGCGTGCAGCACGTCGAGCCCGGGACGGAACAGCGCCGTGAAGCTCGAGACGTGGATGATCGGGTCGATCTTCGCCTTGGCCGCGCCGCCGAGCACGTACCGCGCGCCCTCGAGGTTGGTCCGCAGCATCTCGTCGGCCATCGCGGGGTCGGTGGAAACCATTGCTGCACAGTGGATCACCGCGTCGCAGCCGTCGATCGCCTCGGCGGTCGACTCGGGGTCGGCGATGTCACCGACGACGTGGTCGCTGATGTCGGCGCCGATCTTCGCGGCACTGGTGGTCAGCCGTTCCGGTTTGCGCACCAGGAAACGCACCTGATGTCCGGCGTCCTGTACGGCCTTGGCGGTCCACGCGCCGACGAACCCGGTGCCGCCTGTGATCAGAACCTTCATCGGACCCCTGGAGTTGCGCGGTGACGGACGTCACCGGACACTACCCGGACCCGCGAGCGCCCAAACTTGTGGCTAACGGACGGCGATCAGCGGGCTGATCACGTCCCGCGCGAACTGCGCGGCGTTCACCTGCGGGCTGCCGTCGGGGTAGCTGACGGTGGCGAGCACGTCGGCGCCGGCGTCGGCGAAATTGCCGTCGGCGCGGTCCTGATGGGTCGACGAGGTCACCAGGATGATCCCGGACGTGCCGGCCTCCTTGGCCAGCGGCACCGAGAACCGCGCGTTCTGCACGGTGCTGTTCGCCCTGTCCTCCACGATGATCCGGTGCGGCGGGAAGCCGAGCATCGTCAGCATCCGGCGCATCGCCGCCGCCTCGGTCACGCCGTTGCGCGGGTTGCCGCCGGTCACGATGATCGGCGACTGCGGGAAGAACTGCGCCACCGTCAGACCCGTGATGACGCGGCGGCGCAGGATCGCGCGCATCGTGCCGTCGGGTTCGAGGCCGTAGCCCAGGATGACGATCGCCGGTTTCGAGAAGTCCTTCACCGCGACGGCGGGTTGTGCGTGCGCCGTGGCGGGGGAGACGTCACCGATGAGGGCGGCCGCCGCGAGCGCAACGGCCGCAACGGCCGTCTTCCAGGTTCTCCGCATACGCCCTCCCGACTCGTCGTGTGGTGCTGAGGGTGTGATCGTGATTCAGGTGACGGGTGTTACTGCGCTCAACCCCGCTCGACGACGTTGTCGCCGAAGTTGTCGATCTGCGGGTCGCCGGACCGGAACGTCACCCGGTTCTCGAAACCCGAGGCGCTGATGCGGTCGGCGTTCTCGACGACCACCTCGTTGCTCACCCCCGACACCGTCACGCTCACGCAGTGGCCGGTGATCGTCACCGTGTTCGACACCCCGCTCACGCTGATCGCGCTGTCGTCGCACACCACCCGTTTGTCACCCTCGACACCCGACACGCTCAACTGGCCGCCGGGCGGTGCCTGCTCGACGGCTCCGTCGTCACCGCCCGGCAGGATCGCGATGGGCGGTTCCTCGGTCGGGTCGAGCGCGCCACCCCCGCCGGCGATCGTCGGCCGCCCGGCGGTGACCCCGTCGTCCGGGGCCAGCTTCGCGAAGTAGATCGCCACGCCCGCACCGAACAACAGGAGCAGCAACACGACGGACACCAGCACGATCACGCCGGCTTGCGACGGACCCTTCGAAGGTGGTTGCGGCGCAGCGGGATAGGACTGCGGCGGATACGGGTACGGCTGGGTGCCCAACTCGGACGTCTGCGCCCGGTCGGCGAGCGGGCGTTCGAGGTCGCGGATCCGGGCCTCGGGGTCGTCCTGCGGGTCCATGGGCAGATGCTGTCACACGCATCGCCCCTGCTCAATGGATTCTCAACGCGCCCTTACGCGGATCTGCTGCACGACGGCCACCACTGCGACGGCTGTCGCCGCGGACACCGCTGTCGCCGCCAGCACCGTGCTGTCGCGTTGCGACGCCCCGATCGCGATCGCGACCAACGCCCACAGCACCCCCGCGACGTAGCCGGGGGTTCCGCGCAGCAGCACCGTCGCGACGATCGCCGTCAGTGACGCCGCCAGCAGGACCACGAACTGCCATCCCACCGCGTCGGCCGACCATCCCGCGGAGATCAGCGCCGCCGTCACGTTCGCGAACACCGCGATGCTGCTCCAGCCGAGATACAACCCGAACGACACCGTCGCCAGCACCGCCAGCCACCGCGGGCAGGTCAACTCCTCGCGATGCCGCACCAGCAGCCACATGATGTGCGACAGCGCCACCGCCATCACGACGAAGACGACGACGCTCGCCCACAGCCAGTCCTGTGCCGCGACGGCCAGCCACACGCTGAAGCCGACGAACACCACGCTCGCATCGATCAGGACGTCGGTCTCCCACGACGAGCCGAGCCCGTGGCGCACGATCGCCACCGCCGTCACCGTGCTCAACAGCGTGATGAGTCCCCACAGGCTGAACGCGTAACCCGCCGGCGTGATGAGCGCCTGGTTCGTCGCACCGGACTTGAGGAACTCGCCGTTCACCGCCCGCGACACCGGCGATGCGACGAGCTGGCTCGCGGCCAGCACCGCGGCCACCCACCGCCATGTGGTCACGGATGGTGCGTTGGAACGGGCGGCGGGTGCGGTGGTCATAACAGTGCTTCGTTCCCGGTTTGCGGGCGGATGACAACGCGGCTGACAACACGTGTTGCCGTTTCGACTTGTGATTCCGATCACGATCAGTTTAGATTGTGTCCGCCACCACAACGAAAGGCTGACCCATGGATGCGGTTGACGACGGTTCGCTGGCCCCGATCCAGCCTGCGGTGACCCGGCGGGCCAAGCCGGCCGATCGCCACACCATTCAGTCCGTTCTGCTCACGGCGGTGTTCCTCATCGGTGTCGTCGGCGTCATCGGGGCCCTCGTGCTCGGGCAGTCCACGGCGGCGATCATCATCGCGCTGCTCTCCGGCGCCATCATCACCGGCACCGTCTGCTGACCGCGTCCGGCCGGGCGCCGAACGGTGCTGCGTAGCATCGGGCAATGAGCACTCGGCGCCTCCACATCGACAAGCAGTCGCCCGCGGCATACAAGGCGCTGATCGGTGTCTCGACCGCGGTGAGCGCATTGGCCAAGGAGACCGGCCTGCCCCGTTCGCTCGTCGAACTCGTCAACATCAGGGTGTCCCAACTCAACGGCTGCGCATCGTGTCTCGAGGTGCACCACCGCCGCGGCGACGATGCCGGTGTGACGGCCAAGCAGCTCGCGACGATATCGGCCTGGCGCGACACCGAACTGTTCGACGAGCGTGAGCAGGCCGCGCTGCGGCTGGCCGAGATCGCCACCACCCTGCCCGACCACGACACCGCCGACCGTGAATACGCCCGCGCGCGTGAGGTACTCGACGACGACGAACTGTCGGCGGTGATCTGGGTGGCGACCGCCATCAACGCGTTCAACCGCGTCTCGATCCTCAGCGGTCACACCGTCCGGGACTAGAGGCTCAATACTGCACTCATGGTCGTTGTTCGGCCTGCGAGCACGACCGTGTGTGCAATGTCGGTGCCCGGTCGGCTCGCGGAGACCTCAGATCTGGCCGTGGCGGGGCGGGTGGGTTCCCGACAGCGTGTAGCGGCCGATGTGCTGCAGCTTCCACCGCACCGGATCGTGCAGCGTGTGCGTCCGCGCGTCCCGCCAGTACCGCGACAGGTTGCCCGACACGGAAGCGCTTCGCGTACCGCCCAATTCGAACAATCCGGCCGACGCCTCCAGCGACGCCCGCACCGCCGCCACTTTCGCGATCGCGACGGCGACCGACGCGGCGGCCGCCGACTCCTCGGTCAGGTCGGCGGTGGCGGCGTCCACCGCCCGCGCCGCCTCGACCAGCAGCGCCTGCGCCCCGCGGACCGTGACGGCCAGCTCGCCGGCGGCCTGGATCAGCGTCGGATCGTCGACCGCGCTGGCGACGTTGGCCTCGAAATGCGGACGCGCCCGCTCGGCCTGGCGCACTCCGGCGGCCAGTGCTCCCGTCGCGATCCCGACGTCGATCGCACTGTGCAGCAACTGCGCCCGCGCGCCGTAGGTCGTCGGCTCGGCGAAGATCGGCGAGAACGGGACGACGTGTTCGGCCGGCACCGCGACGCCGGTCAGCGTGACCGTGCCCGACGCCGTCGTCCGCTGACCCATACCCTCCCAGTCGTCGACGATCTCCACACCTTCTGCGTGGCGCGCGACGAACGCGACGGCCTTCGGGGTCGACGCCGTCGGCACCGACCCGTCGTCCAGGGACGCCCGCACGACCACCCAGTCCGCGAACAGTGCACCGGTGGAATAGAACTTGCGTCCTGTGAGCAGGTAGTCCCCCGAGGGGCGGCGCGTCAGCGTCGTGGTGTCGACGTCGATGGGATGTGGACCGCGTTCGGACTGCGCGTTGGCCAGCAGCGCGCCGTCGAGCACCTGGCGGTAGAAGTACGCCTGCTGATCGGTGGTGCCCTGCAGGCGCAGCGCCTCGAGGAACACGAAGTGCGAGTGCGGGATCTGCGACAGTGACGGGTCGGCGTGCGCGATCAAGCGGAACACCTCGGCCAGCACCGTCGCCGGCGCGTCGATCCCACCGTGTGCGACGGGCACCGAGATGGCCAGGAGCCCCGACTCTTTGAGCGCCTTGATCTGCTCATGCGGAAGCAGGCGGTCGGCGTCGCGCGCCGAGGCTTCCGCGTCGAACTCCGCGGACAGCTTCGCCGCGACGTCGAGCGCGTCCTCGGCGGAGGCGACCACCGTCATCGCGTCGCGCCGATGAAGGGGATGTGCGCGGGCGCCGCCGACGACGCCTGCCCCTTGAACAGCCCGCGCTCACGCAGGATCGGCACCACGCCCTCGCCGAACCAGAACAGCTCCTCGAGATGCGGGTAGCCGGAGAAGATGAACTCGTCGATGCCGATCTCGGCGTACTCGGCGATCCGGTCGGCGACCTCGGCGTGGCTGCCGACTAGCGCGGTGCCGGCGCCGCCGCGCACCAGACCCACCCCCGCCCACAGATTCGGCGCGACCTCGAGGCTGCGGGCGTCGTGCCAGCTGCCGTTGCGGCGGTTCTCCTCGTGCAGTGCCAGCATCCGCTTCTGCCCCTCGGACTGGCTGCGGTGCAGTCCTTCCTGCGCCTTGCGCACGGTCTCCTCGTCGAGCGCGGTGACCAGCCTGTCGGCCTGCTGCCACGCCTCGTCGGCGGTGTCGCGCGAGATGGTGTGCAGGCGGATGCCGAACCGCACCTGGCGGTCCTCCTCGGCGGCCAGCTTGCGGATCCACTCGATCTTCTCGCGCACGGCGGCGGGCGGCTCACCCCACGTCAGGTAGACGTCGGCATGCTTGGCCGCGACCGGACCCGCGGCCGCCGAGCTGCCGCCGAAGTACAACGGCGGCACCGGATTCGGCAGCGTCGGGATGGCCGCCTGCTCGATCTGGATGTGCTCACCGTCGAGCGACACCGTCTCACCGGCCCACAACCGGCGCACGACGTCGAGGAATTCGTCGCAGCGCTGGTAGCGGCCCTCCTTGTCCAGGAAGTCGCCGAACGACCGCTGTTCGTGCGCCTCCCCGCCGACGACGACGTTGAGCAGGATGCGGCCCGGCGCGTGCCGGGCGAAGGTCGCGGCCATCTGCGCCGACAGCGTCGGGCTGACCAGGCCGGGCCGGAACGCGACGAGGAACGCCAGCGACGTGGTCTCCCGGGCCAGCAGCGCGGCGGTGACGAACGCGTCCTCGCACCACGCGCCCGTCGGGATCAGTGCGCCGGTGAAACCGAACGATTCGGCCGCCTTGACGATCGACCCGAGGTAGTCGATCGACGCGTCGCGATCGCCGTGCGCGGCACCGGCGGGCATGCCGTGGCCGCCGCCGACGATCAGCCTGCTGTCGCCGTAAGTCGGTAGGAACCAGTGCAATTGAATACTCACGAACAACTCCTAACGGCCGCGGACCGGCTGGGATGCCACCGACGCCGCTGACGACGGCACGGTCGACGGGCGGTCGATGATGGTGGACGCGGGCCCGCCGACACGGTAGCGGGCGCCGCGATGCTCCTCGGGCAGCCGATCGCCGCGGCCGAGCAGCTTGTTGCGCAGTGTGCCCGGTGCGTACGACGACTGGTAGGCGCCGCGGGCGGTGAGCACCGGCACCACGTGGTCGATGAAGTCGGCGAACGACCCGGGGGTGACGGCGTAGGCGAGGTTGAACCCGTCGACGTCGGTCTCGTCGACCCACTCCTGGATGGTGTCGGCGACCGACACCCCCGAGCCGACGATGCGCGGTCCCATGCCGCCGATCTTGCCCCACTCGGCGATGTCGCGGACCGCCCATTCACGCCCGTCGGGGTCGGCGGACTGGAACGCCGCGACCGCCGACAGGATCGCGTTGGAGTTGACGTTGCCGACCGGTTCGTCGAGCCCGAAGCGGGCCAGGTCGACGCCCATCCAGCCGGACATGAACGTCAGTGCGCCCTCGGCGTCGCCGTAGGACAGGTATTCGGCGTGTTTGGCGTGCGCTTCCTCGTCGGTCTCGGCGGTGATCACCGTCGACAGGTTGAAAATCTTCACCGCGTACGGGTCGCGGCCGGCGATCTCGAGTTCGCGGCGGATCGTGGTGACGGTGTCGCGCAGGATCGCCTTGGTGGGGGCGGCGGTGAAGATGGCCTCGGCGTTCTCCGCGGCGAACCGTACCCCGCGCGGGCTGGAGCCGGCCTGGTAGATGACGGGCGTGCGCTGCGGTGACGGCTCGGACAGGTGGATGCCGGGCACGGTGAAATGCGTTCCGGCATGGCCGATGTGGTGCACCTTGTCCGGATCGGTGAAGATGCCGCGCTGGGCGTCCCGGATGACGGCGTCGTCCTCCCACGACCCTTCCCACAGCTTGTAGAGCACTTCGAGGTACTCGTCGGCGTGGTCGTAGCGGGCGTCGTGTGCGGGCTGGTCGGTCTGGCCCATGTTGCGTGCGGCGGCGGGCAGGTAGCCGGTGACGACGTTCCAGCCGACGCGGCCGTTGGTCAGGTGGTCGAGCGTCGACAGGCGCCGGGCGAACGGATAGGGATGTTCGAAACCGGTGCCGGTGGTGACGCCGAAGCCGAGGTCGTGGGTGACGTAGGCCATCGCCGACACCAGCAGCAGCGGATCGTTGACCGGGACCTGCGCGGCCTGGCGGATCGCGGCCTCGTCGCCGGCGCCGTACACGTCGTAGGTGCCGAGCACGTCGGCGATGAACAGGCCGTCGAAGCGCCCGCGTTCGAGCAGTTTGGCCAGCTCGGTCCAGTAGTGCAGATCCTTGTAGCGCCAGGACTGGTCCTCGGGGTGCTTCCACAGCCCGGGGGACTGGTGGGCGACGCAGTTCATGTCGAAGGCGTTGAAGCGGATCACACGAGTCACCGAGGAATCGTTGCTGACGGGGGTGGGGCGGTCACGGGTTCGACTCAGCGCGATTCTTGGGTGCCGTCCCTGCCGTCCCTGCCGTCCCCTGCGCGAGCAGACGCGAAGGCCCCCGAAAAGCGCCGTTTCAGGGGGTCTACGCGTCTGCTCGCGCAGAAGAACCGGCGGCTAGATCATCTCCCGACGCGTCAGCCAGCGCATCACCTGCCAGCCGATGAACACCGGCAGCCAGCACGTCAGCACCCGGTAGAGCAGCACGGCGGGCACCGCCACCGCCGCGGCCACCCCGAACGCCGCCAACCCACCGATCAACGCGGCCTCCACCGCGCCGACACCGCCGGGGGTCGGCGCCGCCGACGCCAGCGTCCCGCCGACCATCGTCACCACGGTCACCGTCACGAAGGACGTATCCCCGCCGAACGCCTCGATGCTCGCCCATAGCGCCAGCGCCGCGCCCAACGTCGTAGCGGCACAACCCAACACGATCAGCGCCAACCGCTGCGGTTCGGCGGCCAGGTCGCGGAAGTCGTTGAGCACCTCGACCAGCCGCGGCCGCAATGTCGTCACCACCCAGCGCCGCAGCTGCGGCACCACGAGGACCACGCCGACCAGCCCCAGCAGCACCCCGCCGATCAGGACCAGCAGCGTGCCCGACGGCACGAACCGCGACAGATCCGCCGACGCGCCGGCCACGAAACTGAACACCACCAGCAGCGTGATGTGCGTGACCACCTGCACCGACTGCTGCAACGCGACCGCCGTGGTGGCGCGTACCGCACCGAGCCCGCCTTTCTGCAGGAACCGGGTGCTCAGCGCCAGCCCGCCCACCCCGGCCGGGGTGGTGGTCGCGGCGAACGTGTTGGCCACCTGCATCAGGGCCAGATGCCGGAACGTCACCAGCCCGTCGGCGCACGCCCACAGCGCCGCGGCCGCGCCGAGGTACTTGAGCGCCGACACCGCCAATCCGAGCAGCGCCCACCACATGTTGACGTTGCGCAGCTCGTTGGAGAACGTCGGCACCGCGGTGAGGAACGGGTAGGCGACGTAGACCAGCGCGCCGATCAGCACCAGCTGGATGATCTGGTTGCGGGTGAAGCGTGTGATGTTCTCGGTGCTGATCGACTCGGTGCCGGTCTGGCGCATCACCTCCTCGCGGGTGGCGGTGGCGACGGTGCGTGCGTCCGGCAGCGAGTTCCAGAACCGTGCGGCCACCGCGTGTTTGGTGAGGCGCCGCGATGCGACGAGCACTTTGTCCGCGCCGAACGCCTCGATCGCGGCGGTGACGGCCCGCTCGGCGCCGTGGAGGGCCGCGGTGGTCAACAGCAGCTGCGCGATGTCGGTCTGCAGCTGGGCGTCGGTCGCACCGTATTCGGCCTGCCCGAACCCGCCGAACAGCACCACGTTGCCGTCGACGGTGATCTCGGCCGCGCGCAGGTCGCCGTGGGAGATCGCCTCGTCGTGCAGGCGGCGCAGCGCCACCCACACCAGGTGCGGGGGAGTGTCGGAGTCGAGCGGTGTGCCGCGCACCTCGTCGTGCGCGTAGAGCGCCCACCCGCGGGCCAGCGTCGCGGCGACCACCGCCGAGGTGTTGGCCAGGCCCAGATCGCCGATCGCGATCCCCATCAGCGCCCGGTGCTCCACCGCCCGGCGCAGCGAGGCCTGCAGCGGCGCCGTCTCACTCGACCGTAACCGCAGTTTGCGCCAGACCTGCCGCAGCGCACCGCCGCTGCGCTGGTTCGGGCCGTACATGTGCACCGTCGCCCGGCCGGGGCCGGCGGTGTCGGCGGTCATCAGCAGCGGCCCCCGGCCCGCGGGCCGCTCCACCGTGAGCGCGGTGACGTCGAACCCGCGCCGCCCGAGCACCCGCACCGCGTCGGCCAGCGGCACCTCCAGCGCCGGGGTGCCCACCACCCAGACCACCAGCGCGCCGACGAAGAAGCCGACCGAAAGGCCCAGCAGCGAGCGGGCCGGGACGACGGCGCTCACCACCAGGTGGATCGGCACGAACGCCAGCAGCAGCGCCCACCACCAGCGGCGCCACCGCGCCGGCACCCACGGCCCCGACACGGTCAGCACGGCAGCGAGCATCGCGATCCACCGCGGATCGTCGAGGATCTGCGACAGCAGCGTGTCGAGCCGATCGGACAGGTCGAAATGCCAACGCGGCGCGGCGATCCCGTTACCGGTGATCGACAGCGCGAGGATGGCGAGGAGCCCGGCCGCGGCGAACGCGCCGAGCAGCCGCCACTGCCGCACGAGGATCAGCCCGACCAGGATCACGAACGGCAACGCGAGGATCGCGACGCCGTAGGCCAGGTACACCAGGTTCGACTGGGTCGGTGTGAGCACCCCGACGATCTCGGAGATGGACTGCTCCAGCGCGCTCCACTCGTAGCGGGTGATGAACGAACTGGTGACCACGACCGCGAGCAGCACCGTCGCCAACGCCAGGCGCAGGATGTCGTTGGTGCGACGAGTCAGCGGCAGCAGCAGGCTGCCCGATACGGCGATCTCCCGCCCGTCGACTCGCATACTCAAACCAGGCCGGCGGGCATAGTCCGACGTCGACTGATCTGGGCCACCACACGGCCACCCTACGGGGCGCGCTGGGCGCCGGTCAGCGATAGCGGGCGAGTCGGTCGGTGAGTTCCCGGGCGTAGGCGAGGTGCCGGGCGAGGTCCGCACAGGCCTGCTGGGCGCGGGCGTGGCAGTCGGCGAGGTGGGTGGTCGCGTCGTCGCGCCGGGCGGGGGTGGCGGTCGGGTCGGCGAGGGTGTCGAGCGCGGCCAGCAGATCGCGCATCTCGTCGAGCGTGAAGCCCAGCGGTTTCATCCGGCGGATGGTGAGCAGTCGTTCGACGTCGTCGGCGGTGTAGAGGCGGAACCCGCCCGCCGAGCGCGCCGACGGGGTGACGAGGCCGACGTCGTCGTAGTGCCGGATCGTCTTGATCGACAGTTCGGTGCGCGCGGACACCTCGCCGATCTGCAGGCGTTCGGTCATCTACTCGGAGCCGGCGAGTTGACCGGTGAGGCGGCGGTGGCGTTCGGCGCTGTTGTCGTCGAGGCCGACGATCGTGGCCTTCTTGCCCTTGGCCGCGTACTTGGTGGTGATCGCGTCGAGGGTCGCGACGGTCGAGGCGTCCCAGATGTGGGCGCCGGACATGTCGATGACGATGTTGTCCGGATCGCCGGCGTAGTCGAACTGGTAGACCATGTCGTTGCTGGAGGCGAAGAACAGCTGGCCGCTGACGGCGTACACCTGGGTGTTCTCGTCGGGCTGTGACACCTTGACGACGTCGGTGAGGTGGGCGACCCGGCGGGCGAACAGCACCATCGCGGTCAGCGTGCCGACGCCGACGCCGTAGGCGAGGTTGTCGGTGGCCACGGTGACGGCGACGGTCGCGAGCATGACCGTGGTCTCGCTCTTGGGCATGCGCCGCAACGTCTTCGGGGCGATGCTGTGCCAGTCGAAGGTGCCGACGGACACCATCACCATCACGGCGACCAGCGCGGCCATCGGGATCTGCCCGACGATGTCGCCGAGGCCGACGACCAGCGCGAGCAGAAGGGCGCCGGCGAGGAACGTCGAGATGCGGGTGCGGGCGCCACAGGCCTTGACGTTGATCATCGTCTGCCCGATCATCGCGCAGCCGCCCATGCCGCCGAAGAAGCCGGTGACGATGTTGGCCGCGCCCTGGCCCAGCGATTCGCGGGTCTTGCTGGAGTGGGTGTCGGTGATGTCGTCGACGAGTTTGGCGGTCATCAGCGACTCCATCAGGCCGACGATGGCCATGGTGAGCGCGTACGGGGCGATGACGGCGAGGGTGTCGAAGGTGTAGGGCACGTCGGGCAGGAGGAACTGCGGCAGGGTGTTCGGCAGTTCGCCTTCGTCGCCGACGGTGGGGACCGACCAGCCGAACACCAGGCAGGCGCCGGTGAGCAGCACGATCGCGACGAGCGGCGCGGGCACCACCGTGGTGAGTTTCGGCAGCCCGACGATGAGTGCGATGCCGACGACGACCAGTGGATAGACGAGCCATGGGACGCCGAGCAGGTGGGGGAGCTGGGCGACGAAGATGAGGATGGCCAGCGCGTTGACGAAGCCGACCATGACGCTGCGCGGGACGAACCGCATCAAACGGGCGACGCCGAGCGCGCCGAGCAGCAGCTGCAGAAGGCCGGCGAGGATGACGGCGGCGATCAGGTAGTTCAGCCCGTGACTGTGCACCAGCGGGGCGACGACGAGCGCGACCGCGCCGGTGGCGGCGGAGATCATCGCGGGGCGGCCGCCGAGGAACGCGATGGTCACCGCCATGGTGAAGGACGCGAACAGGCCGACGCGCGGGTCGACCCCGGCGATGATCGAGAACGAGATGGCCTCGGGGATGAGGGCCAGGGCGACGACCAGGCCGGCGAGGACCTCGGTGCGAAGCCTTCTCGGTGAGCGCAGGGTGGCCAGTACGGACTGCTGCTCTTGCGGTGTGGTGCGCATGGCCGCCCACTCCCTTCAGTTGCTGGTGGGGCGCAACGCTGCGCGAAAGGCATTGCAGCTCAGGGGCGGTCGATGCCGAGGGGGAACTCTACCCCTACCGGAGGGTTGGGCTCCAAATCGCGGTCGCCGATTGTGTCGGAGCGCACACCGGTGGGTGCCGGCGCGGGGCTATCGGCTCGGAAGTGCGGAGGTCTTTCGAAATGTGATGTCGCCGGTGCTATCAGCTATCGCGGGTGATATCGGATTTGCGAAGGCGCTATCGCCCCGACGCGCGCAACCGCTCCCCGAGACCCGACGCCCGCACCACGCGGCGTTCGATCGCCGCGCGCACCGCCGCCTCCGACCCGACCACCCGCACCTTCTGCTTGGCCCGGGTCACCGCGGTGTAGAACAGCTCGCGCGTCAGCAGCCGCGACTCCTCGTCCGGCAGCAGCACCGTCACCTCCTGCGCCTGGCTGCCCTGGCTCTTGTGGATCGTCATCGCGTGCACGGTCTCCACATCGGCCAGCCGGCTCGTCGAGAACTCGACCGGTCCCGACCCGGTGCCCACCACCGCCGCCAGCCCGTCGTCGCGCGCCACAGTCACCCCGGTGTCCCCGTTGTACAGCTGCAACCCGTAGTCGTTCGCCGTGACCAGCAGCGGCCGCCCGGCGTACCACTCCGACCAGATCGGCTCACCCGTCGCATCGGTCAGCCAGCGCTCCACCTGCCGGTTCCAATGCCGCACCCCGTACGGCCCGCGCCGGTGCGCGCACAGCAGCCGGTGCTCGTCGAGCGTCGCCAGCGCCGCCCGGCCGTCCCCGAGGATCGCCGCCTCCCGCAACCGAAGGGCATGCGGCACAAGCACCTTGCGCAGCCGCTCACCCGGGTTGTCGGTGTCCACCCATTCGATGCCCGGGCCGCCGTCGCGCAGCAACCCGATCACCGCGTCGGTCTCGCCGTCCCGGATCGCCGACGCCAGCGCCCCGATCGGCGCGCCGAAGCGGTGCGAGGTGACCAACCGGGCGATCCGCACGTCGTCGCGCGCGCCCAGCCCGTCGACCAGGTCGGCCAGCACCGCGCCGGCCTCCACCGAGGCCAACTGGTCGGCGTCGCCCACCAACACCAGCCGGCTGTCGGGCCGCACCGCCTCCAGCAGCCGGGCCATCAGCGTCAGCGACACCATCGACGTCTCGTCGACGACGATCACATCGTGCGGCAGCCGGTTCTCCCGGTGGTGGCGGAACCGTGACGAGTTGCCCCGGCGCCGCTGCAACAACCGGTGCAACGTCGACGCCGTCAGCTCCGGCAGCCGGTCGCGGTCCACGGCGTCGAGCTCACCGATCTGCAGGTGCACCGCCTCGAGCAGGCGGGCCGCGGCCTTCCCGGTCGGGGCCGCCAGCGCGATGCGCAGCGGCGGCCGGTTCGCCAGCGCCGCCTGTTCGGCCAGCAGCGCCAGCAGCCGCGCCACCGTCGTCGTCTTGCCGGTGCCCGGCCCGCCGGTCAGCACCGTAAGTGACTGGGACAGCGCGATTTCCGCGGCGATCCGCTGCTCGGGGAAGTCCGAGGCCGGAAACAGGCGGTCCAGGCCCGGCACCCCGCCCGTCGGCGACGATTGCAGAAGCGCCAGCACGTCGTCGCACACCTGCTGTTCTTCGCGCCAGTAGCGGTCGAGGTACAACGCGTCGCCGTAGAACCTCAGCACCGGCGGCGTCCCGGTCAGCACACTCGCCCGCACCGCCGTCAGCCACGCGTCGGCCTCGGGCCACGGCAACTCCGGCATACCGACCTGCGCGGCGACCGACCGCAGGTCCACGCACACCGATCCGCTGCGCAACGCCCGCACCGCGAACGCGACGGCCAGCGCCACGGATTCGTCGGTCTCCCCGGCCAGCGCGGTGAGCCGCTGCGCGACGTGCACGTCGGCGGGTTCGAACACCTCCGCGTCGGCGAACGCGCGCAGCAAACCGGTCGCGGTGAGGACGCCGACGCTCATGAGTCGCCCGGGCTGCGCAGCCGGACCATCCGGGTGGTCGAGCTCTCGTCGAGTTCGACGAGGTCCTGGCGCGACCTGAGGAAGTCGCTGAACGACTTGAAGCCCAGCCCCTTCTCGGAGAACGACGGGTCCATCCGCTTCATCTGCGCCTTCACCGCCGAGTTGTGCAGCCAGTCGGCGTCGTCCTTCTCCAGCCCGATCTGCAGTGCGCGGGTCAGCAGGGCGGTGGCCGCCGCCTGCGGATCGGGTTCGTCGGGTGTGCGGCGCCGGCCGCGCTTCTTCGGCGTCGCCTCGGCGGGCGGCGGATCGGGCTGGGCGACCGGGACGCCGGGCAGCGCGTCGTAGGTGACGAACTCGTCGCACGCGGCGGCCAGCGACCGGCTCGACGCCCCGGCCACCCCGATGCCCACCACGTAGCGGCCGAGCCGCTTGCAGCGCTGCGCCAGCGCGATGTAGTCCGAGTCGCCGCCGACGATGACGACATGGGTGAGGTCCGGCAGCCGGAACATGTCCTCGACCGCGTCGACGGCCAGCCGGATGTCGGCGCCGTTCTTGCCGTAGGCGGCGGCCGGGAACAGCTGCACCAGGTCGACGGCGCGCGCCACCAGTTGGCCCTGGTAGTTGGCGTTGACCTCCGACGACCAGTCCGCATACGCGCGCGTGAGCACCAGCGTGCCGAAGGACGAGGCGAAGTCGATCACCGCGCCGACGTCGACGGTGGCGCGCTGCAACCGCTCCGCGAACTCCGCGGCGTCCTTGACCTTGTCCCGCTGGAACGAATTGCGGCCGTTGACCTGGTCGTACCGCGAGATCACGATGTTGTCGAAGTCGAGGTAGACCGCGACGCGTGTGGCTCCCGGATCCGTCACCCGTTCAGTGTGGCGTATCGGTCTCCCGCAGTCAGGCAGCCTCGGGCATCGTGCGGTGCGGATCGCAGATTCCGAGTACGCGGCGCACCGTCGGATTGCTCACCAGTGTCCACTCGACGTCGGCGCGGGCGCACCGCTCGCCGACCGTGCACAACGCGGAAAAGCCCGCGGTGGACAGGAAGTCGACACCCGTCAAGTCGAGGGTCAGGCGGCGCGAATTCGCGCCCCGGCGCAGCACGTACTCCTCGAGGGTGCCGGCGTTCGCGGCGTCGATGGACCCGGCGACGGTGATGCGGACCTCGAACGGGGCGAGCCATTCGGTGGAGAACGTCAGATGATCGATGGAAGGCATGATGTGGCTCCGAGACTGCGCCATGTCGGGGCGCGGAAGAAGAATGTGGGCGGCGTCTGCATCGTGGGTTCCAATTGCCCGATTTGTGCGACATGCCGCGGCTGGTTGATCAACCTCCGCTAACCCTACGCGGGTGACCCCCTGTCACCGCAACCCGCGACCCTAATACGTCATATTTCAGACGGCGACGGCCCCGGCGTCGAGCAGATCGGACAGCGCGACGACCAGGGCCGCGGGCGGCCGCCAGCTGAACACCCCGGCCGGATCTCCGTCGGCCACCGGTGTCGACGCACCGCACATCCCGCGCACGAACAGGTACAGCACGCCGCCGAGATGCTCGTCGGGTGAGTATCCGGGCTGCCGCCACCGCAGAAATCTGTGCAGCACCACGCAATACAACAGCGCCTGCAGCGGATAGTCCGAGTGCAGCATCGCCTCGGCCATCCGGGGCCGGCCGTAGTCGGCGGCGGTCAGCGGACGGTCCGGTTCGCCGAGCCAGTTCGTCTTGTAGTCGACCACCAGATACCGCCCGCCGACCCGCAGCACGGCGTCGAGCGATCCGGTCAGATACCCCTTGAGTGACTGTGCGCCCAGCGCCCGGTCGGTCAGCCGCTGCACGTAGGGCGCCAGCACGTCGTCGGCAGGGAGGTGCCGGGCGAGGAGACGGCCGACGTCGGCGAGGGTGATGGTGGGCGCGTGGCCGCGCACGTCGCCGCCGGCGAGCGGGAACTCGAAGTCCATCTCCCGCAACCGATCTCGCAACCCGATCTGGCGTAGCGTCGCGCCGGGCGCCAGCGGGCCGAGCGGGGTGTCGTGCATCGGGAGCAGCGCATCGGCCAACGCGTCGGGCGCGACGTCGACCGGCCACCACACCGCGTGTTCGCGGATGTGGTTCTCCAGTTCGGTTTTCAGATCGGCGGCGAACGGGTCGGCGTGTTCGAGGACCGCGTGCACCAGCGAACCGAACTTCGCACCTGTCGGGAGGTCGGCCATCGGCGACGGCACGTCCGCGCCGACGGTCGGTGTCTCCGAGACGGGGACGTCGGCGATCTCGTCGTCGAGTTCGACGACCTCCGGTTCACTGGTGACGCCGCTGCTCTCGGCGGAGCGCAACAGACCCGAATAGGACGTGCGCCGCCACGTGGTGTCGATCCCGCGGTGGAAGTGCCGCACCTTGAGTTCCGTCGGCCGCTCGTGGGGTGAGGGCCCCGCTGGCCCGGCGATCACCGATTCCTCGAGCACCGGCCCGCCCAGGTCGGCCCAGGCGCGCAAGGCCGTCATCGCGTCGGCGTCGTCGAGCTTCGGCGGGTCGCAGCGGTCCGGCACCGCCGCCTCGCCGGGCCTGCGGCCGCGCAGCAGGCGGGACAGCCCGCCGTTGGGTTCGTCCCACGACGGCGCCCACCAGGCCACCACCTGCGACTGCGCGCGGGTCAGCGCCACGTAGGTGAGGCGGACGTCGTCGCTGGCGGCCTCTCTGCGGCCCAGCCGCTCGACCGCCGGGTAGTCGGGGCTGTCCTCGCCGCCGATGTGCAGGCAGCGTTGCCGGTCGTCGTGGAACAGCACGACGTCGCGGGTCTGGATGTTGCGGTTGAACGCGAACGGCAGGTAGACCACCGGATACTGCAGACCCTTGCTCACCCACACCGTCATGATCTGCACGGCCGCGGCGTCGCTGTCGAGGCGGCGGTTGCGCTCGACCGCACCGCTGCGTTCCTCGCGCTGCGTGCGCAGCCAGTCCCGCAGCGCGGGCAGGCCGAAGTGCTCGCGGTGCGCGGTGTCGTGCAGGACCTGCGTCAGGTGCGCGAGATCGGTCATGTGCCGTTCGCCGTCGTGCCAGGACAGCACCCGCCGGCCCATCCCGGTCAGGTTCGCCGCCTCGAACACCGCCGCGACGCCGCGCTCGCGGGCGTGGTCGGCCCACTCGCGCAGCCGGTCGGCGATCTCGTCGGTCAGCGAATCACTCTGAGTGGCAAGCTCTTCGGCGGTGCGGCCGAAGAACATCGTCGTCGCCGCGGCGCGCACCAGGCCGGAGCGGTGCGGCTGGTCGAACGCCTCGAGCAGACACAGCCAGTCGTCACCGGCGGGGGAGTTGAACACGTCGGAGTCGCCGGTGTAGACCGCGGGGATCCCGGCGTCGGACAGCGCGTCGAAGCAGGCGCGGGCGTCCTTGTGGGTCTCCACGATCACCGCGACGTCCTTGGCCTCGATCGGTCTGCCGCAGAACGTGGCTCCGCTGGCCAGCAGTTGACCGATGTCGGCGGCCAGATCCTTGCCGATGTGCGGGCGCAGCCGGTCCATCGGGATCACGCGGTCGGAGCGGGTGCCGAGGGCGTCGCGGGTGACGACCCGCAGCCGGAACGGATCGTTGTGCGGTGCGCCCTCGAGGCGGTGACCCTTGTGGTGCGCCTCGACGGGACGGACCACGATCTCGGCGTCGCCGAGTTCGGCGTCGCGCAGCACCACCTGCAGCCGGTCGACCAGGTCGCCGTCGCTGCGCCAGTTGGTGCCGAGGGTCTGGCGGTCCCCGGCGGTGCTCGCCGCGTGCAGGTAGGTGACGATGTCACCGCCGCGGAACGCGTAGATCGCCTGTTTCGGATCGCCGATCAGGATGAGCGTCGAACGCCCGGTGAACGCGCGATCGATCACCTGCCACTGCACCGGGTCGGTGTCCTGGAACTCGTCGACCATCACGATCGACCAGCGCCGGTGCATGCGGGTGCGGGCCGGGGAGTCCTCGTCGGTGAGCGCGTTCGCCAGCCGTGACAGCAGATCGTCGTAGTGCAGGATGCCGAGCCTGCGCTTGCGGCGCTCGAGTTCGGTGCAGACCGCCTTGGCGAAGTCGACGCGGACGGCGGCCTCGGTGCCCAGCGGCGGGTTGAGCGGGCGCAGTTCGGTGCCTGCGTTGCGGACGACCTCGCGGGCCAGCTCGAGCGCCTGTCCGCGGGTGAGCACCGGATCGTCGCGCTGCTGGCCGAAGTGGGCGAGGTACAGATCGTCGACGATCTCGGCGGTCAGGTCGTCGAGGCTCTCCACCAGCTGCACGCCGGTGTCGGTGTCTCCGGCCACGCCAAGGGATTTGAGGACGAGTTGGCAGAACTGATGCGTGGTCGCGATCGTGGCGGCGTCGAAGCCGGCCAGCGCGTCCCGCAGCCGCTGCCTGCGGGCGTGGCGTTCCTCGTCGGAGCCGTCGATCAGGTGGGCGACCAGCTGGTTGTCGCCGACCGTCGACGGATCGTCGAACGCCACCAGCGCGTCGAGCATCTGGCAGCGCACCCGTTCGCGCAGTTCCTGGCTGGCCGCCCGGCCGAACGTGACCAGCAGCATCTGGTCGAGCGTGGCCACCCCTTCGGCGATGTAGCGCGTCACCAGACCGGCGAGCGCGAACGTCTTGCCGGTGCCCGCGCTGGCCTCGAGCACCGTCGTGGTGCGCGGGGCGGGCAGCGGGCCGAGCAGATCGAAGTCGCGCATCAGTCCGGGTCCCTTTCGGCCGCGAGCATCGGCAGCCACAGGCGGGTGGCGTACCCGTCGAGGCCTGCCGCGACGAGGTCCTCGAGCCCGGCGCGCGGACCCCACACCCGGACGTTGGCGGGTTCGGCGTCCTCACCGGGGTAGCGGCCCGACTTCCACCGGAACCCCGCCTCCCGCCGCGGCTCCCCGCGGAAGTGGGTGGCCTCCGCCCAGGCATAGGACGTCTTCGGCGGCAACGGGATCGGCTCCCGGCGCCCCGCGTCGTACATGCTCACCAGGTCCCGCAGCACCTCGACCGCGTCGGCGGGTGCGCCGAGCAGCCGCTCGCGGGTGCCGCCCCGTTTGCCGCGGCCGATGCACACCGCCGCCCAGTCCGGGCTCGGACGCGCAGCGGTCAACGCCGCCAATTGAATCCACGAGGCGAGAAGGTGGCGTCCGTCGAGTTTGGAGTACGTCACGGTGACCGTCCGGTCGCCGTACACCCGCGGCACGGTGCCGGTGACGCGGCGCCCGTCGCCGATGGGGACGTCGACGTCGTACGCCTGCGGCGGCCGGGAGCGGTGGCGGTGCGCGGCGGTGGCCAGCGCGGCGGCCTGGTCGCGCAACTCCTGAGCTTTGCGCCAGCCGAGCCGGCCGGGCGGCAGCGACCCTCGTCTCCATTCGGCCTGCTGGGCCTGTTCCGGGTTCAGCCCGCGCAGCATGTCGTCGAGCATGCGTTCGCCGACCTGCCATTCGGCCAGCGCGTCGATCTCCACCGGCATGGCGTCCTCGACGGCGTCGACGTCCCAGGGCAGCGTGTAGTCCAGCGCGCGGAAGAACCCCTTGACCGGGTCCTTGAAGAAGGCGATGAGATCGTCGAGCGCGACGTCGTCCTCCGGGGGCGGCGGCAGCGGGTGGGAGAGCAGGCCGGGACGCTGGGCACGGTCACCGGTCGCGACGGTCGCCGCCGTCAACGCCGTCGAGTCGAACGTGAACGGTTCGCCGGGAACCCCGAGCGCGCCCGGGGTGACGTTGCGAACGTCGAAGGGCTGCAACGGATGTTCGACGACGATCGCCTCGCGGACCGGTTTCTCGGTGGTGACGTCGAGCGCGTCGAGCAGTTCGACGAGGGGGACCGCGGGCGGTTTGCGCTGCCCGGAGTATTCGTTGGCTCCGGTGTAGGTGACGACGAGTTTGTCGGTCGCCGCGCCGATCGCGTCGAGCAGCAGTTGGCGGTCCTCGGAGCGGATGTCGCGTTCCCCGGTCATCGGATCGCGGGCCAGCACGTCGTCCCCGTCGACCACGCCGAGCCGCGGGAACACTCCGTCGTCGAGTCCCACCAGGCAGACGACCCGGTGCGGCACCGAGCGCATCGGCACCATGGTGCAGACGGTCAACGTGCCGGTGCGGAAGTTCGCGCGGGTGGGGCGCCCGGCGAGGTGGCGGCCGAGCAGCGCCTTGACGTCCGGCAGGCGCAGCAGCGTGCCGCGCCGCGGACCGGCCTGGGTGAGCACGTCGGCGAATTCGCGTTCGAGTTGGCTGGTCTGCCAGGTGTCGTCGTCGGGCACGGTGGTCAGCTCGGCGATCCCGGTGCGCAGCGCGTCGAGCCAGTCGGCGAGAGGCTTTGTGCCGCTGAGATCGTCGACGCAGAGCTGGAGCCGGTCGACGTATTCGGCGAGGCGGCCGGCGAGTTCGACGCGATCGCTGCCGACGTCGTCGAGGGGCAGGGTGGTGTCGAGCCACGCGTGGGAGTCGTCGGACATCGCCACCCCGGCGAGCACCCGGTCGAGGCCGAACCGCCAGGTGTTCTGGACGAAGTCGACGCCGTACGGATGGCGGTGTTCGCGGTCGAACCCCCACCGGATGTTGGCCTCGCGCACCCACTCGCCGATCGCGTCGAGGTCGTCGTCGCTGAAGCCGAACCGGTCGCGGATCGACGGCGCCTCGGCGAGGTTGAGCACCTCGGTGGCGGTGGCCCGTCCGCCGGCCAGGTCGAGCAGTTGGCCGGCGACGCCGAGCAGCGGGTTGGTCTGGGTGAGCGCCCGGTCGGCCAATTTGACCCGCAGCTTGTGCGCGGGGTGCGCGCCGTGGACGACGTCGCCGAGCCCGAACCCGGCGACGATCAGCGGTGCGTAGTGCTCGATGTCCGGGCACATGACGAGGATGTCGCGGGGTTCGAGCGTCGGATCGTCGGCGAGTAGTCCGAGCAGCACCTCACGCAGGACGTCGATCTGGCGGGCGGCGCCGTGACAGCTGTGCACCTGCACCGAACGGTCGTGCTCGTGCAGGCGGCGGTCGCCGGGCCGGACCGCGTTGGCGGCGATGTCGGACTGCAGCCAGCCCAGGAGCGTGTCGGGATGGTCGGCGTGGCCCAGATACTCGTCGGTCCGCGGGTCGACGGGCAGGCTGCGCTGCAGTTCGCGCAGGTCGCGGCCGAGGGTGGCGAGCAGCGGGTGGCCGACCTCGCGGTGGGTGTTGTCGTCGCGGCGGCGGACCGCGCCGCGGTGGGCCTGGAGCGACATCCACAGGTCGTCGCTGGGATGTGGCAGCCACAGGTGCAGGTCGTGGTGGGTGGCCAGCGCCTCGAGCAGTTCGACCTCCGTGGCGGGCAGCCGGGTGTGACCGAACAGCGAAAGCCGTTGCGGCAGGTCGCTTGGCGATTCCCGAAGGCGGGCAACCACTTCGGCGTGCCGGACGTGCGGCGGGTCGGCGGTCACCTCCCGGACGAGGGAGCGCCAGAGGTGGGGTTGCCAGTGCAGGTCGTCGTCGAGGGCGGTGGTGTCGCCGGCCAGCCAGTCGACGAGCAGTCGGGGGCGTTGCCGGGCGTAGGAGGCGAACAGCCCGGCGAGGCGGCGCGCGACGGCGTAGCGGCGGCTCTGCCGCAGCTCTTTCTCCTCGCCGTGTTCGAACTGGCCGAGGTGGGTGGCCAGGGTGGTGCACCACGGCTGGTCGAGATTGGCGTCGATGACGTCGAGCAGGGGCCAGACGAGGGCGTCGGGGGCCCACGGGTCGTCGTCGCGCGTGCCGGTGAGCTCTGCGATCAGCGAGCGGGGATTGCGGAAGACGATGCCCGCGCAGATGCCGTCGGCGCCGGAACCGCGGCCGAGGATGTGGGACAGGCGCTGGCTCAGCCACCGCTCGACGCCCTTGGCCGGGACGATGACGAGTTCCTCGGCGAACGGGTCGGCGAGAGGAGTGGACAGCAGGATGCCGAGTCCGTCGGCCAGGAGGTCGGTGCGCTCCGCCCGGTGCAGATGGAATGGCATCGACCCAAACGATAGAGCGCGGGTCCGACCGATCGCGGAGAAGGCGGGCGCGAGCGCGCTACACCTGCGCTGGAGACCGTCCCGTCAACAGCGACGGTCGGCACAGCACCGCCACGATCACCACCGACAGCGCCGCCACAGCGAACGCCACGTACACGCCGACCGCATCGGCCGCCCCGCCGAGCACCGCCGCCGCGATCGGCCGCGACCCCAGGAACCCGACGAGCCACAGCGCCATGATCCGGCCCCGCAACTCCTGCGGCGCGCGCTCCTGCACCACGGTGCTCAGACCCGTCATCGCCCAGCCGAAGCCGAGGCCCGCCAGCCCGAAGCCCGCCAGCGCCACCGGCGTCACCGTCGCGACCGCCAGCACCCCGCACCCGGCGCACAGCATCCACAGCCCGACCGACGACACCCATCCGGCGGCGATCCGTCCGCGCAGCAGCGCCAGCACCGCCATGCCCAGCGCGGCGCCGATCCCGAACACCGCCGAGAGCGCGCCGACCAGTCGTGTGTCGCCACCCAGAGAGTCGGCCATCGACGGCGTCAAGGTAATCGACGGGTCGGCCGCGAACCCGACCGTCGTCACCGCCAGCAGGGCCAGGAACAACGGCTTGTCGCGCCACACGTACTTCAGCGCCGCGCGCACCCGGTAGTCCGCCCCTTCGAGGCGCGGCGGGGGAGCGGGGAAACGGACGACCAGCAGGAAGATCGCGAAGATCAGATGCAGGCCCGCGCTGACCGTGAACGCCTCGGCGTAGCCGAGATGCGCGGCCAGGTAGGCGCCGATGACGGGGCCGAACATCCGGCCGATCGTCATCGGAATGCTGTTGAGCGCCATGGCCGTCGACAGCTCGCCGTCACGGATGAGGTTGGGCACGATCGACTGCATCGCCGGTCCGCCCACCACGAATCCGATGCCGACCAGCAGCGTGCCGAGCAGCACCGCCGCCGCGGCCTGCCGCTCCGAGATCGCCAACCACACCGCGATCGACCCGGACCCGATCAGACACAGCACACGGCCGAGCAGGATCTGGCGCGCCGGATCACCGGTGTCGGCCCACTTGCCGCTGGTCGGGCTGAAGAGCAGCTGCGGGCCGAACTGCACGACGCCGACCAGGCCGACCATCAGCGCCGAACCCGTCGCCTCGTACATGACGATCGCCGCGACGATGCTGTGCGTCCACACCGCGACGATCGAGAACATCTTGCCCCAGAACAGCGCGCCGAACACCGGGTCGAACATCAGCCCGAGGGCGCCGCGAGCGGCCGGCGCCGCCGTGGTCTGTGCGGTCATGCGCGCACCCCGCGTCCGGAGTCGGCGCTGGTCTCGCGGCGCCGGTGGAGAGGGTGGACGGGCGGCACACCTAGATGCATAGCACACCCATGTATCCGGACACCAAGTTCGGAGCAGCGCGTAAGCGGCCCTCGATGGTGGTACTCAGCGCCCGTGGCAACGTCGTCAGGGTTGATCGCCGTCGGCAGCGGTCCGGCCGGGATCAGTGCGGCCGCGGCGTTCCGCGAGCGGCATCCGACCCTGCGCGTGCAGATCCTCACCGCCGACCCAGCGCTGCCCTATGCAAAGCCGCCGCTGAGCAAGGATTTCCTCTGCGGCCGCGACCACCACGTCGACCTCCACACGGCGGATTGGTTCGACCGCAGGCGCCTCGAACTCGTCCGCGGCATCACCGTCGACCATGTCGACCTCGACGCCCGCGAAGTCGTGACCCGTGGCGGCCGCCGGTATGCGTACTGGAACCTCGTGCTCGCGCCGGGCGCCACGCCCGTCCCGCTCGACGTGCCCGGCGCCGAGAACGCGTTGCAACTGCGTTCCCTGGCCGACGCCGTCACCATCCGGATGACGGCCCTGCACGCCCGCACGGCCGTCGTGATCGGTGGCGGGCTGATCGGCTGCGAGGCCGCGGCCTGTCTGGCCGGCAACGGCATCGTCACCACGATGGTCGCCGGTGAACCGGTGCCGCTGCAGCGCCGGTTCGGCCTCGACGCCGGTGAGCGCATCGCGAAGCTGTTGTCCGACTGCGGGGTTCGGTTCGTCGGCTCGGCCAGGGTGGTGGAGGTGTGCGACGACGGGGTGATGCTCGACGACGGCGGCTCCCTCGACGGGGATCTCGTGGTCGCCGCCACCGGGGTGCGCCCGGACGCCCGGTTGGCTGAAGCCGCGGGCATCCGCACCCGCGGCGGGCGGATCGTCGTGAACGAGCACATGCACACCTCCGCGCCCAACGTCTTCGCCGCGGGCGACGTCGCGCTGGCCCACAACGTCACCGCGGGCAGGCCGATCCCGACCGAACACTGGCGCGACGCCGCCGATCAGGGTGAGATCGCCGGGGCGTCCGCGGCGGGGCAACCGGCCGTATGGGCCAAGGTGCCCGGGTTCCACTGCGCCATCGGCGACGCACGGCTGAAGTACCGCGGATGGGGCACCGGCCATGAGCGCACCCGCCTCGTCGAGCACCGTGACGGCTTCACGGTCTGGTACGAGGCCGGCGGTGAGGTGGTCGGTGTGCTCAGCCTCAACGCCGACGAGGACTACCGGCTGGCGGCCGAACTGGTCGGCACCCACTTGCCGCTCAGCGACGGGTGACCGCGGGACATGAGCGCCGCTTTCGCTTGGAATCGCACCGAGTGGAGGCTGCGCCACGGATGCGCGCGGATATGCAGCCACCCCAGGCGCTGTACCAATTCCTCGGTCTTGAGGCGCTGAACGGCCGAATAGCCCTCCACGGGGTCGGCGGACTCGAAGCTGACCCCGACCTTCGCCCACTCCCACCCCATCGCGATGCGTGCCGACCAGTACTTGTCCTCGATCGAGATGTCGGTGCTCGGTCTCGGCAAGGCAGAACTCATGAGCGACAACCGGATCACCGTCTCCTCCCGAGACCGCGCACCGGGGTCCATGAGTTTCACGGCCTCCCGCGCCGCCGGCAGTCCTCGCATCCCGGGATAGCGGGCGGCCAGCGCCTCGACATCGGCGACCGTCACGCCCGTGTCGGCTGCCAGCGCATCGAGAACAGTGACGGCCTCGACCCGCGGCAGGCGACGGCCCAGATCCAGAGCGGTACGCGCGGGCGAGGTGATCAACAGCTCTCCACAGGTGTTGATCTCGTCGTCCCCGATGCGTTCGTCGTGGATCTCGACGCCCCGGACCGGTCTGCGGTGCCTCGCGATCACCTCGACGTCATGCGATGCCAGGGCCCAGCCGACGCCATACCTGTCGGCGGCGGCTCGTCCGGCGATGATGCCCTTGCGTCCGGTCCACAGGAAGGCCGAGTGGATCCTGGCGCCAGGGGTGTGTGCGGCGTCCTTCGGGAGGTAGATGCCCGGGAGGATCGCGGCGTAATTCCACCGCAGAGCCGCCCGCGTCAGCCGTCCGGCGGCGATCTCTTCCGAACCCACGATCGGGTACATGTCGCGATCGTCGCCGAACCCACCGACATGTCCTCGCGGGATTTTCCGGGTGGGGTGTCGTTTCCGACTCTGTGCCGGATTTCGACACCAGGGCTGTGGTCGGAAGTGTTGGCCGCCGATCAACAGCCATGGTGTCGAGGAGGGGCGCAGGGCGGAAAAGCGACTACTTCCCTAGAGCCAGTCGCGGCGTTTGAACATCACATAGAGGATCGCCACCAGCAGCAGGATGACGACCGAGCTGGTGACGAAGCCCGCGACCGTCTCGATTCCCGGGTACAGCACGTTCTGCCCGTAGAAACCGGTGATCGCCGTCGGCACCGCGATGATCGCGGCCCACCCGGTGAGCTTCTTCATCACCATGTTGAGCCGGGCGTCCTGCAGCGACAGGTTCGTCTCGAACACCGTCGTGATCATGTCGCGCAGCGATTCGGTCCACTCCGACGCGCGCAGCACGTGGTCGTAGAGGTCGGCGTACCGCGGGTCGAGTTCGGGGGACGTCTTGGCGTCGAGCCGGCGGTGCTGGATGGAGTTGACAACCTCCCGCATCGGCAGCACCACCCGTCGAAGGTGGACGAGATCCTTGCGCAGCTGGAAGGTCTTGCGCTGCAACCCGTTCTTGGGCAGCGAGTCGTCGAACAACGCATCCTCGATCGCCTCGATGGCGTCGTCGAGGTACTGGACCGCGGTGAAATGACCGTCGACGACCGTGTCGAGCAGCGCGTGCACCAGCGCGCCGACGCCGAATTCCTGGCCGCCGAGCTCGTCGAACCGTTCCGAGACCGCGTCGATGTCGAAGTCCGGCGACAGGCGCACCGTGATCAGCCCCTGCGGGAGCACGAACCCCGAGATGCGGTGGATCGCCAGCGCCGAGTCGGTGTCGGACTCGGGCTCGTGGGTGTCGACGCTGTAGACCGTGAAGAACGTGTGCGTCGAGTAGACGGTGGCCTTGGTGCGCTCGGCCTCGGCGACGGCGTCCTCCACCGCCCACTCGTTGAGGCCCAGTTCGTGGGCGAGGTCCTTGAGGATGGCGTGGTCGGAGGCGTAGACGTCGGCCCAGACCAGCGTGCCCGGATCGGCGAGACAGTCCGAAATCCTCGAGAACTCGAAATCACCGCGCGGTTCGCCGTTGTGCCAGACCCGGCCCCGGACGTCGCTCACCGGCACATCTTGTCAGGTCGACGGGATGTGACGCGGGTCACTTCGGGCGTAGCCTGAGGTGGTCCCTCGAGGAAAGAAGAATGCGATGAAGGGTGCGCATCACGATCCGATCGACCACGCACGGACCTGTCAGCCTCGTGCGGGTGAATCGTTCATCGACACTCTCTGGTTTCCCGGGCTGGTGCTGATCGCGCTCGGCGTCATCGGGTTGGCGGCCATCGTGGCCTCGGCCGCCTACGGGCAGACCGATCTGGTCCTGCCGCTGGCGCTCGTCACGGGTGCGGCGGTCACCGCCGGCGGTGGGCTGATCGCGCTCGAGCACCGACGCGTGTTGCGCATCGAGCGGCTTTGGCAGACCGAGCATTCGGACACCACGCAGCACCACGCCGTCTGAACCGAGCGGGCCGCCATAACTGCCGTTACAGTAATTCGCGGCCGGTAGCGAGACCTCGACTCATCACGATTCCAACACTCTCGCCTGCACGTGCCGCCCTGGGACACTGCCGTCCGCCATAAACGCGTTTACGTCGTGTCCCGGGAGGCTGCGTGTTCCAACCGTCCAACCTGTCACCAGGTATCGGCTTCGCGCTGATGTTGGGGCTGGGCGCCTTCATGTTCGTCGTCGCCTTCACCGTCCGGACGATGGTGAAGAACACCCACGACTTCGTGATCGCCGACCGCCGGATCGGGTTCGGCTTCGGCGTCGGCTCGGTGATCGCGGTGTGGACGTGGTCGATGGCGGTGATGATGTCGTCGGCGCAGGCGTTCACCTTCGGCACGTCCGGGCTGATCTGGTTCGTCGTGCCCAACGGGCTCGCCGTCATGGTGATGGTGCCGTTCGCCCTGCGGCTGCGCCGCCAGATGCCGGCCGGCTACACGATCGTCGAATTCATCCGCGCACGATTCCAGAACAAGCCGGCCACCACCGTCATGCTCGTCGCGATGCTGCTGGGCCTGCTCGCCGAGATCTTCATCAACCTGTTCGGCGTCGTGCTCGTCATGGGTGTGGTCTTCGAGCTCAACCCGACCGTCGTCCTGATCGTCACGCTCGCCACGGTCACCGTGTACTCCTACTTCGGCGGGTTGTGGACCTCGGCGATCACCGCCACCTTCAACACCCTGCTCATCACCGTGCCCGCGGCGCTGGTCGTGCTCTACGTGCTGCACAAGGTCGGCGGGCCCGAGCTGGTCTTCCAGCGCGTCGACGCGGCGGGACCCGACACGCTCAACGCGTTCGACGGTTCGGCCGCAGCGGGATTCGGCATCTCGCTGGCGCTGGGCCTGCTGGCGTCCACGATGGCCGATCAGACGTTCTGGCAGAAGGCCTGGGCGCTCAAGCCGGCGACGATGGGCCGCACCTTCGTCTGGGCGGGCATGTGGTTCTACCCGATCCCGATCGTGCTCGGCCTGCTCGGTCTGGTCGGTCTCGCGTTCGACGTGAACCCGGCCGACCTCGGCGACGCCGGACCCGGCGGTATCGGGCCCTACGTGGTCAGCCACCTCGGCCTGCCGATCGTGCTCGTCGCGCTCTACGTGCTGATCATCCTGAACGCCTGCTACTCGTCGATCGACGGCGCGTTCTCGGCGCTGTCCTCGGTGGTCGCCGTCGACGTGCTCAAACGGGCGAAGCCGGACATCGCACCGAAGTCGTTGTTCCGCTACACCAAAGCGTCGATCCTGGTGGCCGGCGTGATCGGCGGGATCGTCGTCAGCTCCGGCATCGACTACGTCCAGCTGGTCAACACCGTCTTCTTCCTCAAGGCCGCGCTGATCATCCCGCTCGCGCTGGCCATCTTCTGGAAACGCATGACCTCGACGGCGTTCGTCGCCAGCCTGCTGCTGGCCATCGTGATCGGCTACCCGGTGCGCGAAACCGTCGGCGAACTACAGGGAATCATCACCTTGGAGGCGATCTCGCTCGTGGCTGCCGTAGGTATCAGCCTGTTGTCCAAACAGTCCTTCGACTTCGCGTCACTGCGCCACCGCGGTGACGCGTTGACCGGCGACCGTCCCGCCGACGCGGCCGAGATCGCCGACCCGGATCCGGTCCGATGATCGCGTTCTGGCTCGCCGCCGTCGTCGCCGTGGTGATCGCCGTCGTGTACTTCGCGCTCGGTGTCCAGGCGTTCCTGCGGGTGCGCAGGGAGGTGCTCGCGCTCGCCGCCGAAGGGCAGACTTCGGAGCTCGACGTCGAGGCGCTCGACAACGCCGAGACCGACACCTTCACCTGGAAGGCGCTGGGCGCAGTGATAGCGTCGACGTCCGTCATCGTTCTGCTGGGCGTGAATTCGCTGTTCTGGTACGTCCCGGCCATCCTCGCCATCGGCTCGGCGGTCGCGGTGATCGCCGCCTTCCTCATCGACCGCAGGAGCACCACTTGAGCAAGACGAAAATGCATCTGCTGGGCTTCGTCCAGCACGGCGTCATGAACCACGCATCGACGATGTGGGCGCATCCGCGCGACAAGGTCGGCTACCACTGGTCGCGGCCGGAGTTCTGGCGCGACCTCGGCCGGACGATGGAACGCGGCCTGTTCGACGCGATGTTCATCGCCGACGAGCTCGCCCCGTACACGACGTACAAGGGCAGCTCCGATCCGGTGGTGAAGTACGCCGGCCAGTGTCCGGTGCACGAACCCGCCGCGCTGGTGCCGATCGTCGGCGCCTTCACCAAACACCTCGGCATCGGCATCACGCTGTCGACTTCCTTTGTGCCGCCGTACATGATGGCGCGCCACCTGTCGACGCTGGACCACCTCACCGGTGGCCGCGTCGGCTGGAACATTGTCACCTCGTACTCCAAGAGCGAGTTCCAGGCGATGGGCAAGGAGAACCTCACCCCGCGCGACAAGCGCTACGAGGTCGTCGAGGAGTACATGCAGCTGCTGTACCAGCTGTGGGACTCCTGGGATGACGACGCGATCGTCTACGACCGGGAGAACGGCGTGTTCGCCGACCCGGCCAAGGTGCGCGAGGTCGACTTCCAGGGTGAGTTCTTCCAGTCCAAGGGCCGCCACTTCGTCGCGCCGTCGCCGCAGCGGCGGCCGGTGCTGTGGCAGGCCGGCTCCTCGGAGCAGGGCCGCGAATTCGCTTCCAAGCACGCCGAATCCGTGTTCGGGATCTTCCCGACGCCCAAGAGCATGCGGGCCTACGCCGACGACATCCGGTCGCGTGCCGACAACCACGGCCGCGACCCGCAGTCGGTGAAGCTGATCTACGGGCTGCAGACGATCATCGACCGGGACAAGTCGCGCGCCAACGACCGCTACGCCGAGTTCGTCGAGAACGTGCAGATCGAGAGCGCACTGGGAATCCTTTCCGGTCACACCGGTTTCGACTTCTCGACGCTGGGCCTGGACGACAACGTGGTGGACGCCGACGTGCAGGGCATCCGCGGGTTGTTCGACGCGATCCTGGAGGCCAAGGACGGCGCCCCGGTCACGGTGCGGGAGGCCGCGCAGATCTACGGTGTCTCGATGGGTGCGCCGGTCGCGGTCGGCACGCCGTCGGACGTCGCTGATCAGATGGAGCAGTACATCGACGAGGGCGGCTGCAACGGCTTCATGATGCTGGCCACCGATACGCCGGGCTGCTTCAACGACATGACCGAGCTGCTGGTGCCGGAGCTGCAGCGCCGCGGGCGGTTCCGCACCCGTTACCCCGGGACGACGCTGCGCGAGAGCCTGCTGGAGTACTGACGCCCCGGCGATTCCGCCGAACGTGCAGCCACTGCGAGAAATCGCCGGATTTTTCGCAGTGGTTTCACGTTGGGCGGCCCAGCAGCCCGTGCTCGAGCGCGTACAGGCTCGCCGCGACGCGGTTGGACACCCCGATCTTCGCGTACGTGCGCTCGACGTGATTGCGGGCGGTCTTCTCGCTGATCACCAGCTGCGTCGCGATCTCCCGGTTCGTCGCACCCTGGGCGACCAGGCACAGGACCTCGGCCTCGCGTGCGGTCAATCCGCCGGATCGTGGTGTGGGCCGCGACGATTGACCCGCGGCGTGCAGGACCGCCTCCGCGGCGACCGGATCGAGTCCGCCGTCCCGCACCCGCTCGCGTACCCGGCGCGCCGCGTCACCCGGCGTCATCGCCGCCCGGTACGGCCGCGGCTCACATGCGGCGTGATAGCTCACCGCCGCCGCCAGCACACGGTCGGGCATGGTGAGCTCCCGCGCGCCGAGACCGCGCGGGTATCCGCTACCGTCCAGCCGCTCATGGTGATTCGCCGCGACCGACGCGACCTGCGCGAGCCCCGGGACCTGACGCAGGATCCGCTCGGTCAGGTACGGATGCAGCCGCATCCGCTCGAACTCCGCCATGCTCAACGCCGACGGTTTCGACCACACCTGATTCGACACCCCGATCCGGCCGATGTCGTGCACATGACCGGCCCGCCTGGTCAGCGCCACCGCATCGGCATCCAGGCCCACCGCGGTCGCCGCCTCGGCGGCCAGTGCGGCGACCGCCCTCGAATGTCCGGCCGTGAACGGGCATTTCAGGTCGACGAAGTCGCCGAGCGCGATCAACAGCGCGTCGAGACCGGGCGCGTCGAGCCGGGTGTTGCGGTCCGGCGCCTGCCGCAGCGCCGTCGTCCACACGTCACCGGTCATCGGCACCGCCAGCACCGGCTCCGGGTCCGCGGCGAACGCGTCGACGACCGCAGGGTCGAACTGCCCGCCGCGCCGGCTGCGCGCCATCGCCACGGCACCCTCGACGCCGTATCCGCGTTGGTGCACCTCCACCATGTCGGCGAACTGGGCCACCCGCATCTCGATCGGAATCGCCTCTCCGGCAGCACCGTCGGGCAGCCCGCCGCCGTCGAACCGCTCGAAGGTGAACCCGAGCACCCGCTGCACGTCACCGTCCAGCCCGATCCGGCCGGCCAGAAGCGCGGCCGACGTGCAGTGTGAATGGATGAGCCGCGAGATGTGGCCGCGCGCATCGGCGTACAGCGCCGTGACGGTGCGCAGCCGCTGCAGCAGCGGTTCACCGTGCCGGACGTTGGTGAGCAGGAACCGTTGGTACGGCAGGCCGGACCAGTCGACGAGGTACGACGCGCGGCGCACCGCGATGTCGTCGCCGAACCACCGGGCGTACTCGTGGGAGTCGGCGTGGCAGCCGATCCACATGATCAGCGTGCAGTAGTAGACACAGTCGCGCTGGGCGCGCGTCAGCCCCAGCCGGTCGGCGAGCCGCGTCGCGATGAGCGCCGACCGCAGCATGTGCTCGGCGGGCTGGCCGAGGCCGAGGTCGATCGCCACCGACAGCGCCGCGAGGACCTCCGCACGGGTCGGAAGTCCCGCGGCCTGCGGGCGACTGGTCACCAGCTGATTGTGCGCCGTCGTCACGACGGGGTCATCAGGTCAGCGAAAGCCGGTCGGCGTCGTGGTGCCGACGGGCGTCGAAGGGGTCGAACAAACCCTGTCCGACCACGCAGATGCCGCGCTGCGGCAGCCGGAAGTCGGCCAGCCGGGCCTGACGCGGCAGCGGTCCCGTCGGCCCGAGATCGCTGTCGTGCACGGTCGCGGAGGAGTCGGCGACCAGCCACACGCGCTTCGGTCCGATGCGGAACTGCTGGCCGTTGGAGGCGGTCCCCGTCAGCCGGATGCTGCCCGCCCCGAGGGCGGGGCCCACGATCCGGCCGAGCACCCCGAGGGTGAGGCGGTGCGTCCACATCCACTCGGGCAGGCGGGTGCCGACGGCGGTGAGCGTCCGGGTGACGGTGGTGGCGGCGATGTCGACCCGCCACTGCAGCACGCCGGGGATCGCGATGGTCAGCGTCCACGGTGTCGTCCACGTCGCGGTGATGTCGCAGACGACGGGGTCGACGGCGGTGGCGGAGCTGAAGTAGCGCGAACAACTCTGTGCGCCGGGCGTGGTCGCGTAGAACGTCCACACGCCGTCGGGCGTGCGATGCCACACCGACAGGTAGGCGGGGGAGAACGAGGTGGCGGGGAAATCGCGGAACGCGAGGTAGTGGCCGCTCGCGAAGGGCAGGCCCATCACGCCGAAGCCGACGACGCGTTCGTCGTCGCCCTCGGGAAGGGGTTGTGTCGCGGTCGCCTGGGCGGCCGCCTGGGGAGTGGGTTGTGTGTTCATGCACCGATGCTGCGGCGCGGGTGGCCGCGGCAGCATGGGGCATTCGCCTCAACTCACGCCGAAATCACGAGAAACCCGCGAGCACCGCATGCACGCCGAGCCGCCACCGCCGCTCGACCGACCGGGCCGTGGTGCCCAGCCAGCAGCCGGCCTCCTGGGCCGCCAGCCCCTTCGCCAGTGCCAGCAGCACATGCGCGATGTCCACCGCATCGCCGGTCAGCGCCCCCTCGTCGAGACACCGCTGGATGCGGTCGAGGAAGATGTCGCGCACCGCCTCACCGGCCGCCAATTCCTCGGGGCCCGGGTCGAAGTCGGCGAACGGCCGGGAGAACATCACCTGCGCGAGTTTCGGATGGTCCAGGCAGAAGCGGCGATACACCGGCACCAGCGCCTCGATGTCGGCGACCGGATCGTCGGTGACCGGCACCGCCGACAGGTCCTGGCCCAGCCGCCGGAAACCCTCGAAGAAGATCGCCCGCACCAGCCCGGCCTTGTCGTCGAACAGTTCGTAGACGGCGGGCACCGACGTGCCCGCCCGTTCGGCGACGCGGCGGGTGGTGAGCCGGGCGACGCCCTCCTCGTCGAGCGTCGCGACGGCGACCTCCAGCAGCCGGTCCCGCAGCTCAGGGGTGCGCTGTTTGGCCCTCGGCATCGGCGCTCAGCCGCCGAACTCCGTTGCCAGACCGTCGATTCCGGCGCGGATCGCCTGCAACGCGTGATCGCGGGCCTTGAGCTTGCTGGCCAGGTGGGCGTGCAAATGCAGGGTGGCGGCGGCCTCGGCAGCCACCTCCTGCGCGCGACCGAGGACGGCGTCCTGCTCGACGACCTCGTCGAGCCAACCACCAGCGATCGCGGCGTCACCGGCGAACGTGGTGGCCATCGAGACGCCGCGGTGGAAGGCCGCCGGCGTCAACCGCATCCGCATCAGCTCGATCGCCGAGATCGGCAGCACCATGCCGATCGCGACCTCGTTGGCCTGGCAGCGGGTGCGTGGTGAGCCGATGCGGACGTCGCCGGACAGCAGCAGGAACGAGCCCATCGCGATGGCCGGTCCGGTCGCGGCCATGATGACCGGTTTCGGGAAAGTCAGGCAGCGCACGGCCAGTTCGAACCCGCCGGTGAGCATGCCGAGCGAGGCCTGTGCGTCACCCGAGGCGAACACCGCGAGGTCGAAGCCGCCGCTGAACAGCTTGTGGTTGCCGGCGAGCACCACGGCTTTGGAGTCGTCCTTCTCGGCGCGGTCGAAGGCCTCGTTGAGGTTCGCCTGCATGGCCGGCGAGAGGACGTTGGCCTTGCCGTCGTCCATCGTGATGGTGGCCACGGATTCGGTGAGGTCGTAGGTCACGGTGTCGCTCATCGTTGCGACGTTACGTAACGATGTTACGAATTCCAAGAGGCTGGCAATATCCCGTCGCATTATGGCGATCTAGCCACTCGTGCAGCGCTGCGCGCGTGCGCCACAGTGGGGGACATGACGATCCCGCAAGCGATTCAGCTGTCCGAGTGGAACGTGCCGGACACCGAGGTGTGCTCGGCTGCAACACGATTGGTGTTCGACGTGTCGCCGCGTTACATCGCCAACCACACCGTCCGCAGTTACCTGTTCGCCCGCGAACTCGCCACGGCCAAGGGGCAGGACTACGACGACGAGCTCGTCTTCCTCACCTGCCTGCTGCACGACCTCGGTGTCACCGTCTACGGCGACGGCGATCAGCGCTTCGAGGTCGACGGCGCCGACGCCGCCCTGCGCTTCCTGCGTGAGCACGACATCCCTGAGCAACGCGCCCGCACGGTGTGGGAAGGGATCGCGCTGCACACCAGCCTCGGCCTGGCGCACCGGTTCGGCGCCGAACAGGCCGTCACCTTCTTCGGTATCTCACTCGACATCGACGGTTCGGAAAAGCACCTGCTTCCACACGGGTTCGCCGATCGCGTGCATGCGGCGTTCCCGCGCTACGACCTCGGCTACGCGATCGCCGACCTCATCGCGCGCGGGACCGCCGCCGATCCGCGTAAGGCCCCGCCGTTCACGTTCCCCGCGCACGTGCACGAGCTGATCAACGGCGGTGGGGTCACCTTCTTCGACGTCGTCGGCAACTGTGGCTGGGGTGACGAACTCGTCGAGAAGTGAGTCGGTTCAGGCGCCGCGGTGGTGCCGGCCCGCCGCGCGCGTCACACCGCTGTACGTCTGGGCGCCGTTGTGCTCGATCCACGGGAAGTCGAGCACCGTCGTCTCGTCCTGCTGGCGGGTGCGCCACCGGTCCTGGGTTTCCTTGACCGCGTTGGCCATTCGCTCGATCTCGGCCCGCAGCACCTCGGGTCGGGTCTCCTTCGACGCGTACTGGAAATAGGTCAGCACGGTGCGGAGCAGCTCGAGTTTCTGCTTCTCCTGGCGCGCCAGATCGTGCGAGGTCATCAGTTCGAGGCGCTGCACCGGCTGAAGCGTCGACCAGTCGAGGACCACCCGGTTGGTGTACTCCGTGCGGTGGCGCCAGGCGCCGCCCTCGCGGCGGGGTGGGCGCGGGCGGTCGTAATAGGTGACAGTGCCGTCGAAGCGCGAGCGGATGGACCCGGCGAGTTCGTTGCGGTCGATCGCCGAATCCCACACCGTGCGCCACTCCTGGCCGGGGGCGAGGACGGGCAGTTCGTTGGGTAGCTGCAGTTCGGCGATGTCGGGGATGCCGTCGGCGCGGTCCTCGTAGCGGGCGACCGTCGGTGGGTGCGTGAAGTCGAACCGGACGTCGTGGGCGGCGGACTGCCCGAAGTTGCGCACCACCAATTCGATGACGTGCCAGTCCGACGGGTGCGGTTCCATGAACATCACGACGTGCGGTTTGAGTCCGTCGGCGCGCAGATCGCGGGTCCGCCGCAAGGCCCGGGTGACGACGACCAGCGCCACCACACCGAGGAGCAGCGCCGCCCAGGCCGCGACCGCGAGCCAGCCCGCCGACCCGAGTGCGGTCAGGTCCCGCCAGCGATCCTCGATCCAGTCCACCGCGCCCCCAACGACTCGACGTGTGCTGGAGGCAGACTACCGTTCGCTGATCAAGCCGTAGCAACTCCGAACGGGGCGGTCACCGCGCGGCGGTGACCAGTTCACGCGGTGCCGAAGGAGTGATCGGCAACGGTGCGCGGATGTGCACGAGCCGCTCGCCGCGGGCCAGCCATTCGGCGTCGGCCCACTGGACGCGGGCCGGCAGCCGCCGCCAGTACTGCGGATGGGCGCGCAGGTACAGCTCCACACTCGCGTGCACGTGTGCGTCCTCGGGCAGTCTGCGCATCGACAGCGGATGGCTGCTGCCCGCCAGCGCGTCGAACTCCGTCGGGGTGGGCAGGCGGCACCCGCCGCGCAGCAGCACCCCCGCACGCACCGCACCGTCGAGCACCCAGTCCAGCGGGATGTCGGCGAGCTGCCAGCAGGCGCCCCGCGACCCGGCCACGTCGCAGTGGGCGCCGCGGAACCAGACCTCGTCGACGGTCCGCGCGTCGACGCGCTCACCGAAGCGGCCGCCGTCGATCGCGATGGCGTGCCGTCCGGCCGTGACGTTCGACAGCCCGTCGTCCGTCCGCGCGACCCCGGGCACCGTCACCGCATCCCACAGCCCGAGGTAGCGGACGGGCACCGCGGCGGTGCGGCGTCCGGTCAACGAGGCGGCCAGCCGGCTGACCCGGACCCAGTCCGCGGCGGTGCGGTCGGCGCGGGGCAGCACGTAGGCGTCGAGCAGGTAGTCGAGTAACTGGTCACGCCGGTCGTGCCAGACGCCGATCGTGCCGAGCAGTCGCGCGAGCTCGCGTGCGCACGACGCGCCCCGTCCGACACCGAACAGGTAGACGGCGTCACCCGGCGTCCACACGTCGACGAGGAACCGGTAGGCGTCGACGATGCTCGTTCGGGCGGATTCGGCGGCGATCTGGCGCCACCGCAACGCGTTGACGCCGCGCGCCAACGGTTGGGCGGCGGCGCCGGGGTCGTACCAGGTGAGCTGACGCGGTGAGCTCTCGACCAGTCCGAAGAGCGCGCCGGCATTGGTGGAGGCTCGTCGGCCGGGATGGTCCTGTGTGCGGTCGAAGCACATCACGATGTTCTTCACAGCAACCCCCGGCCGTCAACAACGCTGTTGCTACAAGAGTTTGCCCGCTCGTGACGGCGGTGTCACTACCTTTCGGCATACTTGTCACGATTTCGCCACGGTTTCTTGAGAAAGCCGGGGGATTGACGACGAAATCCGTGGCACGTGAGGCGGATGTGGCACGAAAGTGGAATCGACAGGAAAACGCGTCGCGCCACACTCCGCCCAACGCAAGACGTTGCGGTGTCAGCCGCCCATCAACATGCGCCACTGGTCGAGATCACTGGCGCGGTAGACGTAGTTCGACCGCTTCACGTCCGACAGCGCCGCGCTCGGCTCCGCCGAGTACCAGTGGCCGGGGAACACCGTCGGGTCACCGGACAACCGGGCCAGCGCCTGCAGGCTGCGGAACATGTCGTCGGCGTTGCCGCCGGGGAAGTCGGTGCGGCCGCAGCCCTCGAGGAACAGCGTGTCGCCCGCGACCAACCGGCCGTCGAGCAGGAAGCACTGGCTGCCCGGCGTGTGGCCCGGGGTGTGCAGCAATTCGATGTCGATATCGCCGACGCCGACGATGTCGCCGTGGTCGTGGGCGGTCAGGTCGCTGCGGGCGATTCCGGTCACCCGCGACACCCAGTCCGCCTCGTGGCTGTTGACGTGCACCGGCACGCTGACCCGCTCCAGCAGTTCGGCCAGGCCCTTGAGTTCGAAGCCCATCATCGAACCGCCGACGTGGTCGGGGTGGTGGTGGGTGGCCAGCACGCCGGACAGGTGCATGCCGTCGGCTTCGAGGGCGTCGACGAGGTCGCCGGCCGCGTAGGCCGGATCGACGACGACGCAGTCGCCGGTCTCCCGGTCCCCGATGAGGTAGGCGAAGTTGCGCATCTGGGTGGCGATCATGTCGCCGACGGCGAAGTCGCGTCCGGCCAGCAGTTGGCGGAAGTAGAGGCGGTCTGAATTCGGCACGTCCCTCAGCCTAAAGCGGCTGGTGAAAAAACCGCACGTCGCGGGGTGTTTAACGGCACATCCGCAAAAGTGGCATCAGCCGTGCGCATTTACATAGCGTTCGAATTGTGCAACTCACCCGCTTCACCGACCTGGGCCTGCGGACCATGATGCTGCTGGCCGCGGGCGAGGCCGACGGGCAACGCGTCACCACCCGCACGATCGCCGCGGGAGCCAACGCCTCCGAGCACCACGTCGCCAAGGCCGTCGCCCGGCTGGCCGATCTCGGGATGGTGCACGCCCGGCGCGGCCGGGTCGGCGGGCTGACCCTCACCGAGGAGGGCCGGCAGGCCTCGGTGGGCTGGCTGGTGCGCCGGCTCGAAGGCGACCGCGAGGTCATCGAATGCGGCGGTGAGGACCCCTGCCCGCTGCTCGCGGCCTGCCGGCTCCGCAGAGCGCTGGCCGATGCGAAGGAAGCGTTCTACCGCGAACTCGACCGCCACACGATCACCGAGATGGCCGGTCCCGCACTTCCCCTGGTGTTCCTCGGAGCACCGCTGAAGAACCCCACCGATGAAAGGACCATCCGATGACCACCGCACCCGTCGCCGTCGGCGAAGAACTGGCACCGCAGCACGCGCAGATCATCTCCGCGACGCTGCCGCTGGTCGGCGCGCACATCGACGAGATCACCACGGTGTTCTACAGCCGGATGTTCTCCGCCCACCCTGAACTGCTGCGCAATCTGTTCAACCGCGGCAACCAGGCCCAGGGCGCACAGCAGCGGGCCCTGGCGGCGTCCATCGCCACCTACGCCACCTGCCTGGTCGACCCGAACATGCCGCATCCGGCGGAGCTGCTGTCGCGGATCGGGCACAAGCACGCGTCGCTCGGCATCACCGCCGACCAGTACGGCATCGTGCACGAGCATCTGTTCGCCGCGATCGTCGAGGTGTTGAGCGCCGACACCGTCACCGCCGACGTGGCCGAGGCCTGGGACGCCGTCTACTGGATGATGGCGCGCACGCTGATCGAGCTGGAGCGCGGTCTCTACGCCGAGGCGGGCGTCGAGGACGGAGACGTCTACCGCCGGGCCCGGGTGACCGCCCGGGAAGACGAGCCGTCGGGCGCCGTCCTGCTGACCGTCCGCTCGATGGGGCGGCCGTTCGCCGCCTTCCGGCCCGGCCAGTACGTCTCGGTGGGCGTGACGCTGCCCGACGGCGCGCGCCAGCTGCGGCAGTACAGCCTCATCAACACCCCGGGCGACGGCGAGCTGACGTTCGCGGTGCGCCCGCTGGGGGAGGTGTCGAACTGGATCCGCGCCAATGTGCGGGTGGGCGACGTCCTCGACGTGACGGTGCCGTTCGGCGATCTGCCGGATCCCGAGGCGCACCACCGGCCGCTGGTGCTGGTGTCCGCGGGGATCGGGATCACGCCGATGATCGGCATCCTCGAACACCTCGCCGCCGTCGCCCCCGCGACGACCGTGCGGGTGTGGCACGCCGACCGCTCCGCCGCCACCCATCCGCTCGGGGACCGGCAGCGGGAGCTGGTGGCCGCGCTGCCCGACGCCACGCTGGAGGTCTGGTACGAGGAAGGCGGACAGGCGCGCGAGGGCCTGCTGAACGTCAGTGATGTGGAGCTGCCCGACGACGCCGAGGTGTACCTGTGCGGCGGCAACGGATTCGTGCAGGCGGTGCGGGCGCAGCTGCGGCAGGCGGGGGTGCCGGCCGAGCGGGTGCACTGCGAGCTGTTCTCGCCGAACGACTGGCTGCTGTCCTAGAAGAGTGCGGACTGGCCCGCGAACGGCCGCTATGACCAGCGGTTTGGCGACTGAGCGGGCCAGACTGTACTCTCTTTAAGGCCCACGACACGGGGTTTTCCACCGTCGAGGGTCAGGCCCCCTTAGCTCAGTCGGCAGAGCGTTTCCATGGTAAGGAAAAGGTCAACGGTTCGATTCCGTTAGGGGGCTCGGTGGATCGCCCGAGCGGCGGCGCCGGGATGGCGGTGTAGCTCAGCTGGTTAGAGCGCACGACTCATAATCGTGAGGTCGGGGGATCGAGCCCCCCCACCGCTACCGAGCAAGTTCGAGCAACAACAAGATCTGTGAAAGAGGGCAGCTGACGTGGCCTCCAGTACCGACGTCCGGCCGAAGATCACCTTGGCCTGCGAGGTGTGCAAGCACCGTAACTACATCACGAAGAAGAACCGTCGCAACGACCCCGACCGGCTGGAGCTCAAGAAGTTCTGCCCGAACTGCGGTGTGCATCGCGCGCACAAGGAGTCGCGCTGACCGGTCAGCCGTTTCGCATTAGTGAGGCTGACTAGATAGGTTCATCTTCGTGTCGTTCTTGGACAAGCACGTCGGGTCGCGCTTCCGGTATCCGGACCACTACGTCGTCGGCCGGGAGAAGATCCGCGAGTACGCCGTGGCGGTGAAGAACGACCATCCAGCGTTCTTCGACGAGAAGGCCGCGGCGGAATTGGGCCACGACACGCTGCTCGCGCCGCTGACCTTCATCTCGGTGTTGGGCTACCAGGCGCAGACGGCGATGTTCGCCGCCAATGGCATCGCCATCAAGGACGCCAAGATCGTCCAGGTCGACCAGACGCTCAAATTCGCGAAGCCGATCAAGGCCGGCGACAAGATGTATGTCGACGTCTACATCGACTCGGTCCGCAAGGCGCACGGCACCGACATCATCGTCGTCAAGAACATCGTCACCAATGACAACGGTGACGTCGTACAGGAGTCCTACACCACCCTTGCGGGGCGTAGCGAAGAAGACGGAGAGAGTGGCTTCAGCGATGACACTGCGTGAGTTCGATTCGGTCAAGGTCGGCGATCAGCTTCCCGAGAAGGTGATCCCGCTGACCCGCCAGGATCTGGTCAACTACGCCGGCGTCTCCGGCGACCTGAACCCGATCCACTGGGACGACGAGATCGCCAAGCAGGTCGGCCTCGACACCGCCATCGCGCACGGCATGCTCACGATGGGCCTCGGTGGCGGCTACGTCACCGAGTGGGTGGGGGACCCGGCGGCGGTCAAGGAGTACAACGTGCGGTTCACCGCCGTGGTGCCGGTGCCCAACGACGGCAAGGGCGCCGAGATCGTGTTCACCGGCCGGGTGAAGTCCACCGATCCGGAGTCCAAGACGGTGACGATCGCGCTGTCGGCCACCGCCGGCGGCAAGAAGATCTTCGGCCGTGCTCTCGCCGTGGCGACGCTGGCGTAAGGGGCGAGATATGGCATTGAAAGCTGACATCCGGGGCATGGTCTGGAAGTACCCGGAGACGTTCGTGGTGGGGCGCGAGCAGATCCGGCAGTACGCCGGCGCGGTCAAGGCGCACGATCCGGCCAGTCACGATGTGGCGGCCGCCGCGGAGCTCGGCCACGACGGACTCGTCGCGCCGCCGACGTTCATGTCGATCCTGGCGGTGATGACCCAGCGGCACTTCTTCCAGCACGTCGACGTGGGCATGGAGACCATGCAGATCGTGCAGGTCGACCAGAAGTTCCTGTTTCACCGTCCGATCAAAGAGGGCGACCGGCTCAACGCCACGATGCACATCGAGACGGTCGACGAGCGGTTCGGTGCCGACATCGTCACCACGCGCAACGTGCTGACCGACGACGCCGGCGAGGTGGTCATGGAGGCGTTCACCACGCTGATGGGCCACGAAGGCGACAACTCGATCTCCGCGGGATGGGATCCGGAGACCGGTCAGGTCGTCCGCAAGCCCGTCACGCACAACGCGGATTAGTAACTGGGACCGGCGGCGCGCTACACTCGGTCCTCGGGGTTTTCCCATTACAGCGCGCTTCCGACCGAACGTCGGGGAGCGCGCGAATTGTGTGAGCCCCGTACCTGGTGAATGACGGTGCCGGCGGTTCAGGCAGTGTTGTTTCCGAAGGGGCGTAGCTCAACTGGCAGAGCAGCGGTCTCCAAAACCGCAGGTTGCAGGTTCAAGTCCTGTCGCCCCTGCAAACTGAATACTGGACAAGTGTGGACACTGGACAGTGATGACAACGAACAGTCCACAGGAACCTGAGACGAAAGGCATGCGGTGAGCGACGAGCGCGATAGTGCCGGCTCCGCAGGCACCGGTAACGACGCGGAGACCGACGGCGTCGAGGACACCCGCGGTCAGACCGCTGTGGTGACGCGGCCGCTGCGCCCCACCGGCAAGCGGACGCGGCGTGCGGCCGTCGACACCGATGCCGAATCCGATGCCGTCGAGCTCACCGAGAGCGCGGGCACCGAGAACGGCTCAGGCAAGACCAAGAAGAAGACCGCGAAGAAGGAGCCGGGTCGCCCGAACCCGTTCCTGTTCGTCGTCAACTACATCAAGCAGGTGGTCGCCGAGCTGCGCAAGGTCATCTGGCCGAACCGCAAGCAGATGGTCAGCTACACCACCGTGGTGCTGGTGTTCCTCGCCTTCATGGTGGCGCTGATCGCCGGGTTCGACTATGGCCTGGCCCGACTGGTCGGACTGGTGTTCGGCGATTAGCCGAGGATCGGCCAGTAACAAGAGAGGACTACAACCGTGACGAGCTTCGAGGGCGATACGCCTTCGGCCGAGAGCGTCGATCTGGTCGACACCGATGAGACCGACACGGCGACCGATACTGCGAACACCGATGCCGCGACCGAGGACGTCGACGTGGCCGGTGGCGAGGTGAGCGAAGAGGCCGCCACGACGGAGGACACCGCCGGTGAGGCCGACGCGCCCGCCGAGGCGGCTCCGGCTCCGGTGGAGGACGAAGACCCGGCCGTCGCGCTGAAGAAGGAACTGCGGCTCAAGCCGGGCGACTGGTACGTCATCCACTCGTACGCCGGTTACGAGAACAAGGTGAAGGCCAACCTCGAGACCCGCGTGCAGAACCTGGACGTGGGCGACTACATCTTCCAGGTCGAGGTGCCGACCGAAGAGGTCACCGAGATCAAGAACGGCCAGCGCAAGCAGGTCAATCGCAAGGTGCTGCCGGGCTACATCCTGGTGCGGATGGAGCTCAACGACGAGTCGTGGGGCGCGGTGCGCAACACGCCGGGCGTCACCGGGTTCGTCGGCGCGACCTCGCGGCCGTCGCCGCTGAGCCTCGACGACGTGGTGAAGTTCCTGCTGCCGCCCGCCGCGGCGAAGAAGCCCGGCAAGGCCGCGTCGACGGCTGCCGGTGCCGCGTCGACCGAGGCGACGCTGGAGCGTCCGGAGATTCTGGTCGACTTCGAGGTCGGCGAGTCGGTCACCGTCATGGACGGCCCCTTCGCGACGCTGCCCGCATCGATCAGCGAGGTCAACGCCGAGCAGCAGAAGCTCAAGGTGCTGGTGTCGATCTTCGGTCGCGAGACACCGGTCGAACTGACCTTCAACCAGGTCTCCAAGATCTAACTAGAAGCCCCAGAAAGAGAAGGAACAGCACAGCATGGCCCCGAAGAAGAAGGTCACCGGGCTGATCAAGCTGCAGATCCAGGCCGGGCAGGCCAACCCCGCCCCGCCCGTGGGTCCGGCGCTCGGTCAGCACGGCGTCAACATCATGGAGTTCTGCAAGGCGTACAACGCCGCGACCGAGTCGCAGCGCGGCAACGTCATCCCCGTGGAGATCACCGTCTACGAGGACCGCAGCTTCACCTTTGCGCTCAAGACGCCGCCGGCAGCCAAGCTGCTGCTGAAGGCCGCCGGGGTGCAGAAGGGTTCCGGTGAGCCGCACAAGACCAAGGTCGCCAAGGTGACGTGGGATCAGGTGCGCGAGATCGCCGAGACCAAGAAGTCGGACCTGAACGCCAACGACATCGATCAGGCCGCCAAGATCATCGCCGGCACCGCCCGGTCGATGGGGATCACCGTCGAATAGCACTGCTGGTTCGACCGTCCCTGTGGGAGGGCTGGCATCGGCCCGCACCACGACTCAGCAACTAGGAGAAATCAATGAGCAAGAACAGCAAGGCATACCGCGAAGCCGCCGAGAAGGTCGACAAGACCAAGCTCTACACGCCGCTCGAGGCCGCGAAGCTGGCCAAGGAGACGTCGTCGAAGAAGCAGGACGCCACCGTCGAGGTCGCGATCCGGCTGGGTGTCGACCCGCGTAAGGCCGATCAGATGGTGCGCGGCACCGTGAACCTGCCGCACGGCACCGGTAAGACCGCGCGCGTCGCGGTGTTCGCCGTGGGGGACAAGGCCGAGCAGGCCGCGGCCGCGGGTGCGGACATCGTCGGCAGCGACGATCTGATCGAGCAGATCCAGGGCGGCATGCTCGACTTCGACGCGGCGATCGCGACGCCGGATCAGATGGCGAAGGTCGGACGCATCGCGCGTATCCTCGGCCCGCGTGGCCTGATGCCGAACCCGAAGACCGGCACGGTGACCGCCGATGTGGCCAAGGCCGTGCAGGACATCAAGGGCGGCAAGATCAACTTCCGCGTGGACAAGCAGGCCAACCTGCACATCGTGATCGGCAAGGCCTCGTTCGACGAGAAGAAGCTGGCCGAGAACTACGGTGCCGCGCTCGACGAGATCCTGCGCGCCAAGCCGTCGGCGTCGAAGGGCCGTTACCTGAAGAAGATCGTCGTGTCGACGACGACGGGCCCGGGCATCCCGGTCGACCCGCAGGTGACGCGTAACTTCGCCGAGGCCTGAGTTACAGAAACCGCAGAAACCCCCGCACCTTTGGGTGCGGGGGTTCTTGCGTTGTGGGGCGGGGGATTTGGGCCGGCCACCGGCTTCGCGCAGCTTGGCTTTGGGATCGAGCCGAACTTTGACGAGGGCGAGACGGCGTGCGGAGGCGGGGATCACGTGCCGGCGTACTGCAACGCGTCAAACCAGAGAGAAGGCCTGCATCTGACTGATAGCGGGCAGACCGACGGGCTTGTGCTTGGTGACCTGGCAGTGCTCGACGACATCGAGGACGGCATTGCCGCGAAACCAGCGGCGTTTGCCTTGAAAGCCACATTGGCATCGTCCCCGGTTGTTGAACCAGGAAGTAACCAGGTACGCCTGCGGACCGCTCATGTCGCCAGGATAGTTGCAGCAAAGAAAGAATGGTTCAGTATCGCGGACAGCGTAAGAACCGGTTTCGAGTTTGAGTTTCGTCGTCCAACGCGGTGGGGGCACAGCTTCTCGACGGGCCAGGAGCGACTCTTGCCGTTCAAACCTTCAGCCAGCCCTCGGGCTGTGCTCCTCGAGTTGATGAGATCGGATCTGGTGGTGGCGATTAAGGCGCCATTGATTAGAACGCCTGGCGGAGTCGCGGTTCGCTACCGACCGCGGCTGCTCGACCGGTGTGGTGAGCCGCTGGCGAGCGCGACGCGAGATGTGCATGCCGGCGATCCGCGGGCCGGCGACCTGTCTGCGTCGTAGGCAGTCGCCTCGGTTAGCGACTCCTCCGGTCATCGAAAGTGTTGCGAGAGAACCGAAGTGGCGAGGTGATGTGCGCGAAACCTGAATGGAGCTTGGCGGTCACTGGTTTGTGCCTTAGATGCGCGAGTGGCTTTTGCCGGTCACGTTTCGTGTAACTAATGCGGGATCTCGCGAAACGAGCGCCATTTGCCTCCGCGTCGGCGAGGCGGCCGAACGACGACGTAGGGCCAGGCGGAGGCCCGGTAGCGGTACGAACCTGAGCGTCACCGGATGGGGGGCAGCAAAGAGGGATGTTGTCGCAGTGTCATCCATATTGAAGCGCACCAGCTAATGACGTCCACGGCTAACGGAGCGCGAACGGCATATGAGGCTAGAGGGAAACGTCGCCGAAGCGATGGACGCAGATGCCGCTGATGAATGGCCTTGACAACGTTGGCGCGCGACATGCCGAACGTTCCCCTTTGATGACATTCACGTGACAGGCGGCAGCGTCTGGCCGAAGGTAACAATTTGCCACAATCCGATGTGGACAACCGAACCAGTTGACCATCAATCGGTATCCGGCAAAACATCGCCGCCCAGGGAGGACCCGCTCACCTGGTCAATGGCAGCGCTGGAGCGAGGAACGCAATGTGGAGAAGCGACGCATGCGTCGAACTTGCAGCGCTTTCAGTCCTAGGCAAGGAATTTACCCAGATGCCGCAAACATGAAGAGGTGGGCCGCTGCGTGTTAACGCAGTGGGAACATTCGCTCTCTACCTGCGCACTTAAGTTGACAACACCCCGCGCTGATGCCAAGCTTTCAGCAACCTGAGATCGGCTCAGGAATCAACTTTTCAAAGGGGGGGCTAATGTCAACCATTGCCGCAAAGTTCTCTGAGGCCTCGATGAGTGTCAAGGTCGGCGCCGCCGCCGTGGCGGTCGTGGCCGCTGCAACCATCACTCCGGCGCTCGCGGAAGCGACGCCGGACATCGCAAGCGCGGTGGAGACCTATAGCGTCAGCGATATGGTCGTCATTCCGGAGGGAATCTACGAGTACGGCCGCACGTCAGCCTCCGTGGCTGCAGCCGCTGCCGATGACTTCAATCCGATCACCACGATCGGCGGGCTGGTCGACGCCGCTCTTCGGGCCGTCGGCACCTTCGCTTACAACGTCGCGACGGCGTTCATCAGCGGAGTCCAGTTCGTGGTGGACGAGATCGCGCGCGTGCTTCGCGTCGGCCCGTACGCCAACGTGGGCTAACAGTCAATCCTGACGCGACGTTGGTCTGCTGCTGACTTTAACGGCGCGGCTCGTCAGTCGACGAGCCGCGCCGTTTCAGTTGGTGACGCTGTGCGCGGCTCCCTTTCACGGGATGGGCGCGCGCCCGAACACTGGAATGTCTATTGGGTATTTTTTTTCGACGACCGTCTGAAGCCGAAGCGGACGGCGACGATAATGACAACTCGTACGTAGATGATAGGCACCGCTCTCGGCGGTTTGGCCGCCGGCGTGTCGTTGTCGTGGGGCTGGCTCTACTGGCGGTGATGGTTGCGTTCGGCTGCTGGTTGGGTGTGAGCGCTTTCGGCGCCAAATCCCACCTCGAGCAGGCGCGCGACAGTGCACAGCAAGCCAAAGATGCACTGCTGCAGGGAGACACGGACGCTGCGCTCCGATTCGCGGGCGATGCGCAATCTCACGCGCAAGAAGCGCGCGACGCGACCCATTCGTTGCCCTGGAACATCGCGGCGGCTATGCCTTGGCTCGGCAGCCCATTCGAGACCGGTCAGCAGATATCCAGTGTCGTGTTGGGACTCGCGGCCGACGTCCTGCAACCTGCGGCCGCCTCGGGCGCGGTGCTGGCGCCCGACCAGTTGATGTCGGGAGGCCGCCTGGACGTGATGAAGCTTCGTAGTGAGGAACCGAAACTCACGGGGCTCGCTGAGGATGCCAAGCGACTGGATGCCGAGGCCCACGCGATTCCTGATCCTCAGTTCGTTTCAGTCTTGGGTGACGCTCGCTTCCAACTGCAACGCCAGGCTGCAGATGTCGCGCAATTACTCGACAACACCGCTCTCGCCGCACGCCTCGCCCCCTCATTGATGGGTGCGGACGGGCCACGTTCCTACTTCATGGGTTTTCAGACCAACGCCGAAGCACGCGGCACCGGAGGACTGCTGGGAGGATTTGGCGTCCTTCGCTTTGACAACGGCGCCCCCTCCGTCGATACGCTCGCCCGCAACATCGATCTGGACAAGCCATTCACTCCTATCGATCTCGGGCCGGAGTACGCGGCCAATTACGGGTTTACCAACCCGACCACCGACTACCGGAACAGCAATCAAAGCTCTCACTTTCCCTATGCCGCCCAGATCTGGAAATCGATGTGGGCGCAGCAGTCTGGGATGAATGTGGACGGCGTCATCGCCCTGGATCCCGTGGCGTTGAGTTACGTCCTCGGCGCGGTCGGGCCCGTCACCATGCCGGACGGTGAGAAGGTGACGAAGGACAATGTGGTCGAACTGACCGAGTCCACCGCTTACATCCGGTTCCCGGAAGACCAGTTGGCGCGCAAGGAATATCTGCAGGATATCGCCACCGAGGTGGTCAAGAAGGTGACGGGCCGGCTGGAATCGCCCCGGGAACTGCTCAAGGCGCTGGGGCGTGCCGTCAGCGAGCGGCGTATTGCTGTGTGGAGCTCATCGCCGGAGGATCAACGGCTTCTCGAGGAAACCCCTCTGGCGCATGCAATCCCGGACGATCCCGCGCCGTATGCGGAAGTTGTGATCAACAACCTCGGAGGGAACAAACTCGATTACTACCTCGCAAGGGACATCGAGTATGTCGCGGACGGGTGCGATGGCGACAGCCGGATGTCAACCGTCACCATCCGACTCACGAACACGCTGCAGGACCCGAGATTGCCGGACTACGTTGCAGGAAAGCCAGGGTTCCTTTCCAACGTTGCGGTAGATGTGCCGAAAGGCACCATGCTGACCTCGGTTCGACTTCTGGTGACGAAGGACGCGACGCTGCTCGGCGCACAGTCCAACGGTCAGAAAGTGCCCGTCTTTACCGCGACGGAACGTAATCATCCTAGTTTCGAAGTCCAGGTCGCAATACCGCCTGGTAAATCAGGCGAGCTTACTTTCCGTCTGTCGGAGCCCACGTCTTCAGGATCGGCTCGAGTGCCAGTCCAACCGCTCGTGGATAACCCTGAGCCCAAGATTTCGGTACCCGAGTGCAAGAGGTGAGGTCGGATCGAACGGGGAGGAGCTGCCATGCCTTTAGGTGATCTAAATCGCCATGCGTCCTCCGAGGGTTGCCTGGTCGCGCGACTGTACGCTCGCGCAGATCACGACGTCGGGCGTTAACGGTATTTGGGGGCTATCAGAAGCAATAATGGAGGGGATGCGTTGAATCTGCAGGATTTCGTAAAAACATTGCGTTCACGGTGGATCACCGTGTGTGTAACTATCGTAATTTCCCTGCTTGCTGCAGTCGCTGTTACGCTACTTACAACGCCTCTCTATCAAGCGTCGACAAGACTGTTCGTATCAACTAATGGTGGTTCAACGCTCGCAGAAACGTATCAGGGTAACCGTGTCTCTCAAGAGCGGGTTGTTTCATACGCTCAATTGCTGACCGGCGAAACCTTGGCGCAGCGCACTATAGATAAGCTCGGTCTGGAGATGACCGCTGCTGAACTCCAAAGCCATGTCACCGCGAGTTCGAAGCTGGACACGGTGCTCATCGACGTGGAGGTACTCGACACTTCACCGGTCCGGGCACGCGACGTCGCGAATGCGCTATCCGATGAGTTCGTCGTCATGGTGCGTGAACTGGAAACGCCCGAGGACGGTGCGAGCCCAAATGCGCGGGTGGTCGTCGAACAACGCGCCTCCATATCTGGCACCCCAGTGGTGCCCCAACCGCTTCGGAACATCGCAATCGGCCTTGGGTTAGGGGTCGCGCTCGGAATAGGTTTAGCAGTTCTTCGTGACCTCTTGGACAACACAGTCAAGAGCCGCGAAAGCCTGGAGGGTATCACCAAGGCCGGAATTGTTGGGAGTATTCCGCTCGATAAAGAACGCAGGAAGCACGCGGCGATAGCGTTCGAAAGCGACAACTCTCCAATTGCCGAGGCGTTCCGGAAAGTTCGTACGAATCTGCAATTCCTTGCTGTGGACAACCCGCCGCGGGTGATCGTCGTAACCAGCAGCATGCCCAACGAAGGTAAATCGACAACGGCAATCAATATCGCGCTCGCCTTGGCCGAGGCAGAACATAAAGTAGTCCTGGTTGACGGAGACATGAGGCGCCCGACGCTCCATAAGAACCTCGGTCTGGTACAGCCGGTGGGTTTTAGCACGGTGCTCAGCGGTGGCGCGTCATTGGAGGACGCTCTCCAGGAAACTCGCTTCCCGGGCCTAACAGTGCTCACATCCGGGGCAATTCCCCCAAATCCTAGCGAACTGTTGGGTTCTCTGGCTGCGAAGAAACTGCTCAGTGAAATGCGGGCTCAGTTCGATTACGTGATCGTCGACTCAACCCCTCTGCTCGCGGTGACCGACGCTGCGATCCTCGCGGCGAGCGCTGACGGTGTGCTCATCATGGCGCGTTTCGGTCAGACTAAGCGCGAGCAGCTTGCGCATGCGGTTGAAAGCCTGGAGAGTGTAGGAGCGCCCCTTTTGGGGGCAGTGTTCACCATGGTCCCCACTAGGGGAAGTGGGTCTTACAGCTATGGATATTACGGAGACGTTAGCGTCCAGAAGCAGAGCGCACCGGCGGACGGCGGCCCTAAACACTCGGCCACTGGCGGCACGCTCGGTGCTTCCGGGGTGGACGAGGCAGCGAGAACTACCGCGCAATGAAGTCGATGATTGATCAGCGTGGAAAGCGGCGTCTCTAAAAAGTTCGAATGAATCAGGCACAGGCGGCAATATCCGACGACGAGCCCGCGGCTCAGCATGTTCGGTTAAGCGATGCCATACTGTGATTGCGTGTGTTCGTCCGATCGGGTGTTAGCCAGTCGACGTATGCGAATCGAATCGTTAAAGCAAGACAATTGGCTGTAACAGGGGGTTTAGTTTTGCGACTGAGTGTCCTTGGTGCCGGGTACCTAGGCGCGGTGCACGCTACGTGCATGGCTCATCTTGGCCACGAAGTGAGCGTCTACGATATAGATCCGGGTAAAGTCGCGCTGTTGGCGGATGGTAAGAGCCCATTTTACGAGCCGGGGTTCGAAGATCTGCTCAACTCCACATTAAAGACTGGCAGACTCGCGTTTACAACGTCCGCGCGTGAGGCGATAGAGGGAAGCGACGTTCATTTCATTTGTGTTGGAACGCCTCAGCAGCAAGGCGCCGAGGCAGCGGATCTCCGATTCGTAGATTCAGCCTTTGCGGCGGTCGTCGAACACGCGACGTGTTCTGGCACTATCGTTGGTAAGTCCACTGTCCCGGTAGGAACAGCAAGGCGCCTGGCTGACGCCTTGGCGAAGGATTCCGCTGACTGTAAGCTCGAACTGGCGTGGAATCCGGAATTCCTACGCGAAGGCACAGCAATCGAAGACACCTTGCGCCCAGATCGGCTGGTCTTTGGAGTCGAAACGGACACCGCTGAAAAGGCTCTCGCTGAGGTCTATAGCAGCCTTCTTGAGAATGGCGTGCCTCTCGTCACGACGGATCTGCCGACCGCAGAGATGGTCAAAGTTGCTGCTAACTCTTTCTTGGCCACGAAAATCTCTTTCATAAACGCGATGGCGGAAATCTGCGAAGTTGCGGATGCGGACGTAATGACGCTTAGCAGGGCACTAGGCTATGACTCAAGGATCGGATCGCGATTTTTAAACGCGGGTCTCGGGTTCGGTGGGGGGTGCTTGCCGAAGGATATTCGAGCTTTTAGCGCGCGTGCCGGCGAGCTTGGCGCGGCTGACGCCGTGAGTTTCTTGAGAGAGATCGACAAGATCAACCAACGGCGACGCGACCGTGTTGTGTCGCTGGCTTCGAATGTATTCGGTGGTGATTTCGTGGGAAGACGCGTCGCAGTGCTCGGCGCCGCGTTCAAACCCAACAGCGATGATGTGCGGGATTCTCCGGCTTTGAACGTAGCCGCCGCTATGCATCTAAAAGGTGCGTCTGTCAGAGTCCATGATCCTCAAGCTATCAGCAATGCCAAGAAGCAATTCCCCACACTCGCTTATTACGAGCACGTGGCTGATGCGTGCGAGTCTGCCGAACTAGTCGTTTTAGCGACAGAATGGCAGGAATACCGAAATCTCGATCCCGGTGACTTCGCTGCTATCGTAGGTCAACCTGTAGTAATTGATGCTAGAAACGCGTTGAATCATGGGACTTGGATTGAGGCGGGTTGGAAGGTGTACGCGCTAGGGCGGGGAAATCTCGAAAGATGACTCCAAGATGTACGTCAAGATGTACGTCTTGGCCGCCACGCGGTGCTTGCTGTCCGTCTTCGAGCAGCGGTTCGGTTGGTGTTGCGTGGATCATGTCTAAAAACATCTTGACGAGAACGAGCCGTGTTGAAAAGCCGCAAAAATCCTCAAATAAGGATTGGAGGTCCGACCGGTGCCATCAGTCGCAGTGATCGGAACGCGGGGTTACCCTAGCTATTACGGCGGTTTCGAAACGGCAATTCGCAAGTTGGCGCCGTTCCTCGTGAACGCGGGTTGGGACGTCACAATATATTGCCGAAATGGGTCGACGCGCCTCGACGACCCGGAGGCCGACGCACGGGTTCAAACTCGTACCACAATGGGCCTGGAAACAAAAAGTCTAAGCACTCTTTCCTATGGCCTCACGTCCAGTGTGGACGCTTCGATACGGCGACCTGATGTTGCTCTGGTAATGAATGTCGCAAACGGCTTCTACCTTCCGCTATTGAGGTCGCGGAAAGTGCCATCATTGGTCAATGTTGACGGGATCGAATGGGAAAGGGCAAAGTGGAGTCCTCAAGCAAAGCGGGTCTTTAGAACCGGTGCGAAGATCACGGCTAAGTGGGCATCCAGCTTAGTTTTCGACGCTCGCGCTATTGAGAGTTACTGGAACGAGAATTTCGGCGTTGGAGGCCATTTCATCCCGTACGGCGGTGATGTGCCGCCCGCGATGGAGGTGCCGCAGGGCTTATCACACCGAGGCTATGTGCTCGTCGTTGCGAGGTTGGTGCCAGAGAACAGCGTGCCTGAATTCTTCCGGGCCGTACCAGCTATCGCGGAGAAGTATCCTGTCGTCATCGTAGGGAGTGCCGGTTACGGCGGCGAACTGGATTCGGCTGCTGCAGAGCTAGTGGCGAATCACCCTACGGTTTCATGGCTTGGACACGTTAGTAACGACGCGTTGCTTCTGTCGCTGTGGCAGCACGCCGGCGTCTATTTTCATGGTCACAGCGTGGGCGGAACTAATCCGGCATTGGTGCAAGCCATGGCCGCCGGGGCTCCCGTACTGGCTAGAGACACCGTCTACAACCGAGAGGTCCTCGGGCAGGATGGAGTGTTTGTCTCTCCGGATCCACAATCGATCGCCAAGGGCGTTTTGCAGATGATGGATGACCCGTCCGCGCGCGAAGCTGCGGCCGAATCAAATCTTAAACGCGCTACGGAGCATTATGCGTGGCCAGATATTTGTGGGAGATACGAAGAATCTCTCCGGGAATTGATTGCTTAGCATACTGCAAACGTAAAGCGCCGCGAGGATGGCGCACCGACTTTTCTTGGGAAGGGTGGAGGCGGCGTGCGGGGTCTAACGAGTAACCGGAACGCTAGGCCCGTCGCAATGTTCGTCGCGGTGATTACCGTCGTCGCGCTCGGGGTGGCGTCCGCAGTGCTCGCTGAGAAGACACTAGGTGGATCGGGGCGAAGCGAATTAGATCTGGACCCCTCTAAAATTGCAACTCGAATACCCGCTGGGCGCGTCGGTGTTTTCGATAACACCTCTTCAAAAACGTTCCAAGCTACATATGAGCTGGTTGGCCCGTTCGATGCTGTCCGCGTGGTTTTCGGCTCCGACGATCAACATACCCCTATATCGGTTAACGGCGCAATAGTAAGCGTTTTGAGCTCTGATGAAGATGTCAACAATTCTGGTGGAGAATGGTCCCCTGTAACTAGCCAGGGTGAGGCGGAGTTCGCTATTCCTCCTGCGCCGAACGCGAGGGGGCAGCTTTCCTATGCGGTTAGTGACTGGATCCCGATAAAATCGGTTGCGCGTCGAGATGGGTCGGACTTCCCACTGTTAACCGTGCGGGCAAGAATGGCGTCAACGCCTGAGTTGCCGGTGCTCGGAAACGGTAAAGATAACTTCACGAACTGGGCCGATCGCGCTGATGGCGGCAGAAAGTTCTGGTGGCGTGCGCAGGACGGCGATTCTGTGTCTAACCCTTCAACTTTCACATCGGCAGAAAACACAAGTCAATCGCCCATCTTTGGCGTACAATACTTGTGCGATGACAAGGTCATAACGGTTGCAGCTGTGGGCGATTCTATCACTGAGGGCCGTGGAACGTACATCGGTGAAGGATTCGTAATGCCGGTACTAGAAAAGCTAAATTCCCAGAGTGAAATAATCAAGTACGAGTACGCGAATTTCGGATGGTCCGGGCAGAACCCAGCGCAGTACGCTGAGCGAGCCCTGCGGCTCCTAGACTCTGACCTGAAGCCGGATATTATGGTATTTCCCGCGGGTTCGCCCAATCCTGCATCACAGGGTCCGCTGACGGACGAGGCGACGTCAAAAATGGCGGCCGACCGCAACAGCGTCGTCGCTGCAGCGCAGAGCCACAATGTGGTTCCGTTAATTTGGACGTGGCTTCCTACGGACGCCACAGTCCGTTCATACGGAACTACCGATTCGAAACGACTGGCATATAACGCCGAAGTGTTAAAGGGCGCGCGTGACGGCTTGTTGATCGCTGACGCGGCGGGGCCGCTATCCGGACCTACGATTGCGGGTCAAGTACAGATGGCGGAGGGTCTCAACAAAGACGGAATACACCCCAATGACGCGGGAAACGCCGTCATCGGAGGGGTGATCAAGCCGGCGTTGATGAGCGCTCTTCAACGCTTCGAAGGAAGATGACGCGACCGCTCGAGGCGGCGGATGAATTACCTACGATCTCGCGGGTAGAGCAGAGCAGAGCGCCGGCCCGGGGGAAATCACTGCCGCTCGGGGTCATCTGCTTGCCCAGGATTGTTATCAGGTAGGCACGGTGCGCCTTGTGCGGGCGAGCACGTGGGCACCGTCGCGAGGGGCGTCACTGTAATCGGCGTAGACGTGAACTGCCTCGGCAGCATCCGCACCGCCATGTCGACCCGAGACTACCCGGGGGAGGCTTAGGCCCGTGCGCGATCGATGCGTGGGGGCGCATCAGGCTGCAGCGCGTTGTCCATGGTGTTTCACAACAGCAGGGCCAGCTGCGCGCGAGTCGTCAGCCGCAGACAGCTTGTCCGTTACGCATCTCCGTTCAACCTTCCCAATCCTCCATATTGACCACTCGTCAATCAGAAGGTTGCTCGCTTTTCCACCGAAGCCAACAACGTCGACAACGGGACGTCAGACTCGGAGATTTAGCGCGCAACAGCGGCATCACCGGTGGGCGCACCGGTCAAGTGCGGTCGTCTCCCGCGCGCGATATGAAGGTTTCTGTGCGAAAATCAGCCATTCTCGCGACCGCTCGAAGAATCAGCTCCCAGGGGGGACCTTCCTTGCACGTCGACACAGGCCTGCCGCGCTCGCTCCCATCACGCTCTTGGGACCGAACGGAGGGCAGGCGCACAGATCTACAAGGGATGCGCGCATTCGCAGTGCTGGCAGTTTTCGCGGACCACATGTTTGGTTGGCCGACGGGTGGGTTCGTCGGAGTGGACGTATTTTTTGTTCTCAGCGGCTTTTTCATCACCGGACTACTTCTCAAAGAGAGGACCGCCACCGGATCGGTGTCGTTTCGGGATTTCTATAGCCGCCGTGCGAAGCGGATCCTGCCGTCAGCAGTGCTCGTGCTCGTCATAACCGTCGTAGCGTCGTATGTTGTGTTTCCCATCTTTCGCGCGAAACAGGCGCTCATTGATGCTTTTTATGCAGCGGTCTTTGCGGCGAATTTTCGTTTTGAAGCGCTGGGGGCCGACTATTTCCAAAAAGATCAACCGCCGTCACCGGTGCAACACTACTGGTCGCTGTCGATCGAAGAACAATTCTACTTCGTGTGGCCCTTGTTGCTCGTCGCGATTTTCGCCGCGACACGTAGTCGTGCCCGGCGAGGGAACCAGTATATCCGACAATGGGGCATTTTTATAGCCATGGCACTGATAGTCGCCATGTCATTCGGATGGGCCTTATATCTATCGAACTCTGATCCCAACATCGCCTATTTCTCCACCCTGACACGTATATGGGAGCTCGGCGTCGGAGCCCTTGTGGCTATCGCAGGGCCCTGGATTGCAAAGATGCCTTTCAGCATCCGCCCAGTTTTGGCATATCTCGGGTTGGCAGGTTGTGTCTGTTCGCTGTTGCTAATAAGTGAAAGTGTACAGTTCCCAGCGCCGTGGGCGGCCTTACCCGTCTTGTCAACCGCGCTCGTTGTAGCGTCATTCCACGGCGCTGAGGTCCGAGGCGTGCCTCTGCTGACAAACCCCGTTGCTAGATATTTCGGCGACACCAGTTACACACTGTACTTGTGGCACTGGCCGGTCATCATTTTGGCACTGGCAGTAGTCCCGCGGGGTCCGCAGTTCTACTGCATCGCAGTCACTCTCGCCCTAGCCCTGACGGCGCTGACTTATTTCTACTTTGAGAATCCCATTCGGAAATCGTCTTGGCTGTCGAGCGACTCGCGTGGCACCAGTAATAAGTGGTGGACGATGGGACAATCAGGCTGGGCGTCGGTCGGAACCGTGCTGGTACTGGCCATCGTGCTGTCAATATTAGGGAGTAACTATAACGCCAAATTGACGGACGCGAGAGAGGAAATAGAAAGCGCTTCACTCATTGATAAAGTCGGGCCACTCGCTCCTCCGCCTCCTCTGACTGACACGCAGCTCGAGGTTTCGGATCGAATCCAGCCCCTTACTGCACCGCTCGCTGGCGCGAGTGCGTGCTTCGGCGCGCCAGCTATTCTCGATGCGAACTGTGCGCTACGAGATCCCAGCCAGCCGCTGAAGCCTAGTATCGAGACATTCACTCGAGATCTCGGTGCACCTTCGTGCTGGACCGACGAAAACTCGCCATTGAAGTCATGTTCCTACGGATACGACGGCGATGATGCAACGAGCATCGCCCTGGTGGGTGACTCACATGCTTCTAGAATCCTTGTCGCCCTAGTGCCGTATCTGGATTCACTGAAATGGCGCTTGACTACCTATGTTGGCTGGGGCTGTGTTTTTAAACAGCCGCCCGGTAAGGCCTGCACGACCGCAATGGCGGAAACACGTAAGCAACTCGCCGATCGCCGCTACGATTTAATAGTAACGACCGCTTCCCGTAAGTTCGGGGGGAATCCAAAGGAGTACGCGAGTGCTTGGCAAGAGTTCATCAACGCCGGCAGTCGCATTGCAGTGCTCGCCGACAATCCTGAAGTCAGTGAAGAAGCTCTCTCCTGTCTGACGCGACCGTACTTCGGTAGTGATCAGATTGGAGACTGCGGCACTGAAGAAGAGGTAGCGCTAGCGAAGCCCGACCCGCTAGTTGCCGCTGCAGGCCTAGTTCCCAACAGTTACGTTATCGACTTAACGCAGTACTACTGCGCCGGAGGTCGCTGCCCCGCAATCATTGGCGACGTAATTGTCTATCGTGACGTTGGCTCGCATGTCACTGCGACATACTTCGCGACTCTCGCTCCTGCTCTAGTCGACGGATTGCGGCGAGCCCTCGCTGCCTAATCACAGGTTCATATAACAGCAGGATGAAGAAGGCAGTCGCTCGCGACCTGACGCGCGTGTTTCGTCCCTACCGGTTGATGTCATCGGCGTAGGAGCCCAAAGTTGACTATGCGCGCGGTTCACTCGTAGCGAGCAGGCCGCGGTTATCGCTACCGCCGCCAGAGGAGTTTCAGGCTACCCACAAAATCAGCTGGCTTGGGCACAAGGTCGGTCAGCCTAACTCGCAATGAAACCGAGAGGATGATTGCAGTCACAATAAATCCGATGGCAGACGCGATCGAAGCGCCCAGGGCGCCGGCCAAGAGACCAAGAGGGACTAGAGCCAGTAATCCCACCGCCAGACCACCAACCTGAGCCGATGTGAGTAGTCTTCCCTTCCCGCAGGCGGTCGCAGCCGAAGAGGCCACAAACCCAATTAGCTGAGCGCCGCCGGCGACGATCGCGATGAACGTAGCCGGCAGTGCGCCTTCAAAATCTGCACCGAATACCCATGGCACCACGGGCCAAGCAACGATGGCGAGAAGTGGACAGCACATCATGGCCAGCGCGGTTGCCGAACGTATCGCGGCTGACTGTAACTGCATACGCTCGTCACCTTCCGCCCTGGCGATCCCGCGAAAGATGCTTCCAGCCAGTGCATGTCCTAGCACCAAGGCGGGGGCGGACCCGATTGTCACCGCCACTGAGTAGAATCCTGTTTGTTGTGCACCGATGAGCGGTAGCGCCAATACCTGGTCTAGCCGAGTTGAAGCGATCTGCGCAACTGAACCTGCATAAAAATCGAAGCTTCTCGAAAGAAACGTACGGCATTGGAGCATGCCGCCGCGTATCGGAACGCGCGTAAGGGCGATTCCGGTGACGAAGTTTGCTATGTTTCCGACGATAAAAGCGATCAACACAGTAGCCACAGTTGCTGCATCAAGCAACCAAAAGGCGACGATTAGCAATACGTAGGTCGCTGGCTGAATCACTTGCAACAGCGCAACCGCTCCGAATCGCTCGTGTGCGACCAAGACGCTGACGTCTAGCGCCCAACTAGCAGGGATGGCCGACAAGGCAACGCCAAGTGTCGCGGCGGTGCGGGAAAATGGATCAAACGACGCGAACAGAGTGAAATAGCAGGTGATGCCGAGTGCCACTGTAGCAATGGTTGAAAGCGTGGTAACTAGCCTTGCCGACCGGAGTGCTGCGTCGGCTTCTTCAATAGCCGCGAGGCGGCGCACTTCCATCGGCATTCCGATAGAGACGACTACAGGAATTATGAGGAATAAGGCCAGTGCCGCAGCGGTTTCGCCCCGGCCTTCCGGACCGATTGCCCGCGAAACAATGGGTGCCGATATCAGCGATAGGGTTGTCGCTAAGATGCGCCCGACTATAAGAGCGGATGGCGATCGACTGAAACGTAAGCCACTAAACTTACCTATTGTCATCACACTTCCAGGGTGGTTACTGTCATGATCGATTAGCTGCGGTGGCCACGTAACGCATCTGTCATGCTTTCGCCGGTGACGTATGCTTCAGGCCATTCGGCCGCGAGCCCGCGTGGCACAGGTCGCATTTTCCTGGGGCTGAATACTTCGTGGCCGAGGGCCAGCGGGCATCTATCGAGCTGAGCAATTTGGCGCATAAGTGCGCCACCTACGCGCGACGACCGAGTACGCGGAGATAGGCGCCCACTCCGGCCCGAAGATTACGGTCCGCATACTTGAAGCCGAGGCCGACCACACCGAAGCCACGAAACCGAGGCACCGCCCGGCCTGCTGCTGCGGTACCGATGATTCGACCGGCCATAGTTGACCTCCGATCGACTTGGAGCGGCTGAACAGGCACTAATTGCTCAATGTCCAACTCTCGAATCTGAATCACGCTGTCCTGCGCAGCGCGCAACACCGCCTCGTGGCCTCGTTTCGTCCGGCATATGACCACTGACCGCCCTACTGATTCGGTGTCGAACCTAGGGTATCCGTTAGAATCCGCCTCCCAGAAGTCGCCCACCGTAACATCCGCAAGCTGACCGGTGCCGTCGGGACATATTTTGCACCGCCATTGCAGGGCTTTGCCCAGCACCTGACCCCAAGATTCCTGATAAGACAAGGAGCGGCTTTCGCCGTCACGTGTTACGACTTCGAATTCTCCGGGCCAACCGTTGCCACGGTACTGGAGTCGCTCTATATCGTCGGAAGCGATGCCTAGACGACCGTTCGCTAGCTCGTCCGTAGCAAGTTGCGATGGCGTGCCAGCGCAGAAGAAGGATAGTAGGAGAGGCTCCTCACGGGTATCGGCCTGCAGTTGATAGGCGCGGACCGCGGATGCCTCGCAAGGCTTTCCGATAAAGGCGTCCTGATTCGTCAGCCCCTTGGCCCGAGACGCCGTCGCTACAGGCGCGTATCGAGATCCAGCCGCCGAGAGCGCCTCCTCTTTCGTGGTCAGCGTGATGGGCACCGTTTGGCTCGGCTGCTCGGCCGACGCAGTCGCGCCAACAGCGCGCCCGCCGGAAGTCACGATGCCTTGCGCCAGGGCCGTGATTACGCCGGCGCTGCTGCCTTTGTGCCTAACAGCCGGATCCAGAGCCCAGGCCTCCCACACCGACCAGTATTTGCCGAACGTCTCATGGGAATGAGGCGCCCGCAGGTCCCGCGCGTCAACCCTGACTCCGGGGCAGACCTTTTGAAATTGTTTGGTCTCGGCTTTTGAGTCAGGGCCTTGGGCCACCGTCGGGCGAGAATAACCGTCGGCGGATAGTGTCATTACGACCCGCGAGGAAATAAGCGCGCAGGCTCCGCAACCTGTGCAATTTTGGTTATCGACCACCTTGCCGACCGCCAGCTTGAACGTGTCGCCGGTGTCCTTGCCTGAAGCACTCATGAGATTCCCGCGAGGGCATAGAGATGGCGCGCTTTCGCTTCCCACGTGTGCTCAATCGGTATAGGCGTCGAATCACGTGCGACGCGTGGACCGCTATGGGCGAACTCCTTCAACAGGCGGGGGTGGTCCTGGGCGTCGGCGACATGAACTGCTGCGAGCCCACGCTTTCCCGCACCGCGTACAGGTGTCGTCAATACTGGCAGGCCAGCCGCCCTGTATTCGTACGTCTTAAGTATGTCCCCACCGATCTCGAACTCTCCAACTCTATGAGGAACCCAACCGATATCAAATGTGCGAAGCAGAGCTGGCACATCTTCGTAGTGCACGTCTCCTAGCAAAGTAATATTCGGATGACGCTCCATAGGCTCTCGATACCCGGAGTCGAGGATCGGCCCAGCGAAGACGAAGTTCACTGAGCTCAGAAGACGCGCCGCAGCGCAGACCAAATCGAGGTCCAGACGGTGCCCAATCTTACCCACATATCCCACAGTCATGGGCCCAGTCGCCGCAGAGGTGGCGTCGAAGCGCTCCGGGTCGACCCCGTTCGTCATCAGCTCAACGTCTGAGCGCCCGAACCGTCGCGCTAGTTCCGCGGTGCCTTCTGAATTCGCAGTTACGTGGTCCACGTACGAGAATAAGTGCCTATAGGCGTCCTCAACCTGATCACGGATACGCGCAAAAGCGTAATGCACTGTCCAATCATCAAGCAGATCAGCGATTGTTCGTCTCTGGCTGTTGAATACCGAATGTGAGATATTCGATACAGCAACAAAGGGATTCCAGACGACAGCAGGCGTGCCGGCGGATGCTCGTGGAAAGTCGTAATGGCTGGCACTGTCGACCCACCAACGACGGCGGTCGGTCGGGTGGGGTAGTCGCCATGTCGTGGACGAGTGGTCGTCCAGATTGAGCTTATTGCTCGTTCTCCGGTGATTCGTGCTGAATCGCCTAGGCAGGTCCAATATCTTGGGCTCCGGTCGAGAGAGCACTTCTACCGTTCCCTCCAGTTCCACGAATTTGGCGAGCCATTCGATCAGATGCGCATCGCGGGTTCGGAAGCCTTCATCGACCATCTTGTGATACCCGTGCATGGGGAAAGCAATGATCTTCGGCGAGGCGAAGTGGCGAGACGAACTCGCACCCTGGGGTTCCGTCATCTAAACCGCCTCGGCGAGGTCTCGGGCGACTCGCTCAATCGATTCCACGGCTCTCAATCGGACTGACGGCGCCCGCATCGTCCAACGGTCGAGATCTTCGATGAACGCGGTGGTCTGTTCCACAACATCGCCGCTTGAACGCAAATCGACACTCGCGCTCCAGTCCAAATCTTCCAGCAATGGCGCGAACTTGCGCGAGTACGCCCATGCCAATGCCGGCGTGCCGACGGACAGCGCGTTCAGGCAAGCGTGCATTCTGGCGCCAATAACCACTGCCGCGCTATTGAGGTGACTTCTAACGTCTTCCAGAGACTGAGGGATAAAAACCGATACTTCACCATTCAACGCCTCGGCCGCTTCTTCAACGGCCGTAACGTCATCTTCGCGGCTGACCGTGGTGCGTAGTACGTGCGGGAACAGCGTTAGTTGGTGGCCCATGGCGGAGATCGCGCGACTGGCTTCAAGCACCGCGTGTCTGTAGACGGAGTGGTCGACATGGGGATTGGAGCGCCAGAGAAGCCCAGATACATTCAGGTAGACGCCAGACCGCATAGCGGCCTTGGGCAGCGGGGGAAGCGCAAAGACAAGGTCCGATGAGAGGGCGTCTGGACGGCGTCCAAGTGCGGCAGCGTATCGCACACTCTCTGAGTCGCGCGCATATACGCGCGTCGCTCCGCGAATAGAAGCGCGGGCCAAAACTCGCCCATAATGCGTGTTAAAGGGCCCAATGGTTTGCGGTGCCAGAACTAGGGGGACGCCAGCCTTGAGCGCGGCGCGGTGTGCGTATGCCATGACAGTGAGGCGTCGAGGGCTATAAATGTCGGTGAAACTATCACCCGACGTAGTGTCCACAATGACGTCGTAGTTCCTGAACAAACTCTTAACTTCGCCGTGTGACCGGCCGATGTCTCGTAGAATGGCGTCCTTGCCAAGTGGAGTGCCGACCGTGTCGTGGTCATGAAAGTCCACCTTGACGTCTTCAAACGCCATCTCACAAAGCCGGGCGGCGCCACTGGCGAGTACTCGGATCCCAAGGTTCGTTGCCGTGTGCTTTGCCCAAAGCACCAAGACACGCTTCGTCAATTTGTCCCCTTCTGTCCGACGAGCGTTGGGTCATCAACACTCTCGAGTTCCGATTCATCCGTGCGGGGTTTTGCTATACGCACGGCGGCGGCGGCGACTCCCATGTAAAACCACACTAATATCCCGAATTGAGTGATCAAGGCGACGGTGAGCAATGCCGGAACTACACTGGCCAGGGCAATTTCTGCGGGACTTCCCTTCCTATTCACCGCGCGAAAAACAATCCACGCTGCGGATAGTAAGAAGAGGGCGCCCAACACCCATCCGAAATTAACAGCTAGGCGGAGAAACGCGTTATCAATAGAGATTACGCCGAACCACTCGAACACCCCTGCTTTCTCATGATAGCCGCGTGCAGTCCCGAACCCCTCAAGGTACGGAACTAGCTCGAGCAAACGTAGGCGATGATTGGCGCTTCTGGCCGTTTCCTCTGAAGCTGCATTATATACACCCTCGACCCAGGGTAGCGCAATTGCCGCTGTTACCACGACGCCCATTGCCACAGTAGTTCTTGTTCGACTAGAGACCTTGCCGTGCGACGCCCACAGGGTGAGTGCCAAGGCAAGTCCTGCCGTAATGAGTCCTGATCGACTGAAAGTTGTCGAGATTGCCACGAAGATAAGAGCCGTTGCGATCGCCTGAATTGCAGGGCGGAATCGGGAAGTGAGAACCATCGGTATGGCAAGCGCTAAGGAATTCGCAAGTGCAATAGAATGGGCGAAAGACCATTCGGACCGAGTTATACCGCCGCGGTTTTGTAGCGTGCCGATCTTCAGATATTGCTCGGTAAGGGGAGCGGTTCCGGAATATGGGTTCCATCCCGCGAAGTATTCGCCTATGGCGAACACCGCCACCAGGCAAAAAATGACCGCTACAGCGTCTCGTACGAATGCATAGCCAGCTTGCTGGGTGAGGGCGAAGCCCACAAAGAATGCTGGTACCCATTGCGCAAGCAATATGAATCCATGGCCTGGAAGAGTGACGCCCAGAAGGACGAGCAGGGCTACGAAGGCGCTGAGGGCGAGAACCGATACTACCGCGTAATTACCGTTTCGGAGGGCGCGGACGAAAGATCCCGGGAGCACCATAAGCGCAACGAGAGCTGCTGCGGGAACGTAGCCGAAGACGTCTACACCCCACCAGTAGGGCAGGAAACAAATAGCACACAGGAAGACGCATAAGCTGAACTTCGGGCTCAAGTTGAGCAGCACGAAGGCTGCCAGCCCAAGGAAGCCGGCGGCGATAATCGGAAGCCCGAAATGTAGGGATAAGCCGACGAACGCGACGAAAGCGGCTGCGCCGACCACCATGGCCGTCACACGGCTGCGGAATTTTACATCCGCGTTTCTAGACATCCGAGTATGCCCAAACCGCACCTGCAAACTTCGCGAAGCGCCGTGCCTCGTACAAGAGTTCGTCGTTTCGCGCCCGGCGGCCCCTTATCAGGAAGACGATTGATCGCGAAAGCAAGCCCAGGCTGAATACCGTCTGCCATACCTTGAATGTAATTCGATTGGGTTTGAAGGTTGATTTGTAGTAATCAGTCAAACTGCGGGGCCACATGACGTTGATATCGTCGGACCGACTTCTTTTCACTGACTGTCCCATTGCGTGAAAGCACCCGATAGACGTGAGCATCACGATGGATAAGCCGTGTGTATGGGCGCGCCAGCAGTATTCGGTGTCCTCCGCGTACATAAACCATCGCTCCGATAGCACCCCGATTCGCTCAATCGTCTCGCGTTTGATGTACATGCACGCCCCCGCAACCCATTCGACTCGCTCGAAAGGATTGAGAGCCCCATCCAAATATAGATACCGGCCCTTGAACCACGGCGTGCGGCGGCATAACCGGCTTAGCCCTGTAAAATGGGCAAGCATCGGAAATATGAATGGCTGTCGACCAGCTGTCGTCGTCTTCACGGAGTCGCCCGAGTAAACAAGCGGGGAGAGAATGCCTGCGTCGTCTAATTCGCGTGCAGTGGTACGCAATATCTCAAGCGAACCGCAGTCGAGCGTTGCATCTGGATTCAGAAGAAGAACATCGCTGTTGTTGGGCGTTGCCGCGATAGCCTCATTTATCGCCTTCGCGAATCCGGCGTTGGATTCACGGAGTATGAGTCTATCAATTAGTCCTTCATTACTCAACATGTGTAGGACATCACGCGTGTTGTCAGACGAGCAATTGTCGATGACGAGAACACTCACGTCGGCCAGCCGTTCAATGGCTCGAAGGCATTGAACGATTTCGCGGCTGCTGTTGTATGTCAGGATTATTATCCACAGCGGTGAAGTCATTGAATTTGTCACATCAAACCGCCCGTTGCTTGCCTATAAGCGTTAGGGTCACGGCGTTCTCTAGTGGCGGCATTAAACTCTGCCTGCGTTTTCGTCACTATCAGATTCGATAATCTCTAGGCGTCAACGGGAAGTGCACCGCATTTTGCGCCTGATGTGATACCTGCTTTTCTGATGGCAACCATCCCCCTCAAGAGTCGTTTAGCGCGCGCAGTGTCGCTTTCACGGCGTTCTCGGTGCCGGCGTTCGGCGATCGAGCTGCAGCATTGGCGCTCAAGACTCCCCACCCGCGCCAGCGCAGTCCTAACATACAGCAGGATGGCGTTGATCCCCAGTTGAAGGCGTCTCGGAATGGAAGGGCTTAGCGGGCGGCCGCGAGACGGCGGTTAGAGGCCGTGATAGGGGCTCCCCGTTGCCGGGCGACTTGTGATCCATAGCGATTCGACGCCGCTCGAATTCGCTTAGCGACCGGCCTTTGTGTTGGGCCCTGCGTCCTCGGCTGGGTCTGCAGCAAGCCTTGAGCGGATATCGGCGAGCAGCTTGTCGGCCTCGATTGGGTTGCGAGCCCACGGTTTGGCATACATGAGTTCGGCACGCTGATCTTCAGTGAGCCGAGACCCTATCGGCTTTGCCGGATTCCCCGCTACCACGGAAAAGTCCTCCACGTCCTTGGTCACGATGGAACCAGCACCGATCACTGCACCGACTCCGATCCTCCTGCATCCCGGGAGGATCACTGCGTTCGCCCCGATCCATGAGTCGTCGCCGATATGGATCTCAGTCCGCTGGACGTCTTGGCCAGCGTGCGCCATGCCAAGTGATGGGTTGTACCAGAAAGGGTGCAGGCTCAATTCTGAGAGCGGATGAGCCGCCCCGATCCGCCTCACGTTCGGCCCGATTGAGACGTAGGACCCGATTACGGTGTAGCGGTCGGCATTTCCGGGTGTGAGGAGCGAGCCATAGGAATAGGGTCCGACGTCTACTTGGTACCACCGCTTCAGGACAGCTCGAAGCGTAGCGGAGTAGAGTTGGCCACCTTCGAGTCGCACAATCAGCGACAGCCACTTGGTCCGCAAGGGTATTCGGCCGTAATTTCGAGTGAGCAGACGCCCGACCCAGCTGTTTCGCATGGTTGTGGGATGTTGGGTCGTATCTGCTTGAAACAGCTTGTTGATCAACACAACACCTATACTTCTCCTTCATCAGGATGTCGATGCGGGATGGTCGGGCGGCAGCTTCTTTGCAGGCGCGGACGGGACCAGTCCGAAACTCCGGCGCGGTGGCGAAGTGTCCAGGCGTCTCGATCTTATCGCGGAAGGCCGGAGGCGAGAAGCCCTTTGATGTCGGCTTGACGTTTCGTCGACACCGCGGCTGTTACTCTGGTCTCTACCCCTGCAACGTGAATTCGCGCAAGGCTTAAGAGTTCCCGTATCCAACTGAGGGGTACTGCTGAAGCCGCCACAACCGCTATCCACTGCCAGCGTGTGAAGGCCACGATTGCATTCTACGACAAGGCAACTGATCCGGGTTTTGCCTTACTTGCGATCTCGCGGCGCCGGCTTTCGGATCTCTACTACCTAGTGCGCAGGACTAGGCAGGTCGCTGTTTCGCAGAGTTTGTCATGAGCTACTAGGCTGAGTCCACGCCGAGGACCATTGGCGACAGGTTGTCGATTGACTGATTCTTCAGAGGAGTAACCAATTGACGTCGCACATCAGCCGTCGGGGCTTCTTCAGCTCGTGCGCGGCAGCCTCTGCAGTGACGCCGATTGCCGTCCTCGCTGCGGGTTGTGGAGACTCTGTCGGCGGGCCAGCTGGACGCGAGGACCTCGAGGGGGCCCGTAGCGAATTCTCGCATGAAAACTCCTACAACCCCTACGATTTCGGGGCAGTGGGCGACGGTAGGAACGACGACACCGCTGCTCTGCGTGCGACTTATGAGGCGGCGCTCTCGGAAGGCGGCGGCGCGGTCGAATTGACCCGCGGACGGTTCTACATCCCGGGCAATGTAGAGATGGAGCAGCCTGGAGTGAGCTTGTGGAGTCGGGGCGGCGCCGTCGTGGGCGGAGGAGAAGTGCGTGTCGGTCCCACGAGTTACGACGGTGCTGCGAGTGGAGTTGACTTCTCGGGTGGGAGGATTCAAGGGCTTACCTTCGACGGCGACGACGAGTACGGGGCGACTCGCTGCCTTGTACTGCGAAACGTCCGAGGCCTTGACATCTCGCAAAATCTGTTCCGGTCCGCTGGAAAGGGCATCGCGGTAGAAGCCGCGGACGGTAACGAGAAGTTCCACACCACCGCCATGGTGAGAATCTCCAGTAACCGATTCACGCGCCTTACCTACGGAGTGTACGGCGACACTGAAGAGTGGGATCGGTTGTCGGACTGGCAGATCACGGATAACTACTTCAACTTCTGCTCGGATACATCCGTCTGGATCGCGAGCGGCAACGAAGGTGACCTCGGTGGTGTGGACGGGCTTAACTTCGCGGGCAACACAATCTTCTCGCTCAACCATAGCGACAGTGCTGAACCGCTCTTCAGTGTCAAGCGTTACAATCTCCGCCTTGGGAAGACTAATTGGCTCCGCATAGTCAACAACAACTTCTTTGAAGCCGGTCTCTCTGCGGTCTATCTCGACACGCCCGCGAACTTTAGCTTCATCGGCAATCATATTGCATGGCCGGGGCAACGCGAGCTCGCGGACGGACTTGAGATTCATCACGGAGCCCCGAAAGGTGTCATCGAGGGCAATACCTTTGCGATGTGGACCCGCGCTGCCGTCGGTCTGCACGACCTTGCGGATCTACGTCGCATTGAGGTAGGGGAGAATTCATGGACTTGGACCGATTCGCCTGACTCGTGGACTGGCTCAGGCCCGCTGCCCGGGTACCGGGTATTCGCGTCGGCGGGCGGCGAGGGATACCCGACCATTCGTGACTTCCAAGATTCAGGTGCATTTGACAACCTCTATGGCAAGCGGCATGTACAGTCGCGAGATATAAAGTCGCCTAAAGGCGGTGTGACCGGCGCCTCCCACCGAGATCTTCGAGTGTCAGAACCCGTGACTGTATTCAGTATCTCGGATATTGTCAGCGCTACTTCGTTCGGCGGATTGATCTCCGTAACTGCGACCAATGCGGCCGACCCGTCACTTATTGCTACGTACCTGCTTTTCGTATCCTCCGCGGGCTCCGTGTGTACGCCGGTTGCAGTCGGCGGGCACACGGAGGGCGTCGATGCTGCACACCCCAGCTTCTCGTGGGCACTGCTAGGCAGAGACCTTCAAGCTACGCCAGTCGGCGCTACGGCAGGCACATACGATTTCGATGCGGTTGCATTAGGCGCAGCATCGCCCTTCTAAAGCGGGCAAGATATGTGTTGTCTATTGGGTTCCGCCATGACTCGACCTCCCTAGGCCCACTTCAGCATGGACGTACTGCGCCAAGCGCTCCATGCCGTCCGGGATTACAGAGAAAGGCAAAATCTTGCCCAAATCCAAGGCGCTGTTGAGCGGACGCGCAGCGACGGGTCCTCTTGCCGACGAAAAATATTCGTCCGTACTGACACCTGTTACTCTGCCCGGATCATGTCCCGCGAGGGTGAAAACTTCACGTGCGAGTTCCGCCCATGAGGTCGCAGTGCCTCCGTTGGTGAAGTTATAGGTTCCATAGGGCGCTCTATTGTCGACGAGGTTACGGATCGCCAGTGCAAGGTCGGAAGCGAAGGTAAGTCGCCCGCGCTGATCGTTCACAACCGATGGATTAATTCCTCGTTCAGCGAGCGACAGCATCGTTCGCACGAAATTCCGTCCCTCGCCGATAACCCATGAGGTTCGCAAAATATAGTGATGGGGAATAGTAGCTACGATTTGATCGCCCGCAGCTTTGGTCTGTCCGTAGACGCCGAGAGGGCACAGTTCATCATCTTCGCGGTACGGCCTGGGTAAGGAGCCGTCAAACACGTAATCACTCGAGACATTTACTAGGATCAATCCGTTTTCGTTTGCGATGCGCGCCAATTCCGTGACCGCAGTGACATTGGTGGCCCAAGCTTTTTTTCGACCAGCAGGCGTTTCCGCAGTATCGACGGCGGTATAGGCGGCAGCATTAATTACAGCCTCATAATCGCCCCACCGACGAACGGAGCCGATACACTTTGAAGTCAGGTCAATGTCTGTACTATTGGCGAACTCGACGTTCCGGCTGTCGCCGTAGGCTTGCCGCAGTGCGATGCCGAGTTGCCCGCCGGCACCCAGAATTAGGATTTTTCGAGCAGGGATAGGCTTCACTTCCGACAACCGCGGATGCTCGCGATCCTTCGCGGAGAGGGCTGCCCTCTCCAACGGTATTGGCCACGGGACAGACAATGTCTCATCAGCGAGGTTCACCGCCGAATAACTGGCTTCGGGCGAGTAGTGATCGTTGACGAGGTACGTATAGGCAGTGTTCGGTTCGAGTGTTTGAAAAGAGTTACCAACCCCGCGCGGCACATACACCGCTCTCGACGGGTCTAGTTCCGCAGTGACCACGGTGCCGAATGATGGACCTTCCCGAAGATCAACCCACGCCCCGAAGATGCGCCCAGTCGCCACGGAAACATATTTGTCCCATGGCTCAGCATGGATGCCGCGAGTAGTGCCAACTGAGTCATTGAACGAAACATTGTTTTGAACAGGACCGAAGTCGGGCAGACCTGCGGCCGTCATCTTCTCCCGCTGCCAGTTCTCCTTGAACCAGCCGCGGTTATCGCCGTGCACCGGCAGATCCCAGAGCGTCAGCCCAGGAATGGTGGTCGGGGTTGCCCGGAGACTTTTAGCGTACTCAGTCACCGAATATCGTTCCTTAGATTATTGGCCGACTTTGGCGTAGAAGTCTTCGGTAGCGTCCTTAGCCGGCGACCACCAGTCCTCGTTGTTGCGATACCACTCGATAGTTGCACGAAGGCCCTGTTCAAAATCTTGATATACCGGACGCCAATTCAATTCGTTGCGAAGTTTGGTGGAGTCGATGGCGTACCGCAGGTCGTGGCCGGCACGGTCACTGACATGGTCATATGCATCTGCGGGTTGGCCCATTAGGGTCAGGATTGTTTCGATCACCGACTTGTTGTCCTTCTCTCCGTCAGCGCCGATGAGGTAGGTTTCGCCGATACGTCCGTTCTCAAGGATTGCTAGTACTGCAGAGGAATGGTCGTCAGCGTGGATCCAGTCACGCACGTTCCTCCCTTCTCCATAGAGCCTGGGCCGCAACCCGCGCAGAACGTTGGTGATCTGACGCGGTATGAACTTCTCGACGTGTTGATATGGGCCATAATTATTCGAGCAGTTCGAAATCGTTGCGGCGACACCAAATGATCGGACCCAAGCGCGAACTAAAAGGTCACTGCCTGCCTTAGTGGAGGAGTACGGCGAGGAAGGATTGTACGGTGTGTTTTCACTGAACCGGACCGGATCGTCGAGAGCCAGATCGCCATAGACCTCATCGGTGGAGATGTGGTGCATCCGCGTGCCATGCTTGCGTACCGCCTCTAACAAGGTGTACGTGCCAATTAAATTAGTGTCCAGAAATGGCTGTGGGTCGTGCAGTGAGTTGTCGTTATGCGACTCGGCGGCGTAGTGGACCACCGCATCAACCGCTGTCACCAACTCGTTCACCAAGCCGGCGTCGGCAACATCGCCTTGCACAAACGTCAGTCGTTCTTCAGAGATGTCTGCTAGGGACGCGCGGTTGCCTGCGTACGTCAACTTGTCCAAGACGATCACATCGTGATTGGTGTGTTCAATGACGTGGTGTACGAAGTTGGAACCGATGAACCCGGCGCCGCCTGTGACGAGCAATCGAGCCACTAATGCCCCCTGTCTAGTAGCTCCAGTAGGTAAGTCCCATAGCCAGACTTCACGAGCTTCTCGCCGCGCGCACGGAGTTCATCGTCGCTCAAAAGGCCCTGCCTCCAGGCGATTTCCTCGGGCGCTCCGATTTTCAGCCCAGTCCGCCTCTCCATCGTGCGCACAAACTCGCCGGCGTCGGTCATTTGATCGAAAGTCCCGGTATCGAGCCACGCAGTACCGCGCGATAGGACTTGAACGCGCAATCTATTCTGCTCAAGGTAGATACGGTTGACATCCGTGATCTCATACTCACCACGGTCACTTGGCTTGAGATGGCGTGCGATGGAAACTACGTCATTGTCGTAGAAATATAGGCCCGGCACGGCGTAATTGCTCTTCGGCGTCTTCGGCTTTTCTTCTAGTGAAACCACCAAACCGTTGTCGTCGAATTCAACTACCCCGTACGCAGATGGCTCCGCGACCCAGTACGCGAAGATCGCTCCTCCATCGATGGTGCTGAATCCGCTGAGCTGGCTCCCTAGACCGGGCCCGTACAGCAAGTTGTCGCCTAGTACTAGGGCAACGCTTTCGGCTCCAATAAAGTCGGCACCGATCGTAAAAGCCTGCGCGAGTCCATCAGGCGATGGTTGTTGGGCGTACGCGATAGATACCCCGAACTGCGATCCGTCGCCAAGGAGGCGCTCGAAGCTGTCGGCGTCATGCGGAGTCGTGATCACCAAGATGTCGCGGATGCCCGCGAGCATTAGAGTCGACAGCGGGTAATACACCATCGGCTTGTCGTAGACCGGAATGAGCTGCTTGGAGACGCCCAACGTAATTGGATGCAGGCGCGTGCCTGAGCCGCCCGCGAGAATGATCCCCCTCACGAGCCTCATCGTGGCATAAGACAGTAGAAGACACTGTCTTGAGTGGGCTCCGGACGGACCTGTGGGTGAGCGGCTGCGGTTTATCGGACCGGTGCACGTGGACTGCAGTGGGTTGCTGGAATTCAGCCCTCTCAGGGTGGACTCCTTTAGAAGCGCCTGCGCTACAGCTATATTGACCAGGTGTCACGGAAGCTGCGCTAATCGCCGATACGGATACGGGGTCGGCCGATTAGCGACCGATTGTGATCTACCTCACGACTAAGCTGGGAGCGGCTCTGCACCTTCTATTTGTCTGCACCGGGAACATATGCCGATCGCCGATGGCTGAGCGCCTCGCCGCCGCCCACTTCGCCGAGGCGGGTCTGTCGGGTTTTGTCATGTCCAGTGCCGGGACTCGCGCTGTGGTGGGGCACCCTATTCACGACCTAGCTGCTGAGGTGTTACGAGACTTGGGGGGCGAGACCTCACTCTTCGCTGCGCGTCAGGTCACGCCAAAGATCGCGTCAAGCGCAGACCTCGTGATCACCATGACTCGGAGGCATCGGGACCTAGTCCTCGAGCTGGCTCCCCGACAACTCAAAAGAACTTTCACGCTTGGCGAAGCCTCTCAGCTGGCAAGCCGCTTTGCGCCCCAGGACATCACCGAGCTGGCGACGCTCAGGCCCCGGCTGACGGCAGACCAGATATCAGATATTCCTGATCCGATCGGTCAAGCGCCGGAGATCTTCGCAAAGGTCGGTCAGCAAATCTCTGGGCTGCTACCACCCCTCATCGAACTTTGCCGGATTTCCTCAGTCAAGTGATCTTTCCCGTTCAGGGCATCCGCTTTTTGACGGGGGCCGGTGCTGCGATGCCTCGTTTGCATATCGCGATTGAAAATCGTGCAGCGAACGTTGTGAACGGCAAGTAACAGCAGCTTTACCAGCGTCGATGCGTTTCTTGCGGGCTTCGCTGGTGATTTTCGCTCGAGTTGAGATCGACCGGTCAGGCGTTTACTGTTTCGGTTGAGTCAATTTCTGGGGGAACTGCATGACTGCGCTGGACGATGGACTGTATTCCTCTGTGAGGGGGTCCACCTCCGCAAACGAAGTATCGATATCTGCTCGCATTCCGGCGTGGCAACGGGGGTATGCACGTCGTCTCATCGTCGTGGACTGCCTCGCTGTTATGTCCGCGGTAGTACTCGCGCACTGGCTGCGCTTCGGGGCGATGCCCGGCACCGACCTGGCTTACCGCTCCATGCACTACACCGTGGTCTCAGCGGTCATTGCGGCAACCTGGCTGGCGGCGCTGTCGATAAACAGATCACATTCGCCCCGCATCATCGGTGTTGGGCCGGAGGAGTACCGCCGCGTTTTGCTCGCCACCCTTTCGGTGTTTGGCGCCATCGCGATCCTGTCGATGTTGTTCAAGCTCGAAATTGCGCGCGGCTACCTGGTGATCGCCCTGCCCGCCGGCATGGCCTTTCTAGCCGCGGGGCGTTGGGCCGCAAGAAAGCTCGTCAGTCGCGCCCGCATGAAGTACGGCCGCTACATCACCCGTGTCGTGGTAGTGGGGAGCGAGCCGGCCGTGCACGACCTGACCAAGTCGCTGGCCCGCGAACCATGGTCGGAGTACGAGGTAGTCGGCGCTTGTATACCTCAGGGAGCTGGCCGTGGCAAGATCGCGGTTCCGGGCGTCGGCGTCATCCCGACGTTCGGCAACGAATCCAACGTCGTGGGCGCGGTCACGGCCACCAACAGTCACGCTGTCGCGGTCACCGCGACTGAGCGCCTTGATGGTCGAGGCATTCGCGACCTGTCGTGGGAGCTGGAGAAACTCGACGTCGACCTGCTGGTCGCTCCCGGAGTTGTTGATGTCGCCGGTCCACGACTGCAGATGCGCCCGGTGTCCGGGCTGCCGCTGATCCATGTGGAGAAGCCGAACTACAACGGCGCCAAGCGCTTTGAGAAGCGACTCTTCGACATTGTATTCGCGAGCGCAGTGCTGCTCTGCGGGCTGCCGCTGCTGGTCGGCGTCGCCATCGCAATCAAGCTCACCAGCAGGGGTCCGGTGTTCTATCGTTCCGAGCGGATCGGCATCAATGGCCAACCGTTCGAGATGATCAAGTTCCGCACCATGGTCGACGGCGCTGACACGCTGGTCGACAAGCTCGCGGCCCAAAACGAGAGCGAAGGCGGGGTGCTGTTCAAGATGAAGCGCGATCCGCGTGTCACGCCGGTCGGCCGAATTCTCCGTAAGTACAGCATTGACGAGTTGCCCCAGTTTATTAACGTTCTCACCCGCGACATGAGTGTCGTCGGCCCGCGCCCGCCGCTGGCCAAAGAGGTGACGACTTACGACGACTACGTCAAGAGGCGACTCTTGGTGAAGCCCGGCATCACCGGCTTGTGGCAGGTCAGCGGTCGGTCTGACCTGTCTTGGGAGGACTCGGTACGCTTGGACTTGTTTTACGTCGAAAACTGGTCCATGGTAGGCGACTTGCTGATCGCCCTGCGCACACTCAAGGCAGTCTTCGGCCATTCAGGTGCCTACTAGGCGGTACTTAGTTCCTCGCAATTAACTTAAGTCACTGCACGTTAAGGACGAAGCCGATCGGATGGTCGCGTGTTGGCTCCGAACTGTTCGCAGCAGATCAAGCCAGTGTCCACTTCGGGACCGGCCGTCTGTCCGTAGATCCGACCGCGGCGTCGCCAGCTCCTGCATAGTGCATAGTCACATTTACCGCTAACCCATCCGTCGGCGTTGGGTAGCAGCGTATCCCTACCGCTTGAGCAGCAGGGTGGACTAATCGCCGCCGACCGTCTGACTGGCGCCTCGCTCGCAACGTTGACCAGACCTCCACAGCAAGGGCTTGCGTGCTCGGGATGTCGGGCGCCTCGTCCAGATCTACGGCTTTGGCTGCGGAGCCGCCGCCCACGTTGTCAATCGGCGAACAGACCCTTGACCACGACCTGGACGGGAAGATGCCTACCGCCGGAGACCCAAGCAACGCCTGCCACAGCGCTACGTCAGCTCCGAAGGCCTGAAAATCGGCTAGTCGCGGTCCAGGCGGCTCACTATTTCAGTCTCTCGTCGCCCTAGCGGGCATGTATCAGCACCCACCGGCTCGGATCTGGTTGCCTGTTCCGTGACAAGCCGGGCGTTCCCAACCAAAGTCTGCATAACCGAAGGATGGCGCGCGCAAAATCGAACCGCGAGTGCGTCCGCTGTGTGATCGTTTACGTATGCAAAAGTCGGCCAGGACAGCGTTCCTCGTCATCATCTCCCTGTTCGCATCGCTCGCCCTCTGCGTCGCATCGGCTTTCGCCGCGGCCCTCGCCTTCGGCGCCGTCGCGCTGATCGTCCCGGGCACCGGCACCCACAACGTCACCACCGACACGCAGTACCGAGAGAACGCTGCCGACCGCTACATCTCCGCGTCCGGGCTGCCGTGTACCTCGACCAACGGGTGCGACCTATTGGGCGTGGACTATCCCGCCAGCTTCTGGCCCATCCCACTGCCGGGCTGGTGCCCCGGCCTGCGTTGTGACACCTGGAACGAGTCGGTTGAGGAAGGTGTTACACAATTAGGCAACGAGCTGACGGCAGTGGTCCGCACCGCACCCGCTGACGAGCAGATCATCATCTTCGGCTACTCCCAGGGCGGCGCCGTCGTCTCACGCGCGATGTACGACATCCCGGAGGAACAGCGGGACCGCATCTCCGTCGTCACCATCGGCAACATCAACAACCCCCAGGGTCTGTGGTCGCGCCTGAGCTTCCTGCGCTACATCCCGATCCTCAACGTGTCCTTCGGGCCGCAGCTGCCCACCGACATCGGCGTCAAGAGCACCAACTACTCCTTCGAGTACGACCCCGTGGGTGATGCCCCGCGATATTGGGGCAACCCGCTCGCAGTCCTCAACGCGCTGTTCGCATTCGAGTACGTCCACGGCTACTACCTCGACCCCAACGCCAACGCGCCGACCGACGTGATGCCCTACGGCTACGACAACGAGAGCTTGGCCGCCGCCATCGCCGCAGCCCCGAAACGGGTCCACGGTGACGCCACCTTCGTCCTCATCCCGCAGCGCGGCACCCTGCCCCTCTTCCAGCCTTTCGTCGACCTCGGGAACGCCACCGGCACATCCGCTTTCGTCGACCCCGTCGTCAGGCTGCTGCAACCGGTCACCAAACTGCTGGTCGACCTGGGTTACGACCGCAACGCCGACCCCGGTGTTCCGCGGAACCTGTCGATCCTGCCGTTCAATCCGCTCACGTTCAATCCGATTCAGTTCTCCGCCGACTTCGTCGAAGCCCTCGTCCAGGGGATCGAAGATGCCTTCCGCGGCAGCAGCATGATCGCCGTTCCCGTCCCGGCGCCGGCAGAGAGCGAACCCGACGACGAGCCCGCGGAAAGCAACACCTTCCGTCTCGCCGCGGACGAGCACGAAGCTGCCCAGCTGACACAGGAGCCGACGACTTCCACCGAGCCACTCCCCGAGGGCAAGGACACGTCCGAAGAGCTCGAGGAGACGCCGGCGAAGGACGCCACCGTCACGCCGCTTCCGACCATCGACTCGCAAGAGCCCGCTGATCTCGACGCCGACCAGGGCGACGCGAGCGACAAGGAGGCCGTCAAGGAAGAAGACGTCGAGCAGGACGGGATTGCCGGCGACGGCGCGGGCAACACCGAAGAGGACGACTCTCACGACGAGGCGACTGACAACACCGTCGACGACAGCGCACAGCAAAACGATGCCGACCCGCCCCAGGGCGATGACGGGGACGCCGACGAAGGCCCGAAGGCCGACGGTGCGGATCCGGCCGACGAAAGGGCCGCTGCCTGAACCCCTTCCAAGAGGCAACCAACCGTGCGACACGAGACACGCACCGAACCGAGACCGAACCGAGACGTCCGTCAGCTACGGTGTCGGAGGATCCTGGAGGGGAAATCGAATGAGAAAACGCATGGCCGTCGGTGCGGCCGCCTTCGTCCTGTCCGCAGTCCTCAGCGCGCCGCCTGCCATGGCGCAGCCGACGACGTGGACGATGCCGGACATCCGCGGGATGAACCTCGCCGCAGCGCAGAAGGCCTTCGCCGAGGCGACTGACGGCAGCGGCGTCAAGCTCACGCCGGTAAACCTGTCCGGCCCCGGTGAGGTCATCAACCTGACCAACTGGACCGTCTGCTCGCAATCACCGCGGGCCGGCGGCACCATCAGGACCAGGTCGCAGCCCGCCGTCGGCGTGAACCGGCCCAACAACTGCTGACCGTCTGACTCAACGCAATCGCCCCGCCACTTTCGAAGTGGCGGGGCGATTGCGTCAGAGGACTCAGGCGGCGGCAGCGCCCGGCTTCAGGTAGGTCACCAGGCTGACGTCGAGCGCCTCGTCGACGAAGTAGTACTGGCAGCCGGTCAGGTACCGCATGTAGTCGTTGTAGTGCTGCTCGCCGGCAGCGGCGATGGCCTCGTCCTTGTGGTGTTCGAGGCGGGCGGCCCAGATGCCGAGGGTCTTGATGTAGTGGTTACGCAGCGACAGCGTCTCCGGCACCACGAACCCGGCCTTCTCGCCGTGATCCACCATCATCTGCGTGCTCGGGATGCGGCCGCCGGGGAAGATCACCTCGTGGATGAACTTGGCGAACCGCGCCAGCTCGAAGGTCAGCTTCTTGCCGCGGGCCTGCAGATCATCGGGGTGGTATCCACAGCTGCTCTGCACCGTCATGCGACCGTCGTCGGGCATGATGTCGAAGCACGTCTTGAAGAAGTCGTCGTAGCGCTCGAAACCGAAGTGCTCGAACGCCTCGATCGACACGATGCGGTCGACGGGGGAGTGGAACTGCTCCCAGCCCTCCAGCCGCACATCGAAGGTGCGCTCCGTGTCGATCTTGCTCAGCAGTTGGTTGCAGTAGGCCTGCTGGTTCTTGCTCAACGTCAACCCGATGACGTTGACGTCGTACTTCTCCATCGCCCGCTGCAGCGTCAGGCCCCAGCCGCAGCCCACCTCCAGCAGCGTCATGCCGGGCTTCAGATCAAGCCGATCGAGATGCTGATCGACGTTGGCGACCTGCGCCTCGGACAGCGTCGCGTTGGGGCCGGTGAAGTACGCACAGCTGTACTTGCGCGTCGGATCCTGGAAGACGCCGAAGAAATCGTCGGACAGGTCGTAGTGCGCTTGGATGTCCTCGAAGTGTGGCCGCAGCTCTTGAGTACCGGTGGAGTTGTCAGACATAGTCCGCTGTTGGCCTTCCTCGTGACAGGTCAAATTCGTCGTTGCGATTGTTTGGCTGCCCGCACCCTACCTGCCCCCCGACGACCTCCCGC
>JBNMQY010000014.1:0-121480 GCA_050205415.1 Mycolicibacterium litorale
GCCCGCCCTACAAGGGACCGACCGGTAAGGATTTCGTCCCGTTCGGGGTCGGCCTCGTCCAGCTCGAGGACGTGGTGCGGGTCGAGGGGCGACTGACCGAGAACGATCCCGAGAAGCTCGAATTCGGCATGCCGGTCGAGTTGACGATGGTCCCGTTCACCAAGGACGACGACGGCGAAGACGTGGTCACCTTCGCCTTCCAGCCGATCTGACGGCCGACGAGAGAAAGAGTCGAGACATGAACGACGTAGCCATCATCGGCGTCGGTCTGCACCCGTTCGGGCGGTTCGACAAGACCGCGATGCAGATGGGCGCCGAAGCGATCCAGTCCGCCCTCACCGACGCGAAGCTGGAGTGGAAGGACATCCAGTTCGGCTTCGGCGGCAGCTACGAGGTGTCCAACCCCGATGCGGTGACCCGGCTGGTCGGACTCACCGGCATCACGTTCACCAACGTGTTCAACGCCTGCGCCACGGCGGCCAGCGCCATCCAGCAGACCGCCGACACCATCCGACTCGGCAAGTACGACATCGGCATCGCCATCGGACTGGACAAGCATCCGCGCGGTGCGTTCACCGACGATCCGGCCAAACTCGCGCTCCCGCAGTGGTATGCGGAGAACGGCCAGTTCGTCACCACGAAGTTCTTCGGGATGAAGGCCAACCACTACCTGCACAAGCACGGTATCTCGCAGGCCACGCTGGCCAAGGTGGCGGCCAAGAACTTCCGCAACGGCGCGATCAACCCGAATGCGTTCCGCCGCAAGCCCATCTCCGAGGACGAGATCCTCAACTCGACGGTGCTGAACTATCCGTTGACCCAGTACATGTTCTGCGCACCCGACGAGGGCGCGGCCGCGGTGATCATGTGCCGCGGTGACCTCGCGCACCGCTACACCGACAAGCCGGTGTTCCTGCGCGCCAGCGAGATCCGCACCCGCACGTACGGCGCGTACGAGGTGCACGCCACCTCGGCGCCGCTCGACGAGGACCCCTCCCCCACGGTGTACGCCGCGCGCGCCGCCTACGAGATCGCCGGCATCGGCCCCGAAGACGTCGACATCGCGCAACTGCAGGACACCGACGCCGGCGCGGAGGTCATCCACATGGCCGAGACGGGTCTGTGTGCCGACGGTGAACAGGAGAAGCTGCTCGCCGACGGCGCCACCGAGATCGGCGGTTCGATCCCGGTCAACACCGACGGTGGTCTGATCGCCAACGGTGAGCCGATCGGCGCGTCCGGGCTGCGCCAGGTGCACGAGATCGTGCGCCAGCTGCGCGGAGAGGCCGGGGAACGGCAGGTTCCCGGCGAACCGAGAGTCGGTCTGGCGCAGGTGTACGGCGCCCCGGGCACCGCTTCGGCGACGATCCTGTCCGTGTAACCGGCACGATGACCACGGTCGCCGGAACCGGAACGTCAGCGTCGGCTGACGTCAGGACACAGACCATCGGGCTGTGGACGGGACTGTGCGCCGGGATCGTGGTCCTCGTCGGCTTCGTGGTCTATCCGGGGTTCTTCCCGCCGATGTCACCGGCGATGCCGGCCGACGAGGTCGCGGCGTTCTACCGCGACAACGCCGCCCTGGTCCGCGCCACGATGATCACCTGGAATCTGGTCGGCATCATGGTGCTGCCGCTGTTCATGGTCATCGTCGTGCAGATGAAGCGGATGGCCACCCAGAGCCACGTGCTGGCGTACTGCTACCTGACCGCCGCGGTGAGCGGTGCGACGATCTTCGCGCTCGCCGACATCTTCTTCCTCGTCGCCGCATTCCGCCCGGACCGCAGCCCGGAACTGGTGCAACTGCTCAACGACATGGCGTGGATCGTCTTCGTCGCGCCGGTCGGCATGCTGGTGGCGCAGAATCTGTTGCTGGCGTTGGCGATCCACCTCGACAAAGGTCCGCATCCGGTCTTTCCGCGGTGGGTGGGCCTGGTCGCAGTCGTCACCGGACTGGCAATGGCCCCGGCGGCGGGTGCTGCGGCGTTCTCGAGCGGTCCACTGGCCTGGGACGGCGCGGTGTCGTTCTGGCTGCGCAACGTCGCGTTCGTGTCCTTCGTCGCCGTGATGGGCTTCGCGTTGCGGGCCGCGCTGCGACGCCAGGCGGAGGAAGGCGCCGCGGCGTGAGCGCGCTGCTGTCCGACCAGTCGACGGCGCCGCCGGGCGTCCGGCCGGCGGGCAGACGCGACATCTGGATCGTCTTCTGGAGCGTGCCCGCCTTCTACACCGCGTTCGGCGCGATCTTCTTCGCCCTGGCACGCGTGATGCCGCCGCCGCGCCCCGACGTCACGACCGCGGACAAGGTCGACTTCTTCGCCGCCCACTCCACGACCATCCAGATCGGCTTCGGTCTGCTGATCCTCATCGTCGGCGGCGCCGGGGTGGCCAACGGCATCGTGGTCTACCACATGAAGCGGATGACCGCCGGTTCCGTCTGTGCCTACATCTACATGGGCGGTATGGCGGTCGGTGCGCTGCCGGGCTGTCTGCTGGTCGCGTTCTGCTTCCTCGCCGCCGTCTACCGCCCCGAGCGCGACCCCGAACTCCTCGCGCTGCTCTACGACCTCGGCTGTCTGTCCTACGTGGGATCGCTGGGGTGTTTCACCGCCGCCTACTTCGGCTTCGCCGTGGCGATTCTGTTCGACCGCAACGGGATCTTCCCGAAATGGCTGGCGTATGTGACGGTGTGGCAGATAGTCACCGAGATCATGGCGATTCCCGTCTTCGTCACCACCGCCGGTCCGTTCGCCTGGAACGGTTCGATGTCGTTCTGGACCGGGACGGTGATCTTCGGGTTCTGGCTGTCGTGCGTCATCTATTTCCTCAAGCGCGCGAACGAACAGCAGGCGCTCGACGAGAGACCGCTGGACTGACCCCGATGACCGAGACCCGAACGGCACCGCCCGCATCCGCCGCCCACCCGCAGCCCCATCTGCCCGGCGACGGCGCGATGTGGGTGATGGTGCTCGGCGACCTGATCATCTTCGGCGCCTACTTCGTGATCTACCTCGTTCACCGGGCCATGGCACCCGAGGCGTTCCTCGCCGCCCAGCAACACCTGAGCCTGACCGCGGGAGTCCTCAACACTCTTGTCCTGCTGACGAGTTCGTGGTTCGTCGCGCGCGGCGTGCTCACCGCCCGCGCGGGCGATCACCCTCGCGCACTGCGTTTCACCTATGCCGGAGGGCTCTGCGGCGCCGTGTTCATCGGCATCAAGGCCTACGAGTGGTCGGCCAAGATCACGCAGGGATACTCCCTGGGCAGCGGCGAGTTCTTCGGCTTCTACTACATGCTCACCGGCGTCCACCTCTTCCACGTGGCACTCGGGTTGTTGATCCTGGGCATCGTCGTGCGAGAACTCAAGACCAGACGGCGCATGTCGATGGTCGAATCCGGCGCAACCTATTGGCACATGGTCGATCTGCTCTGGATCGTCATCTTCGCCCTGCTCTACGTGATGAGATGACCGATGACCACCGCACCCGCGCACTCCACCGCCCCGCAGCGGGCGGTCACCGTGGTCTGGCTGGTGCTCACCGCCGTCACGGTCCTGTCCTGGTGGCTGGCACCGGCACACACCGACGGACCCGCGACGCCCAACGTCCCCGTCACGCTGGCGGTCGTCGCGCTCGCGGCGCTCAAGAGCCGCTTGATCATCCGCTACTTCATGGAGGTACGGCACGCACCCCGCTGGCTGCAGTTGTCCACCGACGCCTGGCTGTTCGTGCTGTGCGCGGCGATCATCGTGGTGTACCTGCATTGAGCGCCGAGACGATCGTGGCCTCAGACCGGGAGATCGCTGTCCTCCGGCCGGTATTCACCCTCCAGACGGCGCAGCCACCGTTCACAGAACGCCCAGGTCTCGGCATGGCCGGCCGACATCCCCAGCGCGCGTTCCATCACCATCACGCGCGAGACGCTGGTGGCGAACACCGTCCACACCACGGGCGGGACGTCCGACATGTCGGCGCCGTAACGCTGCAGCGCGGCCGTCAGCACCTTGTTCTGCTCGTCCCGGAACCGCTCGGCGTAGTAGGCGATGTCCTCACGCAGCGCGTGGCGGTGATTGGCCAGGCCCATGAACTCCATCGTCAGCCGGGTCGCCTCGGGATCGGTGCTGAACAACCACAGCGCCCACAGTGGCTGCGCGGATTCGAGCACCCGCGCCTGGACCTCCAGACCCTGTTCGGCCCGGCGCCGGAACACCGCCGAGAACAGTTCGTCCATGGTGCGGAAGTAGTAGTGCACCAGTTGCGGTTTGAGACCCGCGCGTTCGGCCACCCGCCGCGACGTCACCGCCGCGTAACCCTCTTCGACCATCACCTGTTCGGCGGCGTCGAGAAGCACGCCACGGTTCTTCGCGTCGGGTGCGCCGATCCTCCGCTGGGAAGCCATCGTCACTCCCACCTCCTCACCTTTCGGGCTCCTCGGGTCCACCCGCGCCACAACGGGAATGGTAGGCGCCGCACCCCAGTCGACCTTGACCAAGACTCCACCACCATGCTAAGCAGGTGCTCAGCAATCATGCGCAGGTTCGGGAAGGAACAACCATGACAACCGATTTCGACAACGTCGACTACTTCACGGACCCGTCGCTCGTTCCCGACCCGCACCCGTACTTCGATCACCTGCGCGCCAAGTGCCCGGTGGTCCGGGAGCCACACCACGGGGTCGTGGCGGTCACCGGCTGGGAAGAGGCCAACGCCGTCTACCGCGACACCGAGTCGTTCTCCTCCTGTATCTCCGTAATGGGTCCGTTCACGCCGATGCCGTTCACCCCCGAGGGCGACGACATCTGCGCCCAGATCGAAGCGCACCGCACCGAGATCCCGATGTTCGAGCACATGGTGACGATGGACCCGCCGCAGCACACCGATGCGCGGTCGATCCTGTCGCGGCTGCTGACGCCCAAGCGGCTCAAGGAGAACGAAGACTTCATGTGGCGGCTGGCCGACCGTCACATCGACGAGTTCATCGCCGACGGCAAGTGTGAATTCCTCGCCGCGTACGCGAAGCCGTTCTCGCTCTTGGTCGTCGCCGATCTACTCGGAGTGCCCGAGGAGGACCACGAGGAGTTCCGCGAGGCCTTCGGCGCCGAACGGCCGGGCTCGCGCATCGGCGCACTCGATCACGAGACCATCTCCGTCAATCCGCTGGCCTGGGCCGACGAGAAGTTCAGCCAGTACATCGAAGACCGCAGACGCAATCCCCGCGAAGACGTGCTGACCTCGATCGCGACGGCGAAGTATCCGGACGGTTCGACACCGGAGGTGGTCGACGTCGTCCGCACCGCGACGTTCCTGTTCGCCGCAGGCCAGGAGACCACGGCCAAACTCCTCAGCGCGGCACTGCGGGTGCTCGGAGACCGCCCCGACCTGCAGGAGACGCTGCGCGCCGATCGCAGCCGCATCCCGAACTTCATCGAGGAATGCCTGCGGATGGACAGCCCCGTGAAGACGGTGTTCCGCATGGCGCGCAAGACCACCACGGTCGGCGAAGTCGACACCCCCGCCGGCACCACCGTGATGGTGAGTCCCGGTGCGGTGAACCGTGATCCGCGGCGGTTCGACAATCCGCACGAGTTCGACATCAACCGGCGCAACGTCCGCGAACACCTCGCGTTCAGCCGCGGCATCCATTCGTGCCCTGGGGCACCGCTGGCGCGGGTCGAGGGCCGGGTCTCGATCGAGCGGCTGCTGGACCGGTTGGGCCAGATCACCATCGACGAGGAACGGCACGGCCCCCGGGACGACCGGCAATACACCTACGAGCCGACGTTCATCCTGCGCGGCCTCACCGACCTGCACATCAAGTTCAACCCGCCGGCGTGAGTGGCGGGTCCGCATCGCGCCGTTCCGCCGTTGCGCCGGCCGGTTAGTTGGTATTCTCCGCCCATGAGAAGACCGATCTCGCCATGGCGAGCAAGGGTTTTCAGCGAGCGGCAAGGTGCAGTGAAGTCTGTCTTGATCGGCGTCGCACTCCTGACGGCGGCGCTCGTCGGCGCCCCGCCGGCGTCAGCCATGCCCAGAGGCAACTACATGCTGAACATCCCCGATCGCAGGGACTTCCACACGTGGATCCTGACGGCGATCGCACCGTGCCGAAATCCGGACGACAGCATGCGCACCGACTGCATCGACGCGATCACGATGCCGCAACCGATCGCCAAGGCGGTGTACACCAAGGCCCCAGCGTGGCTGGTCAACGGTCGGTACACCATGGTCATCGACGATCCGTTCGGGCTGCGCTGCGGCGACATCTACTACGGACCGACCATCCCCACACACGACGTCTACACCTGGGACGCCACGACATTGGCCGGTGAGATGGTGTCGTCGTTCAACGTCGGTTGTGACGGCGCACCGGGCGGTCAGCGCACCTACCCCTTCACTCTGACCAGGATGTGATGATGCGTACCACGATGGCGATCACTGCGGCGATGACGCTGACGGCCGGGGCACTCGGCACGGCACCGCCGGCGACGGCACAGCCGTTGCTGCACCAGGTCAGGTACACCGTGACAGCCGACGCGCCGTTCTACGCCGACATCTACTATCGCGACACCGAGCCGCCGAATTTCTCCGAGTACAGCCACAACCCCTACGTCTTCAGCCCGAAGGCCGAGGCCGACATCGGACCGGACCGGCCCTGGGTACTCGAGACCAGGCTCGCCAATCCGGACCGGTGGGCGATGGTCCTCGTTCAGAGCGGCGAGTCGCCGGAGTTGCAGGCACCCACGTTCAGATGCGAACTGGCCATAGACGGTACGGTCGTCAAGACAGACAGCGGCACCCGCGGCGCGCTCTGCTCCATCCGCGCCTGGTGACCCCTACTCAGGCATCCCCGCGGCGCCAGAGTTGCCGCCCGTTCATCGGGACGCACATCAGGAACAGTCCGTCCGGCGCCTGCGCCACGTAGTCCAGATAGTTGTTGCAGTCACTGCCCTCGGTCCTGATGCCGGCCATCGGTGGGGACCGGAACCATCGCGGTTCGTACCGGCGCGCGGAACCGCAGAAAACCAATCTGCCTGCCCGCGTCGAGGCCCCGGCGACGGCGGTGCCGAATACGTAGTAACTCGTGTTCGAGCAGTAGGACCCCTGCACCACGTTCGGCGTGATACCCGGAACGCAGTAGGGGTCGTTGCAGGTTTGCGGTTCCGCGCTCGCCTGCGGCGCCGTCAAGAGCCCGGCCACGACCGCCGAGACGGCCGCCAACATGGTCATACGCACCCCGACATTTTCCCACATCCGGATATTGAAGATGAGCAACTTCGTGCAAAGTGCTTGATGCGGAATGTCGTTGCGGCAGAATTGATATTGTCACAGATCGGGAACTGCACTACCGCTGGGCAGAGGAGTCACGCCAATGTCGGCCAAGATGAAGGTCGGTGCCGCGATCGCAGGAGTCGCCGCGGTGGTCGGTCTGACGTCCGCGGCGCCAGCCGGCGCCAGCGACGACTGGGGCATCAACGGAACGTTCGCCATCTCGTCGAACGGTGATCGCGCAAAGGTGAACGAGCGCTTCGAGATGCAGCCCGGCGAACGCAGCACGTGGACCATCACCACGGTGTGCACCTCTCCCAACGACTGCGCCGGCACGGTCAACAGCGATGCGGGCTGGAGCGCCCCGATCTACACCACCAACGGCCTGTGGTACGTCAAGAGGGTGGTGCCGGACTGGCGGTTCTGCGCCGACGGCCAGCCGGTCGAAGGCCTTCGGATCTACAAGATCTACCCGGTCGGCTTCGACGGCCGCTACGCCGCCGGCTCGAACGAGTTCACCGGCGAGAACCAGACCATCGGCCCGAGCGGATCGTGTGGCCGCAACCAGTGGCCACAGATCCGGATGCCGTTCTACATGAAGAAGTTGTAGGCGCGGACACCTGCTCCACAACGAGAACCGGCCCAGGGCTGTTGCCCCGGGCCGGTTTTCGATCTGCGCCACTTCGTCAGGTCGGCATCATGTCCTGCCACGACTTCGGCTGCGTGACGAGGTTGGTCTGCCGGTACATGTTGCCGTCGCTGCCCATGTACTCACCGGTGCGGGGATTGTATTTCGTGATGCCCACCGACGGGCCGGACGAGGCGCCGCCGTCGAACGCGGTGGGCGCCGCGGCCGGAGCCGGCGACGGCACCGGCGAGGCGCCGGGCGGCAACGGCACTTCTTCGGGGGCCATGCCCGGCGGCACGGGAACCTCGGTGGCCTGCGGGAGTTGCGCGGGCGGCAGGGGAACCGCGTCGGGTTCGGTCACCTGGGCCGGTCCCGGCGGGATCACCGGCGGTGAGGTGTACAACGGCCGCCCGGGCAACAGCGGTCCCGGACCCGTGCCCGCGAAGTTCGGTGGCGGTGACGGGGCCGGTGGGATGTCGGGCGGCCGCTCGGTCACCCCGGGAGGTAGCGGAGTGCCCTCGATCGGTCCAAAGGTGTTGGAGTCGACCAAAGCCCGGCTGTCCGGTGGAACGCCCTGCTCCATCAGGTTCGGATCGAAGGGGTAGGGTCCGAGCGCGTGCTGACGCTGCGCGAGCGGCTGATAGCCGTTGGGGTCGTTGCAGATCTCCACGGTGGGTGCGCGTTTCCCGGGATGTTCCATGCACGGGTAGTTGCGCGCGCCGCGCACGGCGACCGGAGAGTCCTGCGGCAGCTTGCAGTAGAGACCGTCCGGCGTGTCGATGACCGACGTGTCGGCCGGACTGCGCCATGACGACGGCGGAAGGAATCCGACAGTGCAGGCCGCGGGATCGCCCAGGCCCAAGGAGAAATCACCGTTGGGCAGACCGCTGGGGTTGTTGGTCGGAGCGTAGGTCTGGATCTGCGCGACGAACGGCGGAACGAGTACCAGCAGCTGTTCGATAGACGGGTTGTAGGTCACGCCGATCTGGCCGAACGTGGTGAGGTTGGCCAACAACACCGGCAGCGTCGGCTTCACCTGTTCGAGCAACCGAGCGGTCTCCTGCGCGAAACCCGGCCCGTTGCGCAGGATCGACCGGACCTGGGGGTCGTTGTTGGAGACCTGATCGGTGATGCCCGCAAGGCTTCTGCCCCACGTGCGGATCGAATCCGCCGTCTGGGCCTGGGCGTCGAGGAACGGAACAGCATCGTCGGTGAGGGCTCGCGTCTGCCCCGCGACCCCGCGCGCGTCACGGGTGATGGTCGACGACGAGTCGAGCAGCGAGCCGAAGTCGAAATCCGTGCCCCTGAAGGCGTTGTACGACTCGTCGAGCAGCTTGCCGAGCGTGTCCTTCGGAATCGTGTTCACCAGTGCACTCACCTGATCCAGCATCGGGCCGACCGCCTGGGGAATGGTCGTGTTCTCCATGGCGATCACCGAACCGTCCTCCAGATACGGCGGTTGATTGGTGCGGGGCAACAGCTCCACGTACTGCTCGCCGACCGCCGACACGCTGCGGACCTCGGCCTTCAGATCGGCCGGGATCTTGGCCGAACCCTCGAGGGACAGTGTCGCCTCGGCACCTTTCTCGGTGAGCGTCACCCCGGTGACCTTGCCGATCTGGGAGCCGCGGTAGGTGACGTTGCTGAACTGGTAGAGACCACCGGAATTCGGCAGCTCGACCGTGACGATCATCCTGCCCACGCCGAGCAGTGTGGGTACCTGCATGTAGACGAACGCCATGACCGCCACGCCGACGATCGAGGCGATCGTGAAGAGGACCAACTGGATCCGGACGAAGCGTGTCAGCATCAGCGACCCCCTGGAGCCGGCGGAGCCGCATCAGGCGGCGGTGACGGGTTCGAATACGGTCCGGCGAACAGCGGTGCCGTTGCCCCGGGCGCGGGCGCCGGCGCCGGGGGGGGCGCCCCGAAGACCGACATCGGCGCCGGGGGCGTCACCGGCAGGATCGGTCCGACCTCGGCAGTCACCGGCGGCGGTGGCGGCAACGGCGCAGCCTCCCCGGTGGCCGCCTCGATCGGCGCCGCGTCCGGGAACGCATCCGGTGGCGGTGGGTCGATCCCGAGCTTGAGCGGATCGTAGGTGTACTGCAGGTAGTTCGGATCGCCTGGCGCAGGGATCAATTCGGCACCCTCCTGTTCCCACCGGGTCCCCAGGAACAGCGTGCGCTTCAACCGCGGAATCGTGAAGTCGACGATCGCGAACAGGTTGTAGTAGTCGCCGCGGATGGCGCGGTCGATGAAGCTCTGAGTGAACGGGAAGTGGGCCGCGTACTCGAGAATCTTGTTCAGATCCGGACCGACGTCGGCGAACGCCTTGATGGCGGGTTCGAGGTTCTTCAGATTCCTCACGAGGTCGGCCTGCGAATCGTTGACGAACTGCGTTGCGGTGTCGCTGAACGTGCCGAGTTTCTGCAGCGCGGTGGTGAGCCGCGGCCGCTCCCTGACCAGCACGTCGATCGCCGGGGGGATGCGGTCCAACGCCAGGGTGATGTCGTCGCGCTGCTGGGCGAACGTCGACGACAGCCGGTTGAGCGATTCGATCGACGACACGATGTTGTCCCGCTGGGCATCCAGCGTGCCCACGAACGTGTCGAGCCGGGTGAGCAGGTCGCGCACCTCACCCTGACGGCCGTCGAGCGCGGTACTGAAGTTGTGGATCACATCCCCGATCTGCCCCAGCCCGCCACCGTTGACGACGGCCGCCAACGAGGACAGCGTCTGCTCGGTGGTGGGATAGGTGGACGACTCGTTGAGCGAGATCGTGGATCCCGGCTGCAGGACACCCTCGGGATCCTCTCCGAGCGGCGGGTTGAGCGCGAGGTGCATCGACCCCAGCAGTGAGGTCTGCGCGACACTCGCCACGGCGTTTCGCGGAACCACGACCTCCGGCTTCACCGAGATCTCGACGTCGGCGTGCCAGTTCTTGACGGACATGCTGCGCACGCTGCCGACCACGACGTCATCGATCATCACCGGCGAATTCGGCTCCAGTTGAGCGACATTGGCGATCTCGACGTGATACGTCTTCGCGTCCGGCCCCCGGCCGACCGCACCCGGCAACGGCAGGGTGTTGACGCCCTGAAAACCACAGCCGCTGAGCGTGACAGCGACGCACGAGCCCACGGCGATGGTGATGCGCTTGGCCTTTCCGTTCATCATGGCGTCCCTCCTGCGGGTGCCGGGGCCTCGGCCGGCAGCAGTGGCCCGGGAGGTGGCGGCCCGGGTGGCGGACCCACCGGCGCACCGGCCGGATTGAGGACGTTCTCCACAGAGGTCGGCATGTTCGGCGGGATCACGGGTGGCGCCCCTGGCAGCAGTTGCTGCGCCCCGGGCGCCGGTGCGCCGGGCGGCCGCCCGGTGAACGGTGGCGGGCCGGGGGCGACACCCTCGTAGGCCGAGACCGTGGGCGGAATCAACGGGGGTTGCGGAGTGCTGCCACCCGCTCCCGGGGCGAGGCCGGGCTCGGAGTAGACGATGTTCTCGGGATTGGCCGACGGCGACAGGTAAGGGTCGAGGCCGATCGGCAGATAGTTGAAGTTCAACAGGCGCAACGCCGGCCCGAGGTATTGCGAGCAGAGCTTCGAGGTCTCCGGGGCGGTGGTGTTCTCGATTGCGCCGACCGCACCGCAGATGAACTGCACGGGGTTGGAGAAGTTGTTCAACACGAACTGGCCCACGGCGCTGCCCGTGTCAGGGTTGTAGATGTTGTAGGCGTTGCCCAGGGCATTCGGCGCGATGTGGAGAAGGTTCTCGATCTCGAGCTTGTTGTCGAGCAGGTTCCGTGTGACGTTGGCCAACCGCTGCACCTGCTCGGAGGCCGGATTGCGGGTGCCCGAAACGAAACGCTGCACCTCGACGACCGCCACCGACAGATCCTTCAGCGCCGCATCGAGATCCGAGCGGCTGCCGTCGACCACGCTTGTCAGGGTGGCCAACCGGTCCTGGAACAACATCACCTGCTCATTGCTGTTCTTCAGGGCCGAGATGAAGGTCTGCAGGTTCTTGATGATGTCGACGATGTTGCCGCTGCCCTCGGCCAGCACGCGGGCCGCCCCGGACAGTTCGGTGATGACCTGGCGCAACTTGTCGCCGTTGCCGTCCATCGCGTTGGCGGCGCTGTCGATGAACCGTGACACCGAGGTGCCGTCCACCCCGCTCTGCGGGCCCAGGTCGGTCGCCAGGCGCATGAGCTGTTCTTTGACCTCATCCCATTCCACGGGAACCGCGGTGCGCTCCAACGGGATCACCGCGTCCTCGGGCATCGTCGGGCCACTCGTGCGATAGGCCGGAGTCAACTGGACGTAGCGCGCGGAGATCAGGTTGGGCGCGACGATGACAGCCTTCGCGTCGGCGGGGATCGGCACGTCGCGGTCGACGTGGAGCATCAGCCGGGTCTGGGTGCCCTCCGGGTCGATGGAGTCGATGGTGCCGACCTGCACACCGGACACCCGCACCTCGTCACCCGGGTAGATGCCCGTCGCGGAGGTGAACACCGCGGCGATCTTCTTCGGACCGAAGTACACCTGGCGCACCAGGACGGCGACACCGGCCACCAACAGGACCACCAGCCCCACCGTGAGCAGCGTCGTCAGACGCCTACGGCCTGTCATCGCGAACCTCCCGGAATGCCGTTGTACGGCAGCGGCAACTCGGCACGTGGTCCCGCGGTGTCCGGCGGCTGACCGGCATTGGTGCCGCGCCGGAACCCGAACGCGTAGTCCATGAACGGCTGCAGGAGCTGCGCCGGCTGCAGGTTGGGCACGAAGGCGTTGTAGTACGGACCGTTGGCCAGCGTCTCGCCCTGGGCCAGGATGAACTTCTTCAGGCTCGGCAGGATCTTGGCGATGTTGTCGCGATGACCTTCCAGCATCGCCATCACCGAGTTGAGCCGCTGCAGTGTCGGCGCCAGCTCCTGTTCGTTGTCGGCGACCAGACCGGTGAGTTGCTGGGCGACGGCCGAAGTGTTGGCCAGCAGGTCGACGATCGCCTGCCTGCGGTCGTTGAGCACCCCGAGCAGATCGTTTGCGTTGAGGATCAACGTGTTCAGCTGCTGGCTGCGCTGCGACAGCACCTCGGTGACCTCGCTGGCGCTCTTGAGTAGTCCGGCCAGGTTCTCGTTACGGCTGTTGAGCGAACGCGACAACCGGCTCAGGCCGTCGAAGGTCGGCCCGAGCTGCGGCGCCACCTGGTCGATCGTCGCCGCCAGCGTGTCGAGCGACTGGTTCAGCGACATCGTGTCCGTACCCGCCGTATTGGTCGTCAGGTCGCCGACGGCATCGGTCAGAGAATAGGGCGACGAAGTCCTGGAGACGGGGATGATCTCCGACTGGCTCAGCGAACCGCTGCCGTCGGACGTGAGAGTGAGCACGCGCTCACCCAGCAGGGACCCGATGCGGATGTGCGCCGTCGTCTGCGATCCGAGCGTGTAGCGCCCGTCCGTCGTGAACGTCACCAGCGCATCGCCGTTGGACAGGGACACGTCGGTCACGGAGCCCACCTTGATCCCCGACACCATCACGTCGTTGCCGGCGGTGAGGCCGCCGGCTTCGGTGAACAACGCCTGGTGCCGGACCGAGGTGGCCCACTGGATCAGCCGCTCGGGTTGCAGCCCGACGGCGATCACCAGCACGATCAGCGCAACGCCGATGAAGCCGGCCTTGATCAGGTTCGATTCACGGTACTTACGCATCAGGGCTCGCCGCACCTCCCGCTTTCCTGTTTGAGCATCGGGAAGACCGCCGTACGGCCCTGCAGATCGGTCACGCGGAAGGAGATCCCACAGATGTAGTACATGATCCAGCTGCCGTAGGCGCCGAGCCGCGCGACCTTGCGGTAGTTCTCGGGCCCCTTCTGCAGGGCCATGTCCAAGATGATCTTGTGATCGTCGACCAGCGGGGCCAGCCGGTTCAGTTCGTCAACGGTGCGGTTGAGCGGCGGCCGAGCCTCGGTCAGCAGATCGGCGATGGACGCGGTTCCGTTGTCCAGAGCCGTGATCGCGGTGCCGATCGGGTCACGGTCCTCGGACAGGCCGCTGATCAACTGCTCGAGGCGGTCGATGGCGCCGGAGAACTTGTCACCGTCCCGGGCCAGTGTGTCGACGACCGCGTTGAGGTTGTCGATGAGCTGCTGGATGACCTGGCTGTTGTCGGCGAGGGTGTTCGAGAATGACGACGTCTTGCTCAACAGTGAGTCCAGTGTGTTGCCCTGGCCCTGGAAGATCTGGATCAGCGAGGTCGTCAACGCGTTGACGTCCTGGGGGTTGAGCCCCTGGATCACCGGGCGCAGGCCACCGAGCAACAGGTCGAGGTCGAGCGCACCGGCGGTGCGTTCCTTCGGGATCTGCCCACCCGCGGGTAGTACGCGCGTCGATCCGGGACCGTCGATGAGTTCGAGGTAGCGGTCACCGGTCAGGTTGAGGTAGCGCACCGCAGCCTTCGTCCCCGAGGTGAGGACGACGGTCTGATCGGCGTCGAAATCCACCAGTACGGTTTTGTCGTTCTGCAGCGCAACGTCTTTCACGGTGCCCACCCGCACGCCGGCAACCCGCACCGAATCACCGGATTTGAGCATCGAGGCATCGGAGAACACCGCCGAGTACTTCGAGGTGGAACCGCTTCGGTACTGGCTGAAGGCCATGAACAGGAAGGCGGTCAGCAATGTCATCACGGCCGCGAAGACCGCGAATTTGATCAGTGTGCCTCTCACGCGCGTCATCCCGGCTGTCCGATCTGGGCGGTGTTACGCGGCGGTCCGTCGAGCGGTCCGAAGAGCAGCTGTTTGAGGCCGTCGGAGTTGAGCACGATGCCCTGGTTGCCGTACTGCCACGGGTTGGCGTTGTTGTCGGTGACGAGGAACTTCGACCGGTTGCCGAATCCGATGTAGGGCAGTCCCATACACTGCGGTCCGCCCTTCGCGGCGACCTTGGGCAGGTTCCGCGGGTAGCGGTAGCGCTCGATGCCCATGGTGAACGCCACGTTGACCACCACGCCCGGATCCATCTGCGGCGGCTGGTGCAGCATGTAGCTCATCCCCTCGAGGGTGCAGTTGATCGCCTTCGAGTACTCGTTGAACAGATCGGTCGTCGGAGCGAGCAACCGCAGCACCTCGCTGAACGCCTCCCGGTTTCCGCCGAGGACCTCGTTGCCGACGTCGGCCAGTCCGATCGCGCTGACCAGGAACGCGTCCAGGTTGTTCTGCTCCTCGACGATGCCGTCGCTGATCGTCGTCGCATTGCGCATGGTGCGCATGAGATCCGGGGCGACGTCCGCGTAGGCGGCGGAGACCTGTGCGGTCAGCTCCATGTCGCGGGCGAAGTTCGGCAGGCTCGGCTCGAGTTCGGCCAGCAGGGCGTTGAAGTCGCTCAGCGTCCGGCCCATGCTCTCACCGCGCCCCGAGAAGGCCGACGAGATCGCACCGAGCGTCTGGTTCAGTTTGGCCGGATCGATCCGGTCCAGCACCGCGACCAGATCCTGGAACACAGTGTTGATCTCGACCATCACCCGGTCGCCGCGCAGTGTCTGGCCGGGGCTCAGCGGTGTGGCCGACGGGTCGGGGGGCGCCACGAACTGCACGGATTTGGCGCCGAACACGGTGGTGGACTCGATGTCGACGCCGACGTTCTCGGGGATCAGCCGCATCTGGGACGGCTGGATCGCCAGATGCAGTGCCGCGGTGCCGTCGGGACGGTGCTCGATGGAGTCGACCTTGCCGACTTCGACGCCGCGCATCTTGACCTTGGCGTCAGGGTTCATGACCAGGCCGGCACGGTCGGAGATGACGGTCACCGGAACGGATTTGGTGAAGCTTCCGCGGAACAGTCCGACCGCCAGCGCGATGATCAGCACGACGGCCACGACCATGCCGAGCCCGGCCAGCGGCCGCGCGTAGTGCGTCACCCCGAAGTGGCGTCCGCTCGATGAGGCGATCGGTGAGGCCGCGCTCGTCGTCTCCGATCGATGCATCGGTCCGGGGCCGAGATTCTTCGACACTATGCTCCCCTACCCCGACAGGTTGAAGTTGCCGTTGGAGCCGTAGATGGACAGCGACACGAGCAGTGTCACCGACACCACCACGATCAGCGAGGTGCGCACCGCATTGCCCACCGCGACACCCACACCCGACGGCCCACCGGTGGCGAAGTAGCCGAAGTAGGTGTGGATCAACAGGATCGTGATCGCCATCAGGATCGCCTGCAGGAACGACCACAGCAGATCGATCGGGTTGAGGAACGTGTCGAAGTAGTGGTCGTAGAGCCCACCGGACTGTCCGAACAACACGACCGTCGTGAACTGCGAGGCCACGAACGACAGGATCACCGCGATGGAGTACAGCGGGGTGATCGCGATCATCCCGGCCACGATGCGCGTACTCACCAGGTACTCCACCGGCCGGATGCCCATCGACTCCAGCGCGTCGACCTCTTCGTTGATGCGCATCGCGCCCAGCTGCGCGGTGACGCCCGCGCCGAAGGTGGCGGCCAGGCCGATGCCGGCGACCACCGGCGCCGAGATGCGCACGTTGATGAACGCCGCCAGGAAGCCGGTGAGTGCCTCGATCCCGATGTTGCCCAGCGAGCTGTACCCCTGCACCGCGAGCGTGCCGCCCGCGGCGAGCGTGAGGAATCCGACGATCACGACCGTGCCGCCGATCATCGCCAATGTGCCCGCGCCCATCGAGATCTCGGCGATCAGCCGGATGATCTCCTTGCGGAAGTGCACCGCGGCGTGCGGGGTGCCCGCCAGTGCGCGCGCGTAGAACAGCGTGTGATCGCCGATGCGGCCGAGGATCTGGGCCGGGCGCCCGAGTTGCCGGCTGATGCGGGGGTACGTCGCCCGCAGCGTTGTCATCGTTCCCATGCGTCAGTCCGTCGTCATCCGGATGCCGATGGCGGTGACCACCACGTTGATCACGAACAGCGCCATGAACGCGTACACCACCGTCTCGTTGACCGCGTTGCCGACGGCCTTCGCGCCGCCGCCGCTGATCGTCAGCCCGCGGTAGCAGGCGACGAGTCCGGCGATCAGGCCGAACAACGCGGCCTTCACGCACGAGATGATCACCTCGGGCACCCCGGTGAGCAGGGTGATGCCCGCGGCGAACGCGCCGGGGTTGACGTCCTGGATGAACACCGAGAACACGTAGCCGCCGAGGATGCCGATGATGACGACGAGGCTGTTGAGCAGCAGCGCCACCAGTCCAGACGCGAGCATGCGCGGTGTCACCAACCGCTGGACCGGGTTGATGCCCAGCACCTCCATCGCGTCGATCTCCTCGCGGATGGTGCGCGATCCCAGGTCGGCGCACATCGCGGTGGCACCGGCGCCGGCGACGATGAGCACGGTCACCATCGGCCCGACCTGGGTCACCGCCCCGAACGCCGCGCCTGCGCCGGACAGGTCGGCCGCGCCCAGTTCGCGCAGCAGGATGTTGAGGATGAAGCTCACCAGCACGGTGAACGGGATCGCCACCAGCAGGGTGGGGGCCAGCGAAACCCGGGCCACGAACCAGCACTGCTCGAGGAATTCGCGCCACTGGAACGGCCGCTGGAACACGTACCGCACCGCGTCCGCGGACATCGCGAACAGCCCGCCGACGGCCTGCATCGGCCCGGACAGATTGCGGCCCAGGGAGATCCCCGGCGTCCACCGCTCAGCCATGAGCTCCGGCTCCTTCCAGGATGGTGACGGCCGCTACCGCCGTCGGACCACCGATGTTGTGCGCCAGGCCGATTCGAGCCCCGTCGACCTGGTTGACCGCCTCGCCGCGCAGTTGGCCGAACAGTTCGACGCACTGTGCGACACCGGTCGCGCCCGGCGGGTGACCTTTGGCCTTGAGCCCGCCACTGGGGTTGACCGGTAGCGCGCCGCCCATGCTGGTCACCTCGGCTTCGACGAGTTTGTAGGCACCGAAGCGCTCGGCGAAACCGAGGTCCTCGTAACTGATCAGCTCGATGCCGGTGAAGTAGTCGTGGACCTCGGCGACGTCGACGTCGGCCGGTGTCATACCCGCCATGCCGAACGCCCGCTTGGCGGCTCGCACGGTCGCCGGGAACGTCGTCATATCGGGTTTGTGGGGATACATCACGGAGTCCAGTCCCAGCCCGACCCCGCGGACCCACACCGGACGATCGGTGAACCGGTCGACGACGTCCTCGGCGGCCAGGATGAGCGCCGCCGCGCCGTCGCTCTGCGGTGCGCAGTCGTAGACCCCGAACGGGTTGACCACGATCGGTGCGGCCAGCGCCTGCTCGACGGTGATCTCGAAGCGCAGCCTGGCCTTCGGGTTGTCGACGGCGTTGCGGTGGTTCTTCACCGCGATCATCGCCAGATGCTCACGAGTGGCCGGGGCCTCGTGCAGGTAGCGGCGCACGTGCAGTGCGAAGCCGGCGGGTGCGACGAGCCCGAGCGGATAGTCCCACGCCATGTCGCGGGTGGTCGCCTCCCAGCCCCACAGCATGTCCTTGGTGGCCACCTCGCGCAGCTTGTCCGCGCCCATCACCAGCGCGACGTCGGCCGCACCGGAGGCGATCCCGTACAGCGCGTTGCGGACCGCGTCATTGCCGGTGGCGCAGGAGTTCTCGATGTGGGTGACCGGGATGTCCTGCATCCCCAGCGTGTCGGCCAGCACCCCGGAGGGGAAACCGTCGGTGGTGCCCATGGCGCCGAACCACACCGCGTCGATGTCGTCTTTGGCCATCCCCTTGTCCACGCTGGCGGCGCACTCGGCGAACGCCATCGGCAACAGGTCTTTGATGCCGAGCGCGAAATGCTCGGCGAAGGGCGTCATCCCCGCCCCGACGATCGCTACCCGCCTCATGCCGCGTCCGGTTCGAACGCGTAGCCGTAGTCGGGCACCCCGGACCGCACCGCGACGCGGCGCAGTGCCATCCGCCCCCGGTCGCCGATGTCGACCGAACCGGGTTCGGCGCCGGTCACCTTGACCAGAACCCGCACGTCGGCCCCGTCGAGTTCCACGATCACCAGCGAGTAGGGCGACCGCATCCCCGGCACCGGAATCTGCACCGTCGCTTCGGTGTACACGGTGCCGGTACGCGGCAGCGGCACCAACTCGTAGTCGGTGTCCAGTGCGCAGTCGCCGCCGACCCGGTAGCGGGGCGGGAAATCGAGATCCGAGCGGTCGGCGTACTTGCCGGCCTCCCAGCGCACCTTCGCCTCGAATGCGCGCTCGTACGCCGCCAGCGAAATCGCCAGGTCCGCACCGGGGGTGACCGTCCCCTCAGGTAGCGGTCGTGCCGCCGGTTCACGTCGAATCACTTGTGCCTCACCGCCTGTGACGGTGATGCCGGACAGGCTCGCCTGCTCCACCGCGACCAAGGGGCCCATCGTATTGGACTCGGTGAGGCTCGCGAGGGCAAACAGACCAGAACTTGCTCCGAATGTCGGCAGCCGTGGCGGCTCCCCGATGCACAGCGCCATCACCTTGTCGTGTTCGACTCCGGCGACGACGACCGGCGTGTCCAGCCACGCCGCCGACAGCGAGGCCAACAGGCCCCGTTCGTGCAGCAGGCGCGGATCTCCGTAGTCGTGGACGCCGCCGACGGCGTTACGCGTCCGCACCGGCAGACTCCGTGCCACGCGGGCGGCGGTGCGGACCTGCTTCCCACGGTCGGAGGTCAGGATCGCCGCGGCGCCCGCCGGTTCGAGATCGACGCCGATGACCAGTGACCGTGGGCGAGCGGAACTGACCGCGTCCAGGGTGGCCGGTGCGCCGCCGAGCCGTTCGTCGACCTCGAGTTCGGGGTCCAGCCCCAGGCCGGCCAGCAGCACCGCCGCGTTGCTGCTCTCGGTCAGCGGCAGGTCGCGGCTGACCAGGACCACCCGCTCCGCCGGGCCGCCCGTGCCGAGCGCGGCGCGGCCGGCTTCGACGGCCAGCGTGATGGCGTCCTCGTCGTCACCGGCGATGCGGTGATGCGGTGTGCCCCAACGCGGGAGGTAGGTCCCGATCGAAGCGATGAACGGCATTCAGATCTCCACTGTCACGTAACGGCGCCGGCCGTCTTGAGCTCGATGATGCGGTCCCAGTCGAGGCCCAGTTCGACGAGGATGTCGTCGGTCTGTTCGGCGAAACCCGGTGCGCCGCCGGTCTGCGGGGCGGCGACGTCGAACTGGACGGGATTGGCCACCAACTCGAGCTCCCCGGCAGCCACGATGTACTCGTTGGCGCGGATCTGCGCGTCCTGCGCGGCCTGCAGGGTGTCCTGCACCGGAGCCCACGGACCGGCCAGCGTCGCGAACCGCTCACTCCACTCGGGCAACGGACGTTTGCGCATCGCCTCGGTGAGGATCTCCACGGCGGCCGGGGTGTGTTCGGCGAAGGATTCGGCGGTGGCGAAGCGCGGATCGTCGGCGTAGTCCTCGAGGTCCATGTGCTTGCACACGTCGGCCCAGAACTTCGTCGGCTGCATCATGACAAACGAGATGTAGCGGTCGTCGGCCGTCGGGTAGACGCCGACCAGCGGGTTGATCGGCGAGCCGTGCACACCGGGGGGCGGCTGCACCATCAACTGGTTCAGGTGGGAGGTGAGCGCGACGGTGTGGCCCATCGCCCATAGGCCGCTGCCGAGCAGCGACACGTCGACCACCGAGGGCTCACCCGTGCGTTCCCGCTTGAACAGCGCCGCGGCGATACCGCCTGCCAAGTTCGTCCCGGAGATGGTGTCGCCGTAGGCCGGTCCCGGCGGGCCGATCATGCCCTCGATCCCCGGCGGGGTGATGGTGGCGGCGGTACCGGCGCGGCACCAGAACGCGGTCATGTCGTAGCCACCCTTGACCGACTCCTCGCCGCGCGGACCGAGCGCGCTGCCGCGGGCGTAGACGATGCTCGGATTCACCGCGCGGATGTCGTCGACGTCGATACCGAACTTCTGCCGGTGCCCGGGCAGGAAGCTGGTGAGGAAGACGTCGGCGCGCCGGGCCAGTTCGAGCAGCACCTCGCGGCCCTCGGGCACCGACATGTCGAGGCCGATGCTGCGCTTACCCCGGTTGGCGTGCTCGATGTTCGGGTTGGGGTCACCCTCGACCCGCAGCGGTCCGGTCTGGCGCAGCCCGCGCTGCGGGTCACCGGTCACGGCGTGTTCGACCTTGATGACGTCGGCGCCCCATTCGCCCAGCACCGCACCGCACGACGGGACGAACCCGTACATCGCGACCTCGAGGACCCTGACGCCTTCCAACGGCCTGCTCATGCGCGCTCTCCTGTCAGCACCGTCGCGAACGTCTTGGACTCCAGGAACTCTTCGAGCCCCGCGGTTCCCATCTCCCGGCCGATGCCGGACTGTTTGTAGCCGCCGAAGGGGCTGTCGGGGCTGAAGTAGTTGCCGCCGTTGATCGAGAACGTCCCGGTGCGGATCCGGCGGGCGACGGCCAGCGCCCGGTCCTCGCTGCCGAACACCGCGCCCGACAGTCCGTAGATGGAGTTGTTGGCGATGCGCACGGCGTCGTCGTCATCGTCGTAGGCGATGACGACCAGCACGGGTCCGAAGACCTCTTCCTGCGCGATCTCGCTGTCCGGGTCGACGTCGGCGAGCAGTGTGGGGGTGTAGAAGTACCCGGGGTCGACCTTCTCGCCACCGGTGACCAGCGTGGCGCCCGCCTCGACGGCGCGTTTGACCATGCCGTCGACCTTGTCTCGCTGCTTCTCGCTGATCAGCGGGCCCATGTAGGTCTTCGGATCGGCCGGGTCGCCGTAACGGACCAGCCCGAAGTTGTTCTTGACCAGCTCGACGATCTCGTCCTTGTGCCGCGCGGGCACCAGCAGCCGCGAGGTCAGCGCACATCCCTGACCGGCGTGGGTGACCATCGAGAACGCCGAGAACAGAGCCGCGGTGCCGAAGTCGGCATCGTCGAGCACGATCGCCGCCGATTTTCCGCCGAGTTCGAGGAACACCTTCTTGAGCGTCTCGCTGGCGGCGGCCATGATGCGCCTGCCCGTCGGGGTGGAACCGGTGAAGGTGACCATGTCGACGTCGGCGTCGGTGGTCAGCACCGCACCGACCTCGGGGTCGGCACCTGACAGCACGTTGACCACACCGGCCGGGATGTCGGTGTGCTCGGCGATCAGCTCGCCGAGGGCGAGCGTGATCAGCGGCGTGTCGGGCGCCGACTTGAGGACGACGGTGCAGCCCGCGGCCAGTGCGGGGGCGAGTTTGGCCAGCGCGAGCTGATTCGGATAGTTGTAGGCGATGATCGCCGCCACGACCCCTGCGGCCTCTTTCTCCACCCAGCGGTGGTGCTGCATCCCCCGGCTCTCGATGTTGCCGAGGTCCTCGGTCATCGGATAACCGGCGAGCAGGTCGGCGTAGTAGCGCACGATCTGGATGGGCTGGTCGAGCTGGGCGCCCTGGCACAGCGCCTCGGTGGCGCCCACTTCGGCGATCGTCAGCGCGGCCAGTTCGTCACGGTGCTCCACCAGGGCGGTGTGCAGCTGTTCGAGGCAGCGGACCCGAAGCTCGACGTTCGTCGACCAGTCGGTGGTGTCGAAGGCGCGCCGGGCGGCCGCGACCGCGGCGCGGGCCTCCTCGACGGTCGCGTCGGGTGCGTGCCCCAGCACGTCGCCCGTCGCGGGGTTGAGCGATGGGAACACCCGCCCGGTGTCGACCAGCAGGCCGTCGATCAGCAGCCGCCGATCGGCTGCGCCGCCACCGGGCTGCGGAGCGGTTGCGGTCTGCCGGTCTTCGGTCGCCGCGGGCGTCTGAGCCATCATCCTCCTCAGTGTGATGGAAATTCCATTCTCATTGGTGGCGAATCATACATTCGCGCCGAGAGAACTCAAGGAAACCTAGAGTGGCTAGTCATGGCCTTGCGGACCGGATCGGAGCATAGGGTGACGTCGAGCGCGCCCGCGCGATTTCTTGCAGAATGATCGACGTCGAGAGTACGGTTCTCATAATCGGAAGGATGATTCTTGATGCCTGAGACGACCGCGATGTCCCCGGCCGCCGCGTCGGAGGACGCTCTGTGAAGACCGCTGTCGTCACCGGCGGTGGATCGGGTATCGGGCTGGCCATCGTGCAGCGGTTGCAGGCCGACGGTCTCCACGTCGCCACGGTCGATCTCAACCCCGGCGACGGCGAGTTCGCCCACGCCGCCGACGTCACTGACCGCCCCGCGGTCGAGGCCGCGTTCAGCGCGATCCGCAAACAGCTCGGTCCCATCACGGTGCTCGTCAACGCGGCGGGCCTGGACTGCTTCAAACGGTTCAGCGACGTGTCGTTCGACCGTTGGCAGAAGGTCATCGACGTCAACCTCAACGGCGTCTTCCACACCATCCAGGCCGTTCTGCCCGACATGCTGGAGGCCGGCTGGGGCCGCATCGTCAACATCTCGTCGTCCAGCACGCACTCCGGCGCCCCGTACATGTCGCCGTACGTCGCCGCCAAGTCGGCGGTCAACGGTCTGACGAAATCGCTTGCGCTGGAGTACGGTCCGAGCGGCATCACGGTCAACGCGGTCCCGCCGGGCTTCATCGACACGCCCATGCTGCGCGCCGCCGCGGAACGCGGCTACCTCGGCGACATCGACGCGACCATCGCGGCCACGCCGGTGCGCCGCATCGGCAGGCCCGAGGACATCGCGGCCGCATGCGCATTCCTCATCAGCGAGGAGGCCGGCTACATCACCGGTCAGATCCTCGGCGTCAACGGCGGCCGCAACACCTGACCGTCACGCATCACCAACGGAATCAACCGGTTACACGAGAGGACACACTGTGGGGCGCGTAGAAGGAAAGGTCGCATTCATCACCGGCGCTGCGCGCGGGCAGGGCCGCAGCCACGCGATTCGGCTGGCCGAGGAAGGCGCCGACATCATCGCCGTGGACATCTGCGCCGACATCGAGACGGTGGGTTACCCGCTGGCCCGGCGCGAGGACCTCGAAGAGACGGCCCAGTACGTGGAGAAGGCGGGCCGCAAAGCCGTCATCGCCCAGGCCGACGTCCGGGACGCCGCCCAGCTCAAAGAGGCGTTGGACAACGGCGTCGCCGAACTGGGACACCTCGACATCGTCGTCGCTCAGGCCGGCATCGCGGCGATGAAGGGCGCCCCGCCGATGCAGGCGTGGACCGACGGCATCAACACGAACTTCGTCGGGACCATCAACGCCATCCAGGTGGCCCTGCCCCACCTCAAGGAGGGCGCCTCGATCATCGCCACGGCCTCGGCCGCGGCGCTGATGGACGCCTCGAAGAAGGACCGCCCGGGCGCCGACCCCGGCGGGATGGGCTACATGACCTCCAAGCGCCTCATCTCTCAGTACGTGCACGACCTGGCGACCGAGTTGGCAGTGCGCAACATTCGTGCCAACGTGATCCACCCCACCAACTGCAACACCGACATGCTGCAGAGCGAGCCGATGTACCGCTCGTTCCGACCGGATCTCGAGAAGCCCACACGCGCCGACGCCGAGCTCGCCTTCGGTGTCCAGCAAGCCATGCCCGTGCCGTTCATCGAACCCGAGGACATCAGCAACGCCGTGTTGTGGCTGGCCTCCGACGAGTCACGTTTCGTCACCGGCATGCAGCTGCGCGTGGACGCCGGCGGCTACCTCAAGTGGTACGACTACCACGTCTGATCCCGAAGACGTTGACCGCGAGACACTTCGAGGAGAGCAGTGAAGGTAAGGGTTGATTCCGGCCGCTGCCAGGGGCACACGCTGTGCGCGATGATCGCGCCGGATTCCTTCGAGCTGAGCGACATCGACGGCACCGCATCGCCGGTCAACGAGATCGTGCCCGACGATCAGCAGGACGCGGTCCGCGAGGCGGTGTCGTCGTGTCCCGAGCAGGCCATTTCGATCGACGACTGAACTCGACCAATGACTCAGGGAGCCAACGACGTGAGCACCGTCGACGATCTGCGCGGTGACCCGGCCGACAGCGATCGCAAGAAGAACCAGTACCACTTCGACCGGCACACCCCGGAATACCGGGAGCAGTTCGAGAAGGTCACCGAGGAGATGCACGCCAAGTGCCCGATGGCGTGGACCGAGACCTACGGTGGGCACTGGGTCGCCGCCGACAGCAGGCACGTCTTCGAGTTGGCGCGCTGTCCGGTGGTGTCCAACCATCACGACATCAGCGGTGAGACGCCGTTCCAGGGGATCACCATCCCGAAGGCCAGCCGCGCCACCGTCGTTCGCGGCGGCATCCTGGAGATGGATGAACCCGAGCACAGCGCGTACCGCGGCGCCCTGAACCCGTACCTGTCCCCTGCGGCGATCAAGCGCTGGGAGCCGTTCGTCGACGAGATCACCCGCGCCGCACTCGACGAGCACATCGAGTCCGGCCGTATCGATTTCGTCGAGCACCTGGCGAACGTGGTGCCTGCGGTGTTCACGCTGGCGATGATGGGCATCGAGCTCAAGAAGTGGAACGTCTACAGCGAGCCCACCCACGCCTCGGTGTACACCCCTGAACACTCCCCCGAGCGGGAGAAGATCAACGAACAGCACCGCGAGATGGGGATCGACCTCATCACCAACATGATGCAGATCCGGGAGAACCCGCGTCCGGGTCTGGTGAATGCGCTGGTGCAGCTGCGCATCGACGGTGAGCCCGCGCCGGACATGGAGATCCTCGGCAACCTCGGGCTCATCATCGGCGGCGGATTCGACACGACGACCGCACTCACCGCGCATGCGCTGGAATGGCTTGGCGAGCATCCGGATCAGCGTGAGCGGCTCAGCCGGGAGCGTGCCACGCTGCTGCATCCGGCCACCGAGGAGTTCCTGCGGTTCTTCACTCCGGCGCCCGGTGACGGCCGTACCTTCGCCGACGACGTCGAGGTGGAGGGTCAGCGGTTCAAGAAATACGAGCGGCTGTGGCTCTCCTGGGCGATGGCCAACCGGGATCCGTCGGTGTTCACCGAGCCCAATGAGGTGATCCTGGACCGAAAGGGCAACCGCCACTTCAGCTTCGGCATCGGTGTGCACCGCTGCGTGGGTTCCAACGTGGCCCGCACGGTGTTCAAGTCGATGCTCACCGCGGTGCTCGACCGGATGCCGGACTACGTCTGTGATCCCGAGCACACAGTCCATTACGACACCATCGGCGTCATCCAGGGCATGCGCAATCTGCCCGCCACGTTCACCCCGGGCGCACGGCTCGGGCCCGGTCTCGACGAGACGCTGGACAAACTCCAGCGCATCTGCGACGAGCAGGAACTGGCGCGTCCGATCACGGAGCGCAAGGAGCCCGCCGTCATCGATTGACGGCCGGCGAGGTTTGCCTCGCGGAAGAAAAGGTAACAGTTTCGCTGTTACTGTCGATGTATCTGCTGTCGGGTGATCTTGTTGCCCGGCAAAGCGCATTTCGACAAGAGAAATTCCGAGAAGAGGGTGTATCCATGCTGAAGCTGTCGCGCAAGAACCTGGCTGTCACGCTCGGCGGCCTCGCCGTGGCGATTCCGCTCTCCACGGGCGTTGCGTCCGCGCAGCCCGATCTGGGCCCCATCATCAACACCACCTGCAATTACAACCAGGTGATCGCCGCGCTCAACGACCAGCACCCGGACCTGGCCGCCCAGTTCGCCAAGCAGCCGGCCGGCCAGAACGCGGTGCGTAACTTCCTCGCCGCGTCCCCGCAGCAGCGGCAGGCGACGGTCGCGTTCCTCCAGGGCAACCCGACCGCGCAGGCCTACTTCGGGCCGATCTCCAACGTCGCGAACACCTGCAACAACTACTGAGCGGTGGCCGCGCGGCTGACTGTCAGCCGCGCGGCAACCCCAGCACCTGCGTGGCGATGATGTTGCGCTGGATCTCCGAGGTTCCGCCGGCGATGGTGCCGGAGAAACTGCGGGCATAACGCTCGAACCAGCTGGCGAAGTAGTGGTCGAGGTTCATATGGGCGTAGCGCCCGGTCGTCGAGGGGTGCACCAACCCGGCGGACCCGGAAGCCGTCAATGCCGCGTCCGCGGCGCGCATCTCGGCCTCCGAACCGAACAGCTTGAGCACCGACACCGAAGCGGTGTCCATCTCCCCCCGGGCGGCGCGGGCCAGCGCCGCCGACCCCATGGCGCGCAGCGCCTGGTAGTCCATGATCATCGAGGCGTACGCGTCACGTTCCAGCTCGGTGTGCGGGACGAAGTCGGCGATCACGTTGTCGATCCGGTCCGCGAAACCGAGCCACATCATCGTGCGCTCGTGACCCAGTGAACCGTTGGCGACCTTCCAGCCCTGGTTCAGCGGGCCGACGAGGTTTTCGACGGGCACCCGGGCGTCGGTGAAGAAGACCTCGTTGAAATCCTTGTTCTCCTCGCCACACAGATCGGCGAACGGCCGGCACACCACGCCGGGGGTGTCGGTCGGGATGATCAGCGCGCTGATCCCCCGGTGCTTGGGCGCGTCCGGATCGGTGCGGACGAATGCCAGCAGATAATCGGCGTCGTGCGCGCCCGAGGTCCACACCTTCTGGCCGTTGACCACGAAGTGGTCACCGTCTTGCACCGCACGGGTGCGCAGCGACGCCAGGTCCGAACCGGCGCTCGGCTCGCTCATCCCCAGTGACGCGGTGAGCTCACCGCGCAGTACCGGCACCGCCCAGCGGTGCTTCTGCTCGTCGCTGCCGAAGCTGATCAGCGACGCCGCGACGATGTTGACGCCCTGCGGGTTGAAGCTGTGGTAGATCCGGCGCCGGCACAGTTCGTCGAGATGGACGAACTGCTGCAGCACGGTGGCGTTGCGCCCGCCGAACTCCGGCGGCTGCGCGGGGAGCAGCCACCCGTTGTCGAACAGCAGACGCTGCCAGTCGCGGGCCCATTGCGGCATGTGCGAGACCGACTTCGGGCGCTCGAGCGTGGCCGACTCGGGCGGCAGGTGTGCGTCGAGGAAGGCCGCGAATTCGGCGCGGAACTGCTCGACGTCGGCATCAAAAGTCAGCTGCATGAAATTCCTCCGCGATCGTCGCCCGGTGTTCGGCCGCACCGCCCAGCAGTAGTTCGCCGGCCTTGGCCCGTTTCAGCGCGAACTGCAGATCGTTCTCCCACGTGAAGCCCATCGCCCCGAACAACTGCAGGCCGTGCCGGAAGACCACCGACTGGCATTCGCCGGCGGCGGCCTTGGCCATCGCGGCGGCGAGTCGGCGCCGCGGATCGTCGGCGGCGATGGTGAGTGCGGCGAAGTAGGCCAGGGCACGGGCGCGTTCGGTCGCCACGTGCATGTCGACCGCTTTGTGCTGGACGGCCTGGAACGAGCCGATCGGCACCCCGAACTGATGCCGCTGTTTGACGTGGTCGAGTGCGAGGTCGAGGATCCGCTGACAGGCACCCACGGTGGTGATCGCGATACCGGTCAGCGCGAGGTGGCGCGCCCGCTCGGCGTCGGTGGGTACCCGGTCGGTGTCGGGCACGCGGACGCCGTCGAACGAGACGTCGGCGATGTGCAGCACCGGATCGAACACCGGGCTGCGGCGGCGGGTCGCGACGGTGGAGTCGACGACGAAGACACCGGCGTCGGTGGCCACCGCGAACCGCTCGGCGCGGTCACCGTCGAGCACGAACCGCGCCGAACCGTCGAGCACCCAGCCCTCGGCGTCGCGGACGGCGGTGATTCCGCCGTAGATCGCCGCACCGGCCTGCTGCGGATCGAACCGGTCCCCCGCCAGCGGCGCGTACTGCGTCATCGTGGCGAGGAACGGCGTCGGATCGGTGGCGCGGCCCATCTCTTCGAGCACGATCGCCAGTTCCACGGCGTTCTCGGGATCGGTGAGCTCCGTCCAGCCGGCGTCGACGTAGCTCTTCCACAGCGGCGCCGGATCGACCCCGTTCTCCGCGATCTCGCGGACCAGCGAGGCCGGGCACTGTTTGGTCACCGCGTCGCGCACGGTTTCCTGCCACAGCCGCTGATCGGCATCGAACTCGAGTAGCATCCGGCGCCTCCTGATGGTCGGTCTCGACGTTCGGAGAATAGCATTCTCATACAGAGATCACGCATTCTCGGCCCGCGGCTATCGCCTTCTGGGTCTCGGCCACCACCGGACTGACCAGCCACGCATCTCACCTGCGTTGATGCGCGTAAGCAATTGGAGAACTCGGTTCTTGCCTTTGAAGAACTTCGATTTACACTGACTTGTGTGTCCGGCTTCGCCGCACACGTTCGAAGCCGTCTGCGCACCGCGGTGTCGCCGGACGAACATCGGAGGACGACCTTGGCCACAACGCAGCCCGACGGGACGCAGACGCCCCTGATCGACGCCAGCGTGCACATCTTCTTCGGCTCCAACAAAGATCTGCGCTCGGTGCTGCGTGAGCCGTTCCGCAGCCGCGGGTTCCCCGATTACGAGATGGACTGGTACGGGGCCCCGGGCGGCGAGTACGCGAAGGGCACGCAGGGCCCGGACGGCCAGTACCCCGGGTCTGATCCGGACGTGGCGGCCAGACACCTGTTCACCGATCGCGGGGTGGATGTGGCCATCCTGCATCCGATGACGCGCGGCATCATGCCCGACCGCCATCTCGGTACGGCGATCGCCGCTGCGCACAACGAGATGATGGTGACCCGCTGGCTCGAGCATCCCGAGCACGGTGAGCGGTTCCGCGGGACGATCCGGGTCAACCCGGACGATCTGACCGGCGCGCTGCGCGAGATCGAGAAGTACCGCGACCACCCGCGCGTGGTGCAGATCGGCGTGCCACTGCAGTCGCGAGAGCTGTACGGCAAACCGCAGTACTGGCCGCTGTGGGAGGCCGCGATCGACGCGAATCTGCCGGTGGCCGTGCACATCGAGGTCGGATCGGGCATCTCACTGCCGCCCACACCGTCGGGTAACACCCGGACCTACGAGCAGTACGCCGGCTTCATGGCGCTCAACTACCTGTACCACCTGATGAACATGATCGCCGAGGGCGTGTTCGAGCGGATGCCTGCGCTGAAGTTCGTCTGGGCCGACGGCGCGGCCGACCTTCTCACGCCGTTCATCTGGCGGATGGACTGCTTCGGCCGACCGCACCTGGAGCAGACCCCGTGGGCGCCGAAGATGCCGAGCGACTACCTGCCCGGACACGTCTACTTCGTCCAGGGCATGCTCGACGGCCCCGGCGATGCGGACTTCGCCGGTGAATGGCATGCGTTCACCGGGAAGGACGACATGGTGATGTACGGGTCGAGCTACCCGCACTGGCAGCTCAACGAGCCGTCGGCGCCCGCCGCGTTCAGCGCCGAGCAGCGCGACAAGTTGTTGTGGCGCAATGCCGCCGAGCTCTACGGAATCGACGTCGGAGCGGAAGTCGGCGCCCAGCAGTGACGAAAGCGATCAAGGGAGAGACACGATGACGGTCACCAGCACACCGCGTCAGCCGGCCGCCGAACGCATCGCGGTCCGGTGCGTCGACTCCGACGTCCATCCGGTGCCCCGCGCCGGCGACCTCGGCCAGTACCTCCCCGAACCGTGGCGCAGCAAGTACTTCAACACCCGCAAGGTCGGCGAGCAGATCTACTACGACGCCCCCGATTACGCGCACGCCTACGCGATGCGCGTGGACACCTTCCCCGCCGACGGCCAGTTCCCCGGCAGCGACCCGGATCTCGCGTTCAAGCAGCTGATCATGGAGGCCGGTGCCGATATCGCGATCCTCGAACCCGCCGCCTATCCGGCCCGGATTCCCGAGGCGCAGCACGCGATGTCGTGCGCGCTCAACGACTGGCAGGCCAACCACTGGCTCGACAGCCACAACAACTGGCACGAACGGTGGCGCGGGTCGATCTGCCTGGCGATCGAGGAGCCGGAGAAATCGGTCGAGGAGATCGAACGCTGGGCCGGTCACCCGTACATGGCGCAGATCCTGATCAAGGCCGAACCGCGGCCGTCGTGGGGCAACCCGAAATACGATCCGATCTGGGCGGCCGCCACCAAACACGACATCACGGTCAGCTGCCATCTGTCCCGCAGCCACTTCGACGAACTGCCGATGCCGCCGGTCGGTATGCCCAGCTACAACCACGATTTCATGGTCACCTACTCGCTGCTGGCCGCGAACCAGGTGATGAGTCTGGTGTTCGACGGCGTCTTCGACCGGTTCCCGACGCTGCGCATCGTGCTCGTCGAGCATGCGTTCACCTGGATCCTGCCGCTGATGTGGCGGATGGACGCGCTCTACGAGGCGCGCAAGGACTGGGTGGACATCAAGCGCAAACCGTCCGAATACGTCAAGGACCACATCAAGTTCACCACCCAGCCGCTGGACTACCCCGAGGACAAGACCGAGCTGTCGCGGGCGTTCGAGTGGATGGAGTGCGACAAGATACTGCTCTACAGCTCCGACTATCCGCACTGGACGTTCGACGACCCGCGGTGGCTGGTCAAACATCTCCCCGAACACGCCAGGGAGAACGTGATGTTCCGCAACGGCCTGGCCACCTATCACCTTCCCGACACGGTGCCCGCCCTCGAGGGCCAGGTCCGGGTGTTCTGACGGAGATGACAGAGGACAAGAAACCGCCCCGGCTCGCCCAGGGGCGTGAACACATCGTCGCCACGGTCGACGAGATCCCGCCCGGTGCGCACAAAGTGGTGCCGATCGGACGGCACGGCGTCGGCGTCTACAACGTCAACGGCACCTTCTACGCGATCGCGAACTACTGTCCGCACGAGGGCGGCCCGCTGTGTGTGGGCCGCGCGCGGGGGCGCACGGTCGTCGACGACAACGTGCCCGGCGACGCGGTGATGGTGCGCGATCTCGAGTACATCTACTGCCCCTGGCACCAGTGGGGGTTCGAGCTCGCGACGGGCACCACCGCGGTGAAGCCCGAGTGGAGCATTCGCACCTACCCGGTCCGGGTGGTCGGCAACGATGTGCTGGTGATGGCATGACACCGCGCCCCGTTTCCGCGAACGTGCGTGTCTGCACACGACACGCCGCCGTTTTCCCGCAGTTTGCGCACGCTCGTGGAGGTTCGGCATGACGACGACCGAGGCCGCAGGCCCGGAACTCAGACGCGGTGAGAAGACCATCGAGATCAACGGCGGCCGCGTCGTCTACGAAATACTCGGCAAGAGCGGTGATTTCATCGCCCTCACCCCGGGCGGCCGGTTCAGCAAGGACATCCCCGGACTGCGGCCGCTGGCGCAGGCACTGGTCAAGGGCGGGTACCGGGTTCTGCTGTGGGACCGGCCGAACTGCGGCAGATCCGACGTGCAGTTCTACGGGCAGAGCGAATCGCACATGCGCGCCGAGACGCTGTACCAGCTGATCACCACCCTCGACATCGGGCCGTGCATCCTGGCCGGCGGGTCCGGCGGCGCGCGCGACTCGATGCTCACGACGATGCTGTACCCGGAGATCGTCACCAAGCTCGTGGTGTGGAACATCGTCGGCGGTGTGTACGGCTCGTTCGTGCTGGGCTCCTACTACATCGTGCCGAGCATCCTCGCGGTCCGCGGCGCCGGGATGAAAGCCGTTGCGCAGGTCGCGGAGTGGCAGGAACGCATCGCAGAGAACCCGGCCAACCGCGACCGGATCCTGAGCCTGGACGCCGACGACTTCCTCAAGCTGATGTTGCGCTGGCTCAACGCGTTCGTCCCCAAGCCCGGACAGACGATCCCGGGCGTGGAGGACGAGATGTTCGACAACATCCGGGTGCCCACGCTGATCATTCGAGGCGGGGAGAACGATCTCGACCACCCGAAGCGCACCTCGTTGGAGGTCAGCTGCCTGATCAAGGGGTCGACGCTGATCGATCCGCCATGGCCGGAAGACGCCTGGGAACGCGCAGGTGAGAAGCGTGCGTCCGGAAAGGTCAAGCGGTTCAACATGTTCGACACCTGGGTGCAGGCCGCCCCGGCGATCCTGGAGTTCCTGAAGCGATGACCGCCTCACACGATGCGGATGTGCACCTCGCAGTTCAGCGAGGCCTCGAGCGCGGTGTGGATGCGGCTCTCGGGAATCCGTTCCAGGTCCGCCCTGCGCAGCGCGACGTGGACGACGTCCCAGCCGTCGTCGTCCACGGTGCGGGTGATCTCGCCGGTCAGCCCGAAGCCCGCGAGCACACCGTAGGCGTCGTCGTCGGTGCCGCGGCTGATGTAGGTGAGCACCCCGGCGACCGGGTCGGTGCCGAAGGCTCGCGCGCACAACCCGACCGCCATCCGCTTGAGCGACTCGGCGTCGTCTCCGGCGATCAGCAGTTCCGCTTCGCGCCGTCCCGGCGGCAGCGCGGGCAGGTTGTTGTCCACCACCTCGGCGCCCGCCGCGCCGGCGAGTTCGCGCAGGCGCGTCATGCCGTCCGCTAGCTGGGCGGCGGTCAGTTCGCCCGCCGGGTCGACGCCCACCCGCACCACCGCAGTCCTCATGCCGGCCAGCCTATCCGCGGGAACGAGATGCAGATGAACCCCACCGCCGCAACCGATCTCACCACCGCCGTCTGGCCAGGCGCCACTCCCCGACTGCTCCGGGTGCCCACGGGTCGCGAAGACTACGCCGATTACGCGCAGGCCGGTGGGTACCGGCCGCTGACCGACCCCGAGCGGCTGCTCGAAGAGGTGGAACTGTCCGGGCTGCTCGGACGGGGCGGCGCCGCGTTCCCGATGGCGGTCAAACTCCGTTCGGTCCGTGACCACGGCCGGGTCCGCGGCGGTGCGGTCGCGATCGCCAACGGCGAGGAGGGTGAGCCCGCGTCGATCAAGGACCGCTGGCTGCTGCGGCACCGTCCGCATCTGGTCCTCGACGGTCTGCGGCTGGCCGCCCGGATGGTGGCCGCCGGCCGCGCAGTCGTCTACGTCTCGGACCCGGAGTCCGCCCGCAGCGTGGAAACCGCGCTCACCCAGGTGGATTCATCGGTCTTGGACGCGGTGTCGGTGAGCGTGGTCTGTGTCGAGGCCGGCTACGTCGCCGGTGAGGAGACCGCCGCGGTCCGCGCGATCAACGGCGGGCCGGCCAAACCGACGGACAAACCGCCACGCCCGTTCGAAGAAGGGGTGGGCGGGCTGCCCACGCTGGTCAGCAATGTCGAGACGCTGGCCAACCTGCCGTACCTGCACGAGCACGGGGCGCGCGCCTACCGGTCGGCGGGCACACCGTCCTCGCCCGGCACCTTCCTCGCCACCATCACCGGCGGCGGCCGACCTCCGGCGCTCTACGAACTGCCGCACGGCGTCGCGCTCGCCGACGTCCTGTCCTGGCACGGGATCCCAGCCGACCGCGTGAGCGGGGTGCTGATGGGTGGGTACTTCACGGGTCTGCTCAACCGCGACGTCCTGGATGCGACGCTCGACCACGAGGCGCTGCGCCGGCTCGGCAGTGGACTGGGCTGCGGTGCGGTGGGGGTGCTGACCGACGAGTGCCCGGTCGCGGTCGCCGCATCGGTGCTGGCCTACTTCGACCGGGAGAACGCCGGACAGTGCGGGTCGTGCTTCAACGGGACCGCGGCGATGTCGGCGGTCGCCGGGGCGCTGCGCGACGGGGTGGCCACCGACGAGGATCTGGCCCGGTTGGAACGCTGGTCGGTGGTGCTGCGCGGCCGTGGCGCGTGCGCGACGCTCGACGCCGCCACCAACGTCGCGGCCAGCCTGCTCACCGCGTTCCCGCAGGCGGTGGCGCGTCATCTACAGGGCAGCTGCGACAGCTGCGCGGTCGAGGTGTTCGACGTCCGAAGGCCCTACGAAGTGGAGGCGGTGGTGACCGCGTGAGGATCCGTCTCGATCGCACGATGTGCGACGGCTTCGGCATCTGCGCCAAGCACGCACCGGAGTACTTCTCCCTCGACGACTGGGGGTACGCCTCGCTGATCGGCAACGGCACGGTGCCCGAGGCGGACGAGCCGGCGGTGCGCCGGGCGCTGCTGGACTGCCCGGTGCACGCCATCATCGAGATGCACGAAGGAGAACCGGTGCGCGACAGACCTTCTCAACCGCCGGCCGGGCCGGCATCGTCCGGTGACCCGGCGAACGGCGACCACGCGGGCGCCGTCCGCGAAGAGCACATGCTGCCGGGCCTGTAGACGTGGCGGACATCCCGGGCCGGCCCCTGCCACAGGTGACCGCGCAGAACGAGTTCTTCTGGACCGCAGGTGCCGACGGTGAACTACGCATCCAGGAGTGCCAGGACTGCCAGTCGCTCATCCATCCGCCACAACCGATCTGCCGGTACTGCCGCAGCCAGAAGCTCGGCGTGCGCGCCGTATCGGGACGGGGCACGCTGGCGGGGTTCACGGTCAACCACCGGTTCGGGTTCCCCGACCTGCCACCGCCGTACGTGGTGGCCCAGGTGGCCGTCATCGAGGACCCACGGGTGCGGCTCACCACCAACATCGTCGACGCCGATCCGGAGACCCTCGAGCTGGGTCAGCCGGTGCAGGTGACCTTCCAGCAGGCCGACGACGTCTGGTTGCCGCTGTTCACCCCCGTGGCGGGTGAGCCCGCGGAGCTGCCCGCCGACGAGATCGCCCCGGACCGCTTCGGTGAGCACGTGCGGCCGATGCTGACCCGCGAGAAGTTCGAGGACCATTCCGCGATCACCGGCATCGGCGCGTCACGGCTCGGTCGCCGGTTGATGGTGCCGCCGCTGGCGTTGACCATCGAGGCCTGCGAGGCGGCGGTCGCGGACGCGGGGCTGACCTTCGATGACATCGACGGGCTGTCCACCTATCCGGGTCTCGATGTCGCCGGGATGGGTGAAGGCGGGGTCACCGCACTCGAAGGCGCGCTCGGTCTGCGACCCACGTGGATCAACGGCGGGATGGACACCTTCGGCCCGGGTGGTTCGGTGATCGCGGCGATGATGGCGGTCGCCACCGGGATGGCGCGCCACGTGCTGTGTTTCCGCACGCTGTGGGAGGCCACGTTCGGCCAGCTGCTCAAGGAGGGCAAGATGGCGCCGCCCGGCGGCGGGCGGACCACGAGCTGGCAGATGCCGTTCGGCGCGACGTCGGCGGCGCACACACTGGCGCTCAACGCGCAGCGGCACTTCCACCGCTACGGCACGACGCGCGAGACCCTCGGCTGGATCGCACTCAACCAGCGGGCCAACGCCGCGTTGAACCCCACGGCCATCTACCGCGATCCGATGACGATGGCGGACTATCTGTCGGCCCGGCCGATCACCACGCCGTTCGGCCTCTACGACTGTGACGTGCCGTGTGACGGTGCGGTCGCGGTCGTGGTGTCGGCCGTCGACGCCGCCAGGGACATGCCGAAGCCGCCGGTGTTCATCGAGGCCGTCGGCACCCAGATCGTCGAACGCACCGACTGGGACCAGACCACGCTGACCCACGAGCCGCAGGTACTCGGCCAGTCCGCACACCTGTGGACGCGGACGTCGTTGCGGCCCAGTGACGTCGACGTCGCCGAACTCTACGACGGCTTCACGTTCAACTGCCTGTCCTGGATCGAGGCGCTGGGCTTCTGCGGGATCGGTGAGGCGAAGGACTTCCTCGACGGCGGGCACAACATCGCCCGCGACGGTGTGCTGCCGCTGAACACCCACGGCGGCCAGCTCTCCCACGGCCGCACCCACGGAATGGGCCTGATGCACGAGGCCGTCAGCCAGCTGCGCGGCGAGGCGGGCGAACGCCAGGTCGCCGACGCCCACGTCGCCGTGGTCAGCAGCGGCGGGCTCACCCCGAGCGGGGTGCTGCTGCTGCGGAGCGACGCGTGAGCGCGCCACGCCCGCGGGTGGTGATGGTCGGCGACATACCGATGTCCGGCCTGATGGCCGAAGCGGCCGGTGAACCGCGCGCGGTGATCGTCGCACTGCACGGCGGCGCCAGCACCGCGGCTTATTTCGACTGCCCCGGTCAGCCTCGCCTGTCGCTGCTGCGGCTCGGCGCCGAGCTGGGCTTCACCATGATCGCCCTCGACCGGCCGGGGTACGGCAGTTCCGCCCCGTATCCCGACGCACTCGAACGGCCGGACCAGCGGGTGGCGCTCGCCTACGGTGCGGTCGACGCGATGCTCGGCGAAAGACCGCGCGGCGCAGGCGTGTTCGTCGTCGCCCACTCGAACGGGTGTGAGCTGGCATTGCGGATGGCCGCTGACGACGGCGCCGACCTGCTCGGGCTCGAGCTGGCGGGAACGGGTCTGCGCTACCAGGACGCGGCGCTCGACATCCTGCGCGACGCCAGTGCGACACACCGGCCGCCGGGGCTGCGCCAGCTGCTGTGGGAGCCCGCCGAGCTGTATCCGCCTGCCGTGCTGACCGGGATCACGAATTCCTCGACGGGCGCACCGTACGAGGCCGCGATGGTCAGGGACTGGCCGCAGCGGGACTTTCCCGCGCTGGCCGCACGGGTACACGTCCCGGTGCGCTTCAGTCACGCCGAGCACGAACGGGTCTGGTGTTCCGACGCCGACGCGCTGGCTCAGATCGCCGCGGTCTTCACGTCCACACCGCGTTTCGTCACCGCGTCACAGGACGATGCCGGGCACAACCTGAGCCTCGGGCTGACCGCGGCGGCCTACCACCTGAAGGTGCTGTCGTTCGTCGAAGAGTGTGTGGTGATCCGCGAGCGCGCGGGTCGAGTCGATGTGGAGGTGGGTTAGATGCGGGTCGGGTTCATAGGCCTGGGCAGCCAGGGTGCGCCGATGGCGCGACGGATCGTCGAAGGCGGTTACGAGCTGACACTGTGGGCGCGCCGGCCCGCCTCGGTCGAACCATTCGCCGACACGGGCGCCAAGGTCGCGGGCAGCCCCGCCGAACTCGCGGCGGCCAGCGATCTGGTGTGCCTGTGTGTGGTCGGCGACGACGACGTCCGAGAGGTGCTCGACGGCGAGTCCGGTGTGCTGGCCGGACTCGCATCGGGCGCGATGATCGCGATCCACAGCACGGTGCACCCGGACACCTGCCGGGAGGTCGCGCAGAAGGCTGCGGCACAGGGCGTTTCGGTGATCGACGCCCCGGTCAGCGGTGGCGCCCCCGCGGTCGAGCAGGGCAAGCTGCTGGTCATGGTCGGCGGTGCGGAGGACGACGTCGAGAAGGCGCGCCCGGTGTTCGCCACGTACGCCGATCCCGTCGTGCATCTGGGGCCGCTGGGCAGCGGTCAGGTGACCAAGATCCTGAACAACCTGCTGTTCACCGCGAATCTGGGCAGTGCGCTGAGCACCCTGGAACTCGGGGAAGCGCTCGGCATCCCCCGGGTGCGGCTCGCCGAGGTCCTCAACGGCGGATCGGCGACCAGCAAGGCGCTGGGCAGCATCAGCATGTTCGGCGGGACCGTCGAGGGGCTCGCACCGATCGCCGGGGCGCTGCTGCAGAAGGACGTCCGCCACGCCGCGAGCATCGCGGCGAACGCCTCGGCGCCGGAAGGCTCCGTCTTCACCGCGGCCGACACCGCTCTGGGGTCGATGGACCACCCGCGGTGAGCCGGGTCGGTTTCGTCGGCGCGGGGCGCATGGGCGCGCCCATGGTGCGCCGCCTCGTCGAGGCCGGCCACACCGTGACGGTGCTGGGACGGACGCGGGAGAAACGCACGGCCGCAGCCGAACTGGGCGCCATCGCGGTATCGGAGCCGGCCGACGTCGCCGCCGGCGCCGAGGTGGTGGCCATCTGCGTGTTCACCGACGACCAGGTCCGCAACATGTGTCTCGACGACGGGCTGCTCGCGGCCATGGCCCCGGGTGCCACGCTGGTGATCCACACGACCGGCAGCCCGGCCACCGCCCGCGACATCGCGGCCCGTGCGCAGGAGTACGCGGTGCAGGTGGTCGACGCACCGGTCAGCGGCGGGCCCCACGACATCGCCGCCGGGGCGGTGACGCTGTTCGTCGGGGGCTCCGACGCCGCCGTCGACGGCGTGCGGCCGGTGCTGGCCGCCTACGGCGATCCGGTGTTGCACGTCGGACCGCTCGGTGCCGGACAGAGCGTGAAGCTGGTCAACAACACCGTCTTCGCCGCGCAGATCGAGTTGCTACGGGAGGCGGTGCGGCTCGGCGGCGCGCTGGGGGTGGCCGAACCCGACCTGCTGACCGCGCTCACGTACGGCAGTTCGTCGAGCCGGGTGCTGAACATGATCGCGCCGCGGGGCTCGGTGGCCGCGTTCCTGGACATGGCCGGCGCCTTCGTCGGAAAGGACGTCGACGTGGTGCGCACGATCGCGAAAGACGCCGGTACGGACCTCGGCCTGCTGGGCGACGTGATCGCCGAACTCGCTCTCTCCGGAGACGAAAACTGTTAGCTTTACAGTACGTTTGCTATACGTAACGCTTCCGGCTATCAGCCCGCCGCGAAGGAGGAGCCCATGACCAAGCCACGACTGGTGTTCAACCCGGTATCGCAGGACTACTTCGACAATCCGTACGAGATCTACCGGCGGATGCGCGACGAGGCCCCGATCTACTACGACGAGGCGGAGGACTTCTACGCGCTGACCCGCCACGCCGACGTGGCGGCCGCCTTCAAGGACTACGAGTCGTTCTCGTCGGCCCGCGGATGCGATCTGGCGATGGTGCGGTCCGGTGAGGTGCCCCAGCGGTCGATCATCTTCATGGATCCACCGGACCACCGTCACATGCGGAGCCTGCTCAACAAGGCGTTCACCCCGCGCGCGATCCAGTCGCAGCGCGAGACCGTCGTCGAACTCGTCGAGCACTATCTGTCCAAGGCCGACCCGCAGCGCTTCGATGTCGTCCAGGACTTCTCGGGGCCGTTCCCGGTCGAGGTCATCACTCGGATGGCCGGCGTGCCCGAGGAGTTCCGGCAGCAGGTCCGCAAGTGGATCGACACCAGCCTGGAACGCCAACCCGGCCAGATCGACCTCAGCGACAAGAACGTGCAGGCCAACATCGACTCGGCCATGTACTACTACAGCCTCGTCCAGGAGCGGCGCGAGAATCCGCAGGACGACATGATCAGCCGGCTGATCGCCGCCGAGATCCCCGGCGAGGACGGCGTATTGCGCAAACTCGACGACATCGAGATCACCGGCTTCACCACGCTGCTGGGCGGCGCCGGCGCCGAGACGGTCACCAAACTGGTCGGCAGCGCGGTGGTCGAGTTCGCCCGTCATCCCGAGCAGTGGCAGATGCTGCTCGACGACCGCAGCCTGATCCCCGCCGCCGTCGAGGAGCTGCTGCGCTACGTCGGTCCGGTGCAGTACAACGTCCGCTACAGCATCAAGGACGTCGAGCTGCCCAGCGGCACCGTGCCCGCGCACAAGCCGGTGTTCCTGATGGGCGCGTCGGCCAACCGCGATCCGCGTGCCTTCGACGATGCCGAGACCTTCGACATCACCCGCGACCGCGCCCAGGCGCAGAACCTCGGCCTGGGCTACGGCATCCACAGCTGCCTCGGCGCGGCGCTGGCCCGGATGGAGACCGCGATCGCCCTGGAGCACCTGCTCGACTTCATGCCGCGCTACGAGGTCGATTTCGACGGTCTGCGCCGCGTCACGATGCAGAACGTCGCGGGGTATCACCATGTCCCGGTGAGGGTGCTGTGACCAAGCGAGAAGCGGAGCGGGATCGCGGATGACCAAGAAGATCGTGGTCGACTTCGGACTGTGCGAGAGCAACGGGGTGTGCATGGGCATCATCCCCGAGGTGTTCGACCTGGACGACGAGGACTACCTGCACGTCCTGACCGACGAGGTGACCCCTGAGAACGAAGAACAGGTCAGGGAAGCGGTGCGCCAATGCCCGCGCCAGGCCATAGCCATCCGCGACGAATGAGAGACGTCGCGGCCGACCGGGAGTGTGAATGACCAGCCCCAAGACCAATTCGGATCTCGTGTTCGACCCCTTCTCCGAGGAGTACTTCAACGAACCCTGGGAGATCTACCGGCGCATGCGCGACGAGGCGCCGGTCTACTACAACGAGGAACAGGACTTCTACGCGTTGTCGCGGCACGCCGATGTGGCGGCCGCGTTCAAGGATTACGAGACCTTCTCCTCGGCGTACGGGCTGGATCTGGCGATGGTGAAGTCGGGCGAACCGGCTCCCATGAAGATGATCATCCTGATGGACCCGCCGGAACACCGCCAGATGCGCAGCCTGGTCAACAAGGTGTTCACGCCGCGCCAGATCGCGAACCTCAAGCCGATGGTCGAGGAGACGATCGACCAGTGCTTCCGCGCTGCCGATCCCGACCACTTCGACGTGGTGCAGGAGTTCGCCGCCTTCTTCCCGGTCGAGGTGATCACCCGGATGCTCGGCGTGCCCGAGGACCGCAGGCAGCAGGTGCGCCAGTGGGTGGACACCTCGCTGCACCGCGAACCCGGGCAGGTGGAGATGTCGCCGGAGGGTATGCAGGCCGTCGCGGAGGCGATGGGACTGTACTTCGAGTTGATCCAGCAGCGCCGGGCCGAACCGCGCGACGACATGTTCACCCGCCTGGTGCAGGCCGAGATCGAGCGGGAGGACGGCCGCAAGGAGCGCCTCGACGACTTCGAGATCGCGGGCTTCGCAACGCTTCTCGGCGGCGCGGGCGCCGAGACGGTGACCAAGCTGATCGGCAACGCGGCCGTCACGTTCGCCCGGTTCCCGGAGCAGTGGCAGAAGCTGCTCGACGACCGCAGCAAGATCCCGGCCGCGGTCGAGGAGCTGCTGCGGTTCGAGGCGCCCGCGCAGTACAACGTCCGCCGGTCGATGAAAGAGGTGACGATCCACGGGGTCACGATCCCGGCGGGCAAACCCGTCTTCCTGCTGGGCGGGTCGGCGAACCGGGATCCGGAGGCGTTCACCGACGCCGACGCCTTCGACATCGACCGTGACCGCACCGAGGCGCAGAACCTCGGCTTCGGGTACGGCGTGCACAGCTGCCTCGGGGCGGCGCTGGCCCGAATGGAGAGCGCGATCGCGCTCGAGCGGCTGCTCGACTTCATGCCGCGCTACGAGGTGCTGTGGGACGAGTGCCGCAGGGTCGCGATGCAGAACGTCGCCGGCTGGTCCCACGTCCCGGTGCGGGTCTTGCGCTAGCCCGCGAGCAGACGCTAAAACCCCGAAAATGGGCATATTTTGGGGGTTTTCGCGTCTGCTCGCCGGGAGAGACTAGCCCAGGCCGTGCAAGATAACGCCGTTGCAGTCGGCGGCGGCCTGCCGCAGTTTGACCGCCTCCTGGTAGGCGTCGGAGTTGTACCACTCGCGGGCGGCCTCGACGGACTCGAACTCCAGCAGCACCGTCTGCGTGCCGTGCCACTCCCCCTCGAGCGGTTCGGGTTTCGAGTCGAACGCCAACAGCGTCGAGCCGGCCATCGTCTGCGCGGCCAGCTTGCCGTACTCCGCCATACCGGCCGGATCCTTGACGTCTTCGGTGATCAGGATGTAGCCCTTGGGCACTGTTTCTCCTTGTCGCTCAGCTTATTTCGAGGATTGCTTGTTCGGGGCAGTTCGCGATGGCGTCCTTGGCCGACTCTTCCAGCCCGTCGGGCACCTCGGACGGATCGGCGACGGCGTACCCGTCGTCGGTCATCTGGAACACCTCCGGGCACAACGTCAGGCACATCCCGTGGCCGCGGCAGCGGTCTTCGTCGACGGTGACCTTCACGACCGGCCTCCTGTCACATCGAACTCCAGGTGCAGCTCGGTCAGGCCGCGCAGGATGTAGGTCGGGATGTAGCTGTAATTGCGGTCGCCTGCGGGTCCGTGATGGGCCTCGCTGATGCGGATGTCGGTCGTGCGGTCGAGCAGCCGTTCCAGGCCGACCCGTGTCTCGGCGCGGGCCAGCGGCGCCCCCGGGCAGCTGTGGATGCCGCGGCCGAACGCCAGGTGCTGACGGGCGTTCCTGCGCTGCGGGTCGAAGGTGTCGGGATCGTCGAAGCGGCGCGGATCCCGGTTGGCCGCTCCGTTGATCACCATCACCGTCGTCCCGGCGGCCAGCGTCTCGTCGCCGACGGTGGTCGGTACCCGCGACAACCGGAAATCGCCCTTGACGGGGCTCTCGATGCGCAGGCACTCCTCGATGAAGTTGGGCAGCAGGCTGCGGTCCTCGCGCAGCGCGCGCTGGATGTCGGGCCGGTCGCCGATCACTTTCAGCGCGGTGGACAGCAGCCGCACGGTGGTCTCCTGCCCGGCCGAGAACACGTTCGTCGCGACCCGCACCACGTCGGCCACCTCGGGCATCGTGCCGTCCGGGAACGTCGCGGTCGCCAGGCCGGTCAGCACGTCGTCACGGGGCTCACGCCGCCGGTCCTCGACGTACTCGGCGAAGACGTCGTAGAGATACTCCAGCGGTGTCTTGGTCAACGTCTTCTCGGCGCTGCCCAGCGCCCCGCCGTGGGTGCCGCGCGCGAGCCGCTCGAGAAGTTCGGGGCGGTCCTCCTCGGGGACCCCGAGCAGGTCGGCGATCACCCGCAGGGTGAACGGCGCGGCGAAGCCCTTGATGAACTCGCCCTCACCGGGAGCGAGGAAGTCGTCGAGGATGTCGTCGGCCAACTGCCACATCGCGTCCTCGTTCTCCTTGAGGCGCTTGGGCGTGATCAGCCGCATGAGCAGGGCGCGGTGGTTGGTGTGGGTCGGCGGGTCGAGCGTCGGCAACTGGTCGCTGAACGGGATCTCGTCGCGGTGCTTGATGATCAGGTCGGTGACGTCGTCACCTTCCAGGGGGATCGGGAACCCCGGGAACGGCCCCGTCACCGAGATGCACGACGAGAACGTCTCGGCGTCGTTGTAGACGTCGACGGCCTCCTGCCACCCGGTCACCATGGTGACGCCGTAGTGGTTCTCCTTGGCGACCGGGCATTTGTCGCGTAGCGCCGCGTAGAACGTGTACGGGTCGTCGGTCAGACGGCCGTCCCGGAAGAAGTCAACCGCGGTGAGGTCCTCCGCCATGCACTGCTCCATTCGATCCCGGAAGCGAGAACGTGATTCTCATCTTTGCGTATCAGGTTTTCATACCGGCAGTTCGCCGTCAACGAGGGGAATCCCCGGATTCGATGCCGAACGCGTTCACCGCGAGCGCGAGCAGGTGATAGCCGCCGACCGTGAACACCAGATCCATGCGTTGCCGGTCGTCGAGGTGGCGGCCCAGCGACGCCCAGGTGTCGTCGGCGATAGTGCTGTCGCGTTCGAGTTCGTCGACCACCCGGATCACCAGCCCGTCGAGCCCCTGGTCGAGGGATCCGCTTCGAATGCCGTCGATCTCGGCCGCGGTGAGCCCGGCCCGCTTCGCGAGTTCGACGTGGTGCTCCCACAGGTAGTCGCACCGCCGCCAGTGCACCGCCCGCATCAGCGCGATCTCACGGACCCGCGCGCTGAGCGTCGAACCACGCAGCAGGTAGGCGTTGAACTCCAGGTAGGCACGCGTCAGCGGCCGGTGCCGCACCAGGGTGGCCAGGATCTCGCCGGCATCGCGGGGATTGGCGCGCGAGGCGGCCAGCAACGGGCTCAGCGCGTCACGGACGTCGTCGTCCCATTCGTCGGGCGGCAGCGGCGTCAGGCGCGTCACTGGATCGGTTCGTCGCCGAGCACGGTGGTGCGCAACATCTCCCGCGGTGAGTTCTCCGGGTAGGGTGCCGCACGGTGCAGCACACCGCGGTTGTCCCAGATGACCGTGTCACCGACCGACCACGTGTGGCTGTAGACGAGTTCGGGCCGGGTGGCGCGGTCGAGCAGATCGGCGAGCAACGCCCTGCCCTCGTCGAGATCCATCCCGACGATGTAGTCGGCCGACGCACCGAGCACCAGCGATCTGCGGCCGCTGCGATGGGTCCACACCAGCGGATGCTCGTGGGTGGGTCGGGAACGCCACCGCGCCAACAACTCCGGTGACGGGTCGGGGGTGACCCGGCGTTGCGATGCCTCCAGCGAATGCACCACCCGCAAGGCGGAGAGCCGTTGCTTCTCGTCCTCGCCGAGGTGGTCGTAGGCGGCGTAGGCACTGGCGAACTCGGTCTCGCCGCCGCTCTCGGCCACCTGCAGGGCGGAGAGCACGGTGGCCATCTGCGGATACTCGTCACCGGTGGGTGTGCATCCGTCGATGTGCCAGTCGAACGTCGCGCGCAGGTAGGCCGCCGAGGAGTTCTTCGACTTGTCGAGGGTGACGGGATAGATCCCCGCGACCGGATGGTGCCCGTCGGACGAGTGGTCGATGTCGCCGAGGCGGCGACAGAACTGCACCTGCGCCTGCGGATCGAGGTGCAGCCCCGGGAACACCAGCACCCCATTGTCTTCCAGCGCATCGAGTACCGCGCCGGCGAGCGCGTCGTCGGCGGCCAGCGCCCCGGGGTCGAGCCCGGTCACCTCCGCACCGACCGATGCGGTGAGCTTGTTGATCGTCAGCAGACTCATGGTCGTTTCCGTCCTGGTGGTCACGGCACCGGTGCGCTGACGCGGTGCATCACCGCGTCGGCGGAATCGGTCGGCTTCTGCGTCCCGAAGATCTCGACGGCCATCGACACCATGATCATCGAGTAGATGAGGTGCAACAGCTCGAGCGCGTCGTCGGGCACGTCGTCGAGCGGGAACTTGTCGCAGTAGTCGATCGCCTCCTCGAAGCGCGGCGAGAACGCGTCGTAGAACTCCCGGATCTCCGACATCGGGGTGGCCAGACGGGTCGCCCACCGCTCGGCTTCGGTCGGCAGACACCACTTCTCGGCGAACGGCTCGAATTCGGCGAAGGCGCTGGGCAGTCGGGCCATGGTCACACTCCCACCGGCGCGCGTTCGGACCTGTACTCCTCGACCCATCTGACGGCCTCATGGTGCAGGTGACGCACCAGGATCTCCTGGTCGCTGAGCGGATAGTCGTCGACTATCGGCTCGTCCAGGCCGTACTCCAGCGCCGCCTGCGTCCCGCCGAGCATGCCGGCATCCTGCAGCGCGAACTCCTTGAGCACGACGGACGCGACCTCGTGCTCGATCCGTTCGCGCACCGTCCGCGCCGGGTGGAACGCGTTGTAGGCCTCGAACCTGTGCGTGTTGTGCGACGTCGGCCAGTACCGGTACAGCAGATACCACCCGTGGTAGATCAGGATCTCCAGGTTCGGGAAAATCTGGAAGTTGGTGATCCCCCACGGTTCGATTCCGCCCGGGTTCAGGCCGGCCGACTGGTGGGTCTCCGGGGTGCGCCACGGCCCGACGAGCCCGCTGCGGGTGGTCCGCTCGACGGGGTACATGAACTCCGGATCGAGCAGCCACCGCCGTGTACCCGCGGTGGACACCAGCCGGTGCGGACCGTCGATCTGGAAGTGGCCGCACTCGAACGTCGCATTGGGTTGACGCACCGCGCTGGGCACCTGCTGGCTGTGCAGCGACGGCACGTGGTAGTACTCCTGGAAGGCGTCGGCGAAGATCTTCCAGTTGCTGTTGTTGTGCGCCTCGAATTCGTAACGCTCGGTCATCAGCTCGAACGGATAGTCGTCGAGCGCCGTGATCATCGGCCCGAGGAATTCCCGCAGGCTCCAGCGCGGTTGCGGATCGAAGTTGATGAAGATGAACCCGTTCCAGACGTCGCACTGCACCGGTGCCAGGCCCATCTTCGACGGGTCGAGGTCGAAGAACTCACCGGGCTGCTGCACGAACTTCAGTTCGCCGTCGAGGCCGTAGCGCCAACCGTGGTATTTGCACGTGAACTGCCGGCAGGTGCCCTTGACCTCTTCGGCGGGAAAGTCGTTCCACACCAGCTTGTTCCCGCGGTGGCGGCAGATGTTGTAGAAGGCGCGGATCTTCTCGTCGCGGCCCTTGACCACGATCACCGAGACCTTGGCCGCGTCGATCTCCTTGGTGAGGTAACTGCCGACCCGGGGCAGCTCCTCCACCCGGGCGACGTTGAGCCAGGCCCGTTTGAACACCGCCTCGCGCTCGAGTTCGTAGAACTCCGGCGAGACGGAATCCCGGAACGAGACCGGCCCGGTACCGAGTTCCGGATAGTGCTCCGTCCAGCTGCCCTCCGGCGGCTTAGGCCAGCGACCCATGCGAACCTCCCTGTGCTGGTTGATGTCCGGACCGACGGCGGGTCATCACATCACCGACCCACCGTTGACGCCGAGCGTCTGACCCGTGATGAAGCCGGCCTCCTCCGAACACAGGAAGCCGACCGCCGCCGCGATGTCGTCACCGGTGCCGAGATGCCCCACCGGGATGCTGGCGGCCATCTGCTCGTTCGGGGGCAGGTGCCCGGCCGCCTGCGACTGATGCTGCATCGGTGTCTCGATACCCGACGGCGGCACGTTGTTCACGGTGATCCCGGCCGTCCCGTACTCGCGGGCCAGCGATCGGGTCAGCGACAGCAGTGCACCCTTGGACGCGGCGTAGTGCGCCATCCCCGGCGAGCCACGTTGGGCGCTCGACGACGAGATCATCACGATGCGACCCCAACCCGCCTCGAGCATGTCGGGGATCGCGACCTGACAGCAGTGGAAGGTGCCGGTCAGGTTGACGTCGACCAGACGCTGCCACGCCTGCGGCGTGATCTCGGTGAACGGGGCGAAGTCCACCAGGCCCGCGCTGGTGACCAGGATGTGGACGGGTCCGAGTTCGGTGCGCACCTTGGCGAACGCCTCCTCGACGGCCGCGCGGTTGCTCACGTCGGCGGCGACGCCCAGCGCCGCCACCCCCTCGGCGCGCAGATCCTCGGCCACCCGCTGCGCGGCACCGCCGTCGATGTCGAGCACCGCCACCCGGTGTCCGCGCCTGCCCAGCTCGTGGCAGGTCGACTCCCCCATCCCGGAGGCGCCACCGGTCACCACCGCGACCCGGCTCATCGCTTGTGCCTCATTCCCGCCTCGCTCCTACTCGTAGACCAGGTGGACGGTGCGGCTGGTGGGCAGGGTCTGACAGGTCAGCACCCAGCCCTCGGCCACCTCGTCGTCGTCGAGCGCATCGTTGTTGAGCATGCGGGCGCTGCCGGCGACGATACGCGCCATACACGTTCCGCAGGAACCGGTTTCGCACGACGACGGGGCGCGCAGCCCCGCGGTGCGCGCCGTCTGCAGCAGGGTGTTTCCCGCGCGATAGGCCGCGGTGGTGGTCTTCCGGTCGAGCTCGATGACGACCTCTTCGGTGGCGACCTCGCCGCCGGGAGCCATGGCGTCGGCCGGTACCGGCGCCACCTGGAACCGTTCGAGATGGATGCGTTCCCGCGGTACGCCGGTGCTCACCACGGCCGATTCCACGGTGTCCATGAACGGCCCCGGCCCGCAGATGTAGTAGTCGGCGTCGCCCGCCTCCGCGGCGACGGATGCGACCACCGCCGGTGTGACGACACCGCCGTCCTCGTCGAAGTGCTGGGTCACCGTCAGCCGGTCGGCGTGGCCGTCGACCAGGCGCGCCAGGTCGTCGGCGAAGATGACCGAATCGCGGCCACGGTTGGCGTAGAAGAGCCGGATCGGCCGCGCCGAGGTGGCCAGCGCGGTGCGGATCAGCGACATGATCGGGGTGATACCACTGCCGCCGGCGAACGCGACGATCCCGGAGTCGTTGTCGCGCAGCAGGAAACGCCCCTCCGGCGGTGCGGCACGAAGCTCGGCGCCCTCCGCGGCGGTGTCGTTGAGCCAGTTGGACACCAGTCCGCCGGGGTCACGTTTGACGGTGATGCGGAGCTCGTCCTCCACCGGCGCCGACGACATCGAGTAACAGCGGCGCAGTTCCTGCCCGTCGACGGTGACGCGCAGCGTCAGGAACTGGCCGGCCTGGTAGCGGAAGCGCCCCGAACAGTGGCGGGGGACGTCGAGCACCAGGGACACCGCATCCGAGGTCTCGCGCACCACCCGCTTGATGCGCAGCGGTGCGAACCCGTCGGTGTCGATGTGCTCACCCATCGACACGAGAGTATCAAGTACTTGTCATTAGTATCAAGTAATTGACACTGTCCTGGGTGCGTCAGCTCTCCACATGGTCGGCGTAGAGCTCATGACCCGTGCCCTGCTCCACGACACGGCCGAGCAGCTCGCGCAAGGTCTGCTGTTCTTCCTTGCTCAGCACCCCGAACACCTTGTCGTGCGCGGCGATTGCATCGCTGACCACCGCGGCGGCCACCTTGCGCCCCTGATCGGTGAGGAAGGCCTGCAGGATGCGGCCGTGCTGCGGATCGCGTTTGCGCTCCACCAGCCCGCGCTTCTCCAGCGCGGTCAACGCCAGCTGGACCCCCTGGGGGCTGATCAGCAGCCGGCGGGCCAGTTCCGCGCCGGAGAGGCCCGGTTCGTTCGACAGCTGGCGCAGCACACCGATCTGCGCGGTGCTGACGCCGTGGTCGCTCACGGCCTCGTTCACCGTCGTCAACGAGAAGTAGAACGCCTGCTTGAGCAACCACAGGATGTTGTCGGTGAGCTCCATAGCAGGCTCCGGGCGCGCGTTCATGGCATCGACGCTAGTCAACGGCGGTGCGCTTGTGCACCACACCGTCCTTCATCACGAACCGCACGTCGAGCGTGGCCGCGATGTCCTTCGACGGATCACCGGGCACCGCGATGATGTCGGCGAGGTGACCGGGAGCCAGGCGACCGAGTTCCCCCTCCTCCTCGATCAGCTCGGCACTGGTGATCGTCGCCGCGCGCAGCGCGGCCATGGGCGTCATCCCGCGGGCGACGAGTGCGCACAACTCCTTGGCGTTCTGCCCGTGCGGTACCGCGGGCGCGTCGGTACCGCAGGCGATGCGCACGCCCGCCGCGATCGCCTTGGGCAGCATGGCCTGCGCGCGCGGGAACACCTCCTCGGCCTTGCGCCGCAGTTCGGGCGCGATGCGGTCGACGGCCATCGCCTCGGTGAGGTAGGTGGTCGAGACCAGGAACGTGCCATGGTCGACCATCATCTGGATGGTCTCGTCGGTGGCGAGGAAGCCGTGTTCGATGCAGTCGATACCGGCCCGGATGCACGCGCGGATCGCGCTGTCGCCGACCGCGTGCGCGGCCACCCGCACGCCGGCGCGGTGCGCCTCGTCGGCGATCGCGGCGAACTCGTCGTCCGAATACTGTTGTGCGCCAGGGGCGGTGCTGTGCGACATGACGCCACCGGACGCCGATACCTTGATCAGTTTGGCGCCGTGGCGGATCTGGTAGCGCACGCAGGCCCGGACGTCGTCGACGCCGTTGGCGATGCCCTCGGCCACCGACAGCGGCATGATGCCGGGCGCCAGCCGCTGGAACACCGTCGGATCCAGGTGGCCGCCGTAGGGGGTGACCGCATGCCCGGCCGGGTAGATCCGCGGGCCGGCGTGCCAACCCTGGTCGACGGCGCGCTGCAGCGCCACGTCGAGCAGGTAGCCGCCGGTCTTGACCATCAGGCCGAGGTTGCGGACGGTGGTGAAACCGGCGTCCAGCGTGGTGCGGGCGTTGACCGCGCCGCGCAGTGTGCGGTACGCCGGATCGTCCTGGACACCGTGCATGGGGCTGGGCAGACCCTCCGGTCCGCCGGGCCCACCGATCAGAAGGTTGAGCTCCATGTCCATCAGGCCGGGCAGCAGGGTGACGTCACCCAGGTCGATGTCGTCACCCGAAACCGGCGGCGCCGCAGCGGGATCCACCGACGCGATACGGTTTCCCTCGATGACGACGGCCGCCGGAGCGCGTACCTGCCCCGCGTCGACGTCGGCCCAGCGCGCAGCGCGCAGGACGGTCCGATCCGTCACGGCACGGGTTCGGAGACGCAGTCCAGCGTCGTGGCACCCGAATCGGGCACCTTCGGCTGCTTCCAGCACTCGACCGGGAACGACACCTGGATCATCGAGTACAGCAGGTGCATCAGGTTCAGCACGTCCTCGGGCATCTCGTCGAGGCTGAACTTGTCGCAGAACGAGATCGCCTCTTCGGCACGCGCGGTGATCGCGTCGTAGAACGCCTGCATCTCACGCATCGAACTGCCCAGCCGCTTGGCGTAGCGCTCCGCCTCGGCGCCCAGGCACCAGTCCGAGAACTGCTCGAGGTCGGCGAATTCGGGCGGAAGTTTGGCGGTCATGGTGTCGCTCATCGGTTCACACCCCCTGACCCACGTGCTCGGCCTTGCGCCGGTAGTCCTCGACCCAGGCGGCGGTCTCCTTGTGCAGGTGACGGATCAGTACCTCCTGATCGCACAGTACGAAGTCGTTCAGGACCCGGGACTCGATCATCGACTGGGTGGCCTCCAGGGTGTTGGCGTCCTGCAGGCCGTACTCCTTGAACGACACCGCCGCCAGTTCCTGCGCGATGCGCTCACGGGCGGTGCGCGGCTGCGGGAAGTACACGGTGCCCTCGAAGAGGTGGGTGTTGTGCGACGTCGGCCAGTAGTGATACGTGAGATACCAGCCCTGACCCCAGAACAGCATGACGAAGTTGGGGAACAGCTGAAACGAATCCAGACCCCACGGATCGCACTTGGCCGGGTTCAGACCCGCGGGCATCTCCCCCAGATCCGGTTTGTCCCACGGGCCGAAAAGGCCGCTCTGACAGATGTCCTCGATCGGCTTGCGCATCTCGTCGGCCATCTCCCAGGCCCGCACGCCCGAGGTGCTGACCAGCCGGTGCGGCCCCTCGATACGGTAGTGCGGCGCTTCGAAACCGGCCTCCGCGGCGGCCTTCGAGTAGGCGGTCGGCGACTGGTTCGCATGCAGCACCGGTGCGTGGTAGAACTCCTGGAACGCGTCCATGTAGAGCTTCCAGTTCGCCTTCACCTCCGAGCGGTACTGGAAGCGTGAGGTCATCCGGCCGAACGGATAGCCCTCGAGGTCGGTGATCATCGGTCCGAGGAACTCCCGCAGCGGCTGCTCCGGCTCCTCCGCGAAGTTGACGAAGATGAAGCCCTCCCACACGTCGCAATGCACCGGGACCAGGCCGAACCGGCTCTTGTCGAGGTCGAAGAACTCACCCTCCTGCTGGACGAACGTGAGGTTGCCGTCGAGGTCGTAGCGCCACGCGTGGTACTTGCAGGTGAACTGGCGGCAGACGCCGCGCGTCTCCTCCAGCGGCATGTCGTTCCACACCAATTTGTTGCCGCGGTGCCTGCAGATGTTGTGGAACGCCTTCACCTCGCCATTGCCGTTGCGCACCACGATGATCGACGTGTTGACAACCTTCAGCTCCTTGGTGAAGTAGCTGCCCTTGCGAGGCACCTGCTCGACCCGGCCGACGTTGAGCCACGCGCGTTTGAACACCGCCTTGCGTTCGATCTCGTAGAACGCGGGATCGATGGAGTCCTCGTAGGACACCGGCCCGGTGCCCAGCTCCGGATAGTGCTGCGTCCAGCTGCCCTCGGGCGGTTTGGGAAAACGGGCCATGTGTCGTCTCCTGTCAACGGCGAGCCGCCCACGAAGCGCCGAACTGGACCCCTCGAGCAAACAGCCACGCACAGCTGCCATTTCGGCATTCCGCTCAAAGCGTTCACCGCCGACGGTATATCCTTCACCCAGCAATCGCAAGTAGTTGATATTCGTATCGGGAAGAGGCCTGGGCGTGGGCGTACGCGGCGACGACCTGTTCATCGGTGGCACCTGGTGCCCGCCGAGCACCGACCGCCGGATCGAGGTGGTCTCCCCGCACACCGAGGCACCGGTGGCCCATGTGGCCGCCGCCGCACCGGCCGACGTGGACCGGGCCGTCGACGCCGCCCGCGCCGCGTTCGACGACGGTCCGTGGCCCCGCACCGCACCCACCGACCGCATCGACGCCGTCCGCCGGCTGGCCGAGAACTACGGCGCACGGCGGGCCGAGATGGCCGAGCTCATCACCGCCGAGATCGGCGCGCCGATCAGCTTCGCCCAGCGAGCGCAGGTCGCGCTGCCCTGGACGATGATGTCGGCCTTCTGTGACGTGGCGCAGGCATACCCCTGGCGCGAGGAGCGGACCGGCCGGTACGGCGCCGACATCCGCGTCGTGCGCGAACCGGTCGGTGTCGTCGCGGCCGTCGTGCCGTGGAACATGCCGCAGTTCCTGATCGTCACCAAGCTCATCCCGGCGCTGCTGGCCGGCTGCAGCGTCGTACTCAAACCCGCCCCCGAGTCGCCGTTGGACGCCCTGCTGCTCGCGGAGATCGTCGCCGCGTCGGACCTGCCTCCGGGTGTGCTCAGCGTGCTGCCCGGCGACGGGGCCGTCGGCGAGTACCTGGTGCGCCACCCCGGCGTCGGCAAGGTGTCGTTCACCGGGTCGACCGCCGCGGGCAGGGCGGTCGCCGCGGCGTGCGCGGCCGACCTCAAGCGGGTGAGCCTGGAACTCGGCGGCAAATCCGCCGCGATCGTTCTCGACGACGCCGATCCCGGCGCCGTCGCGGCGGGCGTCCGGTCGGCGAGCCTGTCCAACAGCGGGCAGATCTGCAATGCGCTCACCCGGATCCTCGTACCGGCCGCCCGTGCTGCCGAGTTCACCGATGCGCTCGCGGCGGAGGTCGACGGGCTGACCGTCGGCGATCCGGCCGACGCCGCCACGCAGGTCGGCCCGCTCGTCGCACGGCGCCAGCAGCAACGCGTCACCGGCTACATCGAACAGGGCGTACGGGACGGGGCACGGGTGGTGACCGGCGGCACCGGGATGCCCGACGGGCTGGACCGCGGGTGGTACGTCAGGCCGACGGTGTTCGACCACGCGGACAACTCGATGACCATCGCGCGGGAGGAGATCTTCGGCCCGGTGCTGACGGTCATCCCCTACACCGCCGAAGGTGAGGCGATCGACATCGCCAACGACTCCGACTACGGCCTGGCCGGTTCGGTGTTCACCGGCGATGTCGACCGTGGTCTTTCGGTCGCCGCCGCGATCCGGACCGGGACCTTCGGCGTCAACCAGGGTTACACGATGGATCCGTTCGCGCCCTTCGGAGGCGTCAAGTCCAGCGGTTACGGCCGCGAACTCGGCCGTGAGGGCATCGACGGCTACACCGATACGAAATCGATCTCCATCGCGGCGAGCACAGGAGCGTGACGGACGTGACGACACTGCAGACCCGGGAACCGAACTTCGCCAGGCCGGTGGCACCGCACCGCGGCCGCATCTACCTCGGCGTCGCACTGCTGACGGGCGCGGTGTTCGTCGGGATGACGGTCGCCGTTCAATTCGGGCTGATCGCACCGACATTCACCGCTGACGTCGTCGCCAATCTGCTCTTCGGCGTGCCCGTGTTGCTGGTTCCGATCGTCATCCTGTGGGATGCGCCCGGCGAGAACCGGACCCGGCTCGACAAAGCGGCGGAGCTGACGCTGTTCTACCTGCCCTTCACCGCGTGCAGCCAGATCGGCTACGAGCTGATGTTCCTCATCGGTCACCCGTTGGGCTGGTGGACGCCGACGACCGATCCCGGGTGGAAGTGGCTGTGGTGGCAGTACGCACTCGCCGACACCCGCTACGTCAGCGGCAACCCGTGGATGTTCGGGCTCGAGGTGGTCGGGGTGACCACCGGTGTCGTCGTCTTCGCCCTGTGGACGCGACTGATCAGGACCGAGCTGCCCGTCGAGTCCCGGATCCGTTGTCTGTGGGGCGCTTTCGCCGGGGTCGCGGTGCTCATGAGCAGCACGGCGGTGTACTTCATCTCGGAGATGGGCGCCGGGTTCGACGACATCGGCCAGGGCGCCTACGGCCTGTGGTTCAAGTTCGTCGCCGAGAATGTGCCGTTCATGGTGCTGCCGCCGCTGGTGCTCTACGCGATCCACCTGCAGGTCGACTACCTGACCCGGCGGGCCGGCGCGGCGGCGGCAGTCCCGCGGCCGGCCTAGATCCGGGCCGGCATGCTGTCCCAGCCCCGCACCGCGGACGACGGGGACAGCACGGCGTTGTCGAGATCGACCTCCCAGTCGGGAAAGCGCTCGAGGATCTCGTCGAGCGCGATGCGGCCCTCCAGGCGGGCGAGCGCGTTGCCCAGGCAGTAGTGGGCCCCGACCCCGAACGTGAGGTGCTGGCGCGCCGGTCGGCCGATGTCGAAGTCCTCGGCGTTCTCGCCGAAACGGCGCGGGTCGCGGTTGGCGGCGCCGATCAGCATCAGCATCGCCGAACCGGCGGGCACGGTGTGGCCGTGGTACTCGACGTCGCGGGTGACGTACCGGGCCGCCTGCAGCGCGGGCGGTTCGAAGCGCAGGATCTCCTCGATCGCTCCCGGGAGCAGCGTGCGGTCGGCGACGAGCCGCCTGCGCTGGTCGGGGTGTTCCGACAGCAGCTTGCCCGACCAGCCGATCAGCCGGGTGGTGGTCTCCGCGCCCGCGACGGCGACGACGTTCATGAACATCAGCAGTTCGTCGCGGTTGAGTTTGCGCACCGTGCCGGTCTCGTCGGTGAACTCGGCGGTCAGCAGTTCGGTGGTCAGATCGTCGGCGGGATGCTTCGTCCGCCAGTCGATGAAGTCGGCGAAGACCTCCCCGTCGGTGATGGCGCCGTCCGGGTTGTCCGTCATCGCCCCGCCCCGCTCCACGCGGATGTGCTTGTCGCCGTCGGCCTGGACGCGCTGCTGGTAGTCCTCGGGGATTCCGAACAGCATCCCGACCACCCGCATCGGCATGACCGAGCCGAGATGGGTGACGAAGTCGAAGTGGTCGGCGCCGACGAGCGGATCGAGGCAGCGCCGCGTGAACTCGCGGATCTTCGGTTCGAGCGCGTCGATCTTGCGCGGGGTGAATGCGCGCGACAACAGGTTGCGGTGGATGTCGTGGATCGGCGGATCCTCGAAGATGAGTGTGCCGGGCGGGATCTCCATGCCCGACTTGAGGATCTCCAGCACGACGCCGCGGGCGGAGCTGAACGTCCGGTGGTCGACGAGGCCGCGGTTGACGTCGTCGAAGCGACTGAGGGCGTAGAAGTCGTGCTGGTCGTTGTAGTAGAGCGGCGCCTCCTCGCGGATCCGGGAGAACATCGGGTACGGGTCGGCGTTGAGTGCGACGTCCCAGGGGTCGTAGTAGACGTCCGTCACGGCGGTGGTGTTCATCGGATCTTCCCTTCCGCCGTCGCCGGCGTCGGTGATTCGAGGTCAGGGCATCTTGATCGCCGACACGTACATCTCCACGATCGGGCGGTAGAGGTCGATGTCGTCGAGTTCGCTTGCGAGAACGACGGAATCGCTGGTGGCGATGAGGACGTGCGCAAGGGTCGGCGCCGGGATCAGCAGGGTGCCGCCGAGCCGGTCGATCCCGGTGACGATGAACGCCGCGAGCGCGTCGACGACCTCCGCCCTCTTGGCGGCGACGCGTTCGCGGGCTTCGGGATTGCGCAGCAGGTAGAGCGTGAACTCGTGGCCGAGCGCGGCGTGTTCGGCGCCGCGGTCGCGGCTCAGCTGCCGCCACCGCCGGGCGATCTCGTCGAGTTCGCGCGCACCGACCTCTTCCGACGACGCCATCACCTCGGCGAAGTTGTCGAAGTAGCGCCGCCAGTACCGGTCGCTGACCGCGAGGAAGAGGTCCTCCTTCGCGGCGAAGTGCTTGTAGATCGCACCCTTCGTGTAGCCGGCCGCATGCGCGATGTCGTCGAGAGTGGCCGGGGCGAAGCCCTTTTCGGCGAACACCTCTTCGGCCGCGTCGAGCAGCAGCGAACGGGTGTGCTCGAGGCGCCGCTCCCTCGTCCACCGCTCGACCATGCCACCGGATTCTGCCACAGAATCTGAGAAAAGCTCTGGTTTTTCAGATACCCGTGAGTATATTGGCGCAGAATCGCCTTCGGGCCGAGCGCTGTACGACGACGTGTGAAGGAGACAGCCGTCATGAGCGAGGCGTCGAACAAGAAGACGCGCACCGTCACCGAACCCCTGGCCGGTACCGCCGCACTGGGCGCACCCGATCGGTCCGGGGTGAAACCCGTGCACCTGTGGGCCGCCGTCGGCGCGCTGTTCCTGGCATACACCCTCTATGTGTTCATCCGGTGGGTCACCGGGCCCTACTTCGAGCCGGTTGCCGGAGGCCCCACCGAGCCCCCGCTGTACATGAAGATCCCGCTCATGGCCAACGCGGTCATACTCTGGATCGGCTTACCGTTTGCCCTGTGGTTCTTCATCATTCGCCCGTGGGTGCGGGAGCGGCGCATCACGCTCGACGGCATGCTGCTGGTCTCGATGGGCCTGATGATGTTCCAGGATCCGATGCTCAACTACTACAGCACCTGGTGCACCTACAACGCGTGGCTGTGGAACCGGGGTTCATGGGCGCCGCACATCCCGGGCTGGGTGGCACCCGAGGAACCGGGTCACACGGTGCCCGAACCATTGCTGACCAACATCCCCGGCTACATGTACGGCGTCCTGCTGCTGACCATCGTCGGTTGCGCGATCATGCGAAAGATCAAGAACCGCTGGCCGGCCATCAGCAATCTGCGGCTGATCCTCGTCACCTATGCGATCGCGTTCGTCTTCGACTTCGTGATGGAAGCCCTGATCATGCTGCCGATCGGCTTCTACTCCTATCCCGGCGCCATCCAGGCGTTGTCGTTCAATGCAGGCACGTACTACCAGTGGCCCGTCTACGAGGGTCTGATGTGGGGCGGGGTCCAGGCCGCGCTGTGCTGCCTGCGCTTCTTCACCGACGACCGAGGACGCACCGTGGTCGAACGCGGACTGGACACCCTCCGCGGCGGGTTCGTCAGGCAGCAGTTCGTCCGCTTCCTGGCCATCTTCGGGGGTGTCAGCGCATGCTTCTTCCTCTTCTACAACGTCCCCGCGACCTGGCTCGGCATGCACGGCGATGCGTGGCCGGAGGACGTGCAGAAGCGTTCGTACTTCAACCCCGGCATCTGCGGCGAGGGGACCGACCGACCGTGCCCGAATCCCGATCTGCCGTTGCCGACCAAACACTCCGGTTACATCAACCACGACGGGGAGCTGGTGCTGCCCGAGGGGGTCCGGCTACCACCGGTCGTCCCGATCGAACGCGGGAATTGAGATGTCGCTCAACAGCCGTGCGGGCACCGTCGGCCACCAGTCGACGGCACCGTTCTACCGGGCGGCCGGCGACGAGGTGGAGGTGTTTCGCGCCGCGGCCCGCCGCGGGTTGCCCGTGCTGCTGAAGGGCCCCACCGGATGCGGTAAGACCCGCTTCGTCGAGGCCATGGCCCACTTGCTCGGCCGCGACCTCGTCACCGTCGCCGGTCACGAGGACATGACCTCGGCGGATCTCGTGGGCCGCTACCTGCTCAAAGGTGGCGAAACGGTATGGGTGGACGGTCCGCTGACCCGGGCGGTGCGCGACGGCGCCATCTTCTATCTCGACGAAGTGGTGGAGGCGCGCCAGGACACGACCGTGGTCATCCATCCGCTCGCCGACCACCGCCGCGAACTGCCGGTCGACCGGCTCGGTATGACGCTGTCGGCCGCCGCGGGCTTCCAACTCGTGGTCTCGTACAACCCGGGTTACCAGAGTGTGCTGAAGAACCTCAAGGAATCCACCCGACAGCGGTTCGTCGCCATCGAACTCGGATTCCCGCCCGCCGACCTCGAGGCAGAGGTGGTCGCACACGAGGCCGGAATCGATTCGCCCACAGCGCATGCGCTGGTTCGGCTCGGCAACGCGATCCGCACCCTGGACGGGTCACCGCTGCGGGAGGTGGCGTCCACCCGGATGCTGATCCTCGCCGGCGGACTCGTCGCGGAGGGGCTGGGGTTGCGCAGCGCCGTGCAGGCCGCGGTGGTCCAGGTGCTCTCCGACGATCCGGATGTGGTGCGGGCCCTCGGCGAACTCGTCGACGCCGTCCTGCCGACGTGACCGGAGCCGGCCCGATGGGTCCAGAGCGGTTCCGGCTCCTCGCCGGATTCCTCGCCGGCCGGCCGGTCGACGTCGCGCAGGCGCAGCCCGGTCAGCGCGCGCACACCGACGGTGCCGTCATCTTCGTCTCCGCGGCCGGTTCGGTCGCCGACCAGCGCCGCGAGGTGCTGGTGCAGTCCGCGTTGATCGGCGCGGGCAGTCTCGACCCGCGGCTGGTCATGGCGCTGAGGGCCCGTCCGCCGGTGGCCCGGCGCTATCTGGCCGTCGAGGGCCGTCGGGTGCTGGCCGACGTCGCGGCGCGGGTGCCGCTGGCCGCCGCGCTGCGGCCGGACGGAGAACCGAGGACCCAGACCGCCGACGAGTCGCTCGAAATCGCCAGGGGCCGAGGACATGTCGACGAAGCCCCGGAGTGGTTCGGCGCCATCCGGCCCGCGCTGCTGCTGAAGACGCCCCCACCCGAGACCGGCGGGCAGGCGCCGCTGCGCTTCGCCGTCCCCGAGATCGCAGGGTCCGACGAGGCCGAGGACGACGACCAGGATGACGGACCGACGGAGAAGAGCAAGATCCTCAGACTGTTCGAGAGCCCGCTGGCCGTATCTCAGATCTTCGCGGACTTCCTCGGCAAGCTGCTCGGCACCTCGCCCGCACCGGGAGACGACCATGCCGGTGGCGAATTGCCCATCCGGTCGGTCCGCAGGACGCGGCAGGCCGGCCCGTACGCCCGGCCGCTGCCGACGCGGATCCACTTCTCCGCTGACGGTGACCCACCCGGAGCCGCGCTCGGCGTCGGCGGTGCGCTGCACCCGGAGTGGGATGTCCACCAGCACTGCTACCGGCCGGATTGGTGCCGGGTGGTGCAGTTCCCGCTGACGGCCGCGGAGGACGTCAGCCTCCCCGAGGCCACCGCTGTCCCCCGCGACGACGTGCTGCGCCGCCGCCTGTCGCGCATCGGCCTCGGCATCCGGGTGTTGCGGGGCCGCCCCGACGGCGACGAACTCGACCTCGAGGCCCTGGTGGATCTGTGCGTCGACCTGCGATCCGGCTGGTCGCCGCCGGAACATGTCTACGCCGACCGACGCAGAGTGGAGCGCGACCTCGGCGTCCTCATCCTGCTCGACACCTCCGGATCGGTCACCGACAGTGACCCCGACGGTCTCGCCGTCCACGACCACCAGCGCCGCGCCGCCGCCACCCTGGCCGCCACCCTGGAAGAACTCGGCGACCGCGTCGCGGTCTACGCGTTCCGGTCCCAGGGCCGCCACGCCGTCCACCTCGCGGCGGTCAAGACGTTCGGGCAGCGGTTCGGTGCGACCGCGCGGACGCGGCTCGCGCAACTGCGGCCGTCGGGCTACACGCGGCTCGGCGCGGCGATCCGCGGGGCCGGGGAGATCCTGAAGAGCGGGGCGGGCACCCCGAATCGGCTGCTGGTCGTCCTGTCGGACGGATTCCCCTACGACGACGGCTACGAAGGCCGCTACGCGGAGGCCGACACGAACAGGGCGCTCGACGAGTTGCGGGCGGACGGCGTTGCCTGCCTGTGCCTTTCGATCGGCGCCGAACCCACGACAGACACACTCGAGCGGGTCTTCGGCGCCGCGGGCCACGCCCGCGCCGCGACCCTCGCCGAGTTGAGCCCGCGGATGGACGAACTGTTCCTCTCGGCACTGCAGGAGCTGCGCGTGTCGCGCCCGGGATGGATATCAAGTACCTGACATTTGGGTCGTCGTGCGCTATGACTGGAGGGTGCTCACAGGCGAGAAGGTTCTGGTCACCGGCGCGACGGGCAAGATCGGCTTCCCCCTGGCGCGCGCACTCGCCGCCACCAACGAGGTGTGGGGTGCGGCACGACTGCGCACCTCCGCCGACCGCGACAGGCTGGCCGGTGCCGGCATCAGGCCCTTCGCGCTCGACATGAGCAGCGGCGATTTCACCGGCCTGCCCGACGACTTCGGCTACGTGTTCCATGCGGCGGTCGACCCCGGCACCGGCGACTGGACGCGCTGCCTGCAGACCAACGCGCACCACTCGGCCGATCTGCTCCACCAGTGCCGGGGCGCCAAGGGATTCGTCCTGTGTTCGACGGGGTCGATCTACGGCTATCAGGGGCAGCGCCCGCTGACCGAATCCGATCCGCCGGGAGTGCCGCTGCGGGCCGGATACAGCTTCTCGAAGGTCGCCGCGGAGGCGGTGTGCACCTGGGTCGCGACCCGGTACCGGATCCCGCTGACGATCATCCGCATCTGTTCGACGTACGGTCCCGAGGGCGGGGCACCGGCCGATCGACTGGATGCCATCCTGGCCGGCAGGCCGGTCCGGCTCCACCCCGACCGGCCGAACAATTACCACCCGATCTACGAGGACGACTACGTCGCACTGGGCATCCGGGCGCTCGAGGTCGCCGATACGCCACCGGTGGTGGTGAACTGGGCGGGCAGCGAGACGGTCAGCGCCGAGGACTACTGCACCTATCTGGGCGCACTGGTCGGCGTCGACCCCGTCTTCGAATACACGCCCGAGGCCCACACCCCACTGTGGCCCGACGTCACACGAATGCACGAGATCCTGGGCCGCACAACGGTTCCCTGGCGTGACGGGATGCGGCGGATGACCGCGGCCCGGCACCCGGAGATCACGCTGCCCACCGTCGATCCGGTCGCGGGCTGAGGAGTAACCGATGGAGTTGCCGGGAACACCGTCCGACGAGGTACCCGCCGTGCTGGCCGAGGGCCGCGGCGACATCGGCACACTGTTCGTGTCGATGGCGACGCGCCATCCCGACGGTGCGGATGCCGACTATCTACGGTGGCACACTCTCGACCACCGGCCCGAACAGCACCGGTTGTCGGCGGTGCGTGCCTCGCTGCGACTGGTGTCGACGCCCGAATGCCGTGCGGCCCGGGCGGCGACCCGTGCTCCCTACGACGCGATCGACCACGTGATGACGTACTTCTTCACCGATCCGGGCGGGATGGAGTCCTTCCTGTCGCTGTCGAAGGCGCTCGGCGATGCGGGCCGCAAACTCCCGCTCCTCCCGCCGGTCGAACGCGGCGTCTACGGTGTCGCGGACAAGGCGGCGGCACCGCGCGTCAAGGCCGGCGCGGACGTCCTGCCGTGGTGGCCGGCGCGCGGGGTGTATCTGCTGCTCGAGCCGGACTCCACCGCCGCGTCCGACCTGCTCGATGTCGAGGGCGTGGCCGGAGTATGGTCGGCCACATCGCTGCCCGTCGGCGCCCGCCTCGCCAGCGCCCCTGCCGGACAGACTCTTTCGTATCTCTTTCTCGACGACGACCCGGTCGTGACTGCACACCGGCTGCGCCCGGTACTGGAGGACGCCACCCCGCTGTTCGCCGCGCCGTTCCATCCGGTGGTGCCGCACGAATGGAATCGCTATGTGCCGTGAACGGAGGACGTCATGCGTATCGGGTTGATGGTGGGTTCGGACCGGGAACGCTCCCGCGCGGACCGGCTGAGCGGGCTCCTCGACGACGGCCGGACGGCCGAGGAGCAGGGTTTCGCGTCGTTCTGGTTTCCGCAGGTTCCCGGCTACCTCGACGCGATGACCGTCTCCGCGCTCCTGGGATGCGTCACCGAGCGGATCGAGATCGGCACCGCGGTCGTCCCGATCCAGACCCGGCACCCCCTCGTCATGGCGCAGCAGGCCGCCACCACCCAGGTGTCGTGCGGTGGCCGTTTCACGTTGGGAGTCGGGGCATTCACGACTGGATCGTCTCCGGTCAACTCGGCCTGCCCTATGACCGCCCGGCCCGCCTGATGAGCGACCATCTCGAGGTCCTGACCGCGTCCCTGGCCGGACCGGGTGCGGTCGACGTCGACAACGCCCACTACCGCGTCCACGCGTCGATCGATGTCACCGACGCCGACGTGCCGGTCCTGCTCGCCGCGCTGGGACCGGTGATGCTCGCGCTGGCGGGCGAATACGCGGCGGGCACGATTCTGTGGATGGCCGACGAGCGCGCGATCGACAGCCACATCGCACCGCGGTTGACCGCCGCGGCGAGTCGCGCCGGTCGCCCTGCGCCGCGCATCGTGGCCGGTGTCCCGGTGGCGCTGTGCGCACCGGACGAGGTCGACGCCGCGCGCGCCTACGCCGGCGAGGTGCTCGGTCACGCCGAGCTCTCCCCCAACTATCTGCGACTGCTCGAACACGGCGATGCCGACGACGTCGGCGACACCATGGCCGCGGGAGACGAGGCCGCCGTACTGGCCCGGTTGCGCCGCTACCGCGATGCCGGTGTCACCGACCTCGCGGCCCGTGTCATCCCGATCGGCGCGGACGCCGCCGCCCGATGGAAGTCGCGACGGCGTACGCAGGAATTCGTGGCATCACTGCGAGCCGAGCTGGCCTGACGCTCAGCCAAGCGGCCGGATCGGATCCGCGCCGTCCCAGCCCGCCGCCGCGTCGCGGACCATCGCCGCCATCCCGTCGAGCGCCGTCGACCGCTCGGTGACCTCGTAGATCGCCGCGGCGCCCGCCACCGGCTCGACATAGGCGTAGCGCACCCCGCCGTCCTCACCGCCCGACCACACCACCGGCCAGCCCGCCGCCTCGGCGCTGCGCAGTGCCGCGTCGAAATCATCCACCCACCAGGCCAGTTGGTGAAAGCCGCCGTCACCGCCGCCGAGGAACTCGGTGTAGATCGACGGGGCGTCGTCCTCCTGGGCGATCACCTCGATCTGCACGTCGCCGACGTTCGCCATCGCGATCGACAGCGTCACCTCGCAGGGTGCGCCGCGGTAGGACGCGTACTGGCGTAGCCCACGCAGCACGAACCAGGGCCCCACCCCGGCCGAGAGCCAACCCCGCAGCGCCCGATCGAAATCACCGACGACGTAGCCGAACTGGCGGACCGGTCCGGGGAAGGGCGCCGACGCCCGAGAAGCGTCCATGGCGTGAACATAGGCTTGAAATTAGTCACGAGTCAACTATTCCGTCGACGCCAATTGCCCGGTAGCGTCCGAATCATGCCCCGCGCCGCCAGCCCGCAACGCGCTGACCGCAGTCAGCGCCGGACGTCGCTGCAACAGGAGCGCTCACGGGCCACCAAGCGCACGTTGGTGCAGGCGGCGATGGCGCTGTGGCGCACCAAGGGCTACGCCGACACCACCGTGGCCGACATCTGCACGGCCGCCGGGGTGTCGAAGGCGTTGTTCTACTTCTACTTCCCCCGCAAAGAGGACGTCCTGTTCGAGGTCGGCGTGATGTCCACCCGCTCGGCCCGGCGCACCGCCGAAGTGCTGCTGGACAAGCCCTACGAGGTGACCTCGGTGATCACCGCGGCGCTGGCCGATCTCGAGAGGTCGATGGCGCGCAATCCGCCGGAGTTGATCATCGCGGCGATCCTCGAGGGCTACCGTCATGAACACCGGATCCTGGCGGGTGCCGAATCGGTCGACGACGACCGCGGCATGTTCAGCGCGCTGTTCGACCGGGCCCGGCAGGACGGCAAGCTGCCCGGCCATGTCGACGTCACCCACCTGGCGTACCTGGCGCACACGCTGGTCAGCGAGGGGGCCCGGCACTGGGCTGCAGGCGCCTTCGGCGACCGGTCGTTCGCCGAGGTGGTGGGCGCCGACATCGCAACGCTTCTCGCGGGCCTGCGCCGCGAACCCTGAGGACAAAGGAGTCTTTCCATGGCATGGGATTTCGGCACCGACCCCGAATACCAAGAGATCCTCGACTGGGCCGACGAATTCGTCCGCGAGGAGGTCGAACCGCTGGATCTGGTGTGGCCGCACCAGCAGTTCGTTCCCCTCGACGGGGAACGCCGCCGGGCGGTCGACCCGCTCAAGGAGCAGGTGCGGCGCCGCGGTCTGTGGGCCACGCACCTCGGGCCCGAACTGGGCGGCCAGGGTTACGGCCAGCTCAAACTGGCGCTGCTCAACGAGATCCTCGGCCGGTCGCAGTGGGCGCCGATCATCTTCGGTTGTCAGGCACCGGACACCGGAAACGCCGAGATCATCGCCCACTACGGCACCGCCGAGCAGAAGGAGCGGTATCTGCGACCGCTGCTCGACGGTGAGCTGTTCTCCTGCTACTCGATGACCGAACCCCACGCCGGCGCCGATCCGACGTTGTTCACCACCCGCGCCGTGCGCGACGGTGACGACTGGGTGATCAACGGTCAGAAGTTCTTCTCCTCCAACGCCGCGACGGCGTCCTTCCTGATCGTCATGGTGGTGACCAACCCGGACGTCAGCCCCTACCAGGGCATGTCGATGTTCCTCGTGCCCACCGACACCCCCGGGGTGAACATCGTGCGCAACGTCGGCCTCTACGGCGAGCGCGAGGGCGAAGGCAGCCACGCGCTGATCCACTACGACAACGTGCGCGTGCCGGCCGACGCCCTGCTCGGCGGTGAGGGCCAGGCCTTCGTGATCGCCCAGACCCGGTTGGGCGGCGGCCGGATCCACCACGCCATGCGCACGATCGGCCTGGCCCGCAAAGCCCTCGACATGATGTGCGAACGCGCGCTGAGCCGCCAGACCCAAGGCAGCCGGCTGGCGGACAAACAGTTCGTCCAGGGCTACATCGCCGACTCCTACGCCCAGCTGCTGCAGTTCCGTCTGATGGTGCTCTACACCGCATGGGAGATCGACAAGTACAACGACTACAAGAAAGTCCGCAAGGACATCGCCGCGGTGAAAGTCGTGATGCCCACGGTGCTGCACGACATCGCGTGGCGCGCCATGCAGGTGCACGGCGCGCTCGGGGTCACCAACGAGATGCCGTTCCTCGGCATGGTCACCGGTGCCGCGGTGATGGGTCTGGCCGACGGGCCCACCGAGGTACACAAGACGACGGTGGCCAAACAGGTGCTGCGCGACCACCAGCCCACCACCGATACCTGGCCCACCGAATGGATCCCCCGTAAACGCGAAGCAGCACAACAGAAGTACGCGCAGTACCTCGAGAATCAGGTGGGCAACCTGTGAGCGGCGTCGACACCGCCCGGCTCGCCGCATGGATGGACGAGGCAGCGCTCAGGAACTTTCCCGGCGCTTCGCTCGCCCCAGCGGGCAAGAGGGAACCGCTGCAGACCCGGTTCCTGTCCGGCGGCACCCAGAACGTCATCTACGAGGTCTCCCGCGGTGAACACCGGTGCGTGCTGCGGATGCCGCCACCGGGCGCGCCGCCGGACCGGGACAAGGGCATCCTGCGCGAGTGGCGGATCATCGAGGCGCTCGACGGCACCGACGTCCCGCACACCGCCGCCGTGGGTGTGTGCGCCGATCCGGAGATCCTCGGGCGACCGTTCTACCTCATGGGTTTCGTCGACGGATGGTCCCCCATGGACACCCACGGCAAATGGCCCGAACCGTTCGACAGTGATCCCGCCACCCGCCCCGGTCTGAGTTACCAACTGGCCGAGGGCATCGCGCTGCTGTCGAAGGTGGACTGGCGCGCCCGAGGACTGGCCGATCTCGGCCGTCCCGACGGCTTCCACGAACGGCAGGTGGACCGGTGGATCGGCTTCCTCGAACGGATCAAACAGCGTGACCTGCCCGGCCTGGACACCGCGACGGCGTGGCTGCGCGCCCACAGACCGCTCGACTTCGTCCCCGGCCTCATGCACGGCGACTACCAGTTCGCGAACGTCATGTACCACCACGGCGCACCGGCGCGACTGGCCGCGATCGTCGACTGGGAGATGGGGACCGTCGGCGACCCCAAACTTGACCTGGCCTGGATGGTGCAGTCCTGGCCGTCCGGTGCCGACAGCCAATCCGAGATGAGCTACGTGGACATGCGCGGTATGCCGTCGCGCGACGAGGTGGTGGCCCACTGGGCGGAGGTGTCGGGCCGGCAGGTCGACGATCTGGATTACTACCTGGTGCTGGCCAAGTGGAAGCTCGCCATCGTCTTGGAGCAGGGCTTCCAGCGTGCCGGTGACGACGAGAAGCTGCAGGCCTTCGGTCCGGTGGTGACCGACCTGATGGCATCGGCCGCCGAACTCGCCGAGTCCAGCGACTACCGGTGAGGGCAGCGGTCTGCGCCGCATACGGCCCGCCGGAGACCGTGGGTATCGACGACCTGCCGTCGCCGAAAGCCGGGCCGGGCGAGGTGCTCGTGCGGGTGGGCGCGGCCGCGGTGAACTTCCCCGACGTCCTGCTGATCGCCGGCCGCTACCAGGTGAGCGTGCCGCCCCCGTTCGTGCCGGGCAGTGAATTCGCCGGTACCGTGGCGGGACTCGGCTCGGGCACCACGGGTTTCGCGGTTGGCGATCGGGTGGTCGGCACCGGGATGTACGGTGCGTTCGCCGAGGAGGTGGTGGTCGCCGCCGCCGCGCTGAGCCGGGTGCCCGAGGGCGTCGACGACCGCAGCGCCGCCGCGTTCGGGGTGGCGCACCGTACCGCGTGGCACACGTTGCGGTCGGTGGCGCGGGTCGGGCCGGGCGACGAGGTGATCGTCCTCGGGGCGGGCGGCGGAGTGGGTCTGGCCGCTGTACAGCTCGCGACGCATCTCGGCGCCCGCGTCACCGCGGTGGCGTCGACGGTCGAAAAGCTCGACGCCGCAGCGTCTCACGGCGCGCAGCGGGTGGTCGATCATCGGTCGGCACCGCTGCGCGACGCGCTGCGCGAGGCGATTCCGGACGGGGCGGCGGCGGTGGTCGACCCGGTCGGCGGCGAGTTGTCCGAACCGGCGCTGCGCGCACTGCGCCGAGGTGGGCGCTTCGTCACCGTCGGCTTCGCCTCGGGGACCATCCCCCGGATCCCCCTGAACCTGGTGCTGATCAAGGGCGTGACCGTCCAGGGTTTCCAGTTCGGTGACATCCCCGCCGGAGAATTCGAGCGCAATGAGCGGGAGTTGCGGGAGCTGCTGTCGGACAATGTCGTTCGCCCGCACATCGGGGCTGTCTACGCACTCGACGATGTCGCCGCCGCGCTGAGGCAGGTGGCCGACGGGCGCGCCGTCGGCAAGGTGGTGGTCGACGTCGCGCGCTGAGGTGGCCGGTCAGGTGTGGTCGGTGGTCATCGCCAGTTCGCGTCCGTCCTCGATGTCAGCGGTCAACGCGGTGAGCCTCGCCTGCGCGTACGCATAGGCGTCCGAGCCGAGCAGTTGGTTGAGTGGCCCCTTGCCGGTCACCGCGATGGTGATGATCGCCTCCGCGCCCTTGACCGGGTCACCGAGTTGACTTCCCTGCAGCGCGAAGTGGCTACGCGTCATCTCACGGATTCCCGGGTAGGCGTCGACCGTCGCCGCGGGCAGGGCGAGTGACTCCGCGGTGAGGAAGCTGGTGCGGAAGTACCCGGGCTCGACGATGCTCACCTGCACGCCGAACTCGGCCATCTCACCGGCGAGCGCCTCGCTCAAGCCGTTGAGCGCGAACTTCCCTGCGCTGTAGAGACCCCATCCGGGCTGCGAGGTGAGACCGAGGATCGACGAGACGTTGACGATGTGCCCGCTGCGTGCTTCGCGCAGATGCGGGATGGCTGCCCGCAACACGTTCCACGCCCCGATCACCTGGACGTCGAGCATCTGGCGGACGTCGTCGTCGGAGGTCTCCTCGACGGCGGCCAGGAAACCGTAGCCGGCGTTGTTCACCACCACGTCGAGGCGGCCGAACCGCTCCAGCGTTCGGGCGATCGCGGCCTCGACTGCGGAGTCGTCGACCAGATCCAGTTCCAGCGTCAGCAGATTCTCGGTGCTGACCTGTCCGAGCCCGGCCAGCAGTCGCTCGGTCGAACGGCTTGTCGCAGCGACGTTCTCACCGCGTACGAGCAGCCGCCGGACCAGTTCGAGGCCGAGGCCGCGGGAGGCCCCGGTGACGAACCAGGTGGCCGGTGTGGTCGTGGGATAGGGCATGGTGTCTCCTCGATGGGGGGTGGAATCGGCGAACGCACCGACACGACCAGTCTGGTTCGCTTCGGGGGCCGGAAACCGCCCACAACTGGCCCTGTGCAACCCCGGTTGCGGCAGCGTAGGACTGACAGGGCCAGGCGGGTCCACCATGGTTCTGGGAGGATTCACAGCGTGGCGACCCGCAATCGAGGACTCGCGGACTTCCTCAGACATGCGCGCAGCGCCATCGACCCGGCGCGTGCCGGCCTACCCGCCGACGGCAGGATCCGTCGCGTCGCCGGCCTGCGCCGCGAAGAGGTCGCGCTGCTGGCCGGGGTGTCCACCGACTACTACACACGGCTGGAGCAAGGCCGCCGGATCACTCCCTCGCCGGGTGTGCTCGACGCGATCGCCCGCGCGCTCGATCTCGACTCGACTGCCCGCGCTCATCTCGGGCATCTGGTCGGTGCTCCGCTGGGCCGCAGGGTCACTCCAACCGTTCAGCGCGTTCGACCCGGCCTCCGCCAGTTGCTCGACTCGCTCGACGGCACACCGGCGATGATCCTCGGCAGGTACACCGATGTGCTGGCGATCAACCGGCTCGGGCGGGCGCTCATCGCCGACTTCGACGACATGCGGCCACGTGACCGCAACTACGCCCGGTGGATGTTCCTCACCGAGCATGCGCGAAACCTGTTCATCGACTGGGACGTCCAGGCCCGCACAGTGGTGGAGAACCTGCGCCTGGAGGTCGGGAACCACCCCGGCGATCCGACCACCGAGGTGTTCGTGGAGGAACTCGCCTCGGCGAGTGCGGAATTCGGCACCTGGTGGGACGAGCACCGGGTGTACCAACGCACCCACGGGTCGAAGCGGCTGGCGCATCCGGTCGTCGGTGAACTCACCGTCGACTACGAGACGTTCACGATGCCGGGTGATCCGGACCAGACGCTGTTCATGTTCACCACCGCGGTGGGCACGGCTTCGCGCGCGGCGATGGACCTGCTGATCAGCTGGTCGCTCGCGCCGATCGACGGCTAGCTGGCGGGGATCAGGTCGGCCGCCACCGACGGGTAGGAGCTCATACCGCAGCGGAAGGTTTCCGTGTGCCCGACGAAATCGGCCTCGATGTCGTCGGCCGCGGCGAGCGCCTGGGCCTTGAACGCGCGGGCCGCCGCGCTGAGCTCGTGACGCACAGTGTCCACATCGTCGTTCAGGTCGGCCGGACAGCGCTCACCCCACAGCGTCACCTCGGTCATGCCGTGGTCGAGTGCGGTACGCACGTGTGCGCGGACCCGCTCGTCGCCCTCGATGAGGTCGGCCGCCACGGCGACGGTCTGCGGGTGCGGACGGTCGGCCCACGCTTCGAGTACCGGTTGCAGCGGCAGCACGGTGGCGCCGAGGATCTCCAGCGGCCGCTCGTCCTCCCCCACGCTGTCGAGGAGCACGGTGACGTCCCAGCCGGCCATGGACCGGTCGTAGAGCCAGCCACCGGCGAAACGCACGGCGTCGCGCACGGTGGGAGAGACGATGTCGAGGCGGTAGCGCATATCGGGCTGTTCGGTCATTTGCTGATCTCCTCGTGCGGCGTCGGTTCGGGGCTGAAGTCGCGTGCCAACATCTCGGCGTATTCCTTGAACACCTCGGCCAGCGGAATCGAAGGGTCGAGTAACCATGACGTCTCCATTCCGTTGACGAAGGCGAGGATCTCCACGGCCTTGGTGACCGGGTTCAGGTCCTGGCGGTACCGGCCCGCCCGCTGACCGCGCCGGATGATGTCGGCGACGATGGCCGCGGCGGCCCGCTGACGGTCGAGCAGCCGGTCGTGCAGCGGGGCGTCGGGGGCGATGTTCTCGACCAGGAGCACGGTGAAGGTCCCGACCAGCTCGGGGGCGCGCTCGAACCGCTGGGCGACCCGGGCGATCTGCACGAACAGGTCGCCGGTGCGGTCGGCGTGCGTGTCGTCGTCCATGTCGCGGGCGTCGAGCACCGCGTTGAGCAGCTGCTCCTTGGACTCGAAGTGGTGCAGGAGCCCGGCCGGGGTGACGCCTGCCTCTCTGGCGATCTGCGCGAGCGAGGTGTTGCGCCAGCCGTTGCGTGCCAGCAGCCTCTCGGCGACCGCGAGTATCCGCTGCCTGCGGTCCTCACCCTTCGCCAGCAAAGTGGCGTAAGGCCTCGAAGACTGCAGGGCGGACACCGAACTCCTTCGTTCAAACCAACCTAGTGAACACACAGTAGGTAGGTTTTGCCGGTGTGACAAGGGTCTCAATGAAATAGGGTTTAGACCGGCATCACACTGCTGGTCAGGCGCTCAGCAGAGTGCTTAGAGGCCGAGCGATTTGGCGATGATCACCTTCATCACCTCACTGGTGCCCGCGTATATCCGCGCCACCCGGGCGTCGTTGTAGAGCCGGGCGATCGGGTACTCCATCATGTAGCCGTACCCACCGAACAACTGCAGGCATCGATCGACCGCGCGGGCCTGCATCTCGGTGCAGAACAGCTTCACGCGGGCCGCGTCCTCCCGCGACAGCACGCCGTCGACGTGGTCGAGTACCGCGCGGTCGAGCATCGTCTGCGCCGCCTCGATCTCGGTCGACACGGCGGCCAGCTCGAACTTGGTGTTCTGGAACGACGCGACCGGGGTGCCGAACGCCTTGCGATTCTTGACGTAGTCGATCGTCGCGTGCAGCGCCGAGCGGGCTTGGGCCACCGAACCCACCGCGACGGTCAATCGTTCCTGCGCCAGATTGTGGCCCAGGTAGCTGAACGCCTCCCCCTCTTCGCCGAGGAGGTTGGCGGCCGGGACGCGCACGTCGGTGAACGACAGTTCGGCGGTGTCCTGGACCTTGCAGCCCATCTTCTCCAGCTCCCGGCCGCGTTCGAACCCGGGCATCCCGTCCTCGACGACGATCAGCGACAGCCCCTTGCGCCGGTTCTCCGGGTCCGTCGACGTGCGCGCCACCACCACGACCAGGTCGGCCTGGATGCCGCCGGTGATGAATGTCTTGGCGCCGTTGACGACGTATTCCGCGTCAGGACCGTCGCCGTCGCGCACCGCGGTGGTCCGCACCCCCGCCAGATCCGATCCGGTCCCCGGTTCGGTCATCGCGATCGCGGTCAGCAGGGTGCCGTCGGCCAGCCCAGGGAACCACCGCCGCCGCTGCTCGTCGTTCGCATAGTGCAGGAAGTACGGCAGGATCACCTCGAGCTGGGTGCGCACCGTCGACAGCGTCACCAGCGCGCGTGCCGCCTCCTCCTGCAGCACCACGTTGTAGCGGTAGTCGTCGATCCCCGCTCCGCCGTACTCCTCGGGGATCGCCATCCCCAGCATGCCGAGTGCGCCCATCTGCTTGAACACGTCGCGCGGCATGCGGCCGGCCTTCTCCCACTGCGGATACTGCGGAACCACCTCCTTCTCGACGAAGTCGCGCGCCAGTTGCCGGAAGGCGTCGTGGTCGTCGGTGAACAGGTCTCGGCGCACGCGGGATCCTCCTGGTCGGCGAGGTGGTTTATGCGATGAGTTCGACGAGGGTCGCGTTGGCCGTGCCACCGCCCTCGCACATGGTCTGCAGTCCGTACCGGATTCCGTTGTCGCGCATGTGATGAATCATCCGGGTCATCAGCACCGCACCGGACGCCCCCAGCGGGTGGCCGAGCGCGATGGCGCCGCCGAGAGGGTTGAGCCGCTCGTCGGCCGCGCCGGTCTCGGCCAGCCATGCCAGCGGCACCGGCGCGAACGCCTCGTTCACCTCGAACACCCCGATCTCGTCCACTCCCACCCCGGCCTTGTGCAGCACCTTCTGCGTCGCCGGGATCGGGCCGGTGAGCATGAGCACCGGGTCGGCCCCGGCCACCGCACCCGCCCGGTACCGCACGATCGGCGTCAACCCCAGCTGCACGGCGTTCTCGGCCGTCATCACCAGCAGCGCCGCCGCCCCGTCGGAGATCTGCGACGAATTGCCCGCGTGGATCACGCCGTCGTCGCGGAACGCCGGCTTGAGCCCGGCCAGCTTCTCCACCGATGTGCCGCGGCGCACCCCTTCGTCGGCCGTCACCGGCGCGGCGCCGTCCTCGGTGAACACCGGCACGATCTGGGCGTCGAACGCCTTGTCGTCCTGGGCCGCCGCGGCCAGTGCGTGCGAGCGCGCGGAGTACTCGTCGAGGCGGGTGCGCGACAGCCCCCACTTCTCCGCGATCAACTCGGCCGAAATACCTTGATTGAAGCTGAAATTCGCGTACCGCTCGAGGACCTTCGGCCCGTACGGCATGCCGGTGGCGCGGGCCGAGCCCAGCGGCACCCGGCTCATCACCTCGACGCCGCCGGCGACGACGATGTCCTGCTGCCCCGACATCACCGCGTGTACGGCGAAGTCCAGTGCCTGCTGGCTCGAACCGCAGGCGCGGTTCACGGTGGTGCCCGGGATGTGTTCGGGCCAGCCGGCGGCGAGGACGGCGAACCGGCCGATGTTGCTCGACTGGTCGCCGACCTGGGACACACATCCCCAGATCACGTCGTCGATGACGTCGGGTTCGATGCCGGCGCGCAGGATCAGTTCATTGAGGACGACGGCGGACAGGTCGGCGGCGTGCATACCGGCCAGGCCGCCGTTGCGCTTGCCGACCGGGGTGCGGACGGCTTCGACGATGACGGTCTCGCGCATGAGGTGCTCCTCGTGGGGTCAGGCGTTGGGCGACTACGAATGTGCCGGGCCGATGGCGCCCTGCTCGCGCAGCGCGGCGATGTCGTCGGCGGACAGTCCCAGCCCGCCCAGTATCGCGTCCGTGTGCTGACCGAGACCAGGGATTGCGCCCATGGGCTGTTCGAACCCCTCGATCACCGGTGGCGGCAGCAGCGCGGAGATCTCCCCGTTCGGCGTCTCGACCGGCCGCCAGCGGTCCCGCGCGCTCAGGTGCGGGTGCGCGACGACCTCACTGGGCCGGTTGTACCGGGAGTTGCCGATGCCCGCGTCGTCGGCCTTCTTCTGGATGTGGGCGAGATCGTGCTGGGCACACCATGATCCGATCGCGTCGTTGAGAACGTCGCGGTGCGCGCAACGGTCCGAGTTGGTGGCGTATGCGGGATCGTCGGCCAGATCCGGGCGTTCGATGATCTCGCGGGCCAACCGCTGCCACTCCCGGTCGTTGGTGGTGCCAAGTACCACCTTCTGCTCGTCGCGGGTGGGATACGCGCCGTACGGCGCCACGGCCGGCGAGCTCATTCCGAGCGGTTGCTGGTCGACGCCGGAGTGCTGGGTGTAGGTCAGCTGGTAGCCCATGATGTCGGTCATGGTGTCGAACAGGCTCACCGCGACGGCGGGGGCCGGCTCGCCCCCGTGCCCCTTGCGCGCGTAGAGCAGCGCCATCACCGACAGGGCGGCGTACAGGCCGGTGGAGATGTCAGCCACGGGCGGGCCGGGTTTCGCGGGCATATCGGGGTAGCCGGTGACGGCGCACGCCCCGGATTCGGCCTGGATCAGCAGGTCGTAGGCGCGCTTGTGCGAGATCGGCCCGCCGGCGCCATAGCCGTCGATCTCCACGGGGATCACGTGCGGATGTCGCGTCTTCAGGTCGGCCGCGCCCAAACCCATGCGCGCCATCGCACCGGGCGCGAGGTTGGACACCAGCACGTCGGCGCCCTCGAGCAACCGGTGCAGCACCTCCACTCCCGCAGGGGTTTTCAGGTCGAGTGTCAGCGATTCCTTACCCCGGTTGACCCAGACGAAGTGGGCGGCCTGGCCGAGGACGACGTCGTCGTAGTGACGGGCGAAGTCACCGCCCCTGGGGTTCTCGATCTTGACCACCCGGGCGCCGAAGTCGGCGAGCACCCGGGTGCACATCGGTGCGGACACCGCCTGTTCCAGCGTCACGACGGTGATGCCGGCCAGCGGCGCCTCTGTCGATCCCCCGGTCGCTGCGCTCCTGCCCGCCGTTGGTTGCATCACATCACCATGCCACCATCCACCGGCAGCACCTGACCGGTGATATACGACGCGGCGTCGGACGCCATGAACACGAACGCCCCGGCGACCTCCTCGGGACCGGCCCAGCGTTTGAGCGGGATGCGGTTCATCATGTTGGCCGCGAACTTCTCGTTGGTCCGGATCGTCTCGGTCATCGGCGTCGCGGCCAGCGGCGCCAGGGCATTGACCATGATGTTCTTGGTCGCCAGTTCCCGGGCCAGCGATTTGGTGAATCCGATGATGCCGGCCTTGGCCGCCGAATAGTTGACCTGTCCGAGTGTTCCGGTGAGCCCCGCCGCCGACGTCACGTTGATGACGCGCCCGGTGCCGTCGGTCGGCAGGTACGGCAACGCCGCCTGCGTGCAGTGGAAGGTCCCCATCACGTGGATGTCGAACGTGAGCCGGAACGCGTCCTCGGTCAGTTTGGGGAACATCGCCGGTGCGGTGACGCCCGCGTTGTTGACCAGGATGTGCAGTGCGCCGCCACCGAGGCCGGCGGCCTGGGCGGCGGCGGCATCGGCGGCGCCGCGGTCGGCGACGTCGAGCCCGCACGAGTCGGCCTTGCCGCCATCGGTGCGGATGCGCTCGGCGACGGCCGCCGCCGCATCGGCGTCGATGTCGGTGACCAGGACCGCGGCCCCGGCCTGGGCCAGTGCCGCGGCGACGGCCGCGCCGATCCCGCCGCCCGCGCCCGCACCGGTGACCATCGCGGCCCGCCCCGTCAGGTCGAAGTACCCGTTGGTCATGTCAGTAGCTCCTGGGAAGGCCGAGGACGTGGGAACCGAGGAAGTTGAGGATCATCTCCTGGCTGACCGGGGCGATCTTCATCAGCCGGGCCTCGCGGAAGAAGCGCGCGACGTGGTACTCCTCGGCGTAACCCATGCCGCCGTGGGTCTGCAGTGCGCGGTCGGCCGCGGTGAAACCCGCGTCCGCGCACAGGTATTTCGCCGTATTGGCCTCGCGCCCACAGGATTTGCCGTTGTCGTAGAGCCAGGTGGCCTTGCGCAGCATCAGTTCCGCGGCATCCAGGCGCGCCAGCGAGTCGGCCAGCGGGAACTGGATGCCCTGGTTCATCCCGATGGGACGGTCGAAGACGTGCCGGTCCGTGGCGTACTTGACGGCCTTGTCGAGCGCCACCCGGCCGATGCCGAGCGCCTCGGCGGCGATGAGCATCCGTTCGGGATTGAGCCCGTCGAGGATGTAGAAGAAGCCCTTTCCCTCCTCGCCGACCCTGTCCTCCACCGGGATCCGCAGATCGTCGATGAACAGTTCGTTGGAACTGACCGCGTTGCGGCCCATCTTCGGGATGGGGCGGATGTCGACGTGGGCGCGGTCGAGGTCGGTCATGAACAGCGTCATACCGTCGGTCTTCTTCGTCACCTCGTCGTACGGCGTGGTGCGGGTGAGCAGCAGGATCTTCTCCGACTCCAGCGCCTTGGAGATCCACACCTTGCGGCCGTTGACGACGTAATGGTCACCGTCGCGCTTCGCGAATGTGGTGATGCGTGAGGTGTCCAGCCCCGCACCGGGTTCCGTGACACCGAAACACACGTGCAGATCACCGCTGGCGATGCGGGGCAGCGTGCGCGCCTTGAGGTCCTCGGAACCGTGTTTGACCACCGGGTGCATCCCGAAGATCGACATGTGGATCGAACTGGCCGCGTTCATCCCGCCGCCGGAGCGCGCCACCGCCTCGGCGAGCAGCGTGGCCTCGGTGATGCCGAGGCCGTGTCCGCCGTACTCCTCGGGAATCGTCATGCCGAGCCAGCCGCCGCCGGCGATCGCGTCGTAGAACTCGGTGGGGAACTCGTGGTTGGAGTCCTTCTCCATCCAGTACTGGTCGTCGAACCTCGCGGCGAGCTCGCTGACCGATTTGTAGATCAGCTGCTGGTCCTCGGTCAGCTCGAAATTCATACCGCCCGACACTTGGTTCTCCTCTTTCGTCGATAGCCGCACAGCAATACACCGGTGCGGACGGTCCGGCCGCCGCACCGGTGAACACACCCGCATGTCAGTCGCGGGCGCCGGTGACCGCCTTGGCGTTGGCCTGGAAGTCGGCGAAGCTGGACCCGCTCCTGTCCTTGTGCGCGCTCAGGGCCCGGATCGAGACGTCGTGTCCCTCGGCGGACTTGCGCAGCGCGCCGACGGTGGCCTGTTCCTTCGGGATGTGCTTGAAGGGTTCGAAGTGGTACCAGCGCATCGCGTTCTCGTGGGTGATCTTGTTGATCTCCTCGTCGGAGACCTCGTAGGTCTCGAAGACGGCCATCAGCTCCTCCGGCGCACCGGGCCACATCGAGTCGCTGTGCGGATAGTCCATCTCCCAGCAGATGTTGTCGATGCCGATCATGTGCCGGTTCTTCACGCCGACCGGGTCGGAGATGAAGCAGGTCAGGAAGTGCTCCCGGAACACCTCGGAGGGCAATTTGTCGCCGAAGTTCTGGTGCGTCCACGTCGAGTGCATCTCGTAGGTGCGGTCCACCCGGTCGAGGAAGTACGGAATCCACCCGGTGCCACCCTCACTCAGCGCGATCTTCAGGTCCGGGTAGGCCTTGATCGGCGCGGACCACAGGAGGTCGGCCGCGGCCTGCACGATGTTCATCGGCTGCAGCGTGATCATCACGTCCATCGGGGCGTCCGGTGCGGTGATCGCGAGCTTGCCCGACGAGCCGATGTGCACGTTCATGATCGTCTCGGTGTCGACGAGGGCGTCCCACATCGGCTTCCAGTGGTCCAGGTCGTGGAAGGACGGGTAGCCCAGGGTCGATGGGTTCTCGGTGAACGTCAGCGAGTGCACGCCCTTCTCCGACACCCGCCGGATCTCCTTCGCGCACAGTTCGGGGTCCCAAATCGCCGGGATCGCCATCGGGATGAACCGGCCCGGATTGCTGCCGCACCACTCGTCGATGTGCCAGTCGTTGTAGGCCTGGACCAGGGCCAGTGAGAAGTCGGGGTCCTCGGTGGCGAACAGGCGGGCCGCGAAGCCGGGGAACGACGGGAAGTTCATCGTGGCGAGCACGCCGCCGGCGTTCATGTCCTTGACCCGTTCGTTGGGGTCGTAGCACCCCTTGCGGATCTCGTCGAGACCCTGCGGCTCGAGGCCGTACTCCTCCTTCGGTCGGCCGGCGACCGCGTTCAGCGCGACGTTGGGGATGACGGTGTCGCGGAACTGCCAGGTGTCGGAGCCGTCCGGGTTGTGCACGAGGCGGGGCGCATCGTTGACGTACTTCTCGGGCAGATGGTTCTTGAACATGCCCGGCGGCTCGATGATGTGATCGTCCACGCTGATCAGAATCATGTCGTCGTGCTTCACGGCGGTGTCCTTCCGGTTGGGCGGGGTTCCGTGTTCGAGCAGTTCTCCTGCCCAGGAAACTATCTTCTCACTGCAGGAGAATCAACGTCGTGGAACGATCGCCGCAGTCTGCGCCGTATGCCGACGTTTCGTTCAGGGGACAGCGGTGCGCCGTTCTATTGACCATCGTGCGCCTCGTGTGGAAATCTGTTAGGCAGAAATGAGAACCTGATTCTCACCTGCGAGAGGAGACGCCCGTGCGCCTGGCCCCGTTGCCGGCGGAACAGTGGGACGACGACGTCCGGCGCGCGCTGTCGGTGATGCTTCCCGAGGAGCGACTCAACCCGGAGGCGGCGGGAAACCTGCTGGCCACGCTCGCCCGGCACCCCCACCTGACCCGGTCGTTCCTCCGCTTCAACGTCCACCTGCTGTTCCGGTCGACGCTGCCGGCCCGGATGCGCGAGCTGGCGATCCTGCGCGTCGCGCACCTACTGGGCTCGGAGTACGAGTGGCGCCATCACGTCTCGATGGGTCGCGAGGTGGGGCTGAGCGATGCGGCCATCGAGGGCGCCGCCCGCGGACAGGGCACCGACGAACTCGATCAGGCGGTCCTCGACGCGGTGGACCAGCTGCAGGAGAAGGCGAACATCTCCGATCAGACGTGGGCCGAACTCAGCGCCCATCTCGACGAGCGCCAACGCATGGATCTCGTCTTCACCATCGGCTGCTATGGCGCACTCGCCATGGCCATCAACACATTCGGCGTAGAACCCGACCAGGAGGGGTAACGAACCGTGGCACATTTTCCGAAGCCGGCCGCCGGTAGCTGGACCGAGAACTGGCCGGAACTCGGCACGGCGCCGGTCAACTACGAGGACTCGATCAACCCCGAGCACTGGCTGCTCGAACAGCAGGCGATCTTCCGGAAGACCTGGCTCAAGGTCGGCCGCGTGGAGCAGACGCCGAAGAAGGGCAGCTACTTCACCCGCGAGATGCCGTCCGTCGGCGCGGGCACATCCATCGTCATCGTCAACGACGGTGAGCAGGTCCGCGCGTTCTACAACCTGTGCCGCCACCGCGGTAACAAGCTGGTGTGGAGCGACTACCCCGGCGAAGAGGTCTCCGGGAGCTGCCGTCAGTTCGTCTGCAAGTACCACGCCTGGCGCTACAACCTCAAGGGTGACCTGACGTTCGTGCAGCAGGAGCAGGAGTTCTTCGACCTCGACAAGCAGGACTACCCGCTCAAGCCGGTCCGCTGCGAGGTGTGGGAGGGCTTCATCTTCGTCAACTTCGACGACGACGCGGTCTCGCTCGAGGAGTACCTGGGCGAATTCGGCCAGGGCCTCAAGGGCTACCCGTTCCACGAGATGACCGAGCACTACAGCTATCGCTCCGAGGTCAGGTCGAACTGGAAGCTGTTCATCGACGCGTTCGTCGAGTTCTACCACGCACCGATCCTGCACATGAAGCAGGCGGAGAAGGAGGAGGCCGAGAAGCTGGCCAAGTTCGGCTTCGAGGCGCTGCACTACGACATCAAGGGCGACCACTCGATGATCTCGTCCTGGGGCGGCATGAGCCCGCCGAAGGACCTGAAGATGGTCAAGCCCATCGAGCGGATCCTGCACAGCGGCCTGTTCGGACCCTGGGACCGACCGGACATCAAGGGCATCCTGCCCGACGAGCTGCCGCCGGCCATCAACCCCGGACGCCACAAGACCTGGGGCCAGGACTCGTTCGAGTTCTTCCCGAACTTCACCCTGCTGTTCTGGGTGCCGGGCTGGTATCTGACGTACAACTACTGGCCGACCGGTGTGGACACCCACATCTTCGAGGCCGATCTGTACTTCGTACCACCGAAGAACCTGCGCGAACGGCTCTCTCAGGAACTGGCCGCGGTGACGTTCAAGGAGTACGCGTTCCAGGACGCGAACACCCTGGAAGCCACGCAGACGCAGATCGGCACCCGCGCCGTACTCGACTTCCCGTTGTGCGACCAGGAGATCCTGCTGCGTCACCTGCACCACACGGCACACAAGTACGTGGACCGGTACAAGGCGTCTCTGGTGAACGGGCACGTGTCCTCGAATGGCGAACACGCCGCCGCGAGCGAGAAGGAGTCCGCGAATGTCTAAGCTGCCCGAAGAATTCGCCGATCTGGAACGGTTCGCCGACTGGTGCCTTCCCACCGAGGAGGAGCGCTACCAGAAGCGCCTCAACTCGACCATGGCGGAGATGCAGGAGCTCTACGACGCCGGCATGGCGCGACTCGAGGACATCATGGTCTACGTCGACGCGCGATTCCCGCTCAAGGGCATGCCCGACGACGCGAAGGCGCTTGTGCACCTGGGTCAGTCGATCGTGATGGTCAGCTTCCCCGTCGAGGTGTGGAAGCAACCGCGCGTGCTCGACAGCGGCGCGGCCTACATCAGCCTGATCAAGGAGCCGGTGGTCTGACGGTGGGTGACCGATCGCCGAGACTACGGTTCTTGAGGAATATCACCGAAAATCCGTCAACAACCGTAGTGTCGGCGCGAACATGCTGACACTGAAGGCCGCCGGCTACGTCGACGTCGACGCCGGCGAGATCGTCCGCCCCGGCGTCGTCACCGTCGACGGCGACCGGATCGTGTCCGTCGGCGGGGAGGCGCCCGCCGATGCGGAGGTGATCGACCTCGGTGACGCCGTCCTGCTGCCCGGGCTGATGGACATGGAGGTCAACCTCCTGATGGGCGGCCGCGGTGAGAACCCGGGTCTGTCACAGGTGCAGGACGATCCGCCCACCCGCGTGCTGCGCGCGGTGGGCAATGCCCGCCGCACCCTGCGCGCCGGGTTCACCACCGTGCGCAACCTCGGCCTGTTCGTCAAGACGGGCGGATACCTGCTCGACGTCGCACTCGGCAAGGCCATCGACGCCGGCTGGATCGACGGACCACGGATCGTCCCGGCCGGCCACGCGATCACGCCCACCGGCGGGCACCTCGACCCGACGATGTTCGCCGCGTTCATGCCGGGCGCCCTCGAGTTGACGGTCGAGGAGGGCATCGCCAACGGCGTCGACGAGATCCGCAAAGCGGTGCGCTACCAAATCAAACACGGCGCCCAGCTGATCAAGGTCTGCGTATCCGGCGGCGTGATGTCGTTGACCGGAGAGGCCGGGGCGCAACACTATTCGGACGAGGAGCTGCGGGCCATCGTCGACGAGGCGCACCGGCGGGGGCTGCGGGTAGCCGCGCACACCCACGGCGCCGAAGCCGTCAAACACGCCGTCGCCTGCGGCATCGACTGCATCGAACACGGCTTCCTGATGGACGACGAGGCGATCCAGATGCTGGTGGACAACGACCGGTTCCTCGTGACGACCCGGCGGCTGGCCGAGTACATGGACGTGTCGAAGGCGCCACCGGAGTTGCAGGCCAAGGCGGCCGAGATGTTCCCGAAGGCGCGGACGTCGATCAAGGCCGCCTACGAGGCCGGGGTGAAGATCGCGGTCGGCACCGACGCCCCAGCAATCCCCCACGGACGCAACGCCGATGAGCTGGTCACGCTCGTCGAATGGGGTATGCCGCCCGCCGCGGTGCTGCGCGCGGCGACGGTGGTGGCCGCGGACCTGATCAACGTCACCGACCGCGGCCGGCTGGCCGAGGGACTGCTCGCCGACATCATCGCTGTGCCGGGAGATCCGCTGTCCGACATCACCGTCACCCGGAACGTGAACTTCGTCATGAAAGGCGGAAAGGTCTTCAAGAATGACAGTGTCAACTAGCCAGTCACGTACCACCGACCTCGTCGAGATCCAGCAATTGCTGGCGAAGTACGCCGTCACCATCACCCAGGGCGACATCGACGGCCTGATCTCGGTGTTCACCCCCGACGGCACCTACAGCGCGTTCGGCTCCACCTACACGCTGGCCCGGTTCCCCGAACTCGTCGACGCCGCCCCCAAGGGGCTGTTCATGACCGGGACGTCGCTGGTCAATCTCGACCCCGACAACCCCGACCAGGCCACCGGCACACAGCCGCTGTGCTTCATCGAGCACTCGAAACACGACATGCGCATCGGCTATTACAACGACACCTATGTGCGCACCGACGACGGCTGGCGGTTACGCACCCGCGCCATGACGTTCATCCGGCGCAACGGCGACCACGACTCCGGCCGCCCCCACGCGATAGGAAGGCCCGAGGCGGGATGACCGACCTGACGGATCCGGCCGCATTCCGCACGGCGCTGCGCGGCTGGCTGGACGAAAACGACCTCACCCCGCCGGACGACCACTCCCTGCAGGGCCACCTGCGTCAGTTCGCCCGGGTGCAGCGCGCGCTCTACGACGCCGACTGGATGCGCTACGGCTGGCCCGAGCGCGCCGGTGGACTGGGTGGTCCGGCGATCCTGCGGGCGATCGTCGGCGAAGAGGTGGTGGGCCGCCGGCTGGCCGAGCCGGGACCGTACTCCATGCTCGAGGTCCTCGCTCCGACCATGATCGACTACGCGTCCGACGAACTGGCCGCCGAGATGGTGCCGAAACTGCTCAGCGGCGAAGAGCAGTGGTGCCAAGGGTTTTCGGAACCCAGCGCGGGCAGCGACCTGGCCTCGCTGACGACAAGGGCGGTCCAGCGCGGCGACGACTGGGCGATCAATGGCCAGAAGGTGTGGACCAGTTTCGCCCAGTTCTCGCACCGCTGCATCCTGCTCACCCGCACCGGCGGACCGGACACCCCTGCCCACGAGGCCATCACCGCGTTCTTCGTCGACCTGGACACCCCCGGGATAACGGTGCGGCCGCTGCACACCATGCACGGCGTCGACGAGTTCTGCGAGGTGTATTTCGACGATGTGGTGGTCGGCGCCGATCGCATGCTGGGCAAGCCCGGCGACGGGTGGCGGCTGGCGATGGATCTGCTGCCCTACGAACGCTCGACGTGCTTCTGGCAGCGCATCGCCTACCTGTACTCGCGGTTCGACGCGCTGATCGGGGAGGTCAAGGGCATCGGCCAGGCGGTCGACGTCGACATGGGCGACGTGTACCTCGCCCTGCACACACTGCGCTGCCGGTCGCGGGCCACCCAGCACCGGCTGGCCGAGGGCCACAAACTGGGACCGGACACGTCGATCGACAAGGTACTGCTGGCCGGCGCCGAACAGCTGCTCTACGACACCGCACGCGATCTGCTGCCCGGGGCGATCGAACTCGACGACACCGAGTGGCGCACAGAATACCTGTACTCGCGGGCAGCCACCATCTACGGTGGCACCGCCGAGGTACAGCGCAACATCATCGCCCGCCGCCTGCTCGACCTCGGGAAGGAGTGATCGTGGACCGGCAGTCACTCGACATGCTCGAAGCGTCGCTGCGCAAGACCATGCTGTCGGCGTCGGGCCCCGAGCTCGACGCCGCGCTCACCGAACTCGGCTGGGCCGAGATGCTGGCCGACATGCCGGACGCCGCAGTGCCGCTGGTTTTCCGGCTGCTCGGTGAAACCGGTTCGCACGCCTCGGTTCTCGTCGACGTGGTGTTGCACGCGACGGGCAACACGATCGGCGACACCGTCGAACTGCCGCTGCCGTACGCCGGCAACCAGTGGGTGGTGTGGGACCGGATCAGCGCCGAGAGCGTCGACCCGACACTCGGCGGGCTGCCGCTGCGCCGCGAGGAGGAGGGCTATCCGATCCGCGTGGCCGAGGCCCGCGTGGCGGTCGGCTGGTGGCTGGTCGGCTCGGCGCGGGCGATGCTGACGCTGGCGTGCCGGCATGCGCAGGACCGGGTGCAGTTCGGCCGGCCGATCGCGCAGTTCCAGGCGGTGCGCCACCGGCTGGCCGAGACGCTGGTGGCCATCGAGGGCGCCGAGGCGACGCTGACCCTGCCCGGGTCGGACAACCCCGACCTCACCGCGCTGCTGGCCAAGGCCGCCGCGGGCAAGGCGGCGCTGACGGCGGCCAGGAACTGCCAGCAGGTACTCGCCGGAATCGGGTTCACCGCCGAGCACGACTTGCACGTCCACGTGAAGCGGGCGCTGGTGCTGGACGGATTGCTCGGCAGCTCAAGGGAACTCGCCCGCAGGGCGGGAGCAGGGCTGCGGGCGCGGGGCTCGGCGCCCCGGCTCGCGAACCTGTAGCGGTCACCCCGTTTGCGCGAGCGTGCGTGTCTGCACACGACACGCCGCCGTTCGCGCAGCAGTTTGCGCACGCTCGCGGCACCGCGATTGTGCACAGCCGCTCGTTCATCCCCAGGACGAGCGATTGGTGGTTTCCGTGACGCCCGCCCCGGCCGACGATGGCCGCCATGGACCCGACAGTGCAGCAGCTCTTCGATCAGCAGGGCGGTGTCGCGACGAGCGGTCAGATCCTCGCCGTCACATCGCGTTACGAGTTCGAGGCAGTCGTCAAGCGCAAGCTCGTCGAACGCATTTGGCACGGCGTGTACTGCCTCGGCGAACCCACCGACGAGTTGCGACTGCGGGGTCTCGACCTGTCCTGCGGCACCACCGTCGCGGTGTGCCTGGCGACCGCCGCGGCGATCTTCGGCTTCGACACCGAAGAGCCCAGCGAGCTGCATGTCCTCAATCCGCATCGACACCAACTGCGCCCCGTCGACGGATTGGTCGTCCATCGGCGTGACGGCGCGCCGCTTGTGTCGGCCGCTGACCGGTGGGCGACCACGCCGGCGTGGACGGCGGTGGAAGTGGCGCGCAGCCTGCGTCGTCCGCGCGCACTCGCCACACTCGACGCCGCGTTGCGGAGCGGCACCGTCAGCCGCGGCCAATTGTGGCGCGCCGCAATCGAACAGGCCGGACGCCGCGGGATCGTCGCGGTCCGTGACCTGCTGCCACTGGCCGACCCGCGGGCCGAATCGCCGATGGAGAGCGAAGCCCGCCTCGTCATGATCGACGGCGGTCTGCCGCTACCGGAGTTGCAGTTCGAGATCATCGACGGCAACGGCGAGCTGCGGCGACTCGACTTCGCCTGGCCGGACCAGCGCGTCGCCGTCGAGTACGACGGGCTCGACTGGCACAGCAGCCCCGACGCCATGCGCGCGGATCGCCGGCGACAGGCCGCGCTGATGGATGTCGGCTGGGTGGTCATCCCCATCGTGTTCGACGACGTCCGGCATCGCGCCTGGGAGCTCGTGGCGCGCATCGATCAGCAACTTCGGCACGCTCGCGCCGCGTGAGCGTGCGCGAACTGCTGCGCAAGGCCCGGTGCGTCGTGTGCAGACACGCACGCTCGCGCAAACGGGGTGACCCCTACTTGACGGTGCTCTTCATCTGGTCGAGGTCGACCAGCACCGGCCACCCGCCCACGCTCAGCGCGTTGCCGTGCCCGGTCTGGTGAATGTCGAACACCGACTGGATCGCCGCGTAGAAGCCCTGCACGTCGAGGGTCTGGTTGACCGCGCGTTTGGCCTGCCGCAGCGCGAACGGCGGCATCGTCGCGATCTGCTCGGCCAGCGCACGGGTTTCGGCGTCGAGGTCGTCGCGCGGCACCACGCGGTTGACCATGCCGGTGCGTTCGGCCTCCTCCGCGGTCAGCGGCCGGCCGGTGAACAGGATCTCCTTCGCCTTACGCGGCCCCAATTCCCACGTGTGCCCGTGGTATTCGACGCCACCGATCCCCATCAGCGCGACGGGGTCGGAGAACAGCGCGTCGTCGGCGGCCAGGATCAGATCGCACGGCCAGCACAGCATCAGCCCACCGGAGATGCAGCGGCCCTGCACCGCCGCGATCGACGGCTTCGGCACGTTGCGCCACCGCAGCGTGTACTCGAGGTAGCGCTTGGATTCGTGGGCGATGATGAACTCGAGGGTGATCTTGTCGGGCACCGGGCCGCCACCGCGCAGGTCGTGGCCGGCCGAGAAGTGTTTCCCGTTGGCGCGCAACACGATCACCACCACCTCGGGATCCTCGGCGGCCCGCGTCCACGCCGCGTCGAGTTCGTCGAGGAGCTCGGTGTTCTGCGCGTTGGCCACGTCGGGCCGGTTCAACGAGATGGTCGCGATCCGGTCGCTGACCTCGTAGTCGATGTACACGTCTCTCCTCTAGTTCCTGGGCAGCCCGAGCAGCCGCTGGGCGATGATGTTGCGCTGGATCTCCGATGTCCCGCCGGCGATGGTGCCGGCGAAGCTGCGGGTGTACCGCTCGAACCAGCCGCACGAATAGGCGTCGAGGTTCAGCGGCGTCCACGGCCCGACCGTGGCGGGGTGGGCAAAACCGTCCGCCCCGACCGCTTCCAGGGCGTGTTCGGTGGCTCGCTGCCCGGTTTCGGAGCCGAGGAGTTTGAGCACCGACAGCGCGCCGGCGTCCTCCACTCCCCTGGCCGCCCGGGCGAGCGCGACCGAGCCGAGCAGCCGCAGCGCCATCGAGTCCATGACCATGGTGGCGTAGCGGTCCCGGTCGACTGCGGTGTGAGCGGGGAAGTCGTCGATGAGGTCCTGCAGGCGGTCGGCGTAGCTCAGCCACAGCATCGTGCGCTCGTGGCCGAGCGAACCGTTGGCCACCCGCCAGCCGTCGTTCTCGGCGCCGACGAGGTTCTCCGCGGGTACCTCGACGTCGTTGAAGAAGACCTCGTTGAAGTCCAGTTCCCCGGCGTCACATATCGAGGCGAACGGCCGCCGGACGACACCCGGCGAATCGGTGGGGATCAGCAGCACGCTGATCCCGCGGTGCTTGGCCGCAGCCGGATCGGTCCGCACGAACGTCAGGATCACGTCCGCCTCGTTCGCCCCCGACGTCCACACCTTCTGCCCGTTGACGACATACGTCCCGGAATCGGAACGCACGGCCCGGGTGCGCAGCGACGCGAGGTCGGAACCGGCGCCCGGTTCGCTCATGCCGAGGGCCGCGGTCATCTCGGCGCGCAGGATCGGCACCGCCCACTTCCGCTGCTGTTCGGAGGTGCCGAACGAGATCAGCGAGGCCGCGATGATCCCGACCCCCTGCGGGTTGAAGCTGTGATAGATCCGGCGCCGCGACAATTCGAGTTGGTAGGCGTACTGCTGCAGAATCGTGGCGTTGCGGCCGCCGAACTCCGGCGGGTGCCCGGGCAGCAGCCACCCGTTGTCGAACAACAGTCGCTGCCAGCGACGGGCCCAGTCGGGGAGGTCGGCCGACGAGCGCGGCCGCTCCACGGCGTCGGCCTCTGCGGGTTGATGGGCCTCGAGAAAGGCGACGAACTCGGCGCGGAAAGCTTCGACGTCGGCGTCGAAAGTCAGCTGCACGGCACTCCCGGGTTCGCTCTCTGGGGAAACGCTTCTCTAACGCCCAATCTGAGAATACTATTCTCGCCATGAGAAAGGCACAATCTCCGACACGTTGGCCGCGAGGGGGGCTCGGACCACAATGCCCAGGCGTTCTCCGGTACAGTTCATTCATGTTCTCCCGACCCGGCCAGGCTCCGAGCTGCCAGTGAGCACTCCCAGCGAAGAGCCGGCTTGGAAGCAGCGGGCCGTCGAGCGGTCGATCAAGACGGCCAAACTGCGCGCCGCGCAGCGCGTCCAGCGCTTCCTCGACGCCGCACAGGCGATCATCATCGAGAAGGGCAGCACGGATTTCACCGTGCAAGAGGTGGTCGACCGGTCGCGTCAGTCGCTTCGCAGCTTCTACCTGCAGTTCGACGGTAAGCACGAACTGCTCCTCGCGCTCTTCGAAGATGCGCTGAGCCGGTCGGCCGACCAGATCCGCGCCGCCACCGCCAGCCACACCGATCCGGTCGAGCGCCTCAAAGTCGCCATCCAGCTGCTGTTCGAGACGTCGCGGCCCGACCCCGCCGCCAAACGGCCGCTGTTCACCGACTTCGCCCCGCGCCTGCTGGTGTCGCACCCCGCCGAGGTGAAGGTCGCCCACGCACCGCTGCTCGTGCTGCTCACGGAGCTGATGGAAGAGGCGAGCGCCGCCGGCCAGTTGCGTGAGGGCATCAACCCGAAGCGGATGGCCGCGATGACGATGCAGACGGTCATGTTCGTGGCCCAGTCCAGCGGCGGCGCCGACGACGGCTCCGTCCACCCGATCACCGCCGACGAGGTCTGGGACTTCGTCGCACACGGTTTCGCCCGGGTCTGACCGACCCTCTCCTCCGGCGGCCTCCAGGTCGCCTCTTTCGGCGTCCCGTAGTGCGCCCACATTCTCCGGAAATGCCGTTCTACTAAGCGGATAGTAGAAATTGCCCGATATGAGTGTGCCGTTGACACAATCGGGTGCCGGTGAGAAGGTGCTGAGCAGGTGCCCAGCACTCCGGCGCAATGACGAACGAGAATCGAGGAACCGATGGCAGGACGCGTAGAGGGCAAAGTCGCATTCATCACCGGCGCGGCCCGCGGACAGGGCCGCGCACACGCGGTGCGGCTGGCGCAGGAAGGCGCCGACATCATCGCCGTCGACATCTGCAAGCAGATCGACAGTGTCCGGATCCCGCTGTCGACGCCCGAGGACCTGGCGGAGACCGCGGACATGGTCAAGAACCTCGATCGGCGCATCTACACCGCCGAGGTCGACACCCGCGACTTCGATGCGCTCAAGGCGGCGGTCGACGCCGGCGTCGAACAGCTGGGCCGGCTCGACATCATCGTCGCCAACGCCGGCATCGGCAACGGCGGTGAGACCCTCGACAAGACCAGCGAAGGCGACTGGGAGGACATGATCGACGTCAACCTCGGTGGCGTCTGGAAGACCGTGAAAGCCGGTGTCCCACATATCCTCGCCGGCGGACGCGGTGGCTCGATCATCCTCACCAGCTCGGTCGGCGGCCTAAAGGCCTATCCGCACACCGGGCACTACGTCGCGGCCAAACACGGTGTGGTGGGCCTGATGCGGACCTTCGCCGTCGAACTCGGGGCGCAGAACATCCGCGTGAACTCCGTGCACCCGACCAACGTCAACACACCGCTGTTCATGAACGACGGCACCATGAAGCTGTTCCGCCCCGATCTGGAGAACCCGGGCCCCGACGACATGAAGGTCGTCGGACAGCTCATGCACACCCTGCCGATCGGCTGGGTCGAGCCGGAGGACATCGCCAACGCGGTGCTGTTCCTCGCCTCCGACGAGGCCCGTTACATCACCGGCGTCACGCTGCCCGTCGACGGCGGCAGCTGCCTGAAGTAACCACCGCGCGCCGACCGGGGACCTCACCGCGGGTGGGGTCCCCGGTTCGCGTTGCGCCGCATCCGAACCATTCCAGCGAAACCCGCCGCCGCGACCGGCCCGGGTGGTTGCATGAAGTCCGGCGATCGCGGGGATACCTGCTCTACGGGCGGCGAGGATCGAGGTGGGGCGTGAAGCGACTCAACGGCATGGACGCCATGCTGCTGTACAGCGAGACACCCAACCTGCACACCCACACCCTCAAGGTGGCGATCATCGACGCCACCGCCTACGACGCCACCCACGACAGTCCGTACTGCTTCGCGGACTTTCGGCGCACCATCGCCCGCCGGCTGCACCTGCTCGAGCCGCTGCGCTACCGGCTGATCGACATCCCGTTGCGCTTCCACCACCCGATGTGGCTGGAGAACTGCGACATCGATCTCGACTACCACGTGCGCACGGTGACGGTGCCTTCCCCCGGTGGCCGCCGCGAACTCGACGAGGTCATCGGCCGCATCGCCAGCACCCCGCTGGACCGCAGCCGGCCGCTGTGGGAGTTCTACTTCGCCGAGGGGATGGCGGACAACCGGTACGCGCTGATCGGCAAGGTGCACCACACGCTGGCCGACGGCGTCGCCTCGGCTAATCTGCTCGCGCGCCTGATGGATCTGGCCGGCGGCGCATCCGACGAACGCGACGACTACACGACCTGCGAATCGCCCTCGCGTTCCCAGCTGCTCGCCGAGGCCGGCCGCGACCACCTCCAGAAGGCGGCGGAGTTCCCCGGCCTGGTCGGCGAGGCGGTACGCGGTGCGGTCCGGGTGCGACGGCGCACGCGTGACCAGCGCGGCGCCGACGAGATGGCGAAGATGTTCCGGACGCCGCCGACCTTCCTCAACCACGTGGTGTCGCCGGGGCGCACCTTCGCGACGGCTCCGGTGGCGCTGGCGGATATCAAGGAGACCGCGAAACACCTCGGCGTGACGTTCAACGACCTGGTGCTGGCGGTCGCCGCCGGTGGGCTGCGGGAACTGCTGCTGCGCTACGACGGACGCGCCGACCGGCCACTGCTGGCGTCGGTGCCGGTCGCCACCGACCGCTCCCCCGACCGGGTGACCGGTAACGAGATCAGCGGCCTGGCGGTGTCGCTGGCCGTCCACATCGACGATCCGCTGCGCCGGGTCCGGCTGACCGCGCTGGCCACCAAGCGCGCCAAGGAAGTTCACGATCTGATGGGGCCGCAGCTGCAAGGCAGGATGATGGAGTACCTGCCTCCTCCGGTCGCGCCGACGGCGTTTCGCTGGCAGTCCCAACACGCCGCGCACAACCGCATCATGAACGTCGCGGTGTCGAGTGTGCCCGGTCCCCGCGAGCGCGGACACATCGGCGGCGCCGATGTCACCGAGATCTACTCCGTCGGGGTCCTCTCGGCGGCAAGCGCTTTCAACATGACGGTGTGGAGTTACGTCGACCAGGTCGACATCTCGGTGCTCTCGGACGACGAGACGTTCGACGACGTCCACGAAGCGACGGACGCGATGCTGCACGGACTGGCCGAGATCCGCCGCGCGGCCGGGCTGCCCGGCGAGCTCCGCCCGGTGGACACCGCGATGGCGCCTGCGACCGCGGTCGTCCGCTAATCCAGCTGGGCCAGCAGTTCGTTGCGCAGCACCTTGCCGGTGCCGCCCCGCGGTAGTTCGTCGAGTATCCGGATCTCGCGTGGCACTTTGTAGTTGGCGAGATTTCCGCGCACGTGTTCCTTGAGCTCCTCGGCGGTGACCGACGCCCCGTCCGCGGCGACCACGAACGCCGCGAGCCGCTGGCCGTACTGCTCGTCGTCCACCCCGAGGACCGTCGCCTCGGCCACCGCGGGATGTGCAGCCAGGGTCTTCTCGACCTCGATGGGATAGACGTTCTCACCGCCGGAGACGATCATCTCGTCGTCGCGGCCGACGACGAACAACCGGCCGGCCTCGTCGAGGTAACCCACGTCCCCGGAGGCCATGAAGCCGGCGTGGAAGTCCTTCGTCGCACCCGAGGTGTACCCGTCGAAAAGCGTCCCGCTGCGCACGAAGATGCTGCCGGTCTCCCCGGCGGGCAACTCGCGGAAGTCGGGGTCGAAGATGCGGATCTCGGTGCCGTCGGCCGGCGTGCCCGCGGTGTCGGGTGCCGCCCGCAGGTCGGCCGGTGTCGCGGTGGCGATCATGCCGGCCTCGGTGGCGTTGTAGTTGTTGTAGATGACGTCGCCGAACTGGTCCATGAACGCGGTGACCACGTCGGGACGCATCCGCGAACCGGATGCGGTGGCGAACCGCAGGGAGCGGCCGCTGTAGCGGGCACGCACCTCGTCGGGCAGATCCATGATCCGGTCGAACATCACGGGCACCACCACCAGGCCGGTGGCCCGGTGCTCGTCGACCAGTGCCAGGGTGGCCTCCGGGTCGAACCGGCGTCGCGTCACGATCGTGCAGGCCAGCAACCCGGCGAACAACAACTGCGAGAAACCCCAGGCGTGGAACATCGGTGCGACGATGACGGTGGTCTCCTCAGCGCGCCACGGCGTGCGGTCCAGCACCGCCTTGAGGTCACCGGCGCCGCCGCTGCCCGCGGATCGCTTGGCGCCCTTCGGAGTTCCGGTGGTGCCGGAGGTCAGCAGGATGGTCTCGCTGCTGCGCTCGGCGGGACGCGGCCGCTGCCCCCGGTGCGCGTCGATCAGTCCGTCGACGGTCAGCTCGGCACCGCCGGGCTCGTCGGTCCAGGCGACGATGCGCACCGCGTCGGGCAGACCGGCCAGCGCGCGCTCGACGGTCTCGCTGAACTCCTCGTCGTAGATCACGACGTCGGCGCCCTCGCGCTCGGTGACCTCGGCCAGGGCGGGCCCGGCGAACGAGGTGTTCAGCAGCAGGGCGTCGGCGCCGATGCGGTTCGCGGCCAACAGGGCTTCCACGAACCCCCGGTGATTGCGGCACATGATGGCCACCGTGCCCGGGGTGCCGCCGGGCAGCTGCTGGAGCGCCGCGGCGAGTGCATCCGAATCGTCGTCGAGTTGCTTGAAGGTCAACGTCCCGCGTTCGTCGACCAGCCCGGGCCGGTCGGGGCAGCGCTGCGCGGCCGTGGCGAAGCCGACGGTCGCCGTCATCCCCACCCGGCGCACGGCCCCGCCCATCCGCAGATAGCGGTCCGGGCGCATGGGGGCGATGAGCCGGGCCCGCCACAGCGTCTGCACCAACCCCGCACTCGCGGCGACTCTGGCGGCGGCCTCGCCGAACACCGGGCTCACCCCAGCACCGGGAAGCGACGTTCGCGCGCAAGCTCGTCGAGCGCCTTCTGCATGACGGTGCGTACGTGCAAGTCGACTTCGTTCACGTCCGGATCGTCACCGAACTGGGCGGTGACGTCGATCGGTTCCAGCACTCTGGTCACGACTTTCGACGGTAGCGGCAGGTTGGGGGGGACGATCAGTGAAAGACCGAACGGGAAGCCGAAACTCACCGGGAGGATCTCCATGCGGGCCCGCTTGAGGCCGATCCGCCTGGCGAGGGAGTCACCGCGGGCGAGGAACAGCTGCGTCTCCTGGCCCCCGATCGACACCATCGGCACGATGGGCACCCCGGATTCGATCGCGGTGCGGACGTAGCCCTTACGGCCTGCGAAGTCGATCTTGTTCTCCGCGAACGTCGGTCGGTACGAGTCGTAATCGCCACCGGGGAAGACCAGCACCACCGCCCCGGAGCGCAGCGCCTTACCGGCGTTCTCGCGGCTGGCCTCGATCACGCCGGCCCGCCGCAGCAGACTGCCCAGGGGCGGGACGAACACACCGTAGTGCGCCAGCGTGTACACCGGCCGGTCGTAGCCGAACCGCTTGTAGAAAGCCGGGGCGAAGATGAGGACGTCCGGGGTGAGCATGCCGCCCGAGTGGTTCGCGACGACGAGGGCGCCGCCGGCGGACGGTATGGCCTCGAGTCCGCGGACCTCCGAGCGGAAGTACCGCCTGATCGCGGCCCCGGCCGTCTTGGCAATCGTCGCGGTGAACTCCGGGTCCCACTTCGCGACCTCCGGCCGGTCCGGGGGCACCCGCTTGTCCTCGCCGTTGTCCTCATCGCTCATCGGTTCCCCCTGCTGGCTGCTCCGTTGCAGATCGGCGGATACGTTACTCTCGCTAAACGAGAGCTCCATAATCGCGTTCGCCGGATCCTAGGAGAACAATGTCAGATGCGGTGCTCGTCACCGGGGGTTTTGGGCTGGTCGGTTCGCAAACAGTGCGACGTCTCGCCGAACTCGGCCGGCCGGTGGTGGCAACGGACCTGCAGACCGAGGCCAATCGCAAGGCCGCGGCCACGCTGCCGGACGGTGTGCAGGCGCGCTGGGCGGATCTCACCGACGCCGCTCAGGTCGACCAGCTCCTCGCCGAGGTCGCACCTGCGGCGATCATCCACCTCGCCGCGGTGATCCCGCCGCCGATCTACCGCAATGCCGCGTTGGCCCGCAAGGTGAACGTGGACGCCACCGCGACGCTCGTGCGCGCGGCCGAGGCGCTGCCCGTTCCGCCCCGATTCGTACAGGCGTCGAGCAACGCGGTGTACGGCTCGCGCAATCCCCACCACCACACCGAGCTGGTGACCACGGACACCCCGCCCCATCCGACCGATCTGTACGGGGGGCACAAACTCGAGGCCGAGGAGATCGTGCGGGCGTCGAGCCTCGAGTGGGTGGTGCTGCGCCTCGGCGGTGTGCTCAGCACGGATCCGAAGGCCATGCCCTTCACCACCGACGCCTTGTTCTTCGAGAGCGCCCTGCCCACCGACGGCCGTCTGCACAGCATCGACGTGCGTGACGTCGCGTGGGCGTTCGCCGCGGCCACCACCGCCGACGTCGTCGGCGAGATCCTGCTCATCGCCGGCGACGACACCCACAGGATCCGCCAGGGCGAGGTCGGGCCCGCGCTGGCCGCCGCCCGCGGCATGGCCGGCGCGCTGCCGCCGGGGCGCCCCGGTGATCCCGACCGCGACGACGCGTGGTTCATCACCGACTGGATGGACACCACGCGGGCACAGGAAGCCCTGCAGTTCCAGCATCATTCGTGGCCCGACATGCTGGCCGAGATGAGCCGCCAGGCGGGTCTGCTGCGCTACCCGATGCGGTTGCTCGCACCGCTGGCGCGGCTGTTCGTCGCCCGCCAGTCCGCCTACCGCAACGCTCCTGGCAAGTACGCCGATCCGTGGGCGGCGATCCGCTCCCGGCTCGGCGAACCGGGCCTCGACCGGCCTCGTTAACCCGGTCCCAGCGTCGCCGCACCCGTGCCCGGGTGCCGGTACCAGCCGCCCGCGGCGTGCGTCCCGCCGTCGACGTGCAACGTCTGGCCGGTGATGTAGCTCGCCAGATCGGACGCAAGAAAGACTGCGGCACCCGCCATCTCGTCGACGGTGCCGGGGCGCCCCATCGGTATCGCATCCCCGATGCCGGCGGGCAGACCCGCCGGTGACAGCGCCAGGAGCCCCTCGGTGACGATGACGTCGGGCGCCAGCGCGTTCACGCGGATCCCGTGCGGTGCCAGTTCGAACGCCGCCGTCTGCGTGTAGTTGATGACGCCGGCCTTGGCCGCCGCGTACGCGGCGTAACCCGGTGCGGCCCTTACCCCTTCGATGGACGTCACGGTGATCACACTGCCCCCGGCACCGGCGGCCACCATCTGCTTGGCGACCTGCTGGGTGCACAGCAGGACGTGTCGCAGATTGGCCTTGTACAGTGCGTCCCAGCCGTTCTCGCTCGTCTCCAGCAGCGGTGAGGAGAAGGTGCCCCCGGCGTTGTTGACCAGGATGGTCACGGTGCCGAGCTCGTCGACGGTGCGGTCGAGCGCCGCCGACACCTGACCGCTGTCGCGGACGTCGGTGACGATGCCGAGCCCGCCCACGGAGTCGGCTGCGGCCGAGCAGCTCTCGGGGTCTCGCTCCCAGATCGCCACCCGGGCGCCGAAGGCGGCGAGCCCCGCGGCGATACCGAGACCGATGCCGGTGCCACCGCCGGTGACGACGGCGACGCGCCCGGCGAGCAGGATGTCGGACGGACCGATGGCCATGTCGTCAGTCAACCATTCACACGGTGTGGCCGATCACCTTGTCCGCGGCGAGTTGGGCGATCTCGTCGGCGGTGAGCCCGAGTTCGGCAAGTAGTTCCTCGGTGTGCTGGCCGAGCATCGGCGCCGGGTCGCGGTGGAAGCGGTGCGACCCGGTCGCCAGGCGGAACGGCAGCGTGCTGTGCGGCGTCGGCGGGTTCACGGGATGTGCGACGTCTTCGAAGAAGCCGCGGTGGGCGAGCTGCGGCAGTTCGGTCTGCCGGTGCGGTTGCATCACCTTGGCCACCGGAACGCCTGCCGCCCAGAGGGATTCGACGATGTCGTCGGCGCTGCGTTGGGCGCACCACTGCGAGAGCCGTTCGTCGATGCGGTCGTGTGCGGCGCGACGGCCCTCGGCGGCGCCCAGCGCAGCGTCGGCTGCCCAGTCGGCGGCGCCGACGGCGTCGCACAGGGAAATCCACTGCGCATCAGTGGTCACCGCGATCGCGACCCAGCTGTCGGGACGGCCGAATTCGTCGATGTCGTTGCTGCGGTACAGGTTCTGCGGCGCCGCGACCGGCCCGCGGTTGCCCGAACGCTGCAGCAGCGCGCCGTAGGCGCTGTACTCGATGACCTGTTCGGCCGCGACGTTGAGCGCGGCGTCCACCATCGCGGCCTCCACCAGGACCCCCTCGCCGGTGCGGCGCCGATGTTCCAGCGCCAGCAGCAGCCCGTTGAGTGCGTGGATGCCGGCGTTGGGGTCGCCCACCGAATAGGGCTCGTTGGGGTTGCGGTCCGGATAGCCGGTGAGCCAGCTGATCCCGGCGGCGGCCTCGATGACGTAGGCGAACGCCGGGTTGTCCCGCCACGGCCCGTCGAGGCCGAAGCCCGGCATGCGCAGCATGATCGCATCGGGCCGCAGCGCCTGTACGGCGGCGAAGTCGAGGCCGAGGTGGTCGAGCACCCGGGGGGTGAAGTTCTCGGCCACCACGTCCGACGTCGCGATCAGCCGGTTGAGCAGTTCGCGTCCGCGCGGGGTGTGCAGATCGAGCGTGAGGCCCTTCTTGTTGGTGTTCAGCCCCGAGAAGATCGGCGAGCGCTCCCACCACCGGTCCTCGGTGGCGGGGATGCCGGCGATCAGCCGGGTGCCGTCGGGACGGCGGGTCGACTCGATGTGGATCACCTCTGCGCCGAGGAGCGCCAGGATGTGGGTGCACGACGGGCCGGCCCAGAACGTCGTGAGGTCCAGCACCCGCAACCCCTCGAACGGCAGGCTCGCCTGCGCCGGTTGCGCCGAAACGGACGTATGGGCGCCGAAATGGGCCTTTTCGCGACCCGTTTGTTCGTTTCGGCGATAGAGGGCGGTGTGCTCGCCCAGCCGGGGGGCGGGCTCGGGGGCGCGCAGCACCGCGGGGCGCAGCCGGTACGGCGGGCCGGGCTGGATGAACCCGTCGCGCGGATTGGTCGTGAACGATCCGCGCTCGACGTAGTGGTCCAACGTGGCGACGTTCTCGCCGTTGGCGACCGGCGCGTTGGGGATGCGGAACGCCGACGCGAGATCGCGGATCTCGTCGACGGTCTGCTCGGCCACCCAGGCGTAGAGCTCCTCGGCCTTCTCGTTGGCCTGTTCGGTGATCGACAGCGGCGAATCCTCGTCGATCCACTCGTCGTGACCGGTCATCGCGCACAGGTCGAACCACTGCTGTGCGGTGCCGCAGCCGATGTCCACCAGGCCGTCCTTGGCGCGGGCGATCCCGGGCACGGTGAGTTTGCGGGCGTCGCGCCACGGCCGGCCCAGCATCCGGTGGTAGGTCACCGGGTAGTAGGTCAAGCCGAGGATCTGGGTCTCGAGCATGGACAGATCGATCAGCTCACCGCCCCCGCGAATGCGGCACGCGAGCGTGGCGGCACTCGCGTACGCACCGGCGAGGTACTCCCCTATCCGACCGCCGACGTAGACGGGTGCCCGGTCCGGGGCGCCGCGGCCCAGCCCGACGATCCCGCCCGACCAGGCTTGTAGCGTGAATTCCGTTGCCAGAAGGTCAGTCCACGGGCCGTCCAGCCCGAACGGGGTGATGGCGGTGACGATCAGCCCCGGGTGGCGCCGGTGCAGCGCGTCCGGGATGAAGTCGGGGTGCTCGGCGACCGACGATCCCCGCGACCACACCACCACGTCGGCCGAGGCCAGCAGGTCGTCGACGAACGCGGTGTCCGTCACGTCGGCCACGACACTGTGCTTCGAACCGGCCAGATACGCGAACAACGCACCGTCACCGCCGGTGTCGGCGCCGGAGGCCGACCATCGCCGGAGCGGGTCACCCTCGGGTGGTTCGACTTTCACGATCTCGGCGCCACCGTCGGCGAGGATCTTCGTGCAGTAGGCGCCCGGGATGCCGGTGGACAGTTCGACCACCCGGAGACCGTCGAGTGGCGGTACGGCCATCACCTAGTCCGTCTTCGCGCGGTTGCGCTTGCTCAACCGGAATTCCGGCGGGAACTTGCTGTCGTTGTCGTTGACCGCGGCGGACAGTCCGGAATCGATCGACTCGAACATGTCCAGGTCGTCGTCGCTGTCGTTGGCGACTCCGTTGCCCATCGACTCGAAGAATGCGCTGAGCAGGCTGCCCATGTACTCGCCCTGCTGCTGCTTGAAGATCTCGAAGAACATCTTCTGCTGGAAGACGGTGTCCACCGGTCGGTTTCGTGCGCACGCCAGTGCGTACTTCCGGGTCTCGGACTCCAGCTCCTCGCGCGGCACCACCTTGTTCAGGAAATTGCAGTCGTACATCTCGGCGGCGGTGAACGGACGGCCGGTGAACACCATCTCCTGGAACTTGCGCAGACCCATCATCTGCACCCAGGTCCACATCCGCGGGCCCCAGCCGTGGTAGCGGAACGACGGGTGCCCGAACAGCGCGTCGTCGGAGGAGATCACCAGATCGGCGTCGGCGCACTGGTAGAAGTGCCAGCCGTAGCAGTAGCCCTTGGCCTCGACGATGCTGATCTTCTTGAAGTCCTGCAGCGCCCGGTTACCGGCCTGCGAGTTGGCATACCACGCGCTGATGGTGGCGCCGTTGCGGAAGGTGCCCTTCGGCGGGTACGTGACCTCGCCGACGCCGTCGTCCTCGAGCCGCAACTCGGCCAGTCGCACCGCCGGATTGTCGTTGCCCTCCATGAACTCCGGAAGATCAGCGCCGCTGCCCAGGTTGTCCCCCACGCCGCGGATGATCACCACCTTCACGTCGTTGTCGGCGTTGGCCGCGCGCAGCACGTCGGCGTAGCGCAGCCGCGCCATCGAGGTCGGCGCGTTGAGGAACTCCGGCCGGTTGAAGGTGATGGTCGCGATCTTGGTCTTCGGGTCCTTGTCGTAGAGGATGATCTCCTCGGGCGTGGGCCGCTCCGCGGCGGGCGGCTGTAGCCGGTCAGCCATGGACGGCCTCACCGTAAGCCGGTGCTGCCGAGAGTATTTCGGCGCCGTCGGCGGTGATCAGGACCGCATCGCGGGTGAACACCGCGCCGACCCCCTGCTCCCACACGTACGCGGTGACCGCCAGCACCATGCCCTCCTCGAGAATGTCGGTTTCCGCGGTCGCCCGCAGCGTGGGTGACACGACCGGCGGGTCGAATCCCAGTCCGAGGCCGTGCGCCACCGGCATCGCCGGCAGGCGCTCGCCGGCCTGCGGGTAGGCGTCCAGCAACCCGCTGGTGGTCGCGCCGGGACGGCAGGCCTCGACCAGCTTGTCCCACAGATCGTCTCGGCGCCGGTACAGCGCCCGCACGGCTTCGGTCGGTTCACCGACGTGGAGCGTGCGGGCCACCTCGGCGACATATCCGTCGGCGAGCACCCCCGCCGAGATCGCGACCAGATCGCCGTCGCGCACCCGGCCGTCACCGTCGGCGCGGCGCCACGGATGCTCCTTCGACGTCACCCAGGCGGCGTCCTGGGTCGCCGGGGTACTCACCCCACCGGCGGCCTCGGCCTCGAGCACCGCACCGGTGAGCGCGCCCTCGGTGACGCCCGGTCCGAGCGCGGCGACACCCGCGGCCAGGCCCTCCTCGGCGACCGCCAGCGCGCGACGCAACGCCTGCACCTCCTCGGGCGTCTTGATCCTGCGCGCGGCCTGCATGGCCTGCTCCGCGTCGATCAGCTCCGCATTCGGGAACGCCATCGGCAGCAACTTGGCGAATGTCGGTGTGAGAGCATCGGTTCCGACACGACGGAAGGTGTCGGCGCCTTCGATCTTCTGCAGGATGCCGACCAGGGTCATCGGGTTCCACGCGAACCCGTACAGATTCTCGTGGGGAATCTCGTCGGGGATGCCCTCGTCCCACGTGCTGTTGAGGTGGATCTCCCCGGTCGCACGCACGAATTCGCAGATCGGCCCGAACGGGCGCGTGCCCACCACCCACAGCTGCGGGGCGCCGGAGATGTAGCGGACGTTGGCCTGCCTGCCGAGCACCAGCAGGTCGAGGTCGTGGGCCTCCATCTGGGCCAGCGCGCGCGCCCGACGGCTCAGCCGCAGCGCGCGGCCGTCAGCCTCGATCTCAGTTCCCACGGGTCACCTCGTACGGGTCGTAGGGATACTCGGTCAGCGGCATCCAGCCACCCTCGGTGACCACCACGATCTCCTCACCGCGATAGCCCCCGGTGCCGTCCTCCCAGACCACCGGCTCGAACACCAGCAGCATGCCGTCCGGGAAGACGAAGTTGTCGTCCCACTCCTGGCCGAGATCGGTTCCGATCATCGGCATCTCGGCGGCGCTGGTGCCGATGCCGTGACCCAGGTAGAAGTGCGGCAGCCACGGCTTCTGACCGCCGGCGGCCGCGGTCGCCGCGCGCCCGAGGTCACCGCAGGTGGCGCCGGCCTTGGTCACCGACAGCACCGCGTCGACGATCGCGGCCCACTTGTCGAACTGCTTCTGCTGGGCGGGGGTGGGATCCTGACCGACGATCCAAGTGCGGCCGTGGTCGGAGCAGTAGCCGTGGTAGGCGATGGACACGTCGGTCCAGAGCACGTCGCCCTGCTGGAGCTCGCGCTCGGTTGTCAGCAGGGGCAGGGCGAGATCCCCGGTCGTGGTCCAGGTGCCCTCCGCCTTCGACGTCGGCATCGCCTGCCAGATCGAGTCGAACATGTTCGTGGTGGCGCCGAGTTCGAAGGTGCGGCGCACGAATTCGGCGGACAGATCGATCTGACGCGCCCCCGGGGCGAGCGACTTCTGGATCTCGCCGACGGCTTGTTCGGTGATCTGACAGGCGCGCCGGATGCAGGCGATCTGGTCGATCGTCTTGACGATCTTCGCCGCCCCGATCACCGGTGCAGCATCGATCGGAGGGTCCGGGAACAGCGCGGTGCCGGCCCGCCGCATCGCCCCGGTCAGCTCGTCGGTCGCGGTGGTCGCACCGGCAGGGATGAGGCGGGCCAGGATCTTGCCGAATTCGGCGACGCCCTCGTCGAATTCGAGATAGACCGGCCCGTGCAGGTGGTCGTCGGGCAGGCCCGACTCCATGGCCGCGCCCTCGCGGAAGGGCAGGAATAGGTGCGGGTGGTCGTCGTCGGCCAGCACGACCGCCACCGGCCGCTCGACGTGGGACAGGCCTGCGTCGGCCAGCGGCCAGCTGATACCGGTGGCGTACATGACGTTGCCGTTGCCCAGCAGCACCAGCGCATCCACGCCCTGCTCGGTCATCGCGGCGTGCAGACGCGCACCGACCTCTCGGCGCATTCGGGCGAAGTCCGGCTCGGCAGGGATGTCGAGCCAGGTGTAACCGGTCCGGGCGATCTGGGTGACGCCGGATTGAGTGGACGTGGTCATGAGATGCTGAGGAACTTCTGCACGTTCGTCGACACGATCTTCACGGCGTTCTCCGGCCCGACCGCGTCGACGACGGTGGCCAGTGACTTCTCCGAATACCCGAACGTGCTCTCGTTGTGCGGATAGTCGCTGGACCACATCACGTTGTCGACGCCGATACGGTCGATCAGCTGCAACCCCAGCGGGTCGACCATGAACGAGGCGCTCATGTGGTTGGTCCAGTAGTGGCGCACATCGTGTTGGAGTTCGTGGTTGAACATGTGCCGGTAGGAGGCGAGCATGTGCTCGGCGTCCTGCAGTGCGGTCGGCACCCAGGCGATCCCGCCCTCGAACCAGCCGATCTTCAAGCCCGGGTGCCGATCCAGGATGCCGGAGAAGACGTACTTGGCGAACTGTTCGCGGAAGCTGTCGACGTTGACCATCATGCCGACGACGACGCTGTTGTTCTGGCAGGGCGTCTTGGGCGGGGTCTCCCCGATGTGGTGGCTGACGGGGATGCCGGACGCCTCGATCTCGTCCCAGACCGCGTCCATCGCGGTGCTGCCGTAGTCGTAGATGTTGCCGTCGTCGTCCTTGCCGGGATTGAGCGGCAACAGGAAGGTTCTGAGTCCCAGCGACTTCAGCTCCTCGAGCGTGCTGCGTGTGCCCTTCGGGTCCCACCAGTTGATCAGGCCGACCCCGTAGAAGTGCCCGTTGGATCGTTCCTGCAGATCGGCGATGTGCTCGTTGTAGATGCGGAATACGCGCTCCCGCAGGCCTTTGTCCGGGTAGTGGAACAGGGCGAGCACCGCATTCGGGAACGCCAGTTCCTTGTCGATGCCGTCTTCCTTCAGCTCCCGGATGCGGGCCTCGATGTTGTTCGACGCCGCACCGGCCAGGTCGTCGTACTGCATGAGCACTCGCCCGAAATCACCACCGGTCCAGGCTTTGCCCTTCATGCCGACCATGTACGCGCCGTCCTCGTACCAGATGCGCGGCGCGGCACCCTTGAGTTCCTCGGGGAAACGTTCGTAGAAGATGTCGTCGGCCACCGAGATGTGGTTGTCGGCCGAGAAGATGACGGTGTCCTTGGGAAGCCCGGTCAGGCCGCCTTCCGTGGCATGGCCGTGCCGGTGCTTGGGTGCGCCGAAACCTTCGGGCGGATACAGGGTGGTGCTGGGGGCTGACATCTTTGGCACTCCAATCGGGCTGCGAGAGAACCTGTTACCAGGTGACGGGAAGTTCGTAGACGCCGTAGGCGAGGCGGTCGTGTTTGAACGGCACCTCGTCGAACGGGATGGCCAGCCGCATCGTGGGGATGCGCCGCAGCACCGTGTGGAACACGATCTGCAGTTCGGCGCGGGCCAATTGCTGTCCGACGCACTGGTGGCGTCCGTAGCCGAAGCCCAGCTGCTGGCCGGCATCGCGGCGCAGGTCGAGCTTGTCGGGTTCGGGATAGGCGCTGGCATCCCAGTTCGCCGGCGCGAGGTCGAGGATGATGCCCTCACCGGCGCGGATGGTCTCCCCCGCGATCTCGATGTCCTCGATCGCGACGCGCCGCTGCCCGTTCTGGATGATGGACAGGTAGCGCATCAACTCCTCGACCGCGTTGGCGACGGCCTTGGGATCGTCGGTGTCGCGCAGGTAGTCGGCCTGTTCGGGGTTCTCGATGAGTGCCAGGATGCCGATGCCGATCATGTTGGCGGTGGTCTCGTGGCCGGCGATGAGTAGTCCGGTGCCCAGCTGCGCCGCTTCCTTGACGGTGATCTCGCCCGCCGTGACGCGCTCGGCGAGGTCGGAGACCGCATCCTCGGCGGGGTTCTTCATCTTCTTCTCGACCAGGTCGATCAGGTACTGGTGCAGGCTCATCGCACCCTTCTGACCATCTGCGGCCGACGCGTAGCGGGCGAGCCCGACGTTGGCGTGGTGCTGGAAGAACTCGTGGTCCTCGTACGGGACGCCGAGCATGTCGCTGATCACCCGGGTGGGCACCGGCAGCGCCAGCTTGGCGACCATGTCGGCCGGTTGCGGGCCGGCCAGGATCTCGTCGATGCACTCATCGGTGACCTGCTGGATGACCGGCCGCAGACCCTCCACACGCTTGAAGGTGAACGGCTTGGACAGCATGCGCCGGAACCGGGTGTGCTCCTCGGCGTCGGAGGTGAACACCGACCGCGGCCGCTTGTTCACCGTCGAGAGCATGTGCTCGTTCCAGTGCGGGAAACCCGACCGGCGGTCGTCGACGCTGACCCGGGAGTCGGCGAACAGCTCACGGGCCACCGCATGCCCGGTGATCAACCAGGGAGTGCTGCCGTCCCAGATACGCACGCGCGAAAGCGGTTTGGCCACGCCCATGTCGAGCATCTGCGGTGGCGGCGCGAACGGGCAGGACGCCGAGCGCTCCATCGGATAGTCCGGGATGTCAGCGGAGACTTCGGCGGTTCCGGTCAGCGTGTCCGACACGTGGTCACTCCTCGAGGTGGATGGCAAGGGCTGGGCAGGCCGCGGCGGCCCGGTGGACGTCCGCCTGCTGGTCGGGGGCCGGATGGTCGACGAGAAGCTCGACCACACCGTCGTCGTCACGCTGATCGAAGACGTCGGCGGCGTTGAGCACGCACTGCCCCGACGAGACGCACTTGTCCTGATCCACGGTGACCCTCATCGCGGGACCTCGGTGACGGGCGCCTGCCACAGCCCGACGATCGCGTCGATGAGCCCCGACGCCGCGGCGGCCCACGAGGCGCGCGGCACCAGGACGCCCTCGGCGAGACCGCGTTCCCGCTCGGCGCAGCTGTGCATCAACAGGTTGCGGCCCATGATGTTGCGCTCGGCGCGGACGTCGGCCGGCAGCTCCGGCAGGCAGGCGCCGATGCCGTTGATGACCTCGACGAGCGACGGCGACGACAGGGCGTCGCGCACGATCATGCTGTGGTAGGCCGGGTCGGTCATGACCTGCGCGGCGAACCGCGCGTACCAGCTGGGGTTGCCGAGTTCGGCGAGGTGGTCGGTCAACGGCCGGACCAGGCAGGCCACCCAGTCGCGCATATCGGGTGCGGAGCCGAGGTCGGCCACCATCTTCTCGCGCAGCCGCTCGATCGGGCCGCGGTGTTTGAACTCGATGGCCCGTACCAGGTCGGTCTTGGTGCCGAAGTGGTATCCCACCGCGGCGTTGTTGCCCTGTCCCGCGGCCTCACTCACCTGGCGATTGGAGACCGCGAACACGCCGTGCTCGGCGTAGAGACGTTCGGCGGCCCGCAGGATCGCCTCCTGGGTGTGGCTGGCACGCTCGGCACGCGCGGCCCTCGCTGTGGTCACGCTCACAGTCAACGCGCCATGCGTTGTTAAGTCAAGCGACTGATTTAACGTCACTGCTGGGCGCCGTTCCCCTCCGGTGCCGGTTTACGGGCGATGACCTTGCCCGCAGTCGTGCCGCCCTCGACGGGCAGCACGATCCCGGTGACGTAGCGGGAGCGGTCGGTGGCCAGGTACAGCGCCGCCTCCGCCACGTCCTCGGGGGTGCCGTCGCGTTTCAGCGGCCGGTCGTCGCGCATCTGGGCGCGGATCCTGGCCTCGAACCGTTCCAGCCGCTCGAGGTCCTCGCCGGTGGCCGAGGACGCGAGGATCGGCGTCGGGATGTTGCCGGGCGCAATGCAATTCACGCGGATCTCGTAATGCGCCAACTCGATCGCCGCGCATTTGGTGAAGTGCAGGATCGCCGCCTTCGACGCCCGGTACACCGGGACCCCGCCGCCGGCCTGGATCCCGCCGATCGACGACAGGTTGATGATCGATCCCCCGCCGTGCTCGGCCATGTGGCGCCCCGCGTCGCGCGTGCCGGCCATGACGCTGAGCAGGTTCACCCGCATCACCCGGTCGAACTCCGTGAGGTCCTCGTTGAACAGGCCGCGCCGCAGCGGGCTGGAGATTCCGGCGTTGTTCACCATCACGTCGAGGGCACCGAACCGCTCGACCGTGGTCGCGACCAGCTCCCCCATCTGGTCCTGGTCGCCCACGTCGGTGTGACGGAACACCGCACTGGGCCCGCACTGCGCCGCCAGCGCCGCACCGAGTTCGTCCTGGACGTCGGCGATGACCACCGAGGCGCCCTCGGCGACGAACCGTTCGACGATGCCGCGCCCGATACCCGACGCACCGCCGGTGACGATCGCGACCTTCGCGTCCAATTCGTTGGCCATCAGGCGGGCACCTTTCGTTGCGGCACATCGGTGAAGAAGTCGAGCAGCAGCTCGGTGACGGCGGCGGGTTGTTCGATCTGCGGGCAGTGGCCGGCCGCGGCGACGACGGCCGAGGTGGCGCCGGCGATCTGGCCGGCGATCTCGGCGGCCCAGCCCGGCGGCAGCAGCTTGTCGCGCTCCCCCTCGACGATCAGGGTGGGTACGTCGACGCGGTCGTACGGCCGGGTGGCCGACGGGGGTGGCGGCGGTTCCAGACCGGGTCGGCGAAAGCGGGCCGCGGCCAACGACTCCCATGCACCTGGTGCGATGGACGACTCGTAGCGGCGCCGGACGTACTCGTCGTCGGCCGGGTACGAGGGATCGGCGAACAGCGCGGTGACGATGCGCCGCATCCCGTCGAGCGTGGCGTCGTAGTCGTAGAGGGCGGCGGCATGTTCGTTGCGCTGGATGGTGCCACCACCGCAGAGCGCCACCAGGCTGCGGGCGGGCAGTACGGGAGCTTCCGAGGTGGCGTCGACGAGCAGATTGATCGCGCCCATGGAGTTGCCGACGAAGTGCGCGGCACGCACGTCGAGCACCTCGCAGAAGCGGGCGATGTGGCGGATCCGCATCCCGCGCCCGTCGGTGAAGTCGACGACCTTGGCCGACCGGCCGAAGCCCAGCATGTCGGGGGCCAGCACGTGATACCGCTCGGCCAGCGTGTCGATCACCCGCTCCCAGCCGAGTTCGGCTGAAGCGCCGAACTCCCCGCCGTGCAGCAGCACCACCGGATCGCCCTGCCCCGCTTCGAGATAGCCGGTGGTCAGTCCGTCGACCGCGACCGACTTACGCTGGAAGCTCACGGCCTCACGATACTGACACTTTCGCGAATGGAGAACAGGATTCTCATGACCAGAGTGCTTAGCGCAGGCCGGGTTCGCGGGGCCCGGTTTTGTCGTACCCCTCTGCTTGTATGGGGTCATGACCTCCAGCGCGGCGTCTTTCGTCCCGAGCCCGCCTCGGGAAGCGCAGCTGGAGGCCTATTTCGAGGAGATGGCCGAGCTGGCAGGGCAACGCAACGCGATCGACGCCCGCCTGGTGGAGATCGCCGCCGAGATCGACGGGCAGCGGTTATGGGGCGCGACCGGGGCGCGGTCGGTCGCCGGGCTGGTGGCCTGGAAGATCGGCTGCTCGGCCACCAACGCCAAATCGATCGTCGCCGTCGCCGAGCGCATCGCCGAATTCCCCCGCTGCATGCAGGACTTCCGGGACGGGCGGCTGTCGCTGGACCAGATCGGGGTCATCGCCGACAAAGCCGGCCCCGGATCCGACGAGCACTACGCCGCCCTGGCCCAACACGCCAGCGTCAACCAATTGCGTACGGCGATCAAACAGGAACCCAAGCCCGAGCCCGAACCCGTCCCCTATTCCGACGAAGACGAGCCGGCGCCTCCCCCGGCGCCGGAAGCGTCGATCACCACCACCTCCGATGAGACTCACACGACCTGGCACGTCAAACTCCCGCACGCCGAATCCGCGAAAGTCGATGCGGCGTTGACGTGCCGACGGGAGGGCATGGTCGCCCAGTGGGACCGCGACCACACCGACACCCCACCCGGACAGCGACCCCCGGCCCCCTCCACCGTGGACGCGTTCCTCGACATCATCGACTCCGCCTGGGACACCGACGCTGAGCGCCGCCCGCACAGCGCGCACACCACCGTGGCGGTGCACCTCGATGTCAAAGACCGCATCGCCGCACTACATTTAGGGCCGCTGCTGCCCGATAGCGACCGGCAGTACCTGACCTGTGATGCCACCTGCGAGGTGTGGTTTGAACGCGACGGCCACGTCATCGGCGCCGGACGCAGCACCCGGCTGATCAACCGCCAACTCCGGCGGGCGCTGGAACACCGCGACCGCACCTGCGTGGTTCCCGGCTGTGAGGCCACCCGCGGCCTGCACGCCCACCACATCATCCACTGGGAGGACGGCGGCCCCACCGACCTCGACAACCTCGTGTTGGTGTGCCCGTATCACCATCGGGCCCATCACCGCGGGATCATCACCATCACCGGCCCCGCCCACCAACTCGTCGTCACCGACAGCCGCGGGCGGGTCATGCAGTCGGGGTCGTTGGCGCGGCCACCCACCACCGCACCCCCAGCAGTCCCGCCATACCCAGGTCCCAGCGGCGAACGCGCCGACTGGTGGTGGTACACACCCTTCGAACCCCCACCGCCGGCGACCAACTGAACCGCCGGCCATCAGGCGCCGAGTCCTACACCAGGGTCGTGCTCAAACGCGACCAACGACCCCGGTGTCGAACTCGCCGCGAGGCGGGTCAGCCGCACGCGGCGTCGCGCCGAACAGGTGAACTCACTTCGCCGTCCGATGCGCATCCGCGAACGTGAGGACCTGATTCGCCAGCAGGTCGAGCTGGTTGCGCACCGATTCGTCGACCAGGACCCCTTCGCTGTCCCAGATCGCCTCGGCCGAATTGATCGCCACGCCGAGCGGTGTGGGCCAGGCCCGCAGGGCGTGGCCGATCGAGCGGAGCTGCCCCAGTGTGTTGACCGCGGCCTGCCACCCGTATGCGCAGCTGATGCACCCCCACGGGGTGTTGTCCAGATACACCCGCGGGTCCTCCCGCAGATCCTCGATGTAGTCCAGCGCGTTCTTCACCAGCCCAGAGATTGCACCGTGGTATCCGGGTGACCCGACCACCACCGCATCGGCATCCCGCAGCGCGCCAACGAGTTCCAGGGCGCCGGGGGTGCGCTCGAGCTGATGCGGTGCGTACATCGGCAGGTCCAGATCCGGACCCGCGAACATCCGCGTGCGCCCACCCTGGCGTTCGACGGCCTCCAGGCAGTACCGCACCGCCCGCTCGGTTGACGAGTTGGCCCGCAGCGTGCCGCCCAGCCCGACGACCAGGGGCGCATCCCCCGTCATTTGATCGCGATCGGGTTCAACGGCGCACCCACCGCACCGGTGACCCGCAGCGGCGGTGCGATCAACTGGAAGTCGTAGACGCCGTCGGCGGCGCAGTCGGCGGCCAGCGCGCCCAGATCCCAGTACTCGCCGAGCATCAGGCCCATATCGCGCAGGCACAGCATGTGCATCGGCAGGATCGTGCCCTCCACACCCGACACCGGATCCTCGACCATGAGGTTGTCGGCGGCGACCGCGGCCACTTCGCGTTCGTGCAGCCACGCCGCGCAGCGCCAGTCCAGCCCGGCGTACGGTTCGGTGCCGTCGCCGGCTTCGAGGAACCGGTCCCACCAGCCCGTCCGGATCAGCACGATGTCCCCGGTGCCCACCGAAACCCCTTGTGCGCGCGCCACTTCGTCGAGTTCGTCAGGGGTGATCGGCTCGCCGTGTTCGACGAACACATCGGCGCCGCGGTGGCGTACCAGATCGAGCAGCACACCACGGGAGGTGATGCCCTTACCGTCGACCTTGTCGATACCGCAGTGGAAGGCGCCCTGGCTGGTCACCGAGTCGGCCGGGAATCCGTTGTAGAGCTGATCGTCGTAGTAGACGTGCGACAAGGCATCCCACTGCGTGGCGGCCTGCAGCGGCATGATGATCATGTCGTCGTTGAACCGGAACGGGTTGTCGACGAAGTATCCGGAGAGTTGCTGGGCGACGGTGTTCTTCAGCCACTGCGGACCGTACTGCACCAGGGTGTGGGCGTCCCCGCCGTCGACGGTCATCACATGCATGGGGTTGGGCCGGTACTGGAACGCGCCCTGCGGGCCGGCGGATCCGAAGTCGACGCCGAGCGGGAAGACCTTGCCGTGCCGCACCAGGCCCGCTCCTTCGGCCACCTTGTCGGCGGTGATGAAGTTCAGCGTGCCGAGTTCGTCGAACTCCCCCCAGCGGCCCCAGTTGCGGACGGCGTCGCCCGCGCGGCGGAACTCGTCGAGTGTGGCCACGTCACTCTCCCTTCACGCTCGCGGCCACCCGGCCTGCGAGATTTCCACCGTCGACCCAGACGACTTGACCGGTGATGTAGCTGGCGGCGGGGCTGCCGAGGAAGACCAGGACCGCGGCCTGCTCCTCCGGATCCGAGACCCGGCCGAGCGGTTTGGGGATGTCGTCGAGGAACGCCGGTCCGTAGGCGGTGCGCAACTGGTCGAGGATCGGTGTCTCGGTGACCCCGGGCCCGGTGCAGTTGATGCGGATACCGCGGGCGCCGAGCGGTCCGGCGCTGCACATCGTGTAGAGGATCAGCGCCTCCTTGGCCAACCGGTACCCGCCGTCGGCGAGCGCCTCCGGATGCGCCTCGCACCAGTCGATCCCGTCCGCCATCGTGGCCGTCCGCACCAGACCCGCCGTGGTCGGCGCGTTCTCCAGGTAGGACGCGGCCGCCAACGACGACACGCTGACGATCGCGGAGCCCGGTCGCATCCGCGGCAGCAGCGATTCGGTGAAGTGCCGGGTGCCGAGGAAGTTGATCCGGACCACCAGCGGCGGATCGCCGATCCCCGAGGACACCCCGGCCACGTTGAACAGCACGTCGACGTCGCCGCCGATCGCCGCCACCGCGTGGTCGATCGACGCTTCATCGGAAAGGTCGATCTCGCCGAACTCGTCGAGATCGACCGCGGGACGCCGCATGTCGAGCCCCACCACGCGGGCACCGAGTTCGCTCAGCTGTCGCACGAGGTGGGCGCCGATACCCGATGCGCATCCCGTGACGACGACCCGCTTACCGTCGTAGCGCCACAGCCGGTCGATGTCGGCCACGTGAGTCGGCCTAGCCCGAGGCTTCCTTGACCGCCCTGGCCTGCTTCTCCTGTTCGGCGGCCTTGACCCGGCCCTCGTTGATCTCCGCCATCGCCTCGGGGATCTCGCCCGCGGTGAACTTGCCGCCGCGGCCCGTCGGCAGGCCGCCGAACGAGTACGTCTCGTCGAACATCGGCGCATCCGACGGCTGGCGACGCGCCTCGACCTTCTCGATCACCGGCGCGAGGCGCTTCGCCTTGTCCTTGACCGCCTTCTCGTCACGTTCGATGAACTCGGGCAGGATCTCCTTGCCCATGATCTCGATGGACTCCATCGTGCCCTCGTGGCTGCGGGGGTTGAGCAGCAGGATGATCTCGTCGACGCCGCTGGCCTCGTAGCCGCGCAGGAACTCACGGACGGTGTCGGGCGATCCGATCGCGCCGCGGCCCGGTCCGTAGGCCAGCGTCGGGTCCTCCTTGACCGCCTTCTCGTACAGCTCCCACACCCCGGTGCGGCCCGGGGTGTGCATCCCCGTCAGGTAGTAGTGCATGATCCCGAACGAGAAGAACCCGCCGCCGATGCCGAGGCGCGACAACGCCTCCTCGTCGGTCCTGGCCACCATCATCGACAGATCGCCGCCGATCGCGAGCAGATTCGGGTTGATCGCCGGCGTGACCGGTGCCCCCTTCTCCTCGAACTCCTTGTAGTAACCGTCCACGCGCTCCTTGAGCGCCTCGGGCCCGGTGTAGGCGAAACTCAACGCGCCGATGGCCTTCTGCGCGGCCATCTGCACCGACGACGGCCGCGTGCACGCCACCCACACCGGCGGGTGGGGCTTTTGCAGCGGTTTGGGGATGACGTTGCGGGCCGGCATCTCGACGTGCTCACCCTTGAACCCGGTGAACGGCGCCTCGGTCATACAACGGATCGAGACCTCGAGCGCTTCCTCCCACATGGTCCGCTTGTCGGCTGGATCGATGTTGAACCCGCCGAGCTCGGCCACCGAAGACCCTTCACCGGTGCCGAATTCGACGCGACCGTTGGACAGGTGGTCCAGGGTGGCGATCCGCTCGGCGATGCGCGCCGGATGGTTGATGGGCGGCGGCAGGTGCATCACGCCGAACCCCAGCCGGATGTCCTTGGTGCGCTGACTGGCCGCGGCGAGGAACATCTCCGGCGCAGTGGAGTGGCAGTACTCCTCGAGGAAGTGGTGCTCGGTCAGCCAGACCGTCGAGAACCCCGCCTTGTCCGCGGCCTCGACCTCGTCCAGCCCGTGCTGGAAGAGCTGGTGCTCGTCGTCCTCCGACCACGGCCGCGGCAGCGGGAATTCGTAGAACAGCGAGATCTTCATGTGCTACCTCCGATGGGGGTCGGCCCTGGACTGGGATGAGCTTGTTCGTGAGGGCGGTCGGCGGGAACCGGTTGCGCCGCGAGGTGTTTGGCCGCGACGTAGCCGAACGTCATGGCGGGCCCGATGGTCGCGCCCGCCCCGGCGTAGCTGCGGCCCATCACCGCGGCGGAGTTGTTGCCCACCGCGTAGAGACCGGGTATCGCCGAGTCGTCGGCGCGCAGCACCCTGGCGTGTTCGTCGGTGCGCAGTCCGCCGGAGGTGCCGAGGTCGCCGAGGATGATCTGGAACGCGTAGTACGGCGGCTTGCCCAAGGGATGCAGGTTGGGGTTCGGCAGCGTGGGGTCGCCGTAGTAGTTGTCGTACGCGCTGTCCCCGCGGTTGAAATCGTCGTCGTGACCCTTGTGCGCGAGTTCGTCGAAGCGTGCGGCGGTCCGGCGGAGGTTCTCGGCGGGGACGCCGATCTTGCCCGCCAGTTCCTCCCACGAATGGGCTTCTTTGACCACACCGGAATCCAGCCAGGCCTGTGGGACCTTCCAGCCGGTGGGCACGGGTGCGAACGGCACCTTGGGGATCGGCAGGTGCCCGCCGACCACGTAGCGGTGGAAGGAGCGGATGTCGGTGATCAGCCAGCACGGGATGTGTGTCACGCCTGATTGCTGGCCCTCGATCATCGCGTGCGCGAAGTCCATGTACGGTGCCGCCTCGTTGATGAAGCGCTTCCCGTCGCCGTTGACGACGAACTGCGCGGGCATCATCCGCTCGTTGAGCATGAACTGCAGCCGGCCGTCGGGCCAGCACATCGCCGGGAACCACCATGCCTCGTCGAGCAGTTCGAGTGCGCCGCCGACCTTCTCGCCGGCACGGATACCGTCGCCCAGGTTGGCCGGATTGCCGAAGCTCCAGTCCTTCTCCAGCACCGGCAGATGTTGCCTGCGCCAAGCCATGTCGTGGTCGAAACCGCCGGCGGCCAGGATGACCCCGCGGCGCGCGCCGATGCGGACCGTCTGCCCGTCGTGCTCGACGACCGCCCCGACCACCGCACCGTCGGGACCGGTGACCAGTTCGGTCATGGGGGCGTTCAGCCACAGCGGGATGTCCTGCTGCTTCATGGCCAGCCGCATCCGCGCGGCCAGCGACTGGCCGATGGCGGCCATCCGGTCGCCGAACACCCGAGCCCGCACCATCCGCCAGATCAACTTCAGCAGCACGGCCTTACCGCGCCAGTTCTGGCGCACCTGGTAGAAGAGGCGAAGGTCTTTCGGCGCGAACCAGATTCCCCTCGGCGCCAGGGCCAGCGGCTGAAGCAGGTGCTGTTCCTCGTCGCCGAGTGCGCGCAGGTCGATGGCGGGCACGTTGATCGTGCTGCCGAGTTCGGAGCCGCCCGGCAGTTCCGGGTAGTAGTCGGCGTAGCCGGGCTTCCAGACGAACTCGAACCACGGGCTGAGGTTCTCGAGGAACTCCATCATCTGCGGTGCGGCGTCGACGTAGGTGCGCAGCCGGGCGTCGCTGACCAGCCCACCGGTGATCTGTTTGAGGTAGTCGAAGACGCCGTCGGGGTCCGGCGTGTAACCGGCCCGGCGCTGCGAGGGCGCCCCCGGCACCCAGATGCCACCGCCCGACAGCGCGGTGGAACCACCGAAGTGCGCGGCCTTCTCGACCACCAGGGTGTCCAGGCCGCACGCCTGCGCCGTCAACGCGGCTGTCATCCCGCCACCGCCGGAGCCGACCACCAGCACGTCGACCTGCCTGTCGAAGTTCACGACAGCACCGCCGTCCGGATCGCGAAACCCGCGATCAACTCGGGTGCGGCGCGGTAGAACCGGTGCGCGGTGCGGTATTCGCCGCTGGCGGCCAGCGCCGCGAACGCGGCCACCCACGTGCGGATCTCGTGTGCGGAGTTGCCGCCCTCGCGCGCGATGAACGCGTTCGACCACCCGTCGAGGTCGGACAGCCAGCCCTCGTCGAGGATCTCGAGGAAGGTGGCGTCCCAGGCGGGGTTGAGCGGTTGCAGCGGACTCTCGCCGTGGGCGAAGGCGTTCGCCGCGTCGATCACCGCCGACTGGCGGGCCATCCGTGCGTCGGCGCTCATCGGGGCGCCGTGCACGATGCGGTCGAGCGCCGCGGGCGGCGCCGTGGCCAGTGTGGGCACCGGAGGGTCGTGCGACAAGCCTCCGGAACCGATCACCAGGACACGTTTGTTCAGGCTCGCGAGGTAGCCGCCGACCGCCGCGCCCAGCGCCCGCGAGCGGCGCAGCGGACCCAGCGGTGTCGCGACGGAGTTGATGAACACGGGGATGACGGGCCGCGCGGCCGCATCGCCGAAGAGCTTCTGGAGCGGCTGCACGGTGCCGTGGTCGACGTCCATGCTCGCCGAGATCGCGACGTCCACACCGGCTTCCAGCACCGCCGCCGCCAACTCGTTGGCGAGCTGCTCCGGAACGTCGAGCGGACCGGCGTGCGTCCCGTAGTCGCCGACACCCTGCGCCGACGTGCCGACACAGAACGGCGGCATCACCTTGTAGAAGAACCCGTTGTAGTGGTCCGGGGAGAAGGTGACCACCAGTTCCGGATCGAACTCGGTGACGAAGTCGCGGGCGCGTGCGAGCGCCGCGTCGATGTCGTCAAGGAGTTCCCGCGACGGTCCCGGAAGGTTCAGTAGCGGACTGTGCGACATGCAGCACAGGGCGATCTGCGCCATGGTGACCATTGCCTCCTCCCTGGGTCAGATGGAGCACGTCGAACAGTGCGGTGCTCACCTCGGGCGCGCGCTGGGCGATGCACGCGCCGGCGATGCAGCGGTCGGGCCGCAGGAAGAGCACGGATTCGGTGTGCGCGTCGAACCAGCCCTTGAGTGCGCCGGTGCGGTCACCGACCACGGTGACGTCGGGGTCGTCGTGACCGGTCCAGTGCAGCTGTGTCGACGGCCGCGCCGCGACGAACCGCGCTCCCAGTGCCTTCCACCGGTCGAAGACGTCGTCGCCGAGCAGTGCGCGGGGGTTGTTGTTCCAGCACAGCACGGCGAAGCCGGTGCCGAGCACCTCGTCGAGAAGGAGGTTCTGCTGCTCGCGGGTGTCGACGCGGGGCTGGACGAAGAGGGTGCCCGTCGGCGAGGTGGGCGACGGCGCCTGCGGATGGAAGACCGCACCCTGTTCGTAGCGGGGCATCGGCTTGAACCGCATCTCCAGGACGTAGCGTTTGAGGGTGGGCACCACGGAGGCGCCACGAATCACCCTGTCCCGCAATGCCGCGACGCGGCGGTTCGTCGGCGAGATGACGCGGCCCACCATCGTGGACAGGTCGATCATCGCCCTGGCGTGTTTGCGGCGTTCGACGTCGTAGGTGTCGAGCAGCGCGTCACCGGCGCGGCCGTTGACCACCGCGGCCAGTTTCCACCCGAGGTTGGCGGCGTCGCGGATCCCGCTGTTGTAGCCCTGGCCCTGCCACACCGGCATCAGGTGGGCGGCGTCGCCGGCCAGGAACAGCCGGCCCTTGCGGAACGATCCGGCGATCCGGGAGTGGTGCGTGTACAGCCGGTGCCGGATCACCTCGACGCGTTCGGGGTGGGGTACCAGCAGCCCGAGCATCCGGTAAATGAACGCGGGATCCTCCGCCTGCTCGTCAGTCTCGTCGGCGTGGATCATGAACTCGAAGCGGCGGATTCCGTGCGCGATCGAGATAGAGGCGTACGGACGGGCCGGATCCGCGCCCACCTCGCTGTTGGGGTGGCCGAGCGGATCGTTGGCGATGTCGACCACCAGCCACCGCGTCGGCGACGTCGTGCCGTCGAACGACACGCCCATCAGGCGGCGCGTCGCACTGCGCCCGCCGTCACAGCCCACCAGGTACCGCGCCTGCAGCGGGGCGGCGTCACCCTCCAGCCGCACCGTCACACCGTCCGCGGTCTCGTTGCACGCCAGCATCTTCCGCCCCCACCGCACGTCGACGTGCGGGAATCGGGACAATCCGGCGAGCAGTTCGGCGTCCACCATGGGCTGGACGAATCCGTTGCGCTTGGGCCAGCCGAAGCGGGCGTCGGGCGGCGCCATCTCGGCGAGCAGCCTGCGGTTCCCGTCGAAGAACCGCAGGATCTGGTTCGGCACGGTGTGCGGCAGGACCTTGTCGATTAGGCCGATGGACTGGAAGGTACGCAGCGCCTCGTCGTCGAGCCCGACTCCGCGCGGATAGTCGATGAGGGTGGCGCGCTCCTCGACGATCACGGTGCGCACCCCCTGCAGCCCGAGGATGTTGGCCAGCGTCAGGCCCACCGGGCCGGCGCCGACGATGACGACATCCGTGTCTGTCTCGGTCATCCGCGCCCCAGCAGGAAGTCGACGTGTAACCGGTTGAAGGTCTTGGGATCCTCGTACTGGGGCCAGTGTCCGCAACCCGGCATCACTTCGAACCGGGCACCGGGGATCATCGATGCGATCCGCCTGCCCTCCTCGACGTCGGCCGTCGGATCGTCACTGGTCCACACCACCAGCGTGGGTGCGGTGATTGCGCCGTACTCGGAGGGGCCGAGCAGGTTGCGGGCGCGGATCTCGGGGTCCTGCAGCGCCATGATGTCGCGCATCGCGGTGACGAATCCCGGTTGGCGGTATACCCGTTGGCGGCTGGCGACGATGTCGTCATACCCCTTGCTCTTGTCGGCCATCAGCCATTTGATGCGGGCCTGGACGGTGTCCCAGCTCGGATCCTCCGCGGCCGCCATGGACAGCGTGACGATCCGCTTCATCACCTCGGGATCGGCCTGGGAACCGCCGGCGGTGTTGAGCACGAGCCGCTCGACACGGTCGCCGTGGTCGGCGGCCAGCCGGGCGGCCACCCAGCCACCCAGCGATTCGCCGCTGACGAGCGCCGTAGAGGCCCCGATGGCGTCGAGGAAGGCGAGCAGATGGTCGACGTAGTGGCGGATCTCGAGGGGATGGCCGGGTTTGTCGGTGTAGCCGTGTCCCAGCATGTCGATCGACCAGGTGGAGAAGTGCTCGGCGTGTGCCTCGAGGTTGCGGACGTAGGCCTCGGCGTGACCGCCCGAGCCGTGCAGGAACACCAGCGCCGGTTTGTCGGTGTCACCGGCGTGCAGGTAACGCGTGCGCACCCCGCCGGCGTCGAGGTAGCCCTGTGAGAACGCGACCCCCTGCAGATCGCTCCACACACTCTCGTGCTCAGCCACCGAGCCTCGCTCTCCCCTTCGTCGCGGAAATGACGTTCTCGCTTTGCGGTAGTACTTAGTGCTAATATCGCTCATCAATGTGCACTATGTTTAGAGCATCACTCTCGCGATGACGTCTGTCAAGGGAGCGGGCGGCGATATGCCGGACAAACTCGCGGCCGGGTCGCAGACCCTCGCGCGGGGGTTGTCCGCGCTGCAGGCGGTGGCCACCGCGCCGACCGGCCTGACGGTTCAGCAGGTGGCCGACCACGTCGGCGTCCACCGCACGATCGCCTACCGGCTGCTCGGCACGCTGACCCAGTTCCGGTACGTCGCCAAGGGTGAGGACGGCCGGTACCGGCCGGCGGCCGGGCTCGCGCTGCTCGGCTCGTCGTTCGACAACAACGTGCGCGCGCTGAGCGTGCCGGTGCTGCGCGGACTCGCCGACGAACTGGGCACGACCGTCTCCCTACTCGTCGCCGAGGGCGACCAGCAGGTGGCGGTCGCGGTGATCGTCCCGACGAACGTCTACTACCACTTGTCTTTTCACGAGGGCAGCCGGTACCCACTCGACCGGGGTGCGGCCGGTATCGCATTGCTGGCGAGCATGCCGCCGCGGCCCGGCGAGCGCGAACTGGTACCTCAGGCCCGCGAGCAGGGCTGGGTGATCACGCACGGTGAGGTCGAACCCAACACCTACGGCCTGGCGGTGCCCGTGCGGCGGCGGCCGCCCTCACCGCCGACGTGCATCAACCTCATCTCCCATCGCGAGGACGTCGTGCTGGGCGGGAAGGACGCGGTGATCACCGCCGCCAAAGAACTCGCCGCCGTCCTCTGACGAGGATCGGCGCCCGGACAGAGAGGACCCGACGTGAGCGCGTGGGACCACGAGACCGATGTCGTCGTGCTAGGCAGCGGAGGCGCCGGTCTGGCCGCGGCGCTGACCGCCGCCGCACAGGGCGCCGCCGTGGAGGTGTACGAGAAGGCGGCGACCGTCGGCGGGACCACGGCGGTGTCGGGCGGCATCGTGTGGATTCCCGCGCACGACAGGGCGGCCGACGAATTGACCATCGACGACGCACTGGCCTATCTGCGCGCGCAGTCGCTGGGCGTGATGGACGACGATCTGGTCGAGACGTTCGTCCGCACCGGACCGCGGATGCTCGAATTCGTCGAAGCGCACAGCGGGTTGCGCTTCTCGGTCGCCGAGGGCTTCCCCGACTACAAACCCGAGTTGCCGGGCGGCCGCCCCGGCGGTGGGCGTTCCCTGTCGGCGGCGCCGTTCGACCTTGCCAGACTCGGCCCGTGGCGGGACCGGATCACCTCCTTCCCGGCCGATTTCAGCAACGTCGGCATCGACGCCGAGACCCGCGCCCGCATCCACGCCTCGGTGGACGAGACGCTCGAGGATCCGTGCGTCGCCGGCACGGCGCTGATCGCAGGACTGCTCGAGGGCCTGCTCGACGCCGGCGTCACCCCCCACACCGAGTCCCGTGCCGTCGAGTTGATCGCCGAGGACGGACGGATCGTCGGCGTGCGAATCCAGCAACGCGACAGGGAGATCCGGGTGCACTCCCGACGGGGTGTCATCCTCGGCACCGGCGGGTTCGAATGGGACCGCGGCCTCGTCGAGGCATTCCTGCGCGGCCCGATGCGTGGACCGGTGTCCCCGCCCAACAACACCGGCGACGGGCTGCGCATGGCCATGGCGCACGGTGCCGACCTGGCCAACATGGGCGAGGCGTGGTGGGTGCCGATCGTGCAGATCCCCGGCGACACCATCGACGGGCATCCGCGTAGCCGCAGCGTTCGGCTCGAACGAACCCGCCCGCGCAGCATCATCGTCAACCGGGCCGGTAGGCGGTTCCTCAACGAAGCGGGCGAGTACAACTCGATGGCCGGCGCATTCCAGTACCTCGACCCCAGGCACGGCTACGTCAACGATCCGGCGTGGATCGTCTTCGACTCACTGCACCTCAAGAAGTACGGGTTCCTCGCCGTCGAACCCGACGGGCCGGCACCCGACTGGTATACGAAGTCGGCGGATCTCGCCGAACTCGGCGAGAAGACCGGAATCGACGCGGCCGGCCTGGCCCGCACACTCGCCGACTGGAATCACCACGTCGCCGAGGAACGCGACCCCGAATTCGGCAGGGGCGCCAGCGCATACGACGGGTACTGGGGCGACCCCCATGCACCCACGCCGGCGCTGCAGACTCTGGGACCGATCGACACCCCGCCGTACTATGCGGTGCCGGTCGCGATCGGCGCGATGGGCACCAAGGGCGGCCCCCGCACCGACCGTGACGGACAGGTGCTGCACGTCAGCGGCGCGCCGATACCCGGGCTGTACGCCGCGGGCAACGCCATGGCGGGCGCCACCGGCAAGGCCTACGGGGGTGCGGGCGGAACGTTAGGACCGGCAATGGTTTTCGGGGTCCGGGCCGGTCACGCGGCGGCGACGGGCCGATCGCTGCCGGACTGAGCGGGACGCCGGCGGGGCCGTCACCCGACACCGCCACCGTTCGATGGCACCGTCAGTTTGTCCCCCGATGCGGTTGGGTAACGTACTCCCGTGCCAGAGAGTCCGTTTTAGGTCACGTGTGAGCCGCTAGATGTCGACCGGTCACACACAATTGGAGATTCCGCCTTCCGGCCCACACGGGCAGGCCGCGCCGCCCACACGTGCGCCACGGAAACGTCGGTCGATACTCGAACTGCTGATCCTCCCCCGGGTCCAGGTCGCCGTCACCGTACTGCTCGACGTTCTGGCCGCCTCGGTGTCCGTGGCGATCGCTCGCTACTGGGAGGCGGCGACCACCGTTGCCCCGTATCACGGTGTCGCCGTGCTGCCGTGGCTGTTCGTCCCCATCCTGATCGCCCTGCTCGCCGGCCGCGGCATGTACCGCCCGCAGCTGCTGCGCAACTTCCTCGACGAACTCCATCCGGTGGAGGCCTCGGTCGCCCTGGCCGCCTGCGGGCTGCTGGTGCCGATGCTGGTGTTCACCGAGAACTACATGGTCGGCGAGTTCGTGCTGAGGTGCTGGCTGTGCGCCGCGGTTCTGGTCCCCGCCGTCCGTCTGATCAGGGCCGTCCTCCAGCGGTATCTGCGCCGCCGGTTTCGTTCTGCCGCACCTACCTTGGTCATCGGCGACGGCCCGATCTCCCACCAGTTGATGGACCATCTGCAGCAGCTGCCGGAATACGGGATGCGCCCGATCGGCTTGCTCGACGATCCGGGAGCCGGCAGCGGCGACCACCTCCCCGAACTGCTCCGCGTCGACGTACCGCGGCTCGGCACCCCCGCCGACCTCGCCGACGTGGTCCGCGCGACCGGGGCCACCAACCTCGTCGTCTCGTTCTGCCCGCTTCCCGACTCCGAGCTGATCGCGGTGGTGCGCACCGCGCAGCGACTGGGCATGCGGGTGTGGGTGGTGCCGCGGCTGTTCGACGCCGTCGGCGCCCGCGCCCGAGTGGAACACGTGGGCGGCCTGCCGCTGATGGCGCTACCCGACGTCGATCCCCGCGGCTGGCAGTTCACCGTCAAACACACGATGGACCGCACTGTCGCCGCCGTGGCGCTGCTGGCGATCTCACCGGCGTTCCTGACGCTGGCGCTGCTGGTGCGGTTGAGTTCGCCGGGGCCGATCTTCTTCCGACAGAGGCGCGTTGGACGCGACGGCAGGTCGTTCGACTGCCTGAAGTTCCGCTCGATGCGACCGCCCCGGCCGTCCGATGAACAGTTCGAACTCCGAGCGGGTTCGGCTCCCGGCGGCGTGGAAGGCGTCGACCGGCGCACCCGCATCGGCAAGTTCATGCGCCAGACGTCACTCGACGAACTGCCCCAGCTCGTCAACGTCCTGCGGGGCGAGATGAGCCTGGTCGGTCCGCGGCCCGAACGACCCGAATTCGTCGAACTCTTCGAGATGCAGATTCGCCGCTACGGCGAACGTCACCGGGTCAAGGCCGGTGTCACCGGTTGGGCGCAGGTGCACGGCCTGCGGGGGCAGACCTCGATCGCCAGCCGCGCCGAGTGGGACAACTACTACATCGAGAACTGGTCGCTGTGGCTGGATGTCAAGATCCTGGCGCTCACGGTGCTGGCGGTGCTCCGCCGCAGCGAGGACTAGAGAACAACGTCGCCGCAGCCGTGTAGGGATCGTGGGTGCCGTCCGCGACGAGCCCGGCGAGGCGGTCGAGTTCGGGATGGGTGCGCAACAGGGTGTGCGCCAGGGACAGGATCTGGGTCCGCGCCCGTGCGGCGCGCCGCTCGGGCGTGTCGGCGCGGTGATGCGTGTCGATGACGTCGACCAGCTCGGGCACGCCGTCGCCCTGCGCCGCAACGAGTTTGAGGATCGGAACGCTCACCTCGCCCCGCAGGTCGCGCACCGTCTGGTCGGCGCCGTCACGATCGGCCTTGTTGACCACCACGATGTCGGCGACCTCGAGCAGACCGGCCTTCGCGGCCTGAACGGCGTCACCGGCGCCGGGGTTGAGCACGACCACGGTGGGATCGGCGATCGCGGCGATCTCGATCTCGGACTGGCCGACACCGACGGTCTCCAGGATGACGAGGTCGTAGGACAGCGCCGCGAGCACCCGGATCGCGGCGGGCACCGCGGCCGCGAGCCCGCCGAGATGGCCGCGGGTGGCCACCGACCGGATCAGCACACCGGGATCGTTGATGTGGGCCGCCATCCGGATTCGGTCACCGAGCAGCGCGCCGCCGCTGTACGGCGAGGAGGGGTCGACGGCCAGCACCGCCACCCGCAGCCCCCGCTGCCGGTACAACGCCACCAGTGCCGCCACCGTCGTCGACTTGCCCGCACCGGGCGGACCGGTCAGACCGACCACCCGGGTGTGGTGCGGACCGAGTGCCGCCAGCACCTCGTCGCGACGGGCGCCCTCGACCAGGCTCAGCAGCCGGCCGGCGGCGCGCGTCGATCCGTCACGTGCCGCGGCGATGAGCTCGTCTACATCCATGGGCATCCCACCCTAGGCCTCACGGTCTCAACTGCCGGGCACCTCGATCACCGTCGCCGAGCCCATGCCGCCGCCGGCGCACATGGCCGCGACCCCGAGACCGCCCCCACGACGGCGCAATTCGTGTACCAGGGTCACCAGCATGCGGGCGCCGGTCGCGGCCACGGGGTGCCCGAGTGAGCAGCCGCTGCCGCTGACGTTGACCCTGGTGGGATCGATGTCGAGCATCTTGACGGTCGCGACGCACATCGCCGCGAAGGCCTCGTTGATCTCGAACAGGTCGACGTCGGAGATCGAGACACCGGCCCGCTTCAGCGCTTTGGGTATCGCCTCGACCGGAGCCAGGCCGGTGAAGGCGGGATCGACACCGACCGAGGCCCACGCCCTGACGGTGCCCAGCGCGGGCAGCCCGAGCCGGTCACTGGCCAGTGCCAGCACCGCGGCGCCGTCGTTCGCACCGCAGGCGTTACCCGCGGTGATCGAGAAGCCCTCGATCTCGGGATGCAGCGGTTTGAGGGCGGCGAGCTTCTCGATGCTGGTGTCGCGCCGCGGATGCTCGTCGGTGTCGAACGACCCGTACGGCGTCTCGATGGGGACGATCTCCTCTTTGAAGCGGCCCTCGTCGATGGCCCGGATCGCCTCGCGGTGGGAGTCGAGTGCCCACTGGTCCATCTCTTCGCGGCTCACGCCGGCCCGCACTGCGGCGTTCCAGCCCACGGTGATCGACATGTCCATGTTCGGGGCGTCGGCGCGGTCGGGATGGGTG
>JBNMQY010000015.1:0-106037 GCA_050205415.1 Mycolicibacterium litorale
GAACCGGAGCGGCGGCGCCCGCGCCGGCTCCGGCCCCCGCCGCTCCGGTTCCGGTGCCCGCGCCGGTCCCGATCGTCCCCGCACCGGTGTTCCGGCTGCCCGCACCGGTCATCCAGCTGCCGCGCCCGCAGCTGCCGCCGATCTTCCGGCCTCCGGCCGACGACGACGAGCCCGACCGTCCGTCGTGGCCCAGCCCGTGGAAGCCGCCGTGGCAGCCCAGCCCGCAGAAGCCGCCGCAGCAGGAGCCGGACACCGAATGGCCGCTCCCGCAGCAGCCGACGCGCACGGTGGTTCCGCAGGCACCGCAGGTTCCGATCGTGCCCCAGCTGCCGCGGCAGCAGGCGCCGTCGAATCCGTACTTCCCGCCCTCGGGTGGATCGGGTGGTTCCGGCGGATCGGGTGCGGGTTCCGGCTCGAACCGCGGTGATTACGGATCCGGCTCGCGTGGCTCGTACGACGGCGGCGGATCGTCGTCTCGCGGGGATGACTCGCTGTGGCCGTTCCCGTCCTTCGGCGGCGGGCACTAACCAAGCGGCCACCGGACGTTCGCGTCGTGATCGTCGGCGCGTAGGAGTCCGCTCATCGGACCCGCCTACCAAGGCGGTATGCGATGCACTGTGTTCGGGACGGGCTACCTCGGCGCCACCCACGCCGCCGGAATGGCCGAGCTGGGCCATGACGTCGTCGGCGTCGACGTCGACCCCGGCAAGGTCGCGAAACTCGCCGCCGGCGACATCCCGTTCTACGAACCGGGCCTGCCCGAGGTGCTCACCGCCAACCTCGCGGGGGGCCGGCTGGCCTTCACCACCGACTACGACGTCGCCGCCGAGTTCGCCGACGTGCACTTCCTCGGCGTCGGCACCCCGCAGAAGAAGGGCGAGTACGCCGCCGACCTGCGCCACGTGCACGCCGTCATCGACATGCTGGTGCCGCGGCTGCGCCGCGACGCGGTGATCGTCGGCAAGTCAACGGTCCCCGTCGGCACCGCCGCCGAACTCGCCCACCGCGCCCGTGCGCTGGCGCCTGCGGGGGTGGACGTCGAGGTGGCGTGGAACCCCGAGTTCCTCCGCGAAGGCCTCGCCGTCCACGACACCCTGCACCCCGACCGCATCGTTCTTGGCGTACAACCGGATTCGACCAGGGCCGAACAGGTGGTCCGGGAGCTCTACGCACCGCTGCTCGACGCGGGCGTGCCCTTCCTGGTGACCGATCTGCAGACCGCGGAGCTGGTGAAGGCCTCCGCCAATGCCTTTCTGGCGACCAAGATCTCGTTCATCAACGCGATCTCGGAGGTCTGTGAGGCCGCCGGCGCCGATGTCGGGATGCTCGCCGACGCGCTCGGTCACGACCCGCGCATCGGGCGGCGGTTCCTCAACGCCGGCCTCGGTTTCGGCGGCGGCTGCCTGCCCAAGGGACATCCGCGCCTTCATGGCGCGCGCCGGCGAGCTCGGCGCCAGCCACGCCCTGACCTTCCTGCGCGAGGTCGACAGCATCAACATGCGCCGCCGCACCCGGATGGTCGAACTCGCCACGGCGGCATGCGGCGGGTCGCTGCTCGGCGCGAACGTCGCGGTACTCGGCGCCGCGTTCAAACCGGACTCCGACGACGTGCGGGACTCACCCGCACTCAACGTGGCCGGCATGCTGCAACTCAACGGTGCGACGGTCAACGTCTACGACCCCAAGGCGATGGACAACTCGCGGCGGGTGTTCCCCACGCTGACCTATGCGACCTCGGCGCAGGAGGCGTGCGAACACGCCGACGCGGTGCTCGTCGGCACCGAATGGCCGGAGTTCGTCGACCTCGACCCGATGACGTTGGCCGACGTGGTGCGCGCCAAAGTCGTTGTCGACGGCCGCAATTGCCTCGACGCCATGCGGTGGCGGGAAGCGGGCTGGCGGGTGTACGCGCTGGGGCGTCGGGCCGCGGCGTAGCGTCACCGCTGTGCCGGTCTATGCGCTGAACCTGTTCGACGTCGCCGACCGCGACGAATACCTCGCCTACGCCCGGCGGTCACCCGCCGCGGTGGCCGCCCACGGCGGCCGAGTCGTCGCGCTCGGGCAGTTCCGCGAATCGGTCACCGGTGACATCGAACCCCGCCGGGTGCTGATCCTCGTCGAATGGGAGTCCAAGGACGCCTTCGACAGCTACCGCAACGATCCCGAGCTCGCCGACCTGCACCCGCACCGGGAGAACGGCTCGGCCAACTACATCTGGCATCTGTTCGACCGCTTGGACGATCTGCGGCCCCTCCTTAAGCTCGAGTGATGGTGCTCGACTCCACGCGGGCGACGGTCCGGCAGCGGATCCGGTGGCTGGCGCTGCACGGTTTCGTGCGCACGATGGCGCGCCTCGGCATGCGCCGCGGCGACCCGCAGGCGCGGCTCATCGCCGATCCGACGGTCCGCGCCGATCCGGCCGCCTTCGCCGACGAACACCGCGTGCGCGGGCCGGTGGTCCGCGGGCGGGTCGGTCTGATCACGTTCGACCACGCCGTCGCCCACGAACTGCTGCGCTCCGACGACTTCCGGGTGTCGTCGCTCGGCGGCGAGCTGCCCAAACCGCTGCGCCGGATCATCGACCGCACCGACACCGGCCTGCTGCACCCGATCGAACCGCCGTCGCTACTGTCGATCGAGCCGCCCGACCACACCCGCTGCCGCAAGCTCGTCTCCTCGGTGTTCACGACCCGCGCCGTCACCGCACTGCGCGACGGGGTCACGGCGACCGCCGAGAAACTGCTCGACGACCTCGAACGCGACGCCACCGGCACCGGCACCGTCGACATCGTGGCGCGGTACTGCTCGCTGCTGCCCGTCTCGGTGATCAGCGACGTCCTCGGTGTGCCTGACGCCGACCGCGCCCGGATCCTGCAGTACGGGGAACTGGGCGCGCCCAGCCTCGACATCGGGCTGAGCTGGCCGCAGTACCTGCGGGTGCACAGCGGTATCGCCGGGTTCAACGCCTGGCTGACCAACCACCTCGAGAACCTGCGCCGCAATCCCGGCGACGACCTGCTGAGCCAACTGATCTCGGCCACCGAGGACGGGGCGGGCCTGAGCGAACGGGAACTGGAGGCGACGGCGGGGCTGGTGCTGGCGGCCGGCTTCGAGACGACCGTCAACCTGCTCGGCAACGGCATCAAGATGCTGCTCGACCATCCGGATCAGCTGGCCATGCTGCGGGAGCGGCCGGAACTGTGGCCCACCGCCGTGGAGGAGATCCTGCGGCTGGATTCGCCGGTGCAGATGAGCGCGCGGGTGGCGCGCAAAGACGTCGAGGTGGCCGGGATGCCGGTGCGCAGCGGCGAGCTGATCATCATCCACCTCGCCGGGGCGAACCGCGACCCCAAGGTGTTCGACGATCCGCACCGCTTCAACGTCACGCGCGACAACGCCGGCAAACACCTGTCGTTCTCCGGCGGCAGGCACTTCTGTCTCGGCGCCGCCCTGGCACGTGCGGAAGGCGAAGTGGGGTTGCGGGCCTTCTTCGACCGGTTCCCCGACGCCCGGCTCGACGGATCCGGCAGCCGCCGCGACACCCGGGTGCTGCGCGGCTGGTCGACCTTGCCGATCGCGCTCGGAACGGCGCGCGCCGCGCTAGGTTCATGACGTGGACTTCCGAGCCGAGCTGCTCGAGCAGACCAACACCTTCGGCGAGCTGATCGCGACGGGCGATCCGGACACGCCCGTGGCGACGTGCGGGGACTGGACGCTCAAACAACTGTTCCGCCACGTCGGCCGGGGAAACCGCTGGGCCGCGCAGATCGTGGCGGAGCGGCGCTGCGAACCGCTCGATCCGCGTGAGGTGCGCGACGGCCGGCCTCCCGAGGATCCCGACCGCGCCCTGCAATGGTTGCGCGAGGGTGCCCAGCTGCTCATCCACGCCGTCGACGGGGTCGGGTCCGGGGCGAAGGTGTGGACGTTCCTCGGCCCCCGCGCGGCCGGGTGGTGGATCCGCCGCCGGGTGCACGAGGTCGCGGTGCACCGGGCGGACGCGGCGCTGGCGCTCGGCGTGCCGTTCGACCTGCCGCCCGAACTCGCCGCCGACGCCCTCAGCGAATGGATCGAACTGGCCGCGGTGCAGGCCGGGCGCCGCGGGCAGCCGCTGGAATGGGGCCGTTCACTGCACCTGCACGCCACCGACGAGAGCCTGGGCGGGGTGGGGGAGTGGATGATCACCAGCACCGACGAGGGCATCGACTGGTCCCACGAGCACGGTAAGGGCGACGTCGCGGTCCGCGGACCCGTCACCGACCTGCTGCTGGCGGTGACGCGCCGCCGCACACTGACCGACAGCGGGCTCGAGGCGTTCGGCAAGACCGCCGTCTGGGACCGGTGGCTGGAGCACACGCCGTTCTGAGTGGCGTACCTTCACGAACATGACCACATCGGAGATGGCGACGGTGCTCGCCTGGCACGACGCGCTCAACGCCCGCGACCTCGACACCCTGGTCGAGCTGTCCAGCGACGACATCGAGATCGGCGACGCGCACGGTGCCGCGCAAGGCCTTGAGGCGCTGAAGGATTGGGCGCGTGGGCTCGACGTCCAGGTCGAACCGGGCCGGATCTACGTCCACGAGGGCGTGGTGGTCGTCGAACAGCGGATCACCTCGGTGACCGGGGAGACGGGTGCGGAGGCGTCGGCGTTCCGCGTGGTGCACGACCAGGTCACCTCAGCATTCCGGCATCCCGACCTGCCGTCGGCGCTGGCCGCCACCGACCTCACCGAAGACGACCTCACGGGCTGATGCGCGGCATCATCCTGGCGGGCGGGTCGGGCACCCGGCTGTATCCGATCACGCTCGGGACCAGCAAGCAGTTGCTGCCCGTGTACGACAAACCGCTGATCTACTATCCGCTGTCCACCCTCATCATGGCGGGCATCCGCGACATCCAGGTGATCACCACCGCCGACGATGCGCCCGCATTTCACCGGTTGCTCGGCGACGGAACGCATTTCGGCGTCAACCTGAGCTACGCGATCCAGGACCGGCCGGACGGCCTGGCGCAGGCCTTCGTCATCGGGGCCGATCACATCGGCACCGATTCCGTCGCACTGGTGTTGGGCGACAACATCTTCTACGGCCCCGGGCTCGGCACCAGCCTGCGTCGGTTCCACGACATCTCCGGTGGCGCCATCTTCGCGTACTGGGTCGCCAACCCGTCGGCGTACGGGGTGGTGGAGTTCGGCGCCGACGGCACCGCCCTGTCGCTGGAGGAGAAGCCCGCCACCCCGAAGTCGCACTACGCGGTGCCCGGCCTGTACTTCTACGACAACGACGTCATCGAGATCGCCCGATCGCTGGAGAAGTCGGCGCGCGGCGAGTACGAGATCACCGAGATCAACCAGCGTTACCTGGATCAGGGCAAGCTCAGCGTGGAGGTCCTCGCGCGCGGGACGGCGTGGCTGGACACCGGCACGTTCGACTCGCTTCTCGACGCCAGCGACTACGTCCGCACCATCGAACGCCGTCAGGGACTGAAGATCTCGGTGCCCGAGGAGGTGGCGTGGCGCGTCGGGTTCATCGACGACGAGCAGCTGGCCGCACGCGGCCACCAGCTGCTCAAATCCGGCTACGGCGGCTATCTGCTGGAGTTGCTCGACCGCTGATCACGGCAGGCCGGCGAGGACCTTGTCGAGCGTGGCCGGCAGGTCACGGACCCGCACGCCGGTGGCGTTGTACACGGCGTTGACCACCGCCGCCGCCGAGCCGACGATGCCGATCTCGCCTGCGCCGCGCGACCCCATCGGGTTGGCGTGCTCGTCCACCTCGTCGAGCCAGATCGCGTCGATGTCTGCCACATCGGCGTGCGCGCTGATGTGGTACGTCGCGAAATCCTGGGTGACGACGTGCCCGAACCGGGGATCGCGCACGCTCTCCTCGTGCAGCGCCATCGACAGCCCCATCGTCATCCCGCCGATCAGCTGTGACCGCAGCGTGCGCGCGTTGATCGCCCGGCCGACCGAGAACACACCCAGCATCCGCGGCACCCGGACCTCACCGGTGTCCCGGTTCACCCGCGCCTCGACGAAATGCGCGCCGAAGGACTGCATCGTGAGCTTCTCGGCGTCGGGGTTCTCCGGCGCCTCGGCGGTGGTGGTGGCGCCGACCGCGGCCGGATCGCCGTGGTCCTGCCGGAACTGGCGCGCGGCAGCCACGATCGCCCGGCCCCACGAGTTGATGCCCGACGATCCGCCCGCCACCGACGCGTCCGGCAACGTGCTGTCGCCGATCTGCAGCTCGACGGCGGCGACGGCGCAACCCAGGGCGTCCGCCGCGATCTGGGTGAGCGTGGTCCACGTACCGGTGCCGATGTCGGCGGCGCCGATCTGCACCAGGTAGCGGCCCTCGGCGGCGTAGGTGATCCGGGCGGTGTTCCCCGGCATCTGCATCGCCGGATAGGTCGCCGACGCGACGCCCAGCCCGACGTACCAGTCACCCGAAAGCCGTTGCGCCGGGCGCGGATCGCGCGACGCCCAGCCGAATCGTTCGGCGCCCAGCCGCAGGCACTCGACGAGATGGCGGCCCGACCACGGATTGCCGGTCTCGGGATCGACGTCCGGGTCGTTGCGGACCCGCAGTTCGATCGGATCGATGCCGCACGCGACCGCCAGCTCGTCCATCGCCACCTCGGCGGCGTACGTGCCGGGACATTCCCCGGGGGCGCGCATCCAGAACGGCACCGGCACGTCGAGGGCCGCGAGCTTGTGCGCGGTGCGCCGGTTGGGCACCGCATACATCTTGCGTGACGTCACCGCCGTCTGCTCCGCGAATTCCTTGACCGCCGAGGTCTGTTCGACGACTTCGTGCGCGAGCGCGGTCAGCGTGCCGTCCTTGGTCGCGCCGAGCCGGATGCGCTGGATCGTCGGCGTCCGATACCCCACCAGAGAGAACATCTGCTGGCGGGTGAGGGCGAGCTTGACCGGTCGGCCACCGCTGCGCTGCGCGGCGAGCAACGCCAGCACGTCGTGGGCGTGCGGTGCCCCTTTCGACCCGAAGCCACCACCGACATGCGGTGCGATGATGCGCAACTGGTCGGGTTCGAGCCCGAAGATCGGCGCCAGCGCCTTGCGTGCCGCGTGCACCCCCTGGGTGGAGTCGTACATGGTGATCGTCGGCCGGCCGTGTTCGGTGGTCCACATCGCGATGCACGCGTGCGGTTCCATCGGGTTGTTGTGCTCGATCGGCGTCGAATAGGTCTGGTCGACAGTGACTTCCGCCGATGCGAGGGCGGCGTCCACGTCACCCTCGTCGGTGTCCGACGGATAGGACGGGTTGACCTCGTCGGGCGTGTAGAGGCCGGGGTGGTCGACGGACAGCTCGACGTCGTGTGATTCCTGGGTGTACATCACCTGCACGAGACCGGCTGCGTGCCTGGCGATCTCCGCCGTCTCGGCGACGACCCCACCGATGATCTGACCGCGGAAGTGGACCCGGTCGTCCTGCAGGATCGACAGCTCACCGTCGGAGGTGTCGGCGAGTTTCGGGGCGTCGAACACGGTCAGCACGTCGAGCACACCCTCGGTTTCCCGTGCGGCGTTCACGTCGATGGCCGCGACCTGCCCTCGGGCGATCGTCGACTGGATCGGATGCAGATAGGCCGGATTCTCGACCTGCTGCTCGAAGGCGTAAGGCGCGGCGCCGGTGACCTTCGCGCGGCCGTCCAGGCGCGCCAGCGGGGCGCCGATCGCCTGTGGTTCCAGGAGTGTCATCGGCGTCCCCGCTCGTTCAACGTCCGCAGCGCGGCGATCAGCGTGCGACGGGTCAGCGCGACCTTGAACTCGTTGCCCGGCTGCGGGTCGGCGGCCGACAACTCGGCATCGGCGGCGGCCGCGAACGTCTCCTCGCCGGCCGTCGCCCCGGCCAGCACCTCCTCGGCCCGCCGGGCGCGCCAGGGCTTGTGCGCGATCCCACCCAAAGCGATTCGCGCCGAACCTATCTGGTCGGTGTCGAAGGTCAGCTCGGCCGCGACCGACGCGAGCGCGAACGCGTACGACGCCCGGTCGCGGACCTTGCGGTAGTCGGAGACGGCGCCCGATGGCGGTGCGGGCAGCTCGACCGCGGTGATCAGGTCGCCGTGGCGCAGGACGGTGTCGCGGTGTGGTTCGTCGCCGGGCAGCCGGTAGAACTCGTCGATCGGGATGCGGCGTTCGCCGTCGGCGCCTTCGATCACCACCACGGCGTCGAGCGCGCTCATCGCGACCGCCATGTCCGACGGGTGCACGGCGATGCAGTGTGGTGACGCGCCGAGGATCGCGTGGTAGCGCACATAGCCGCCGATCGCCGAGCACCCGCTGCCCGGTTCGCGCTTGTTGCACGGTGTGGTGACGTCCTGGAAGTACACACACCTGGTGCGCTGCAACAGGTTTCCCGCGGTGGTCGCCGAGTTGCGCAGCTGACCCGACGCCGCCGACAGCATCGCCCGCGACAGCACGGGATAGCGCGAGCGGATCAGCGGATGGGCGGCCAGATCGCTGTTGCGGACCGTGGCGCCGACCCGCACACCGCCGTCCTCGGTGGTCGTCACCTCGTCGAGGGCGAGCCGGCTGACGTCGACGAGCAGGTCGGGCGTGGCGACGCCGAGCTTCATGTGGTCGACCAGGTTCGTGCCCCCGGCGAGGAAGGCCGCATCCGGGTGGGCGGTCAGCGTCGCCACCGCGTCGGCGGGACTCTCGGCCAGGTGGTAGTCGAAGGCCCTCACTGCGCTGTCCTCACTGGACCGCGGCCCGTTCGATCGCGGCGACGATGTTCGGATACGCCGCGCAGCGACACAGGTTGCCGCTCATCCGCTCCCGGATCTCGTCATCGGTCAGCTCCGGCGGCGCCTCGAGGTCGTCGGCGATGAAACTCGGTGCGCCGGACTTGACTTCGTCGAGCATCCCGACCGCCGAGCAGATCTGCCCCGGTGTGCAGTAGCCGCACTGGAAGCCGTCTTCGTCGTAGAAGGCCTGGGCGACCGGATGCAGATCCTCACCCTCGCCGAGGCCGGCCGCGGTGGTGATGCGGGCACCGTCGGCGGCGACGGCGAACGTCAGGCAGGTCGTCACCCGGCGTCCGTCGCGCAGCACGGTGCACGAACCGCACTGACCGTGGTCGCATCCCTTCTTCGGGGCCGTCACCCCGAGGTGCTCGCGCAGCGCGTCGAGGAGGGTGACACGGTTGTCGAGGCGCAGTGTCCGCTGTTCGCCGTCGACCTCGAGGGTCACATCATGCTGACCTGTGGGCTGGGTCATGGCGCGGGGATACCCCGGGCTTGGGTGGCGAAACGTGAGGTGTAGCCAGCACCGCCGCGATCCCCGTGGTCAGGGGGACCGACAGCGCCAACGCGATACCGCCGACCGCCGACCGCGCGATCTCGATCGCCACGCTCTCGCTGGTCAGCACGTCGGCCAGGGAGCGGTTGGCGACGCTGAACAACAGCAGCAGCGGCAACGCGCTACCGGCGTAGGCGAGGACCAACGTGTAGACGGTGCTGGCGATGTGGTCGCGGCCCACCCGCATCGCGCCCACGAACACCGCCCGGCGGGAAGTGCCCTGCAGTCCGGCGAGTTCGAACGCCGTCGACGCCTGGGTCACCGTCACGTCGTTGAGCACGCCGAGGGAGCCGATGATGAACCCGGCCAGCAGGAGACCGGTGATCGACACGTTGCCCAGATAGGCGGCGACCTCGTTGTTCTGGTCTTCGGACAGGCCCGTCAGATGGGTGAGTTCGATCGCGCCCCAGGACAATACGGCGGCGAGCAACAGTGACGTCAGCGTCCCGAGCAGCGCCGCGCTGGTCCGCAGGCTGACGCCGTGCGCCAGATAGATGACGGCGTAGAGGATCACCGCCGACGCCACGAGCGCGACGGGGACCGCCGGCGCGCCGTCGCGCAGTGCGGGCAGCAGGAACACCACCAGGACCGCGAACGCCACCACGATGCCGATCAGCGCGCGCAGTCCCCGCCAGCGCGCCACGGCCACCACCACGACCGCGAAGGCGGCGGCCAGCGCGGCGAGCGGCCAGCCGCGCGCGTAGTCGTAGAACGTGTAGGTGGTGGCCCCGCCCTGGTCCACCTGACGGCTGAGCCGGATGTCGTCGCCGGCGACCAGCTGCGGTTGACCGGGGCCTCCACTGAACTCCAGCAGCGTGTTGGCGCCCTTGTTGGGTCCCGAGTCGATGGCGACGAGCACCTGCACACACTGCGAGCCGTCGCCCGGTGTGGGCGCCGGATCGGAGGTGAGCACCTGGCCCGCCGACGGACTGCCGCATGCCGCCAGGCTGGTGGAGCGCACCTGCCCGGCCTCCGTCGTCACCGCACCGCCTTCGGCGTTCTGGAAGGGCAGCGGGATGTCGGCCTTCTGCTGGCTCGGCCACAACAGCACCGCGCCGATCGACACCGCAACGCCGATCACGATCAGCAGGCCGACGACGATCTTGGCCGCCAGCGGACCCAGCGGTGACGGACCGCTCAGCGAGTGCGAATGCGAGTGGGAGTGCGTCACCCGGCCAGGGTAGAGGTCCGGGTCCGGGGCCACTCACACCCACCGCGGAACACCGAACGTGCGCTCATTGCGACTTTCCGCCCGATTTTTCGCGCTGACCGCACGTTCGGCGTCAGGGGGCGGCTACTGCCGGTAGCTGACCAGGAAGTTGCCGAGCCGTTCGATCGCGGCGGACAGGTCGCGCGCCCACGGTAGCGTCACGATCCGCAGGTGATCCGGTGTGGCCCAGTTGAATCCGGTGCCCTGCACCACCAGGATCTTCTCCTGCAGCAACAGGTCGAGGACGAGCTGCTCGTCGTCGTGGATGTCGTAGACCTCGGGGTCCAGGCGCGGGAAGGCGTACAGCGCGCCCGACGGTTTCACGCACGAGACACCGGGGATCTCGTTGAGTTTCTGCCACGCCACGTCACGCTGTTCGAGCAGCCGCCCGCCCGGCAGCACCAGGTCGTCGATGCTCTGATGGCCGCCGAGCGCCACCTGGATGGCATGCTGCGCAGGCACATTCGGGCACAGCCGCATGTTCGCAAGCAGGCTGATGCCCTCGATGAAACTGCTGGCGTGCTCCTTGGGTCCGGTGATCACCAGCCAGCCCGACCGGTAACCGGCGACGCGGTAAGCCTTGGACAACCCGTTGAACGTCAAGGTCAGCACGTCCGGCGCGACCGACGCCAGCGAGATGTGCTTGGCGTCGTCGTAGAGGATCTTGTCGTAGATCTCGTCGGCCAGCAGCAGCAGTTGGTGCTCGCGCGCCAGATCGGCGATCCGCTCCAGCGTTTCGCGACTGTACACCGCACCGGTCGGATTGTTCGGGTTGATCACCACGATCGCCTTGGTGCGGTCGGTGATCTTCGACTCGATGTCAGCGACGTCGGGATTCCAGCCCTGCGTCTCGTCGCACAGGTAGTGCACCGGCGTGCCGCCGGCCAGCGAGGTGCACGCCGTCCACAACGGATAGTCCGGTGCGGGGATCAGCACCTGATCGCCGTTGTCCAGCAGGGCCTGCAGCACCATCTGGATGAGCTCGGAGGCGCCGTTGCCGAGGAACACGTCGTCGATGTCGAAGCGGGGGAAGCCGTCGACCAGCTCGTAGCGGGTGAACACCGCGCGGCGCGCGCTGACGATGCCCTTGGAATCGGAGTAGCCCTGCGCGGTCGGCAGCGCCGCGATCATGTCGCGCATGATCACGTCGGGCGCCTCGAAACCGAACGGCGCCGGGTTGCCGATGTTCAGTTTCAGGATGCGATGCCCCTCGGCCTCGAGCCGGGACGCGTGCTCGTGTACCGGGCCGCGGATCTCGTAGAGGACGTCCTGCAGTTTCGACGACTGCGTGAACGTACGAGGCCGCTGCTGATGGCCGGCGGCGTGCCAGGTCGCGGGCGTCTGAGGCATGGTCACGTCATCCATGGTGGCATCGCCGTCCATTCATTTAGGGTCACCGCTTTCCGGGGCGGCGGGCACCCTTCGCGATGCCGAGACCCTTGACCGGCGGTTCGTCACCGACGATGCGCGCGTCCCCATTGCCCGACGACGGCTCAGGCGCCGCCTCCGGCTCGGGTGCCGGCTCCGGCTCGGGGGTGGCCTGCGGCTCGGGTTCGGCCGGCTTGGCCGCCGCTGCGGGGGCCTTCTTCTTGGCGCCCGGGCGGCGCGCGCCCGCAGCGATGCCCAGCCCCTTCACCTCGGGTTCGGGCTTGCTCTCCAGACCCAGATCGGAGTCGGCGGTGTCGGGTGCCTCCGTACCGGCCTCCGCCTTGTCCGGATCCACGTTGGGCGGCTGCACGACGGTGCCCGCACCTTCGTTCGGCGAGGCCTTCGGTGCGGCCTTCTTCGCGCCGGGGCGACGCGCCCCCGCGGCGATGCCCAGCCCCTTCACCTCGGGCTCCGGCTTGGCAGGTGCCTCGGTGGCTTCGGCCTTGGCCGGCTCAGCCTTGGCTTCCGCCGGGGCGGCAGCCGACTTCTTGGCACCCGGACGCTTGGCGCCCGCGGCGATGCCGAGGCCCTTCGCGGGAGCCGCGGCAGGCGCCTCGGCCGTCTCGGCCTTGGCTTCCGCCGGTGCGGCAGCGGTCTTCTTGGCGCCGGGTCGCTTCGCGCCACCCGCGATGCCGAGTCCCTTGGCGGCAGGAGCAGCGGCCGGCTTGTCGTCGGCGGCAGCTTTCTTCGCCCCCGGCTTCTTGGCGCCGCCGGCGATGCCCAGGCCCGTGACGGGCTTCGTTTCCGTCGCGGTCGACGCCTTGGCGGCGGGTGCTTCCTCCGGCTCGTCGACGGGTGCCTTCTCGGGTGCCTTCTCCGGCGCGGGGGCCGCGGCTGCCGCCTTGGCGGCGCGCTCCTCGGCCTCCTTGGCGGCGGTGCCCTTCTCCGGCAGCGTCACGGTGCTGGTGTCGAGGGAGCCCAGCAGCAGCTGGGCGACGTCGAGCACCTCGACCTTCTCGATGTCCCTGGCGGCGGCGACCTCGTCGACACCGTCGGTCATCATCACGCGGCAGAACGGGCAGCCGGTCGCGATCCGCGAGGCGCCGGTGTCGATCGCCTCCTCGGTGCGTTCGGTGTTGACGCGCTTGCCGATGTGCTCTTCCATCCACATCCGCGCACCGCCGGCGCCGCAGCACAGGCCGCGGTCGGCGTGCCGGGGCATCTCGGTGAGCTTCGCGCCGGACGCGCCGATCAGCTCACGCGGCGCCTCGTAGACCTTGTTGTGGCGGCCCAGGTAGCAAGGGTCGTGGTAAGTGATGTCCTGGCCGCCGCCGTCACCGCCGACAGGCGTGACCGGCACCAGCTTCTTGTCCCGGATCAGCCGGTTGAGCAGCTGGGTGTGGTGCAGCACGGTGTAGTTGCCGCCGACCTGCGGGTATTCGCGGCCCAGGGTGTTGAAGCAGTGCGGGCAGGTGACGATGACCTTGCGATCGACCCGCTCGACACCCTCGAAGAGGTCGTTGAGGGTCTCGACGTTCTGCGCGGCGAGCTGCTGGAACAGGAACTCGTTACCCGAGCGGCGGGCCGAGTCACCGTTACAGGTCTCACCCTCGCCGAGGACGAGGTACTTGACGCCCGCGATCGCGAGGAGTTCGGCGACCGCCTTGGTGGTCTTCTTCGCGCGGTCCTCGTAGGCGCCGGCGCAGCCGACCCAGAACAGGTACTCGTAGCCCTCGAAGGAGTCGACGTCCTTGCCGAAGACCGGCACGTCGAAGTCGACCTCGTCGATCCAGTTGGTGCGGTCCTTGGCGTTCTGGCCCCAGGGGTTGCCCTTGGTCTCCAGGTTCTTGAACAGGACGCCGAGCTCACCGGGGAACTCGGATTCCATCATCACCTGGTAGCGGCGCATGTCGACGATGTGGTCGATGTGCTCGATGTCGACCGGGCACTGTTCGACGCAGGCGCCGCAGGTGGTGCACGACCACAGCACGTCGGGGTCGATCACGCCGCCCTGCTCGGCGGTGCCGACGAGCGGACGGGTGGCCTGCTCCGGGCCGGAGCCCATGATCCGCTCGAATCCGGACTCGGGGACATGGTCGTGCGAGTGCTTCTCGGAGTGCTTCTCACCGCGCACTTCCTCGCCGAGGCCGCCCTCGGGGGTGTTCTCCAGCGGCGACTCCTTGTCACCGAGGATGTAGGGCGCCTTCGCGAACAGGTGGTCGCGCAGGTTCATGATCACGAGCTTGGGCGACAGCGGCTTACCGGTGTTCCACGCAGGGCACTGCGACTGGCAGCGACCGCATTCGGTGCAGGTCGTGAAGTCGAGGTAGCCCTTCCAGGTGAAGTCCTCGATCTTGCCGCGGCCCAGCACCGCGTCCTCGGCGGGATCCTCGAAGTCGATCGGCTCGCCGTTGTACTCCATCGGCAGCAGCGGGCCCAGGCCGTTGGGCAGCCGCTTGAAGGTGACGTTGATGGGCGCCAGACCGATGTGCAGATGCTTCGAGTGGAGCACGATCAGCAGGAAGATCAGCATGACCGCGATGTGGGCCAGCAACGCGATGGTCTCGACCCACTCGTTGACGTCGTGGCCGAGCGGGCTCAGCACCCAGCCCATGAACTGCGAGAAGAACGCGCCGTTGCCGTAGGGCAGGTTGCCGACGTCGGCGGCGGCGCCACGGACCAGCGCATAGGTCCAGATGACGTTGAAGATCATGAACAGGATCAGCCAGGCGCCGCCGGTGTGCGAACCGTAGAACCGGGAGTCGCGGCCGTGCTGTTTGGGCTCCTGCATCACGCGGATGATCGCGAAGGTGATGATGCCGAGAAGCACGGCGACGGCGAAGAAGTCCTGCAGGAAGCCCAGCGCATCCCAGGTTCCGACGAGCGGGATGTGGAAGTCGTGGTCGAACAGCAGGCCGTAGGCCTCGAGGTACACCGTCGCGAGGATGAAGAAGCCCCACATCGTGAAGAAGTGGGCGATACCGGGGATCGACCAGCGCAGCAGACGGGTCTGGCCGAAGACCTCTTCGAACTGCGTGGTGATGCGCGTGCGGAGGTTGTCCTTGCGGTTGTTGGCCTCGCTCGTCGGCGCGCCGGACCGGATCAGCTTGGTCAGCCACAGCACGCGTTTTGCGGCGAGCGCCATCACGATGCCGGTCATCAGCAACCCGACGATGAGTCGGATCAAGATCTGCGTGTCCACGCGCGGCCTCCCGGTATGAAGTTACTGAAGAGTAACTTAGAACAAGTTACCCGTCGGTAACTTAGGTTCGATCCAGCTCATAGTGACATCACCGGGACAGGGCACGCTACGAAGGCTGCCCTAACCCCCGCGTCGGCTAAGCCGGCGGGGCGAGCAGCGCGCGCAACATCGACAGCATTTCGGAGCGCGATTCGGCCCCGAGGCGCCGCCGGATCCGGGCCACGTGGTGCTCGACGGTCTTCGCTGAGATGAACAACTGCGCCCCGATATCGCGGTACGGCATGCCCAACAGCAACAGCTCGGCCACCTCACGCTCGCGCTCCGACAACTGCGCGGACGACGGCCGCGGAGGGGACGCCTGCGACGCGGCTTCCACCGCGGGGCGCCCCGGCGCCGCCTCGACCGGGACGTCGGGAGCGGCGACGGCCTGCTTGAGGTCCCGCGCCAGCTGCAGCATCGCCTGCGACACCCGGGGGTCCGGGGTCTGCAGCGCGGCCTGACCGGCCAACCGGGTCGCGTCCCAGGTGTGCCCGAACTGCGCGAGTGCGCGGGCTGCGGTCGTGACTTCGTCGACCTCGACGTGGTTGGCCAGCACCCGCAACCACGTGCGACCGCCCGTGGCCAGCGCTTTCGCGAACGCACTCTGGGCGTCGCCGTCCCGGCTGGCGGCGGTCAGGGCCTGCCCGTGCGGAGCGACGGCCTCCGGCGAGTTGGCCAGGATGCCGGCGTGTACCCCCGCCCAGTGCAGCGGCACCGACCACAGCACCGGATCGCCCAGCGCGTGCAGGAGCGCGAACGCCTCGTCGAGGGTGTGCTGCAACCGCTCGACCTGACGCAGCCGCGCCGCGGCCACCCACAGCTCGCCGAGCGGAAGCAGGGAGAACAGGTCGACCGAGTACTCGGCGAGCACCTCCATCGCGGAGTACCAGTGCATCTGCATGGCGCCGCTGTCCCCGCTGCGGCGAGCGATCGCCGTTTGCAGGGCGGCCGCCCACAGGGCATCTCTGCGGTGCAGGACCGCATCGGCCCGGGGCGCCGCGGCCGCCGCCGCCTGGAGCTGCCCGTCCTGCATGTGCGTCCAGGCCAGCAGCAGCCGGTGCCGGTGCGTGACGAAGATCGCATCCCCGGCCCCCTCGCCGCCGCTGCGGACGGCCCGGCCGATGACACTGCGGGCACGGACCGGATCACCGCCGTGCAGCGCGGCGAGTGTCACCAGTGCCGCCGGGGTGTCCGGGGTGACCTCGGCCCGGGCGCGCTCCGAGCCCAGCGACTGCCCGAGCCGGGCCACCGCGACGGGATAGGGCTGGTCGAGCGACAGCACCAGCCCTTCGGCCAGGCTGCGGGCCGCCCGCGCGGTCGACGTCGGAGGTCCCCCGGACTGCGTGCCGGCGAGTTCCCTGGCGGTGGCGCCGTCGCCCGCGGCGAGTGCGGCGATGGTGCCGGCCGCACTCAACAGCGCATCCGGCGACGGCCCGAGCCAGCGGAAGAGGTCGAGTGCCTGCGTGGCACTGCCGTCGTGCATGGCGATACTCGCCGAGATCCGGACGGCGGCGGCACGCTCGTCCCGGTCCTGCGAGGTGAGTAGTTCGTCGGCGAGCCGGCCCGCGGTGGCGCAGTCCCCGGTCAGCGCGAGCGCGTCGGCGAGTCGCGCGCTCAGTGCGGTGGCCCCGGCATCCGCGGCGGCCCGATACAGCCGCGCGGCACGTGCCGGATCGTTGCTCGTGCGCGTCGCGAGCTCGGCGAGCGCGGTGGCGAGCCGCTCGTCGCGCAGTCCGTGTTCGGCCATGCGCAGCGCCAGATCGGCGGTGAGCGTGGACAATTCGAGCTGCGAACAGAGCAGTGACACCTCGATGTCGTGATGCCGCGCGGAGCCCGTGATCTGGGCGAGCCCGTCGTGCACGGTGCGCAGGAAAATGGGGTGGTAGCCGGGTTCGAGCAGCCCGCTGGCCCGGGCTCGGTCGACGGCGGCCAGCCCCGCTTCCGACGGCATGTGCAGGGCCGCGGCGACATCGTCGGGCCCCAGTTCGGGACTGAGCGACGCCACCAGCAGGGTGTCGAGCAGCGGTTCGTCGAGGCGGCGCAGCCGTTCGATCAACGCGATGCGGACCGCCTGCCGGACCGCGGCCGCCCCGTCCCCGACCGCGGCGAGCGCCGGGCGCAGCAGGAACGGCAGACCCGCGGTGACCGTCGTCAACAGCCGGACGACCTCGGGCGCGGGTGGGGCGCCCAGTGTCGCGGCCGCGGCGCGGCCCACCTCCACGGCCGGTACGGATCCCAGTGTGACGGAAGGGTTTTCGCGCTCCAGCGCGGTGACCAGGGCGCGCAGCGCCCGATGGTGGGCCAGGGGTTGGGTGGCGATCACCACCGTCGCCCCCGAATCGGCCACCAGCTCGGTGAGCTGTTCGAGGTCGGCGCCGTCCAGCAGGTGCGCATCGTCGACGACGACCGCGGCATCGGCCGGATCGTCCGGGCGCCGCGGACGCGAGAGCACCGCACGGCGCGTGGACCGCAGCGCGGCGCGCACCGCGGTGAGGACGGTCGACTTACCCGTGCCGAGACCGCCCACGACCAGCACCTTCGCGGGCGCCGCCGGATCCGCTTCGATCGCCGCGACGGCCTCACGCGCAGCGGCCGGGAGCTCCGCCTCACGATGCGGCGCCGGGCTCGTCATCGCCTCGGGTCAGGCGCCGTCGTCGGGGACGGGCACGGTCGTCGGCGGATCGACCGGGTCGGGCGGATCAACGGTCGTCGGCGGTGGCTCGGCCGTCGTGGTCACCGGCGGCCGCGTCGTCGTCGGTTGCGTCGTGGTCGGCCGGGTGGTGGTCGTCGTCGGCTGGGTGGTCGTCGTGGTGGTGGTCGTGGTCGTGGTGGTGGTCGTCGGCTGGGTGGTCGTCGTCGTGGGTGGCGTCGTCGTCGGGGGAGGCGGCGGTGGCGGCTGGCTCACCGTGGTGGTCTCCCGGCCGTCGGGCCCGACGGTGACGGTGGTGACCGGCGGTGGCGGGGCATCTGGGGACGGCTCCATCGACACCGTCGTCGCGGTCTCGGTGACCGGGCTCGAATCTCCCTCGGTGCTGGTCAATGTCACCGCCAACCCGCCGACTGCCAGCAGTGCGGCCGCGGCGGCCGCGCCGAACAGCACCGGTGGGCGTTTGTACCAGGGCAGCGGTCCCGGTTCCTGTTCGTAGGCGGCGGCGTAGCCAGTGTCATCGGGTGCGAACGCCATCGGCGGGCGGGCACCGGTCGCCGAGGGGTCGTAGTCCTCGCCGGCATAGGGCACCGGTTCACCCTCCGGCGCATCGTCCTGCGACCAGGCCAGGGCCCGGAACGTCGCCGACGAGGCGCCGTCGGCGGCGGTCTCACCGGCTGCCAGGCCGGCCGCACCCGCGGCCCACGCGGCCGGTGCCAGACCGGTCGGCGCATCGGCCGCCGCCGGCGCCATCCCGGTCGGCGCGTCGGCGTCCGCGCTCCGGTTGGCCACCAGCGCCGCGCCCGCGGCGACGTTGAGCTGCGACTCGGGGGTGGTGACGACCGGGGCCCGCAGGTGCTCGGACAGCCGCTGCGTCACCAGCGGGATGGCCGCCCCGCCGCCGACGGTGGCCACCGCGGAGACGCTCGACAGCGGAATCTGGTTGCGCTGCAACGTGTCTTCGATCGCGTTCAGCAGCCCGCCGAGCGGTTCGGCGATCAGTTGCTCGAGTTCGGGTCGGGTCACCCGGATGTCCGAGTGCGTACCGGGCAGATCGACGGGCACGGCGGTCGCGGTCTCGGCGGAGAGGCGTTCCTTGGCCTGCCGGCACTCGTCGCGCAGGCGGGCCAGCGATCCGACGGCCGCCGTGCCCGCCGGATCGGCGTTGCCGGCGTCGGCGATCCCGACCAGCACGTGGTTGAGCAGGGCCTGGTCGATCGCATCCCCGGAGAAGTCCGGGTAGCGGACGGTCTGGCCGACGGTGTCGAGGTTGGCGCCCGCATCGGCCAGCGAGATGCTGCTGCCGCTGCCGCCGAGGTCCACCAGCACGACCACGCCCTGACCGGGCAGCCCCGGCGCGGCCTGCAGTGCGGCGAGCGCGGCTGTCGAGTCCGGGATCAAGGCGGCGGGCACACCGTGCGGCGCGAGGTTCGGCTTGGCCCGCAACGCGCCACGCAGCGCACCGACGGTCCCCGGTCCCCAGTGGGCGGGCACGGCGATCGCGACCGGCGAGCCACCGTCCACCGTGCGCGCCATCGCGTCGAGGGCCTCCGCCAGCACCAGTTCGCCGCGGTGCGCCGAACCGTCGGCAGCGACGATGGGCACCGGATCGCCCACCCGGTCCACGAAGCCGCTCAACACCAGCCCGTTCGCGGGGCGGCCCGGGTCTCCGGTGGGCAGGCCGACCTCGGCCGGCCGGTCAGAGAAGAGGGTGAGGATGGCTCGTCGGATCACCGGCGGGCGGCCAACTCGGGCCGCCACCAGGTTCGTCATCCCGATCGACAACCCCAAGGGTTCGGTCATGCCGGCCACGATAACGTCTGAACCCCCGCATCCTCGGGAAATCCCCCTAGTGGCGCGCTGCCCCTAATGGCGGACCCCCTAACGCCCGTCGGTCAGGGGGTGGGTTCGGCACCGATCCCGCGGACGTCCGGCGTGGATAGCATCGTGACAAGCGGTCGGGGGACTGGCTCCCGACTCCACGCCGAAGCCCGCCAGCGATCGAAGAGGTGCCCGATGGCTAACTCGCTACTCGACTTCGTGATGTCGCTCGTGCGGGACCCCGATGCCGCCGCACGCTACGCCGCCGATCCCGCCGCGGCCATCGCCGATGCCCAGCTGACGGATGTGACCAGCGTCGACGTCGACAACCTCATCCCGGTGGTGACGGAGTCGATGCCGATGGTGGCCCCGTCGACCGGGTTGGACGCCTTCGGCGCCGAGCCGGCAGGCAACGTGTGGGCCAGCGGTGCCGCCACCGCCGCCTTCGACGCGTTCGCCGATCCCGCCCCGGCGACCGGCGTCATCGACACCGGCATGCCCGTCATCGACACGACACCGGTGGACGTCCCGGCCGTAGACGCCCTCGCGCCACCCGACACGTTCGTCGACACGGTGTCGCCGCAGCTCACCGATCCCGTCTTCGACGATGCGGTGACTGCGGCGGCCGACCACACCGACGTGTGGGGCGCAGCGGGCGACGACCCCCAGCCCGCCGACCCCACCCCGGGCTTCGACCTCTTCGACTGACCCGACGCTTCCCCGAACAACCCGCACGGATCCCGGTCCGTGCGGGTTTCTTGGTGTCTGCCTGCGGAAATGCGGAGAAACCCGGTGACCCCCGATGCATCCCCTAATCCCCTAACGGGGACCGGCGGCAACCCCCCACTCGACCCGCCCCAGGAGGGGCGTCGACCCCGTTTGCCGGGTGCCACCGACTCCATAAATTGGTCTCCAGATCGCCGGAGTGCCGGCGAGGCAACCTCCCCGGGACGACCGGGAAGACACGAAAGGCAGTGACATGAACATCATTGACTTCATCCTCGATCTGTTCCGCAACCCGGCGTCGGCCGCGTCCTTCGTCGTCGACCCGGACGGCGCCCTGCGCGACGCGGGTCTGCCGAACGTGACCGCGGCCCAGCTCGCCTCGGTGGCCGCCACGGCCGCCCCGGCCGGCTACGCCCTCGGCGGCGGCGACCCGATCGTCGGCCTGCAGCGGGCGGTCGCCGACCACCACCAGCTGGCGTCGAACTTCGCCTCGCCGTTCTCCCCGCAGACCTCCTGGGCGCCGACCTTCGCCCCGGAGACCAACACCGATCTGGCCAGCCACAACAACATCCCGGTCGCCAGCCCGGATCAGGCCGCCGGTGCCAACGCCCAGAACGGTGCGTTCAACCTGGGCTTCGGTGACATCACGCTCGGCGACAAGACCTCCAACACCGCCACCAACGGCGGCGTGGTGGTCGGCGGCGACAACGACGGCGACATCGTCAGCGGTGACGGCGCGGCCCTCGGTGACGGCAACACCATGAACAACGGCGACATCCTCGCCGGCTCCGGCTCGAACGTGGTCGTCGGCAAGGACAACGAGGTCGAGGACAACTCGCAGACCGCGGGTGGCGACCTCATCGCCGACAACGACGCCCCGGTGCTCAACGACGTCGACACCAGCGGCGGCAACGGCGGCGGTGCGGACGGCGGCGGCAGCCTCATCGGGATCGGCGGCGGCAACGCCGTCGGCGGTGACGGCGGCAACGGTGGCGGCATCATCATCACCGACAACGACGTCAACACCGGTACCCAGATCGACGGCAACTACGGCAGCGACAACGTCGAGGACAACTCGGTCAACACCGCGGTGGAGACCGAGGTCAACACCTCGACCGAGAGCTCGATCGAGGACAACTCGTCGAACTACGAGTCGAGCATCGGGTCGGGCAACCAGACCGCGATCGGGTCGGGCAACGACACGAACACGAGCCTGTTCTCGGGCAACGAGACCGGATTCGAGACCAACACCGGTATCGACACCGACCTCGCGTCGAACAACGACACCAACACCGGTCTGGACGTGTTCTGACCGACAACCGGATAGCGCAACCGGCGGGGACCGCGATGGTCCCCGCCGGTTGGCGCGCATACCGTTGAGACATCCCCGGGAGAGAAGGGCCTCATGACGCAGCCGAACGACCCGCGCAAAGTCATCCGGGAGCTCATCGAGCACACCACCAAGATCGCCGAGGCGCAGGACCGCGGCGACCTCGTGGCACGCCTGGCGCGGGCCGGTAAGCGCATCGGTGATCCGCAGATCCGGGTGGTGATCGCCGGCCAGCTCAAGCAGGGCAAGAGCCTGCTGCTGAACTCACTGCTCAACATGCCGGTGGCGCGGGTCGGTGACGACGAGTCGACGGTGCTGGCCACGGTCGTGTCCTACGCCGAACAGCCGTCGGCGCGGTTGGTGGTGGCCCGCCCCGACGGGCAGGAGCCCGAACTCATGGAGATCCCGACCACCGACCTCGGCAAGGATCTGCGCCGCGCGCCGCAGGCCGACGGCCGCGAGGTGCTGCGGGTCGAGGTGACGGTGCCCAGCCCGCTGCTCAAGGGCGGGCTGGCGTTCGTCGACACCCCCGGGGTCGGCGGACACGGTCAACCCCACCTGTCGGCGACGCTGGGCCTGCTGCCCGACGCCGACGCGATGCTGATGATCAGCGACACCAGCCAGGAGTTCACCGAACCGGAGATGACGTTCATCCGGCAGGCGCTGGAGATCTGCCCGGTCGCCGCGATCGTCGCGACCAAGACCGACCTGTACCCGCACTGGCGTCAGATCGTCGACGCCAACCGCGCCCACCTGCAGCGCGCGGGCGTCACCACCCCGATGATTCCCGCGTCGTCGCCGCTGCGCAGCCACGCGGTGCAGCTCAACGACAAGGAACTCAACGCGGAGTCGAACTTCCCGGCGATCGTGAAATTCCTGTCCGACGAAGTGCTCTCGCGAAACAACGACCGCGTGCGCACCCAGGTGGTCGCCGAGATCCGCGCTGCCGCAGAACATCTCACGATGGCGGTGCGTTCCGAACTCTCGGCGCTCAACGATCCGCAGGCCCGCGGGAACCTGACCGCCGACCTCGAACGGCGCAAACAGGAGGCGCAGGACGCATTGCAGCAGACCGCGTTGTGGCAGCAGGTGCTCAACGACGGGATCGCGGATCTGACCGCGGACGTGGACCACGATCTGCGACAGCGCTTCCGCAACATCACCTTTCACACCGAACAGGTCATCGACGCCGGTGATCCCACGCTGCACTGGGCCGAGATCGGCGCCGAACTCGAGGACGCCGTCGCCACCGCCGTCGGCGACAACTTCGTCTGGGCCTACCAGCGCGCGGAGGCGCTGGCCGCCGAGGTCGCGCGCACCTTCATGGAGGCCGGGCTCGACGCCGTCCGGATGCCCGCGATCGACGCCCGCGAGATGGGCGCGGAGTTCGGCGAATTCCGGTCGCTGGCGCATCTGGAGGCCAAACCGCTCAAGATCGGCCACAAGATCGTGACCGGGATGCGCGGCTCCTACGGCGGGGTGCTGATGTTCGGCATGCTGACGTCGTTCGCCGGGCTCGGCATGTTCAACCCGCTGTCGCTGGGCGCCGGATTCATCCTGGGCCGCAAGGCCTACAAGGAGGACATGGAGAACCGGATGCTGCGCGTGCGCAGCGAGGCCAAGACCAACGTGCGCCGGTTCGTCGACGACGTCGCGTTCGTGGTCGGCAAGGAATCGCGCGACCGGCTCAAGGGCATCCAGCGGCAGCTGCGCGACCACTATCGGGAGATCGCGAACCAGACGACCCGCTCACTCAACGAATCGCTGCAGGCCACGATCGCCGCGGCCAAACTCGAGGAGTCCGAACGCAACACCCGGGTCAAGGAACTCGAGCGGCAACTCAACATCCTGCGCCAGGTCGTCGAACACGCGGAGAAGCTCGCCACGCCGGTCTCTAAGCTCGAAGGGTCAGCAGTCGGGTAACTGAACGGACCGAGCAAACCTGAGCACCAGCGATCAAGTGCGCGCGATCCTCGGTGGCGCCATCGCGGCGTACCGGGCGGATCCGGCGTACCGCCAGCGCCCCGACGTGCACCACGAACTCGAACGCATCGGCGCGCGACTCAACCAGCCGATCCGCATCGCGCTCGCCGGCACGTTGAAGGCCGGTAAGTCGACGCTGGTCAACGCGCTCGTCGGGGAGGAGATCGCCCCCACGGACGCGACCGAGGCCACCCGCATCGTCACGTGGTTCCGGCACGGCCCGACCCCGAAGGTGACGGCCAACCACCGCGGCGGCCGGCGGTCCAACGTGCCGATCACCCGGGACCCGCACGACCGCGGCCTGACCTTCGACTTCGCCCGGCTCGACCCCGAAGAGGTGCTCGACCTCGACGTGGAATGGCCGGCCGCCGAACTGATCGACGCGACGATCATCGACACGCCCGGGACCTCGTCGCTGAACCGCGACGTCTCGGCGCGCACGCTGCGGCTGCTGGTGCCCGACGACGGGGTGCCGCGGGTCGACGCGGTGGTGTTCCTGCTGCGCACGCTCAACGCCGCCGACATCGCGCTGCTCAAGCAGATCGGCGAACTGGTCGGCGGGTCGTCCGGCGCGCTCGGTGTGATCGGGGTGGCCTCGCGCGCCGACGAGATCGGCGCCGGACGCATCGACGCGATGCTCTCGGCCAAGGACGTCGCCACCCGCTTCACCGAGGAGATGGACCGCACCGGCATCTGCCAGGCCGTCGTGCCGGTGTCGGGGCTGTTGGCGCTGACCGCGCGCACACTGCGGCAGAGCGAATTCGTCGCGCTGGAGAAACTCGCCGGGGTCGATCCCGCCGAGCTGGCCAAGGCCATGCTGTCGGTCGACCGGTTCGTGCGCGAGGACAGCCCGCTGCCGGTCGACGCGGCGACCCGCGCGGCGCTGCTGGACCGGTTCGGCATGTTCGGTGTCCGGATCTCGATCGCGGTGCTGCGCGCGGGGGTGAAGGATTCGGTCGCACTCGCCGACGAGCTGCTCGAACGCAGTGGCCTGGTGGCGTTGCGCGACGTGATCGACCAGCAGTTCGCGCAGCGGTCCGACCTGCTCAAGGCGCATACCGCACTGCTGTCGCTGCGGCAGTTCGTCCAGCTCAACCCGATCTACGCGACGCCCTACATCGTCGCCGACATCGACCCGCTGCTCGCCGACACACATGCGTTCGAGGAGCTTCGGCTGCTGAGCCAGTTGCGGTCGCGGCCGACGACCCTCACCGACGACGAGATGGCCTCGCTGCGCCGGATCATCGGCGGGTCGGGCACCGACCCGGCCAGTCGCCTCGGACTGCAGCCCGAGGAACCCTACGACGGGCCGCGGGCGGCGTTCGCGGCGGCGCAACGGTGGCGCAGGCGGGCCGAGCATCCGCTCAACGATCCGTTCACCGCCAGGGCCTGCCGGGCGGCGGTGCGCAGCGCCGAGGCGCTGGTCGCCTCCTATGCCGCGAAGGGGCGCGGACCCGCTTAACGTTTTGCCCCGCCGCGACGACTAACAGGTATGCGCACTTCTCTCGGCGTATCCCTGGGTGCCGCCAATCTGGTCGCCGTTGCCGACGGACGACCCACGGTCCGGCCCGCTGTGATGACGCTGAACGGTCAGACCCTCACCGGCTTCGTCGACCGCGTCGGCGACCCGGTCCCTCTGGTCGCCGTCGACGGATCGGCCCACTACGGCGGTCAGCTCGCCGCCGCCGCGATCGAGGACCTCACCCGGACGGTGCATCCGCTGCGGCGGCCCGACGTGGCGGCGGTGGCGGTGCCCGCGCACTGGTCACCCACGGCGGTCGCGGCGTTGCGCGCGGTCGCACCGCACCTGACCGTCGTCACGGATGCGACCGCGGCGCTCACCGCGCTGCAGGCGAATCCCGGACTGCCGGCCCGCGGTGTCGTCGCGCTGTGCGACTTCGGTGCCACGGGCACCAGCATCACCCTGGCGGACGCCGGTGACGGGTTCCGCGTGATCGGTTCGACGGTCCGTCACGACGACTTCTCCGGCGACCTGATCGACCAGGCGGTGCTGCGGCATGTGCTCGCCGACCTGGACGTCGATCCGAACGGTACGTCGGCGGTGGCCTCACTCGCCTCGCTGCGTGAGCAGTGCCGCGACGCCAAGGAGCGGCTGTCGGTGCAGACCGCGACGGCGCTGTCCGGGCCGCATGCGACGGTGCGGCTGACCCGGCCGGAACTCGAGGCGCTGCTGGCGGATCCGCTCACCGGAGTCGTCGATGCGGTCTTCGACGTGCTGCACCGCAACCAGCTCGTGCCCGCGCAGCTCGCCGCGGTGGTGACGGTGGGTGGCGGTGCGCGGATTCCCGTTGTGACGCAACGACTCTCGCAAGCGCTTCGGTCACCCGTGATCACCGGGCCGTATGCGCAGGTGGCGGCCGCGGCCGGTGCGGAACTCCTCGCGGTGCGGGGGGTGCAGGACGACGCCGTCACCGTGCTGGCCGCGACGCCCGATGCGCCGCCGACCGAGGCCGCGCTGCCGCTGGCGTGGTCGGCCGAGACCGTCGATATCGATGCGGCGACGCAGTACGTGCAGCCGGTCTACGACGCCGGGCTGGCGCGGCCCGGTGTGGCTTTCGGCCGCGAACCGGTCGAGGAGGTGGAGGGCTCGCCGTGGTTCCGCAGGCCCGGGGCGCTGTTCGCGGGGGCGGCGTGTGTCGCGGCGCTGGCGGCGACGGGTCTGATCCTGACCTCGCACACGGGCGACGCGGGGGCTGTGGAGGCCGGCTCGTCGGGGATCACCGCACCGGTGGCGACACAGCCGATGGAGCAGCCCGCGGTGGCCCCGCCGGTCCCGGTGCCCGCCCCCGTGGCGGTCACTGAGACGGTGGTCGCGAACGCTCCGGCACCGAGGGCCGTTGCGCCGCAACGACAGCCGGCCCCGGCGCCCGCACCGGCGGCTGAGCGGCGGGTGGCGTCGAAGCAGGCCGCGCCCGCTGCGCCCGCGCCGGTGCCCGCTGCGCCCGCGCCGGTGCCCGCTGCGCCCGCGCCGGCACCCGCTCCTGCTGCGCCTGCGCCTGCACCTGCGATCGAGTGGCCGCGGATCCCGTTGCCACCGATCACATTTGCCCCGCCGGCGCCGGCCCCGGACCCCCAGCCTTCGCCGGAACCCGAGCCCGCGCCCGAACCCGAGCCCGCGCCGGAACCCGAACCGGAGCCCACGCCGGCACCAACGGCCGAACCACAGCCCGCGCCGGCACCGACAGTCGAGCCGACGGCCGAACCAGCGCCCGAGCCGGAGCCGTCAGCCGAACCGGCACCGACAGTCGAGCCGTCGGCTGAGCCCGCGCCGGAATGCGTGCCCGACGGCGTGACCGTCTGCTAGCAGCAGTTGTAGTCGCGAGACTGAACTGGCGCAGGCCGCTTCTCGCAGACTGGCCGGCCCGACGATCCCCGATGCGTCAGCCGCCCGGCGGCACCAGCGTCGGCACCGTGATCGTCACCGTGCTCGTGCTCGTCTCCACCGTCGTGGTCGCCGGCGGCGTCGTGGTGGTGGTCGTGGTGGGCGCGGTCGTGGTCGTCGTCGTGGTGGTCGGCGGCGGCGTCGTGGTGGTCGTGGTCTCCGGCGGAGTGGTCTCCTCCGGTGCCGCGGTCGTCTCCGTCGGTGATTCGGTCACCGTCTGGGGAGGCACCACCGCGGGCGCTTCGGCCGTCGTGGTCGTGGTCGTCGTGGTGGTGGTGGACTCGGACGGCGCGTCGTCACCCGACACCAATTGCACGATGAGCCAGATGATCAGCGCCACGAGCAGCGCGGCCAGCGCGCCGAGTGCGACGAGCGCAGCCGGTTTGCGGTACCACGGCTGCGGCTCCTCGGGCGGCGGCTGGTCGTATGCACCGGTGTAGTCGCCGTATTGCGTGGGCTCGGCGCTGTAGGCGTTGGAGTACTGGGTCGGCTCGTTGTCCGAGTAATTCGGATCTTCGGGAGGGCGGGCCACGGCCTCCGATAGTAGGCGGAGTTTGCTCAGGGACGCGGGTAAAGCGTGCGTGTCTCGTTGAGTCGTGGCCGATTGCGGGTGGTGGTCTGCGGCGCCGACTCCTCGCCGCTCTCCTCGGACTCCTCCTCCTGGGTGGTCGACCGTCCGCGGCTGGTCGTCGTCTCCGACTCCGAGGGCGGTGGCGGCGGTGCGAGCTCCGGCGGCAGGTCCAGATCGGTGGTCAGCGGCGGGCTGATGCGGGTGGTGGTCAACGAGGTGGGCCGCTCCTCCGTCGACCCGGTGGTCATCGACGAGAAGGTCGGATCGACGAAGTTCATCGGCGCCTCGGGCGTCTCACCGGTCTTCCTCGACACGAACATCACCCCGGTGACGACGAGGGCGAGCGCGACGACCGCCGCGACGCTCGCGCCGAGCACCTTCGACGTCGAGTGATGCCACGGCCTGGGCGTCTCCGCCGGTCGGCCGGAGTGCTCGTCGTGGTCGTAGGGGCCCGTCACGGGCACCGATCCTAACCGCGCTTAGGTACTGCGCGCCGGGTCAGCGCAGCTGGGGCAGCACCTGACCGGCCACCAGCGCAAGGTGGTCGAGGTCGCTCATGTCGAGCAGCTGCAGGTACACCCGCTCCACCCCGGCCTCGACGAACGGCCCGAGCTTGTCGACGATCTCCGCGGGCGTGCCGACCATCGGCGAATTGCTGCGCAGCTCGTCGACCTCGCGGCCGATCGCGTTCGCCCGCCGGGCGATCTCGGCGTCGTCGGCGCCGGCACACAGCACGAACGCCGCGGAGTACACCATCGAATCCGGTTCCCGCCCCGCGTCGGCGACCGCCGTCCGCACCCGCTCGAACTGGGTCTGCACGGTCTCCAGCGGGACGAACGGCACGTTGAACTCACCCGCGAACTTCGCCGCCAGCGCCGGGGTCCGCTTGGCGCCCTGGCCTCCGATGATGATCGGGGGTACCGCCTGCACCGGCTTGGGCAGGCCGGGGGAGTCGACGACGGTGTAGTGCGTGCCGCTGTAGTCGAACGTCTCGCCGACCGGCGTGGCCCACATCCCGGTGAGGATGTCGAGCTGTTCGGTCAACCGGTCGAACCGTTCGCCGAGCGGCGGGAACGGGATCGCGTACGCCTTGTGCTCGGCTTCGAACCAGCCTGCGCCCAAACCCAATTCGACGCGCCCACCGCTCATCTCGTCGACCTGCGCGACGGCGATGGCCAGCGGGCCGGGATAGCGGAAGGTGGCCGAGGTGACCATGGTGCCCAGCCGGATCGACGACGTCTCCCTGGCGATCCCGGCGAGCGTCACCCAGGAGTCCGTCGGCCCCGGCAGACCGTCGCCGCTCATCGCCAGGTAATGGTCGGAGCGGAAGAAGGCCGAGTAACCCAGTTGTTCGGCGGCGCGGGCCACGGCGAGCTGATCGGCGTAGCGGGCACCCTGCTGCGGTTCGACGAAGACACGGAAATCCACGGCGGCCAACCTACAGACCCTTGGGTGCGTCGCGCAGCGCCTGTACGGCGGACGGCTCGCCGTCGAACTCGACCCGGGCCTCACGGCCGACCGCGAACAACAGCAGTTCCTCGGGCCGTCCGGTCACGGTGACGGGCTCTCCCTTGCCTGCCGTCAGCACGGTCTTGCCTTCCGGTGTGCGCAACGCCACCCGCGCCGGCGCCTTGCCCAGCGTCATCCTCGCCATCAGCGACAGCGTCCGGGTCAGTCCCTTGACGGTCGCCTCGTCCAACGTCCGCGGCTCCCAGCCCGGCTGCGCCCGGCGCACGTCCTCGCAGTGGATGAACATCTCGGCGAGGTTGGCGACCGGGTCGAGCAGTTTGAACGGTGAGTACACCGGCGGACCGGCGGCGATCTTGTCGAGCATCGCGTTCCACTCGGTGGCCTCGGCCGCGCGGTTCTGCACCTTCTCGGTGTATTTGGCGAGCGGCGGGACGAGGATCCCCGCCGTCGCATCCGGCCGGTGCTCGCGGATGTAGAGGTGTGCGGCCAGATCGCGCGTCGTCCACCCTTCGCACAGGGTGGGGGCGTCGGGGCCCTGGGCCCGCATGGCGTCGACGAGCGCGGCGCGTTCCCGCTGGGCGGCGGTCATGGTGTTCCTCCGTGTGTTGCGTCCAGAGCGCGGTCGGGCATCGGCATCAGCAATACCCCGGTGTCGAGTTCGCTACGCCCGCCGACGAACTGCTCACTCATCGGGTAGCCGCCACCCGGCCGCACCCGGCAGTGCCAGCGCTTCCTCGGGACCCCACGAACCCCGGGCGTACGGGCGCGGCGGCGGCGGTGAGTCGAGTACCGGTTGGCACACCTGCCACAGGCGGTCCACCTCGTCGGCACGGGTGAACAGCGTCTGGTCGCCGCGCATCACGTCGAGCAGCAACCGTTCGTAAGCCTCCAGCGGTGTGTCGTCGGAGCCCTCGTCGGCGAGGTCGAGATGCAGGTCCAGCGGCATCAGCGCGAGGTCGGGGCCGGGCCGTTTGGCCAGCATCTTGACCTTGAACGCCGGGGAGTCGGTGAGTTCGAGGACGAGCTGGTTGGCGCCCTGGTCCTCGGCGCCGAACCGCGACATCGGCGGGCTGCGGAACGTCAGGGTGACGGTGCGGCGGGTGGCGCCGAGCGCCTTGCCGGTGCGCAGGTAGAACGGCACGTCCTGCCACCGTTCGGTGTCGACGAACGCCTCGAGTGCGACGAATGTCTCGACGGCCGAATCGTCGTCGACACCGTCCTCGTCGCGGTAGCCGTCGTACTGGCCGAACACCACCCGGGCCGGATCCAGCGGCCGCATCGCTTCGAAGACCTTGGCCTTCTCGTTGCGCAGTGACACCGAGTCGAGGCGGACGGGTGGTTCCATCGCGACGAAACCGAGCACCTGGCACAGGTGGGTGGAGATCATGTCGCGGAAGCAGCCGGTCGACTCGTAGAAGCCGCCCCGGCCCTCGATGGTGAGTTCCTCGGGCACGTCGATCTGCACCGACTCGAGATGGCTGCGGTGCCAAGCCGGTTCGATCAGACCGTTGGCGAACCGCATGGCCAGGATGTTCTGGACCGCCTCTTTTCCGATGAAGTGGTCGATGCGGTACACCTGGTCCTCGTCGACGACGTCCTTGAGCGTCGCGTCGAGTTCACGCGCCGAGTCGAGGTCGGTGCCGAACGGTTTCTCCACGACCAGCCGGGCGCCGTCGGTGAGTCGTTCCCGGCCCAGCATCGTGATCATCGGCTGCATGGCCTTCGGCGGCACCGACAGGTAGATCAGTGTCTGGGCGTCGTCGCCGAGTCGTTTCTGCGCGGTGCGGACGGCCTCGGCGAGGTCGCTGCCGTCGTCCGCGTCGGAAACCTGAAACGACAAGCGGGACAACAGAAGAGACAGCACATCGTCGTCGATTCCGTCGACGGCGTCGCGCAATCCGGCGCCGACGGTGTCGCGGAATTCGTCGTCGCTGCCGGGGGAGTGCCGCCCCGACCCGATGATCGCGTAGTCGGTGGGCAGGCGGTCCGCGGCGGCCAGCCGGTAGAGCCCGGGGAACAGTTTGCGTTTCGCCAGATCGCCGGTCGCGCCGAACAGCACGAAAACGTGTGGTGCCGGGCGCTGTTCGCTCACGGGACCAACATGCCCGGCGGACGGCGATGTTCAAACCGGGTATGACGGGAAAGTCAGAAAGTCTGCACCCGCTCCACGGCGACGAACATGCCCCGCTGGGTGCGGTCGTTGGTGAATCGGGTGCCGTCACTGCCGGCGTCGATGGTCCAGCCGACCGCGGTGTAGCGGCGGTAGTCCAGGGTCACGGCCGGGATGTCGCCGAGGTTGCCGAGCACCCACTCGACCTGCCCGTCCGCCGACAGGCGCACCCCGTTGGCGGGCAGGCCGTCGACTTCGGGAGCGTCGGTGAACTGCGATTCGCAGCCGACCTCCTCGGTGCTCAGCTGGCAGCGCGTCTTACCGGACTTGGTCTGGATGAACACGTAGCCGTTCTGCGGGGCCAGCACCTCGGCGGCCGCCGGCGGCGACGCGGCCGACGGCGCCGGGGTGAGCGTGCGGGGCGGCGGCGCGGTGGTGGGGGTGCGTGACGGCCGAGGGGTCGGCACGGACGGTTCGGTGGGCGAGTCGGGGCTGCGCACGGCGGTGCCGGAGGTGTCGCCCTGGCAGCCGGCGAGCAGCGCGGCCACTGCGAGTGCGCATCCCCCGGCCAGACGCAGCTTCACATCTCCGAGCTTACGACCAGTGTGGCGCAAGTGACGGCTGTGACGCGCGCGGGCCGATTTCGCTGCGCAGGGTTGCGCCGGGCGCGACCGGGCACACCGAAGTCGCGGGACGGGGAACAAACGCGGAAGTCGACCCGTTGGGGCTAGTGAAGAAGTTGAGCGACAGCGGCTCAAGTCTGAGTTGACAGCCGGGCATCCGGCGGAGCAGTCTTGAGTGCAGTCCGCTCAGACCCCAAGAACGACCCAAGAACGTAGTAGTTGGCAACAAGGAGGACAAAACATGGCTCGTGCGGTCGGAATCGACCTCGGGACCACCAACTCCGTCGTCGCAGTGCTGGAGGGTGGCGACCCCGTCGTCGTCGCCAACTCCGAGGGCTCGCGCACGACGCCGTCTGTCGTCGCGTTCGCGCGCAACGGTGAAGTGTTGGTCGGACAGCCCGCCAAGAACCAGGCAGTGACCAACGTCGACCGGACCATCCGGTCGGTGAAGCGGCACATGGGTACCGACTGGACCGTCGAGATCGACGGCAAGAAGTACACCGCGCAGGAGATCAGCGCGCGCACGCTGATGAAGCTGAAGCGCGATGCGGAGGCCTACCTCGGCGAGGACATCACCGACGCGGTCATCACCGTGCCCGCCTACTTCAACGACGCTCAGCGCCAGGCCACCAAGGAAGCCGGCCAGATCGCCGGCCTCAACGTCCTGCGCATCGTCAACGAACCCACCGCCGCGGCGCTGGCCTACGGCCTCGACAAGGGCGAGAAGGAACAGACCATCCTGGTCTTCGACCTCGGTGGCGGCACCTTCGACGTCTCGCTGCTCGAGATCGGCGAAGGCGTGGTCGAGGTGCGCGCCACCTCCGGTGACAACCACCTCGGTGGTGACGACTGGGATCAGCGCGTCGTCGACTGGCTGGTCGAGAAGTTCAAGGGCACCAGTGGCATCGACCTGACCAAGGACAAGATGGCCATGCAGCGGCTGCGTGAGGCCGCCGAGAAGGCCAAGATCGAACTGTCCTCGAGCCAGAGCACCTCGATCAACCTGCCCTACATCACCGTCGACGCGGACAAGAACCCGCTGTTCCTCGACGAGCAGCTGACCCGTGCCGAATTCCAGCGCATCACCCAGGATCTGCTGGACCGCACCCGCAAGCCGTTCCAGCAGGTGATCAAGGACGCCGGCATCTCGGTCGCCGACATCGACCACGTCGTGCTGGTCGGCGGTTCCACCCGCATGCCCGCGGTGTCCGATCTGGTCAAGGAGATGACCGGCGGCAAGGAGCCCAACAAGGGCGTGAACCCGGACGAGGTCGTCGCCGTCGGCGCCGCGCTGCAGGCCGGTGTGCTCAAGGGTGAGGTCAAGGACGTCCTGCTGCTCGACGTCACGCCCCTGTCGCTCGGTATCGAGACCAAGGGCGGCGTGATGACCAAGCTGATCGAGCGCAACACCACGATCCCCACCAAGCGGTCCGAGACGTTCACCACCGCCGACGACAACCAGCCGTCGGTGCAGATCCAGGTGTTCCAGGGTGAGCGTGAGATCGCCGCGCACAACAAGCTGCTCGGCAGCTTCGAGCTGACCGGTATCCCGCCGGCTCCGCGCGGTGTGCCCCAGATCGAGGTGACCTTCGACATCGACGCCAACGGCATCGTGCATGTCACCGCGAAGGACAAGGGCACCGGCAAGGAGAACACGATCCGCATCCAGGAGGGCTCCGGCCTGTCCAAGGAGGAGATCGACCGGATGATCAAGGACGCCGAGGCGCACGCCGAGGAGGACCGCAAGCGTCGCGAAGAGGCCGACGTCCGCAACCAGGCCGAGACGCTGGTCTACCAGACGGAGAAGTTCGTCAAGGAACAGCGGGAGGCCGAAGGCGGCTCGAAGGTTCCCGAGGACGTGCTGACCAAGGTCGACGGCGCGATCTCCGATGCCAAGACGGCGCTGGCCGGCACCGACATCGGCGCGATCAAGTCGGCGATGGAGAAGCTCGGCGAGGAGAGCCAGGCCCTCGGCCAGGCGATCTACGAGGCCACGCAGGCCGAACAGGCCTCCAGTGGTGCCGCAGGCGGCGCCGCGGGCTCGTCCACCAGCAGCGATGACGACGTCGTGGATGCCGAGGTCGTCGACGATGACCGGGAGAACAAGTGACCCGTCCCTTCAACGGCGAGAATGAGCCGCAGGAGCCGGTGACTGTCACCGACAAACGGCGCATCGACCCGGTGACCGGCGAGGTACGTGAACCGGCGACGGCGTCGGCCTCTGGAGCCGCTTCGGCGGCCACCAGCGGGCCGGCGCCCGACCCGGCGCCGGCCGCCGCGGCCGACACCGACGAGGTGGCCGAGCTCAAGAGCACCCTGCAGCGCGTGAAGGCGGAGTACGACAACTACCGCAAGCGCACGCTGCGCGACCAGCAGATGATCGCCGACCGCGCGAAGGTGGCGGTGGTCAGCCAGTTGCTCGGTGTGCTCGACGACCTCGACCGCGCCCGCAGCCACGGCGACCTGGAATCCGGCCCGCTGAAGTCGGTGGCCGACAAGCTCGCCACCGCACTCGAGCAACTGGGGCTGACGGCGTTCGGCGAGGAGGGCGACGAGTTCGACCCGTCCCTGCACGAAGCCGTCCAGCACGAGGGCGACGGCACCCACCCCGTGGTGGGCACCGTGATGCGCCGCGGTTACAAGGTCGGCGAACAGGTGGTGCGTCATGCGATGGTCGGTGTCGTCGACACCGTCCCGTCGGCCGACACGGCCGAGAACGGCAGCGCTTCGACCCCGCTGGCCCCAGAATCAAGTCCAGAATCAGACAACCAGTAAACGAGAGAAAGGTGAGGAGGTGACGCGGCATGGCCCAACGCGAGTGGGTCGAGAAGGACTTCTACAAAGAACTCGGCGTCTCCTCTGACGCCAGCGCGGACGAGATCAAGAAGGCCTACCGGAAGTTGGCCCGTGATCTCCACCCCGACACCAACCCGGATCCCTCTGCATCCGAGCGGTTCAAGGCCGTGTCCGAGGCGCACAGCGTGCTGTCGGATCCGGCGAAGCGCAAGGAGTACGACGAAACCCGCCGGCTGTTCGCCGGTGGCGGATTCGGCCGCGGTCGCTTCAACGGCGGTGGCGGATTCGGTGGTTTCGGCGGTGGCGGTGGCTACGGGTCCGAGGGTGTCGAGTTCAACCTCAACGATTTGTTCGACGCCGCCGGGCAGACCGGCGGCGCGAACATCGGTGATCTCTTCGGTGGTCTTTTCGGGCGAGGTGCCTCGCCGCGGCCCAGCCGGCCGCGGCGCGGCAACGACCTCGAGACCGAGACCGAGCTTTCGTTCCTCGAGGCCACCAAGGGCGTGGCGATGCCGTTGCGGCTCACCAGCCCGGCCCCGTGCACGAATTGCCATGGCAGCGGCGCACGTCCGGGCACCAGCCCGAAGGTGTGCCCGAACTGCAACGGCGCCGGGGTGATCAACCGCAACCAGGGGGCGTTCGGATTCTCCGAACCCTGCACCGAGTGCAAGGGCAGCGGCTCGATCATCGAACACCCCTGCGCCGAGTGCAAAGGCACCGGCGTCACCACGAGGACCCGCACCATCAACGTCCGGATCCCCCCGGGCGTGGAGGACGGTCAGCGGATCCGGTTGGCCGGTCAGGGCGAGGCCGGCCTGCGCGGCGCGCCGTCGGGCGACCTGTACGTGACCGTACATGTGCGCCCCGACAAGGTGTTCGGCCGCGACGGCGACGACCTCACCGTCAGCGTGCCGGTCAGCTTCCACGAATTGGCGCTCGGCACAACGCTTTCCGTGCCGACGCTGGAGGGCAAGGTCGGCGTTCGGGTGCCGAAGGGTACCTCGGACGGTCGCATCCTGCGGGTGCGCGGTCGCGGTGTGCCCAAACGCGGTGGCGGACACGGCGACCTGCTGGTGACCGTCAAGGTGGCGGTTCCGCCGAACCTCGAGGGTGAGGCGGCCGAAGCGCTGGAGGCCTACGCGAAGGCCGAGCGGGCGAGCGGATTCGACCCGCGGGCCGGATGGTCGGGAGCGTGACCGATGGCAGCGAAACGTAGTGGAGAGACCCGCACCTTCCTGATCTCGGTGGCCGCCGAGCTGGCCGGTATGCATGCGCAGACGCTGCGTACCTACGACCGGCTCGGCCTGGTCAGCCCGCAGCGCAGCTCCGGCGGCGGGCGGCGCTACTCGGAGCGCGACGTCGATCTGCTCCGCGAGGTGCAGCGACTGTCGCAGGACGAGGGCGTCAACCTGGCCGGCATCAAACGGATCATCGAGCTGACCAACCAGGTCGAGGCGCTGCAGTCGCGCGTGGCCGAACTGGTCAGCGAGGTCGAGCAGTTGCGCGCCAATCAGCGCCGCGACGTCGCTGTGCCGGCCAAGAGCACCGCGCTGGTGGTCTGGCAGCCGCGGCAGAACCGCGGACGCTAGCTAGCCGTTGGCCTTCGCGCTGCTGATGTGCTTGCTGATGTGAGCGCGAAGGTAGGCGAGGTGTTCGGTCATCGCTTCCTCGGCGGCCTTCGGATCCTGGTCGGCGATCGCGGTGACGATGCGCTGGTGCTGGATGTAGGTGTCGCGGCCGAGGTCGGGTGACAGATCGAGGTACTGCACCGGCTCGGATTCCCGATGCAGCGCATACACCAGCGACGCCAGGACGCGGTTGCCCGACATCCGGGCGATCGTGATGTGGAACTGTGCGTCGAGTTCGGCGATCATCGGATCGTCGACGGTGCGGTGCTTCTGCTCCTTGAGGATCTCCCGGAGCTCGTCGAGCTGCTCCGGTGTGCGATGCAGCGCGGCCTCCATCGCAGACGGGATCTCCAGATACTGCCGGACCATGGCGACTTCGTCGAAGTTCACGCTGCCCAGGCGCAGCAGGTTGTGCATCGATTCCTGCACCACCTGCCCGAGCGCCGCGTAGTCGACGGCCTGGACGAAGCTGCCGCCGCCGGCGCCGGGGGAGCGGCGGATCAGCCCCTGGGTCTCCAGGCTCGACAGTGCCTCGCGGATGGTGGGGCGGCTGACGCTGAACTGGCGCGCCAATTCAGTTTCGGAGGGGAGCCGGTCACCGGTGCGCAGTTCGCCGTCGAGAACCGCCTGACGCAACGTGTCCTCGACTTGTTGCCGTGGCCGCAAGACCTTCTGGCCGAGTATTCGGGGACGGACATCCCGCCCGTCCGCAATACTGTTTGACATCTGATCCTCCAGAACTCCACCAACCGCGATGGCATTAGACTGACAGATTAGTCGTCCGCTGCGATGTTTGCCACGCTTGATGATCGGCGGCAATTTAGCGAGACTGGCGTCACTTTTTCGCCGCTTCGGCGATCTCTGGGTTGATGGCAGCGTCCAGCACATCGGCACTCAGGGGTTCGGCGAGGAACTTGTTCTGGAAGTCCAAGGCGGACTCCGCGTTATCCCGGTTGATCGCCGGTGTCGCGGGCCACGATGGCCGGTTCGACTCGAATGCCGCGGAGAAGATCTCCGGGTCGATGTTCCCCATCAACGGGCGCGCGAGTTCCGCGGATTTGCCGGGATCGTTCTGGATGAGCTCCAGCGCATCGCCCAGGGCGGCGGTCAGGCATTCGAGCATGGCCGGGCGTTGTGCGATGGTGCGCTCCGATGCCATCGCGGTGATGTAGAGGTTGTCCGCCAGTGGCTTGTAGTCGCCGTGCGCGATGTCGAACAGATAGGCGCCCTGGCCTTCGCGGATGGCGATGTCCGACTGCGGCGACGAGATGGCGATGATGTCGAACCGCCCACTGGTGAAACCCGAGACGCTGTTGCCGCCGCTGCCGGTGGCGATGATCTCCATGTCCTTGTCGGGATCGAACCCCCCGGCCTTGGCCATGTACCGGATGAGCTGGTCGGTGCCACTGCCGCTGCCGGTCACCGCGATGCGCGACCCCTTGAGGAGGGCGAGTCTCTCCTCGTCGGTCGACTCGGCGGTGATCCCGCGTTCGTCGAGAAGCGACTGCTTGGCGACGATGTTGGTGCCCAGATTGCTCACCTGGGCGAAGGCCTGCACGGGCGCCCCCTCGGCGCTGGCGACATAGACCTCACCGGCGGTCACCATCGCCACATCGACGCTGCCGCTCACCGCTGCGGCGACGATTCCTGCGCCCGTGTGGACCTCGACGGTCTCCGGCACCAGCCCTTCGTGTTCGAAGAACTTGCCCCCTTCGGCGACGTAGAAGGGCAGGTACACGAAACTCGGTGAGGCCTTGGCGATCCGGAAACTCTCGCCCTTGCACGTGCCCGAGGCTGCTTCGCCCGGATTCGCGGCGGTCTTGTTGGCATCGCTGCACCCGGCCAGCAGCAGTGCGGACGCCGCGCTGGCCAGGACGGCTCTGCGCATACGGCTGACGTTCATGAACTGTCCTTCGATGTGTGATGGATGACGTTGTGGGGAAGGGGTGTCAGCTGGTGCGGCGGCCCGTGATCCGCTCCGACCAGTCGACCATGAAGTTGAGCAGGGTTCCGATCAGCATCAGGATGAACAGGGCGGCGAAGGTCGCGGAGGTGTCGAAGGCGCCGGCGGCACGGGCGAGCAGGAAGCCCAGGCCTTTGTTGGACGCCACGATCTCACCGACCACCGCACCGATCAGCGCGTAGGGGACGGCCAACCGCAACCCGGTGTAGATCCACGTGGCCGCACTCGGCAGCACGACCTTGAGCAGGAGGTCGCTGCGCCGACCGCCCATCACCCGGACGACGTCCACCAGATCCTTGTCGACGTCGCGGACACCGGCGTAGGTGTTGTAGAAGACCAGGAAGAAGCACACGACCGCGGTGAGCACGACCTTCGACAGCAGGTCGACGCCGAACCACAGGATGAACAGCGGCGCCAGCGCCACCTTCGGCAGCGAATAGATTGCGGTGACGATCGGATCGAGCAGCTTGGCCAGCCACTCCACCCGGCCGAGCAGGAATCCGAGTGCGACGCCGCCGATGGCGCCGAAGAACAGGCCGAGCGCCATCTCGATCAGCGTGGCCTCCAGGTGGACGAGGATCTCTCCCGAGGAGATCCAGCCCCACAGCACATCCCAGATCGCGGACGGCTTCGAGATCCAGAATTCGTCGACGAAGCGGCCCGAGATGAACTCCCAGATCGCCAGCATGGCGATGACGATCCCGACCCGGCCGAGCTGGACGGCCGCGAGGTCGCGCCACCGCTTCGACCGTGACGGCGGTTCGTCGAGCCAGACGGTCTCTCGGCGTGTCGGCGTCCCCTGGGCCACGGGTACGTCGCCGTGGCGTGGGTCGGCGGCGGCGTCGACGACGTCAGCGATGTTCTTCATACTTCGTCACCTTCATTCAGATCCTCGGAGAGAACGGACCACAGGTACTCGTTCAACTCGCTGAACCGGGGGTCGAAACGCAGCTTGGACAAGTCGCGCGGACGTGGAATATCAATGGGGACATCGACTTTGACCCGCGACGGGCGGGCGGACAGGACGACCACCCGGTCGCCGAGGGCGACGGCCTCCGAGATGTCATGGGTGATGAAGACGACCGTGCTCTTCGAAGCGGACCAGATGCGGAGCAGCTCCTGCTGCATGATGCCGCGCAACTGGGCGTCGAGTGCGCCGAAGGGCTCGTCGGCGAAGATCACCTCGGGCTCGTGCGCCAGGGTGCGTGCCAACGTCACGCGCTTGCGCATACCGCCGGAAAGCTCTCCGGGGAAGGCTTTCTCGAAGCCGGTGAGCCCGACCAGCTCGATCATCTCCGAGACACGGTGCGCGATCGCCGTCTTGCTCATCCGGCGGATCTCGAGGGGTAGCCCGATGTTGTCGGTGACGGTCCGCCACGGCATCAGGTTGTCCTTCTGCGTGACATAACCGACTTTGGTGTTCGGCTCGGGAACGGGCTTGCCGTCGTAGAGCACCACACCGGCAGACGGGCGCATCAGGCCGGCGGACATGTTCAGCAGAGTCGACTTGCCGCACCCGCTGGGGCCGACGACACAGACGAATTCGCCTTCGTTGATGGAGAAGTCGAGGCCTTCCATGACCGTGACGCTCTGCGTCTTGCGGTGGAAGCGCTTACCCAGCCCCCGGAATTGGAGCTTGGGGCTGCCCGCGCGCGACACCGTGTCGGTCGCCGCGGTCCTGGTTGCGTTGGGCATCTTCCGGTTCCTAGTGGTCGTCCTGAGTGTGACGCCGGTGTGGCGATCACTGTGAGCTGGATGTGCGGCTTTTCGATCTGTGACTCGCGCCGCTTGTTTCGATGAGATTGCCATCACACCGAATGTAAGTCAATAGCGATCAATGCAAAAAACCAGCACCAGAGCCGGTACTTGACACGCGGCCGCCGCCGACGCCCGCAGCGCCGTCACGTCTGGTCCTTCGGAACGCGCAGAACGAGGCTCGCCGATACGGCCAGAAGCGCCGCAGGCAACCAGAACGCGGCAGCCAGGCCCAGCCCACCCGCCAGGCCGCCCGCCGAAAGCGGCACCAGTATCTGCCCGAGTCTGTTGCCGCTGAGACGCATGCTGACGGCCGTTCCACGCAGGCTGACGGGCGTCTGGGCCGCGACCCACGCCATCGTCAGGGGCTGGCCGATCCCCAGACCCAGACCGGCCACCGCCATCAGGCAGAAGAGTGCCGGCTCGGGATGCTCGAGCAGTCCCGCGACGGGAACTCCCGCGATGCTGGCCGCGCCGACCAGCATGCTGGCGATGAGCAGCCGTCTGCGGGTGAACCGGGCGATCATCGGCAACATCGCGATCCGCACGAGCATCGCGGCGATGCCCTCCACCGCCAGGAGCAGGCCGATGACGCGTGCCGAAAGCCCGTGCTGCTGGCCGAAAACGGGCAGGTAGGCGAGCAGGAGGTCGATCGCGGTGAGGACGATCAGGCTGGCGAACATGGCGGGGGGCACAGCGGGCAACCGCATCACCGCCCGGAAGCCACCGCGTCGGGGAGGTGGGGGATTGGGCGCGCGGTCAGCCAGCGCCCCGGGCCGCAGCCGCAGACTCACCGCGCTGAATGTCGCGGCGAGTGCCATGCTCGCCGCGATCGTCACCACGATGTGGCTGTTGGGCACATGACTCGCGCCGTTGTGGCTGACCGCGAGATCGCCGACCAGAAAACCCGTCGTGGCCGGCGCGATGATCTGCGCCACGGCGTTGACGGTGGTCAGGGTGGCGAATCTGGCGTCACGGCGCGAGGACTGCTCGCCCCGGGCGATGAGCGTCTGGGTGGCGACCACGAGCAGGAGATGACCGAGGCCGAGCACCGAACTGACGACAGCGAGCAGGATCAGACCGCGGGGCAGGAGCAGGGACAGCAGTGTGGCGCCGGTGAGGATGCTGCCCGCCAGGAGGAACCCGGTTTCGCCGCGCCTGTCCATCGCCTTGCCGAGCGGTATCGCAGCGACGAGGGCGAGCACGGAGAAGGCGGCGGTGATGACGCCGACCTGAGCCGGTCCCGCACCGGCGGCAAGGCTCTCGTAGGTGATGAGCGGCCGGATCGCCGAACTGATGAACTGAGCGATGAAGGCCACCGCCATCGCGCGGACGAACCAGAGGCCCCCGAATCGCGCCGAAGACTCAAGCATCGGTACGGATTACGTCGCGCCGGGTTGCCGCATCACGCACCGTCGGTCCCGTGACGGTGCTGGTTCACGAACAGTCTGATGAGCCACGCGGCCGCGAGAGGCTGCTCGAGGAGCAGATGGTGGGTGGCTGCGGGCAGGCGGACGATGCTCCCGGCCGGCCCCAGTTTCGTGCGGATGCGTTGCGCCATCGCGTCATCGACGAACCCGCGTTCGGCCTGGATCCACCAGGTGGGGATCCGCGCGGTCGCGATGGCCTCGGCGGAGACCTGGGGGCGCTGGTAGATGCGGGGATCGAAGCGCAGGGCCCACCTGTCGTCGACCTTGCGGTACGCCGCCCGCGTGATGTGCTCCCAGACCTGCGGAGGGACGGCGTCGACCGGCGGGTAGGTCTTGTATCCCTCGATCGCGTCGTCGCGCGAGGAATAGGACTTCACGGGGCGGGAGGCGATCTTACGGCGCCGCTCGGCGGCCTCGGCGCGCTGCAGTGGGCTGTCGAGTGCCATGACCGCGGTGAACGCGTCCGGATTGCGTTGTGCCGCATCGACGGCGACGAGCCCGCCCATACTGTGGCCGACGAGGATGGGCCGGCGGCCCTCGCACATCGTGTGCGCGACGTGCAGGACCTCGCCCGACCATGTCGCGATGGTGTAGGCCTCACGGTGGTCGCTGTCGCCGTGTCCGGACAGGTCGAGGGCGACGACCTTGCGGGTCCCGTGGAGCAGCAGCGGGCCGAGGTGATCCCACCAATGTCGTTGTGCGGCACCACCGTGGACCAACATGACGTCGTGCCCGCGCGGATCGCCGCCGTGCCAGAGGCTCACCGCGATCCCCGTGCCGTCGGCGGTGACCACCCGTTCGGTGACGGGTGGCACCGCGTACGCCGAGCGCCAGGGATCCTCGCAGGCAGCGGTCGGCGCCGTGGTCACTCCGGCCGGCACTTGACCAGCAGCGGCATGACACCTTCCTGCACGACCTCACCGCGCTGGTTGACCAACTGGTACCGGCGCCGAAGCACCCCGCGCCTGCCGTCGCTGGTGAGCCGCTTGTCCTCGATGAGCACCTCGACGTGGATGGTGTCGCCGTCGAAAACCGGTCCCTTGAACCGCCAGTCCTCGATGCCGAGCAGCGCGATGGTGCTGGCTTCGAAGACGCCGAGTCGTGTCACCAGGCCGGTGACGATGCTCATGCCGAGCACGCCGTGAGCGATCCGCTCGCCGAACTGGCTGTCCTTGGCGAATTCGGCGTCGGTGTGGATCGGGTTGAAATCACCGGACAGACCGGCGAAGGTGGCGACCTCGGCGAGCCCGACGGTGCGGCTCGGCGTGGTGAACGTGTCACCGATGTCGAAGTCCTCGAAGTAATAGGCCGGCTTGACCGCGTTGCCCATCAGTTCTTCTCCTCAGGTGACTGCCCGAAGGTCCGGGACTTGATCATTCGAGCTGACATGTATGTGGCCACGATCTCGCCCCTGGAGTTCACGACGTTGTTCTCGGTGCGTACGACGCCGCGGTCACCGCGTGACGTCATCTTCTTCGACACGACCAGGATCTCGGTCTTGATGGTGTCGCCCGAGTACACCGGCGCCTTCCAGGTCGGGGTGAGTTCGAGCAGGGCAAGGCCCGTGCCGCGGGTGACGCCCGCCGAGAGGATGAGCCCCTCGGCGAGCGACAACGTGAGCAGTCCCGGGGCGATACGGCCCGAATAGTGTTCGGGCCGGCTGACGTACTCCAGGTCGATGAACGTCGGGGTCAGGAACCCACAGAGGTTCACGAACGTGGAGATGTCGTAGTCGGTGACGGTCCGCCGAGGGGTTTCGATCCGCTGGCCCTCGGTGTAGTCCTCGAAATAGAGCCCTTCCATCAGCGGCCTCAGTAGGACTTCGGCATGCCCAGCACCTTGTGGCTGAGGTAGTTGAGCACCATGTTCGGCGACACCGGCGCCACCTGGAAGACCCGGTTGTCGCGGAACTTGCGCTCGATGTCGTACTCGCGTGCCAGACCGAAACCGCCGTGGGTCTGCATGCAGGTCTGGGCCAGATCCCACGAGGCCTCCGAGGCCAGGTACTTGGCGATGTTGGCCAGCTCGGGCGAGTTCGGCTGCCGGGTGTCGTACGCGGCGGCGGCCTGCCAGCGCATCGCGTCGGCGGCCTGAAGGTGCGCGTAGCCCTTGGCGATCGGGTGCTGGATGGCCTGGTTGGCGCCGATGGGCCGGCCGAACAGCACCCGCTCGTTGGCGTACTTGACCGCCTTGTCGATGAACCACTTGCCGTCGCCGATGCACTCCGCGGCGATCACGATGCGCTCGGCGTTGAGGCCGTCGAAGAGGTACTTGAAGCCCTTGCCCTCTTCGCCGATCAGTGCCTCGCCGGGGACCCGCAGGTTGTCGATGAACAACTCGTAGGTGTGGTGGTTGAACATCAGCGGGATCTGGCGCATGCCGAGGCGCTTGGGGTCGACGTCGCGGATGTCGATCAGGAAGCAGGAGATGCCCAGACCCGGCTTCTTCGGGTCGGGGGAGGGGCTCGTGCGGGCCATGATGACCATCAGGTCGGTGTAGGCGGCGCGGGAGATGAAGACCTTCTGGCCGTTGAAAACCCAGTCGTCGCCGTCGCGGGTGGCGGTGGTCGCCAGCTTGGAGGTGTCGGTGCCTGCGTTGGGCTCGGTGAGGGCGAACGTCGTGAGCCGGACATCACCACTGGTGATCTGCGGCAACCACTTCCGCTTCAGTTCCTCGGAACCGTGGTTGACCACGATGCCCATCGCGAACATGGCGGCGTGGATCGCGGCTCCCGCACCACCGGAGCGGTTGATCTCCTCGGTGATGACCGAGGCTTCGGTCACACCGAGGCCCCACCCGCCGTACTCCTCCGGGATCATCACCGAGTGCAGGCCGGCCTGTTCGGCGGTCTTCGCGAATTCCTCGGGGAAGGCGCTCTTTTCGTCGACCTCCCGGTAGTACTCGTCGCCGAAGCGGGAGGTGACGGCCTTCGCCGCCTGCAGGACGTCGTCGAGTGAGGCGCGGTCCTCGGTGGTTGCGTGGTCAACTGTCATGATCTGTCTTACCTTTCAGTTCGATGCTCTACGCGGTGGCGGTGGCCTGCCGAGCGGGCCCGAAGGCGCCATCGGCGGTCAAGTCGTGGATGTCGGCGTCGACGCCGAGTTCTGCGAGGATCTCGTCCCGGTGTTCGCCCAGGTGTGGCACCAGCGCGGGCTCCGACACCATGAACCCGGTCGGATCGGCGGGCTGGCGCAGCGTTCCGCCGATGTGGTCGTCGACGTCGACGAACGTCTGCCGAGCCGCGAAGTGCTCGTAGTCGAGCACTTCGTCCATCGTGAGCACCGGGGCGACCGGGACGTCCGCTTCGGTCAGCGCTTCGACGACCTGGGCGCGGGTCAGCCGGCTGCTCCATGCCTCGAGCAGGCCCTCGACTTCGCGTTGGCGCCGTGCGCGTTCGACGTAGGTCGCATACCTGGGATCGTCGGCCAGCTCCGGCGCCCCCATGGCGTTGCTCAGCCGCACCCAGAAGTCGTCGCGGTTCACGCCGATGTTGAAGTAGCCGTCCGAGGCGGCGAACGTGCCGTACGGCACACCGTGGAAGTCGTTGGCGCCGGCGACCTTCGCCAGGTGGGCGTCGCTGGACTGCACCCGTGCGAGCGCAACCGTCGCCAGGGGCAGCGTGCACTCGGTGAGCGCGAGGTCGATCAGCCGTCCACGGCCGGTCTGCTCACGTTCCCGCAAACCGAGCAGAACCGACGAATGAGCGGTCATACCCGTGACGATGTCGCCGAGGGCGAAACCACACCAGGTCGGCCGGCCCTCCCGGTCGCGAGTGAGGGCGGTGGTCCCCGACAGCGCTTCGGCGACCATGGCTAGTCCGGCACGGTTGGCGTCGAGGCCGGCGTCGCGTAATCCGAAGCCGCTCATGCTGACGACGATCAGCCGGGGATAGCGCTGCTCGAGCTGTTCGGGGTGGATACCGAGCCGGCCGAGTGCGGCGCCGCGCATGTTGGTGATGAAGACGTCGGCATCGGAGAGCAGCCGGTCGAGCAATTTCGCGCCGGCGTCGGTCTTGAGGTCGAGGGCGATGCTGCGCTTGCGCCGGTTGAGCGAGGCGAAATAGCCCGACATCGTGCCCTGGTCGGAGGTCCGGATGGGCTCACGGCTGCGGGTGAGTTCACCTTGCGGCGGTTCGACCTTGACGACGTCTGCGCCCTCGTCGGCCAGCAACATGCCGCAGTACGGACCGGCGATGAGGTGGCACAGTTCGACGACCTTCACGCCGTGGAGGACACCTTCGGTTGCCGTGGTGTGGGTGTTCTGAGCGTTCACGGGGAGACCGGTCCTTTCGATGGTCGAGCGAGGAGTTCGAGGAGCTCCGACACGGGGGCGTCACGGGACAGGCGGCGCACGGCGTCCCATACTTCGTCCACGGTCACGGTGGCTCCGCCGTGCTGGAAGCAGTCGGCCGCCTTGGCCTTCAACTGCTCCGCGGTCAGCCGGCTCTGCGGGCTTCCGGAAACCGTTGTGCCGACGAATGTCTGCGCTGAGCCGTCCCTGAGCTGGACGTGTGCGGTGACGGGAGCCATGGACAGGAAGTCGACGGCCTCGGTGGCCCGCACGCTGATCCGCTCGGCGGCGAACCCGCCGACGGCCGGATCGCGCAGGGCCTGCTCGGCGAAATCGCCGATCAGCACGGCGCCGCGGTGTAGTGCGACGCTGGTCGTGTAGGCAATGCAGAACTGCGCGTCGACGAGGTTGGCAGTGGCGGGCTCGTAGGCCCGGCCGGTCATGTTGAACGCCTGACCGCTCGTCTCGAAGGTGATGTGCTCGACCTTCTCGGGCGTGATCCCCGCCGAGCGGATCTGCAGCATGACGTCGATCGGTGCGTGGGTGAAGCGGCACGCCGGGTACGGCTTGAGGCTCAGCTCGGTGAGATATCCGGCGCGCTCGATCCCGGCGAGCAGGATGTCCTCATGGAACGTGCCGTCCTGGTAGAGGTTGACGAACCCCGCGCGTCCGCCGAACACGTTGCGGGGACCGTCGATTCCGGCACCGGCAAGGGCCGCGCCGAACAGCACGTCCTTGGCGACGACGGCGGGCTGGAACCGCTTGGCCAGCGTTCCGTCGATGATCGACTGCAGGCTCCCTGAGGTCTGGGCGAGCTGATGGCCCAGCAGGCTGACCGTCTGGTCGGCGGACCAGTCGCGCAACCGGGCGATCGCCAGCGCCGCGCCCATGCCACCGCTGACGACGCTGTAGTTCCAGCCCCGGCTGCCCTTGGGCCCGCCGGCGCGTCCCACTCTCATCGCGCCGTCCAGCCCCACGATCAGCGAGGTGAGGAATTCGTGTCCGCGGCAGTCGGGTCGGTTCTCCTCCAGATCCGCCAGCAGAGCGGGCAGCACGACGCTGGCCGCGTGCAGCGGCACCTCGTCGTCGGTGTCGTCGTAGTCGAGGGCGTGCAGCGCACCCGCGTTGGCGACGGCCGCGAACGGGGCGGGCGCCGTCTCACCGGTGCCCCAGATCGTCGCCTTCCCGTCTCCCCACGCGGTGAGTGCGGCGCGGGCTTGCGGGACGCCCGGCGAGAAGAGTCCGCCCAGCGCGCAGGCCAGGGTGTCGAAGAGGACGTCGAGCGCCGCGTCGACCGTTGCGCCGTCGAGGTTTCCGTAGCTCTGGTGGGTGGTGTGCCGGGCCAGTTCGTCGGCCAGGTCCTTGGTCAGGACGGTGGTCATCGCGCCTCCTCCGACTGATCGATGCGGAAGTCGAAGAGCCGGACAGGTTTGGTGTCCCGAATCCGGACCGCGACGCGGATGTCGGGCTTCAACGCGTCCCAGGGCGCGTCGATCCGGCTGAGGCAGCGCACGCCCTCGTCGAGATCGACCAGGCACAGCGTGTAGGGAACTTCGTCGGCGAACGTGGCCGGGGCGGCGGACACCTCGGTGTAGCTGTAGAGCGTGCCCCGGCCGCTGAGGTCCACCCACTCCAGGTCGGCTTTCCAGCATTCGGGGCAGATCGGCTTGGGCGGGAAGGTCATGTGCGCGCAGTCGCGGCATTTCGTGGTCCGCAGGACGCCCTCGTCCAGTCCCCGCCAGAACGGTTCGGTGAACGGCGTGACCCGGGGCGGATACGCGAGTTCGGGCGCGGCATCGCGCGTGGTGTCGACAGTCATTCGGTCATCTCCGTTCACACGCCCTGGCCGGTCAGGATGTGCATCATCGTGGCGTTGTAGTCGCCCAGTTCGCCTGTGACAGCACCGATCCGCGCGTCGGCCACCTGACGGTCGCCCGCCTCGCCACGCAACTGCTGCACGGCCTCGAACACGTTGTAGAGCGGGGTCACGTGCGGCGGGTGTCCGCGGCTGGCGCATCCCCCGGACGGTGAGATCGGGATCTGGCCGCCGAGGGTGGTCACGCCGTCCGCGGCGGCGGCGCCACCGGTGCCTTTGGGGAAGAGCCCGATGGACTCGCTCAGGATGAGCTCGACGATGCTGCACGGCGCGTACACCTCGGCGAAGTCCAGATCGCCGACGGAGATCCCCGCGTCGCCGTAGGCCTTGGCGGACGCGATCTCCGCGGACTCGAACCAGGTCAACGGCCGCGGCCGGCTCGAGACCTGGTGCACGCCCTCGTGGTGGAAGCCGCGAGAGACCACGTCGACATAGCGCGCGCCCAGTGACCGGGCGATGTCCGGACGGGCGATGACGACGGCGACCGCACCGTCGGATCGGGGCGGGACATCCAGCAGGCCAAGGGGTTTCACGATGTCGCGAGCATTGATCACATCGTCGACGGTGATCGGTTTGCGCATCTGGGCCAGCGGGTTCATCGAGGCGTGATAGCGGTTCTTGACCGGGATCGCCGCGAGTTCCTCGCGGGTCAACCCGTAGTCGTGCATGTAGCGCACCGCGTTGAACGCGTACCAGGCGATGGGGGTGACCCCGAACGGCACGTGGAAGTCGACGTCGCCGACGGCACGCATGGACCATGTCATGTGCTCGGCGGTCGGCACATGAAGCTCTTTGTTGACGCCAAGAGCCACAGCGACTTTCGCCTTACCCGAGGCGACGCGCTCGAGGGCGACGTCGAACGCGATGGATCCGGTCAGCCCGTTGCCGAGCACCTCCATGAGGATGTCTCCCACCGCCATCTCGAGATAGCCGGCCATGAAGGTCCCGAAGTAGCGCTGTTCGGCATAGGGGCGGGGGGTGGAGAAGATGAGCGCGTCGATGTCGCGCTTGGTCAGACCGGCATCGGCGATCGCCTCGACCAGTGCCTCGGCCATCATCTCGTGCTCGAGCTTGTCGAGGTGTTTCCCCACGGGCAGGGCACCGATCCCCACCACGGAGGCCATCGGCTTCACGCGTCTGTCACCTGCCTTCGTTTACAAATTGATAAATGCCTGACATTTGATTGGATGTAAGCCATTACAGCTGCTGTATGGGGGCGGTGTCAAGGGTTTTCGGGACCTGAAAGCTCCGCAGAATGCGCGCCGGTTCGTCGAGTCCCCGCAGCTCAGGCAGCGTGAGCAACAGGTCGGCGAGCCGGCGGGCGGCCGCGGGGTCCAGCGCCCTCACGGCGAGCGATTCGTACTTGTTCAGCACCTCGGCGTCGGTCATCGGGTTGGCGGGATGGCCCCGCGGGATATCGGCGCATGCGGTGACCGCCGAGCCGTCGATGCGTCGCACGACCACCTCGGTGGGGCAGCTGTCGCGGGTGGCCCGTCGGGTGAGGTCGGCACGCTCGGTCACCGAGATGCGGTCCACCACCGAGAGGAGGGTGGGATCGGTCAACCGTTCGGGCGCGAACGCCGCTTCGGTCAGCTCGCCGTCGAGCAGACCCACCGCCATCAGGAACGGCATGCTGTGGTCGGCGGTCTCCCGGGTCGGTGGGCGCCACTTCTCGGCGGCATCGCCCCGGCCGCCGCCGATGGAGCGCCACGCGTTGCGGCAGGTGGCGACGTCGATGGCGGCGATATCGGCGAGCGGCACGCGGTCACGCAGCTCGGCGGCCAGGTCCACGGGCACCTGTCCCCAGTAGCAGGCCGGATGGCGTTTGAGGCTGGCCTGCTCGACGGCGGTACGTCCCGACCCCGCGATGTCCAGCTCGAAGTGCGGCCAGACCCGCTCGAGTAGGCCGTCTTTCCCCGCGAACGGTTCCGCGGGACCGTGCATACCGCCCGCCGCCAACCGCGCGGCGAACGTCGCCGTCATCGCGGCGTGGGCGGTGGCCGCGGCCTTCCATTCGGAGAGCTCACCGAATCTGGTGACGCGCAACGGGACGCTCGGAACGACGGCCAGCGACAGTGCGTGTGCGATCGAATCCCGCGGCAGCTTCATGATCTTCGCCTGCGCCGCCGCGATTCCGAGTGAGCAGTAGATACCTTGATCCCACCCGCCGTCCGGTGGCACCGCCGTCGCCACAGCCGTCGCGACTTCGTACGCGACGTAGATCGCCGTCACCAGGTCCCGACCTGATCCTGCGACGGCCTCCGCCATGGCGAACAGGGCCGGGATCATGTCGCTGGGGTGACCGGATGCGCCGAAATCGTTGAAGTCCAGGTAACGGTTCGCTGTGGCGTTGGCGAAGGCCGCGTAGTCGACGAGGACTTTCTCCGGCTGTCCGTACACCGAAGCCGTGAGCGTTCCGCCGGTACCCCGGCCGACGGCACGGGCGATCCCGGCGGGCCGGCTGGCGACGCCACCGGCGCCACAGCCGACCGTGTCGACGGTGTGGCGCAGGACCGCCTCGATCGCACCGCCGGACAGCGAATCGAAGTCCGCTTCTTCGACGAAGTCCACCAGGTGGGCCAGGATCGGGTCCATCGGATCAGGCCAGGCTCGCGGTCAATTCCTCGACGTCGTCGAGGGATTCGAGGTGACCGACGGTGTCCACGACGGACTTGATCCGCACATCGTCGAGGGGAGTCACCGCGTGGCGTACGCAGTCGGTGAACTTGTCCACCAGCTGTGGCCAGTCCAGCGGTCTGCGTGCGGCACCGGGCGTCTGATCGTGATGTGCCGCGCTGTGGAGCTCTGAACCGTCGCGCAGGCGAATACGCACGGCGCCGTCCGGTAGCGCGCCGGTCCAATCGCAATCGGGATCGTCGACGAAGGTGATCTTGTCCGCGACCGCGTGGATGGCCGGATCGCAGCGGCGCTCGTCGGAGAAGTCGCCGACCCCCACGGTGCCCGTCGTCAGGGCGAGCGCCACTGTGTAGGGGATGCTGAACTTGGCATCGACCGCCGTGGGCGGCCGGCGCCGCAACTGCGGCGGTTCGCTGAGGCGTCGGGCGAAGTCGCCGCCGAAGACTTCGATCGCTGCGATCTCGCCGGCCCGGCCCGGCCCGTCCATCAGGCGCAGTGCGGTGTCGATATACGCATGCGTGACACCGCAACTCGGCCACAGCTTGTACAGGATCGTGGCGCCGTGGAACTCCCGGCCGAGCTCGGCGAGCATCGCGTCGCGGTCCCACTGGCCGAAGTAGACCGGAAGGAAACCCGCGCTGCCCTCGAGCGGCGCGGATGTCGCCCGCACGCCCTTGTCCGCCAGCAGTGCCGAGAGCACAGCGGCCTTGGCGGCGAATCCGCCGTACATTCCGCGCAGGTCGCCGCCGGTGCCGTAGGCCGTCTGCATGGTGGTGGCGGCCTGGGTGCACGCGATGCCGATGGCGTCGGCGACCCGGTCCGCGGGCAGGTCGAGGAGTTTTGCGCAGGCGGCCGCCGACGCGACGGTCCCGATGACGGGTGTGAGGAACCAATCCTGCTTCCAGGTGACGTTCTTGCGCAGGCGGGCGAACAGGTCCTGACCCACGGCAAGGGCGGTGACGAACTCGGCACCGGTGACACCGCCTCGCCGTTCGGCCAGCGCGAGCAGTGCGGGCAGGACCGCGACTGTCGGATGGTGACCCTCGGGAAGGTGGTCGTCGTAGTCGAGTCCGTGGCCCATGGCGCCGTTGACGAACGCCGCGGCGATGGCGGGCAGCTTGCCTCCGAAGCCGAGCACGGTGCTCTCCGGACGGCCTCCCCACTCCCTGGCCAGCTCGACCACCCCCGGCATGACGCCCATCAGGCCACTGGCGGCGAGGCTCACCCCGAGTCCGTCGAGCGTGCTGAATTTAGCCGCCTGAACTGCGGCGTCGGGCAGATCGCCGAACGTCACGCGCGCCACGTACTGGCCGAACGTCTCGGCGAGATCGATGTGCTGAGTCATCACACTGCTACCCGGTTCGTGTCGGTGATCGGGATCACTGCCTGGCTGACAGTCATACGTAGATCATAGAACGCAGCGACTTACGAAAAGTCAAATGTAAGACCTTGTGCCGCTCGTAAAACATCCGCTACAGTCGCCGCCAGTGAGCGTGTTCGACGCCACACCGCCCACCGTCTCGTGGTGAACGACGGCTGGGTGCCACAGGCCTCGCGGCCCGCCGCCTGCAGTCAGCGGCGGTGGGCCGCGATCTCCAACAGTGATCAGAATCCGAAGGACGCAGATGACCGCAACCGTCCAGAGCGAAGGGCCGCTGCACGGCCTGCGAGTGGTCGATCTGACCACTTCCTACGCCGGGCCGACAGCAGCGATGTACCTGGCCGACCTCGGCGCCTCAGTCGTGAAGGTCGAGCGTCCGGGACACGGAGACGACGCCCGATCGTGGGGGCCGCCCTTTGTCGACGGTACGTCGGCGTGGTTCGCCTCGGCGAACCGCAACAAGCAGTCGGTGGCGCTCGACCTCCGGTCGGACAGCGGGCGTCAGGTGCTGCTGCGCCTGCTCGACAACGCCGACGTCTTCCTCCAGAACATGAACCCGGCGAAGCTCGTCCGGATGGGCATCGACGGGGAAACCCTGCTGCGCCGCAACCCTCGCCTGATCTACTGTGCCCTCTCGGGATTCGGGCTCACCGGGCCGGACAGCGCACTGCCGGGTTACGACCTTGCGGCGCAGGCCCGCTCGGGTCTGATGTCGGTGACCGGCGAAGCCGGGCGCAGCCCGCAGCGGGTGTCGACGGCGTTGTCGGACGTGGTGACCGGCATGTGCGCCGCCATGGCGATCAATGCCGCTGTGGTCCGCCAGGTCCGCACCGGATGCGGCGAGATCATCGACGTCTCACTGCTCGACACCGATCTGGCGATGATGGCACCGCGGATCGCCGCTTTCCACGCCGGCGAACCGGAGCCTGCGCCCAGCGGCGGAACCGATTCGGTGCTCGCCGTGTATCAGGCGTTCGAGGCGGCCGACCGCAGCATCGTGATCGCCATCGGTAACGACGCCATGTGGCAGAGGTTCTGCGCCGTCGCGGAACTGCCCGATCTGGCGTCCGACCCCGCGCTGGCCGACAACGCCGGCCGGCGCCGCCACCGCACGCGGATCATCGAACGGGTCGCGGCCCGCATGGTGACCCGGTCGGCCGATGAATGGCTCCGCATCCTGGGCGAGGTGGACGTGCCTGCCTCGCCGGTGCAGACCCTGTCCGAGGTCGTCAAGGACCCGCAGGTGGTTGCCCGCAATTCACTTCTGCCCGTTCCGGATTCGGACGGCGAACTCGTCACCGTCCACAGCCCCTTCCGGCTCGCCTCGATGGGCACCCGCAACGAGAGGTTCCCCGACCTCGGTGCCGACACCCGCGGCGTCCTCGCGGACCTCGGCTACACGACAGAGGAGATCGATGCGCTTCTCGCCGCCGGTGCGGTCGCCGAGGCGGGTCCGGCTGAGCGCGCGGAGGCCCTGACATGAGCGTGGTGCAGATCGACCGGGCCGGTGCGGTGATCACGGTGACCATCGACAGGCCCGAGGCGTACAACGCGCTCAACTCCGAAGTGGTGTCGGCCCTCGTGAACGCGGTGACCGCGGCGGCCGACGACCCGGCAGTGGGTGCCGTCGTCATCACCGGCAGCGGGGAGAAGGCGTTCAGCGCGGGCGCCGACCTCAAGGAACTCGCCGGGATGGGCCCCGACCGTGCCCACCAGATGATGCGCTCGGGTCAGGACGCCTTCCGGACGCTGGAGCGCGCATCGGTCCCCACCATCGCCGCGGTCAACGGCGTGGCCCTCGGCGGCGGTTGCGAACTCGCGCTCGCGTGCACCCTGCCGGTGCTCTCCGAGCGGGCGTCACTCGGACTGCCCGAGTCCGGGCTCGGCCTGATACCGGGTTACGGCGGAACCCAGCGACTGCCGCGTGCCATCGGCGAGCGGACCGCCGCACACCTCATGCTCACCGGCAGCAGGCTCGACGCCGACCGCGCGTATCAGCTGGGGCTGACCCCGCTTCCGCCCGTGCCGCCGGCCGAACTGCTGACCACGGCCACCGCGATCGCCGAGAAGATCGCCGCCCAGGGCCCACGCGCGGTCCGTGCCATCCTCCACGCCCTCGACACGGGACGCGACGCCACGCTGGATGCGGGCCTCGGTGTGGAGACGGGTCTGGCGGCGCTCGCCGTAGCCGGTGACGAGTCCACGGAGGGCATCGCCGCGTTCCTCGAGCGCAGACCCGCCGACTTCGCGAACCCGGGCGGGCGCTCATGAGCACCGAACCGCTCGCCATCGACTCCGATCCCAAGGCGTATCTGGCGCTGCACGCCCTGCTCGACGAACCCGCTGCCGACGCGGGACTGTCTGCGCGGGAACGGCAGATCCGGGCGACGACCCGCGATGTGGTGGCACGAGAGGTCGTCCCGCGGGCGGCCGGGCTCGACGCGAACCACGAATTCGCCCACGACAGTGTGCAAGCCCTGGCCGCGGAAGGGCTGGGCGGCCTGATCTTCCCCGAGCACCTCGGCGGCACCGCCGACACCAACGTCGCCTACGCGGTCGCGATGGAAGAGATCGCCGCCGGCTGCGCCGCGACGAGCCTGGTGTTCATGACCCAGATGCACGCCGCATATCCGATTCTGTTGGCCGGCACCGACGAACAACAGCGGCGCTACATCCCCGGTCTTCTCGACGGCACTCGCTACGGCGCACTCGGGATCACCGAACCCAACGCCGGTTCGGACGTGTCGAGCCTGACCACGACTGCCACACCGACCGACGACGGGTGGTCGCTGAGCGGTCAGAAGACCTTCATCACCACCGGCGACCGCGCCGACGTGATCATCTGCTTCGCCAGCGTCGACCGCTCCCGGGGCCGGAAGGGCATCACCGCCTTCATCGTCGAAGGCGGCTGGGACGGGGTGGACCGCGGTCAGCCCTTCACGAAGATGGGCATGCACGGATCCACTACGGCCGAGCTGTTCTTCGACCAGGTCGCGGTGCCGCGGGAGAACCTCCTGGGCGCGACGGGCGGCGGATGGTCGGTCGTGATGAGTTCGGTCGTCAAGTCCCGGATCAGTGCGGCGGCTCAGGGCGTCGGGCTGGCGCGGTCCGCCTACGCCAGAGCGCTGGCAGCGCTGACCCGGCTGCACGGTGCCCGGCTGCCCGACGAACTCACCTTCGCGCTCGCCGATCTGCGCGGACGAATCCTGCAGGGCCGGTTGCTCTTACACGCCACCGCCCGGCAGGTCGACGAGGACCCGCACATCACCCCGGGACAGATCGGCGTCATGAAGCAGGTGTGCACCGACCTCGGATTCCGGGCGGCCGTGGACGCCGTGCGCCTCCTCGGGCCGCACGGCGACCTGACCGTCCTCGGCGTCGAGCGCTGCCTGCGCGACGCCAAGGTCACGCAGATCTACGACGGAACCAACGAGATACAGCGGCTACTCGTGGGCCGCGAGATCACCCGCGCGATGGGAGGACTGGCATGACGTCACAGGCGAGCCTGGAAGGGAAGGTGGCGATCGTCACCGGCGCCGGCCGCGGACTGGGCCGGGCGATGGCCCGGGCACTGACCGAGACCGGCGCCGCGGTGACCGTGGCCGCACGCACCTCGGCCGAACTCGACAGCTTCGTCGACGAGGCGAAAGCGGCGGGCGGGCAGGCACTCGCCTGTCCCACCGACATCACCGACGAAGCGTCGGTCCAGCGGATGGTCGAGGCCACCGTCGAGACGTTCGGCCGGGTCGACATCCTCGTCAACAACTCGGGCATCCTCGCCAGCACCCCCCTGGTGGAGCAGTCCGCCGACGAATGGGACCGGGTCGTCGCGACAAACCTGCGCGGCACCTTTCTCGCCACCCGCGCCGTCGGCCCGCACCTGCTCGCCCAGCGTTCGGGCAAGGTCGTCAACCTCGCGTCGAACTTCGCGCTGCAGGGCGTGGCCAATCACGCCGCGTACTCGGCGTCGAAAGCCGGCGTGATCGCGTTCACCCGCGCGATGGCCATCGAATGGGCCAGGCACAACGTCCAGGTGAACGCCATCGCACCCGGATACTTCGCGACCCCGCTCAACGCCGAGATCCGCTCGGACGCCGAATCACTGGCCAAGGTGGTGCGCGCGATTCCGGCACGCCGGCTGGGTGAGGCCGACGAGATCGCACCGTGGCTGCTGCTGCTCGCAGGCAGCGCGTCGGACTTCATGACGGGCGAGGTCGTCGTGATCGACGGCGGCCAGAGCGTCCGCTGACAGAACAGGAGAAGCAGTGAACAGCGAACGCAGGACCGTCGCCGTGCTCGGCGCGGGAACCATGGGATCGGGGATCGCGACCGTCATGGCCCGCGCGGGTCACCGGACCATCCTCTACGACGTCAACGAAGCCAATCTGCAGCGCGGAATCGACACCGTGCACGGATTCTTCGACAAGAGCGTGCGACTCGGCAAGCTCGACGAGGCCAAGGGCCGGGCGGCCAAGGAGGCGCTCTCCGGCAGTACGGAACTGGCGGACCTGGCCCCGTGCGACGTCGTCGTCGAGGCCGTCTTCGAGGACCTCGCGCTCAAGAAGGAGACGTTCGGCAAGCTCGACGACATCGTGTCGGCGACCACGCTGCTGCACACCAACACCTCGACCCTGCCTGTCACCGGAATCGCCTCGGGTTCAAAGCGTCCCGAACGGGTGGTCGGCACCCACTACTGCAACCCCGCGCCACTGATGAAACTCGTCGAGGTGGCCGACGGCCGGCACACCGCCGACTGGGCGCACAAGGCGACCGTCGAGTTCCTCGCGTCACTGGGTAAGACCAGCGTGGTCACCAAGGACCGTCCCGGCTTCATCGTCAACCGGTTCCTGATCCCCTGGGAGAACTCCTGCATCCGGGCGCTGGACGCCGGCCTGGCCACCAAGGAAGCCATCGACACCGCGGTACTCGGAGCGCTTGGCCATCCGATGGGTCCGTTCCGGCTGCTCGACATCGTCGGCATGGACATCCACCAGCAGGTGGCCACCCGACTCTACGAGCAGCTGCGCGATCCCAAGTTCTTCCCGCCGCCGATGGTCGAGCGCATGGTCGCCGCAGGCGATCTGGGTCGCAAGACCGGCCGCGGTTTCTACACCTACGACGACACCCGGCTCTTCGGGTCCTAGGAGTCAACATGACCGATACCACCATCGACTTCCCGAACATCGGCATCCTGGGATTCGGCACCATGGGCGCCGGTATCGCGCAGGTCTTCGCCGCGTCGGGACGGCACGTCATCGTCCTCGACACCGACCAGACCCGCCTCGACGCGGGTGTCGCGTCGGTCTCGGCATTCCTCGACGACGGCATCCGCCGCGCAAAGGTGACCGAGCAGGACAAGGCCGAGATCCTGGGCCGCATCCAGGCCACCACTGCGGTCTCCGCGCTCTACGGGGTCGACGCCGTCGTCGAATCCGTGTCGGAGAACGCCGAAGTCAAGAAGGCGGCGCTGATCGAGGTCGCCGGAGTGGTCGGCGCCGACACCCCGATCCTGACCAACACCTCCGCGCTGTCGGTCACCGACCTGGCAGCACAGCTGCCCAACCCCGGACGAGTGGCGGGGCTGCACTTCTTCAACCCCGCACCCCTGATGCGCACCGTCGAGGTGGTGCGCGCGCTGCAGACCGCCGAGGACCTCGTCGACCGGCTGGTGGGCCTCGTCGACTCCCTCGGCGGCAAGGATCCGGTCATCGTCAAGGATCGTCCCGGGTTCCTCGTGAACGCGCTCCTGATGCCGTACCTCAACGACGTCATCGGTGAGCTCGACGACGAACTGGCGACCGCCGAGGACATCGACCTGGCCGTGAAACTGGGCCTCGGCTACAAGACCGGGCCACTGGAGCTGCTCGACATGATCGGGCTGGACGTGCACCTGCACGCGACCGAAGCCGCATACGCCGCCACCCTCGACCCGCGCTACGCGGCACCGCCGCTGCTGCGCCAGATGGTCGCCGCGGGCCGTCTCGGCAACAAGAGCGGTGATGGATTCCGCACCACTGCAACCACTTCCGATACGGAGAAGAACTGACATGAGCTACCAGGACATCCTCACCAGCGTCGACGGTCCCGTACTCACCGTCACGATCAACCGCGTCGAGGCCGGCAACAAATTCCGGCATCAGACGTGCCTGGAACTGTTCGACGCGCTGCAGAAGTTCCGCATCGATTCCACGCTGCGCGCCGCGGTCCTGACCGGTGCGGGGGAGAAGTTCTTCTGCATCGGTGGCGAACACGACCCGCTCACCTCGCTCGATCAGTCACAGGTGCTCCCGATCGTCGACGTGTACCAGGCCATCGACACCATCCCGAAGCCGATCATCGCCGCGGTCAACGGCTTTGCGGTCGGCGGTGGCAACGTGCTGCACACGGTCTGCGATCTGACCATCGCCTCGGAGAACGCGGTCTTCCGCCAGGTCGGGCCCATGGTGGGCAGCTTCGACGCCGGCTACGGCAGCTGGTATCTGGAGGACACCATCGGCCGTAAACGGGCCAAGGAGATGTGGTACCTCAACAAGAAGTACACGGCCGCGCAGGCATTGGAGATGGGGCTGGTCAACGAGGTCGTCCCGCTCGACGAACTCGCCCCGCGCGCCGCGGAGGTCGCCCGCGAGATCACCACGCGCAGCCCGCTGGCGATCGGCGGGATGAAGGGCGCCTTCTCCGCTCGGCACAACGGGGTATCCGGGCAGGCCCGGATGGCGCACGACCAGCAGTTGACGCTGTATCTGCAGACCAAGGAGGCCCACGAGGTGAGCGCGGCGTTCGGTGAGCGCCGCCAGCCCAAGGCCGAGAGCTTCTGGTCATGACCTCGCCGTCACGGTGGTGGGGTCCGCACCTCGACGACGAGCAGCGCGGCCTCCAGGAGATGCTCGACGCGTTCATCTCCTCGCACGACCTCGTGCTGAGTGACGATCCCGCACAGGTCGCCGGGCTGGTCAGTGCGATCGCCGATCTGGGCGTGTGGACGTTGGGCACCGCCGAGGCCGCCGGCGGCGGCGGTGCCGGGCATGCGACGACCACCGTGGCGCTCGAACGACTCGGACGCGCCTGGCCGGCGCTGGGCTGGGCGTCGGTGCAGGCGCACGCCGCGGTGGACTGCCTCGCGCAGGACGGACGGTTCAACGGGCTCGTCGCGCAACTCCACGCCGGCGCCGCCGGTGTCGCCGTGGTGGATGCGGACTCCGTGCACGTGCACCTCGACATCGAGGGCGATACGGTCCGCGGGTCGGTCGACCGCGTCGACGCGGCCGCCGAACGGCCGCACCTGCTGGTCCTGACCGGTGACCGCGCGGTGCTGGTGGAGCCCGCGGCCATGACCCGGACACCGTTGCACCGCACAGGATTCAGCGGAGCGCTCACGTGCGCGGTGGACGTCGACGCCTCGGGTGCCGAAGTCCATTCGATGGCCGGGGTGAACGTCGCCGCCGCCCGCGTGCGGTTGCGTCTCGGCGCCGCGGCAGTCGCCGCGGGTATCGCCGGAGCGGCAGGCGACGCGGCGGCGGACTACGCGGCGAGTCGCCATCAGTTCGGGGCGCCGCTGACCGCGCTGCCCACCATGAGGCAGTCGCTGATCGATCAGGCCGGCGCCGCGGCCGTCATCCTGGGCGCGGTCCTCGCCGCCGACGGCGACGCCATCCAGGCGGCGGCCGTCCTGCAACGGGCCTGCGACACCGCCATCGAGGTCGGCGCGGCCGCCCTGCAGAGCCACGGTGGTTACGGCTACCTCGCCGAGTACGCCGCGGAACGCCGTCTGCGGGACGCGGTGTCGCTGCGTGCGGCCACCGACACGCTCGGAGCGCAGACCACCGCCGCCCGCATGCTGGTCGGTGCCGTGCGAGGGGAGGCGTGATGACGGCTCCGCAACTCAACCGGCCGCTGGCCGAGGTACTCGATGGCCAGTACACACCCCTCGACGATGCGACCGCCGCGGCGTGGCACGCCGCGGGGTGGTGGGAGGGCCGATCGATCCGGTCACTGTTGACCGAGGCCGCCGACATGTACCCGGACCGGCCGGCACTCGTCGGGCGCCGCACCGACGGGCGACGCATCACCCGCACCTACCGGGAATTCGACCGGAACGCGCACCACGCGGCCAACGTCTTCGCCTCAGTGGGGGTGGGCACCGGTGACGCGGTGGTGCTGATGCTGCCCAACTGGGTGGAATACGCCGAGATGGTGTTCGGGATCAACGAGATCGGCGCGATCTACGCCGGCATCCCGGTCGCCTACGGGGAGCAGCAGGCCGCCGCGATCCTGCGCCGGAGCAAGGCGAAGGTGCTCGTCATCCCACGGCGGTGGCGCAGCAACGAACATCTCGAGCTGTCCCGAAAGCTGCGCGCGCAGATCCCGACACTGCGGCACGTCCTCGTCCTCGACGACGACGACCGCGATCTGCGGGCCGGCGAGTCGCTGTGGTCCAGCCACGCCGCCGCGCCGCCCCACTCGTGCGCCGAGCCGGACCCGGACCGGATCTGCTATCTGGGCTTCACGTCGGGGACCACCGGTGAGCCCAAAGGTGCCATGCACAGCCACAACACACTCATCTACTCGGCCCGCCAGCAGGCCGTCCATGTCGGTGCGCAGCGCTTCGGCGATCCGATGGTGCAACTGGTCGCCTCCCCGGCGGGCCACCACACCGGATTCGAATGGGGCATCCTGTTCACCGTCGTCATGGCCGGTACCGGCGTCCACGTCGACCGATGGGATCCGGCCTGGGGTGCCGACGTCATCCGGGCCGAAGGCGTCACCACCTTCTTCGGGGCACCCGCATTCCTGCAGGACATGCTGCGCACCGACCTCGCAGGCGATCCCGCCTGTCCGCTGCGCTGCCTGATGATCGCGGGGTCGCCGGTACCGCGCAACCTGCCCGCGCAGGCAGGGGCCGCGCTGGGCGCCTACGTCTGCCCCGCCTGGGGAATGACGGAATGCAGCATCATCATCTCGTGTACGCCGGCGGAGCCGTCGGAGATACAGGCAACGGACGGTTCGGTTTTCGCCGGATCCGAGGTGATGATCGTGGATGCCGACGGGAACGGTGTCGCGGCGGGAGACATCGGTGATCTCCTGGTCCGAGGCCCGTCCGTGGCGTACGGGTACTACGACCGTTCCGATGCCACCGCCGACGCCTTCGCACCCGGATTGTGGTTCAAGACCGGCGACCGCGCCAGTGTCGACGAGCGTGGTTGGCTGTCGCTGCGCGGGCGCAGTAAGGACATCATCATCCGTGGCGGGGAGAACATCCCGGTGACAGATGTGGAGTCGCTGATCTTCGATCACCCCGACATCGTCAACGCCGCCGTCGTCGGCATCCCCGACGAGCGCTTGGGGGAGCGGGTGTGCGCCGCGGTGGTCGTCAAGCCGGGAAGCGCCGACCTCACCGTCGCATCGCTGGCCGAATACCTGCTGGCGAAGGGTCTTTCGAAGCACTACCTGCCCGAACGGGTCTGCGTGCTGTCCGAGTTGCCCATGACACCCAGCGGCAAGATCCAGAAACACGTGCTGCGCGAGATGCTGAGCTGATGCGCGCCGCCCTGGTCAAGGAATTCGGACCGCCGTCCAGTCTCGTGATCGAGGAGGTCGCCGATCCGACGCCCGGACCCGGCCAGGTCGTGATCGAGGTCGCCGCGGTCAGCGTCAACTTCCCCGACATCCTCGTCGTCGAAGGGACGTATCAAAACCTGCCGCCGCGGCCGTTCAGCCCCGGCAAGGAGGCCGCCGGTCGGGTGATCGCGGTCGGCGACGGTGTCGAACGCATCCGAGTGGGCATGCGGGTACTGGCGATCATCGAATACGGCGGTTACGCGGAGCAGGTGGTGGCGGCCGAAGACGTCGTGATCCCGCTGCCGGACACCATGGGCTACACCGATGCGGCGGCGTTCGGATTGGTCTGTTCGACAGCCTATCTCGCGCTGCGTCAACGCGGCCGGCTGCAGGCGGGCGAGACGGTTCTGGTCACCGGCGCCGGTGGCGGTGTCGGCTCGGTCGGCGTCCAGCTGGCCAAGGCGTGGGGCGCCCGGGCGATCGCGTTGGTCCACGACGACGCCCGGGCCGCGCTCGCCCGCAGCTACGGGGCCGACGTGGTGCTCACGTCGGCGCCCGAAACCCTGCGCGCAGATCTGCTGGCCGCCACCGACGGCGAGGGTGTCGACGTCGTCCTGGAGGTGCTGGGAGGTGACTACCTGACCCAGATCATCCGGGCCACCGCATGGGAGGGCCGGATCGTCATCGTCGGATTCGCCTCCGGCGGTCAGAACCCCATCAAACCGGGCCATCTGCTGGTCAAGAACATCAGCGTCTGCGGACTGCAGAGCAGCGATTACCGCGACCGGGCGCCCGAGCTGATGCGGTCGACCATCGAGGAGATGTTCGGGCTGTTCGAGCAGGGCCTGCTCCAAGCTCCCGTGGACACCACCTTCCCGCTCGAAAAGGCGGCGGACGCACTGCAATACGTCAAGGACGGCAAGGTAACGGGCAAGGTCGTGGTGACGACCGGCCAGGGTGACCACGGTTGAGAGGATCGGAAGAACAGTGATGAACCTGCCCACGAACGTCGGTGTGTACGGCGGTGGCCGGATGGGGGCGGGGATCGCCCATGCCTTCCTGGTGGCCGGGGCGTCGGTGACGGTGATCGAGGCTGACGCCGAGGCGGTGGCGGCCGCCGAGCAGCGAGTGCAGTCCAGCCTGCGCAAGGCTGCCGAGCGCGGGACGCTGTCCCGGCCCGTCGATGAGGTCGCGCGCCGGTTGACGGTCGGGACCGACCCTGCAGGCCTGGCCGACTGCGGGCTGGTGGTCGAGGCGGTGCCGGAGATCGTCGACCTGAAAGCCGCCGTCCTGCAGCGCATCGAGGCCGCCGCGGCAGACGCCGTGGTCGCCACCAACACCAGCTCCCTGTCTGTCGACGGCCTGGCGGCCCGGCTCGACCGGCCGCACAGCTTTCTGGGGCTGCACTTCTTCAACCCGGTTCCGGCGAGCGGCCTGGTCGAGATCGTCGTAGGTGCCAAGACCGGTCAGCAGGTGGTGACCGACGCCCAGAGGTGGGTCGAGGCGTTGGACAAGACCGCGATCACCGTCACCGACGCGCCCGGCTTCGCATCCTCGCGACTGGGCGTCGCTCTCGCGCTCGAGGCGATGCGGATGCTCGAGGCCGGGGTGGCGTCGGCATCGGACATCGACACCGCGATGACGTTGGGCTACAAGCACCCTGCCGGCCCGTTGCGGACCACCGACATCGTCGGCCTGGACGTACGGCTGGCGATCGCCGAGCATCTCGCGCGGGAGCTCGGGCCACGATTCGAACCGCCGGCCGTGCTGCGCGAGAAGGTGGCCGCCGGCCATCTCGGACGCAAGACGGGCCAGGGTTTCTACACCTGGTGAGCGGTCACGCCCGTCGCCTCACCGGAAGGTGAGGACCGGGCGGGCGCCGGTGTCGTCGGGGGTGTCGAGGTGCGCGTGTTCGTTCACCGACACCACCGACACCCCGCGCCGGCCCACGATGAGTTTGGTGATCGAGGCGTTGACCATGGTGCGGGCCAACGGGATCCACGACTGAGGGCTCATCGCCCACAGCTGGGCCAGGATCTGGGTGATCGTGCCCGACGAGGACACCACCAGCACCGTCTGACCGGAGCCCGCGAGTTCCTGCACGGCGGACAGGGCGCCGGAGCAGCGGCTCCGGTAGTCGGCGAAGCTCTCGAGGTCGCCGTCGCCCGACGGCCTGGTCGCCCACTCCTCGAGGGCCGAATCGAGGATGCCTTGCAGCGTGGAGCCCGTCGTCGTGACGGCGAGATCGCCACCACCGAGAACGGCGGCGATGTCGTACTCGTTCCACCGCGGATCGCATTGCGGCGCAACGTCGGAACCGAGCGCGGTCAGGACACCGTCGAGAGTCTCGCGTTGTCTGGCCAGATCGCCCGAGAACGCGGCGGTCAGCGGCCCGATCCGCGCCGCGAGCGCCTCACCCGCCAGCCGTGCCTGCTCGCGGCCGAGCTCGGTCAACCCGGTGAATTCCTGGGCGGCTCCCGACGATCCGTACGCTTGGGCGGGCGCCTGCCCATGTCTCACCAGATAGATCACGCCCACCGCGGCATTATCACACCCTGATGGAGAAGCGACTCGTCTCGGGTCGGCCCGGCGCTGCCATCCGGTAGTTGCCGCGGCGCAGTGCGTCCGTCGGCGCGGCCATCGGTTCGACGGCGACGAGGTCGTCGGACGGCGGCGCGAACAGTTGCGCCGCCGGATACCCTTGTCCGAACGTCACTTCCACGTGCCGGTCGCCACCCGAGAGCACGAACACCGCACCCTCGTCGACCTGGTCGAAGCCGTGGTCGAGCTGCGTGTCGCCGAGCGTCTCGGTGCCGCCGTCCCACTGCTGGGTGGCCCCGGTCGGGATGCCCCAGCTGTCGACCGGCAGGTGACGCATGGCCGGGGTCCGCAGCTGCCACTGCGCCCTGGGGACGTCCGGGATCTGCAGGTACGGGTGGTAGCCGTAGCAGAGCGGAACCGAGGCCGCGGCCGACGGCGTCACCGTGGTCTCCACGGTCAGGGTGCGGTCGGCCAGCGTCGCCGACATGGTGAGCAGGTGCGGGAACGGGAACGTCGCCAGCAGTCGCGGCGTTCCGCCCCAGTCCATGGTCGCCACCAGCTTGTTGCCGGACTGCTCGATCACCCGCCATCCCGGATTGGCCGACAGCACTCCGTGGATCGGCACTCCGTGTTCGTCGGTGCGCACGCCCGCGACGCCCGGCGTGAGCGTGACGACGGCGCCGTCGATCGGGTACTTGTTCGCGCTCAACCGGTTCGCCCACGGGTAGAGGATCGGTATGCCCATCGTCTTACCGCTGGTGATGTAGGCCTCGAGGCCGCGACGCTGGCCGAGGAACTCGACACCGCCGTCGGCGAGCGAGGTGCAGATCATCCCCGCCCCGGGCACGTACGACGCGGTCACCGACGACGACGGGTCGCACAGGGTGACGGGTTGGTACTCGGCCATGGCGCCAGTCTGGCACGGCCGCTCAGTCGGTGAGTGGGTCATGTTGGATGCGTTCGGGTGGCGCGCCTTTGGCGATCAGCGCCGCCTTGGTGGCCTCGGTCATCGCCGCGCTGCCACAGATGAGGATCTGCCGGTCGCCCCAGCTGCCGTATCGGGTGACCACCTCGGGCAGCCTGCCGGTCTGGCGAACGTGCAGGCCGCGGGGCGGCGTCGGATCCGGATAGTCGGCCGCCCACGGCGGATCGCTGCTGTACTCCGACACCGGGGTCACCGACAGCCAGGGGTTGGTCGAGGCGATCTGCCACAGCGTCGGCAGGTCGTACAGGTCGCACGGGAACCGTCCGCCGAAGAACAGATGGACCCGGGGATTCACCCCGAACCGTGTCATGTCCATGATCAGCGTCCGCAGCGGCGCCAGACCGGTGCTGCCCGCGACCATCAGCACATCGCCGCCGTCCCGGTCGACGGCCAGGCCGCCGTGCGGATTCGAGAGCCGCCACCGGTCACCGACCCTTGTCTCGTTGACGATCGCGGTGCTCACCATGCCGCCGGGCACCGACCGGATGTGGAATTCGATGCCACCGCTCGGCTCGGCGGGGATGGCCGGGCTGAGGTAGCGCCAGCGCCGGGGCCACTGCGGCACCTGCACCGTCACGTACTGGCCCGGGTGGTAGGCCAGCGGCCGGTCCAGCTGCAGCCGCACCACCGAGACGTCCCGGGTGGCACGGATGTGCTCGATCACGGTGCCGTCGCAGAACGGCGGCCCTTCCTCGGCCTCGGCCGCCCCGCGCATCACCCCGGTCGCCAATGCGACGGCGTCGTGCGCGGCCTCCGCGAGCCGGTCGGACCACTGCCCGGCCAGCCGGCTGTGCATCGCCGCGTAGAGGGCGTCGCCCATGGTGTCGTAATGACGTTGCGTCACACCGTATTTGCGGTGGTCGCGGCCGAGCTGGGCGAGGAACGCCACGGGTTCCTCGGCGCGCTGGGCGATCAGTTCGCCAAACAACCACGTCAGCGCTTCGGCGAAGACGGTGCGCTGGCGCGCCATATCCGGCGGGAACAGGTCGCGAACGGACAGGTCGACGGCGAACCAGCGGGTGTAGAAGTCGGCGATCAGGGCGTCCGATCCACGCCGGGGATCGACCGCATCGCGCAGCACGGCCAGCGCGTCACGGTCGTCGAGTCCCACGTCGTGCGAGTGTAAGTCAGTCGGCTGTGCGCGCCTTCTGCCGAAGCGCCGCGACGGCCACCAGCAGGGCACCCGCCACTGCCCAGCAGACCGCCACGACGATCGCCGTCGTTGCGCCGGCCCCGCCGAAGAACGCGGCCGACCGCAGCAGGGTGGCGGTCGCCCCCTGGGGAAGCCACTGGCCCACCTCACCCCAGCCGCGGGGCAGCATCTCGGGTGCGCTGTTCAGCCCGGACAGCGGGTTGCCGACCAGCAGGGCCAGTGCCGCCCCGGCCGCGAGCCCCGCCTTGCCGAACAGCGAACCCAGCCCCAGGACGGGCAGCCCGCATGCCAGCAGGCCGAGCGTCAGGGCGGCCGTCACGCCCCAGAAATTCTGATCGAACGATCCGAGGACGTAGTACAGCAGCGCGGCGATCGTCCAGGCCGCGACACCGCTGAACACGACGGCCGCGGCGAACCGCGTCCAGATCTCCCGGCGCAGCGCGAGGACGAGCGCGATCGCCGGAAGGATCCCGGCCAGCGTGATCGGCAGCGCCGAGGCGGCCAGGCCGGTGCCACGCGGGTCGGCGGCGGGCAAGGGGGCGACGTCCTCGATCACCGGGGCGCTGCCTGTCTGGGCGGCCATACCGGTGCCGAGCTGCGTCAGGATCTGTGCGACGGCCGGGCTGGCCCCGCTGGCGATGAGCAGGGTGCGGCCGTCCGGTCCGACGGACAGGCCGCCGTAGACCTGCCGGTCCCGGATGGCGTCCCGCAGCTGGTCCTCTCCCGGGTAGTAGGTGACGGCGAATGCGCCGGGGGCGCGTTGTTCCAGCATTCCGGCGACCTGGCCGTTGGCGGCCTGGGGGCCCGCGACGCCGATCGGCACATCGTGGGGTCCGGATTTCGCGGCGGGCAGCGCGAACGCCAGCGCGACGATCGCGATGACGACACACAGCCCGATGACGATGCCGGTGGCGCGGGCGGCCGGCGGGGGTTCGCGATGGGTGTGGGTGTGAGGGGATGACGTCGTTGTCATGGCCCGCTCCTTTTCATTCAGCGTTGAATTTTTGTGCTCCGAGCGTAACGCCGCCGGGCCCGGTATTCAACACCGAATGAAATGATAGTGTCGGGACATGGCCTCACCTGCGAAGACGACCCGTCGCCGCGGCCGCCGTCAAGGTGAGCCGGTGTCGCGTGAGGTGGTGCTCGCCGCGGCCAAGAAGCGGTTCGCGATCGACGGTTACGAGCGGACGACACTGCGGGCCATCGCCCGCGAGGCGCACGTCGACCCCTCGATGGTGCTGTATCTGTTCGGGTCGAAACTCGACCTCTTCCGAGAATCGCTGCGGTTGATCGTCGATCCGCAGGTGCTGGTCGCCGCGCTGTCGGAGGCCGACGGCGACGTGGGCGCCCGCATGGTCCGGGTGTACCTGCGGATCTGGGAGTCGGCCGAGACCGGACCGTCCATGGTGGTGATGCTGCAGTCGGCCACCTCCAACGCCGAGGCCCACGAGGCGTTCCGGAGCTTCATGCAGACCTACGTGCTCACCGCGGTCTCCGGTGTCCTGGGCGGCGACGAACACGCCCGGCTGCGGGCCACGCTGGCCGCCACCACTCTGGTCGGCACGGCGATGTTGCGCTATGTCATGAAGATCGAACCGCTGGCGGGGCTGTCGGGCGACGAGCTGGTCGCGCTACTCGCCCCGACGGTCACCCGCTATCTCACCGCCGACGCTTCGGAGTTGGGGCTGCCCGCGCTATAAGGCGTGGATTCCCTTGTACAACACCAGGAGTCCGATGACGACGAGGATCACCGCCATCAACGTCGCGTGGTTGCGCTCCATCCAATCCTTCAGCCGTGTCAGCGCATCGTCGAGGCGGTCGCCCGATACGGCGTAGGCCAGGATCGGCAGGGCCACCGTGGAACCGGCGACCACGGCGAAGTACACCACCGCCAACCACACGGCGTTGCCCAGGCCGGCCGAGCCGATCGCCAGACCCGCCGCGACGCAGATGAACAGCACCTTCGGATTGGCGACGGTCAGCGCGGCCGCGGCGGTGGCAGCCTTCCCCGGGCCCAGGGTGGTCATGTTCCGCAGCCATTTCGGCTGATGCGGTGAGGAGTTCCTGCGCGCGAACCGGACGATGCCGAAGATGATCAGCGCCGCGCCGATCACGATGCGCAGCCAGGACGCCCAACTCGGCGGCTTCTCGAACCCGCCGATCGCACCGGACACCGTCACGAAGATCGCCGTCAGCACGCCGAGGCCGATCAGCCAGCCCGCCATGAACGCCAGCGCGGTCGGTCGCGGCCGGGGAGTCTGCAGCATCAGCACCGCGGGGATGACCGACAGCGGGGACAGGGCGATCACCAGCGCGAGCGGGATCAGTTCGGTCAGCACGGAACCCCAACCACCCATGCTCAGGCCCCGTCGAAGTGATTGCATCCCAGCGTGTCGACGAAGGTGGGCCCCAGCAGCTCCAGTTCGCTGCGGTAGTCGTCGGCCCACCCGCTGAACGGGTGGAACGCCAGGTGTTCGTTGCGGAAGCGGTCGTCCTCGGACACCTCGGTGGTGCAGAACGACGGAATCACCAGGTCGACGACGGGGGAGTCGCGTTCGACCTCCGCGAGCACCAGGGGCGCGTTACCGCCGAGGAACCGGTCGATGATCCAGCCGTCCTCGCCCAGCCAGACCGAGGATCGGACCTTGAGCACGACGTGCTCGGCCCGCGACACGATCTGCCCGGCGACCAGGGGGTCGAGGTCGCGCTCGGCCTCGTAGCGGGTGCCGCCTGCGGCCGGGCCCTTGGCGGTCATGGTGCCGATCGCCTCGTCGCCCAGCGCGTCCACCAGCTCGCCGGGGCTTGCGTCCAGCTCGGCGGGTGCCGGCCCCTGCAGCCGGACCCGGACCGCGTAGCCGTCGGCGGCGAACAGATACGCCTGAGCGATCAGCGCCGGACGGGGGTCGGAGGCGGCGACGGCGGGTATGTCGCCGACGAGGAACTTCCGTTCGTACTCGAAGTCGCCGAACTCGGACATGTGCCGACGCTAGCCCGGCTGCGGCCGGGGTGCGTGGACGTGGCGTTCGTGTCCCTGCCGGGAATTTCCGGGATGTCTTTAGACTTGAGCGGAACAGACTCAACCTTGACCGCGTTGAGTAAGGCGAGAAGCATTCCAACCAGACGATCGGAGGTGTCGTGGACTCTTTCAACCCGACGACCAAGACCCAGGCGGCGCTGACTTCGGCGTTGCAGGCGGCCAGTGCTGCCGGCAACCCGCAGATCGTCCCCGCCCACCTGTTGATGGCACTGCTCACGCAGAACGAGGGCATTGCCGCACCCCTGTTGGAGGCCGTCGGCGTCGAACCCGCGACCATTCGCACCGAGACGCAGCGCCTCCTGGACCGGCTGCCCAGCGCCAGCGGCGCCAGCGCGCAGCCGCAGCTGAGCCGCGAGTCGCTGGCCGCGATCACCGCGGCCCAGCACCTGGCGACCGAGATGGACGACGAATACGTCTCCACCGAACACCTGATGGTCGGCCTGGCCACCGGTGACAGTGACGTCGCCAAGGTGCTGACCGGCCACGGCGCGTCGCCGCAGGCCCTGCGCGAGGCGTTCGTCAAGGTCCGCGGCAGTGCCCGCGTCACCAGCCCGGACCCCGAGGGCACCTACCAGGCGCTGGAGAAGTACTCCACCGACCTGACCGCCCGCGCGCGGGAGGGCAAGCTCGACCCGGTCATCGGCCGCGACACCGAGATCCGTCGCGTCGTGCAGGTGCTGAGCCGCCGCACCAAGAACAACCCGGTGCTCATCGGTGAGCCCGGCGTCGGCAAGACGGCGATCGTCGAGGGCCTGGCCCAGCGCATCGTCGCCGGCGACGTTCCGGAGAGCCTGCGCGACAAGACCGTCGTCTCGCTCGACCTGGGCTCGATGGTGGCCGGTTCGAAGTACCGCGGTGAATTCGAGGAACGCCTCAAGGCCGTCCTCGACGACATCAAGAACTCGGCCGGGCAGATCATCACCTTCATCGACGAGCTGCACACCATCGTCGGCGCCGGTTCGACCGGCGACTCCTCGATGGACGCGGGCAACATGATCAAGCCGATGCTCGCCCGCGGTGAGCTGCGGCTGGTCGGCGCGACAACGCTCGACGAGTACCGCAAGTACATCGAGAAGGACGCCGCGCTGGAGCGCCGCTTCCAGCAGGTCTACGTCGGTGAACCGTCGGTGGAGGACACCGTCGGCATCCTGCGTGGGCTCAAGGAGCGCTACGAGGTGCACCACGGTGTGCGTATCACCGACTCCGCGCTGGTCTCGGCCGCCACCCTGTCTGATCGCTACATCACCGCCCGGTTCCTGCCGGACAAGGCCATCGACCTGGTCGACGAGGCCGCGTCCCGGCTGCGCATGGAGATCGACTCCCGGCCCGTCGAGATCGACGAGGTCGAGCGGCTGGTCCGTCGCCTCGAGATCGAGGAGATGGCGCTGGCCAAGGAGGAGGACGACGCGTCCAAGGAGCGGCTGGAGAAGCTGCGCGGAGAGCTCGCCGACTACAAGGAGAAGCTGGCCGAGCTGACGGCGCGGTGGCAGAACGAGAAGAACGCCATCGACATCGTCCGCGAACTCAAGGAGCAGCTCGAGACGCTTCGCGGCGAGGCCGACCGGGCCGAACGCGACGGCAACCTCGAGAAGGCCGCCGAGCTGCGCTACGGCCGCATCCCCGAGGTCGAGAAGAAGCTCGACGCCGCGGTGCCGCAGGCCGAGGCCCGTGAGGACGTCATGCTCAAGGAGGAGGTCGGACCCGACGACATCGCCGAGGTGGTGGAGGCGTGGACCGGCATCCCCGCCGGGCGCATGCTGGAAGGCGAGACCGCCAAGCTGCTGCGCATGGAGGACGAACTCGGCAAGCGCGTCGTCGGCCAGCGCAAGGCCGTGGTCGCCGTGTCCGATGCCGTTCGGCGTTCGCGTGCCGGCGTCGCCGACCCCAACCGCCCGACCGGGTCGTTCATGTTCCTCGGCCCGACCGGTGTGGGTAAGACCGAGCTGGCCAAGGCGCTCGCGGAGTTCCTGTTCGACGACGAGCGCGCGATGGTCCGCATCGACATGAGCGAGTACGGCGAGAAGCACTCCGTCGCCCGCCTGGTCGGTGCGCCTCCCGGCTACATCGGCTACGACCAGGGCGGTCAGCTGACCGAGGCGGTCCGGCGTCGCCCGTACACGGTGGTGCTGTTCGACGAGATCGAGAAGGCCCACCCGGACATGTTCGACGTGCTGCTGCAGGTGCTCGACGAGGGCCGGCTGACCGACGGCCAGGGCCGCACGGTCGACTTCCGCAACACCATCCTGATCCTGACGTCCAACCTGGGCGCCGGAGGCACGGAGGAGATGGTGATGGCGGCGGTGCGCTCGGCGTTCAAACCCGAGTTCATCAACCGGCTCGACGACGTCATCATCTTCGACGGGCTCAACCCCGAGGAGCTGGTGCACATCGTCGACATCCAGCTGCAGCAGCTGCAGAAGCGGCTGGCGCAGCGTCGCCTGCACCTCGAGGTGTCGCTGCCCGCGAAGAAGTGGCTGGCCCAGCGCGGATTCGATCCGCTCTACGGCGCCCGGCCGCTGCGCCGCCTGGTGCAGCAGGCCATCGGCGACCAGCTGGCCAAGATGCTGCTGGCCGGTGACGTGCACGACGGTGACGTGGTGCCGGTCAACGTCAGCCCGGACGGCGAATCGCTGGTGCTGGGATGAGCGCTTGCGCGAAGACCCTCGGCCTGGGCTGAGATCGGAAACCCCGTCACGCTTCGGCGTGGCGGGGTTTCTCGCGTTCGGGCGCGACACTTTGCGCTGAGGGTCGTGATGTTGCTCGTGACCGCGACCCTGAGCGCAGTTTCGAACCACTGTGACGCGTGGGACGGATGCGCCTGAGACTGGGTTGTGACCAACTTGAGTTCGGGCGAAAGCGGTACCAGCAAGTAGGCTAGTTCCGATGGTCCCGCTCTGGTTCACGCTGTCTGCGCTCTGCTTCGTGGGTGCGGCCGTGCTTCTCTACGTCGACATCGACCGTCGGCGCGGGCTCGGCCGACGCCGGAAGTCGTGGGCCAAGTCGCACGGCTTCGACTACGAGCACGAATCCGCCGACATCCTCAAGCGCTGGAAACGCGGCGTGATGTCCACTGTCGGCGACGTCACCGCCAAGAACGTCGTCCTCGGTCAGATCCGCGGTGAGGCGGTCTTCATCTTCGATCTCGAAGACGTCGCCACCGTCATCGCGCTGCACCGCAAGGTCGGCACCAACGTCGTGGTGGACATGCGGCTCAAGGGCATCAAGGAGCCCCGCGAGAACGACATCTGGCTGCTCGGCGCCATCGGCCCGCGCATGGTGTACTCCACCAATCTGGACGCCGCACGCCGCGCCTGCGACCGGCGCATGGTGACGTTCGCCCACACGGCGCCCGACTGCGCCGAGATCATGTGGAACGAACAGCACTGGACGCTGATCAGCATGCCGATCACCAGCACCCGCGCCCAGTGGGACGAGGGTCTGCGTACCGTGCGTCAGTTCAACGACCTGCTTCGCGTGCTGCCGCCGATCCCGCAGACCGACTCCGTGCAGGCCGTCGCCCGGCGCAGCGGTTCGCCGAGCCGGCCGCTCAATCCCGCGCCGCTGCGGCAACCGGAACCGCAGCAGGGTCGCCCGGGCCCGGCCGCCCCCGGCCGCCCGTACGCCCAGCGCCCCGAAGGTGGCCGACCGGACGGTCCTCCGGCGCCCCGGCCCGACACCCCTCGCCGCACCCCGCCGGCGCGCAACGGGCACCAGTCGCCCAACTTCCAGCGCTGAGTACTCTCACACCCGATGCCACGCCCTGTCGCTCTGATCACCGGACCGACGTCCGGCCTCGGTGAGGGCTTCGCGCGCCGGTACGCCGCCGACGGCTACGACCTGGTCCTGGTCGCCCGCGACGAAGCCCGCCTGAACGCCCTCGCGGAGGATCTGCGCGCACAGGGTGCCGCGGTCGAGGTGCTGCCCGCCGACCTCGCCGACGCCGGGGACCGCGAGAAGGTCGCCCAGCGACTCTCCGCCGGGGTCCAGGTCCTGGTCAACAACGCCGGCTTCGGCACGTCCGGGGAATTCTGGACCGCCGACTACGCGCTGCTGCAGTCCCAGCTCGACGTCAACGTCACCGCCGTCATGCAACTCACCCACGCCGCGCTGCCACCGATGCTCGACGCGCAGAAGGGCACGGTCATCAACGTCGCCAGCGTCTCGGGCCTGTTGCCCGGCCGGGGGTCGACGTACTCGGCGTCCAAGGCGTGGGTGATCGCGTTCTCCGAAGGCCTGGCCAACGGGCTCGGCGGCACCGGCGTCGGAGTCCACGCGCTGTGCCCCGGGTTCGTGCACACCGAATTCCACCAGCGGGCCGGCATCGAGATGTCCGGTCTGCCGTCGCTGATGTGGCTGGAGGTCGACGACGTGGTCCGCGACTGCCTCGCCGACGTCGCCAAGGACAAGGTCCTGATCGTGCCCAGCGTGCAGTACAAGGCGATGACGACCGCCAGCCGGCTGATCCCGCGCACCCTGGTTCGCGCCATGACGAGGACCGTCGGCCGCGGCCGCGGACGAACCTGATCGCCGGTGCGCGCACTGTTCGCCGTCGTCGTGACGGTTCTGCTCGTCGCGGTCTCGGGCTGCTCGGACGCCGAAGCTCCCTCCGACACGTACGCCGCGCCGACCGCGAGAATCGGCGAATCCCTGGCTGTTTCGGGCTGGAACGTCTCGGTGTCGAACATGCGCTTCGAGGCCGAGCACGTCCTCGTCGACGTCGATGCGGCGCACTCGGGCGACGGTGAGCCGGTCGCGGCCGACTCCCTGCGCTTCGGTCTGTACGGCGCGCTCGCGCATCCTGTCGAGGCGAACGGGCTCGGCGGCTGCCAGAACGTGGACGCCCTCGACATCACGCCGCTGTCCGCGCCGAGTCCCGACCGGCTCAGCGGCACAGTGTGTCTGGGCCCGCAGCGCGACCAGAACCAGGTGCGCGGCATCTACGTCTACTCGCCGCAGGACCGGATGCCCGGCACCACCGTCGCCTACGCCGCGGCGTTCCCGGTCGGTCTGCTGCCCACCACCGACACCGAGACCGGACTGACGCTCAAGACGACCAGCGTCGAGGCGTTCCGCGCCGACGGCGCCCAGTTGACGCAGGCCGCACTGGGCGATCCGGAGGCGTTCACCGGTGACGGCTACATGCTGCTCGGCCTCGACATCAACGGTCTGGCAAGCCGCTATCGTGACGACTCCGCCCGGCGGGGCGGCCCGCTGATGGTCGTCGTCGCACCGAGCCGGCCCGGCAAGGGGCTGAGCTACGCGTGTTCGGCGTACGGGGCGTCAGTGCTGGTGCTCCCGGACGCGTCACGCGATGCGATCGGGATGCGGGCGTCGCTGTGCACCCAGGGCGAGATCAACAACGCGCTGCTGTTCGCATCGGTGTCGGTGATCGGAACCCACGCCGCGCTGTGGACCCTCGAATGACGGACGGGCCGGGCCCCACCGAGTGGGGTGAGGGGCCGGGCGTGGGGCCCTGGAGCCAGGAGCGGCCCGGTGAGCCGCCCGACGATCCGCGCTACGACCCGGAGTTGCTGCGCGCCGGCGACACCCGCAACGTCGTCGACGCCTACCGGTACTGGACCCGCGAGGCCATCGTCGCCGACATCGACCAGCGCAGACACCCGCTGCACATCGCGATCGAGAACTTCGGCAACGACGCCAACATCGGATCCGTGGTGCGCACCGCCAATGCGTTCGCCGTGGACACCGTGCACATCGTCGGCCGCAGGCGCTGGAATCGCAGGGGCGCCATGGTCACCGACCGTTACCAGCGGCTGCGCCACCACGACAGCACCGCCGAGCTACTCGACTTCGCCTCGAGTGCCGGCCTGACCGCCGTCGCCGTCGACAACGTCCCCGGTGCGGTGCCGCTCGAACACACCGAACTGCCCCGCAACTGCCTGCTGATCTTCGGCCAGGAGGGCCCCGGCATCACCGAGGATGCGAAAACCGGTGCGCGGCTGACGGTCTCAATAGCGGCGTTCGGCTCGACCCGCAGTATCAACGCGGCGGTCGCCGCCGGCATCGCGATGCACACCTGGATCGTCCAGCACGCCGACCTCACCAAGGCGTGGTAGCCGGGTACGCAGCAGCAGCCACACCGTCACCGCCGAGGTGAGCATCAGCGCCGCGCCGACACCGGAGGCGATCGCCAGCCCGCTGCTGAAGGCTTCGCGCGCCGCGTCGAGCAACACGGCGCCCTGGTCGGCCGGCAGGCCGGCTGCCACGTCGGTCGCTGCCGCCAGCGAATCCCGGGCCTGGGCGGCCACATCCGCCGGCAGGTTCGCCGGGACGGTCAGGCTGCGGTACACCCCGGTGACGATCGACCCGATGACCGCGATCCCCAGCGCCATGCCGAGTTCGTAGGCGGTCTCCGAGACGGCCGCTGCCGCACCGGCGCGTTCCCGGGGAACGCTCGCGAGGATGAGGTCACTGGCGACGGTGAACGCCAGGCCCAGCCCGACGCCGACGACGAACAGTGCGAGACCCAGCTGCGGGTACGGCGATCCCGGATGGATGGTCGTCAGTGTCGCCATCGCGACACCGACGAGCGCCAGACCCGTGGTCAGCACGGCCCGCGAGGTCCAGCGGCGCACCGCGAATCCGGCGAGTACACCGAAGACGGTCGCCGTGACGGCCGCGGGCAGTTCGGCCAGGCCGGCACGCAGCGGGCTGTAGCCCTGGACCAGCTGGAAGTACTGGGACAGGAAGAACACCAGCCCCGAAAGACCGAGCACCGATAGCAGATTCGCCGCGACCACACCGGAGAACGCGCGGTTGGCGAACAGCCGGACGTCGATCAGCGGGCTGGGCAGCCGCAGCTGTCTGCGCACGAACGCCGTCAGTGCGGCGACCCCGGTGAGCGCGGCCGCGACGGCACCGAGTTGCACGCCGTGCGTCGCCGTCTCCTTGATCGCATACACCACGGCCAGGATGCCGAGCATGGACAATCCGACGCTGGGCAGGTCCCACGGCCCCGGTTCGGGATTGCGGTGTTCGGGCAGCAGGGTGAGCCCGCCGATCAGCAGCACCACCATCACCGGGGCGTTGATCAGGAACACCGAACCCCACCAGAAGTGTTCGAGCAGAACGCCACCCACCACCGGTCCGAGCGCGGCACCCGCCGAGAACGCCGAGGCCCACACGCCGACGGCCAGGCTGCGCTGCCGCGCGTCGGTGAAGATCCCGCGGATCAGGGCGAGCGTGGCCGGAGCGAGCGTCGCTCCCGCGACACCCAGCAGCGCGCGGGCGCCGATCAGCGTCTCCGCCGTGGGCGCATACGCGGTGACCACCGATATCACCGCGAAACCGGTTGCGCCGCAGAGCAGGAGCTTGCGGTGGCCGATACGGTCGCCGAGGCTGCCCATCGTGATGAGCAGGCTGGCGAGGACGAACGAGTAGATGTCGCCGATCCACAGCAGTTCGGTACCGGAGGTGTGCAGGTCGCTGCTGATGAACGGCGTCGCCAACGCCAGCACCGTGCCGTCGATGCCGATGAGCAGCACCGCGAGGGTGAGAACGCTGAGCGCGAGCCAGCGACGGGTCATGAGTTCTGCACTCCGCTCAGAAGTAATTCGGTGATCATGCGCTCGAAGTCGCGGCTCGCCGCGCGGCCGACCCGGATACACCAGCCCGCGCCGCCGACGAGGCTGTACAGCGCCTCGGTCAGCCACGCCGCCGTCAGGTCGGGACGGAACTCGCCGCTGCGCTGGCCGCGTTCGAACAGTGCGGTGATCGCGGCGTCGGTCTCGGTCCAGCCGTCGACGGACTGCTCCTCGTCGACGTCCTGGCTCTGGCTGTAGAGCAGCGCCAGATACGGCGACACCGGTCGGCATGCGGCGACGAGCCGGCTCAACGCCTCGGCCGCGGACCCCTCGGCGAGGCGCGCGGATTCGATCGCGGTGCGCATCTCCGAGATCGCCAGTTCGTCGAGGGCCGCCATCAGCGCGGGCTTGCCCGCGAAATACCGGTGCAGCGTCGCCCGGCTGACCCCGACGGCGGCCGCGATCTCGTCCTGCGTCGCATTGGGACGGCGGCCGAGGAAGTCCGCCGCCGCGCGCAGCAGTGCCTCACGATCGGTTGCCATGAGGCAAGAGTATCTCATTTGAGACAGAAATGTCTCATTCCGCTGGTCTGGACCGGTTTCCGCGACGAGGCCGGTGAGGCAGGATCAAGCCATGGATCAGCTGTGGGCCAACCGGGCGGCCAGCGCCGAAGCGGCGATCACCCAACGGCACCTGCGACGCCTCTGGGGTCTGCCCGGCACCCAACTCGGCGTGGTGGCCTGGCCGGCTGCGCCCCAGCACAAGCAGTTCAAGACCTGGCACTACTGGTGGCAGGCGCATCTGCTGGACTGCCTCGTCGACGCGCAACTGCGCGATCCCGATCCCGAGCGACAGCGGCGCATCGTCCGCCAGATCCGCGGGCAGTGGATGCGCAACATCGGCCGGTGGGTCAACGACTACTACGACGACATGGCGTGGCTCGCGCTCGCGCTCGAACGTGCAGGACGACTCGCGGGGGTGTCCAAGCCGCGGGCTCAGGACACGCTCTGCCACCAGTTCGTCACCGCGTGGGTGCCCGAGGACGGCGGCGGCATCCCGTGGCGCAAACAGGACCAGTTCTTCAACGCCCCCGCCAACGGTCCGGCCGGGATCTACCTGGCCCGCTACGGCGACCGGTTGCGGCGCGCGCAGCAGATGGCCGACTGGATCGACGAGGTACTGATCGACCCGGACACCCACTTGGTGTTCGACGGGATCAAGGCGGGCTCGTTGGTGCGGGCGCAGTACACCTACTGCCAGGGCGTGGTCCTCGGCCTGGAAACCGAACTCGCGGTGCGCACCGGCGACGACGAGCACGCCATGCGGGTACGCCGGCTGGTCGGCGCCGTCGCCGAACACATGGCTCCCGACGGGGTGCTCAAGGGGGCCGGTGGCGGCGACGGCGGCCTGTTCCACGGCATCCTCGCCCGCTACCTCGCCCTCGTCGCGACCACGCTGCCCGAGAAGACCGCCGAGGACACCGCGGCCCGCGACATCGCGCGCCGGCTCGTGCTCACCTCGGCCGAGGCGGCGTGGGACAACCGGCAGACCGTCGGGGTCGACGGGGCGGGGTTGCCGCTGTTCGGCGCCTTCTGGGAACGCGCCGCCGAACTGCCCACCGCGGTGGGCCGACAAGCCCAGTCCGTCGACGGTGCGGTCAACGCCTCGGAGGTCCCGGAACGCGATCTGTCGGTGCAGCTGTCGGGCTGGATGCTCATGGAGGCCGCCCACGCGGTGAGTGATCAGCCGTCGGACGCGGAGCCCACCGGAACGTGACCGAGACGTCGACGCGCACTTTCGGCTCGCTGCCCAGCCGGCTCAACCGGGACCCGAAAACCCCGCGTTCGACCGACAACCGGGCCGCCGCGCTGCTGCTGGCCTTCACCGTGCTGGCCGTGGCCTGGGCGAATTCGCCCTGGGCGCAGACGTATTCGGAATTCTGGGACACCCACGTCGCCTTGAGCTTCGGCGAGTACCGCGCGGAGATGTCGGTCAAGCACCTCGTCAACGACGGCCTGATGGCGTTCTTCTTCTTCATCGTCGGGCTGGAGGTCAAGAGCGAGTTCGTGATCGGCGAACTGACCGACCGGTCACGGGCGGCGGTGCCGGTCGTGGCGGCCATCGCCGGCCTGATCGTGCCCGCCGTCATCTTCCTCGCGTTCAACCCCTCCGGTGCGGACGCCCAGGCCTGGGGTGTGGTGATCTCCACCGACACCGCCTTCCTCGTCGGCGCACTCGCGGTGATCAAACCGAAATTCCCGGCGCGACTGCGGATCTTCCTGCTGACCCTGGCGGTGGTCGACGACGTCGGCGCGCTCGGGGCGATCGCGCTGTTCTACACCGACGACCTCAGGCTCGCGCCGCTGGCCGTCGCCGCGGTGCTCATCGCCGCGCTCGCCCTCGTGCGCCGACTGCCCACGTTGCGCGGACCGGCCTACGCCGTCCTCGGTTTCGCGTTGTGGATCGCGCTCTACCTGGCGCACGTGCACCCGACGCTGGCGGGCGTGGCCGTCGCCGTGCTGATCCCGGTCTTCACCCCGGAACGCCGCCAGGTCGAGCAGACCGTCGACCTCGTCCGGGCCTTCCGGCAGTCACCCAACCCGCACTATGCCCGTGCGGTGACGCGCGGTCTGCGCGAGTCCATCTCGATCAACGAACGGTTGCAGACGACCGTCGGACCCTATGTGTCCTTCGTGGTCCTGCCGATCTTCGCGCTCGCGAACGCCGGGGTCCACCTCGACGAGGACACCGTGGCCGCGGCGATGGCGTCGACGCTGACGTGGGGCATCGTCGCCGGCCTGGTCGTCGGCAAGTTCGTCGGGATCACCGCGGCCACCGCATTCATGCGGGCCACCGGATGGGGCCAGCTCGCCCCCGGCCTCTCGCTTCGCCGCGTCGCCGGGGGAGCGGCGCTGTCCGGAATCGGTTTCACCATCTCGCTTTTCATCGTCGAGATCGCGATCGATGATCCGGCCCGTCAGGACGAAGCCCGCGTCGGTGTGCTGATCGCCTCGGTGCTGGCGTTCACGTTGGGCTGGGCGCTGTTCCGGATCACCGACTGGCTCAGCCCGCCCGAACCCGTCGGCCTTCACCTCGTCCGGCCGATCGATCCGCAGCGTGACCACATCCGCGGAAATCCAGACGCACCGCTCGTCCTCGTCGAGTACGGCGACTTCGAATGCCCCTTCTGCGGCCGGGCGACCGGCGCCATCGACGAGGTGCGCGCCCACTTCGGTGACGACCTGCTGTACGTGTGGCGCCACTTCCCGCTCGAACGCGCGCACCCACGGGCGTTCGACGCCGCCCGGGCCAGCGAGGGCGCCGCCCGGCAGGGCCGGTTCTTCGAGATGGCCCGGCAACTGTTCGCCCACCAGGACGACCTGGAATGGTCGGACATGTACCGCTACGCCGCCGGGGTCGGGCTCGACATCGAACAGTTCGACCAGGACGTGCGAGTGCAGGCCGCCAAGGTGCTGCACCGGGTGCAGGACGACGCGCAGGACGCGGAGGTGATGGACCTCAACTCCACGCCGACCTTCTTCGTCAACGGCCTCCGGCACAAGGGGCCGTGGGACTCCGCCAGTCTGATCCGCGCCCTGGAAGCCGGCAGACCCCCGCGCTGAGCGTTCGCTCAGGCACGCCTAGGTTGGTCCACGTGAGGGATGTGCTGGCCGAGCTCATGGAGATCTGGCGTTCCGGCGGCACCGCGGCCATGGCGACGGTGGTGCGGACCTTCCGCTCCGCACCCCGCCCGCCCGGCGCCGCGATGGTGGTCGCTCCGGACGGCGCCGCCAGCGGTTCGGTGTCCGGCGGCTGCGTCGAAGGCGCCGTCTACGAACTCGGCAACGAGGTGATCGCCGACGGGGTGGCGCGGTTGCAGCGCTACGGCGTGAGCGACGACGACGCATTCGCCGTCGGGCTGACCTGCGGAGGCATCCTCGACGTCTTCGTCGAACCGGTGTCGCGGCAGGTTTTTCCCGAGTTGGCCGACGTCGCCGCGGACATCGACGAGCACCGGCCGGTCGCGGTGGCGACGGTCATCGCGCATCCCGATGCGGCGTGGGTGGGGCGGCGGATCGTGGTCGGCAGCGAGGGCGCGGCCGGTTCGCTCGGCTCACCGCGCGCCGACGCGGCCGTCACCGACGACGCGCGCGGACTGCTGGCCACCGGCCGCAGCGAGGTGCTGACCTACGGTCCCGACGGGGAGCGCCGCGGTGAGGGCATGGAGGTGTTCGTCGCCGCGCACGCCCCGCGGCCGCGGATGCTGGTGTTCGGCGCGATCGACTTCGCCGCGGCCGTCGCTCGCCAGGGTTCGCTGCTCGGCTACCGGGTCACCGTGTGCGACGCCCGCCCGGTGTTCGCGACGCAGGCCCGGTTCCCCACGGCCGACGAGGTCGTCGTCGAATGGCCGAACCGCTACCTGGCCGCCCAGGCCGAGGCCGGCGCGCTCGACGGCCGCACCGTCATCTGCGTGCTGACCCACGACCCGAAGTTCGACGTCCCGCTGCTCGAGGTGGCGCTGCGGCTGCCCGAGGTCGGCTACATCGGGGCGATGGGTTCCCGGCGTACCCACGACGACCGGCTGACACGGTTACGCGACGCGGGGTTGACCGACGAGGAGCTGAGCCGGCTGGCCAGCCCGATCGGCCTCGACCTCGGGGCGCGCACACCGGAGGAGACGGCGGTGTCGATCGCCGCGGAGATCATCGCCCGCAGGTGGGGTGGCACCGGGCGGCCGCTCGGCGACATCGGCGGACGCATCCATCACGAACAGGACGAGCACAGTCGTTCCGCGAACTGATCAGAAGTGCCATGCTGAGCGGTATGGATCAGTACCGGCGCGACGATCTGGTGTTCGACGTCCGCGATGCGGGTCCCCCCGACGGGCCGGTGGTGGTGCTGCTGCACGGGTTCCCGCAGCGCAATTCGAGCTGGGACGCGATCATCGAGCGGCTCACCGCGCAGGGCTACCGCTGTCTGGCGCCGAATCAGCGCGGCTACTCGCCGGGCGCGCGGCCGATGCGGCGCCGTGACTACCGGATCCCCGAGCTCGTCGCGGACGTCGGCGCGCTGATCGACGCGAGCGGCGCCGACCGCGTCCACCTCGTGGGCCACGACTGGGGCGCCGCCGTCGCGTGGGCCGTCGCCGCGGAAATGCCGGACCGGTTGGCGACCGTCGTTCCGGTGTCGGTGCCGCATCCAGCCGCGTTCCTCAAGGCGATTCCCACCAGCAGGCAGGGACTCGCGTCCTGGTACATGTACTTCTTCCAGTTGCCGTGGCTGCCCGAGCGGGTGCTGCTCAGCCGCGGCGGCGGGATGGCGAAGTCATCGCTGACCAGGATGCGCCAGAGCCCGGCGCTGGCTGAACGCGATGTGGCGGCGATGCGGGAACCGGGCGCGCTGACCGCCGGCCTGAACTGGTACCGGGCGATGCCGCTGCTCGATCCGCGCGCCACCGGCGGGAAGATCACGGTGCCGACGATGTTCGTGTGGAGCGACGACGATCCGGCGCTGCTGGCCAAGGGCGCCTACGACACCGCGCGCTACGTCTCGGGGGAGTACCGGTTCGAGATCATGTCGGGGGCGTCGCACTGGATCCCCGAGGAGCGGCCCGACGAACTCGCGGTCCTGCTTCTGGACTGGTTCGCCGCCCACCCGACCGCCTGAGGCCTGCGGTTTCCGGTTAGGTTGGGGCGGTGAGCGAATCAAGCAGGCCGAACATCGCGTTCCCTTCCCACATCGGTGTCTGGTGGGCCAGCGAGACCTGGTCGATCACCGATGCGCAGGACGTGGCGCGGGAGATCGAGGCGCTGGGCTACGGTTCGCTGTTCATCCCCGAGGTGGCGGGCAAGGAGTGCCTGACGCAGTCGGCGGCGTTCCTGTCGGCGACCGACCGGCTGGTGGTCGGCACGGGTATCGCCAACATCCACGTCCGGCTGCCGTCGGCCGCCGAGACCGGTGGGCGCACGCTCAACGCGCTGTATCCCGAGCGCTTCGTGCTGGGGCTCGGGGTGAGCCACGCCCCGCTGGTCGAACACGCGATGGGCGGTACTTACGCCAAACCGCTGGCGACGATGCGGGGCTACCTCGAGAAGATGGCCGCGGTGTCCGAGGCCATCGAACCGGGCGCGCCGCGGCCGATCCGGCTGCTCGCCGCGCTCGGCCCGAAGATGATCGAGCTGTCGGGCACGCACGCCGACGGCGCCCACCCGTACCTGGTCACGCCGCAGCAGACGCGCACCACACGCGACATCCTCGGTGCGGACAAGTGGATCGTCTCCGAGCAGGCCGTCGCGATCGGCGGTGACGACGCCGACCAGTTGCGGCGCGCGCACCAGCACCTCGACGTCTACAGCGGGCTGCCGAACTACCGGAATTCGTGGCTGCGCCAAGGATTTGACGAATCGGACCTGGTGCGGGGCGGTTCGGACCGGCTGGCGCGCGGCATCGTCGGCATGGGGTCGGTCGAGCAGGCCGCCGCATCGATGACCGCCCATCTCGACGCCGGTGCCGACCACGTGGTGCTGCAAGTGCTCGGCGACAACCCGATGGCGGACCCGCGGCCGGCGCTGCGTGCGTTGGCCGATGCGCTGGGGCTCAAGGGGTAGGTCGAGGCGGTGGGTCGGACTTCCGGCCGACCCTTGAATTCCTCTCCGCGCCAGCTCCATTCGACTCGGCAGCACGTTGACCCCGCCGGCATTCTTGACGCCGACGTTGACGCCGGGGGATGCCGCTGAGCGGCGGATGAATCCGGGGTCGGTGGGTCGTACCGGTATCACGCCGGCCCCTCGCGGTTGGCTCCGGAGAACACCGACGCCGACGAATGCCTTCCCGTGACACGATCTCCTTCGAGGAGCACCGATGACATCACCACTGATCGATCTCGGCGTCCGCCTGCCGGTGATCGCCGCACCCATGGCGGGCGGCGCCACGACCACCGCGATGGTGATCGCCGCCGCAGGCGCCGGCAGCCTGGGTCTGCTGGCGGCGGGCTACAAGACGCCACAAGCCCTGCAGGCCGAGATCGCGACCGTACGCGCGGCGTCGATTCCCTTCGGCGTCAACGTCTTCGCGCCGAACCCTGTCCCGGTCGACGTCGAGGCCTACCGCCGCTACGCAGAACTACTGAAGCCCGAGGCCGACCGCTACGGCCTCACCCTGCCCACCGACCCGATCGACGACGACGACTCGTTCGACGCGAAGATCGACCTGCTGCGCACGGATCCGGTCCCGCTCGTCAGTTTCACCTTCGGCCTGCCCACCCCGGACGTCATTCGCGGCCTGCAGAAGGCGGGCACAACCGTCGTCCAGACCGTCACCTCCGCCGACGAAGCTGAGGCCGCCGCCGCTGCCGGTGTCGACATTCTGGCCGTGCAGGCCGCCGTCGCCGGTGGACACTCGGGCACGTTCACCCCCGAACGCATGCCCGCACCGGTGCCGCTCCCGGATCTCGTGAGCGAGGTGGTCACGAAAGTCCGCCTGCCCGCCATCGCCGCCGGCGGACTGGCCACCGCCGAGGACGTCGCCGCGGTGCTGCGCGCCGGTGCGTCGGCCGCTGCGGTGGGCACCGTCCTGCTACGCGCCGACGAGAGCGGCGCCTCGACCACCCACAAGGCCGCGCTGGCCGATCCGTCGCGCACCGAGACCGTCCTCACCCGCGCGTTCACCGGACGTCCGGCGCGCGGGCTGCGCAATCGATTCATCGACCGCTACGAGGCATCGGCGCCGCTGGGCTATCCCGCCCTCCACCACCTGACGAGTCCGCTGCGCAAGGCGGCGGCCGCGGCCGGTGACGCCGACGTCGTACACCTGTGGGCCGGTACCGGGTACCGGCACGCCGCCGATAAGCCGACGGCGACCATCCTGGCCGAACTCGCGGACTAAGCCGGTTCGATCGGCGGCGCCGCTAGCCCCGCCTGTTTGGCGGCCTTACGGCGCTTGTACCACTCGATCAGCATCGGGGCGACGGAGACGATGACGATCGCGATCACGATCGGCTCGAGCAGCTTCTGGATGACCTCGAACCGGCCGAGCCAGTAGCCGAGCAGCGTCAGCCCGACCCCCCACACGACCGCGCCCAGGATGTTGAACAGCGCGAACACCGGGTAACTCATCCGCGCCGCGCCCGCGGTCAGCGGGGCCAGCGTCCGCACGATGGGGACGAACCGGGCGATCACGATCGCGAACGGTCCCCGCTCCTCGAAGAACAGGTGCGCCTCGTCGAGGTAGCGCCGTTTGAGGATGCGGCCGTTGGGTTTGAACATCGCGGTGCCCACACTGCGGCCGATCCAGTAGCCGACCTGGCCGCCGAGAATCGCCGCGATCGGGATGAACACCAGCAATTGCCAGAGATGGAAGTTGATCGCCTCACCGCCGTCGGCGGCCACCGCGGCCGTGCCGGCGGCCAGCATGCCCGCGACGAACAGCAGCGAGTCGCCGGGCAGGATCGGGAACAGCACCCCCGACTCGACGAAGATCACGACCAGCAGCCCCACCAGGGCCCAGCCCCCGAAGTAGCCGAGCAGCGTCAGCGGGTCCAGGAAGTCGGGCATGAGGGCCAGATGGGTGGTCGTCATGGGTACCCAAGATACCGGCCCAAAATTGCAGCTAGCCGGTACGCGATCCCGCGGCGGCGGCGTGTTCGCGTCACTAGGGTCTGAGAACATGCCCACCCACAGAGCCGTCCACGTCGCCGCCGCGGGAGAGCCGTTGACCCTCGCCGAGGTCGACACGCCCGCCCCGCCGCCCGGCCACCTGCGCATCGACGTCGCCGCCTGCGGGGTGTGCGGCACCGACCACGGCTTCGTCCACGGCAACTTCCCCGGCCTGACCTGGCCGATTACCCTGGGCCACGAGATCGCCGGAACGGTCGCCGAGCTGGGCGACGGGGTCGACGAGTTCTCGGTCGGCGAGCGGGTGGCCGTCGGCTGGTTCGGCGGCAATTGCAACAAGTGCATCCCCTGCCGCAGGGGGTTGTTCATGCAGTGCGTCAACATGCAGGTGCCCAGCTGGCACTATCCCGGCGGGTACGCCGAATCGGTGGTGGTGCCCGCCACCGCGCCGGCGCGGCTCCCGGACGGACTGTCGTTCGTCGAGGCGGCGCCGATGGGCTGCGCGGGCGTCACCACGTTCAACGGGCTGCGGCAGACCCGGGCACGCGCCGGCGACCTGGTCGCCGTCCTCGGCATCGGCGGCCTCGGCCACCTGGGGGTGCAGTTCGCCCGGGCGATGGGCTTCGAGACGGTCGCGATCGCCCGGGGCGCGGCCAAGGAAGAGGACGCCCTGGCGCTGGGCGCGCACCACTACATCGACTCGACCGCGGGCGACGTCGCCGTGGCGCTGCAGAAGCTCGGCGGTGCCGCGGTGGTGCTGGCGACCGCGGCCAACTCGGCGGCGATGGCGCAGACCGTCGGCGGCCTGGGCCCGCAGGGCGAGCTGATCGTCGTCGGCGTCACTCCCGAGCAGCTACCGATCAGCCCGCTCGACCTGATCAACGCCGGGCTGTCGGTGACCGGCCATCCGTCCGGCACCGCGCGCGACGTGGAGGAGACCATGCACTTCGCGGTGCTCTCCGGGGTGCGCGCCCGGATCGAGGAGAAGCCGCTCGCCGAAGCCGCCGAGGCCTACGCCGCGATGGACGAGGGCCGCGCGCGGTACCGCATGGTCCTCACCATGTGATCACGCGCCGATAGGGGGATACTTCCTGGTATGCCGATCGCCACCCCCGAGGTCTACGCCGAGATGCTCGACCGCGCCAAGCAGCACTCGTTCGCGTTCCCCGCCATCAACTGCACGTCGTCGGAGACCGTCAACGCCGCGATCAAGGGCTTCGCCGACGCCGGCAGTGACGGCATCATCCAATTCTCCACGGGCGGAGCCGAATTCGCGTCCGGACTTGGGGTGAAGGACATGGTGACCGGTGCCGTCGCGCTGGCGGAGTTCGCTCATGTGGTCGCCGCCAAGTACCCGGTCACCGTCGCCCTGCACACCGACCACTGTCCGAAGGACAAACTCGACACCTACGTGCGGCCGCTGCTGGCCATCTCCGCCGAGCGGGTCGCCGCCGGCGAGGCCCCGCTCTTCCAGTCGCACATGTGGGACGGCTCGGCGGTCCCGATCGACGAGAACCTCGCGATCGCGCAGGAACTGCTCAAACAGGCCGCGGCCGCCAAGATCGTGCTGGAGGTCGAGATCGGCGTCGTCGGCGGTGAAGAGGACGGCGTCGAAGCCGAGATCAACGACAAGCTGTACACCACCGCAGAGGATTTCGAGAAGACCGTCGACGCCCTCGGTGCCGGTGAGCACGGGCGGTACCTGCTGGCCGCGACGTTCGGCAACGTGCACGGCGTGTACAAGCCGGGCAACGTCAAACTCAAGCCGGAGGTGCTGGCCGAGGGCCAGAAGGTGGCCGCCGCGAAGCTCGGATTAGGCTCGGACGCGCAGCCTTTCGACTTCGTGTTCCACGGCGGGTCCGGCTCGCTGAAGTCGGAGATCGAGGATTCCCTGCGCTACGGCGTGGTCAAGATGAACGTCGACACCGACACCCAGTACGCCTTCACCCGCCCGATCGCCGCGCACATGTTCACCAACTACGACGGGGTGCTCAAGGTCGACGGCGAGGTGGGCAACAAGAAGGTCTACGACCCGCGCAGCTACCTGAAGAAGGCCGAGGCGGGGATGACCGAGCGGGTCATCGAGGCGTGCCGCGACCTACACAGCGAGGGCCGGTCGGTCAGCGCTTAGGACGGGGCCTGGCAGATCTTCCACTGGTCGTCGCGGAACTCCAGGTCGAAGCTGCGGGTGGAGCGGGTCTGCGGGGCGTAGGCCATGAACGCGGTGACGTTGGCTTCGGCGTGGTCGCCGTTGATGACCACCTGGTCGATGCTCGCCACCACCGGGTACTGCTTGGCGGCGGCGACCCGTTTGTGGGTCTCCGCCCACGCCTTGTCGTCGTAGTTGACGTAGCTGTCGCGTTTGGCGCCGCACGTGATGCCCCGCAGCGTGGCCAGGTCGCCGTTCTGGATGGCGACGTCGAACTGCTCGATCGTCGCGCGGACCTGGTCCTCCTGCGACGACGCCGACCCTGATCCGCGGGTCAGCAGGATCGTGCCGAGGATGGCGATCGCCACCAGCGCCGCGATCACCAACACGACGGCCACGACCCAGCCCCAGCTGCGCCGACCCTGCTGGGGTGGCCGGGGAACGTCTCCGCGCGGCGGGATGACCTGCGGGCCCGCGGCCTTCTGCGCGGCGAACGGATCGGTGCCCGGGGCCTCCGACCGCGGAAAGACCTCGGTCGCGGGGTCGGGCGGGGGATCGATCTTCTGCGTGGAGCCGGCGTCGAAGCCCGACGGCGCGGTGAAGCGTCGTTCGGCCTCGGCCGATTCGTCCTGGCGGCCGGCGCCGGCGGACGGCGCCGCGATGATCTCGGTGGCGGGTTCGTGGTCGGCGGACGGCGACGGCCGGGTTTCGTCGTCCGGACCGGTCTGCTCACCGGGACCACCCGCTGCCGACGGCACGGTCGGCTCGTCGCCCTGTTCGGGCCCTCGTGGGTTCGACATCCCGCTGCGTTCCTCCTCCGACGACGCTACCGATGGAGCTTATCGACCGATCCGAGCCGATGACCGCACGCCGCGACCGGCACGGCACAATGTTTCTCATGACGCGGATGGGTGATCTTCTCGGACCGGACCCGGTACTACTCCCGGGAGATCCCGCGGCGGAAGCGGAACTCGACGCCAACGAGAATCCGGCGATCGTCGCGGCGGCGCATCCGTCGGCGTCGGTGGCGTGGGCGGCGCTGGCCGAGGACGCGTTGGCCGACGACAAGGCCGTCACCGCGTACGCCTACGCCCGCACTGGGTACCACCGCGGTCTCGACCAACTGCGCCGCAACGGGTGGAAGGGTTTCGGCCCGGTGCCCTACCGGCACGAGCCCAACCGCGGTTTCCTGCGGTGTGTGGCGGCGCTGGCGCGCGCGGCCGATTCGATCGGCGAGACCGACGAATACCAGCGGTGCCTCGACCTGCTCGACGACTGCGATCCGTCGGCGCGGGCGGAGTTCGGCCTGAGCTGAGGCGGCGCGCTTCGCGCCTACCAGTCGTTCTTGCCGCAGTTGCTGCAGTCCGCCGCGCCCGAGGGCGGTTCGACCTGAACCGTCGCATGGCTCAATCCACGGGCAGCCAGCACCGCGCGGGCATCGTCGAGTACCCGTGCCGAATCGCGCGCCGAGGTCAGATGCGCGGTGACGACGTCCTTGCCCGGTACCAGCGTCCACACGTGCAAATCGTGCACTTCGGTGACGCCGTCGACCGCGCACAGCGCCGACTTCAGCTCGTCGACGTCGATGTGGGCGGGGGAGGACTCCGACAGGATGCGCAGCGCCGCCCGGGCCAGCGAGATCGCCCGCGGCAGCACCCACAGCGCGACGAACACCGCGACCACCACGTCGGCGTACGGCCAGCCCGTCGTCACCGTCACGATGCCGGCGATCAGGACCCCGATGCTGCCGACCGTGTCGGCCAGCACCTCCATGTAGGCGCCCTTGACCGCGAGGCTGTCCTTGGAGTGCGACCGCAGGAGCAGGACGACGACGGCGTTGGCGGCGAGCCCCGCCAGTGCGACGACGATCATCGGCACGCCGGGGATGTCCGGTGCGTCGCCGAGCCGTTCGATCGCCTCGTAGAGGATGAACACCGCCATCCCCAGCAGCAGCGCCGCGTTGGCGACGGCCGTGAACACCTCGGCACGGTGCCAGCCGTAGGTGCGCGCGGGCGACGCGCTGCCGTGCCGCGCCAGCAGCACCGCCGTCAGCCCCATGAACATCGCGACCAGGTCGGTGAGCATGTGCCCGGCGTCGGCGAGCAGCGCGATCGAGTCGATCCACAGCGCCGTCACCAGTTCGAGCACGAAGAACGCGGTGAGGATCGCCGCGGCGATCAGCATCCGGCTGACGCGGGTGTCCGCCGCGTGGTGGTGATCGTGCCCGGCGCCCATGTCAGCAATCTATGCGTAAACGCGCATATATCGCAAGAGTCCGCTCGCGCGGCAGGCTTACAGCCAGGCCGACCAGAAGCGGGTCAGCTGGCCGCCGATCGACACCAGCGTGCTCGGCACCCCCGACAGCTCGGTCAGCCAGTACACGCCGCCGAAGAACCACTGGTTGAGCGACGGGGCGAGCAGCAGGATCAGCAGGATGAAGAAACCCCACTGCTTGACGGGCTGCAGCGCCCGCTGGGTGTCGCCGCTCAGATGCGGTTCGACCGCGCCGTAACCGTCGAGCCCCGGGATGGGCAGCATGTTGAGCACGAATGCGGTGACCTGCAGGAATCCCAGGAACGCCACGGCCGCCCAGAAGACACCGCGAGCCGGGTCGTACAGCAGCCGCGTCAGCCCCAGCAACACCACCGCGAGCACCAGGTTCGCCGACGGCCCGGCCAGGCTGACCAGGGTCTTCTGCCGCGCTGTCATCCACGACGTCCGCAGGTACACCGCGCCGCCGGGCAGACCGATCCCGCCGAGCGCGATGAACAGCACCGGCAGCCCGAGCGAGAGCATCGGATGCGAGTACTTCAACGGGTTGAGCGTCAGATATCCGCGCATCTCGACATCCCGGTCGCCGAAGCGCCACGCCGTCACGGCGTGCCCGAACTCGTGCAGCGACAGCGACACCAGCCACCCCGCGATGACGAACACGAAGACGCCGGCGTAGGCCAACGGGCGCACCGTGTCCGCGGCGATCCACGCCAGCGCGCCACCCGCGGCGGTGATCGCCAGGACCGCGAGGAAGACAGGACTCGGCCGCACCGACTGGCGCAGCGGGCGAAGGCTCACGATTCGACGTTACCGGTCGTCAGCCCACCCGCAGCCAGCCTTCGGTGTGCCGGTAGAACGTCGACCGCTTGACCTCGCGGGCGCCGTCGACGCCGTCGCGGATCACCCGTGCGCCCGTCGTCCCCAGCTGCGCGGCCCGTCCCGCCACCCACCGGTGCGGACGGCCCCGTCCGGTCAGCACCGCGGCGCGCAACCCCGGCATCTCGGCCGTGGGTTCGATGCGCACCCCGGTCACCTCCCCGGAGAACAGCGTCGTGTCGTCGACCACGCCCTCGCCGAACAGGGCCGCACCCGACGGGGCCGGTCCGCGCCACTCCGCGGACCCGACGATCGCGATCCCGGCGTCGTCCCGGACCAGCGGCACCCGCCTGGCCACGCCGGTCAGCGCCTTGCGGGCCGCCAGGAATCCCGTCGCGGCGGCCAGCTCGACGCCGAGGCGTTCGGTGCGCATCAGCCTGGTCAGCGCCATCGCCAGGTCGGCGTCATCACCGACCACGACGAGCCGGCGCGCACCCGCCGAGGCGGCGTCGACGTCCGCGGATCCCGCCACGTCGACGACGTCCAGACCGGTCAGGCCGCGCGGCACCCGGCGCTGCCCGAACCGGAGAACCACCACGTCTGCGGCCCTGTCACTGGCAGTCAAAACAGCTCCTCCCGACCTGCTGGGATAGGGTGTGTCACCGGCTGCACCACATCAAGCGGGAGATTAAGCCATGCCGGCAATCGTGCTCATCGGCGCCCAGTGGGGTGACGAGGGCAAAGGAAAGGCCACCGATCTACTCGGTGGACGTGTGCAGTGGGTCGTGCGGTACCAGGGCGGCAACAACGCCGGTCACACCGTCGTGCTGCCCACTGGCGAGAACTTCGCACTGCACCTCATACCGTCGGGGATCCTCACCCCCGGCGTCACCAACGTGATCGGCAACGGCGTCGTCGTCGACCCCGGGGTGCTGCTCACCGAACTCAAGGGGCTGGAGGACCGCGGCGTCGACACCGAACGCCTGCTGATCTCCGCCGACGCGCACCTGCTCATGCCGTACCACGTCGCCATCGACAAGGTCGTGGAGCGCTGGGCGGGCAGCAAGAAGATCGGCACCACCGGCCGCGGCATCGGGCCCTGCTACCAGGACAAGATCGCCCGCATCGGCATCCGGGTCGCCGACGTGCTCGACCCGGTGCAGCTGGCGGAGAAGATCGAGGCCGCGCTGGAATTCAAGAACCAGGTGCTGGTCAAGATCTACAACCGCAAGGCGCTCGACGCGGCCGAGGTGGTCGACAACCTGCTGGAGCAGGCCGAAGGCTTCAAGCACCGCATCGCCGACGCCCGGCTGCTGCTCAACGCCGCGCTCGAGCGGGACGAGACGGTGCTGCTGGAGGGGTCGCAGGGCACCCTGCTCGACGTCGACCACGGCACCTATCCGTTCGTCACGTCGTCGAATCCGACCGCCGGTGGCGCGTCCGTCGGCTCCGGCATCGGGCCCACCCGCATCACCACCGTGCTCGGCATCCTCAAGGCCTACACCACCCGCGTCGGCTCCGGTCCGTTCCCGACCGAGCTGTTCGACGAACACGGCGCGTACCTGGCCAAGACCGGCGGTGAGGTCGGGGTGACCACCGGGCGCGCCCGCCGCTGCGGCTGGTTCGACGCGGTCATCGCGCGGTACGCCACCCGGGTCAACGGCATCACCGACTACTTCCTCACCAAACTCGACGTGCTCTCCAGCCTGGAGACCGTCCCGGTGTGCGTCGGCTACAAGATCGACGGCAAGCGCACCGACGACATGCCGATGACCCAGAGCGACATCGCGCGGGCCGAACCGATCTACGAGGAACTGCCCGGCTGGTGGGAGGACATCTCCGGCGCCCGCGAGTTCGACGATCTGCCCGCCAAGGCGCGCGACTACGTGCTGCGACTGGAAGAGCTTGCCGGAGCGCATGTCTCGTGCATCGGTGTGGGACCGGGCCGCGACCAGACGATCGTGCGACGCGACGTGCTGGCGGCGCGTCCGTGACCGACCCACATCTCGAAGACCCCGAATACGACCGGCACGGCGGCTTCCCGGATTTCCAGCCCGCCACCCCGGGACCGGGTTTCGGACGGTTCCTCACCGCGATGCGACGGGCCCAGGATCTGGCGGTGTCGGCCGACCCGGACGACGAGACCTGGGACAGCGCAGCAGATCTCGCGGAACGGCTGGTCGCCCTGCTGGGGCCCACCGAAGCCGCGGAAGGCGTCGGACCGGCCAACCGGGTGCCCTCGCTGCCGGGCGCGGGCAGCCTGCTCATGCCGCCCTATCACGTGACCAAGTTCGACCCGGACGGCGTCGAGCTGACCGTGCAGTTCAGTCGCTACCACGTCGGCGGCAACAAGGCCGTGCACGGCGGCGTGCTGCCGCTGATGTTCGACTCGACGTTCGGGATGGTGGTGCACGCCGCCGGTCGGCCGATCAGCCGCACCGGCTACCTGCATGTCGACTACCGCAAGGTCACTCCCATCGACACCCCGCTCACGATGCGCGGCTGGGTGCGTGAGGCCGAGGGCCGCAAAGCCTTCATCAACGCCGAACTGCGCGACGGTGACGAGAACCTGCTGGCCGAGGCGCACGGCCTGATGATCAGACTGCTGCCCGGCCAACCCTGAGCCGTGCGACCATGACCGCGTGGTCGAACATCAACTGCGCCGGTTGTCGACGCCGCGGGCGGCTGCGCTGGCCGGAGTGCTGTTCGCGCTGATCTTCGGTGCGGCGCTGATCCTCATCCGCACGGCGCTGCCAACGGGCGGCGCACCGGGTTCGCAGTGGGTGGACGGAAGCCGTCAATTGCGAACGGCCGCAGTGCTGATGCCGTTCGCGGGCATCGCGTTCCTGTGGTTCATCGGCGTGGTCCGCGACGGCTTCGGCCGCTACGAGGACCGGTTCTTCGCGACGGTGTTCTTCGGGAGCGGCCTGCTGTTCCTGGGGATGATGTTCGTCGCGGCGGGGGTGGGCGCCGGGCTGGAGGCGATGACCGGACACGGCGCCGCCTCGGAGGCGGTGTTCTTCGGCCAGTCGGTGCTGCTGGCGATCTCCAAGACCTACGCGCTGCGGATGGCGGCGGTGTTCATGGTGTCGCTGGCGACGATCTGGCTGCGCACCGGGCTGATGCCGCGGCCGCTGGTCTGGGGTACCTATCTGGTCGCCGTGGTGTTGTTGGTGGCGGCCGAGATCAGCATGTGGCTCACCCTGGCGTTCCCGGCCTGGGTGCTGGTGGTCAGCGCGCTGTTGTTGCGCCGCGGGCTCACTCTGCCGCCAGGCGCAGCGCCGCAGCCGGACACAGTTTGACCGCCTCGCGCGCGTGCTCGAATTCGGAGTCGGGTACCGGGTCGGCGAGTAGGACGACGATCCCGTCGTCGTCCTGATCGAACACCTCCGGTGCGCTCATCACACAGTTGCCCGCGCTGATGCAGGCGTCGCGGTCCACGTCGATCCTCATCTGTCCTCACCATCCCACCAACAGCGACCGTAATCCGTAGATGAAGTGGAACGACCGGAATTCGACATCCTCGAACGGCTCGGCCAGCGTCAGGTCCGGGAACCGGCGCAGCAGGGCGGGGAAGGCGATCCGCATCTCCATCCGGGCCAGCGGCGCCCCGAGGCAGTGGTGCACACCGTGGCCGAATGCGACGTGGCCCAGCGCGCCGCGGCCGATGTCGAGCGTCTCCGGATCGTCGATGAAATCGGGATCGCGATTGGCCGACGGCAGGGATACGAACACCAACTGTCCCTTGGGGATCGGCACACCCGCCACCTCCACCTCGGTGGTGGTGATGCGGGGGATCCCGCTGTGCACGATCGACAGCCAGCGCAGCAGCTCCTCGACCGCCGGACCCACCGCCGCCGGATCGTCGCGCACCGCGGCCAGCTGGTCGGGGTGGCGCAGCAGTGCCAGCACGCCGAGGCTGAGCATGTTGGAGGTGGTCTCGTGGCCGGCCAGCAGCAGCAGTCCCGCGATGCCGACGAGTTCGTCGTCGGTCAACTCCTCGCCGTGCTCACGCACCAGCATCCCGAGGATGTCGTCACCCGGTGTGCGGCGGGCCAGGCTCACCAGTGAGTGCATGTACTCGCGGCCCTGGCGGGCCAGCTCCAACCGCTCCGGGATGGGCAGGGACAGATCGAGCTGACGGGCACTGCGGCGCTGGAAGTCCTCCCGGTCGGCGTAGGGCACGCCGAGCAGTTCGCAGATCACCAGCGACGGGATGGGCAGCGCGAAGGCCGACACCAGATCGATTGGCGGCCTGGCCTTTTCCATCGCATCGAGATGTTCCTCGACGATCGCGACGATGCGCGGTTCCAGCCGGCTGATGCGGCGCAGCGTGAACTCCGGGGTGAGCATCCGGCGCAGCCGCTGGTGTTCGGGCGGATCGTTGGCGAGCAGGTTGCCCGCCTGCGCCCTGGCCTGTTCGGCATCGGAGATGGGTGCCCCGGCGCCGACGAAACCGGGCGGCCGGGTGTTGGAGAACCGTTCGTGGTCGGCGAGCACCGCCTTGACGTCGTCGTGGCGGGTCACCAGGTAGATGTCCATCCCGAACGCGTTCTGCGCGACGCGCACGCCGGCCGACTCCCGGATGTCGCGCAGTTCGGCGGTCGGGTCGAAGCCGTTGCGCCGCATGTGCAGAGGTGGCAGCTGGGGCGCGGCGGCCTCGGAGATCCCGGTCATACCTACCGAACGTACGCCCGGTTCACGGCTTTGCGCGCAGAGCCGGCCACCAGATCTTCGGGCCGATCAACGTGAACAGCGCCGGGATGATGACCGTGCGTACCAGGAACGTGTCGAGCAGGATGCCGAGGCCGACGATGATGCCCAGCTGCGTCAGCACGATCAGCGGCAGCACACCGAGGACACAGAACACCGCGGCCAGCACGATGCCCGCGCTGGTGATGACGGCGCCGGTCGCCGACACCGCGCGCACGATGCCCGCGCGGGTGCCGTACTCCGGCGTCTCCTCCCGCGCCCTGGTGACCAGGAAGATCGTGTAGTCCACGCCGAGTGCGACGAGGAACAGGAACGCGAACAGCGGCGTCGAGTTGTCCAGGGCCGGGAAGCCGAACAGGTGCACGCTGGCCCAGCCGCCGAGACCCAGCGCGGCCAGCGCGCTGAGCACCGTCACCCCGACCAGGATCAGCGGCGCGAGCGCCGAGCGCAGCAGGACGTAGAGCACGACGAGCACCACGGCGAGGATGGCCGGGATCACCACCAGGCGGTCGCGGCCGGCGGCTGTGCTGATGTCGCGGGCCTGGGCGTCCGAGCCGCCGACCAACGCCGAGGAGTCCACCGCCCGTACGTGGTCGCGCAGCGCGTCGACGGCTGCGAAGGCCTCGTCGGACGCGGGTTCGGCCGACAGCACCACCGACCATTGCGTCAACCCGCTCGGGGAGGTGCCCGCGGGATTCGCCGAGACGACGCCGTCGGTGTCGGTGATGGCGCGCTGGATCTCACCGGCCTTGTCCGAGGCGCCGATGACCCGGGTGGGATCGGTCAGCCCGCTGGGGAAGTGGTCGGCGAGCGTCTCGTAGCCGGTCACCGATTCGGCCTGCACCCGGAACTGCTCGGTCTGCGTCAACCCGATCGGCGTGAACAGCAGACCCGTGCACAGCACGACCAGCGCACCGATCGACACCACGGCGACGCGGGCGGGGCGGTGCGCCACCGCCGAGGCGATGCGATGCCACAGCCCGCTGTCGGTGAGCGGTGCGGCGCCCACCTTCGGGATGAGCGGCCAGAACAGTTTCTTGCCGAACAGCCGCAGCAGCGCGGGCAGCACCAGCAGCACGAACACGGCAGCGACCACGAGGCCGGACGCCGCCTGCACACCGAGGCTGCGGGTGCTCGGCGCCGACGCGAACACCAGCGTCAGCAGGGCCAGCACCACGGTGGCGTTGCTGGCCAGGATCGCCGGGCCCGCGGCGCGCACGGCGACGCGCAGCGCCTCGCGGTGATCGGCGGTGCGGCCCAGTTCTTCGCGATACCGCGAGATCAGCAGCAGCGCGTAGTTCGTGCCTGCGCCGAACACCAGCACGCTGGTGATGCCGGAGGTGGAACCGTCGGGCGTCATGCCGACCGCTTCGGCGATCGCGGTGCCCAGCACGGCCGCCACCCGGTCGGCGAAGCCGATGACCGCCAACGGCACCAGGAACAGCACCGGCGAGCGGTAGGTCACGATCAGCAGCAGCGCGACGACGGCGGCCGTCACCGCCAGCAGGGTGATGTTGGCGCCGGAGAACGAGTTCGCGATGTCGGCGCCGAACGCCGGCCCACCGGTCACCTCGGCCCGCAGATCCGCGGGCAGACCGTCGGTGGCCGCCTCCCGCAACCCCTTCACCGCGTCGTTGAGCCCGAACCCGGACAGATCGGCGGCCAGCGGAACGGTGACGACGGCCGCCTTGTCGTCCTCGGACACCAGCACCGGAGGGCCGGCCGGGGCGGTCTGGGCCGTGTCCAGCATGCGCTGGCGTGCCGCCTCGGTGGCGGCGACGTCGGCGGGGGACAGGGGTGCGCCGTCGGTGCGGGTGACGACGAGGATCGCCGGGGCCTGATCGCCGCCGGGGAACTCGGTGCGCAGGGCGTTGACCTTGGCCGACTCCGCATCGGCAGGCACCGACACCGGTGACTGCGAACTCGACTCGCTGCTGCCGAGCAGCCCCATCAGCCCGCCGGAGACGAGGACCACCAGCAGCGCCACGACCCAGGAGAAACGACCCGCCATGGCATCCAATATTCCCGATATTTCAGAAACTGAACATCTTCGCGCAATTATTCTCGTCTGGTGGCTGATGCCGACCGCGCCGCGCTCGAAGCGCTGATCGCCGCGGACGTGCGCGCCCTCTCGGCCGAGTCCGAACAGATCGGCCGTGTCTTCGCGGCCCGGCATTCCCTGGCGCCCAACGATTTCCGCGCGCTGCTGCACATCATGGTGGCGGATACGGCCGGGACCCCGCTGACCGCAGGCGAGCTGCGCAAGCAGATGGGCATGTCGGGTGCGGCGATCACCTACCTCGTCGAACGGATGATCGCCTCCGGGCATCTGCGGCGCGACTCCGACCCCGCCGACCGGCGCAAGGTCATCCTGCGCGTCGCCGAACACGGCATGGGTGTCGCGGGTCAGTTCTTCGCGCCGCTGGCCGACCACACCACCCGGGCGTTGGCCGGGATCCCGGACGACGACATCGCGGCCGCACACCGCACGATCGCGAAACTCGTCGACGCCATGGCGGCGTTCCGGCGGGAGCTCGGCGATTAGCGCCGGTTGAGTGTGGCCTCCTCCAGGTCCAGGCCGTAGAGCACCGAGCGCAGCACCTCGTCGTCGATGTGGCCGCTGTCGCGTTCGGCGATCAGCGTCGCGCGTTCGGCGGCCAGCATCTCCAGCCGCAGCCGGCGGAACGCCGCGGCCGGGCTCTCCCCGATGTCGGCCGCGTCGCGGCCGAGCTGCTCCCAGGCGGAGTTGCGCCGCCGCGTGTTCCAGCCGCGCAGCACCTCGGCCGCGCGTTCGTGCACGTCATCGAGGGTGCCGTCGGCGCGCTCCCGGTCGAGGATCTCGTCGAGGCGCTGCGCCGCCGCCCTGGCCGCCTTGTCCTGCGCCGCGGCGGCCGCGACCGCATCGGTGTGGGCCTCGTCGCCCTGTACGCCGAGCCGCCTGATCAGCCACGGCAACGTCAACCCGTGCAGCAGCAGGGTGCCGACCACGACGACGAAGGTCAGGAACACCAGCTGCGGCCGGCCCGGGAACGCGGCGCCGGTCAGCGTGGTCGCCGGCACCGCGAACGCCGCCGCCAGCGAGACCACACCCCGCATCCCGGCCCACGCCACCACGAAGACCTGAGCCGGCCGCGGGCGCGGCTCCCGCTCGCGCAACGCGGGCACCACCATCCGCGGCAGGTACGCGAACAGATACACCCACACGATCCGCACCGCGATCACCGTCGCGAGCACCGCCAGCGAAGCGACGGTCAGCACGGCCGCGGAGATCCCGGCGAGCTCCTCGACCACCTTCGGCAGTTGCAGACCGATCAGCAGGAACGCGAACGATTCGAGCAGCAGCTGAACGGCCCGCCACACCGCCGAGTCCTGTAACCGCGTCGCGTAACCGGCGTTCGTCGAGTGCTGTCCGAGGATCAGCGCGGCCACCACCACCGCGAGCACCCCGGAGCCGTGCACCTCCTCGGCGAGCAGATAGATGCCGAACGGCGCGACCAGGCCGAGCGCGCTCTCCGCCAGCGGATCGCGCAGCCGCGACCGCACGAAGACGATCACCGCGCCGAGCACACCACCGACCGCCACACCGCCGACCGCCGCCAGCGCGAACGTCGCGAGGCCGCCGGTCCAGCTCGCCGCGCCGCCGATCGCCAGACCGAGCGCCACCTTGTACGCGGTCAGCGCGGTGGCGTCGTTGAGCAGGCTCTCACCGCCCAGCAGGGTCATCAGCCGGCGGGGCAATCCCAGCCTTCGGCCGACCGCCGTCGCGGACACGGCGTCCGGAGGCGCCACGATCGCGCCCAGCGTCAACGCGGCCGCCACGGTGAGTTCGGGCACCGTCCAGTAGGCGACCACCCCGACCGCGAACGTCGTCGCCAACGGCAGGCCCACCGCCAGCATCCCGATCGAGCGCACGTTGCGCCGCAGCGCCACATAGCTGCTCTCCAGCCCGGCCGACCACAGCAGCGGCGGCAGCACCACGTACAGCACCAGATCCGGGTCCAGCTGGATGTCGGGCATCCCGGGGATCAGGCCGGCGGCCAGCCCGGCGACCACCAGCGCCAGTGGTGCCGACACGTCGGCTCTGCGGGCCAGCGCGGCCAGCAGCAGCGCGGCGACCAGTACCGCCAGCAGCGAGGCAGTCACGTCGGAAGTTCTCCTCTCTGGGACTTCTCGCAGGGTCCGTATCCTCGACCACCATGCGCAGCAGAGCACGTCGAGCCACCCGGCGGGCGCAGGATACGGGCGCGCCGACCACGTGCGAGCACCTGGCCTCGATCAGCGCCGACCCGCGCCCCGGCATTCCCGGCCACTGCGAAGGCTGCGCCGCACTGGGGGAGAACACCTGGGCGCACCTGCGGATGTGCATGACCTGTGGGCACGTCGGCTGCTGTGATTCCAGCCCGCACCAGCACGCCACCGAGCACTTCCGCCGCACCGGCCATCCGGTCATGCGGTCGGCCGAACCGGGGGAGTCGTGGCGGTGGTGCTACATCGACCTCCGGGTGGGTTGACCATCTGGCAGGCTGGCGAGCGATGACTGAACCAACCGACGCCGACACACCCGCCACCGACCCCGGCGTCGAGGTGGCGACCGCGACGACCGCACCGGAGCCGGTGGCACCGCAGGGGCCGCCGGCCGAGTCGCGGAACACGGTACTGCTGCTGGGTGCCGGTGAGCTCAGTCGAGAACTCGCGCTGGCGCTGCAGCGGTTGGGCGCCGCGGTCGTCGCCGTCGACCGGTACGCCGACGCGCCCGCGCACGGCGTCGCCGACCGCTCGGCCGTCGTGCGGCTGACCGACGCCGAAGCCGTCACCGCCCTGATCGACCGGGAGAAACCGCGCTACGTCGTCGCGCAGTCGGGCGCCATCGCCGCCGACGCGCTGGTCGCCGTCGCCGAACGCAGCGATGTCGACGTGTTCCCGACACCGCGCGCCACCCGGCTGGGCCAGGACCGCGAAGGACTGCGCCGACTGGCCTCCGACGAACTCGGCCTGCCCACCGCACCGTTCTGGTTCGCCGGTTCGGCCGACGAACTCGGCGCGGTCGCCCAGCACGCGGGGTTCCCGCTCGTCGTCAAACCCATCTCCGGTGCGCCGGGAGAGGGACAGTCGGTGCTGCTGCGCGACGAGGACGTCGAACCGGCCTGGCAGCGCGCCATCGCCGCCGGCCGCATCACCCACAACCGGGTGATGGCCGAGACCGTCGTCGAGGTGGACTACGAGGTGACGCTGCTGACGGTGCGCAGCACCGGCCCCACCGGCCCGACGCTGACGTTCTGCGAACCGATCGGGCACCGGCCCGGCGACGGTGAGGCCCTTGAGTCCTGGCAGCCGCAGCAGATGACGCCGGCCGCGCTGGACGCCGCGAAGTCGATCGCCGCGCGCATGGTCAACTCGCTCGGCGGCCGCGGCCTGTTCGCGGTGGAGCTGCTGGTGCGCGGCGACGAGGTGTACTTCTCCGACGTGCGGGCCCGGCCGCAGGACACGGGTCTGGTGACGTTGCGTTCGCAGCGGCTCTCGCAGTTCGAGCTGCATGCGCGGGCGATCCTCGGCCTGGCGGTCGACACGATCATGATCTCGCCCGGTGCGGCGGAGGTGCGTTACGCCGGAACCGAGGCGCCGGTGGCCGAGCCGTCGGGTGCCGACATCGCCGCGGTGGTGGCCGAGGCGCTGGCCACCCAGGAAAGCGATGTGCGGCTGTTCGGCCGGCCGGACGAGAGCGACGGCCGCCGCCGGCTCGGGGTGGCGCTGGCCACCGCGCCGGATGTGATCATCGCCAGGGACCGGGCCCGTCGGGTGGGTGCCGCGCTGCGGAAGCTGTGGTGAGCGATGCCGGCTGAATCGGATCCGGACACCGGCCGCCCGAGCGACCGGCCGACCGTCGCGCCGTTCATGGCGGCGCTGGTCATCATTGTCCTCGTCGTGATCGGTATCTGGCTGGCCGACGTGTTCGAGGGTGACGAGCTCACCGACGAGCAGCAGATCGGCCGTGCCGCCGCGGCGCAGAACGACGCCCTGCAGCGCGAGGACTATGCGGATTTCGTCGCGAACACCTGCCGCGCCGAACAGCTGACCGAACGGGAAGTGCTTGACCGGCAACGGAAATCGTCGTCCGAAGAAGGTGCGCGGTTCATCGACGGGGTGAGTGGTGTCACCGTCCAGGGTGACCGGGCCACCGCCACCGTCACGTACCACTTCGACAGGTCCGAGGACGACAAGTTCGAGGTGCCGACGACGTTCGTCCGGGAGGACGGGGCGTGGAAGGTGTGTTCGACCGGTTCTGACTAGGTGTGGGACACTCACCGCCGTGAGCTATGCGGGAGACATCACGCCGGAGGAGGCCTGGCAGCTACTCGACGACAACCCCGACGCGGTGCTGGTGGACTGTCGCACCGACGCGGAGTGGCGGTTCGTCGGGGTGCCGGACCTGTCGGCGCTGTCCCGCGATGTGGTGTTCGTCGAGTGGAACCGGACCGACGGCACCCGCAATCAGGGTTTCGTCGACGATCTGCAGGCCGCGGGCATCGCACCCGGTGAGCGGCCCGTGGTGTTCCTGTGCCGGTCCGGCAACCGTTCGATCGGCGCTGCCGAAGCCGCCACCGAGGCCGGGATCGGGCCGTCGTACAACATCCTCGACGGCTTCGAAGGTGACCTCGACGAGCAGAAGCACCGTGGCCGCACCGGCTGGAAGGCCGTCGGACTGCCCTGGCGGCAGTCATGAGCGAGGTCCCTTCGGTGCGCAGGCCCGCTGAACTGCCCGAGGGCGTCAGCCAGGCGACACTCGGTGTGCGCGGCGGTCTGCTGCGGTCGGGGTTCGAGGAGACCGCCGAGGCGATGTACCTGACGTCGGGGTACGTGTACTCGTCGGCCGCCGAGGCGGAGAAGGCGTTCACCGGCGAGATCGACCGGTACGTGTACTCGCGCTACGGCAACCCGACGATCTCGATGTTCGAGGAGCGGCTGCGGCTGATCGAAGACGCACCGGCCTGCTTCGCGACCGCGACGGGGATGGCCGCGGTGTTCACCTCGCTGGGTGCGCTGCTGGGGGCGGGGGACCGGCTGGTCGCCGCGCGTTCGCTGTTCGGCTCGTGCTTCGTGGTGTGCAACGAGATCCTGCCGCGCTGGGGTGTGGAGACCGTGTTCGTCGACGGCGACGACCTCTCGCAGTGGGAGGAGGCGCTCTCGGTGCCCACGCAGGCGGTGTTCTTCGAGACGCCGTCGAATCCGATGCAGACGCTGGTCGACATCGCCGCGGTGACGGAGATGGCCCACGCCGCAGGCGCAAAGGTGGTGTTGGACAACGTCTTCGCCACACCGCTGCTGCAGCAGGGCTTCCCGCTCGGTGTCGACGTGGTGGTCTACTCCGGCACCAAGCACATCGACGGCCAGGGCCGGGTGCTGGGCGGGGCCATCCTCGGGTCGCAGGAGTACATCGACGGGCCGGTGCAGAAGCTGATGCGCCACACCGGTCCGGCGATCAGCGCGTTCAACGCGTGGACACTGCTGAAGGGTCTGGAGACGCTGGCGGTGCGGGTCGATCACTCGAACCGGTCGGCGCAGCGGATCGCGGAGTTCCTCGAGGGGCATTCCGCGGTGAGCTGGGTGAAATACCCGTTCCTGGAATCGCATCCGCAGTACGACCTGGCGAAGCGGCAAATGCGCGGCGGCGGCACGGTCATCACGTTCGAGCTGCCCGGTGGCAAGGAGCGCGCGTTCGAGGTGCTCGACAAGCTGCGGGTCATCGACATCTCGAACAACCTCGGCGACGCCAAGTCACTGATCACCCATCCGGCCACCACGACGCACCGGGCGATGGGTCCGGAAGGCCGGGCGGCGATCGGGCTGGGCGACGGTGTGGTGCGGGTGTCGATCGGGTTGGAGGACGCCGACGACCTGATCGCCGACCTCGACCGGGCGCTGGGCTGAGTGTCTCGCAAGTCCGAGGCGAAGAAGGCGCGCCGGCGTAAACGTCAGGCGGCGCGCGGGCCGCGGTGGTTTGACGCCCCGGAGGACGAGGGTCTACTCGTCGACGAGGTGATCACTTCGCGCGGTTGGGAATTCGACGTCGAATTCTCGACCGACGAGATGGTCACGTGGTACTTCCCCGCTTCGGGGATCACGTCGGACGACGAGGCGGTCGAGACGGTGACGCGGATCTGGCTGACCGCCGAGGAGGAATGGCACGTCATCCTCGTCGGATCGGGCGCCGACGGGGTCGACTACGTCTTCTCGGCGGAGTCGCTGCTGGAGAATCTCGAGACGATCGAGGCGTACCGCGCGGGGGATCCGCTGCCGGACTTCGAATAGCCTTCGCGCCGAACGTGCGTCCACTGCGAAAAATCCGCCCGATTCTCGCAGTGAGCGCACGTTCGGCGGGGGCTCAGTCCTTCTGCCCGCCCTCGACCACGCCCAGCGCCGTCTGCGCCCGGTCCTCGTAACTCTTGCGCTCGGCGGTGTCGAACTCGAGGAACACGTTGTCCAGTCCGAGCTTCCGGTTCATCCAGCGCCGCCCGCGCGGACCGAGCAACTGGGCGGCCTGTGCGGTGAACCGCAGGAACGGCGGCACCGACACATGCGTCTTCGGCTTGTCGAGCGTCTTGACGATCGCCGCCGCGATGTCCTCGGGCTCAACGGGTTTGGTGCCGATCGTCTCCTTCGTGCCGGAGATCAGCTCGGTCCGGGTGAACGGAGGCATGACCACCGACACGTGCACACCGTGCGGTGCGACCTCGTCGGCCAACGCCGCCGACAGCCCGACCACGCCGAACTTGGCGCCGACGTACACCACCTGACCGGGCACGGGGATGACCCCGGACAGCGAGGCGATGTTGACGATGTGGCCGCGGCCGCGCGCGATCATGTCGGGCAGCGCCAGCTGGCATCCGGCGATCACGCCGTAGAGGTTGACCTCGATGGACGACCGGATCGCCTGTTCGGACTGTGACAGGAACGGGCCGATCGGCATGACACCGGCATTGTTGATCAACACGTCGATGTGCCCATCCGAACCGGGATGCGCGTCGGTGCGGGCCTTGTCGAGGAACGTCGCGAACGACTCCCGATCGGTGACGTCGAGGGGGTAGCCCGACACCGGCCCCAGTTTGGTCAGCTGGGCGACGGCCGACTCCTGCAGCGCCACGTCGCGGTCGCCGATGACGACGCGGGCACCGCGGGCCAGAAGTGCCTCGGCGGTGGCATATCCGATACCGCGAGCGGCGCCGGTGATCGCGATGGTCTTGCCCCGGATGTTGTCCATGCCGCCGAACTTTACAGGTGTCAAGTTTGGATCGGAAGAGTCCGCGACGGCGGACGATAACGTGTGGGTGTGCCGGTGATCGAGGACTTGCGATTCGTGCCCGTCGGTCAACAGGACCCGTTGGCCGAGCCCCTGCTGAACGAGCTCGCCGTCGAATACGCCGGCCGGTACAACGGGCGGACCGAGTCGACCCTGGCCTGGCTGCGCGGCCATCCGGCCGAGGAGTTCGCCCCACCCGACGGCGCCATGCTCATCGGCCTGCTGGGCGACACCCCGGTCACCGGCGGCGCATTCCGCCGCTTCGACGCCACGACCGCCGAGCTCAAACGCATCTGGACCGACAGCGCCCACCGCCGCCGCGGCTTCGCCCGGATGCTCCTGGCCGCCCTCGAGAACGAGATCGCCGCCCGCGGCTACCGCAGGATCTACCTGACGACGGGCGACCGTCAGCCCGAGGCCGAGGCGCTCTACCTCGCGACCGGCTACCACCGACTCGCCGAACCGCTGCCCGCCGAGGGTGAGGTGTACCCGGTGGCCTTCGCGAAAGCCCTGCCGTGAGAGAATGCCTCGGTTTGTAAGCTGGCGCGAATGTCGGAGGCAGTCGTCGGCGGACTGATCCTGGCCACCGCGGCGATCATCGCCGCGGGCGGGATCATGCTGCGGGGTTTCATCGGCCGCCGCGCCGACCGCCATGTGCTCGGCCGCGTGGCGCGCCGGGCGCGGGAGACGGCGCTGGCGCGGCTGCTGTTCGGTCCCATTCAGCGCGACGCGCTCGACCCCGAGGAACTCGACCACATGATCCTGATGCCGACCATCGTCGTGGCGTGCGGACTGTGTCTGACCGCGGCGTTCCTGCTCGGCTACCGCCTTCTCACGTGAGCGCGCGCCGCGCCGCCTGTGCGGCCTCGCGGACAGGGCCCCGCCACAGCGGGCCGTGCCCGGGCAGCAGCACATCGGTGTCGAGCGCCTCCAACGCGGCCAGACTGCGCACACAGCCCGCCTGGTCGTGGTTGAACACGGTCGGCAACAGCTGCGGGCGGGTGCCGGTGAGCAGCGGATGGCCGGTGACCAGGGCGTCGCCGCTGACCAGAACGCCGTCGACGACGTAGGAGCAGTGCCCGCCGGTGTGCCCCGGGGTGGGGACCGCCTTCGGCGTCCCGGGCAGCGTCGCCGCCACCTCGTCCGTGAGCGCCTGCGCGGTCGGGATGCCGTCGCGCGTCAGCCCGCCCTTACGGCTGATCGTCAGCGACCACTTCAGCCAGCGCGGCTGCCAGGCGTGTTTGATCACCTCGACGGGTGCGACCTGCTCGAGGTACTCCCGCCGGGCGTGACCCACCTCGTCGGGGTGGGTGTACACCGGCACGCCGTGCTCGGCGGCGAACCAGACCGCCGACCCGAAGTGGTCGACGTGGGCGTGGGTCAACAGGATGGCGCGGACGTCGGCGATCCCGAAACCCAACCGGCGCAACGACTCCACGACGTCGTCGCGCTGACCGGGAAAGCCGGCGTCGATCAGCAGCACGCCGTCGTCGCCGGCCACCAGCGTCCAGTTCACCAGGTCCGTCTGTGCGAGGTGGACGCGCTCGGTGACGGCGGTCAGGGCTGCTGCCATGCCGCGAGTGTAGGCAGAGGAGTAGAAACGAGTTCGTGGCTGAACTCAAACTCGGATACAAGGCGTCGGCGGAGCAGTTCGCGCCTCGGGAGCTCGTCGAATTGGCGGTGGCGGCCGAGGAGCACGGGATGGACAGTGCGACGGTCAGTGATCATTTCCAGCCGTGGCGTCATGAGGGTGGGCATGCGCCGTTCTCGTTGGCGTGGATG
>JBNMQY010000016.1:0-103610 GCA_050205415.1 Mycolicibacterium litorale
GGCAGGGAAACGCCCGGTCCCATCCCGAACCCGGAAGCTAAGCCTGCCAGCGCCGATGATACTACCCATCCGGGTGGAAAAGTAGGACACCGCCGAACACCCTTTAAAGCCTCGGCCCTCCGACCACAATCGGAGGGCCGAGGTGTTTCCATTTATGACGCGGAATTGTCGGCTTTCAGCGCCGGCACGTAAACTCGCGGCGGCGGGGTGAAATCGAAAGGCAATCGTGAGCGAGGACAGGCAAGCTGGTGGACGCGACGAGCGTCGCCCGCGGCGGACGTCGAACTCCAGTGGGCCGCGTCGCCCCCGCGATCAGCGCGGCGCACCTCGAGGTTCCGGGCCCAACCGCGCCCGCCCCACCCAGCCGAAGACCACCGACAACCCGCGCTTCGACGGTCCGTCCATCCCGCCGGAGATCGAAGCGAAACAGTTGGCGCCCGAAATCCGCGGCGAACTCACGACTTTGGACCGGTACACCGCCGACGCGGTGGCACGCCACCTCGTCGCGGCTGGTGAACTGCTCGACGAGGATCCGCAGGCCGCGCTCGAGCATGCCCGCGCCGCCCGTGCGCGGTCGGGACGTATCGCAGCGGTGCGTGAGGCCGTCGGCATCGCGGCGTACTACTGCGGTGACTGGGCCCAGGCGCTGGCGGAACTGCGTGCCGCGCGGCGGATGGGCAGCAAGTCTCCGCTGCTTCCGCTGATCGCGGATTGCGAACGCGGAGTGGGCCGTCCGGAACGGGCCATCGAGTTGGCTCGCAGCCCCGAAGCCGAACAGCTCACCGGCGACGACGCCGACGAACTGAAGATGGTCGTGGCCGGCGCCCGGTCGGATCTCGGCCAACTCGAACAGGCGCTGGCCGTGCTGTCCACGCCGCAGCTCGATCCGTCGCGGCGCGGGTCTACCGCGGCCCGGCTGTTCTACGCCTACGCCGAGACGCTGCTCGCACTGGACCGCAAGCAGGATGCGCTGCAGTGGTTCCTCAACGCCGCGGCCGCCGACCTGGAAGGCGTCACCGACGCCGAGGACCGGATCACGGAACTCAGCTGACGTGACAAGCCTTGTGCAGCAACACGACTGCCTGCTCCTCGACCTCGACGGCACCGTGTTCCGCGGTCATGAACCGACTACGGGCGCCGTCGACAGCCTCGCCGGGCTGACCGCGCGCGTTCTCTACGTCACCAACAACGCTTCCCGAAGCCCTGCCGACGTCGCACGCCATCTCGTCGAACTCGGTTTCAAGGCGGTGCCCGACGACGTGGTGACCAGTGCCCAGAGCGCGGCCCACCTGCTCGCCGGCCAACTGCCTGCCGGGGCACGGGTGCTCATCGTCGGCACCGAGGCGCTGGCCGCCGAGGTGAGCCTTGCGGGACTGTCTCCTGTGCGCGCTTTCACCGACGATCCCGTCGCCGTCGTCCAAGGTCACTCCCCGCAGACGGGCTGGGCCGATCTGGCCGAGGCCGCGCTGGCGCTACGTGCCGGTGCCGTATGGGTCGCGGCCAACGTCGACCTGACGTTGCCGTCCGAGCGGGGGCTGCTGCCCGGTAACGGGTCGATGGTCGCCGCACTGCGGGCCGCGTCGGCGCGCGAGCCCCAGGTCGCGGGCAAACCGCAACCGACGTTGATGCGAGACGCGCTCGGCCGCGGGGACTTCCGATCCCCGCTCGTCATCGGCGACCGGCTCGACACCGACATCGCCGGCGCCAACGCCGCGGAACTACCGAGCCTGCTCGTGCTCAGCGGGGTGAGCACAGCGGACGAGACGCTGCGGGCGGTGCCGCAGGAACGGCCCGACTACATCGCCGAAGATCTGCGATCGCTCGACCTCCCCGCCGACGCCCTGCGGGTCGGTCCGCACCCCGGGTGGCGGGTGGACGTGGCCGACGGTGAGGTCGCCGTGTACGCCGGCGACGCCGACCGCGGAGACGACCTCGCGGTGCTGCGGGCGACCGCACACGCGGTGTGGCAGTCGGATCTGGCGGGCCGGCCGTTCGCCGTGCGCGCAGGTGACGACACCGCGGCCGCCGCACTGCAGCGCTGGTCGCTGCTGTCGGCCCCGATCGGCTAGCGTGGCTGTCGATATGAGTACCGACCCCGATCAGCTACGCACCCAGGTGGCGGCCCTGCTGGCGGACCTGCCCGAGCCCGACAGCGCCGGCGATCTCGGCGACATCGATATCGACACCGTCGCCGCGCGCTTGGAGGAGGCTCACGATCTGCTCGTGCAGGCGCTGGCGGCGGTCGAGAAGGGCTGAGCGGCGTGACGCGGCGTGCACGTGTCGACGCCGAGTTGGTGCGACGGGGCCTGGCCCGGTCACGCCAACAGGCCGCAGAACTCATCGGGGCCGGCCGGGTCACTGTCGACGGGATGCCGGCGGCCAAACCGGCGACCGCGGTCGCCGTCACCGCGCACATCGCGGTCGAGACCGCCGACGAACGCAGCTGGGTGTCGCGTGGCGCGCACAAACTCATCGGTGCACTGGACGCCTTCGGTCTCGACGTCACCGGCCGCCGCGGCCTGGACGCCGGAGCGTCGACGGGCGGGTTCACCGAGGTCCTCCTCGACCGCGGCGCCCGCGAGGTCGTCGCCGTCGACGTGGGGTACGGCCAGCTGGCGTGGTCGTTGCGCTCCGATCCGCGGGTGGTCGTCGTCGAGCGCACCAACGTGCGTGAACTCACCCCGGACATGATCGGCGGTCCCGTCGACCTGGTGGTGGCGGACCTGTCGTTCATCTCCCTGGCCACCGTCCTGCCCGCGCTGACCGCCTGCGCGTCGCCCGACGCCGATATCGTTCCCATGGTGAAGCCGCAGTTCGAGGTCGGGAAGGATCGGGTGGGCGCCGGTGGTGTGGTCTCAGAGCCTCAGCTGCGCGCCGAGTCCGTGCTCGCGGTGTCGGCCAAGGCGGCCGCGCTGGGGTGGCAGACCGTCGGCGCCACGGCGAGTCCGCTGCCCGGCCCCTCGGGCAACGTCGAATACTTCTTGTGGCTGCGCGCCCGCACCGACAACGGGCTGCGCGGCGACGACCTCGAGCAGGCGGTGCGCCGCGCCGTCATGGAAGGACCGCAATGACGGCTGAACGCACCATCCTGCTGGTGGTCCACACCGGCCGGGAGGACGCCACCGAGGTCGCAAGGCGAGTTCAGAAAGTGCTGAGCGACAACGACATCGGCTTACGGGTGCTGGCTGCCGAGGCGGTCGACCGGGGTTCGGTTCACCTGTCTGCCGACGACATGCGCGCGATCGGCGCCGACGTCGACGTCGTCGACGCCGAGGAACGCGCCGCCGAAGGTTGCGAGCTCGTGCTGGTGCTCGGCGGCGACGGCACGTTCCTGCGCGCCGCCGAACTGGCCCGCAACGTCGAGATCCCGGTGCTCGGGGTGAACCTCGGCCGGATCGGCTTCCTCGCCGAGGCCGAGGCGGAGGCCATCGACCAGGTGCTCGACCACGTCGTCCGGCGCGACTACCGCGTCGAGGAGCGGATGACCCTCGACGTGGCGGTGCGCGCGGAGGGACGGCTCCTGACCCGCGGCTGGGCGCTCAACGAGGCGAGCCTCGAGAAGGGCCCGCGGCTCGGCGTGCTCGGCGTGGTCGTGGAAGTCGACGGCCGCCCGGTGTCGGCGTTCGGATGCGACGGTGTGCTGGTGTCGACGCCGACCGGGTCGACGGCCTACGCGTTCTCGGCGGGCGGTCCGGTGCTGTGGCCGGACCTCGAAGCCATCCTCGTGGTGCCCAACAACGCCCACGCGCTGTTCGCCCGTCCGATGGTGACCAGTCCGGACGCGTTGATCGCGATCGAGATCGAGGCCGGCGGCCACGACGCCCTGGTGTTCTGCGACGGCCGCCGGGAGATGGTCGTGCCCGCGGGCGGCCGCCTCGAGGTGACCCGCTGCGGCACACCGCTCAAGTGGATACGGCTCGACAGTGCGCCGTTCACCGACCGGCTGGTGCGCAAGTTCCGGCTCCCCGTCACCGGCTGGCGGGGGCAGTAGCACACGTGCTCTCCGAAATCCGCATCGAATCCCTTGGCGCGATCAGCACCGCCACAGCCGAATTCGGCCGTGGTCTCACGGTGCTCACCGGCGAGACCGGGGCAGGTAAGACCATGGTCGTCACCGGGCTGCATCTGCTCGGCGGGGCCCGTGCCGATCCCACCCGGGTCCGTTCGGGCGCCGACCGTGCCGTGGTCGAGGGCCGGTTCGTCACCACCGATCTCGGCGACGGCGTCGCCCGCCGGGTCGACGACCTGCTGGAGTCCTCCGGCGCCGACCGTGACGACGACGGCAGCGTCATCGCCGCGCGTTCGGTCAGCAGGGACGGCCCGTCGCGGGCGTACCTCGGCGGGCGCAGCGTACCGGCGAAGTCGCTGAGCACCTTCACCACCGAACTGCTCACCCTGCACGGCCAGAACGACCAGCTGCGGCTTATGCGGCCCGACGAACAGCGGGTCGCGCTCGACCGGTTCGCCGACGTCGACAAACCGCTGCGCCGGTACCGCGCCGCGCGCGACGAGTGGCTCACCGCCCGCCGCGATCTGACCGACCGCCGTCGGCGGGAACGCGAACTGGCGCAGGAGGCCGACCGGCTGAAGTTCGGCCTCGACGAGATCGACGCCGTCGACCCGTCACCCGGTGAGGACGACGCGCTGGTCGACGACATCCGCCGGTTGTCCGAACTCGACGCGCTGCGCGAGGCGGCGCTCACCGCGCGTGCGGCACTGTCCGGCGCCGACGACGACCCCGGCACGGACGCCGCCTCGGCGGCCGACCTTGCGGCACAGGCCAAGTCGGCGCTCGAGCAGACCGACGACGCCACGCTTCGGTCACTGGCCGCACAGCTCGCCGACGCGGTCGCGGTGATCGGCGACGTGGCCGGCGAGCTCGGCGACTATCTGGGCGCGCTGCCGACCGATGCGAGCACGCTGGAGACCAAACTCGCGCGCCAGGCCGAGTTGCGCACGCTGACCCGCAAGTACGCCGCCGACATCGACGGGGTGCTGGCCTGGGCGCAGGAATCCCGCGAACGCCTCGATCAGCTCGACGTGTCCGAGGAGGCGCTGGCGGCCCTGGAGCGGCGGGTCACAGAGCTCGAGTCACACGTCGTCGCCGCGGCGGCCGATCTGACGAAGGCCCGCACCAAGGCCGCCAAGGGTCTGGCCAAGGCGGTGACCGCCGAGCTGGCCGGCCTGGCGATGGCCGGGGCGGAGTTCACGGTCAGCGTCGCGCCGCTGGCCGTGCGCGCCGACGACACCGCACCGTTGACGCTGCCGGACGGCACCGTCGTGCACGCCGGCCACGACGGCGTCGACGCCGTCGACTTCGGGTTCGCCGCGCACCGCGGTACCGACGTGCTGCCACTGTCCAAGAGCGCCTCGGGCGGCGAGCTGTCGCGGGTCATGCTCGCGATCGAGGTGGTGTTGGCCGCCTCGGGTGAGGGCACCACGATGGTCTTCGACGAGGTGGACGCCGGGGTGGGCGGCCGCGCGGCGGTGCAGATCGGCAGGCGCCTGGCGCGGCTGGCATGCACCCATCAGGTCATCGTCGTCACCCATCTGCCACAGGTCGCGGCGTACGCCGACGTGCATCTGGTGGTCGACAGCGGCGGGCGGGGTAAGGCCAGCCGGGTGCTGCGCATCGACGAGGACGACCGGGTGGCCGAGCTGGCCCGCATGCTGGCCGGTCTCGGCGAGTCCGACAGCGGCCGCGCGCATGCCCGCGAACTCCTCGAGTCGGCCCGGCAGGACCGGACCGCGGCGTCGTAGCCGCGACCGCACCGCGCAGGTCGGTCAGGGCGACGTCGGCGCCGGCTGGGGCAGGGGACTGGCGCCCTCGGGGCGCAGGCCGTCGAAGATGATCCCGAGGTACCGCTGCCACAGGCCGGGTGCGGGATCCGAGGCGTTCTCGACCACGTGGACGGGTGCGCACATCAACAGGAAGACGTCGGTTCCGGTGACGTCGGCCCGGATGGCGCCCGCTTCGCGGGCCCGGTCGACGAGCGTGCCCACGCCCGCGTGCAGCTCGTCGCGGGCCTCGGTCACCCGCGCGTCGCCCTGGCTGACCGACTGCAGGAACGTCAGGTCGTGCTGCTGGCGCTGGTCGGCGGCCACGGTCAGGAACTCCAGGAGCGCGGTTCCCGGATCGGGCGAATCCGCCAGCCCCCGGGCGACGTCGATCAGCTCGGCGATGTGCTCACTGACGATCGACGCGATGAGGTCCTCCTTGGAGGCGAAATGACGGAACACGGTGCCCTTCGCGACACCCGCCCGGCGGGCGATGTCGGCGACCGACGCGGCGAGGCCCCGTTCGGCGAACTCTTCTTCGGCTGCCGCCAGCAGTAGCTCGCGGTTGCGCGCCGCATCGGCACGCAGCGGGCGGACGGTCGGGGTCACCGTCGAAGGATACCAAGTTGACCGAGCGGTCACTTTAAGCCTACATTCCTCTCAACATGACCGACGGGTCATGTTTCGGGCGCCGACCCGCGAGTCGGCACGGTCTTCGGAGGACACATGAAGTTGCAGGGCGCCACGGCACTGGTCACCGGCACGAACCGGGGCATCGGCCACGAGTTCGCACGACAACTGCTGCACCGGGGCGCGAAGGTCTACGCCACCGCGCGGCGCCCCGAACTCGTCGACATCCCGGGTGCTGAGGTGCTGCGCCTCGACATCACCGACCAGTCGTCGGTGGACGCGGCGGCCGAGGTCGCCCAGGACGTCGACATCCTGATCAACAATGCGGCGTCCACCGCCGGCGGGTCCCTCGTCACCGGCGATCTGGATGCGATCCGGCTGATGATCGATTCGAACTACTACGGAACGCTGGCGATGATCCGCGCGTTCGCGCCGATCCTGGCGCGCAACGGCGGCGGCGCCATCGTCAACGTGCTGTCGGCCGTGGCATGGGCCACCGTCGAGGGCAACACCGCCTATGCCGCCGCCAAATCCGCGCAGTGGGGGCTGACCAACGGCGTGCGCCTCGAGCTGGCCTCGCAGGGCACTCTTGTCGCGGCACTGGTGCCGGGGTTGGTCGGGACCCAGACGCTGTTGGACTTCGCCGAACGCGAAGGTCTGGAACTGCCCGAAGGCGTCGTCCTCGAACCGGCCGAGATCGTGCGCCTGGCCCTCGACGGACTCGAAGCCGGAAGCATCGAGATCCTGGACCCGCTGGCGGTCGAGACGAAGGCGGCGCTGGCCGGGCCCCCGCGCGCGATCTTCTGACGGCGGCGCGCCAGACTGTGGCTGATGTGACAGAACGTAACTTCTGAGGCAGATGTTACGGCGCGCCTCCACCTCTACTTGAGGGTTCGGTTACAGAATCGCCGGCATGAAGATGTCAGCGCTGCTCACCCGCAATGCCAGTTCGCGGCCGGGAATCACCGGCACTGCCCGCGTGGACCGCGACATCGACCGTCTGCTGCGGCGTATCGGGCCCGGCGACATCGTCGTCATCGACGCACTCGACCTCGACCGGATCACCGCCGACGCCCTGGTCGAGGCCCGGGTGGCCGGTGTGGTGAACGCTTCTCCGTCGATCTCCGGGCGCTATCCCAACCTCGGGCCGGAGGTGCTGGTGGCCAACGGGATCGCGCTGATCGACGAGACCGGTCCCGAGGTCTTCAAGAAGGTCAGAGACGGCCACCGGGTGCGGCTGCACAACGGCGGCGTGTACTCCGGTGACCGGCGCCTGATCGCCGGGAGCGAGCGCACCGACCACGAGATCCACGAGTTGATGCACGAGGCCAAGAGCGGGCTGGTCGCGCACCTCGAGGCGTTCGCGGGCAACACGATCGAGTTCATCCGCAGCGAGAGCCCGCTGCTCATCGACGGAATCGGCATCCCGGACATCGACGTCGACCTCAACCGCCGCCACGTCGTGATCGTCGCCGAGGAGCCCCATGCCGCCGACGACCTCAAGGCGCTGAAACCCTTCATCAAGGAGTACCAGCCCATCCTGGTCGGCGTCGGCACCGGCGCCGACATCCTGCGCAAGGCCGGCTACCGTCCCGCCCTCATCGTCGGCGACCCGGACCGGATGAGCGCCGAGGTGCTGCGCAGCGGCGCCCAGGTGGTGCTGCCCGCCGACGCCGACGGACACGCCGCGGGCCTCGAGCGGATCCAGGACCTCGGCGTTGGCGCGATGACGTTCCCGGCCGCGGGGTCGGCCGCCGATCTCGCGCTGCTGCTGTGCGACCACCACGGCGCCTCGCTGATCGTCACGGTCGGCCACACCGCCAGCATCGAGGAGTTCTTCGACCGCAACCGGCAGCGCAGCAATCCGTCGACCTTCCTGACCCGCCTCAAGGTGGGGGAGAAGCTCGTCGACGCGAAAGCCGTTGCCACGCTGTACCGCAGCCGCGTCTCCGGTGGGGCGATCGCGTTGCTGATCCTGGCGATGCTGGTCGCGGTGATCGCCGCGCTGTGGGTGTCGCGCGCCGACGCCGCGGTGCTCGAGTGGATCCAGCAGTACTGGAACCAGTTCCTGCTGTGGGCGCAGGGCCTGGTCAGTTAGGCGGTCACGGTGATCTCGCTGCGTACCCACGCGATCTCGCTCGCGGCGGTGTTCCTGGCGTTGGCGATCGGTGTGGCGCTGGGTTCGGGGCTGCTGTCGAACACGGTGCTGTCCGGGCTGCAAAACGACAAACAGGACCTCCAGAACCAGATCAACGTCCTCACCGACGAGAAGAACGGCCTCAACGAAAGGCTCAGCGCCGCAGATGAATTCGACGCCCAGATCGCACCGCGCGTACTCCGTGAAGCACTCGGCGGCAAATCGGTGGTGCTGTTTCGCACCCCCGACGCCTCCGACGACGACCTCGACGCGCTGACGCGGTCGATCGGGCAGGCGCGCGGAACGGTCAGCGGCACGGTGGCGCTCACCCAGGAGTTCGTCGACGCCAACTCGGCGGAGAAACTGCTGTCGGTGGTGAACTCACCGATCGTGCCCGCCGGGAAACAACTGAGCACCACCTCGGTGGATCAGGGGTCACAGGCCGGTGATCTGCTCGGGATCGCGTTGCTGCGCAACAGGGACCCGGCCGCGCCCGCCGTGGGCGACGGCGAGCGGGAAACCGTGCTCGCCGCCTTGCGTGACACCGGGTTCCTCACCTACGGCAACGGCGCCGTCGGCGCCGCCGACACGGCGCTGGTCGTCACCGGGGGCGGCCTGGGCGACGATGCGGGCAACCGCGGTGCCACGGTGGCGCGGTTCGCGGCGGGTCTGGCCAAACACGGGTCCGGGACAGTGCTGGTCGGCCGGGACGGGTCCGCGACCGGAACCGGCGCCGTCGCGGTGACGAGGTCGGACCCGGCGCTGGCGGGCGCGGTCAGCACCGTCGACGATGTGGACACCGAATCAGGGCGGATCACCTCGGTGCTCGCGCTGGCCGATCTGATCGGCGGCGCCCGGCCGGGGCAGTACGGAGTCGGGCAGGGGGCGGGCGCGGTCACGATCACTCAGTGACCCCCGGCGCGCCCCCGACGACCTGTCGGAGTCGGTGTTAAGGTGGGGTTCCGTGGGTCGGCAGGCCCCAAAGCTAGGACCAAGCCTAGAAAAGTAAGCCCTGCCCGTCGTCACGGAGGTTGTACTTGCCCGCGCTACGCAAGCATCCGCAAACGGCCACAAAGCACCTCTTCGTCACGGGCGGCGTCGTCTCCTCCCTGGGCAAGGGTCTTACGGGCTCGAGTCTCGGTCAGTTGTTGACTGCCCGCGGTTTGCAGGTGACGATGCAGAAGCTCGACCCCTATCTGAACGTCGATCCCGGCACCATGAACCCGTTCCAGCACGGTGAGGTGTTCGTCACCGAGGACGGCGCGGAGACCGACCTCGACGTCGGCCACTACGAGCGGTTCCTGGACCGCAACCTGTCCGGATCGGCGAACGTGACCACGGGGCAGATCTATTCGTCGGTGATCGCCAAGGAACGCCGCGGCGAGTACCTCGGCGACACCGTTCAGGTGATCCCGCACATCACCGACGAGATCAAGAACCGCATCCTGGCGATGGCCGCACCCGACGAGAACGGTCGGCGACCCGACATCGTGATCACCGAAGTCGGTGGCACGGTGGGCGACATCGAATCGCTGCCCTTCCTGGAGGCCGCCCGCCAGGTGCGCCACGAGGTCGGCCGGGAGAACTGCTTCTTCCTGCACTGCTCGCTGGTGCCCTACATGGCGCCCTCCGGTGAGCTCAAGACCAAACCGACGCAGCACTCGGTGGCCGCGCTGCGCAGCATCGGTATCCAGCCGGACGCGCTGATCCTGCGGTGCGACCGCGACGTGCCCGAGGCGCTGAAGAACAAGATCGCGTTGATGTGCGACGTCGACATCGACGGCGTGATCTCCACACCGGACGCCCCGTCGATCTACGACATCCCCAAGGTGCTGCACCGTGAGGAACTCGACGCCTACGTCGTGCGGCGCCTCAACCTCCCCTTCCGCGACGTCGACTGGACGCAGTGGAACGATCTGCTCAAGCGGGTGCACGAACCGCACGAGACCGTCCGCATCGCGCTAGTGGGTAAGTACATCGATCTATCGGACGCCTACCTGTCGGTCACCGAGGCGCTGCGCGCCGGCGGGTTCGCGCATCACGCCAAGGTCGAGATGCGCTGGGTGGCCTCCGACGACTGTGAGCTCGACAGCGGTGCGGCCGCGGCACTGGCCGACGTCGACGGTGTGCTGATCCCCGGCGGCTTCGGGATCCGCGGCATCGAGGGCAAGATCGGTGCGATCAGCTACGCCCGCAAGCGTGGCCTCCCGGTGCTCGGACTGTGCCTCGGGCTGCAGTGCATCGTGATCGAGGCGGCCCGTTCGGTGGGCATCACCGGGGCCAACTCCGCCGAATTCGACCCCGCCACCCCCGATCCGGTGATCTCGACCATGGCCGATCAGCGCGACGCCGTCGCCGGCGAGGCCGATCTCGGTGGCACCATGCGGTTGGGTGCGTATCCCGCTGTGCTGGAGAAGGATTCGATCGTCGCGCGCGCGTATCAGTCGACCGAGGTGTCCGAGCGCCACCGGCACCGCTACGAGGTCAACAACGCCTACCGTGACCGGATCGCCGAAAGCGGTCTGCGCTTCTCGGGCACGTCGCCGGACGGTCATCTCGTGGAGTTCGTCGAGTACGACGCCGAGCAGCATCCGTTCCTCGTCGGCACCCAGGCGCATCCCGAACTCAAGAGCAGGCCTACCCGTCCGCACCCGTTGTTCGCCGCGTTCATCGGCGCCGCGCTGGACTACAAGGCGGCGGAGCGGTTGCCGGTGGAGATCCCCGAACAGCGGTCCAACGGCGTCGAGCACAGCGAGGAGTCGGACGGGCTGGCCGGACAGCTGCTGCAAGAACCCGCGTCCCGTGGCTGAACACGATTTCGAGATCAGCCACAGCGAAACGGTCTACGTCGGCAACATCCTCGCGCTGCGCGCCGACGAGGTCCTGATGCCGGGCGGCGCCACCGCCCGCCGGGAGGTCGTCGAGCATTTCGGTGCGGTGGCGGTTGCCGCGCTCGACGACAACGGCAACATCGCGCTGGTCTACCAGTACCGCCACCCGGTGGGCCGCCGGTTGTGGGAACTGCCTGCCGGGCTGCTCGACATGGGCGGTGAAGCTCCGCACCTGACCGCGGCGCGGGAACTGCAGGAGGAGGCGGGGCTGACCGCCTCCGAGTGGCGGGTGCTGGTCGACATCGTGTCGTCCCCGGGGTTCAGCGACGAGAGCGTGCGGGTCTTCCTCGCGACGGGGATCAGTGAGATCGACCGTCCGGAGGCGCACGACGAAGAGGCCGATCTCATCGTCAAGTGGGTGCCGCTGTCGGAGGCGGTCCGTATGGTGCTGTCCGGAGAGATCGTCAATTCGATTGCGGTGGCGGGAATCCTGGCGGTGCACGCTATCGACGGCGGGGAGTCCCTGCGTTCCGTCGACGCGGGGTGGACCGACCGGCCTCGCGCCTTCGCCGGGCGGAAAGGTCACTGATGACCACCTCAGCTGTTCGACGGTCGGTGCTCGACGGACAGCTGCAGGGTTATCTCGACCACCTGACCATCGAACGCGGCGTGGCTGCGAACACGCTGAGCTCCTACCGGCGCGATCTGCGCCGCTATGCCGAACACCTCACCGCCCGCGGGGTCGGCGACCTCGCCGCGGTCACCGAGACCGATGTCAGCGAGTTCCTGGTCGCGCTGCGGCGCGGTGACCCGGACACCGGTGCGCAGGCGTTGTCGGCGGTCTCGGCGGCCAGGGCGCTGATCGCGGTGCGCGGTCTGCACCGCTTCGCCGCCGCTGAGGGGTTGACCGATGTCGACGTCGCCCGCGCCGTCAAACCCCCGACCCCCGGCCGCCGGCTGCCCAAGAGCCTGACCATCGACGAGGTGCTCGCGCTGCTGGACGGCGCCGGCGGCGACAGTGAGGCCGACGGCCCCCTCACGCTGCGCAACCGGGCGCTGCTCGAGCTGCTGTACTCGACCGGCGCCCGCATCTCCGAAGCGGTCGGCCTCGACGTCGACGACATCGACACCCACGCGCGGTCGGTGCTGCTGCGGGGGAAGGGCGGTAAACAACGGCTGGTGCCGATCGGCCGTCCCGCGGTGAGCGCGCTGGACGCCTACCTGGTGCGCGGCCGACCGGAGCTGGCCCGCCGGGGCAGGGGCACGCCGGCGATCTTCCTCAATGCGCGCGGCGGCCGGCTGTCGCGCCAGAGTGCGTGGCAGGTGCTGCAGGACGCCGCCGAGCGGGCCGGGATCACCTCCGCGGTGTCGCCGCACACGCTGCGGCACTCGTTCGCCACTCATCTGCTCGACGGCGGTGCCGACGTACGCGTCGTGCAGGAACTCCTCGGACACGCCTCCGTGACCACGACGCAGATCTACACCATGGTGACCGTGCATGCCCTGCGCGAGGTGTGGGCAGGGGCGCACCCGCGGGCGCGCTGAGCTGCCGGTGCCGTCGGGCCGACCGTGACGCCATCTGTCGCTCATCGAGACGATGGCCCGCTGACCCGGCGGTCGGTCACGTCCAAACGGATCGCCGTCGCGGGAGCGACCGCGATCCCGCGCGCGATGCTGCGTGGCGGTGTCGCAGCGTCGTCCCGGTGCGGTACCCGCAGGTCGAGCTGGGTGAGGATGGTGCCGAGCGCGATCGCGAGTTCCGAGGTGGCGAACGCGGCCCCGATACAGCGCCGGTATCCGCCGCCGAACGGCGCGTACTCGAACGGGGTGGGCCGGTGTGTCAGGAACCGGTCCGGATCGAACCGGTGCGGTTCGGACCAGATCTCCGGATTGAAGTGCAGTGCGTAGAGGGCCACACCGACCACCCGTCCGGCCGGATGGGTCGTCCCGCCGACGGTCAGCGGTGCGGTCAGCCGCCGCAACACGATGGGGACCGGCGGGTGCATCCTGAGCACCTCCTTGATCACCGCGCCGAGATACGGCAGTGCCGCGATGTCCGAAGGTGTTGCGCAACCGGCCAATTCGGCACGGATGCGGGCGCGCACCGACTCGTCGCGATGCACGTGGTAGAGCGCCCAGGTCAGTGAGGAGGCGGTGGTCTCGTGGCCGGCGGCCAGCAGGGTGCGCAGCTGGTCCAGCGTCTCGGAGTCGGTGCGGCCGCGGCCGGACTCGTCCGTGGCGGACAGCAGCAGATCGAGCATGTCGCCCCCGGACGCGCCCGGTGTCCGTCGCTGCGCCATGTCCTCCGACAGCAACCGGTCGAGGCCGTCGCGGAAACGCACCAATCGCGCCCACGGCCCGATTCCGGCGACGTCGCGGCGCAGCGCCGGAACGAGCATCAGCGGGGCCGTGTTGGCGGCCAGCAGGTCCTTCACGGCCCTCGTGTACCGGAGGCGGCGGGCCGGATCGGCGACGCCGAACACGACCCTGATGGCGACGTCGAGCGTGATGTCGACGGCGAGGTCGTAGACGTCGACCGCATCCCCCGGTCGGAGATCGCGGATCTGTTGCGACGTCGCGGAGGCGATCACGTCGGCATAGCGCTTGATCTGTTCGCCCTGGAAAGCCGGCGTCAACAGGCTGCGCTCGCGACGGTGGGGCTCGCCGGAGAGCAGGATCAGCGATGCCGGGCCCACCACCGGTTCGATCGGATTGGGCAGGGGCGCCCGGCACCCGGAAGACGGGGCGGTGAGGATGTCGCGCGCCGAGCTGCTGGTGCCGTGGAAGACGACTCGGCCCAGCCCGGGGAATTGCAGGACGAACGGGCGTTGTGTGGCGGCCCGGCTGGTGAAGAACCCGACCGGATCGGCGGCGGCCGATGCGGCGTGCAGGAGCGCAGTCGGCGAGGTTGCGAAAATTGCCTTCACCGTGGACCCACCTCACTCCGCGCATCTTCGCGGCGGAGTCGGCCGTATTTCTCGAGTTTGCTCCTCGAACTGCGCTGTGGTGTCCGGACCGCCCGCCGAGCGGCAGCCGCGGCGTCGCCGGTTTTCGCGTGCGGTCGGTCCCGGTGGTGTTCCGGCGGAGCGCCCCGGGCCCAGCCGGACCGTGTTTGCGCTGTTCGGCGCCCCGCGCCGCGGAAACTGGCGGTCCGGCGCGAGAAGTCGTGCGGATGCGGACGGCGGTGAAAAGAGCCGCGGTCGCGGTCGAGTGCGCCCGGGTGTTCGGTCGGGCCTTCTTTTTCGCCTGCAGTCTTTTCTGCCCGAATAGAGGAATCAATAATGGCGATTTGTAATTGACTGAAGCGTAAAGCGCGCATTGATGAAGTTCTCCTCGTCCAGTTCTATTCGGTGCGATATCAGCGAACAAACACTGAAAGTGCGCAGTGCCATTTTGTTTGCGAGACGCCGCGGGCCTCCGTTCGGTGCTGCAGCCCACGCTACGCCGGTGGCGCAACGCCAGGCGGTGGAAAGGATTCGCGAGGACGTCCACCGATTGTTGGCTGTGGCGGCAGCGGCGCTCCACCGTGGCATGTGTCGGTCGAGCCGATCGAAGGGCGAGGACCGGTCGGGAGGTGTGGTCGGGGCGCCGCCGCGACAATCATGAAAAAACTGTGACGTCGTGTGCTTAGGCCGGCAAGCGTGATCGGTGTCCGTTAGGCTCGCGCCCCTTCACCGGCCGGTCCGTGACTGCGGCAGCAGCGAAAGCGCGCGGTCGGGGTATTGCAGAGAGGTTGCTGAAACCGCCGTACCGTGTGATGCACGCTGCTGTCTGGATCCGGGCGAAGAACGCCCGTGCGCCGCGAAGACGTCGGAAGTCGTGTCAATGCTGCATTTGCCGTAGTCAGAAAAACGGCTGGTAAACCGCTCGGTGCAGGTGCCGCCTGGCGAAGTCGTCGTTGATTCAGAAAGCACTTCGGAATTGTCGCGGTCGAATGAAGGTCAATGCGCGGCGCTCGGCGTAACGTATCGCAGCCAGGAGGGTCGACGGGTATTTCGGGGGCCGCCTTTTGCGGCGGGGTCGACGACGAACAGGGGTGCCTGACATGAATGCCGGAACAGTCGGCGTGAGTGGCCACTCCCGCGTCGTGGACCACATCGTCGAATATCTGGCCACCGGCGGAGTCCGGCACCTGTTCGGGGTCGACGGCGCCAACATCGAGGACGTCTACGACGCCGCCCACTTCCACCCCGACATCACCGCGGTGCTGGCCAAACACGAGTTCTCCGCGGCCGCCATGGCCGACGGATACAGCCGCAGCGGTGCCGGACTGGGCGTCGTCATGGCGACTTCGGGTGGCGGTTCGCTCAACCTCGTTCCCGGGCTGGGGGAGTCCCTGGCCAGCCGCGTCCCCGTCCTCGCCCTCGTCGGACAGCCACCGTTGGCATTGGATGGTCGGGGCAGTTTCCAGGACACCAGCGGGCGCAACGGCTCGCTGGACGCCGTTGCGCTGTTCAGCGCGGTGTCGGTGTTCTGCGAGCGGGTCGTCGATCCGGCGGACATCCTGAGCGCGCTGCCCCGCGCAGTGCGCGCCGCGGTCTCCGGAGGCCCTGCGGTGTTGTTGCTGCCCAAGGACATCCAGCAGGCGGTGCTCACCGCCGCCGGACACGGCAGGAACGGCTGGACCCCCGCTCGGCAGATCGGGGACCCGCTTCCGATCGCGCGCGTACTCCGGAACGTCAGCGGCCAGGTCACCATCGTCGCCGGCGACCAGGTGATCCGCGACGACGCCCGGGCGGAGGTCGAGCAACTCCGGGCGGTGCTGCGCGCCGGTGTGGCGGTGACACCCGACGCGAAGGACGCCGCGGGCACCTCCGGGATGGGGTCGTCCTCGTCGGTCGGCGTCACCGGCGTCATGGGACATCCCGACAGCGCCGAGATGATCGCGGACAGCGCAGTGTGCCTGCTGGTCGGCGCCCGCCTTCCCGTGACCGCGCGCGCCGGCCTGGACGACGCGCTGGCCGGCATCCGCGTCCTGTCGATCGGTTCGGCCCCGCCGTACGTGCCGTGCACCCATATCCGGAGTGACGATCTGCGTGCCTCGCTACCGCTGCTCACCCGCGGGTTGATCGGGCACGGGCGGCCACATGGTCTGCGGGTCCCGGCCACCATGCCGCGAAAGGAGCTGGCACCGCCGGTCTTCGACGGCCCCGGGGTGCGCTACCGCGATGCGATGAAGACGCTGGACCGGCTGCTGCCGGACGATGTCGACATCGTCGTGGACGCGGGGAACACCGGCGCGGCCGCCGTCCACTACCTTCCCGTGCGTCGCCGCGGCCGGTTCATCGTCGCCCTCGGTATGGGCGGGATGGGGTACAGCTTCGGCGCCGGGCTCGGCGTCGCCTTCGGCAGGGGCAGGCGAACCGTGGTCATCGCCGGTGACGGATCGTTCTTCATGCAGGGTCTCGAGGTCCACACCGCCGTCCAGCACCGGTTGCCGGTGACCTTCGTGCTCTTCAACAACAACGCCCATGCCATGTGCGTGACCCGCGAGCAGCTGTATTACGACGACGCGTACAGCTACAACAGATTCCGTCCCAGCCACCTGGGCGCGGGTCTGAGCGCCATGTTCCCCGGCATGCCGTCGGTCGACGTCTCCGGCATCGACGACCTCGCGGCCGCGGTGGGATCGGCCCTGGACTCCGATGGTCCGTCCGTGGTGTCGGTCGAGTGCTCGGCCGACGAGATCCCGCCGTTCGCACCGTTTCTGGCCGCCCGGAAACCGGATGTCACCAGCCTGCCCACCATCCACGAGGAGGATTCGCTCGATGTCCCTGCCAGCGCTTGACGATATCGCCACCCACGCCGGAAACACCGGACCGATCGACGGCGTCATCCGGATCGAGACCTCACCCCGGGAGAAGGCGACTCCGATCATCATGGACATGATGCGGTCGGTCTATCCGCACGACGAGGTGTTCGGCGACTTCTGCACGGTCAACAGCTACATCGACTGCCCGCCGGACGCATTGTTCGACTACCTCTCCGACACCCGCAGCCTCGAGGAGTGGACCTACAGCCTGCGCGGGTTCGAACCCACCGCCGAGGACGGGTTGTGGCTGGCGTGGGACCGGCTCGGCACCGAGACCGAGATCTACACCAGAACCGTCTCCAACCGGGAGGCCGGAACGGTCGACTACCACTGCGCCTGGGATCAGGGCAGGCACCTGTGGATGATCTACCTCATGCGCGTCGTCGACGCGCGGGTGGTCCTCGACAAGCCGGGATCCGTTGTGCTGTGGACGAATTGCCATCACCCGTTCTACGACCGCAATCCCTATCCGGAGACCGCACCGCCGCAGCGGCCGGTGTGGGTCGGTGACTTCTGGGACATGTTCGGCGCGGGACACCTGCTGGAGCTGCGCAACCTCAAGGCGATCGCCGAATACCGTCACCGCAACGGCCTGCCGATCAAACCGGCCTGGATGGACTGAGGGCGCGCCATGACCGTCAGCCTCGTCGACGTCTCGACCTACCTCCCCGGCGAGCCCGTCGGCGCCGAGTACTACGCCGGCTTCGCCGGCGCCGACGAACTCCGCGAGCACCTGATGTTCCGTGCGCCGAAGTTCCGCCACCACGTGGCCGAGGACGAAACGGCCGTCGACATGGTCGAACGTGCCGCGGCAGGGATCGTGGAACGGCACGGCCACGACGCGATCGCCGACGTGGACATCCTCATCACCCACACGCAGATGCCCGACATGCCGTTCTACGGCGGCGGCGGAGGCATGGCGCACCGGCTGGGGATGAAACCCCGCACCGTGATCGACCTCCACAACGGTGGCTGTGCGGCGTTCGTCCTCGCTCTGCAGCTCGCCCGCACGCTCATCCTCGCCGGCGAGGGACGGACAGCCTTGATCGCGTTGGCGCAGAACGCCGCCGGCCAGATCTTCGACCAGCCCCTCACCCGGCAGAAGGCGCAGTCGTGCGTGCCCGGTGACGGCGCGGCCGTCGGCCTGGTCACCCTGTCCGACGAGTCGCCGGTACTCGACGTCGAATGCCGCACGTACGGCGAATACGCCGGCGACATGACGATCGCGATCGAACCCTTCCGCAAATGGTGGCAGCCCGGCCCGGGGGAGGGATGCATCGGTTTCACCGAGGCCAAGATCACCAAGGTCCTCGCCCGTGGCAACCGGCAGGTGCCCGAGGTGGCGTTCGCGGTGTGTGACCGACTGGGCATCAAGCCCAAAGAACTCGACCTGTTCGTGACCAACCAGCCCAACCGGGTGTTCCTGCGCAACTGGCGCGATGCGCTGGAGTTGCCCAAGGAGCGCCACCGCGACACCTTCGACGAGTGCGGCAACCTGTTCGCCGTCGGGATCCCGATGAACCTCGATCGCGCGATCGGCGACGGCAGGCTCACCCATGGTGACACGGTGTTGATGGCCGCGTTCGCGCACGCGGGTGACTTCGCCGCTGCTGCGGCCGTGCGCTGGGGCGGGCGGACGGCATGACCATCGTCGCCGAATCCGGGCCGGCCACGACACCACGAAGACCGCAGCCGCGCGCCCTCTCGCCGCTGCCCACGGCGGTGGACCCGATGGCGTTGTCGCTCAACGAGAATCCGTTCCCGCCCCTGCCTGCCGTCCGGCTCGCCATGATCGAGTCCGTGCAGGCCGCCAACAGGTATCCGGAGTTCCTCCCGGAGACTCTGCGGCACCTGATCGCCGATCACATCGGAGTGCTGGACGAAAACGTCGTCGTCGGTGCGGGGGCGACGGGAGTGCTGGTCCAGGTGATGCATGCCTTCACCTCGCCGGGGGATCGGGTGGTCCTGCCCGTGCCGACGTTCGAGGGGTACACCATCGCGTCGGCGATGACCCGGCTCGAGGTCGTCACGGTGCCGCTGCGCACCGACGGTCGCCACGATCTCGATCTCATGGTCGAGGCGGCGTCCGGCGCCCGGCTGGTCGTCGTCTGCCGGCCGCACAACCCGACCGGGACCGTCGAGAGCCTCGAAGACCTCGAACGCTTCCTGGGCCGGTTGTCCGGCGACACCATCGTCATCCTCGACGAGGCTTACGTGGAGTTCGTCTCGCCCCAGTGGCGAATCGACGCCCTCGGCCTCATCGAAAGGTTCCCCAATGTGCTGGTCCTCCGGACCTTTTCGAAGGCCTACGGCCTGGCGGGTTTGCGGATCGGGTACGCGATCGGCTCCTGGGGCCTGACCGCCGAACTGTGGGCCATGCAGCTGCCGTTCGGGATCGCCAGCACCGGGCTGGTGGCGGTGGACGCTTCGTATCGCGCGGAAAGCCAGCTGCGACAACGGATCAGGATGATCACCGCGGAACGTCGCAACCTGCGCATGCGGCTGCGGGCGATGGGTGTCGCGAGCATCGACGGACACGCCAACTTCGTGTATCTGCCCGCCGGTGACCGGCCGTGGCACGAGGTCTTCGACGGTGCCGACGGCGTGCGGGTGAAGCACTGTGCCGACGGCGGCGTCCGCATCACGGTGGGCGGGCGTTCGTCCACCGGAGCCGTCCTGGCCGCCCTGCGCGGCAAGTGGTGACCGGGCAGCGGGGTGGAGGGGTGATGGGGGAACATCAGGTCGTCGTGATCGGGGCCGGACCGTCCGGTGTCGCGACCGCACTGAGCCTGCGGGACAGGGAGCTGCGGCCCGTGTTGGTCGACCGGGCCGACCATGTGGGGGCGTCGTGGAAGGCGCGGTACGACCGGCTCAGACTCAACACCGGCCGCCGTACCTCGCACATGCCGAACCGGCCCTACCCCAAGGGGACCGGCGCGTTTCCCACCCGGGACCAGGTGGTCGAGCACCTCGACCGGCATGCACACGAGGACGGTATCCGGCTGTGTCTGGGCACCACGGTGAACCGCATCGACCCGCACCCCACGGGTTGGCTTCTCGGCACGTCATCGGGTGATCTCGTCGCCCGGCAGGTCGTGGTCGCCACCGGATACGAACACAGCCCGCGCGTCCCGGAATGGCCCGGCGTACAGAGCTTTTCCGGCGAGATCAGCCATTCGTCGCAGTACCGCAATCCGCGGCGTTACCGCGGGAAACGGGTGCTGGTGGTCGGCGCCGGATCGTCGGCGATGGAGATCGTGCACGATGTGGCAACCGGTGGCGCGGTGAGCGCCTGGCTCGCGGTCCGGACCGCGCCGCACATCATGATCCGCGCGCTGCCCGGCGGGTTGCCGTCCGATTACATCGCGACGCCCCTGTTCGACGCTCCGACCTGGCTCGCCGACGCCGTGGCGCGGGTGGGGCAGCGCATCGACGTCGGCAGCCTCGCCGAGTACGGTCTGCCCACTCCCCGGGAAGGGGTGTTCGCCAGGGGGAAGCGTCTCGGCCGCGCGCCGGTCATCGTCGACCGGGAGGTGGTGCGCGCGATCCGGGCGCGGGTGTTCGAGGTGGTGCCGACCGTCGAGCGGTTCGACGGCGACACCGCGGTGCTGGCCGACGGCAGGCGGCTGACGCCGGATGCCGTGATCTGCGCGACCGGCTACACCCGCGGCCTCGAGACGATGGTCGGCCATCTCGGTGTCCTCGACGAGCGGGGCCTCCCGCGCTCCAGTGGCGTCAGTCCGGCGGCACCGGGCCTGCGGTTCGTGGGATTCCTGTCGCGCCCAGGACTGATCTCCTATGTCGCCAAGCAGTCGCAGCACGTCGCCAGACGCATCGCCGACGAGCTGGCCAACACGCACGCGCTGACCCCTTGATCCTCCCGTGTTGTACGCCCTGACCCGCATCGCGATCGCCGCGCCCCGTCGCGTGATCGCCGCTGCCGTCGGGTTGCTGATCGCATGCGCGGTGTTCGGTGTGCCGGTCACGGACAGCCTCTCCGGCGGCGGGTTCCGCGATCCCCAGTCCGATTCGGCGCGCGCGTCGGCGATCCTGTCGGACAACTTCGACCGGCCGGAGATGCAACTGCTGCTGACCGTCACGGCACCGGACGGCGCGATGTCCGGGGCCGGCGCCGCCGTCGGCACGGAGATCGTCGCCGCCCTGGAACGCTCACCGGATGTCGGGTACGTGGAGTCGCCGTGGGGTGCGCCGCCGGGGGCGGCCCGTGAACTCGTCAGCACCGACGGAACCACCGCGCTCGTCGTCGCCGGCCTGGTGGGGGACGAGAGCGACGCGGCTGTCCATGCGAAGGAACTGTCGTCCGCACTGACCCGCGACTCCGGCGGGGTGAGCGTGCGTGCCGGCGGCGGGGCGGCAGTGAACGCGCAGATCAACGAACAGACCGAGAAAGATCTCCTGGCGATGGAGTCGCTCGCTGTCCCGCTGAGCTTCCTGGTGCTCGTCTGGGTGTTCGGCGGTCTGCTCGCCGCCGTCCTGCCGATGGCGGTGGCCGCGCTGGCGATCACAGGGTCGATGGCGGTGCTGCGCGGCATCGCCATGGTGACCGACGTGTCGGTGTTCGCGCTCAACCTCTCCGTGGCGATGGGGCTGGCGCTGGCGATCGACTACAGCCTGCTCATCCTCAGCAGATATCGCGACGAGGTCGCCGACAGCGGACCCGGCGCCGAGGCACTGCTGCGCACCATGGCGACCGCCGGGCGGACTGTCCTCTTCTCCGCCGCGATCGTCGGGCTCTCCATGCTCCCGATGGTGCTGTTCCCCATGTACTTCCTGAAGTCGTTCGCCTACGCGGGCGTTGCCGTCGTGGGATTCGCGGCGTGCGCGGCACTGGCGCTCACCCCGGCTCTCATCACTCTGGCCGGGTCGCGGCTCGACGCACTGGACGTCCGCCGGTTCCTGCGGCGTGTGCTGCGCCGGCCGGATCCCTCGCCGCGGCCCGTCGAGGAGTCCTTCTGGTATCGCACCGCGCGTGCGGTGACCCGTCGCGGCGCCGCACTCGGCGTCGCCGTGGTGGCGCTCCTGCTGCTGCTCGGCGCACCGTTCGTCGACGCCCGGTGGGGCTTTGCCGACGACCGCGTGTTGCCGGCGGACGCCGACGCGCATCAGGTCGGCTATCTGCTGCGCACGCAGTTCGCCGCCGATTCGGCGGCGACGGTGACCGTGGTGCTACCGGACATCGCGGGCCTGCCTCCGCCTGCGCTCGGCGATTTCGCCGCCGCGCTGTCGCGGGTGCCCGGCGTGCCGTGGGTGTCGTCGCCGGCGGGCACGTTCATCGCGGGGCGGCAGACCGGTCCGCCCTCGGGGCCGACCGGCATCGAGCAGGACAGCGCCTTTCTCACCGTCGCGAGTACCGCCCCGCTCGATTCGACGGCATCGGAGGCGCAGCTGGACGCGTTGCACCGCGTACCCGGTCCGGACGGGCGCGAGGTCCTGCTGGCCGGCACCGCCCAGAGCAATCGGGACATCGTGGCCGCGGTGCTGTCGCGAATGCCACTGGTGCTGAGCATCATCGGACTCACGTCGCTGGTGCTGCTGTTCCTGCTGACCGGAAGCGTGGTGCTGCCCGTCAAGGCGGTGACGCTCAATGTGCTGTCGTTGACGGCGGCGTTCGGCGCGCTGGTGTGGATCTTCCAACAGGGCCACCTCGACGCGCTCGGCACCACGAGCACCGGCACCATCGGCGTCACCATCCCGGTGCTGCTGTTCTGCATCGCCTTCGGGTTGTCGATGGACTACGAGGTCTTCCTCATGGCGCGCATCCGGGAGTACTGGCTGGCTCCGCGCGGCGCCCCGGCCGGGACGCGGGCGGCCAACGACGAAGCCGTGGCCCTGGGGCTGGCACACACCGGCAGGGTCATCACCGCCGCGGCGGTCATCATGTCGATCTCGTTCGCGGCGCTCATCGCGGCGGAGGTGTCGTTCATGAGGATGCTCGGCGTGGGGCTGACGGTGGCGGTGCTGATGGACGCGACGCTGGTCCGCCTCGTCCTCGTCCCGGCGTTCATGCACGTCATGGGCCGGGTCAACTGGTGGGCGCCGGCGCCGCTGGCCCGGCTGCACCGGCGCTTCGGCATCACGGAGACGGCCCGAGGAGGCAGGCGCGCCGCCTCGGCCGTCCCGGATCGCGACTCCGACGTCGAGACCGCGCAACCCTAGTGGCGAGTCCTGCGCGGGTCTGCCCATACCGACACCCTCGCGACGTTAAACTTGCCCGGATGTTCGCCCTGCGTATGGAGTGCCCGGCCCGCGGTGGTCCGGCATGACCAATGACCCCGCAGGTGCCGACGCGCCCGTGCCGACGGGCCTGACCGGACGGCCGCAGCGCGCGACCCCCGAACCCGCGCCCCGCAGCACCCACGGACCGGCCAAGGTCATCGCGATGTGCAACCAGAAGGGCGGCGTCGGCAAGACCACGTCGACGATCAACCTCGGCGCCAGCCTCGCCGAATACGGCCGTCGGGTGCTGCTCGTCGACCTCGACCCCCAGGGCGCGCTGTCCGCCGGGCTGGGCGTACCGCACTACGAACTCGACCACACCGTGCACAACCTGCTGGTCGAACCGCGGGTCTCCATCGACGAGGTGCTGATCAAGACCCGCGTCAACGGCCTCGACCTGGTGCCCAGCAACATCGACCTGTCCGCCGCCGAGATCCAGCTGGTCAACGAGGTCGGCCGCGAGCAGACGCTGGGCCGGGCGCTGTACCCGGTGCTCGACCGCTACGACTACGTGCTGATCGACTGCCAGCCGTCGCTGGGTCTGCTCACCGTCAACGGGCTGGCCTGCAGCGACGGCGTCATCATCCCGACCGAATGCGAGTACTTCTCCCTGCGCGGCCTGGCGCTGCTGACCGACACCGTCGACAAGGTCCGCGACCGGCTCAACCCGAAGCTCGACATCAGCGGCATCCTGGTCACCCGCTACGACCCCCGCACGGTCAACGCCCGCGAGGTCATGGCCCGGGTGGTCGAACGGTTCGGCGACCTGGTGTTCGACACCGTCATCACCCGCACCGTGCGGTTCCCGGAGACCAGCGTCGCCGGCGAACCGATCACCACCTGGGCGCCGAAGTCGGCGGGTGCGGAGGCTTACCGGGCACTGGCGCGGGAAGTCATCGACCGGTTCGGCGCGTGAGCACCGAGGACCACGACCAGCCAGACAAAAACGGGTTCCGGGTTCGGCTGACCAATTTCGAGGGCCCGTTCGATCTGCTGCTCCAGCTGATCTTCGCGCACCGGCTCGACGTGACCGAGGTCGCGCTGCATCAGGTGACCGACGACTTCATCGCCTACACCAAAGAGATCGGCAGACAACTCGAACTCGACGAGACGACGGCGTTCCTGGTGATCGCCGCCACGCTGCTCGACCTCAAGGCGGCCCGCCTGCTGCCCGCCGGCGAGGTGCACGACGAAGAGGATCTCGCGTTGCTCGAAGTGCGCGATCTGCTGTTCGCGCGGCTGCTGCAGTACCGGGCGTTCAAACACGTCGCGGTGATGTTCGCCGAGCTGGAGGCCGCCGCGCTGCGCAGCTATCCGCGCGCGGTGTCGCTGGAACCCCGCTACAGCGAACTGCTGCCCGAGGTCATGCTCGGCGTCGACGCCGACGCGTTCGCCGAGATCGCTGCGTCGGCGTTCACCCCGCGGCCGGTTCCCGTCGTGCGCACCGACCACCTGCACGTGCAGGCGGTGTCGGTGCCCGAACAGGCCAAGCGGTTGCTGGCGCTGCTGGAGCAACGCGGGATCGGCCAGTGGGCGCCGTTCACCGATCTGGTCGCCGACTGTGAGGCCGGGATCGAGATCGTCGGCCGTTTCCTGGCGCTGCTCGAGCTCTACCGAGCGCGGGCGGTAGCATTCGAGCAGGCAGAACCGCTTGGTGTGCTCCAGGTTTCGTGGACCGGAGATCGGCCGACCAACGAACAACTGGCAACCGTCGACGCGGGGGAATGACGAAAGCAATGACCGACGAGATCTCCGATGCCGACCTCGGCGTCGACGTCGACGTCGCCCCCGAGCTCGACGAAGCCGAGCTGCGCCACGTGCTCGAGGCGCTGCTGCTGGTCGTCGACACCCCGGTGACCGTCGACCAGCTGGCGGGCGTGACCGACCAGCCCGCATACCGGATCGTCACCACACTCACCGAGATGGCCGACGAGCTGGCCGGCCGCGACAGCGGGATCGACCTGCGCGAGGCAGGCGGCGGATGGCGGATGTACACGCGGGCGCGCTACGCCCCCTACGTCGAGAAACTGCTGCTCGACGGCGCGCGCTCCAAGCTCACCCGCGCGGCGCTCGAGACGCTGGCCGTCGTCGCCTACCGGCAGCCCGTCACCCGCGCGCGGGTCAGCGCGGTCCGCGGGGTCAACGTCGACGCGGTCATGCGCACGCTGCTGGCCCGCGGATTGATCACCGAGGCGGGCACCGACCCCGACTCCGGCGCGGTGACGTTCGCCACGACGGAGCTCTTCCTGGAACGGCTCGGCCTGTCCTCGCTGGCCGACCTGCCGGACATCGCACCACTGCTGCCCGATGTCGACGTGATCGACGATCTCAGCGAGTCACTCGGGGACGAACCGAGATTCGCCAAACTGGGCGGAACGCCCGCACCCACCGGACAGCCGATGTCCTTCGACGTGGACAAGGATGACCGATGACAGAATCCGATGGTGTCCGACTGCAGAAAGTGTTGTCGCAGGCCGGAATTGCGTCTCGGCGGGTGGCCGAGCGGATGATCCTCGACGGCCGTGTCGAGGTCGACGGCCACATCGTCACCGAACTGGGCACCCGAGTGGACCCGGCCGCGGTCGACATCCGCGTCGACGGCACGCGGGTGCTGCTCGACGACACCCTCGTGCACCTGGCGATCAACAAGCCGCGCGGCATGCACTCGACGATGTCCGACGACCGGGGGCGGCCCTGCATCGGTGATCTCGTCGAGCACCGCGTCCGCGGCAACAAGGGGTTGTTCCACGTCGGCCGCCTCGACGCGGACACCGAGGGCCTGATGCTGCTGACCAACGACGGCGAGCTGGCGCACCGGTTGATGCACCCGTCCTACGAGGTGCCGAAGACCTACGTCGCGACGGTGCTCGGCACGGTGCCGCGCGGACTGGGCAAGAAACTGCGCGCCGGAGTGGAGCTGGACGACGGGCCTGCCCGGGTCGACGACTTCGCCGTCGTGGACGCGCTGCCCGGCCGGTCGATGGTCCGGGTGACGCTGCACGAGGGCCGCAAGCGTATCGTTCGTCGACTGTTGGCGGCGGTCGGATTCCCGGTGCAGGAGTTGGTGCGCACCGACATCGGAGCGGTGTCGCTGGGCGAGCAGCGTCCGGGCAGCATCCGGGTGTTGACCCGCAAGGAGATCGGTGAGTTGTACAAGGCAGTGGGAATGTGAGTGACGGGATGGTGATCGCCGTCGACGGCCCCGCCGGGACGGGAAAGTCCTCGGTCTCAAGAGGTTTGGCGCGCGCGCTGGGGGCGAGGTACCTCGACACCGGCGCGATGTACCGCATCGTCACGCTGGCGGTGCTGCGCGCCGGCATCGATCCTTCGGACGCCGCCGCGGTCGCCGCGGCCGTGGGTGACGTCGATCTCGCAGTCGGTTACGACCCGGACGAGGATCGTTGTTTCCTTGGCGGAGAGGATGTCTCGGCCGAGATTCGCGGTGACGCCGTCACCGCGGCGGTATCGGCGGTGTCTGCCGTACCCGCGGTGCGTGCGCGTTTGGTGGAACTGCAGCGGCGGCTGGCGGACGGGCCGGATAGCGTCGTCGTCGAGGGACGCGACATCGGCACCGTGGTGCTGCCGGACGCCGATGTGAAGATCTTCCTCACCGCATCGGCCGAGGTCCGGGCCCGCAGACGCAACACCCAGAACGTCGCCAGCGGGCTGGCCGACGACTACGCCGCTGTGCTGGCCGATGTGCAGCGCCGCGACCATCTGGACTCCACCCGGGCGGTCTCACCGCTGCGCGCGGCCGACGATGCGCTGGTGGTCGACACCAGCGACATGTCGCAGACCGATGTCGTCGCGCATCTGCGGGACCTGGTGCACGAACGGGCAGGAGTGCGGCGATGAGCTCACCGGAGGACGGCACCTGGGTCGACGAGCGCGACTGGGAACTCGGTGCGGAAGAGGTCGCCGAGGCCATCGAGGAAGCCGCCGCGCCACCGCCGGTGGTCGCCGTCGTCGGCCGGCCCAACGTCGGCAAATCGACCCTGGTGAACCGGATCCTCGGCCGGCGCGAAGCGGTCGTGCAGGACATCCCCGGTGTGACTCGCGACCGGGTGTCCTACGACGCGCAGTGGGCCGGACGCCGCTTCGTCGTGCAAGACACCGGGGGCTGGGAGCCCGACGCCAAGGGTCTGCAGCAGTTGGTGGCCGATCAGGCCACCGTCGCGATGCGGACCGCCGACGCCATCATCCTGGTCGTCGACGCCGTCGTCGGTGCCACGGCCGCCGACGAAGCCGCGGCTCGGATGCTGCGCAAATCGGGGAAGCCGGTGTTCCTGGCGGCCAACAAGGTCGACACCGAACGCGGTGAGGCCGATGCGGCCGCGCTGTGGTCGCTCGGCATCGGCGAACCGCAGTCGGTGAGCGCGATGCACGGCCGCGGCGTCGCCGACCTGCTCGACCGTGTGCTCGAGAAGCTGCCCGAGATCTCCGAGGTCGGCGGCGGGGGCGGGGGACCGCGCCGCGTCGCCCTCGTCGGCAAACCCAACGTGGGCAAGAGTTCACTGCTCAACCGCCTCGCCGGCGATCAGCGTTCGGTGGTGCACGACGTCGCCGGAACGACCGTCGACCCCGTGGACTCGCTGATCGAACTCGGCGGCAAGACGTGGCGGTTCGTCGACACCGCCGGTCTGCGCCGCAAGGTGGGCCAGGCCAGTGGGCACGAGTTCTACGCGTCGGTGCGCACCCACGGCGCCATCGACGCCGCCGAAGTGGTGCTCGTGCTGATCGACGCGTCCCAACCGCTCACCGAACAGGATCAGCGGGTGCTGTCGATGGTCATCGAGGCCGGGCGCGCGCTGGTGCTGGCGTTCAACAAATGGGACCTCGTCGACGAGGACCGCCGCTATCTGCTGGACCGTGAGATCGACCGGGAACTCGCGCAGGTGCAGTGGGCGCCGCGGGTGAACATCTCCGCGATGACCGGCCGGGCCGTGCAGAAGCTGGTGCCCGCGCTGGAGACCTCGCTGGCTTCATGGGACACGCGCATCCCGACGGGCCGGTTGAACACGTTCTTCAAGGAGATCGTGGCCGCCACGCCGCCGCCGGTGCGCGGCGGTAAACAGCCCCGGATCCTGTTCGCCACCCAGGCCACCGCCCGGCCGCCCACGTTCGTGTTGTTCACCAGTGGTTTCCTCGAAGCGGGGTACCGCCGGTTCCTCGAGCGGCGGCTGCGGGAGACCTTCGGATTCGAAGGCAGCCCCATCCGGATCAACGTTCGGGTACGCGAGAAGCGCGGCTCGCGGTCGCGCTAGTACAGTGATCTGGTTCGCAGACGACGAGAGGGGGACGACGGTGGCTGAACACGCCTTCCGTGCCGCGCCCTCCCATGCCTGCGCCCTTCAGCCCTTCTGGCCGTCGCGCCGGTTGATGGCTTTCGACGAGTGGTGTTGTCCGCGTCCCTGACACGCGCCCACTGCTGAATCAGGCTGCCTTCCTCAGGCGCCGCCGAGTCGAAAGCCGGACCCATGCGTTCGCTACTGATCATTGCCCTCGTCGGAGTCGGCGCCCAGCTCGTCGACGGTGCGCTCGGGATGGCGTTCGGTGTCACCGCGTCGACCCTGCTGGTGCTGTCCGGTGTGGCCGCCGCGCAGACCAGCGCCGCGGTGCACCTGGCCGAGGTGGGCACGACTCTGGCGTCGGGCATTTCGCACTGGCGGTTCAAGAACATCGACTGGTCCATCGTCGCCAAGCTCGGCGTCCCCGGAGCGGCCGGCGCCTTCCTGGGCGCGACCGTGCTCTCGGCACTGTCGACCGAGGACGCCGCGCCGCTGATGGCGGCGATCCTGCTGTGCATCGGCGTCTACGTGTTGCTGCGATTCTCGTTGCGGACGCCGCCGGTCATCGGCGGTGACGGCACCAAACACGGCGCGAAGTTCCTCACCCCACTCGGGTTGTTCGGCGGGTTCATCGACGCCTCCGGCGGCGGCGGATGGGGTCCGATCACCACCAGCACCCTGCTGTCCAGTGGTAAGACGGCGCCGCGCACGGTGATCGGTTCGGTCAGCGCCTCGGAGTTCCTGGTCGCCGCGTCGGCGTCGCTGGGCTTCCTGGTCGGTCTGCGCGACGAGTTCTTCGACAACCTCGGTGTGGTCCTGGCCCTGGCCGTGGGTGGCGTGATCGCCGCCCCGATCGCCGCATGGCTGGTCAGCCGGATCAGTCCCGCCATGCTCGGCACGGGAGTCGGCGGCATCATCGTCCTCACCAACTCCCAGAAGCTGGTGCACTACTTCGGCATCGGGTGGCCGTGGTCGACGTTCATCTACTCGGTGATCGTCGTGGCATGGGCGGTCTTCCTGGTGTTCGCCTGGCGCGTCATGCGGGCCCCGGCCTACGTCCCGAGCGAGCTGGAAGCGGAGGTCACGGTCGCGGAGCGGCCCGCCGAAGCGGCCGACGAGGTGCGCTGAGAGCGCACTGCGCGCTACCACTAGGGTTTGCGGGTGCCCGTCATCGACATGGTCCTCATCACCCTGGCGGGTGTGGGGGCAGGCGCCATCAACGCCATCGTGGGCTCCGGCACCCTGATCACGTTCCCGACCCTGGTCGCCCTCGGCTATCCGCCGGTCACGTCGACCATGTCGAACGCCATCGGGCTGGTGGCCGGGGGAGTATCAGGCACCTGGGGCTATCGCCGCGAACTTCAGGGGCAGTGGCACCGGCTGCGCTGGCAGATTCCGGCCTCATTCGTCGGGGCGCTGGCCGGCGCGTGGCTGCTGCTGCACCTGCCGGAGAAGGTCTTCACCCAGGTCGTGCCGGTGCTGCTGATCGCCGCGCTGGTGTTGGTGGTCGTCGGTCCGCGGATCCAGACGTGGGCGCGGTTGCGGGCCGAGGAGAGCGGACGATCCGCCGACCACGTGAGCACCGCCCGCATGGTGTCGCTGGTGGCCGGGACGTTCGCCGTCGGCGTGTACGGCGGCTACTTCACCGCGGCGCAGGGCATCCTCCTGATCGCGGTGATGGGGGCGCTGCTGCCGGAGGACATGCAGCGGATGAACGCGGCGAAGAATCTGCTGTCGCTGATCGTGAACATCGTCGCGGCTGTCGCGTACACGCTGGTGGCCTTCGACCGGATCAGCTGGGCCGCCGCCGGTCTCATCGCAGTCGGCTCGCTGGTCGGCGGATTCCTGGGCGCGCACTACGGCCGCCGCCTCTCCCAGAACGCGTTGCGCGGGGTCATCGTCGTCGTCGGCCTCATCGGGCTGTGGCGGCTGATGACCGTCTAGAACCGGATTCGCGTTGCGTGCCCCCGCCGAACGTGCATCCATTGCGAGATTCCTGACGATTTTTCGCACTGAGCGCACGTTCGGCGCAGGGCTCTAGAAGCGGGTCCGCGACTTCTCCTGGGCGATGACGTCTTCGAGGTCGCCGAGGCGCTCCATGTTCTGCACCACGCGTCGGGTGCGGTTGTTGCGGGCCAGCCGGCTCTGGTGGCGGTGCACGAAGGCCCAGTAGCCGGCGGTGAAGGGGCAGGCGTTCTCGCCGAGACGCTTCCGCGGGTCGTAGACGCAGCTGCCGCAGTGGTCGCTCATCTTGTTGATGTAGGCGCCGCCCGCGGCATAGGGCTTCGTGGCCAGCATGCCGCCGTCGGCGTGCTGGCTCATGCCGACGACGTTGGTGGGCATCACCCAGCGGAAGCCGTCGACGTAGGCGGTGGCGAACCACTCGGTGAGCCGGCGCGGGTCGTAGCCGCGCTGCAGGGCGTGGTTGCCGAGCACCATCAGCCGCTGGATGTGGTGGGTCCAGCCGCGGTCACGCACGCCCATCAGGGCATGGCGCAGGCATTCGGCGGTGACGGCGTCGGCGTCGAGATCTTTCCACCAGTCGGGCAGCGGCGTGTGGGCGGACAGTTCGTTGTTGTCGACGTAGTCCTCGCCGAAATGCCAGTAGAGGTGCCACATGTATTCGCGCCAGCCGAGGATCTGCCGGATGAAGCCCTCCACGGCGGCCAGCGGGGCGCGGTGGTTGCGGTAGGCCTGTTCGGCGGCGTGGACGGCGTCGAGCGGATGCAGGACACCGAGGTTGAGCGGTACCGAGAACAGGGAGTGCGACATCGCCCAGTCCTCGGCCATGATCGCGTCCTCGTAGCGGCCGAACGTGGGCATCCGGTGCTCGATGAATCGTTTGAGTGCGCGCTGCGCCTCCGTGGGCGTCACCGCGAACAGGCGGGGACCGTCGACGCCGACGGTGTCGAGGTCCATGCGGTCGAGGTCGCGGCGGACCTGCTCGTCGATGTCGTCCTCGCGCGGTTGGTACGGGGCGGGTACGCGCAGGGTGCGCTGCATCCTGGGTGGCGGTTCGCGGTTCTCCTCGTCGAAATTCCACCGGTGGCCGACGGGTTCGGCGCCGTCCATCAGCACGTCGAAGCGCCGGCGCTGGTCGCGGTAGAAGTCCTCCATGCGGAAGCGGGTGCGGTTGCCGGCCCACTGTTCGAATTCGTCGCGCGGCAGCGCGAACGTCGGGGTGGGCAGGACGTCGGCGACGAGCCCTCGCTCCTTCAGCCGATGCACGAACTTCTCGGCGGCGAACGAGGTGGGCTGGTGGACGAGGACGGGCCGGCCGAACTGTTCGAGGGCCGCGGTGTAGGTGTCGGCGATCATCAGGGTGGCGCGGTCGCCGAGGTCGCGGTCGGCATGGCGCAGCGCCGAGAGGACCAGGTGCAGTTTCTGGCGGTGGTAGCGGCGTTTGCGTAGTGCGTGTTGGGCTTCGACGAGCAGCACCTCGCGGTGCGCGTGCTCGCCGCCGTGCACCGCCGGACCCAGTTGATCGGCGAAGAGCCACAACGGGGTGTCGTCACGCACAGCGGTCATTCCGTCGACGCTACGAGCCGGTCGGTGCGAGGGCGTGGGGTTGGCGCGGGTGGTCACGGAATGGTTCGAACTCGGCGTAGGTGTGCAGTCTCATACGCGCGCGCCGGCGTGTCGTGGCGGGAGCGGCGCGGCGGCGAAGCGGTTGGGATTGTGGGCCAGTGGTGCGGTAGGCTCACGTGCTGCCGCAGGTGCTCGACGCGGCAACGGGCTGTGGCGCAGCTTGGTAGCGCACTTGACTGGGGGTCAAGTGGTCGCAGGTTCAAATCCTGTCAGCCCGACAGCGTGGTGTCGCAAGACATCGGAATTGCCGCGGACCTACTTCAGGTCCGCGGTTTTTCCGTTTGGGGCCTTTGGGGGCGCCGTGGGTTGGTAGTCCCTGGTGGGGTCGAAGTCACGCACGTCTTCGGCACCGCTCGAACTTGTCGATCCTCCGGTCGGGTTCCGGTGTGTGCGATCGTCGGCTATCAGGCCGCCTGATCTTCTGGGGGTGCGGGTCCGCCGGGTTCGCTGGCGTCGTCGACCGGCCGCGGGACGTCCGACTCCACATCGCCGCCGGCCACATTGTCGTCATCCGGTTCGGCCGCCGCGGTGTTGTCGCAGCCATAGAGTTCGGCATCGTCAGGGAGGCGCAGGAGGCGTTCGGGTCGGTGGTAGTGGTTGAGCCGGGCTTGGCCGGTGTCGAGTTGTGGTGGCGGGATCCATTCGACTTCGTGCTGGTCGTTCATGCGGGTGGTCCAGCCGTCGTCGGGGTCGACGCTGCGGTTGTCGGGTCCGCAGGCGAGGCCGAGGGTGTCGACGTTGGTGTTGCCGCCAGCTGACCAGTCGGTGTCGACGTGATGGGCTTGGCAGCCGTAGGCGCCGATGGTGCAGCCGGGTTTGGTGCAGCCGCCGTCGCGCGCGGTCAGCATGATCCGTTGGGCGGGGGAGGCGATGCGTTTGGTGCGGAACAGATTCAGGGCTGATCCGGTCGCGCCGTCGAACACCGCGAGGTAGTGGTGGGCGTGGCTGGCCATCCGGATGACGTCGGCGATCGGCACGACGGTGCCGCCGCCGGTGGTGCCGACTCCGGCGCGCGACTCCAGGTCTTGCAGGGTGGTGCGGATGATGATCGAGACCGGCAGTCCGTTGAGGTGTCCGAGTTCCCCGCTCATCAGGGCGATGCGGCCCACGGCGACCATCGCGTCGTGTTGACGCTGGGCCAGGGTGCGGTGGTCGTTGTCGATCTGGGCTTGTGACGGGGTTCCTGAGGTGCAGGGTTCGGGGTCGTCGGGATTGCACATGCCGGGTGCGGCGTACTTGGCGAAGAGCACCTCCCACACCGCCCACGCTTCCGGGGTCAGCGTGGCGCGCAGATCGACCATCCCGTCATCGCGCTGTTTGGATCGCGACACGCCACGCTTGCGGGCCCGTTCGCGGTCATCGGGTTCGGGACCGTCCTGGTCGAGCAGAAACAGGGTGAGGTCGGCGGCGTCTTTGAGTTCTTTGGGGCCGACGCCGACGGCGGTGCGGACGAGGTGGACTTCGAATTGCTCGCGGGTGGCGGTGTCGACGAAGCCGGGCAGTTTGTCGACGGCTTTGCGGATGGCCTCGACGTGTTCGCTGTTGATGAGCCCGTGCGCTTGGGCGACGGCAGTGGCGGGCAACTCCGGCGGCAGGGAGGGCCCGGTCAACGGCTGCCTCGGCGCCAAGAGGGCCGCTTCGGTCAGCCGGCGATTGGCCTCTCTGGTCGAGATGCGCCAGCGGACCGAGAGCACCTCTCTCCACGATTTGGCGCCCATTTCCCGCGGTGTGGCCTCGGTCTGCAGGCGGGCCAGCAAGCGGTGGCTCATCGTGGGCAGTTGGCACCACAGGGTTTCCAGCTCATCAAGGGCCGCAACGAGTTCGGGTTGGTCCAGTAAGTCGACATCACAGGCGGCCACCTCGTCGAAGGCGGCACGCAGCGCGGTCACCGCGGCCTGCAGGTCGTTGCTCGACATGCTTCGAACATACATTCGACCACCGACAAAACCGTCCAGAGTTCGCGCCGAGGCCGGCTAGGCCGGGAGCTGTCGGAGGGCAGGCGAATACTGCGGACAAGCTGAGCGCCGTCGCTCGACGGCGCGGATCCGGAAGGGGAATCATGGGCAATCGGGCCAACATCGTGTTGGTGGATCACAACGGCTGGCAACTGCGGTACTCGCACTGGGCGGGATGCCGGATGCTCGACGCCTTGCTTGCGGGACCGGAGATGGCCAAGCGCTACATCCTCGCTCAAAAGACCAGTGAATTCTGGACTGACGAACTGTGGTCGGACGGTGGTCTGTTGCTGGACCTCGTTGCGCGCCGGCTGTTGTTCTTCGGCGAGGAACTCATGACGACGATGAACGAGCGTCGGGCGATGTTCGAAGTGTTGAGAATCGTGTGGCCGGGCTACTCGATCTCCTGGGCGTATGGTGCGACCGCTGAGATCGCCGCATCAGTCGGCGTTCCTATTCCTCTGCGGGACGAGCCTTCTCGCCCCGAGGTGAAACTGGCGGGGGACACCGATCGCTTGCATCACCTCGTCACCGTCATCAACGAACTCGGCACGGTTCGGGCCTGGCCACTGTGGTGGGGCAGCAGTGCCGCCTGGCACGGTCCGCAACTGCTCGACATGCTGCCCGGTGCCGGCCAGCCATCCCTGCAACTGGGGATCGTGCCCGAGAGCGGCGTCCACATCGATGTGCCCAACAAGACCGTAGGGCTGTGGGTGACCAACCCGATTCCCGGGCTCCTGCGTTGGTTGCCGGAGCTGTGGCCGGGGTGGCAGACCGAGTTCTGGCAGGACCGTTACGAGGAACAGCTGCGCCGTTGTGGCTCGTTCATCACCGCCCCCGCACTCGATGTCGACTCTGGCGTCGGTGAGGCTCACGCATGGCTGAAGAAGCGGGTCTTCCAGAGCTACGAGGACAGCCCTGCGGGCCAGCTAAGTCGGCTCGCCGAGTTGTTCGTCGCCGACGGGTTGCCGAGTCCGGAGGTCAGCGCGTCGGCAGTCTCAGACGCGGGTGAGCGGCCGAGCCCGGCCGAGTGGGCGTGCTTCGAGCGCGCCTGCGCGCAGGTCCGCACCGCGGGGAAGGCGGCCTGATCGGGTGGCTCAGGTACGGGCGGTGCCGGCCTGCTAGTTCCGGTCGGAACGTGAGTAGACAATTCCGGCTTGCCAATCCCGGGCTGCCACCAGCTCGGGCACGAGCGTCTCGGTGAGCAGCCGGACGTCATCGACATCGTCGCCGGGATAGCGCACCGTGCCGGTGGAGCCGGGAACTACTCCGCCGATGCCGATCACGCGGGTGCTGCGGGGCCCCGTCCATTCGGCCATCTGGGCCTCCCATTTCGACCCCGCGAACACCAGCATCCGCAGATCGGTGTTCTTCGTGCGGTAGACGTCGACGTGGCTCCAGTCGCCGCTCTCGCAACCGATCGCCGAGCGGCGGGGACCCTCGCGGAACATCAACGCACCCTGCTGCGCCGAGGACAGTCGGTGCGCCGGCGCGCACAGATGCGTCTCGACCGGACCCAGCAGGTGCTCGGATACCTCGGGGCGCCAGTCGTTCTCGGTGGACAGCAGGTGATCGCTGGCCCGCGCGGCCGCTCCGATCGCGGCGACCAGGTCGTCGGTGGGCGTCCCGGTCAACTGGCATTCGAGCGCGATGAGCATCGCCAGGGTGTGCTGGTAGCTGCGGCAGGCCACCCCGCCGACCTCGGGCTCGGCCAGCAGCTCGACCGTCGCATCGCAGCGCTCGGTGATCGCCGATTCGGCGGTGTTGGTCAGCGCCACGGTGGTCGCGGCGGGATCGATTCGCTCCAGCGCGTCCAGGGTTTCCACCGAACCGCCCGACGCCGACGTCGCCACCACCAGGGTGCCCGGACCCCAGACCGGCAGCAGTTCCGAGGACGCGAGCTCGGAGACGGCGCAGACACCGCGGGCGCGCAGCCGGGCGGCGGCGACCCCGGCGGCGTAGGCCGACGAGCCCATGCCGACGAACACGACACGGGACACCTCGGCGGGCAACGCCCGCGACCACGGATTGTGTTGTGCCAGTGAGTCGGCGAGCTTCGAGAGCACGTCCGGCTTGCGGGCGAGGTCGGCGGCGAAATCGTCGGGGTTCATCGGCTCGTTTCTCGGAGGAGGGCGGGTAGCGCCGCGTCGGGAACATACATCCAACGGGGCAGGTGGCGGCCGGCGTAGACGACCTCGCGGAGCACCTGCTGCAGCCGCAAGGCGCCCAGCGCGTGTGCGATGTGCAGATCGGCGTGCCCGGTCTCGGACAGCCTGTGCAGGTATGCGTTCAGCAGGGCAGCCCGGGCATCGGCATCGACCGGCGTGAGGTGCTCGGGGGTGAGTTCACTGCGCTCGGCCGCGACGATCGCGACGTGGGACAGCGACTGCAGGATGCCCGCCACATCGACCGCCGCCGGGACCGGCAGTATCCGCTCAGCCGGCGGAAGCACCGGATTGCCGTCGAAGTCGGTGATCACCAACAGGTCGCCGGTCCGCAGTACCTGACCGACGTGAAGATCGCCGTGCGCGTTCAGGATCGGGATGCCCACCAGCGTGGACAGCCGGTCCAGGACGGCCGTGATGTGCTCGTCGTGGTCGGCTAGCAGCTGGGCGCTGCCCGGGCGGGCCAGTTGGCGTGCCGCCGCCAGGGTCGCGAACGCGCCGTCGCGCCAGCGCTGCGCGTCGGTGCGCGTCGAGGTCGTCACGGTGGCGGCCAACGCGGCGTGCATGTCCGCGACCACCGTCCCCAGCGTGGCGCAGACACCGATGACCGCGGCGTGATCGCCCGACCGGGCGGCGTCTTTGAACAACTCCACCGCCCAGGTCCAGCCGTCGACGGCGCCGGGCAGGTAGCCGGTGACGGTCACGACCAGGGTCTCGGCACCGTCGCGCGGTGTCCAGGTGACCACCCCCCACGGTGTCGGCATCGCGGTGAACCCCGCCGCGGTCAGGGCGGCCAGCCGGCCGGGTGCCGGATGCGGGCCGGGTTCGAGGTGGATGGCCCACTTCACCACCGCGAGATCGCCGACGATGATCGATTCGTTGGTCTGATCGACGGTGACGGGACGTTCGGTTTCCGGTGCTGGCCCGCCGGTCCAGGACACCACCTCGAACCGTCTGTGCGTCGAACGACCCGGTGTGCAAGCGAGCAACCGCAGCAGCGCCTCAGCCGCCCCGTCACCGGAGCCGGCCCGTCGCCACCGGTCGCCCTCGGCGACGGCGGGCACCGCCGAGAGCGTGCCGTCCCGGTCGACGATGGCCAGCGCGTGCCGATCGCCGAGGCGCAGCAGGTCGATCGGGTCCAGGTCGGTGTCGGTCAAGGGCACAGTCAGGCGGGCGTGGAACGGTGTTCGTGTCCGACACGTTCGATGACGTCGGCGGCCAGGCGCAGCCCGTCGCGCTTGCGGACCTGTTCGCCGATGTGGGAAACCCGCTCGCGCAGAGCGTCGTCGGCGAGAATGCGCTCCAGCGCACCGGTCAACTCGTCGTCGGTGAAGTGATAGGTCTCCAGCCGCACACCGAGGTCCAATTCGTCGATGCGCTGGGCGTTCTCGTACTGGTCCCAGAACAGCGGGAGCACGATCAGCGGCTTGCCGAAGTGCAGCGCTTCGGTGGTCGTGTTGTTGCCGCCATGTGAGATCACTGCGTCGACGAGAGGCATGATCCTGGTCTGGGGGAGCATCTGCGCTCCGACCATGTTCTCGGCGAGGGTGAGCTTGTCGGCCTGCGGTCCCATGCTCACGATGAAGCGGTGCCGGGTGGTCGCCAGCACATCGATCAGCCGCTGCATCAGCGAGATATCCGCGCCGCCAAGAGAACCCAGCGAAAGGTACACCAGGGCGCTGTCCTCTGGACGGTCGGCCACGGAGGCGGGCACGACGTAGTCCTCATCGGTCTCCCGGATGCTGGAGTCCACCCGCACCCACGATTCGCCGAGCGGACGCTTCTCGGTGTAGTCGGCCTCGGCGGGGTAGATGTAGATGGAGGCCGCGTTCTCGCGGGGCATGAATTCCAGTTCGGGCAGCGGCGGGGCGCCCTGCTCGCGGACCCAGGCGTCGAAGTCCGCCCACATGGGACGTAGTGCGCGGTCGAACTCGGCGAGGTAGGCGTCCCAGCCGGACCGGTCATCGCTGGGCAACCCCGAGAACGGCGGTGGCACATCGGGTCCGGGTACTTCCAGCGGGCTGCAGGAGATGAAGCGCACGAACGGCTTACCCGCGGTGGTGAGCGCCGGGAACAGGACGACATTGTCCTCGACGATGACATCGGGCCGGTGCTCGGCGATGATCTCGCGCAGCCGGGGCTCGCAGTACTTGGCGCCGTCGATGAGCGCCTGGAAGGTCGGCTTGATGAAGGTTTCGAGCTGCTCGATGGTCGGCTTGGCGAACTCGGGCGCGGTCTCGGCGATGAAGTCCGTCCAGAACTGGCCGGCGTCGCCTTCGTCGGCGCCCTCGACCGGTTCCGCCAGGTCGACGAGTTCCTCGATGAAACCGTACTTGGCGATCTTGCCGGCCCAGGAGGACTCGGCGGCGAACACGATCCGGTGGCCACGCTCGCGCAGCTTCGCCGCGACGCCGATGCACTGGTTGGTGGGTCCGTAGGCGGACTCCGGCCAGAACATGATGGTGAGAGGCTTGCTGAGGGATCCGGTCATCGTGGTGTCCTTTCGCCCGGCTCGCGGCGGGGGAGGGGGTGGCCGGTTGCCACCCGTGCGTAGTCGAGGATCTGCTCGATCGAGGCGTCGGCGTCGAGGCTGGGATGACGGGCCACCATGCGGTATCCGTAGGCGTCCTCGAGTGCCACGATGTTTCGCGCGATGGCCAACGAGGGTGACGTCAGGGTGAAAACGCCCTGGGCGGCACCGGATTCCAGGATCACCTGGTACATCGCCACCTGCCGATCGAAGAGCGCGGTCAGCAGGACACCGTATGCGGGATAACGCCCGGCCGCGCCGCCGAGCTCGCACAGCAGCTTCACCGCCGGATCGTCGGAGTCGACGGGCAGGCCCGATTCGATGGTGACCACCAGGCGGCGGTCTGGTTCGGCGATGCCCTCGATCGCGCGCAGTCGGTCGTCGTAGAACCGCTCCATACCGGCGCGGTTGGCCTCGACGAGCAGTGTCTGCACGTCGGGGAAGTGATAGAGGACCGCGCCGGAGGTCAGGCCGGCTTCGGCCGCGACCTGATTGAGCTGCACGTCGGCGCCATGCTTCATCACGGCGCGCTGCGCGGCGTGCAACAGCTTCGCGCGTCGTTCCGTGCGGCTCACGGGCACAGGCATCTCCTCGGAATACGTCGTGGGTCACTGTGCCAGGAAAGTCGTGGTTCGGGAAGGAAAACTTTGAACTGAAGCTCAATTTTTACATTCGTAACGCCGCTGACATGCAAACTCTGGCCTTGTGTTCTCTGAACGGCAGTGCAACTATCGTCCGAATGACGGACGACTTGCGCGACGCCGAACCGCGCCCGGTGTGGTGGGACGGACTCCGGACCGGTCCGCAGACCGCGCCGTTGCGCGGCCGGGTGCCCGCGGACCTGGCCATCGTCGGGGCCGGATACACCGGTCTGTGGGCCGCCATCGAGGCGTTGACCGAGGACCCGTCGCGCCGGGTCGTCGTGCTCGAACAGGACTGGGTGGGCTCGGGCGCGTCGGGCCGAAACGGCGGGTTCGTCTCCGAATCGCTGACCCACGGCCTGGCTCACGGCGAGGCGATGTGGCCGGACGAACTCGACGAGCTGCAGCGCCTCGGCCGGCGAAACGTCGAGCAGATCGCGGCATTCCTCGACGAACACGGCATCGACGCCGATCTACGGTTGGTCGGCAAGACGACGCTGGCCAGGACGGCGCACGAGTACGAAGCACTGCGCAGAGCCGTGACGACCCACGCCCGCTACGGCGAGGAGGTCCGCTTCCTCGACCGCGACGAGGTGCGCGCCGACATCCACTCGCAGGCATTCCTCGGCGGGCTCCGGTCGATGCGCGGCGGCCTGGCCGACCCGATGGCGCTGACACTCGGCCTGCGCCGTGTGGCAGAAGGCATGGGCGCCAAGATCTTCGAGCAGTCCGCGGCGACCGGCATCACCCGCGATGGCGGCGGGGTGACCGTCCGCAGCGAGCACGGCACCGTCGACGCCGCACAGGTCCTGTTGGCCTCCAACGCCTATCGGCCGCTGCTGCGACGGCTGCGCGCATGGATTCTGCCCGTCTACGACTACGTGTTGGCGACGGCACCGTTGAGCGCCGCGCAGCTGGACTCCATCGGCTGGTCGCAGAACCAGGGACTCACCGACGCGGGCAACCAGTTCCACTACTTCCGCAGAACCCGCGACGATCGGATCATCTGGGGTGGATACGACGCCATCTACCACTACGGCAACGCCGTCAGCCCGGATCTCGAGCTACGCGACCGGTCGCACCGGCTGTTGGCGCGCCACTTCCGGGAGACTTTCCCGCAACTGGCGGAGGTCCCGTTCACCCACCGCTGGGGCGGCGTGATCGACACGACCAGCCGGTTCACCCCGATCTTCGGCACCGCCATGCAGGGCCGGCTGGCCTATGCGGTCGGCTTCACCGGCCTCGGTGTGGCGTCGACGAGATTCGGTGCCCAGGTGGCACTCGACCTACTTGCCGGGCGCGAGACAGAACGCACCCGGCTCAAGGCCATCACCGGCACCGCGGTGCCGTTCCCGCCCGAACCGCTGCGCTGGCCCGCCGTCGAGCTGACCCGTGCCGCCCTGGCTCGTGAGGACGAAACGGGCCGTCGGGGTTTGCTTTTGCGCACATTCGACCGGTTCGGTGTGGGCTTCAACAGTTGAGGAGCGAGGACATGACCGCAGGGCGATTCCACCGGGGACAGCGGCTCCCGGGGTCGGGCGGTGAGCGGGCGCTGGTGAACCCGGCGAACGGTGAACCCACCGTTACGGTTTCGGAGTCGACGGTCGACGAGGCCGCCGACGCCGTCGCGGCTGCCGCCGAGGCGTTCCCGGAGTGGTCGGGACGCACCGCAGGTGAACGCGCGCGGGCGCTGCTGCGGTGGGCCGACCTCATCGACACCCACGCTGCCGAACTCACCGCGCTCGAAGTCGCCGAAACCGGCAAGCCGGAAGCGGTCTTCCGCGACGGCGAGCTGCCGTTCGGTACCGACAACCTGCGATTCTTCGCCGGTGCTGGACGCTCGCTGGAGGAGACCGGCGCCGGTGTGCTCAGCACGGGTTACACGTCGATGATCGTCCGGCGCCCGGTGGGGCCGGTCGTCGGTATCGCACCGTGGAACTTCCCGCTGATCATGGGCCTGTGGAAGATCGGTCCGGCACTGGCCGCCGGCAACACCATCGTCGTCAAACCGGCCCCGACGACACCGTCGAGCACGCTGCGCATCGCCGAACTCGCCGTGGAAGCCGGTATCCCGCCCGGCGTCCTCGAGGTGGTGACCGGTGATGACACAGTCGGCGAGGCGCTGGTGGCCGACGAACGGGTGCAGTTGATCTCGATCACCGGGTCCACCCGCGCCGGCCGGCAGGTGATGTCGACCGCCGCGATTCGCGGCGCGCGGGTGCACCTCGAACTCGGCGGCAAGGCACCGTGTCTGGTGTTCGAGGATGCGCATCTCGACGATGCCGCGCACGGGATCGCGATGGGCGCCACCTACAACTCCGGGCAGGACTGCACCGCCGCCACCCGGGTGTACGCCCACGAGTCCGTGTTCGACGATCTCGTCGACCGACTCGCCGCCACGTTCAAGGGCATTCGGGTCGGCGATCCCCTCGACGCCGCCACCGATATCGGCCCGTTGATCAGCACCGAGCATCGTGATCGGGTGCACGGCTTCGTCGAACGTGCCGTCGCGGCGGGCGCGACGGTGCGTACCGGTGGTGTCGTCCCGGACGGCGACGGGGCCTACTACCCGCCGACGCTGATCACCGGCGCCGACCAGTCCGCCGAGATCGTCCAGAACGAGGTGTTCGGTCCGGTTCTGGTCGCCCTGCCGTTCCGCGACGAGGCCGACGCGATCCGGCTCGCCAACGACTGCCGGTACGGCCTGGCGTCATCGGTGTGGACGGGGGACGTGGCGCGCGCACTGCGCGTCTCGCACGCGATCGAGGCGGGCGTCACCTGGGTCAACGACCACCTGCCGATCGCGTCGGAGGCGCCGCACGGTGGTGTGAAGGCCAGCGGTTTCGGCAAGGACATGAGCCAGGCCGCCGTGGCCGAGTACACCGTCGCCCGCCACATCATGGTCAAACACGCTTCCCGTGTGGCGCACGATTCCTTCCGTCCGGCGTGAAAGTCTCAGTGCAGCAGAGTGATCGAACCGAAAGGGTCGTGATTCCGGCGCGCTGACCGATACCGCGCGCAACCTCCGAGTGGTGGCCGACTGGTTCGCTCGGAGGTTTCCGCATGCCGGAAATCAGTCAAAAATGTTGCGGCACATATTTTTTCACGTTGCGCTGCGGAACTGCGTGCGAGGGTCTACCGTGTGACCGGCGCTACGAGACGACGAAAGTCCCGTCGGCGCCACGCAATCCACGAATGCGAGCCGCGAGCACGCGCGGCGCACTGGAGGTTTTGACACATGGCGACCAACGAGGATGTCACCGCGCTGCATTCGGTGGACGAGGTGTTGCCCCGCAAGATGCGCTGGTTCGACGGCTTCGCGATGGCGATGACGATGCCGGCCGCGCTGGTCGCCACGCTGGGCGCCTCGATCGCCGGGCTCGGCGGATGGGGCGCGGCGGTTCTCTGGGCGATCTCGATGGCCATCTCCCTGGCGGTGAACTGGATCTACATCGAGCTGGCCGCGATGTTCCCCAACGCATCCGGCGGCATCTCCGGGTATGCGGCCGAGGCATGGAAGAAGCGGGTGCCGTGGTTCGCGCCCCTGGCGGGGGTCGGGTATTGGTTGCCGTGGGGATCCAATCTGGCCACTTACGGTTCCTTGACCGGCCTGCTCGTGCAGTCGCAGTGGTTCCCCGACCAACAGTGGTCGGTGGATTTCGGGCCGCTGCACCTGAGCTTCCCGATCCTCGTCGGCCTGGCGATCATCTTCCTGCTGTACGGCATCAACGTCGTCGGTGTGCGGGTCACCATGGCCTTCGTCTATGTGACCGGGGCCATCCTGATGGTCCCGCTGGTGGTCTTCATCGTCTTCCCGCTGTTCAACGCCGACTGGGCACCGATGGACCTGACGTGGAACCTGCATGGGCTGGAAGGACTCCACACCGCCATCGTCTGGCTGTACGTGATGGCGTGGACGACCCTGGGAATCGAGGTGTGTGCGACCTTCGCCTCCGAGTACCGCGACCCGGTCCGGGACACCTCGCGAGCGATACGCGCCTCGGCGCTGTTCTGCCTGGGCGTGTTCTTCCTGGTTCCGCTCACCCTCGGCGGATTCGCCGGCGAGCAGGCGATCAGCGAGGATCCCTCGACGTTCTTCGTGGCCAGTTTCTCCCAGCTGACCGGTGCGGGCGCGGACGTCATGGTGCTGTGTCTCATCGCATCCCTGCTGCTGGTGATGCTGACCTCGGTCGCCGATGCCTCGCGGGTGCTGTTCAACATGGGCAAGGAGGGCATCACCGTTCGTTCGATGGGCAAGCTCAACCGCCGGGGTGTGCCCGTCCGCGCGCTGAACGTGATGCTGGTCCTCAACGTCGTTCTGCTGGTGGTCCTCCAGCAGCCGCTGGCCATCATCGTGACCGGCAACCTGGGCTACATCCTCGCCCACGTGCTGGCCGTGGCCGGTTTCGCGTTGCTCCGCAAGGACCGGCCGGACGCGGCGCGTCCGATCCGTCTCCCACAGGTGTTCGTGCCACTGTCGATCGCCTTGGCGGCTCTGCTGGTCGTGCTGTTGGTGGTCGGGGCCACCGGTTTCTCCATCACCGGCTACGGCGGGGTACTGGAGCTGGGCATAGCCCTGTCGATCCTGGCAGCGGGCGTGGTGCTGTGGTGGTTCGTCCAACGCCGGGACCGGGCGGAGGCCACCAGCGACCGGTGATCGAAATGTTGTGAACATCTATCACGATCTCCACAGGGTTCACTGCGATATCAGCAGTAACAATGGCGGTCATCCGGCCGAGAAGGAGTTTTCGTGCAGATGCGACAGGGAGTAGGGGTGGCCCTGACCGCGGCGGCGCTGTCCGCGACGTCGATCGCGGTGGCCACACCGAACGCTCATGCCAGCACGGTGAACTGGGATGCGATCGCGCAGTGCGAATCCAGCGGCAACTGGGCGATCAACACCGGCAACGGGTTCTACGGTGGCCTGCAATTCCTGCCGTCCACGTGGAAGGAGCACGGCGGGGTCGGCTCTCCGGAGCGAACGTCGCGCGAGTACCAGATCCTCATCGCCGAGCGGGTGCTGCGGACTCAGGGCATCGGCGCCTGGCCCGTCTGTGGTGCCTACGCCCTCTCTCCGAGGTCCACGGCCCCTCCGGGAACCGGCAGCGCCTGCCGGGTGATGTCCGGGATCGTCTTCGGAGTCGTGAACCTCAACAGAATGTGTGCCGCCCTGACGAACCAGGCCCGCGCGGTCGCTTCCATGCTGGCCCGCTGACGTCGTCCCGCATTCTCACGGCATGACCGCGGAGCGCCAGGCCAGCGGATTGAGCTCCCGGTACGGGTCAGTGCTCCGGATTCGTTGCAGGTCGGCCAGTTCCGCTTCCAGTTGCGCCTGCACCTCAGATTTGACCTTCGGGATCCACGCCTCCCGCTCCATGCCGTCAGGAAGTGATGTGCTGATGGGCGGCCCGAAACGCAGGTACATCCGCTGTGGGCGGGGGATGAGGGTGGGGCCGACGCCGCGCAGCAGCGGCATGGCCATATCCGGGGGCCCGCCGGTGCGTCGGCCGAGCCAGCCGCTGAACCGGCCGAAGACACTGTCGCGGGTGAACAGGCTGGTGTAGACGTCGTCTGCTCCGACCAGTGCCGCGGTGACGATCGGATAGTCGTGATCGGCGGCCAGGCGGGCGAAGCCGGAGCGGTTGTCCCACCGCAACCGGTATTCCTCGCCCTTGAACTTTGCGATCTCGCGGCCACCGCCGGGAAAGACCAGGATGGTCTGGTCCTGACGCATGAGTGCGCCCGCCGTCTCGGGGGAGCCGACCACCGCGCCGTAGGCGGCGATCAGATCGGCCTGCAACCCCCTGGCCCTGCCGAACTGCCGGTCGGCCAGCGGCCTGACCTGCTTGCCGATGGTATGGCGCACGTAATACGGGATCATCACGATCTCGGCCATCGACATCTGGGTGTGGTTGGCGACGATCAGGAAGCGGCCGTCGGCCGGCAGGTTGTCCAGACCGTCCACGTAGGGCCGGTACACCTTCATCAGCGGCTCGAGATTGTCCGCGGCGGCCGTGAGCAGTCTGCGCCACATCCGCTCGCCCGGGGGGACGACGATGACGTCACTGCCCTCGGGAGGTCCATCGGTGTTCGCGGTCATCGTTGCCATCCTCCTCCGGCCTGAGGATGTGCGGGCCGGAGGAGACCGAACGTCACCGGGGGAAGCCGCAAGCGCCGGCTTCCCCCGTGACCGAACTCAGTGGCCGGGGATGTGCAGCCGCTTCAGCGAGCCCAGCACCAGGCGGTCGGCGGCCAACTCGTAGGCCTGCGGCACGGACAGCGCGTCGACCGAACGCAGCATCGACTTGATCTCCTTGTGCACCCGCGGCTCGCCGGCCAACAGCGCCGAAACCTTTTCCGCCACCGCGGCGTCGAGGGCATCGACATCCTCGGCCACCTCGTTGAGCAGGCCGAGGCGAACGGCCTCGTCCCCGGAGACCGGCAACCCGCTGGCCGTGAGCCAGAACGCGGCCCGCTGACCCACCATGTGCGGCAGCCACGCCAGCACCAGCGCGGGCGCCAGGTTGATGCGCACCTCCGGGAAACTGAACCGAGCCGCCCGGGTCGCGACGGCGACGTCGCACAGCGCGGCCAGGCCGACCCCGAACCCTGCCGCGTCGCCGTGCACGCGGGCCACCGTCACCAGCGGCGTGGCCGCCAGCGCCTCGTTGACCGCGATGAGGCGGCGCACCTCGGTGGGCAGGTCGTCGGGGCTCGCAGCGGTGCGCTCGCGGCCCATGCAGAAGGTGTCGCCCTCGGCGGCGATCACCAGCACATGCACCCCTGCCGGCGGCGCGGTGAGCACCCCGGCGAGGGTGTCGCACATGTCCATCGTCATGAGGTTGCCGCCCGGGCTGCCCAGCCGGACGGTCAGCACAGCACCGTCGCGGTCGAACGTCAGGCCCGGCACGGTGCCGATCTCGTCGGTCACCGTCATCAGTTCAGCCTCTCCGTGGCGACCCCGCCGTACCAGTCGACGTCGTCGGGGGCGGTGCGGATGGTCACCGCGCGGACATGGGTGAAGGCGTCGAACGACTCGGTGCCGCCTTCGCGGCCGTGTCCGCTCTCCCGGACCCCGCCCCACGGCGACGACGGATCGAGCCGGTGATGGTCGTTGACCCAGACGATGCCGTGCTCCAGCTTCGAGGCGACCCGGTGTGCCCGCGCCACATTGCGCGTCCAGATCGACGATCCGAGGCCGTAGGGCGAATCGTTCGCGATGGCGATGGCGTCGGCCTCGTCCTTGAACGGGATCACCACGAGGACGGGACCGAAGATCTCTTCGCGCGCCACCCGCATCTGGTTGGTCACGTTCGAAAGCACCGTCGGCGCCACGAAGTACCCGTCCAGGCCCGGAACGTCGACGGACTTGCCGCCGGTGGCCAGCGTCGCGCCCTCATCGATGCCGATCTGGACGTAGTCGAGGATGCGCTTGCGGGCCCGATCCGAGATCACCGGGCCGAGCTGGGTGTCGGCCAGGCTCGGGTCGCCGATCCGGATCTTCTCCGCGTGCGCGACCAGACCGGCCACGAACTCGTCGTACACGCTCTCCTGCACCAGGACTCGCGTTCCAGCGATGCAGGTCTGGCCGGCGCCGACGAACCCGCCGAACGCCGCACCTCGTGAGGACACCTCGGGGTCGATGTCGTCGAACACCAGAACCGGGGTCTTCCCGCCGAGCTCCACCGTCGAGCTGGCGAACCGGCGCGCGGTGGCGACCGAGATGATCCGGCCCACCTCGGTGCCGCCGGTGAACACGACCTTGTTCACCAGCGGGTGTTCGGCCAGGCCCGCACCGGCCACCGGGCCCAGACCCGGGATCACGTTCAACACCCCGGGTGGGATGCCGGCCTCCAAGGCGAGATCGCCGATCAGCAGTGCGGTCAGCGGCGTCTGCTCAGAAGGCTTGAGCACCACGCTGTTTCCCGTCGCCAACGCCGGCGCCACGCTCTTCGACGCGATCATCAACGGGTGGTTGAACGACGACAGCGTCGCGACCACACCGAGCGGGAAGCGCGAAGTGTAGGAGTGGTACGGACCCGACATCGGCACCACCGCATTGCGGCCGGCCAGCAGCAGTGCTGCGTTGTACCGGTACCACTCGGCCAGCCGGGTGATCTGCGCCTTGGTCTCGGTGATCGGCCTGCCGTTGTTGTCGGCCTCCAAGCGGTACAGCTTGTCCATCTCGCGCTCGAGCAGATCGCCGAAGCGATTGAGGATGCGGGAACGCTCGTGGATCGGCATCTGTGACCACACACCGGAGTCGAACGCTTTCCGCGCGGAGACCACGGCGTCATTGGTGTCTTCGGCGCTGGCACTGTGGCAGCGGGCGAACACCCGCGCGGTGGCCGGGTTGATCACCTCGAGGATCTCACCTCCACCAGGGCGGTGCTCACCGTCGATGAGCAGGCCGTGCACGTGATCGCCGTTGAGCGACTCCGGCGTGGCCACAGCGGAAGATGTAACCGATTGAGACAATTTGCTTTTCCTTCTGATTCGACAGGTATCAGGCGCTGGCGGGAACCGCGGAACGCTGACGGGCGCTGGCTTCGAGCTCTTCGAAGCGGCGCAGGATCGACGACTCCAACACCGCGACCTCGGTATTGGAGGCCTTACGCGGACGAGGAAGATCGACGGTGATGTCCTCGTGGATGGTGCCGCCCGGCGCCAGCATCAGGATGCGGTCCGAGAGCTCGGCTGCTTCCTTGACGTCGTGGGTGACGAACACGACGGTCTTGCGGGTCTGCGCCCAGATCTCCTGGAGGTGCTCGCGCAGACCGCGCGCGGTGATCGCGTCGAGGTGGCTGAACGGCTCGTCCATCAACAGCACGTCCGGCTCGATCGACAGTGCCCTCGCGATACCGACGCGCTGCTGCTGCCCGCCGGAAAGCTGTCCGGGCCACTTCTTTTCGGCGTGGCCGAGGCCGACGCGCTTGAGCGCCTCGTGCACACGCTGCTTGGCGGCATCGTCGCGCACCTGCTGGACGTACATCAGGTTGTCGAAGATCGACCGCCACGGCAGCAGCCGCGGCTCCTGGAACACATAGGCGAGTTTGGCCGACTGGCCGGCGCCGCCGATGGTGACGGTGCCCGAGGTGGCGGCCTCGATCCCGGCGATGATGTTGAGCAGGGTGGTCTTACCGCAACCCGACGGTCCCACCAGGGATACGAAGGACTGGTCGGCGATCTCGAAATTGAGGCGATTGATGACGGTCTGCGGTCCGGTGGGGGTGCTGAACACCTTGAGCAGATCTGTCACGGTGACATTGGCCATGGGGGTGAATCTCCTTGATGGGTGCGGGGCTACGCGGCGGCTGCCGCAGTGACTGCTAAGCCGCTGCCGCGGCGGTGGGCTCGCCGGGTTTGGCTTCGCCGTCGCGCCAGCGGAAGGCACGCCGGGACAAGCGCTCGAGCAGGACGCGGTCGGTGAGCACCATGAAGGCGATGAAGAACGCGATCCACGCGACGAACCCGGGCAACTGATTGGCGTCGTACCAGTAACGCGCGCGGTGTCCGACACCGTCTGCCGAACCGAACCACTCCGACAGGAGCAGCCCGTTCCAGCCCGACATGACACCGAACCGGATACCGGCCACAACGTAGCCGGTCACCGACGGGAGCACGGCATGCCGCAACCGGCGGGTCGGGGGTACGTCGTAGGACTGCGACATGTCGAGCAGCGCCGGCGGTATCGACCGCGCGCCGGCCGCGACGTTGACCACCACGAACGGGATGGCGGACAGGATCACCGTGAGGATCGGCGCGGTGTCGGAGAACCCGAACCACATGGCGCACAACAACGCCCAGATCACCGCCGGGATCGCCAGCCCCACGAGGTTCACGTCGCCGAAGAGGTCGTCGAACATCCGGAACGACCCGATCGCCAGGCCGATCACGATCCCGAGCACGATCGAGATGACCATCCCGATCACGAAACGCTGCATGCTGATGGCGAAGTTGAAGAAGAACTCGCCGCGCTCGATCTCCTTGATCGCGGCCTGGACCACCGGAACGGGGCCGGGGATGCGGTCGCCGAAGGTACCGGCGAGCTGCCACAGCAGCAGGAACAGCACGCCCGCCGCCGTGGTGGCGCCGACCGGGCCGGTCAGCCAACCGGGGACGGCCCTGCGGTGTGCGGTCACCGTGTGGCCACGGTCGATCACGGGTGCGCTCATGTCAGCGGCCCCCTCTCCATGCGAAGAACCGTTGTTCCAGGTGGGCCAGGATCACTCGCTCGATCAACAGGATGAAGAGCACGAAGAACCCGGTCCACGCCAGCACGCCGGCGACTGAAAACTCCTGGAATGACTGCCGGATCATGAATCCGATGCCGCTGCGGCCACCGAACACCTCGGTGAGCGCCTCCACCTTCCACGCCATCGCGAAGCCGTACCGCAGCGCGGCGAACAGGAAGGGCATGACCGACGGGAGGAAGACCGACTTGACGACGTCTTTACGCCCGAGCCCGTACACGGTGCTCATGTCGATCAGCCGGCGATCGACCTCTTCGACGCCCTGGGCGACGTTGAGGGCGACGTAGGGCAGCGCGACGAACGACACCACCACGATGGGCCCGATGGCCCCGATGCCGAACAGGATCAGCGCGAACACGGCGAACGCGAGACCGGGCACGTTGCCCAGCACCAGAAGCGGCTGCTGCCAGAAGTACTTCTGGTACCGGATGCGGCCCATCAGCAGACCCAGTGGAACACCGAACAGTGTGCCGATGGCGAAGCCGAGCGCGATCTTGACGATGCTCGAGCCGAATTGCAGGAACGCGGTCCCGTCGGCGGCGAGGTGCCACATCTCGGCGCCGACCGTCCACGGCGCCGGCAGCACGTACTCGGTGAACACCACCAGCGAGCAGAAGGCCCAGATGGCCAGCAGCAGGCCGTATCCCACGAAGTGGAGGCCGACCCGCCGTGCCGACGCCGCCAGCGGGCTGGCGGGCGCCGCCCCCGATTCGGGGGCGGCGCTCTGCGTTTGATCGGTGGTCATCGTCACGACTGGCCGCCGCGCTCAGATGGCCGGAACTTCGGCAGAGCCTGATCCTGCTTCATGAAGCCGGTCTCCTTGAGGAACGGGAAGACCTTTCCTTCGTTGTCGGCCCAGGCCTGGTCGAACCGCACGTCGCGGACGAACCAGTCGTGGTCGGCGATGTAATCCTGCACGAATGCGATGTCCTCGGGTGCCTCCACCGCGAAGTGCTGCGGGTAGGTCTCGATGATCTTGGCCTTGTTGGCCTCCCACTCCGCCAGGCCGCGCTGCCAGACGTCGAGGAAGAACTCGACCTTGTCCGGATTCTCCTGAGCCCATTCGTTGCCGGCCAGGAAGACGTTGATCATCGGCCCCTCGTGGCCCTCGACCACCAGTTCGGAATACATGTCCGCCGCGGACTTGCCGTCGTAGAGCACTTTGAGCTCACCGCTGCGCAGGCCGGGCGCGGCGAATTCGGGCAGGCACACGCACGCGGCGACTTCACCCTTCGTCACGAGATCGGCCTGCTGCTGGGGGTCGGAGACGATGAGGTTGTAATCGCCACCGCCGGTGCGGAAGTCGACGCCGTGCATCTTCTTGGTATAGGCGCCCCACAGCAGCGTCGCCGAAACGGCGGTGTAGACCGAGACGTCCTCGCTCTTGATGTCCGCCAGGCTCTGCGCGGGATTGTCGGCCCGAGTGATGATGACGCTGCGGTCGAGGTTGTATTTGCCGATGATGATCGTGTCGCGACCGGTCTCCTCTTCGATGACCGGCACCTCGTACGAGGCGGACGAGACGATGTCGGCGTGCCCGCCGGCGAACACCCCGAACTCGTCCCAGGTCGACGAGGCCTCGATGTTGATGCCGGACTCGGCCTCCATCTCCTCGAGGATTCCCTGGTCGGTGATGAAGTCCCACACCGGATCCGGTGCGAAGGTGAACCGGATGGTTCCGCCCTCGCCTTCGCTCCCACCGGAATCGGGCCGGGAGACGCACCCGGACATCGCGAGCGCGGTCGTGGCGGCGACCACCACAGCCGTGATACGGCGTCCCAGTACTTTCACGATTGTGTTCCCTTCACTCGGCCGCCCCTGGGCATCGTTGCCGTGGGCGCGGGTTCTTGCTGATCGCGATCGTGGTAGCTGATGAGGTCGTCACCACCGGTCGCGGACGGATGTTCCAACAGGTAAGACAGGATGAAATCGTGCGAGGTGGCCAGATGCTCTCGCGTGAGTTGGGCGGCCAGTGCCGGATCGCCGCTTTCCACCGCGCTGAGGATGGCGGCGTGCTCGGCGTGCAGGTGCTCGGTCTGTCCGATCACCTCCAGATGCATGTAGAGGTAGCGATCGGTGAGCCGGCGTAGCTGCTCGACCAGGTCGATCATGCGGGGACGTCCGGCCCGCTTGTAGATCGCCGCGTGGAAGTCGGCGTTGGCGGCCAACCAGATCGGCGTCTCGCTACTGGTCTCCATGACCGTCATCTGCTTGCGCATCATCAGGATGTCGGCCCTACCCACCTTCGGTACCGCGATCTGGGTGGCCAGGGGCTCGACGGCTTCCCGCAACTCGTAGAGCTCCTGGAGTTCGGGAATCGACATGCCGATGACCACCGCGGTGGCGTTGGAGCTGGGATGGACCAATCCCTCTCCGGCGAGCATCTGCAGCGCGTCGCGAACCGGGATCCGACTCACGCCGAACCGTTCGGCGATGCTCAATTGCGACAGTCGCGAACCCGGGGCGATCTGACCCTGCAGGATTTCGATTCGCAGCTCCGCCGCGATGCGACTGGCAGCGCTGGTGTATGCCATCTGGCCTCCTTGTCTACCAACTGCGAGAAATGTATACATCGGCATTTGTGTTGTCAATCACTTTCACGAGGACGACATGGCGGACGTCACACCATTCCGCTGACGTGCCCTTTTGCCCACTCCGGAGCGCTGTCGGGCGCCCACGGCAGCGGGGCGCCGGCGTACTTCGTCGCCCGCACATCGCCGGAGCGCGCGTGCCCCTCGAAGAACTCCACGCGCGCGGCCCGCCCGAGCACCGTGCCGAGGGCCGCGCTGGCGGCCCGGTCGGTGACTTCCTGATAGGTCACCGTCTTGAGGTACTTGCCCACCCACAGACCGCCGGTGTAGCGGGCGGCGCCCCGGGTGGGGAGTGTGTGGTTGGTGCCGATCACCTTGTCGCCGTAGGAAACACACGTCCCTTCGCCGAGGAAGATCGCGCCGTAGTTGCGCATCGCGGACAACGCGTCGCGTGGTGCCGCGGTGAGGATCTGGACGTGCTCGCTGGCGAACTCGTCGGCCAGTTCGTAGGCCTCGGCGATGTTGTCGGCGACGATCACCTGCCCGTGGTCGCGCCACGCGGCCTCGGCGTAGTCGCGGGTCGACATCGTCGGCAGGATCGCGTCGACCAGATCGAGGACCTCACGTCCCAGCGCCTCGGACGTCGTGATGAGGACGGCGGGGGAGTCCGGTCCGTGCTCCGCCTGCGACAACAGGTCGACGGCGACGATGAACGGATCGGCCGTGTCGTCCGCCACGACGAGCGTTTCGGTGGGGCCGGCGAACAGGTCGATGCCGACCTCGCCGAACAGCTGCCGCTTCGCTTCGGCCACAAAGGCATTGCCCGGCCCGGCCAGCAGGTCCACCTTGCCGATGGTCTCGGTCCCGACGGCCATCGCGGCGACCGCCTGTACGCCGCCGAGCAGGTAGATCTCGTCGGCGCCGGCCAGACTCATCGCGGCCACGGTCGCGGCGGGGATCTCGCCGCGGATCGGCGGCGTGCAGGCGGTGACCCGTTCGACTCCGGCCACCTTCGCGGTGACGATCGTCATGTGCGCCGACGCGACGAGCGGGTAGCGCCCGCCCGGGATGTAGGCGCCCGCGGCGGCCACCGGGATGTTGCGCTGCCCGAGGAACACTCCCGGTTCGGTCTCCACCTCGAAATCGCGGATCGAGGCCAACTGGTGCTCGGCGAACCGCCGAACGTTGCGTTGTGCGAGCTCGATGTCCTCGATGGTCTGGCGCGGCACCGTCGACACGATCGACTCGACCTGCTCCGGCGACAGCAGGAAGCTGTCCGGGCTCCAGTTGTCGAACTTCGCCGAATAATCGCGTACCGCCTCGTCGCCGCGTCGGCGGATGTCGGCGATCACGTCCGCGACGGTCGACACGACGTCCGAATTGCGCTCAGCGCCTGCGGTATTGACCGCCGCCCCCTTGAGTACCTGGCCCATGTGAGTTGACTCCCCTTCTGGAAACGAATGTGACGGCGACCATATTCGCATACGTATGCGAAAGTCAACGACGTTGGAAATCACGGCGGTTATCAGGGAAGATTCCTAGAACCGGGTTGACGCCGGTGCATACGTAGGCAGGAGAGCGTGAGTGGCCTTCACCAGTCATGACGTCGCGAAGATCGCCGGCGTCTCCCAATCGACGGTGTCGCGGGCGCTTCGGGGAGTGCCGGGAATCTCGCCGGAAACGGTCGCCCGCGTGCGCGAGGCCGCCCAGGCGCTGTCCTACGTGCCGAGTGAGGCGGGCCGGTCCCTGTCCACCCGGCAGGCTCGCTCGGTGGGGGTGTTCACCGAGGACCTGACGAATCCGTTCTACCCAGCCCTGGTCGAGCCGGTGCGAAAGCGTCTGGAGGAGCGCGGGTTCCGCACCATCTTGTTGACCGAACCGGATGAGGCGGGCGCCGCGGACAGTCTGCCGCACGGCGTCGTCGACGGCGCGATCATCGCCACGGCCCACCTCGGATCGCGGCTACCGTCGGATCTGCGCGCCCGCGGTGTGCCGTTCGTACTCGTCAACCGCTCCGTCGACGGAGTCGACTGTGACCGCAGCACGGCCGACAACGTCGCCGGCGGGCGGCTTGCCGCCGAATTCCTGTCCGAACTCGGCCACCGCGATGTCGCGGCGATCTTCGGCCCGGCCGATACCAGCACCGGCCGGGATCGCGAACTCGGTTTCCGGCAGGGGCTGAGCCAGCGCGGGGTGAGCCTGCCGGACGCACGCGTCCGCCGTGGGCCGTTCACCTACGAAACCGGCTACGAGGCCACGTCGGCCCTGTTGCGTACCCGGCGTCGCCCGACGGCTGTCTTCTGCGGCAACGACGTGATCGCCCTCGGGGCGCTGAACGCCGCGCGCGCTCGAGGCCGTCGCGTGGGTGAAGACTTGACCGTCATCGGTTTCGACGACATCGCCATGGCGTCGTGGGAACTGGTCGACCTGACCACCGTCCGCTGCGATGTCACGGCGATGGCGCAGATCGCGGCCGATCTGGTGGTGGACCGGATCGCCGATCCCGGCGCGCCATTCCGGGACGTCACCCTCGACCCCCACATGGTCACCAGGGGGTCGCACCACCGTCCCGGCTGATCCGTCGAGGTCCGCAGGGTGGTCTCACGACCAGTCCAGCCACCTCAACGCGTTGGCGCGCAGGACATCCCGGTCGAGTCCCAGTGCCGTCGCCGAGCGGACCGGGTGCGCATCGGCCATGTCGAACGGGTAGTCGGAGCCCAAGGTGATGCGATCCGGATGAACGGTGCTGCACAGCAATGTGCCCGCCTCGACCGAATGCGCCAGCGAATCGGCGTAGACGTGGTCGCGAAACACCTCGCTCGGAGGTCGGGGGCTGTCGGCGGACACATCCGACCGCATCCGCCACCCGTGATCCCACCGTCCCAACAGGGCCGGCGCCACACCGGCACCGTGCACGAACGCGATCCGCAGTGCCGGTGCGCGGTCGAAGGTGCCGCCGAGCAGGATCGACGCGATAGCCGTCGCCGATTCGACCGGGTTGCCGATCAGATTCTGGAGGTAGTGGTGATTGAATCCGGGTCGCGGCTGTTGCGTCGGGTGGACCAGCACCGCCAATCCGGCTGCCGCGCAGCTGTCGAGCACATGGTGCAGCTCCGGGTCGCCCAGAGTCAGCGACCCGACGACCGGGGGCACCGCCACACCGCGGACCCCCTCCGCGACAAGCCTTTTGACTTCGGCTGCCGTGGCCTGGCGATCCTGGAGCGGAAGGACCCCCAGCGGCACCAGCCGGTCCGGATCCTTCTCGCACATCCGCATGAGACCCTCGTTGACCCGGCGCGCGTACTCCGCGGCGGCGTCCGGCGCCGCGGTGACGGCGAAGGCATAGGGCGGCGCCGACACGACCCGCACCGCGATGTCCTCGGCGTCCATGTCCGCCAGGATGCGCGGTACGCCCGATATCTGGTCGCGAGTCACCGCGATGGGGAAGTCGCCGAGATACAGCTCGTCACCGGTGCGCTCGACCAGGTCGCGGGTACCGTCGGCCGCCGGAATCGAATAGCAGTCCTCCGGTAGCAGATGCGCATGGATGTCGATGTGGCCCGGTGCGAGTGTGGGCGGTGTCGTCACGTGGGATTCCGGTCTCTTTCGTGGTCGCGTTCGTGGCACGCGCGGTGCGCGTTCGGTGCCGGTTCGCTGAAGTGTAGGAGGCGTCGAGGAGCCTGCGGTGCTCCGATCGGAGGAAGATCGCAGGCTCGCACGCTAGGAACGGTTAACGGCCGCTGCGGTGGTTCCGGCACACTGTCGGGATGAACATGGCGCTGCATCCACCGACTGCCGGTGAGTTCGTCGGCGGGATCCCGGCGCCGGACCTCGGTCGTCTGCTCGGCGACGAGCTGGTGACGACGGTGGCGCCGCCCGCGGACGAGAACGCCCGGATCCGCTCGGTGGGGGTGTTCGACGGGTCATCGGGTGAGTGCCCGGATCTGCTCCTGGTGATCGGCGGAACTCCCGTCGATTGGATCGACGTGGTGTCGCAGGCCGCCCGCAGGGGCGCCGGCGCGGTGGTCCTCGGTCCGATCCCCGACGATGCCCTCGGGCCGGTTCGCGCCGCGGCCGTCCAGGCCGGGGTCTGTCTGCTCGAGCGCAGGCCCGAGGTCCCGTGGCTGACGCTCTCCGACCTGGTCCGTGACCTGATTCCGCGGGCCGATCCGGGAGAGATCCGGGAATCGGGTGTGGCACTGGAGGATCTGGCCGGAGTGGCGGAATCGCTCGCGGAGATGCTCGGTGGTCACGTGATCATCGAGGACGCGAAGTTCCGGGTGCTGTCCTATTCGAGTTCGACCGGGCAGGTGGACCGCGGCCGCGACATCGCGATCCTCGGGCGGCGGATCCCCGACGACTGGCTGCGGCACCTGGAGTCTCTCGGCGTCATCGACACGCTGCTCGGCAGCGACGAAGTGGTCACGGTGGAGGACGGGCCCTTCGAGGCACGGCGACGGTTGCTGTGTTCGATCCGCGCCGAGCGCTTCCTGCTCGGGGTGCTCTGGGTGGCCGAGGGTGAGACACCTCTGCCCGGCGACATCGAGCACCGGATGATCGCCGCCGCGCGTACCGCGGCGCCGTTCCTTCTCCGGCACCAGGAGGCCGGGTTCCAGCGGCGGGCCATGCAGAACAGGCAGATTCGTCTTCTGCTGGACAACGGCAGTATTCCGCAGTCCACGGCGGAGGAGTACGGGTTGTCTCCCGCCGCGCGCTACACCGTCCTCGGCCTGCGCGCGTCGCCGGATGCCCTCCTGACCAATCTCGACCGCAACCGAACCGTCGAATCCGTCGGCATGTACTGCCAGTCGTACCGGTGGCGTGCCGCCACCACGACGGTCGGGCACACGGTGTACTGCGTGCTCGCCCACGACGCCGAGACCTCGGACCGCCGACTCGGCGATTTGGCGTCCGCGGTGGGCGAGCATGTCAGACGGGCGTTGCTGGGACGCGGGGTGCACGTCGCGCGCAGCCGCACCGTCGGCGGGTTGCAGGACATTCCCGCGGCTCGTCGCCAGGTCGACGAGGTCCTCGAAACATGCTCACCTGCAGATGCTTTGACCGTGACCGCGTTCGACGACGCGCTGGCGCGGATCGCGTTGTCACGGGTCGGCCAGTTCGTGAAATCGAGTGCGATCGACCATCCGAAGCTCGAACGCCTGCGGGCCGAGGACGCGGGCAGCGGCTCCGATTACATCGCGACGTTGACGGTGTACCTGGCGGCGTTCGGCAACGTCGTGGCCGCCGCGCGGCAACTCAACATCCATGTCACCACCCTGCGGTACCGGTTGAAGCGCATCCGCGCTATCTCCGGTCTGGATCTCGACGATCCGGCGGAGCGGCTCCTGTGCGAGCTGCTCCTCAGATGACCGGAGTCGCGCTTCCTCCGATAGGCGAGCGGATCGGGTCGACTTCTCGTCTATGAGAGCAATCGGCGGCCATTCGTGCGCCGTAGATTTCGCTGGCACGCGCTGATCTGCGACCGCACGACACATGGAGCCGACGATGACCACCAGCCAGCAGTCCATCACCTTCGAGCTGTTCCACGAGCTGTACGAGTCCTGCAACAACTGGGGCCGGTGGGGAAGTGAAGACCAAAGGGGCACACTGAATTTCATCACTCCTGAGGTGATCAGCGCCGCTGCGTCGACCGTCCGGACCGGCAAGGCGATCTCGCTGCAACTCCCGCTCGACGGGAACGGCCCGCAGACCGGTGCGTTCGGTCGCGTCAACCCCGTGCACCAGATGGCGGCGACCGGCACCGACCACCTGGCGGGCACGCAGACCTACAGCGCCGATCCGTTGGGTTGGGGGTTCGCCGACGACAGCCTGTTCCTGTTCCTGCAGGGCGGGACGCAGTGGGACGCACTCGGCCACATCTTCCGGGACGGCAAGATGTTCAACGGGTTCAGTGCGGGCGAGGTGACCTCATCGGGAGCCGCCCGCGGCGGGGTCGAACACATGCCGACGATCGTGTCGCGCGGGGTCCTGCTCGACATACCGCGGGTCAAGGGCAAGACGCATCTCGAACCGGGAGAGGCGATCTACCCGGAGGATCTCGACGAGGCGTGCGAGGTCCACGGTGTCACCGTGGGGCGTGGCGACATCGTGTTGATCCGAACCGGCGACATGGCCGCGCGGCGCGGCCTGCCCGGCTGGGGCGGCTACTCGGCCGGTGATGCTCCCGGCCTGTCGCTGTCGGTCGCGCGCTGGCTGTACGAGAAGGAGGTCGCCGGAATCGCCACCGACACCTGGGGCGCCGAGGTCCGGCCCAATGAGCTCGAGGGCACGTTCCAGCCTCTTCATCTGGTGATGATCGTGTCCATGGGTCTGCTCGTCGGCGAGATCTGGTACCTCGACGCTCTCGCCGACGACTGCGCCGCGGACGGCCAGTACGAATTCCTCCTCGTCGGCCCACCGCTGGTGATTCCCGGGGCGGTCGGTTCGCCGGTGAATCCCCAAGCCATCAAATGAGTGTCGGAGCCGTTGACGCCCTGGTCGGGGGCGCGTCGCTGGCCGGGAAGCACGCGTGGGTGACCGGCGCCGGATCGGGTATCGGGCGTGCCTCGGCGGTCGCGCTCTCCCGGCTGGGGGCGACCGCGCATCTGGTGGGTCGGACCGCCGACTCCCTCCACGAGACCGCGCGCCTCGTGGGCGAATTCGGGGGAGCGGCCACGGTCCACGTCGGTGATGTGACCGACGCGGCCTTCGTCTCCACCCTGATGGCCGGGCAGCGCGTCGACGTGCTCGTGAACAGCGCGGGCCGCAACATCCCCCAGCTCCTCGACGCCATCACCCCCCAGACATACGCGGCGGTCATGGGAGTCAACGTGGAAGCCGCGCTGTTCGTGACACAGCACGCGGTTGCCCGCATGCGCGACCAGGGGGACGGCGGTTCGATCGTCTCGATCAGTTCGCAGATGGGTCACGTTGGCGGTCCCCAACGCACCCTGTACTGCACCTCGAAATGGGCCCTGGAGGGGATGACCAGGGCGCTCGCGCTCGAACTGGCCGGCGAGGGGATCCGGGTGAACACCGTCGCTCCGACATTCGTGGAAACCGAGCTGACCGCGCAGAGCCTCGCGAAGCCCGAGTTCCGGGAATGGGTGCTGGGTGAGATCCCGCTGGGCAGGCTCGGGAGGGTCGACGAGGTCGCCGCTGCCGTCGCCTATCTGGCCAGCCCCGCGTCGTCACTGACGACGGGTACCTCGTTGCTGGTCGACGGCGGGTGGACCGCGCACTGAGCCGGGTCAGGCCTTCGGAGCCGGACGCATCGAGCCGAGGTAGTACGTCTCGCGGCCGGTCGGGTAGCCGCCGCCGTTGGTGGCGATGTGGACGTGGTCGTAGTGGTTGGCCGTCTCGTTGCCGTAGTCGGCGGTCCAGCTCGGCGCACCGATGCCGGGGTAGAAGCCCTGGCGCCAGATGACGTGCAGCACCCCCCAGCGCCTGGCGTTGGCCAACGCCAGGCCGGCCACCTGGTTGCCGAGCTCGATGCCCTCGTCGGTGCCGTGGTTGGGGATCATCACGTCGATCGCCAACCCGTTGGGGTGCCACTTCAGCGGATCCTGCCGGTATCCGCCGATGGTCTTGATCTCCGGGAACATCACGTTGATCGCGCGGGCGACCCAGATGGTCTTCACCTGCAGCCCGCCCTCCGGTGTGATGCCGGCGGGCAGCTCGAGCTTGAAGTCCTGCGCGGCGACGGGCGCGCTGGCCGCGAGCAGTTCCGCCTCGGCGGGGCGGACGGTCGACGGCGTCGCCGCCTGCGCCGGGGTCTGCGGCGCCGGTGCCGCCGCCGGGGGCGCCTCGGGCGCCTCGCTGTCGGCGGCGTAGACCATGCCCGCGGACAGGGCGAGCGAGGCGGCGAGCGCCAACCACCTGCCCATCCCGTTCGCCGGCATCGTCCTGGCCATGAGCAGACTTTAGAGTCGGAGTCGGGCGGTCACGGGCATTCTCGGCGAATTCGCCGTGTCCGGTTCACCTGCAGCAGTTGGGATCGAGTACCGCGCAGAGCGCGCCGAGCGCATCGCGGTGCGGGCGGTGGTAGACGTTCATGCCGCGGCGGTCGGATTCGACCATCCCGGCTTTTCGTAGTTGCGCCATGTGGTGGCTGACGGTCGACTCCGTCAGGCCCAGCGTCGTGGCGAGATCGCCGCTGTTCACACCGCCCGCCGCCGCCCCGAACAGCAGAGACATGATCTTCACCCGGGCCGGATCGGCGAGAGCCTTGAGTCGCAGCGCCACTTCGAGTGCATCGGCGTCGCTCATCGGTCCGGCCGCCACCGGCGCACAGCAGATCGGCCCGGACGTGTCGATGACCGGTAGCGCCTTTGGCATGCACCGATTCTCCGATCCATATTGACTTATGTCAAAGAGGTGGGCATCATCGCCGGTACCAATTCGATATATGTCTCACCAGTGGAGGGTGATCATGTCCCGAGTTCAATTGGCGCTCAACGTCGACGACGTCGACGAGGCCGTCGCGTTCTACACCAAGCTGTTCAACACCCCACCCGCGAAGGTCAAGCCTGGCTACGCCAACTTCATCGTCACCGAACCCCCGTTGAAGCTGGTGCTGCTCGAGAATCCCGGAAAGGGCGGCACCCTCAACCACCTCGGCGTCGAGGTCGACAGCAGTGCCGCGGTACACGGCGAGGTCGCCCGACTCAGTGGTGAGGGACTGTTCACCGACGAGGAGATCGGCAGCACCTGCTGTTTCGCCACCCAGGACAAGGTCTGGGTGACCGGTCCCGGTGGCGAGAAGTGGGAGGTCTACACGGTGCTCGCCGACTCCGAGACGTTCGGATCCAGCTCGGGTCGCGTCGACGCACCCTGCTGCTGATGCCGCTGCTCGACCGGCTCCTCCCGGTGTGGATCGGCGTGGCGATGGCCGCCGGTCTGCTCCTGGGCCGGATGGTGCCGGGGCTCGATTCCGCGCTGAACCGAGTTGCCGTCGACGGTGTTTCGCTTCCCATCGCCCTCGGTCTGCTGATCATGATGTACCCGGTGCTGGCCAAGGTCCGCTACGACAGGCTGGACAAAGTCACCGGCGACCGCAGGCTGCTCATCAGTTCCCTGGCGCTCAACTGGGTGCTCGGCCCGGCGCTGATGTTCACCCTCGCCTGGCTGCTGCTGCCCGATCTGCCGGAGTACCGCACCGGTCTGATCATCGTGGGCCTGGCCCGGTGCATCGCCATGGTGATCATCTGGAACGACCTCGCCTGCGGTGACCGGGAGGCGGCAGCGGTCCTGGTCGCACTCAACGCCGTCTTCCAGCTCGTCATGTTCGCGGCTCTGGGCTGGTTCTACCTGTCGGTCCTGCCCGGCTGGCTCGGACTCGCGCAGACGGCGATCACCACCTCGCCATGGCAGATCGCCGAATCCGTCCTGGTCTTCCTCGGCATCCCACTGATCGCCGGTTACCTCACCCGCCGGTTCGGGGAGAGGGCGAAGGGGCGACGCTGGTACGAATCGGTCTTCCTGCCGAAGGTCGGTCCGTGGGCGCTCTACGGCCTGTTGTTCACGGTCGTCGTCCTGTTCGCCCTCCAGGGTGAGCAGATCACCAGCCGGCCGTTCGACGTCGCCCGTATCGCTCTGCCGCTGCTCGTGTACTTCGCGGTGATGTGGGGCGGCGGCTATCTCGTCGGCGCCTGGCTGGGCCTCGGCTACGCACGCACGACGACGCTGGCGTTCACCGCCGCCGGCAACAACTTCGAACTCGCCATCGCCGTCGCCATCGCCACCTACGGGGCGACCTCCGGGCAGGCGCTGGCCGGCGTCGTCGGGCCGCTGGTCGAGGTGCCCGTGCTCGTCGCCCTGGTCTATGCGTCCCTCACACTGCGGCGGCGATTCGACCCCGACCTCAAGTCCGCCTCACGGAGCGCGTCATGACCGACCACCGGCCGACGGTGTTGTTCCTGTGCACTCACAACGCCGGCCGCTCGCAGATGGCCCTCGGGTTCTTCCGTCACCTGGCGGCCGGCCACGCCATCGCATGGTCGGGCGGGTCCGAACCGGCCGACCGGATCAATCCCTCCGCGGTGGCCGCGATGTCGGAGATCGGCATCGACATCACCGGCGAGTTCCCGAAGCCGTGGACCGAGGAGATCGTCCGCGCCGCCGACGTCGTGGTCACGATGGGATGTGGCGACGCGTGCCCGGTCCACCCCGGGAAGCGCTACGAGAACTGGGAGCTGCCGGATCCCGCCGGACAGTCCGTGGACGCCGTCCGGCCGATCCGCGATGACATCGAGCAACGCGTGCGGGGCCTTCTCACCGACCTGGGCGTCACGTTCCCCGACCGGGACTCGGATCTCGGGTAGTCCTACTCAGCCAACGGCCACGCCCACGGGGGATGCTGGACACATGCCGAACTCCGCCACCGTTCGCGAGCGAGATCGCGCCGTCGACGTCGCTCGCCTCTCCGCGCTCGTGGTCGTGATGTTCGGACACTGCGCGCTGCTGCTCGCGACCATCGATTCCGGCGGAGTGCGGATCGGCAACATCCTGGGCGCGCTACCCGCCCTCGCGCCCATCACCTGGGTCGTACAGGTGATGCCGCTGTTCTTCCTGGCCGGCGGGGCCGCCGGTGCCTACGGCTGGCATACCGGTAAAGCGTGGGGCACCTGGTTGTTCACCCGGGCCCAACGGCTGTGCCGGCCCGTCTTCTGGTACCTCGCGGTGTGGGTCGCCGCTCTGGTCGCGGTGCGGCTGCTGCTCGGCGCGGACTCGGCGGACGCGCTCGGGCGGGAAAGCGTCGCGCTGCTCTGGTTCCTCGGGGTCTACCTGATCGCGCTCGCGTTCGTGCCTGCGCTGACCCACCTGCGGACCGGCCGGGCGTTCGGCGTCGTCGTCACCGCCCTGCTCGCCGCCGCCTGGGCGGTCGACGGCATCCGATTCGCCGTCGGTACACCGGAAGCCGGTGTGGCCAACTACATCGTCGTCTGGCTGATCCCCGTGGCCATCGGGGTCGCCTACGCCCGCCGGCTGATCCGCCCCCTGGCCGCAGCGTGCATCGGTGTGGTGGCCCTGGCGGCGCAGTGCGCGCTCGCGATGACCGGCGCGTACGAGGTCGCGATCGTCGTCACCGGTGTCGAGCACGTCTCGAACGTCTCGCCGCCGACACTGCTGCTCGCGCTGCACTGCACCTGGATGTCGTGCGCGTTCGTGGCCGTCGCCGCGCCGATCCGGCGGTGGGCGCAGCGACCACGTGTCTGGCGCATCGTCGTCGCCGGCAACGCGGGAGCCATGACGATCTACCTCTGGCACATCCCCGCGATCGCGGTCGCCGCGTTCTCCCTGCACGCGGTGGGCCTCGACGCGTACGACGTCGCCGCGCCGGACTTCTGGCCGATGCTGGCGCTGCGGGCGGTCGTGTTCGCCGGCGTCATGGCCGCGCTGTTCCGGCTGCTGTCACCGCTCGAGCACCGTCCGCTGCCCTGGTGGGACGACTCTGGTGCGGCCACCGGGGCACGGTCGGCCCTCGCCGGTGCGCTCGTCTGCGCGGCCGGCGCGGCGTTGGCGCTCATGGCCAAGGAGGGGTTGGCCGGGTCGGTCGGGTGGGCGGCGTTCTGCGGCTTCCTCGTGGCTGTGACGGCCGCGCGGATGTGCGCAGGCTCGGCCGCGACCGCGGCGCGGACGCGTGAACCGGTGACGTCGCGGTGGCGGTGAGCGACGGCGCCCACTGGGACCGTCGATACGCCCGACTCGGCCCCGCCCCGGCCGAGGCCGTCGGACTGCCCGATGTCTTCGCCGCCCACGCCGACGCGTTCCCGACCACCGGGTTCGCACTCGACGTCGCGTGCGGACAGGGGCGCGCCGCGCTGTGGCTGGCGCAACGGGGGATGACGGTGCAGGGTCTCGACGTCTCCGCGGTCGCCATCGAGCACGCCACCGCCGCGGCCCGGCGCCGCGGCGTCGCCGACCGGTGCACGTTCGAGGTGGCCGACCTCGACGGCGGACTGCCCAGCGGGCCGCCGGCTGACGTCATCGTGTGCCACCTGTTCCGCGACGCCCGCCTGGACCGCGCACTGATCGCCCGGCTGGCACCCGGCGGGCTGCTGGCCATCGCCGCCCTGAGCGAAGTCGGCGCCGCCCCTGGCCGGTTCCGGGTTCGCGCCGGCGCACTCGGCGACGCGTTCGCCGAACTCCAGGTCGTCGCTGCCGGCGAAGGGTCCGGTACGGCATGGCTGGTGGGACGGCGACGGGGGTCATATTGAGATTCGCCATGTGTGGGTAGTCACACCACATGGCCGAGAATCTCACGACACTGCCCTCGACTGTCCGGTCGACGGTCTCCGGTGTACTCGGCGACCCGCTGCGGGTGTTCGCCGAACCCGGTCCGGTCTTCGAAGCCGACGTGACCTTCGACGACGAGGCCCGGCTGCCCGGGCTCACCCAACTGCTGCGTCCGGGGCGGCGCTACACCACCTTCGTCCGGATCGCACCGACCAGCCGAGCCGCCGTCGTGCGCACCATCTGCGTCAAATTCCCGGACGCCTACGGTCCCGGCGACGATCAGGACTTCCTGTTCGCCTCGAGCGGTGACGGCGCGCCCCTGCATCACTTCGCGTTCCCCACCTCGCGTGCCGACGAACAGCTCTACTCGTCGTTGTGGCTCTACCTCGCGGGCGTACGTCCGGTCGTGTTCGGCGCCTCCGCTGCGGCCGGGTCGCGCTCCGGTGAGCTGAGCCGTGGCGACCGCCTCGACTTCCTCATGGGTGGGGTGATCGGACGCTTCCACCGCATCGGTGACATCCGGTTGGGCAGCGAGATCCCGCGGGCTTCCGTCGGATTCGCCGCGAGCCACAGCGGGGGAGGGCTGCGGCCGTTGCCGCCGGCGCTGTTCTACCGCGGGTGAACCGCGACGCGGGGGATGAGGCAACATATCGGTGATGACTGCGCTACGTGTGCTCTCCACGCTGTGCACCACCACCACGGTCCTGCTGGCGGTGGGCTGCGCCGACGCCCACGACGCCGCGGCGGCACCGAATCCCGCGCCCGAGCTTCGGATCACGGTGCTCGGCGAGGTGTCCCACGACCCGGCCGCCTTCACCCAGGGGCTGGAGCTCGACGGTGACGCGCTCCTGGAGACCACCGGACTGGCCGGTCAGTCCCAGCTGCGGGAACTGGACCCCGCCACGGGTGCGGTGCGCCGCGCGGTGCCGTTGCCGGGCGGCTACTTCGGTGAGGGGATGACGCGCGCCGGCACCAGCATCTGGCAGGTCACCTACCGCGACGGTGTCGCAATCGAGTGGGACAGAACCACTTTCGCTCCACGTCGTGAGGTCCCCATCGACGGCGAGGGGTGGGGGGTGTGCTTCGACGGTGGCCGGATCGTGCGCAGTGACGGCACCGACCGGCTGCGCTTCGTCGAACCCGCCGGCTTCACCGAGACCGGCGGCATCACGGTCACGACACCGGACGGGGAGTCCGTCGCCGGACTCAACGAACTCGAATGCGTTGACGGACAAGTGTGGGCCAACGTCTGGCCCACCGATGAGATCGTCCGCATCGATCCGGCAACCGGCGTGGTGACCGCCTCCGTCGACGCGTCGACACTGCGCCGCGGTGAGCCAGACCGCGACGTACTCAATGGAATTGCGTATGCCGGGGACGGGCAGTTCCTGCTCACGGGCAAGAACTGGGCGACGACATACCGGGTGCGCCTCGACCCGGCATAGGGCGTGTGAGCAAGGTCACTAATTGGTCTCGATCTCCGACACGTCGGTGTGAGGTCCCCGCGATCCACGACGGCCGCGTGAGACTTTTCCCATGCGGGTCGAGGAAACCATGTGGGATGTACTGCTTCCGAAGGACGTTGACGATCGGTGCGGGTACTCACCCCGCGCTGCGCTGGCCGAACTCGTGGCCAAGCAATTGCCGTCGTACAAACGTCTGTTGCGTGTGGTGACGTGGTCGCCCGACGCGGGCCATCTGTTCCGGCCGACGCCGAACTTCCGGCGGTATGCCGTGTGCTACGAGGTGGAACTCGCCACCTGACGGACCAGAAAGAGTGCGGCGCAGCGGGTTTCGTGTATACGCCGGCTCAGCCGGCCCACGAGATCGGTTGACGCCTGCGGGAGACCCGTTCCAGCCGTGCGCGGGCGGACTCCACGCTGTCGGCCAGGGGCAGCTCGCCCTGCGGATCGCAGATACGCAGCAACCGGCGCACCTCCCGACCGGGCACGATCACCCAGTCGACGTCGATCCTCGCGCAGCTCACGCTCATGTAGTGCAGAGCGCTGAAGCCCTGCGACCCGAAGAACGAGACCCCGCTCAGGTCGACGATCAGCTGCGAGGCGGTGGCGGTGTGGCGCTCGACGTAGCGACCGAGGTCGCGGCCGTTGGTGGCATCCACCTCGCCGGCCGCGGTCATCACCGACAGGGTCGGCGACGGTGACTTGATCGAGAAGACGGCGCGGCCGCATCGCTGAGGTGCTTCCGGGGCCGACGGATCCGGACGGAAAACCCGGACGGTGCCGATGTCAATCATGGGTGGGACTCCCTCGATTGTGAATGCCCCGATGGTGTGAGGTCACCGCGAAACCACAGCTTGTGTGCCGCCGGGGGACGGCCGGCAAGCCTTACGCGGATGACCTCGCCGCTGGCTGGTCTTCTCAACCTGTGACGCAGATTACTACGGAATGCGTCGTATTACTACAAGGTTTAGGAGGTTCTCAGGAAGGCTCTCACCTGCAGGTTTGTCCGACGGCGCGGTGGCGTGTCCGGTCTATCCGACCTGCCGGCGGGCCGGTGACGACTGATTGCGTAGTGCGCCGAAGCGCGGAGTCGCAGGGGCGACGAATTCGATTCGAGGGAGTAGAGTCAGTGTCATCCCGTCCGGGAGGCGTCACCGTTTAGTGCAAAGCGGACCGCTGTAGGCGATAGTCCGATCGAGCCAACGGTCTCTCATAACCGCCGATGTCCTCCGCATGGTGTAAAGCCCTCGGTGGCAACAGCTCCCGCGTCTCTCGGACAAGCAAAGCATGCGCCGTCACACCCGGCGTGGCTTTCGCGTCCGCACCGAGTCCGGAAGGACCCGCGATGACGATTATCGACGACACACCCCAGTTGACGGTGCAGCCGAAGCCGTCCACCCGAACGCAAGACGACTACGCAGACGTTCCCGACATGTTCCGGTTGCTGACGGTGTTGTCCCCCGAGTCCCCGGAGTACAACCGCCAGCGCGAATGCATCGTCACCCGGTGCCTGCCGCTGGCCGATCACATCGCGTTCCGCTACCACCGCAAGGGGGAGAACCTCGACGACCTGGTGCAGATCGCGCGGGTCGGACTGATGCACGCGGTCAACCGATTCGATCCGGACAACGGCGCGAACTTCCTGTCGTTCGCGGTACCGACCATGCTGGGCGAGATCCGCCGCCACTTCCGCGACAACGGGTGGGCGATGCACGTCCCGCGCCGGCTCAAGGACCTGCACGTACAGATCACCCGGGCGACCCCCCGGTTGACGCAGTCGCTGGGCCGTGCGCCGACCGCCACCGATCTGTCCGCCGAACTCGGCGCGGACCGGCAGGAAGTGGTCGAGTGCCTCGTCGCCGGCGACTCCTACAGCCTTCGCTCGATCGACAGCCCGGTCTCCGCGGCGGACGATACGACCCGCTCGCTGGCCGACACCCTCGGCGAGGTCGACGCCGACATGGAACACATCACCGATCGTGAATCGCTGCGCCCGCTTCTGGCCGCCCTGTCCGAACGGGAGCGCACCGTGATCAGCCTGCGGTTCTTCGCGTCGATGACTCAGACGCAGATCGCCGAACGCATCGGCGTCTCGCAGATGCAGGTCTCGCGCATCCTGGCGAAGACCCTCCAGCAGTTGCGGGACGGGATGAGCTGATCACCCCGCCGGACGCTGCTCGACCGGGATCGCGATCTCGTTGCGACGACGGAAGGGCAGCGTCCACGGTGGATCGTAGAACCAGGCGGCCGGCTCACCGGTCGGTTCGAAGTCGCTGTCGCGCAACGCCGCTCGCAATTCGTCTGTCCGGCGGGCGACGGCCCGTCTCCCGCGGTCACCGGAGAAGCTCAGCACCGCCACGGTCTCGGCCGGTGTGACCGTCAGCCGCACGCGCTCGTCGTTCGGCGTGGGCAGGGTGTCCATCGTCCACTTCGACGGCATGAAGAACCGGATCGTCCACTCGCCGGCCGCACCGGCCGACTGGGCCACCGGCGCCGTCATCGCGATCGTGGTGCCGCGCTGCTGCGCGACCGGCGCCGTCATCGCGATCTCGGCGTCACGGTGGTTGCCCCCGAAGATGTAGCCCGCCAGGCGGTGGAAGCCCTCGTTGCGCGCGGCCTCCTCGTCGGCCGACACCGTCGTCTCGGCGGCGATGCGTTGCTCGTAGCGACGGATCTCGACAGAATCCGAGAGCCGTTGCGTCGTGTACGGCGGCTCCTCGGTGCCGCACCGGATTCCCACCGTGGATGCCGCCGCCTCGGCCACCTGGCCGGCCGTGCGCACTATCACTCCGAACATGTCCGCCTCCCTCGACTCGCCCACCCGGTTAGCCTCCGAACGAAACCGGCAAACGGTACGCGACGTTTCGTCATGTTTGTGACATCACCGGTCCGGGGCCAGGTTTGACACATGATCACTTCTGGGAACAGACCTCCCGAACGCCTCGACGCGGGGCCGGAAAACAGGAGGGATCCAGCGCTCATGGCTGATGACAACAGTGGCAACAGCGGACCCGAAGAAGCCGTCAAGGGTGCCGTCGAAGGGGTGAAGGGCAAGGTCAAGGAGGTCGCCGGCGCCGTGCTCGGCCGCGACGACCTCTACCGTGAGGGGCAGGCCCAGCAAGACAAGGCCGACGCCCAGCGCGACGCCGCCAAGAAGGAGGCTGAAGCCGAGGCCGCCCGCGGTTCGGCGAAGGTCGCCGAGGAACGGCAGAAGTCCGAGCAGACCGGAAACTGACCAGACGGTCCGCCGGTCACGCCCGCAGTTCGCTGCGGGCGTGGCGGCGGACCGCGTTCTTGTCGACCTTCCCGTTCGTCGTCAGCGGTAACGACTCGACGAACAGCACATGCCGCGGTCGCTTGAACGCGGTGAGCCGGTCGCGTACGTGGTCCACGAGGGCAGCCGGCCTGGGCCGGCGACCGGCGACGGGCACCACGACCGCGCAGACCGCTTCTCCCCAGTACTCGTCGGGAACCCCGACCACCGCCGCCACCTCGACGTCCGGATGTGCGGCCAGCACGTCCTCCACTTCGCGCGAGGACACGTTCTCGCCGCCGGTGACGACGATGTCCTTGCGGCGGTCCACGACATAGAGCCTGCCCTCGGCGTCCAACCGGCCGACATCGCCGGTGGCCAGCCAGCCGTCGGCATCCACCGCCGACCGGTCGGGCCAGTACCGGGCGGCGACCTGGGCGCCGCGCACCTCGATCTCGCCGTCCTCGCCGATCCGCACCTCGACCTGAGGGTGCGGCAGTCCCGCGCCCGCGAGCACCTCAGGGTGGCCGGCGAGTCCGCGACGGTGGTCAGCGGGGCCGAGAAACGTGACGTTGCCACCGGTCTCGGTCATGCCGTAACCCTGGTGGAAGTCGACGTCGAGGCGGTCGAGGGCGGTACGCAGCAGGTCGGTGGGTATCGCGGCGGACCCGTAGGCGATCGACCGCAACGTCGGAAGCGTCGCACCGGTCGCCTGCAGATGGTCCAGCAGGGCATGCAACATGGTCGGCGCCAGCGAGCAGGCGGTCACTCCGTATTCGTCGACCGCACGCGCGAAGGCGTCCGCGCGGAACTGCGCCGCCAGCACCACCGTGGCACCGACGGCGTGCTGTACCAGCATGTTGTAACCGGCGATATGGCACATCGGGAACGGCAGCAGATACACCCCGCCGGGTGTGACGGCGCGTCCGACGACCGATCCGTGCACCGCGGTGAGCACCGAACGATGGGTGTGCACAACGCCTTTGGGGGTGCCCGTCGATCCGCTGGTGAACAGCAGCCAGGCGGGGTCGTCGGGTGCGGGCGGCGGCGCGCCGGCCGCTTCGGCCGGGCCTGCGGTCAGCTCGGGCGAATCGGTCGACACCACCCGGCGGACCGACGGGACCTCGGACCGCAGGTCGGCCAGCCGGTCGAGGTAGGCCGGGTCGCCCACGACGACGGTGGGGCCGGTGAGCGCCAGCTGGGCGAGCTGCTCGGCGGCGCGCAGCCGCTGATTGATCAGGGTGAGGATCCGCCCGGCGCGCGGAACCCCGTAGTACAGCGCGGCGTATGTGGCGCTGTTGTCGGCGACGACGGCGATGCGGTCGCCCGGGGCGCTGTGCGTGGCGGCCCATCCGGCGACCGACCGGATCCGGCGGTCGAACTCCGCGAACGAGAACCCCGTGCCGTCCGCCCCGACGACGGCAGCGCGCCGCGGATCGGCCGCGGCCGCCGATGCCACCAGATCGTGCAGGAGCATGCTCACCGCGGTACCCCGAGAGCGAGCACCGCGGCGTCGTCCTCCACGCCGGCGCCGAGGTCGGCCAGCAGGCTCCGCAGGGTGTCGACGATCTCGGTGGCGGTGGTGGGTGCGTGCGCCCTGGCCAGCTCCATCAGTGCGTCGTCATCGTCGAAACGCGCTGTGCCGTGGCCGACCCGGGCCTCGGTGACTCCGTCGGTGTACACGACCAGGGTGTCACCGGCGCCGAGGTGCACCCGGGCCGGCGCGAACCGCGCGTGGCTGAAGATACCCACGGCCTGGCCTCCCTCGGTGCTGACCTTGTGCACTGCGCCATCGGCGCCCAACAGCAGGGCCGGCGGGTGGCCTCCGCTGGCGAGGTGCACGTCGAAGCCGTCGTCGGCGCGGATCAGCAGACCGAAGAGCACCGTACAGAAATGCGTCCCGTCGGCGCCGTACTCGTTGAGCAGGACGGTGTCGAGATTGTGGAGGACCGCCACCGGATCGTCGTCGAACACGGCGGCCGCGCGCAGCGTGTAGCGGGTGAGCGAGGCGACGGTCGCGGCGTTGACGCCCTTCCCGCAGACGTCGCCGAGGAAGAACGCCGACCGGTCGTGGCCGAGTGCGAACAGGTCGTAGAAGTCGCCCCCGACCTCCTCGTCCGATGCCGCATGCAGGTGGGCGCTGGCTTCCAGACCGGGCGGCGGGGACAGTGCGGGCGGCAGCAACGATCGTTTCAGCGTGCGGGCCAGCTCCGCCGCCCTGGCCCGTTCCTGCTCGGCCCGCCGCCGCTCGGCGAGCAGTTCGCGTTCGTAGGCCCGCCGATCGCGTGCGTCATGGAATGCGAGTCGGATGATCCTCGGCGTTCCGGCCGCGTCGGTCTTGACGTTGGCGGCGATCAGCACGGGCAGGCGGTCACCGCCCGCGGTGAGCAGATCGACCGCCACGCCGCGGATCTCGCCGGTGAGATGCAGCAGGGGAGCGAAGTGTGTCTCGAAGTGCATCCGGCTGCCTGCGGTCAGCAGGTCGGTGAACGGTACGCCGATCAACTGGTCGCGGGGCCTGCCGAGCCAGGTGGCCAGCGTTTCGTTCACCGAGAGGATCCGCCGGTCGGGGCCCGTCGCGAGGTGGCCGCACGGCGCCCGCTCGTACAGGTCCTCGTGGCTGAATCCTGCTGTGGGATCAGCGTTCTCGTGCGGAGTCACGTCGAACGGGCGAACCCTGCGATGGCTTCGGCGGTCTCTTCCGGGGCGCTCAGATGCGGGCAGTGGCCCGTCGTGTCGAGGGTGAGCAGAGCGCTGCCCGCGATGTGGTCCTGCACGAACGCGCCCACCCCGCGCGGGGCGATGGCGTCATACGCGCACTCGATGACCAGCGTCGGGACGTGGACACCGCCCAGGTCGGCGCGGTTGTCCGACAGGAACGTGGCGCGTGCGAACACCAGCGCCCGGACCGGATCGGTCCGGCAGAAACTCTCGGCCAACTCCTCGGAGAGCTCGGGTTGTCCCGGCGCGCCCATGATCGTCGGCGCCATCGCGCGCGACCAGCCGAGGTAATTGCTCTCCATCGATTCGAGCAGTTCGTCGATGTCCGCCCGGGAGAAACCGCCCCGGTAATCGGCGTCGTCGACGTAACAGGGTGACGGCGTGAGCAGTACCAGCTTCGCGAACCGGCTCGGGTCCGCGCCCACCGCCAGCACGCCCATCATCGCCGCGACGGAGTGCCCGACGAACACCACGTCATGCAGGTCGAGCTCACGCAGCAGCGCGAGGACGTCGTCGGCATACCCCCGCAGCGAGGAGTAGCGGTCGGCGTCCCACGCGGCCGGATCAGACGAGCCGGATCCCACGTGGTCGAACAGGACCACCCGGAAATCCCGGGTCAGGCGTGCGGTCACCTTCCGCCACAGGTTCTGGTCGCATCCGAAACCGTGCGCGAGCACCACCGTCGGTCCGTGTTCGCACCCCACGATCCGGACGTTGTTCCGCGCGCGCACATCCATCGAGACGATCCTTTCATCTCGCGGCCGGTCATGGCACGGCTCAGAGCGGAATCTCGATTGTCACCGTGGAGCCCGCTCGGCCGAGCCGGCACGGTCGGCGCTGCCAGAGTATGCGCTCAGCTGGTGACGCTCTCGGTGGCAACGGATTTCGCCCAGCGGTAGTCGGCCTTCCCGGCCGGCGAGCGAACCACCTTGTGCGTCCGGATGAACACCTTCGGCACCTTGTACCGGGCGATCGTGCGGGAACACACCTCGGCCAGTTCGTCGTCGGTGGCCGACTCACCCTCGGTGAACTGCACGACCGCCACGACCTCGCTGCCCCAGCGCTCGGAGGGCCGGCCGACGACCACCACGTCGTACACGGCCGGATGTGCCGCGACGGCCCGTTCCACCTCTTCGGCGAAGATCTTCTCGCCGCCGGAGTTGATGGTCACCGAATCCCGGCCCAGTAGCTGGATTCGTCCGTCGTCCAACACGTTCGCACGGTCGCCGGGCACCGACCAGCGGATCCCGTCGATCGTGGGGAACGTCTTGGCGGTCTTGGCCTCGTCGCCGAGATAGCCGAGCGGGACGAGATCGCGCCGCGCCAGCCAGCCCTGCCCCTCGCCGGGCCGCAGCACGCGGCTGAAGTCGGCGGCGATCACCGCGGTGTCGCTCTGGGGGGTGAACGTCGCGGCCTCGATCTCCGCCCCCGCGCTCGCGTAGGTGCTCATCTGCGCACCGGACTCCGAGGATCCGACGGCGTCCATGACGATCACGTGGGGCAGCGCCGCGAGGATCCGGTCGCGCACCGTCGGCGACAGCGGCGCGCCGCCGTTGGTGAGGGTGACGAGCCCGGACAGGTCGTAATCGCCCCTCTCGATCTCGTCGAGCAGTGGGCGGGCGACCGCATCGCCGACCATCGGGATGCTCAACACCCGTTCGCGGGCCGCCACCCGCAGTGCATCGTCGGGATGCAACCTGTCGACATGGTCGGGGATGGCCAGCCGGCCGCCCATCGTGATCGCGTTGTAGGCCGCCCACTGCGCCGCGCCGTGCATGAAGGGCGGGATCATCAACAGCCCCATGGCGCCGGCGCCGGCCCGGGCACGCTCGGCGAGTTCGGAGTAGGACGACAGGAACGTGTCACTGCCGAACGGCCGGCCGCCCATCGACGACAGGAAGATGTCGTGCTGGCGCCACAGCACACCCTTCGGCATCCCGGTCGTGCCGCCGGTGTAGAGGATGTACAGGTCGTCCCCGGAGGGCACCGGCATCCCGTCCGCGGGTGCCGGTGTGGTGACGATCGACTCGTAATCGACTGCCCCGGGCAGCAATTCGTTACCGGAACCGTCGGCGACCTGGATCAGCACGCGCAGGTTCGGCAGCTGGTCGCGGACCGCGGCCACCTGCGGAGCGAACTCCGCACCGTAGACGAGTGCCTTCGCGCCGGCGTCGGTGAGCAGGTAGGTGAGCTCCTCACCGACGTAGCGGTAGTTGACGTTGAACGGTGCGACGCGGGCGCGGTAGCTGCCGATCATCGCCTCGAGGTACTCGTTGCCGTTGCGCAGGTAGATCCCGAGGTGGTCCTGACCGGATTCGTGGCCCTGCAGACGGTCGCGTTCGGTGTGGCAGCCGAGCCCGACCGAGGTCAGGTAATGCGCGACCCCGGCCACCCGGGCGTCGGCGTCGGCGTAGGTGAGCCGACGGTCGCGCCATACCAGGAACGTGTTGTCCGGGACCGCCTCGGCCACCGTCGCGAACACGGTCGACAGATCGAAACTCACAGCACCGTCGGTCATGGGCTGACCATACAACGAAGGCTGGTCCGTATGGTCGAAAGTGTCAGGCCGGATGCAGACCGCTGCCGGTCAGCACGGTCGGCTGCCATCCACGCGGACCCACGCACAGCAGCGGCCGCCCGTCGGGCGCCTGCGCGGTGGCCTGCGGGCCGGGGCACGGTGCCCCGATGTCCTGGACCCCGTGCAGTGCATACGTCGCCGTCCAGAAGCCGGTGTAGACCGGTGGCCACTGGTTCGGGATCCACTTGCACTGCAGCGGTTCGCCGCCGCGGCCGCGTCCGAACACGTTGCGTTCCCAGCTGTAGCAGGGCGCACCGAGCTTGGCCTCGTAGCTCATCCCCGGCACATCCGTGGGATACCGGCCCGGGTCGTCGTGATAGTCGTTCGACGGATCGGCGACGGCGCCCGGCGCCAGGCCGACAGCGGCTCCCGCGATCGACGCGGCGACGAGAAGTTCACGAAACATGTCCACCCTCACGGCTGACTCGATGGCCTAGCGGCAAAGCCTAGCCCGTGGCCGACACGCCCGACCGCTTTCGGCGCTACTCCGTCGAGTCCGGGTGCGGGCCGGTGTCGGTATCGGTGTCGAGCACGCTGACCGCGATGCCGTACGGCAGGAACCGCACCCTGCGGGTGGGGTCGGTGTTGTTCTTGTTCGCGCGCAGCGCGTCGAGTTCGGTGGGGTACACCTGCTCGATGTGAGCTCCGCCCTCGGCGTCCACGGTGTAGATCGCCCACACGCCGTCACCGGCCTCACCGGTGGTCTCGGGTTCGTGCCGGGGCCGGCCGAACCGTCCCAGCTCGTCGAGCAGGGCGCTCAACCCGGCACGCTCGCCCGAGGTGGTGAAGAACCGGCCGACACCCTCGAGCGCCTCGCGGGCGACGCGGTCGAAATCTTCGGGGTCGAAGCCGAATGGTCCGCTGTTGCTCATCGCCGTTCTTCCATCGTTGCCGTCCTCCTCATGGGCCGCAACACTCACGGTACTCACTATTCGTTCCGAGGCGCGCGAGATAGGTGACCGTATGACCTTCACCCGAGACGACCTGCTCTCCGCTGTCGAACGCTCACCGCAGTTGGTGGCCGAGCACGACCGCGCAGGCTGGGTCGCGCTCTACACGCCGGATGCGCAGGTCGAGGACCCCGTCGGCAGCCGGCCGCACCGGGGCCTGGCGCAGATCGACCGCTTCTACTCGACGTTCATCGCCCCGCGCGAGATCTCCTTCCACGTGCGCCACGACGTCGTCGTCGACGAGACCGTCGTCCGCGACGTCGACCTCGACGTGCGCATGTCGGGTGGGGTGACCATGCGGATCCCCGCCCTGCTGCGATACGACCTCGCCGAGGTCGGCGGCGAGCTGAAGATCACGCGTCTGCAGGCCTTCTGGGAGCTGCCGGGCATGGTCGTCCGGTTCGTGCGCACCGGACCGCGGGCGGTGCCCGCCGGCGGCGCCCTGGGCGTCTCGTTACTGCGCAACCAGGGGCTGGCCGGTGCGGCCGGATTCCTGTCGGGTCTGCGGGGTGCCGGCATGCTCGGCAAGCGCCACGTCGAGCGCCTGCTGCGCGCCGCCGCGGCCGGGGACGAGGTGGCGGTGCGGCGCGGTCTCGGGAAGGGCGCGCGCATCACCGTCGGCGAGCGCCGCCCGCTCAGCGGGGCCGAGTTCCTCGGTGTGCTGACCGGCGCACGGTGCGACAAGCTGATCGCCGCCGGACGCCACGTGGTCGCCGCGATCGACTCACCCGACGGGGGTCACGGTGTGGTGATCGCCGACGTCGAGAAGCGACCGATCGCGGTCACGCGGCTGCGGGTCTTCGTGGCACGCGGTTAACCAGGTCCGACGGCGGGTAGACGTGGCCCGTGAGCACCCCAAGCGATGACGACGACAAGAGCGAATCGGACGTCGGCGACGATGCGAAAGTCGCCTCCTCCCGTGCGGGTAAGGAGGGCGACGAAGACGACGGCACCTATGTCGGCCGCACCGGCAGCGACGACGCTCTCGACGACGAGCAGACCGGCGCCGAAGCCCGCTCACAGCAGCAGGGCAACTGACCCGGGTGGGACGGCCGGGTTGCACACCGCGGGAACCCGGGCATGAGACGGTATGACGACCATGTCTGACCGCCAACACATGACCTACGAGGACTTCGGTCGCAAGTTCTTCGAAGTCGCTGTCACCGAGGAGCGCGTCGGCGCGGCGATCGGCGAAATCGCCGGCGATGCCTTCGAGATGGGTCCGATGGGCCAGGGGCCGGGTGGTATCGCGAAGGTCACCGCGCGGGTGAAGATCCAGCAGCCGCGCGTGAGCCGTCATGTCGGCGAGATGATCACGTTCGCGATCCGGATCCCGCTCGAGATCGACATGGTCGTCGACCTGCGTATCGACAAGCCCAAATTCGTGGTGTACGGCGAGATCTCGCTCCGGGCGTCGGCGCTGGCGGCGCATCCGCTGCTGCTCATCCTCGACGTCAAGAAGCCGCGCCCGTCGGACATCTCGATCCACGTGACGTCGAAATCGCTGCGCGGCGAGGTGCTTCGGGTGCTCGCCGGTATCGACTCCGAGATCAAACGGTTCATCGCCGCCCACGTCGCCGGAGAGATCGACAGCCCCGAAAGCAAACAGGCTCAGGTCATCAACGTCGCGGAGATGATCGACGAGTCGTGGACGGGAATCTAGCCGGCGACCGGGGTCAGTAGCGGCCGCCGTGGTGCGAGGCCGTGGCCGCCCGAGACGCCCCGCACCTGTCCCCACAGGTGCGGCAGGAGCATGTTGCGCGTCCACGCGGCCTGCGAGGCCGCCCTCGTCCGCAGCGACGGTTGCTCGGCGGACGGGTCGGCGGCCGCCCACCGGTGATCGCTGCCGGGCAGTCCGAGGGCCTCGGCGGCGGCCGCGGCGAACAGCCGGTGCCCTTTGGCCGAGCCGTGCACCCGGTCGGCGCTCCAGGTGTCGGGTTCCCGCATCGATTCGGCGTGGAACAGGTCGACCAACCGGAATCCGTGGCGGTGTGCGGCGGCCTGGATGGTCTCGTTGATCCGGTGCACGCGCCCGGCCAGCACCCGTCCCACCGGCACGATCTGCGCGACGTCGGGGAACATCGTGGTCACCACGGTGGCGCCCGAGGTGGCCAGCATCGCGTGGACGGTGTCGAGATCGGCCAGCGCGGCGGTGAAGCGACGGCCGAGCCGGGTCACGTCGTTCATGCCGACGCAGATGGTGATCAGGTCGGGCCGCATGGCCACCGCGCGCGGTGCCTGGTCCTCGAGCACGTCGGCGATCGTGCGGCCGCGTACGGCCAGGTTGGCGTAGCTCAGGCCGGGATGGAGCGCGTCGAGTCGCGCGGCCAACCGGTCGGCGAAACCGATCAGCCCACCGCTGTCGTCGCGGTCGTAGAGCCCCTCGGTCTGGCTGTCACCGATCGCGACGTATCGCGCGTATCCGGTCACGGCGGGAATCACCCCGGAAAGCCTACGGCCGGTGTTTTTCGACCGCATCCACGCGGGTACGCCTGTGATGCGTCGATGAAAGGATCACACATGCCGAACGAACTACAGGGCCGCAAGATCGCCATCCTCGCCGCCGACGGCGTCGAGAAGGTCGAACTCGAACAACCGCGCGCCGCGGTGGAGACTGCGGGTGGACAGGTCGAGCTTCTGTCGCTGGAATCCGGTGAGATCGAGGCGCGCAACCACGATCTCGAACCCGCGGGGACGTTCTCGGTGGACCGCCCGGTCGGTGAGGTGTCGGTCGACGAGTTCGACGGGCTGGTGTTGCCCGGCGGCACCGTCAACCCCGACAAGCTGCGCCTCGACGAGTCGGCGGTGGCGTTCGTCCGCGACTTCGTGCGGTCCGGCAAACCGGTGGCCGCGATCTGTCACGGTCCGTGGACGCTGGTGGAGGCCGACGTGGTGCGCGACCGCACGGTGACGTCCTATCCGAGTATCCGTACCGATCTGCGCAACGCGGGCGCCACCGTCGTCGATCAACAGGTCTGCATCGATGGCAACCTCATCACCAGCAGATCCCCGAAGGATCTGCCGGCGTTCTGCCAGGCGATCACCGATCAGTTCGCCAACACGCCCGCGCACACCTGAGTTGAGGGGTCCGGCAACGACTTTCGCGACACCGCACGATTGCGGCGTCACCTGCGTACAGTAAGGCCGATGACCTCGGTGGTAATCGTCGGCAGCGGGTTCACCGGCTTCGAGTGCGCCCGCCACCTGGCCCGCAGACTGCGCAAGCACGAAGGATCCGGCTCCGGCCCGGTCGAGATCACCATGATCTCGCCGGTCGACTACATGCTCTACACCCCGTTGCTGCCCGATGTGGCAGGGGGTTTGGTCGACGCGCGGTTCGTCACGATCCCGCTGGCCAACAGCCTGCGGGGCGTGCGAGCCGTGCGCGGCCGGGTGGACGACGTCGACTTCGACGGACGGACCGTCACGTTCACCGACCCGGAGCAGCGCGCCCGCACCATGTCCTGGGATCGGCTGGTCCTGACGCCGGGTTCGGTGACGCGGCTGTTCGACGTGCCGGGTCTGGCCGAACACGCCCGCGGCCTGAAGTCGACCGCGGAGGCGCTCTACCTGCGTGACCACGTCCTCGAACAACTCGAACTGGCCAACATCGACGAGGATCCCAACCTGGGCGCGGCTCGGCGGACCATCGTCGTGGTGGGCGCCTCCTATTCCGGCACGGAGCTCGCCGTGCAGCTGCGCGCGCTCGCCGACGCGGCGGCCCAGCAGATGGGCTTCGATCCGGACAGCGTGCGGTTCGCACTGCTCGACCTCGCCGAACAGGTGATGCCCGAGGTCGGGGAGAAGCTCGGCGCGGCCGCGCAGCGGGTGCTGCGGGGTCGCGGTGTGGACGTCCGGCTGGGGGTGACGCTCAAGGAGGTGCACGACGACCACGTCCTGCTGACCGACGACACCCGCATCGACACCCACACGGTCGCCTGGGTCACCGGCGTCACGGGGGCGCCCCTGATCGAGAAACTCGGTCTGCCGACCGAGAAGGGGCGGCTGAAGGTGGACGCCGACCTGCAGGTCCCCGGTCACCCCGACGTGTTCGCCGCCGGTGACGCCGCCGCCGTCCCGGACCTCACGCAGTCCGGCGCCATCACCCCGCCGACGGCCCAGCATGCCACCCGGCAGGGGAAAGTGTTGGCGCGCAACGTCGCTGCCAGCCTCGGATACGGCACCAAGAAGCTCTACAAACACCGGAACATGGGTCTGGTGGTGGATCTGGGACCACGCTACGCGGTGGCCAATCCACTCGGCGTGCGGCTGTCCGGGTTGCCGGCGAAGGCCGTCACGCGGGCCTACCACCTCTACGCGATCCCTCGTTTCGTCAACCGGTGGGCGGTGTCCCTGGCCTATCTGACCGACGTGTTCTTCGCCAGGTCCGTGGTGTCGATCGGACTCTCGTCGGCCGAGGATGCCCGCTTCTCAGCGAGCGAGGGCATCCCCATGCCGAAAGCGGACTGATTCAAACGCTTCGGAGCGGGAACAGTACTGCCATGGCTACCTATCGTGTGTTGAATCCGAAGGGTGAGGTCGTCTCCACCAAGGACATCGAGAGTGCCGACGATGCGCACGCCTGGTTCGTCGAGCAGGTCCCCGGCAACGAGCTGGGTTACCGGATGGAAGTCAAGGTCGAGGACGACCGCTGGGATTTCATCGACGACAGCGAAGGTGACCGCTCCTACTGATCACCTCCCGACGTAGCGCCGTGCCCAAACTCAGTGCGGGTCTGCTGCTCTACCGGGTGGCGGACGGCGTCGTCGAGGTCCTGCTCGGCCATCCCGGCGGACCGTTCTGGGCGCGCCGCGACGATGGGGCCTGGTCGGTTCCCAAGGGCGAGTACACCGCCGACGACGATCCGTGGGAGGCCGCGCAGCGGGAGTTCCGCGAGGAACTCGGCGCACCGGTGCCGCCGGGCGAACCGTTGCGGCTGGAACCGGTCAAGCAGGCGGGCGGGAAGGTCGTCACGGTGTTCGCGGTACGCGGTGACTTCGATCCGCACACCGCGGTGAGCAACACGTTCGCCCTGGAATGGCCGAAAGGCTCGGGGACCCTCAGGGAGTTCCCGGAGATCGACCGGGTGGCGTGGTTCCCGGTGGCGGTCGCCCGGACGAAGCTGCTGGCGGGGCAGCGTCCGGTGCTCGATCAGCTGGTGGCCGCTGTCGGCGCAGAACGCGAGTAGGGCCGACATCGATCGCGTTGACGGTCAGCGCGCGCCCGTGGATCCGCCACCCGCCCGGTGTGCGCAGGTACTCGTCGTCATAGCGCAGGTGCCAGACGACGTCAGTCACCGCACCCCCGGCCGCACTCCAGTGGTGGGCGATGCAGGTGATGCGGCCGAGGGCGTACCCGGGGTCGGCGGTGTCGGTGTAGACCTCGCCGACGATCGCGTGCTCGGTGCGATCGACGGCAGACAGCGCCCCCATCGCCTCGCGCACGCCGTCGTGCCCGTGCAGACGCCGAACCGGTTCGAGGACGCGGGGTGGATCGGGCAGCCGCAGTTCGGCGGTCTCGGTGAACAGTCGCACCACGTCGTCGAAGCGACGGTCGTCGACGGCGGCGGCGTACAGGTGCACGAGGTCGGCCACCGACAACCGGTCGGCCGGAGTGAGGCTCACGATGTCAGCCCGAGCCGCTGCGCGCATGCCGACACCATGTCGGTGGCCTCCTCGAGTGCGGTGACCGCAGGCATCGCGAGCACCACCCGGTCGGCACCGAGGGCGCCGAGTTTCTCGGCACGGCCGGCGTCGATCTTGGTGACCGCATGCCCGAGTGACAGTTCGAGCGCATCGGGATCGCGGTCGTATTCGATTGCGGTGGCGCGCATCTGAGAGACCAGTTCGACCAGTTCGGCACCGGCGACGCCGAGTGGCTGAAAACCGTCGCCGAAGCGGCCGGCGCGCCGGGCGGCGGCCCGGCTGTGTCCGCCGATGTGGATGGGGATGCGCGCGGCCGGCTTCGGATACGACATCGCGTGCTCGAAGTCGAAGAATTCGCCGTGGAATCCGGCGCCCTGCGGGGTGTCTGCCCACAGTGCGCGCAGCACCTGGAGCTGTTCGTCGGCGCGCCTGCCGCGGCTGCTGAAATCCGCGCCACACGCCCGCAGTTCCTCGGCCAGCCAGCCGGTCCCGACCGCCAGCCGCACCCGTCCACCGGACAACGCGTCCACCGTGGCGACCCGCTTGGCCAGCACCACCGGGTGATGGTTGGGCAGCACCAGCACACCGGTCGCCAGTCCCAGCCGTTCGGTGTGCGCGGCGAGGAACGCGAGGAGGTCGAGCGGGTCGGGCACCGGGGTGTCGGCGGCCAGTTCGACCCGGCCGGACGGGTCGTACGGGTAGACGCTGGTGTACTGCGTCATCAGCACGGTGTGCTCGACCACGACGATCGATTCGAAGCCGCACGCCTCGAGGTGCCGGGCGAACGCGGCCATCCAGGCCGGATCGGCGGTGACCCCGGCGGCGACCGGCGCGACGACGGCGTACTTCACGGGACCGGCAGCCCGGTGCTGCGACGGATCTCCTCGCGACACTCGCGACGGGTCATGCGGGTCTGCCCCACGCACACCCGTACCGGCGACTCCTCGGCGAAGGGCAGCACCTCTTCGGTCTCGTTGTCGGCGAGCTGATGGGCCAGGGCGCGGGCGAAGTCCGTACACCGGTCGAAGCGGTCGTCGGGATCCTTGGCCAGCGCCCGGGCGAACACCTCGTCGGCGGCGGCCAGTTTGGCGCGGTGCGCACCCGGATCGGAGTGTGAGAACGGTGGTTCACCGGTGAGTAGATGGAAGGCCGTGGCGGCCAACGCATACTGATCGGCGCGACCGTCGAGTTCGCCGCCCATCAGCTGTTCCGGCGCGGCGTCGTCGGCCCGACGGGCGATACCGAAGCCCGCCAACAGGATTCGTCGCTCACCGGATCCGGGGCGGGTCAGCAGGATGTTGGCCGGTTTGACGTCGCGGTGCAACAGGCCGCGCTGGTGGGCATAGTCGAGCGCGTCGGCCACCGCCCGGACGATCTCCACCACCTCGGCGGCCGGCATCCCACCGGGGTGGCGTTCGCGCAGCAACCGGGCGATATCGGCTTCCCGGTTGAACCGCTCTCGGTACTCGCCGTCCGCTGATACGGTCGCGGGCAGCACCTTCAGCGCGTCGCGCCGGGGGAGACGTGGATGCTGGGCGAGGTAGACCTCCCCCATACCGCCGGTCCCCAGCAGTCGCACGATGGTGTAGCCCGCGAACGTCGCCCCGTCGGCCAACGGCATGGCGCGATAGTACATATCGGCGTTGGCGGGTGGGCGAAGGTCGACGACGACACGAGCGAAGGGCAGGTCCGTGGCAACGGTTCACGTGGGCGGGCAACCGCTACCCGGCACTTTCACCAACCACTTCCTGGCGCACCTGCAGGTGGCCACGGTGGCGCGGTTCGCTTCCGGTAAGGGGTTCTTCCTCACCACGACCGAGGTCGGCGACGACGGTGCAGAGCGGACGGTCAGCCACTGGCTGCACCCCAGCCTGCCGGTCAGCTTCGCCTACGACGTCACCGATGGTTCGGGTGGACGGGTGGCGCCAGAAGAAGTGCACGCCAAGGAGATCGAGGAGATCACCGCGGCGATGGACACGGCCAACGGAGTGCGCGGCAGCGACGGCCTGTGGTGGCCGTTCGCCGAACACCTGTAAGCAGGTTTCGGCTGACCCCGCCGCGTCAATACGACGTGCCATGGCGGGAATCAGCGACGTTCTCGACTGGGCCAAACACCAGGTCTCGTCACGGGTACCGAAAGCGGATCTGGACCAGCGCGACGCCGATTACATCCGCGAGCAGCTACCCGGCACCTGGTTGCTGGCGTCGCTGTACTTCCGCGCCGACGTGCGCGGGCTGGACCGCATCCCCCCGGACGGTCCGGTGCTGCTGGTCGGCAACCACAGCGGCGGCAACATCCCGCCCGACACGTTCGTGTTCACGTTGGCCTTCTGCTCGTATTTCGGTGTCGAGCGGCCCTTCTACCAGCTGGCGCACAACCTGGTGGTGTCCGTGCCCGGGCTGGGATGGCTGCGTAAGTTCGGCACCGTCGCGGCCAATCACGACAACGCCCGGTTGGCGTTGGAGTCCGGTGCCGCGCTGCTGGTCTACCCGGGTGGGGACTACGAGGTGTTCCGGCCGTCGTGGGAACGGCACCGAGTCGATTTCGGTGGCCGCAAGGGATACGTGAAGCTGGCCAGGGAAGCCGGGGTGCCGATCGTGCCCGTCGCCAGCGTCGGCGGTCAGGAGGCGGCGCTGTTCCTCGACCGCGGCCAATGGCTGGCGCGGCTGCTGGCGGTGGACCGGCTGGCCCGGTTGAAGAGCGTGCCCATCCTGTTGGCGCCGCCGTGGGGGCTGGTGATCAGCGACCTCATCCCGCGGCTGCCGTTGCCGACGAAGATCGTCATCGAAGTGCAGGAACCCATCGCCGCCGACGACATCGCCGACACCGACGACGACGTCATCAATGACAAGGTGGTGGCCAGCCTGCAGGCAGGGGTGGACAGGCTGGCCGCCGAACGACGCTTCCCGGTGCTCGGCTGATGCGAGGGACGCGATGAGGCTCGAACGGCATTGCGTGGTCGACGCGGACCGCGACACCGTGTGGAAGGTGGTCAGTGACCCGGACTGCTATCCGGAGTTCATGGCCAGCCTGGAACGGTGGGAGACGGTCACCGAGGGTCCGGCCGGCGTCGGTTCCCGTTTCACCGCGCACTGGAAGGTCGGTTCGGTGCCCATCGGCGGCGTCGTCGAGATCGTCGAGTTCGACCGCAACCGCGACCTGGCCTGGATCGGTATCACCGGGGTGACCCTGCGCGGCCGCTTCCGGCTCCGCGAATGCAACGACGGCCGCACCAGGGTGACGTTCCGCCTGTCCTACGAGGCGCCGGGTGGCCTGCTCGGGCTGATCGCCGACCGGGTGGCGGCACGCCAGGTGGGGCGCACCATGTCCGAGACGGTCAAACGGCTCAAGGCGATGGTGGAGAGCTGAGCCATGGCGCAGGCGACGAGGCTCGCTTTGGTCACCGGAGCGTCGACCGGGATCGGGTTCGAACTCGCCGGACAGTTCGTAAAGCACGGTTACGACGTGGTGGTCTGCGCTGACGAGCCGAGTATTCACGATGCGGCGCAGGAACTTTCGAGCACCGGTCGAGTAGTGACACCGGTCGAGGCGGACCTGCGCACCGGAGATGGTGTCGCCGCCCTGTACCAGACCGCGACCGCGGGAGGCTGGTATCTCGACGCGGCGGCGATCAACGCCGGGATCGGCCGGGCCGGCCGCTTCGTCGACGGCGACCTGCAGGAGGATCTGGCGATCGTCGACCTCAACGTGCGGTCCACCGTGCACCTGGCGAAGCTGGTGCTGGCCGACATGGTCGACCGGGGCAGCGGCCGCGTGCTGTTCACGTCCTCGACCGTCGCCGCCATGCCCGGGTCCTACCAGAGCATCTACAACGCGTCGAAGTCGTTCGTACAGAGTTTCGCCGAAGCGCTGCACGACGAACTGCGCGACACCGGCGTCACGGTCACCGCGTTGATGCCCGGACCCGTCGACACCGAGTTCTTCACCCGCGCCAAGATGCGCAACACCCTGGTCGGCGGCCTGCTGCCGAAGGACGACCCGGCCGACGTCGCCCGCCAGGGTTACGAGGCGATGATGCGCGGCGACCAGAAAGTGGTCGCGGCATCGCTGATGTCCAAGGCGCTCGGCGCGGCGAACATGGTTCTGCCCGACGCCGTCAAGGCGCGTCTCAACCGGCTGATCGCGCGGCCGATGGATCGCTGAGGATCAGCCCACCGGCGGCGGCGTGCCCGCGCCCGGCGCACCCTGGATCGGCACGATCGGCGTCGGCGTCACCGTGGTGATGCCGTTGGCGCCCACTCGCGGACCGCCCGCGGGCTGAGTCGCCTTCAGGCGGTCGGCCGCGGCCTGGCTGCAGTCGAGCATCAGCAGCATCTTGCCCGCGGAGGTGAGCTTCTGCGTGTCCACCAGACAGCTCGCCTGCGGCAGGACGCTGCCGAACGAACCTCCGAAGGTGGCCTTCACACCCTGCGAGCGCAGGATCTGCAGCGCCTTGTTGTACGGCTCTCCGACGACGTTGTAGCTGCCGCCCGGCTGGGAGGCGGCCACACCGGTGCCGATCACGGCGGCGGCTCCGGCCGCCAGCACTCCGGCGCCGAGCGTCACGAGCTTCTTCACATGGCCTCCGTCGGTTGTGGTGCGGGTGCGAACATATCGCAGCGGTGACGAATGTGAAACCGGAGAAAGCCCGTCCGGCGTTACATCGGCGGATGCACCAGCGCCCCCATGACGGCCCCGAGTGCTGCCGCCCGGGGATCACGGAACACGTCTTCGACCAGACGCTGCCGTCCGTCCGGCCCGCGCAACGGCACCCGCCAGTTCGGATACTCGTCGCTGGTGCCGGGCTGGTTCTGGGTCTTCAGATCGCCCACCGCATCGGCGAGTGAGAGGGCCAGCAGCCGCGACGGCGTGCGCCCCAGATATTGGTGCAGCGCAAGGATCACCGCGTCGCGATCGGGTTCGTTGCCGTCGTCGCTGTCGGGCAGCAGCCCCACCCTGCGAAGCTCGGCCATCCAGGCGGCCTGCGCGGCGCGGTCGTCGGCGAGTTCCTCGGCGGCCGGCCGGGTGAGCAGCCCGAGTTCGTCGCGCAGCCGCACGTGTTCCCCGGCCAGGTAGCCGGCTGTCGGCGGCAGATCGTGGGTGGTCACCGCGGACAGGCAGTACTCGCGCCACCGCTCGGCCGGCAGCGGCCCGCCCGTGGCGTCGGGGCCCTCGCGGTCGCTCTCGAACCACAGGATCGACGTGCCGAACAGTCCGCGGTCGTGCAGATAGTCCCGCACCCAGGGTTCGACGGTGCCGAGGTCCTCACCGACCACCACGGCCCCCGCCCGGTGCGCCTCGAGCGCGACGATCCCGATCATCGCCTCGTGGTCGTAGCGGACGTAGGTGCCGTCCGTCGGCGCGGCGCCCCGCGGGATCCACCAGAGTCGGAACAACCCGATGATGTGGTCGATCCGGACGCCGCCCGCATGCCGCAACACCCCCTCGACCAGCGCGCGGAACGGCGCGTAGGCCTGGTCGACGAGCTGGTCGGGCCGCCACGGCGGTTGCGACCAGTCCTGGCCGAGCTGGTTGAACTCGTCGGGCGGGGCGCCGGCCGTGACGCCGAGCGCCAGCACCTCCTGCAGCGCCCACGCGTCGGCGCCGTTGGGGTCCACCCCGACGGCGAGGTCGTGCATCACCCCGACGTCCATGCCCGCCGCGATCGCCGTGGCGTGCGCCATGGTCAGCTGCTCGTCGAGCTGCCACTGCAGCCAGCGGTGGAAGTCGACGTCCTCGGCGTTGTCGGCGGCGAAGGCGGCCACCGCGTCGCTGCCCGGATGTTGCAGTTCGGCCGGCCACGCGTGCCAGTCGTTGCCGTACTTCTCGGCCAGCGCGCACCACACGGCGAAGTCGTCGAGGGCGCGACCCTCGCGCGCCCGGTAGCCCGTGTAGGCGAGTTCCCGCCCGGCCGAACGCTCGACGCGGTAGATGGCCGCCAGCGCCGCCCTCTTCGCCCGCCACGCCGCGTCCCGGTCGACGAGTTCCTTGCGCCGCGCCCGTGCCTGCACCTCGGTGCGCGCCCGCCGTAACCGCCCGCGGTGGCGTAGTTCGGCGTACTCGGGGATCGCCTCGGGGCGCAGGTACAGCGGATTGACGAAACGCCGCGACGTCGGCAGGTACGGCGACGGCTCCATCGGCGCGGCCGGCGCCGCCGCGTGCAGGGGGTTGACCAGGATGAAGCCGGCGCTGTGACGCGAAGCCGACCACACCGCGAGGTCGGTCAGGTCGGTCAGGTCGCCGACCCCCCACGAGCGCTCGGAGCGGACGCTGTAGAGCTGGGTCGCGAGCCCCCAGCTGCGCCTGGCGCCCAGCCGCGGCGGCACGGGCAGTGTGGCGGGGGAGACGATCAGCGGTGCGTCGGTCTCGAACGCGCCCGTGCGCATGTGCACGCGGTGGTATCCCAGCGGCAGATCGGCGGGAAGTTCGAAGCTGGCCTCCCCGACCAGACGGCCGTCGAGGTCGAAAGGTGGGGTGTCGTTGGTCAATTGGCGCAGACCCCGGCGGGTGGACCCGTCCTCCAGCGCGACCCACACCTCGACGTCGTCACCGTGGGTGACGTGCACCCAGAACGTCGACGTGCTGCCGGTGCGGCCGAGGATCGTGGCCGGAAGGGGACGCCGCCAATACCGCCGGTCGTGCTCGCTGAGCGCGGCGGCCCGCTCGTCGTCGTCCGCCGCCGGGACATCGAGGGCGGCGAGCACCGCGATCAGCGTCGACTCGGGTACCGCGACCTTCGTACCGGTCCAGTCCTCGTAGTGGGTGGCGACTCCGTGGCGGGCGGCGAGTTCGACCAGTGACGGGGGCAGTTCGGTCATGCCTGACCATCCTGCCGGTAACGGCGCGCGGGCGCGGGACGGCCGAGGGGTGGTGTCGTCATCGGTGGCACGCGCGCAAGCATTCCCGTTCGGTGTGAAAGTAACCGGCGTGGGTATGGTCGCGGCCATGGCGTCCGGGGTGCTCGACGAGTCGATGGTGCGCGATCGGCGGGCGCGTGTCGCGGTGGGTGCGCAGTTCCTCACCAACGGCGCGCTGTTCGCGAACCTGTTGCCCCGCTATCCGGAGATCAAGACCGACCTCGCGCTGTCGAACGCCGTGTACGGCGTCACGATCGCCGCCTTCTCCGCGGGGGCGTTCGTCGCGGGCCTGACCGCGGCCGCGCTGATCCGGCGGTTCACCTCGGCCCGGGTGGCCGTCGGGGGCACCGTCGCCATCGCGATCTTCATGTTCGTCGCGGCCCTCGCCCCGTCGCCGGTGCTGCTGGGATGTGCATTGTTCCTGGCCGGTGCGTCGGACGCCGTCACCGACGTGGCGCAGAATGCCCACGCCCTTCGGGTACAGCGCAACTACGGCCGCTCGATCATCAATTCGGTGCACGCGGTATGGGCGGCCGGCGCGGTGCTCGGCGGCCTCATGGGTGCGGGCGCGATCGCGCTCGACATCCCGCGCCCGGTGCATCTGGGTGTGGCGGCCGTGGTGTTCACCGCCGTGGTGCTGGTCGCCTACCGGTTCATGCTGCGTGGACCCGACCACGACGACCATCCGGCGGCGACGCACGCCGCCGCCGGGCACAGCGGCGCCAAGGTGTACCTGCTGTTGGCGGTGCTCGCACTCATCGCGATCGCCGGAGCGCTGGTAGAAGACGCAGGCAGTTCGTGGGCCACCCTGTATCTGCGGGACAGCGTCGGAGCCCCGGGCGCCATCGCGGCGTTCGGCTACATCGCGCTCGCCTCGTTCCTGTTCATCGGCCGGCTCGTCGGTGACCGCCTGGTCGACAAGTTCGGGGAAGCTCGGGTCGCGCGCGCCGGGGGAGTGCTGGCCGCCGTCGGCATGGGCGCCGCGCTGGCCTTCCCGAGCGTGCCCACGACGATCGCCGGCTTCGCCGCCGCCGGTTTCGGCGTGGCCACCGCGATCCCGGCGGCCATGCACGCCGCCGATCAGCTGCCCGGGCTGCGACCCGGCACCGGTCTGACCGTCGTGACGTGGCTGCTGCGGATCGGCTTCCTGGCGTCACCGCCTGTCGTCGGCGTGATCGCCGATTCCACCAGCCTGCGCGTCGGGTTGCTGAGCGTCCCGTTCGCCGGACTGCTGATCGTGGTGTGTGCGGGCGTTCTCGATGTCCGGAACCGCCAAGCGCGGGGAGGTGCTGCCGCCTCCGGTGAATGAGATCCCGTGCGCAGCCGTCTATCCACATGGGACGTGCACGCGACGAAAGGGACAGTGGTGGTCACGGAGGCGATCGGCAGCGATTCGGCGGGATGTCGGCGGGGAACGGATCTGCGTTCGACCTACCTCGCCGCGGGTCACGATCCGAAAATCCGAACGGCATTGCGCGGTTTCGGATTGCGGCTGCTCTTCCGGCATTCCGATACGGAACTGTCGGCCTATCTGACCCCGGACGGCGTGGAACTCGACCCCGCCGTGGCCGATCCCGTGCTCACCGTTGATGCCGAAAGCCGGTCGATGGCAGAGCTGTTCGACGGGACCGCGACGTTCGCCGGTGCGCTCCACCGCCGCCGGCTGGTGATTCGCGGGCCGGTCAAACACGCGCTGAATCTCGTCTCCGTGTTGCCGGGGATCGCCGGACACCATCAGCCGAGTTCGGCTGTACACGTCAACGGATGACGGCGGGACCATGACTCGATTCGCGCCCACGCTGTCCGATCAGTCCATCCTGCGAACATCGCAGATGCCGACTCCGTTCGCACTCGACCCGAGTGCCGAACATGCGCGCGAGGTGGCCCGTCGCTTTGCCGAAGATGTGGTCAAACCCAAGGTGCTGGAGCTCGATCTGGCCGACGCCGACGATTTCGACTGGGATGTCATCCGGCAGGGTAACGACGCCGGTCTGCTTCGCCTGGTGATTCCCGAGGCCTACGGCGGCCAGGGACTCGGCGTCACCGAGACCGCGATCACCATCGAAGAGATCAGCGTCGTCTGTCCCGGTGTCGCGCTCGTCTTCGGCGCCACAATGCTCGCCCAGACCGGTGTGCTGCTGTCGGGCGATCCCGCTCTGATGGCTCGATTCCTGCCGATGTTCTTGTCCGACGAGCCGGTGCTGGCGTGCAACGCGGTCACCGAGGACGCGGCCGGCTGCGACCTGCTCATCGAAGAGAACATGAACTGCGCGCAGGAGGTGATGACCGCCCGGCGCGACGGCGACGGATACCGGCTCACCGGGGTCAAGAAGTTCATCACCAACGGCAAGGTCGCTCGATGGGTTTCGGTGTTCGCGTGCTTGGAGGACGCCCCGGTTCTCGAGGGCCTGACCGCATTCGTGGTGCCCCTCGACAGCGCAGGTGTCACCCGCGGCGAGGTCGCCGACAAGATGGGATACCGGGCCTGCCTGGGCACCACCTTGCACTTCGACGACGTGTGGGTTCCGGCGGCCAACGTCATCGCGGGGGAAGGCGGAGGGGCCGCGGTGTCGCGGTTGCAGACGAACCAGGCCAGGGTGTCGGTCGCGGCGTTGTCCACGGGGGTGGCCCGCGGCGCGTTCGAGATGGCCAAGGCCTTCTGCGCGGACCGCTTCCAGGGTGGCGCCCGGCTGAAGGACCATCAGTTCAGCGCACGCAAGCTGGCGCAGATGGCGACCAAGATCGAGGCGTCGCGCCTGATGTACCTTCACGCGGCACATCAGGCCGACAACATCCTGCCCGGTCCCACGTTCGGGCCCGCTGCCGCCAAACTGTTCGCCGACCAGACCGCGATCGAGGTCGCCAACGACGCGCTGTCACTGATGGGTGCCCGCGGTTACTGCCGTGAGTACGGGTTGGAGAAGCTGGTCCGCGATGCGTTCGGCGCGCGGATCTACGAGGGGACGCCCGAGGTGCTCGCCTTGGACATCACCCGTGAGCTCTACGCCGGGGAGGTGGATTGACGGGCGCGGCGCCCGGGACGGGCGACGCCGCGGAATTGTTCACCTCCGCGATGCTCCAGACCAGCCGCTCGATGAGCCTGCGCAATCTGGACGCGGTTCTGCCCGAATCGGACCGGCTGTACTTTCGGGTCCGCGAGGACGGCGTGCAGATCCTTGCCTGCCGCAGTGCGGCATTGCCGCGTCGCTACCGGCTGGCCATCGGTCAGTTCCGGCTTGCCCAGTTCGTCGCCCTGGGCTGGATCGACATGGACACGCTGCTGCGGGAAGCCTGGTTCTGTGAACCCGGCTGCAGCATCGGCGGCAGTGACGTGCATGTTCTGGTTCTGGGCGCTGACGGACGGCTTCGCGGTTACATCACCGCGGTGCCGAGCGGGGACCCGGGAGCGCGCCCGCTCGACGACCCGCGCAGGTGGTTGTTCCCGGTGGAACGGGTGTACGGCCACCGCGTGATCGATCACATCCCGGACCCGGACCGCTACCGAAGCGACCAGGTGTGGGAGCTCAAGCGGTTCCTGCACACGCAGACCACGGTCATGCCCCGGCAGCAGCGGCTGCGGGTGAGCGTCGAGCTGTTCGTCGCGTTGTTCACCAGCCTCAGTCGGCTCTCGCCGCCCGGCGCCTGGGTCACCGGTGACGCCGAGGAGGCCGTCGCGATCCGCCATCTCCGCTGGGTCTCACCCGAGATCTACATCCTCGAGGGCGCCCGGCCCGCACTGCCTTCCGGGGATCTCTACGCGCCCGCGTACAGGTCCCGGCAGGCGGTCAAACCCTTCTTGGGGCGAGTCCCGGACGGGGCCTCGCTCACCGACGTCCTCTGCCGGCTGGAGCAGGCGGCGCTGGTCTACCAGGACGGAGAACGCGTGCGCAGACTCCTCGCCAATCCCGCGCCACTGCAACGGATCTCGGCATGACCAACAGTGATTATGCCGAGTTGACCAGTCGTAACACCGGCCTGGTGTCCGCGTCGGTGCAGCAGCGGCTACGCCGCACGACGGTGCTGGTGGCCGGGGTCGGGTCCACCGGTGGCGCGGTGATCGAACCGCTGGCCCGGATCGGCGTCGGTGCGTTGATCCTGGCCGAGCCGGGCGACTATGAGCTGAGCAACCTCAACCGGCAGCAGGCCTACCGCGCCGATATCGGCGCCAACAAGGCGGCGACTGCGGCAAGGCGGGTGGCCGGGATCAACCCCGACTGTGCGCTGTCGGTGCACACCGATGGCGTCACCCCCGACAACGTCGGCTCGCTGCTCGATCGCGCCACGATCGTCGTCGACGGCGTCGATGTCACCACCCGAGCAGGGTGGGCCGCCAAACTCGCCGTCCATCGGGGCGCCGCCCAGCGCGCTCTCACCGTCATCAGCGGATGGGACCTGGCCTGCTCGCAATACGTCCGGCTGTACCGGTATGGATCGGGGCAACCCGTGCTGGACGGCATCACCGCCGACCTGGTGGAGACACTGCCGGTGTGGTCCCTGATCAAGCGTGTGCTGCCGAGCCGGGTGTTCCCTGACGCACTGGCCGACGACATCGCCGTCCGAGGCGGGCGTGAACCCGAATACCACGTGCCTCAGCTGATCCAGACGGCGATGCTGTTCGGGGCGATCGCGACGCAGATCGTCGTCGACCATGCCGGCCAGGTGCCGGGCCCTGACGAGATCCTGGTCGACCTGCAGCACCTCACCACAGGCGTGCCCAGCGTGCGCGACGGCCGGGCCGGGGACTGGTACCGCAGTCTGCCCTGACCCTGACGGGAACCGGCCTCGCCCCGCGCGGTGCGTAGCCTGGACAGGTCGATGCCTACCGCAGGAGGTGCTGCTGCGTGACGACCGAATCCACCGGGTCCTCGGGCCGGACGGCGGTCGCAGGACCCGTCGTCGAGACCGAATACGGACCCGTCCGGGGGACCGACGACGGCGTCGTCCAGGCCTGGAAAGGGGTTCGCTACGCCGCGCCGCCGGTCGGTGTCATGCGCTGGCGCGCCCCGCAACCACCGCAGCCGTGGGGTGAGGTCGCCGATGCGCGGCGGGTCGGTCCGGTCTGCCCTCAGTCGACGGACCCGCGGATCCCCATCGACCTCGGCGGTGTGCAGGACGAGGACAGCCTGCGACTCAACGTGTGGGCGCCGTCGGGCACCACCGCAGGAGACGGCAAACCCGTGATGGTGTGGGTGCACGGCGGCGCCTATGTCCTCGGCTCGGCCAATCAGCCGCTCTACCACGGGCGGGCGCTGGCCTCGGGCGGTGACGCCGTGGTCGTCACGGTCAACTTCCGCCTCGGTCCGTTCGGCTTCCTCGACCTCTCGGCGTTCACCACGCCGCGGACCGGGTTCGACACCAACCCCGGTCTGCGGGACGTGCTGGCGGCGCTGCACTGGGTCCAGCGCAACATCGCGGCGTTCGGCGGCGACCCGGCCCGGGTCACGCTCTTCGGGGAGTCCGCGGGCGGTGGGATCGTCACCACCCTGCTGACGAGTCCCGCCGCGGCCGGCTTGTTCTCGGCTGCGATCGCGCAGAGCAGCCCGGCGACGTCGGTCTACACCGCCGAACGCGGCAGGCGCACCGCCGAGCAGTTCCTCGACCGGTTGGGCGTCGCCCCCGCCGACGCCGACCGTCTCGTCGACGCGCCGCTGCCCGCGGTGCTCGCCGCCGCCAAACGGCTCTTCGACGAGGTGCCGGTGAACATGCCGGGAACCCTGGCCTTCGCGCCGATCGTCGACGGCGACGTCGTGCCCGATCTGCCGGTCACCGCCGCCCGCGCCGGCCGCTCCCTGCCGGTGCCGCTGATCATCGGCACCAACAAGCACGAGGCGGCGCTGTTCCGGTGGATGAAGTCCCCCCTGATGCCGATCACACCGCAGGCCATCAGCGCGATGTTCGCCGACATCGCCGCGGAGCAACCCGGGCTGCAGATCCCGTCGGAGGCCGACCTCGTCGGCGCCTACACCGGGCTGCGCGAGAAGGCCCGCGGTCTGGGCGTAGCCCGTGACATCGGCTTCCGCATGCCGTCGGTGTGGTTCGCCGAGGGGCACACCGCCGTCGCGCCGGTGTACCTGTACCGCTTCGACTTCGCCACGCCGATGCTGCGGCTGCTGCGGCTCGGCGCCGCGCATGCGACCGAATTGCCTTATGTCTGGGGAAATCTGGTGGCCGGTCCGAAGGACCCGACGTTCAAGCTGGGCGGGTTGAAGGCGGGGACCGCCGTATCCGAGCGGCTGCGCGGCCGGTGGACCAGCTTCGCCGCCTCCGGTCAGCCCGCGGGCCTGCCGCAGTGGCGGCCCTACCGGCTCGACGACCGGGCCACTCTCGTGATCGACAAGGACGACACGGTGGTCACCGACCTCGACGGAGATCTGCGCGCCGCCTGGGGTGACGAGGTTCTCAGTTTCCAGTAGGGCGGGCGGATAGACTCCCGCCCCGGAGGTGTCGTGATGGGTGCAGTGGTCGACGCTGTGAGCGGGTTCCTGGACGTGTTGCCGCCGCAGATGCGCGAACCGGTGTTGTTCGCGATCCCGTTCTTCCTGCTGCTGCTGATCGTGGAGTGGACGGCTGCGCGCCGGCTCGAACACCTCGAGGCCGACCGTGCCCCCGCGGGCGCGTACGTCGCCCGCGACGCCTGGACCAGTCTGTCGATGGGGTTGATCTCCGTCGCCACCATGGCGGTGTGGAAGTTCGGAGCGCTGATCGGATATGCGGCGCTCTACACCTACGTCGCGCCGTGGCACCTGCCGTCGACCGAGTGGTACACGTGGGTGATCGCCATCGTCGGTGTGGATCTGCTGTTCTACGCGTATCACCGTGTCGCCCACCGGGTTCGGCTCGTCTGGGCCACCCACCAGGCCCACCACTCGAGCGAGTACTACAACTTCGCCACCGCGCTGCGCCAGAAGTGGAACAACAGCGGCGAGATCGTGATGTGGCTGCCGTTGCCGCTGCTCGGTGTTCCCCCGTGGATGGTGTTCGCCAGCTTCTCGATCAGCCTGATCTACCAGTTCTGGGTGCACACCGAGCGCATCGGCACGCTGTGGCGGCCGATCGAGTTCGTGTTCAACACGCCGTCGCACCACCGGGTGCACCACGGCAGGGATGCGGAGTACCTCGACCGCAACTACGGCGGAATCCTGATCATCTGGGACCGGCTGTTCGGCACGTTCCAACCGGAGCTGTTCCGCCCGCACTACGGGCTGACCAAACCGGTGAACACCTACAACATCTGGCGGCTGCAGACGCACGAATACGCGGCGATCGCCCGCGACGTCCGCCGCGCCACCCGATGGCGTGACCGCCTCGGCTACGCCTTCGGCCCACCGGGGTGGGCACCTGCCGAGAACCGACACGTGGAGGACACGGCCCCGGTTCGTGCGTGATCTCGATGCGGGCAGCAAGATGAACATCATGGATGTCAAAGAGGTTCTGCTGCCCGGCGTGGGGCTGCGGTTCGAGTTCGACAACCGCGACGGCGACCGGATCGGCGTGGTCGCCCGGCGCACCGGCGACTTCGAGGTGGTGGTCTACCCGAAGGAGGACCCCGACCTCGCTCAGCAGGTGTTCCGCCTGACCGGTGAGGAAGCCGAGGCGCTGGCGCAGATCCTCGGCGCACCGCGCATCGCCGAACGGTTCGCCGACCTCACCCGCGAGGTGCCCGGCCTCAACGCCGGCCAGGTCGTGGTGCGCGCAGGCAGCCCGTTCGTCGACCGGCCCCTCGGTGACACCCGCGCCCGCACCCGCACCGGCGCCTCGATCGTGGCGATCGTCCGCGACGAGGAGGTGATGGCCTCGCCCGGGCCCGGCGATCTGCTGCGGGCCGGCGACGTGCTGGTGGTGATCGGCACCGAAGAGGGTCTTGCCGGTGTCGAGATCATCGTCAGCCAGGGCCATGCGGGGGACACCCACCAGCCCGGCCCGCCCGGCCGAGGCTGATCGGTGGAGGTCTCCGCGACGCTGCTGCTCGAGCTCGGCGTCATCCTCGCTGTGCTCACCGTGCTCGGCACCATCGCGCGGCGCTTCGCGCTCTCACCGATCCCGCTGTATCTGACCGCCGGCCTCGCGCTGGGCGAGGGCGGTCTCGCCCCGGTGCCCGCGGCCGGGGAGTTCGTCGAGACCGGCGCCACGATCGGCGTCGTCCTCCTGCTGCTCACCCTCGGACTCGAGTTCTCGATCGGGGAGTTTGCGACCAGCCTGCGGCGTCACCTGCCTTCGGCCGGCGTCGATCTGGTCCTCAACGCGACTCCCGGCGCCATCGCCGGCTGGCTGATCGGCCTCGACGGCGTCGGCATCCTGGCGCTGGCCGGTGTCACATGGATCTCGTCGTCGGGCGTCATCGCCCGATTGCTGTCGGACCTGCGCCGGCTCGGTAACCGCGAGACGCCGGCGGTCCTGTCGATTCTGGTGCTCGAGGATTTCGCGATGGCGGCGTATCTGCCGTTGCTGGCCGTGCTGGCGGCCGGCGGCACTTTCCTGCAGGCGCTGTTCGGGATGGCGATCGCGATCGCCGCTCTGGTGATGGCGTTCGTGGTGTCCTACCGCTGGGGTCACCACGTGGGCCGGCTGGTCGCGCACCCGGACAACGAACAGCTGCTGCTGCGCATCCTCGGTCTCACGCTGATCGTCGCGGCGCTGGCGGAGTTCATCCACGCGTCGGCCGCTGTCGGCGCGTTCCTGGTCGGCCTGACGCTGACCGGCGAGGCGGCCGAGCGCGCCCGCACGGTGCTCACCCCGCTGCGCGATCTGTTCGCGGCGATCTTCTTCCTGGCCATCGGGGTGTCGGTGGATCCGATGGCGCTGCTTCCGATGCTCCCCGTCGCGTTGGCACTCGCGGTGGTCACGTCGGCCACGAAGGTGCTCACCGGGCAGTTCGCCGCACGGCGCGACGGGGTGGGCCGTCCCGGCCAGGTGCGCGCGGGGATGGCGTTGATCGCACGCGGCGAGTTCTCGCTGGTGATCATCGGCCTGGTAGGCGCGACCGTGGAATCACTCGAGGCGGTGGCGACGCCGTACGTGTTCATCCTGGCGATGGTCGGGCCGGTGCTGGCGCGGTTCGCCGGTGGGCGGGTGCCCGCGCGGCGCCGGCGCGGTTAGTCTCCGCCTGTGCAGACGGTTTTCGACGCCCCGGTCGACGCGACGCTGATCGATGCCGCGCTGGCGCCCAGTGCCGGCGGGTCGATGTGGCTCGACGTTCCACGGCCGCGGTACGCGCCGCTGGCCGGTGCGGTCACCGCGGACCTGGTGGTGGTCGGAGCGGGTTACACCGGGCTGTGGACGGCGCTGCACGCCGCCGAACGGCAACCCGGCCGGCGGATCGTGGTGATCGAGTCTGACCGCGTCGCGTGGGCGGCGTCGGGCCGCAACGGCGGATTCGTCGACGCCAGCCTCACGCACGGTGCGGAGAACGGGAAGTCGCGTTGGCCCGAGGAGATCGAGCTCCTCGAGCGGCTGGGTATGGAAAACCTCGACGGGATGCAGGCCGATATCGAGCGGTTGCGCCTCGACGTCGACTGGCAGCGCACCGGGATGCTGACGGTGGCGACCGAACCGCACCAGGTGGCGTGGTTGCGGGAGGCGGCGGAGGCCGGCGAGGGGCGTTTCCTCGACGAGGGCGCGGTGCGCGCGGAGGTGCGGTCGCCGACGTACCGTGCCGGACTGTTCGAACCCGATTCCTGCGCCATCGTGCATCCGGCCAAGCTGGCGTTGGAGTTGGCGCGCGCCTGCGCCGAGGCCGGTGTGCAGATCCACGAGCAGACGCGGGCCACATCGCTGGAGACCCGCGGGTCGACGGTGCGCGTGCACACCGACCGGGGCCGGGTGACCACGCAACAGGTGGTGTTGGCCACCAACGTCTTTCCGAGCCTGCTGCGGCGCAACCGGCTGCACACGGTGCCGGTGTACGACTACGTGCTGGCCACCGAACCGCTCAGCGCCGAACAGTTGTCGCGGATCGGCTGGCAGAACCGGCAGGGCGTCGGGGACTGCGCGAACCAGTTCCACTACTACCGCCTGAGTGCCGACAACCGGATCGTGTGGGGCGGCTACGACGCCGTCTACCACTTCGGCCGCAAGGTGAAGTCGGGCTACGAGGACCGGCCCGAGACCTACCGGCGGCTGGCCGCACACTTCTTCCTCACCTTCCCGCAACTCAGCGATGTCCGGTTCGCCTACCGCTGGGCGGGCGCGATCGACACCAACACGCGGTTCTGCGCGCACTGGGGGTTGGCGCGCGGCGGCCGCGTCGCCTACGTCAACGGTTTCACCGGCCTCGGGGTCGGTGCGGCCCGCTTCGCCGCCGACGTATGCCTTGACCTGCTCGACGGCGCCGACACCCCGCGCACGCGGTTGGAGATGGTGCGCAGAAAACCCCTGCCGTTCCCGCCCGAGCCGCTGGCGAGCATCGGGATCAACGCCACACGCTGGTCGCTGGACCGGGCGGACCATTCCGCGGGGCGGCGCAACGTGTTACTGCGCACACTCGACGCGTTCGGCCTCGGCTTCGACTCGTGACCATTTGTGCGGTCATCGTGATGCTTCCGTAACGTGAAGGCCAGCGACCCCGATAGAGCCTGCAAGCGGCCGCGAACGGGGTCGCACCGCTGTAACCGTCGGGAGGGAGCAGACGTGCGCCGACACCTGCTGAGCATGGTCGCCGCCGTCGCGGCGCCATTGGCGGCGCTTCTGGCGCCGCTGGCACCGGCGAACGCCGATCCCGGCGTTGCGGTCTTTCCCGGTATGGAGATCCGCCAGGACACCAACGTGTGCACGCTGGGCTTCGTCGATCTGCAGCAGCGGGTCGCCTACACCGCGGGTCACTGCCGGGGCAGCGGTCCGGTCACCGACCGGGGCGGCGCCTTCATCGGCGTCCAGACGGGCTTCGAGGACAACACCCCCGACGGCACCACCATCGACATCAATCACCAGATCTCCGACTGGCAGACCATCGCGCTGGCGCCCGAGGTCCAGGTCAACAACCTCCTGCCGAGCGGCCGCGCACTGGTCGCCGACGCGTCGGTCGTGCCCACCAAGGGCATGCCGGTGTGCCACTTCGGAGTGGTCACGGGGGAGAGCTGCGGCACCATCGAAGCCGTCAACAACGGATGGTTCACGATGGCCAACGGTGTGGTGAGCAAGAAGGGCGACTCGGGCGGGCCGGTCTACACCAACACCCCCGACGGTCGCGCGGTGATCATCGGCATGTTCAACAGCACCTGGGGGCAGTTCCCGGCGGCGGTGTCGTGGCAGGCGGCCACCCAGCGGGCGGGTCAAGGCGTGATCATCACCGCCGGCGCCGCCTGACCGTCAGTCCACCAGTTCGAACACCGGGATCGACGGCACCACGGCGCGCATCTCGTCCTCGCTCGAGTTCGGGTTCAGGCCGCCGACGTGTCCCTTCACCTGCCAGTACCAGCGGTCGAGGTACCGCTTCAGCAGCGCGGGTTTGGCAGCTTCCGGCACTTCGGCGATCCGCACGGCGTGACGACGCCAGCGCGGTCCCGTCTCGACCTGCCCGGCGGCCCGGGCGTTGCGGGCCCATTGGGTGTTGCCGCGGGGCGAGACCACGTAGCGACGGCCATCCACCGACATCAGGTTGACGACGACGGTGCGCGTTTTGCCGGTCTTGCGGCCGCGGATCCGCAGTGCGCAGGTTCCGCCGATGCTGACGCCGGCTTCGGCGAGCCATCGGATCACCTCGTTGAACGCCCGGGCCGGTGCGGTCGGTTGGTCGTAGCGAGCGGTCACGTCTGTTCCTTCCGTTGAGAGAGCAGTGCTCTCGTTTCATGGTGCGCCTCGACCGGCCAGAAAGCAAGAGCAGTGATCTCTGTTTGTGGGACACTGGTGCCATGGGTGTACGCCAGGACGGCCGGGCCAGGATGGAGGCGCAGATCATCGAGGTCGGCCGTCGGCACCTGATCACCGACGGGCCGGCCGGGCTCTCGCTGCGTGCGATCGCCCGCGAGCTGGGTGTGGTCTCGTCGGCGGTGTACCGCTACGTCAGCAGCCGTGACGACCTGTTGACACTGCTGCTGGTCGACGCGTACTCCGAACTGGCGGATCTGGTCGATGAGGCGGCCGCCGCCGGGGAGCCGGGATGGCGGGACCAGATCCTGCGGATGGCGCACGCCGCGCGGGAGTGGGCGGTGTCCCAGCCGGCGCGGTGGGCCCTGCTGTACGGCAGTCCGGTGCCCGGCTACCGCGCGCCCGCCGAACGGACCACCGGGCCGGGTACGCGTGTGGTCGGATCCCTGTTCGGCGCCGTCGCGGAGGGCATCGCCGCCGGTGATGTTCCGGATGCGGCTATCGATGTGCCACAACGGCTTTCATCGGATTTCGAGCAACTGCGGCAGGAGTTCGGCTTCGCCGGGGGCGACGCGGCCGTCGCGAAGGCCATCACGCTGTGGGCGGGGCTGATCGGGGCGATCAGCCTGGAGGTCTTCGGTCAGTACGGTGCGGACACGTTCGCCGATCCGGGAACGATCTTCGATCTGAACATGCGGGCGCTGGTCGAATTGCTGACCGTCGCACCCGCGACGGGCGAAAACTAGAACACGTTCTAGCGTTGGCCGCGGCCGGACGATATTCTCGGACCGATGGCCGATCAGACACCTGTCCAGATCGCGTGGGTGACCCACGACATGGACGCCACCGAACGGGCGCTGTCCACGCTGCTCGGTGCCCGCAAATGGGTTCGCATGCCCGGCGTGCACTTCGGACCCGACGCGTGCCGGCTCCGCGGCCGCCCTGCGGACTTCGTCGCCGACGTTTCGCTCAGTTATGCCGGTGAGACGCAACTGGAGATCATCGGGCCGGTGCGCGGGGACAGTCTGTATACCGAGTTCCTCGACCGGTGTGGTCCGGGGCTTCACCATGTCTGTCGAGAAGCGGCCGACGATGACGCGTTCGAGGCGGCGGTGCGTGACGCCGAACGCGACGGGGCCACTGTCGTCGCGGACGGGGTGATGGCCGGGGGAATGCGCTTCGCCTACGTCTCGGCCGAGGATGCGGGCGTGCCCTACATCGAGATCGCTTGTCTCACAGACGATATCCGTACGTTCTTTGACCACGTCAAACAGGAGCAGCAGCCATGAGCACCGAGATTCCCGAGACCGTCGAGGCCGCGGAGGTCACCGAGTGGTCGGACGAGGTGGACGTGGTGGTGGTCGGCTTCGGGATCGCCGGTGGGTGCGCCGCGGTGAGCGCCGCCGCTTCGGGTGCTCGTGTGCTGGTGCTGGAGAAGGCGGCCGCCGCGGGCGGCACCACCTCGATGGCGGGCGGGCACTTCTACCTCGGGGGTGGCACCGCCGTCCAACAGGCCACCGGGCATGAGGACAGCGCCGAGGAGATGTACAAATACCTCGTCGCGATGTCCCGCGAACCGGAACACGACAAGATCCGCGCCTACTGTGAGGGCAGCGTCGAGCACTTCGAGTGGCTCGAGAATCTCGGCTTTCAGTTCGAGCGCAGCTTCTACCCGGGCAAGGTGGTCGTGCCGCCGGGCACGGAGGGGTTGTCGTACACCGGTAACGAGAAGGTGTGGCCGTTCTGCGAGCAGGCCAAGCCGGCGCCCCGTGGACATTCGGTGCCGGTGCCGGGGGAGTTGGGCGGCGCCGCGATGGTCATCGATCTGCTGTTGAAGCGCGCTGCGGACCTCGGCGTGCAGATCCGCTACGAGACCGGTGTGACGAACCTGGTCCTCGACGGTGATCGCGTCGCCGGTGCGGGCTGGAAACACTTCGGCGACACCGGAACTGTCAAGGCCGGCGCGGTGATCATCGCCGCTGGTGGTTTTGCGATGAACCCCGACATGGTCGCCGAGTACACCCCGGCGCTCGGGCAGAAGCGAAAGACCAAGCACCATGGGGAGGTCGAGCCGTACATCCTCGGCAACACCAACGACGACGGCCTCGGTATCCGGATGGGCATCTCGGCCGGAGGCGTTGCCAAGAATCTGGATCAGCTGTTCATCACCGCCGCCGCGTATCCACCGGAGATCCTGCTGACCGGGGTGATCGTGAACAAGGACGGGCAGCGGTTCGTGGCCGAGGACTCCTATCACTCGCGCACGTCCGCTTTCGTTCTGGAGCAGCCGGATCAGACGGCGTATCTGATCGTCGACGAGGCGCACATGCAGATGCCCGAGATGCCGCTGATCAAGTTCATCGACGGCTGGGAGACCGTCGCGGAGATGGAGGCGGCCCTCGGTATCCCGGAGGGCAAGCTGGCTGCGACGCTCGCGCGGTACAACGAGCACGCGGCGCGCGGCGAGGACCCCGACTTCCACAAGCAGCCGGAATACGTTGCGGCACAGGACAACGGGCCGTGGGCGGCGTTCGATCTGTCGCTGGGCCGGGCGATGTACTCGGGTTTCACGATGGGCGGGCTGGCGGTGTCCACCGACGGTGAGGTCCTGCGCGAGGACGGATCTGCGATCCCCGGTCTGTACGCGGCGGGCGCGTGCGCGTCGAACATCGCCCAGGACGGCAAGGGGTACGCCAGCGGTACCCAGCTGGGTGAGGGGTCGTTCTTCGGTAGGCGCGCGGGTACGCACGCGGCGCAGCGCGGTTGATCTCAACCCCGTCAGAACGGTGGGGGTTTGTTGCGTTCGGCGATGAGGTGGTCGTTGAGTTTGCGTTCGGCTTGGATGCGGCGGGCGCGGTCTTGGGCGCGGGTGCGGCGGCGTTTGGGCATCTTGAGGCCGCGGTCGGGGCTCGGTTCGGTGACCGGTGTGAGGGGTGCTGGTGTGGTGGGGGTGCACAGGGTGGGGAACAGCAGCATGCTGCCGGGTTGGGTGGTGTAGGTCTGGCCGGTGGGTGCGGTCCAGATGATGGTGCCGTCGGGCAGTTGTTGGTCGTGCCAGCCGGTTGTGCCGGTCCAGAAGGTTTTGAGTAGGTGGTGTTTTCGGCAGAGGCATTTGAGGTTGGCTGCGCAGGTGGGTCCGGCGGGGTAGGGCACGGTGTGGTCGACGTCGCAGCGGTAGGCGGGTTTGTCGCAGCCGGGGAAGCGGCAGGTCAGGTCGCGGCAGCGGACGAAGTCCTGCAGGGCTGTTGAGGGGTGGTGGTGGGGCTCTGGTGGCGCGTCGCCGGGGTGTTTGAGTGGGCGGATCGTGGCGCGGTCGAGGAAGGCGGGCAGCACGACGGGGGTGAGCACGCCGCCGCCGATGACGTATGCCGGTACGGGTGTGGGTGTGGGTGTGGGTGTGGGTGTGGGTGTGGGTGTGGGCTGCGGTGCTGCTGGTTGCGGGGCTGCGTCAGTGTCCTGCTCGGTTTGCACCGATTCGGCGCCGTTTGAATCGCGTTTGCGCGCTGCGCTTTCCGGCTCTTGATCGGGGTACTCGTCGTGCGCGGTTTCGGCCGGTCTGCATTCGGCCGCCACGTCCGCCGACGCAGTCTCGGACCTGCCCTCGGTCGCTACATCGGCCGCCTCATCAGCCTGCGCGTGGGCGCTGCGATTCTGTGCTTTGTCGAGGGCGTCTTGGGTGGTGATGAGGTGGATGACGACGTTGGGGGTGGATCGGTCGGGGGTGGCC
>JBNMQY010000017.1:0-99384 GCA_050205415.1 Mycolicibacterium litorale
TCCCTCGGGTCTGTGGTCAACCAGCTGTTGCATTCGGCGCCGAGCCGGTCCGCCTCGCGGATCAGCCCGTCGGCGTAGGAGTCGGCGTGCGCGATGTGACTGCGAGCGGACACGTCGGCGGGCACCGCCGCCATCGCGTCCGCCAACCACTTCTCCGCCTGACTGGTGAGCAGATCGTCGTGGTCGCCGGTCGGAACCATTGCGGGCAGTGCCCGATCCGACGGCAGCGCGAGGCACACGTCGAGCTCGGCACCGAGCGTGCGGGCCAGGCGCACACCCAGTGCGAGTGCGTCCGCGCCACCCGGGGTGGCGAGATACCCCACGACCAACCTCATGACCGAATCACCGCCCAATCCTGTCAATGCGAAGCCGATCTCACCGGCACTTCACCGAATTCACGGTCGGTACTCTGCGGTCCCGTCCTCGAGCACGAGCCGGGCGCCGGATCCGTCCGGTGCCGCGGCTTCGGTGCGGAACACCGCCGCACCGTCCCCGGTGCGCCAGATCGACGTCGTCAACGTCTCCCCCGGGAACACCGGCGAGGTGAAGCGAGCGCCGATTGCGGTGATCCGGGTGGCGTCACCGTCGCCGAGTGCGGCGACCAGTGCGCGGCCCGCCACCCCGTAGGTGCACAGGCCGTGCAGGATCGGACGCGGGAAACCGGCCAACTCGCGGGCGAACCACGGATCGCTGTGCAGCGGGTTGCGGTCCCCGGAGAGCCGGTAGAGCAGCGCCTGGTCTTCGCGGGTGGGCAACGCGATGCGCGCATCCGGGTCGCGCTCGGGGATCTCGGGCGCCTGCGGCCGCGAACCCGGCTGTCCACCGAACCCGCCCTCGCCGCGGATCACCGCCGTCGACACCGTTTCGGCGACCACCTCGCCGGTGTCGGGATCGGTGCCGGTGCCCTTGAACACCAGGATGGCGTTCTTGCCCTCACCCTTGTCCTGGATGTCGGCCACCTCGGAGACCACACTGAGCCTGCCGGCGGGTTTGAGCGGCGCGAACAGCCGGACCTGCTGCGACCCGTGCAGCAGCATGCTGAAGTTGAAGGAACCGACCGCGCCCACGGCGCCCCAGGCCGGGCTGGCGATGACGGCGTAGGTGGGCAGCACCTGCTGCTCGACGTCGTGACTGTTCTCGGTGGTGAAGGCCAGGTCGGCGGTGCCCGCTCCGACGCCGAGGGCGTAGAGCAGTGTCTCCCGGTCGGTCCACTCGTAGAGCACGGGCTCGGACTTCTTGCCAACGGCGTTGGGATCGATGGGCATGAGCACTCCCTTCTCGGCGTGGATCGGACACTATCTTTCCGGTTAGCGGGCGAAAATCTGGATATCGATAGGCCATGGCAGAACCCGCGGGCTGGCAGGCGATGCGCTCGGTATTGGTGCTCTGCCGGTCGATGACCGCCGTCGTCGACCAGGACCTCAAGGACGAGTTCGCTCTGCGGCTGATCGACTTCCAGATCCTCAAGCAGCTGCAGTCCGCCCAGACCGGCACCAGCCTGCTCGGCGAGGTGGCCCGCGAACTGTTCGTGCATGCGACCACGGTCAGCATCGCCACCGAACGGCTCGCGCAGCGCGGTCTGGTCGTCCGCCGCGCCCACCCCACCGACCGCAGGGCGACGCTGGTGAGCATCACCGACGAGGGGCGCGAACTGGCGGATGCCGCGACCCTGACACTGGCGGCCGCGCAGTTCGGTCTTGCCGGCCTGACTCCCGACCAGCTGACAGCGCTGACAGACGTCGGCGCCGCCCGCACCACGAGAGGCTGACCGCACGGCAGCGTATCGTCGGCCCATGCTCACCGAGGACAGCGAGTCTGCCGATCGGATACCGGTTTTCGCCGATGTGGACACCGGAGTCGACGATGCGATGGCGCTGATGTACCTGCTCGCCAGCGCGGACGCCGACCTGGTGGGCATCGCCTCCACCGCAGGCAACGTCGGCGTCGACCAGGTCTGCCGCAACAACCTGGATCTCCTCGAAATGTGCGGTGCGACCGGCATTCCGGTGTCCCGTGGCGCCGACGGACCGGTCGCCTCACCGTTGCGGACCGCGGAGGACACGCACGGCCCGCAGGGCCTGGGGTACGCGCGGCTGCCGTCGAGTGGCGGCGCGGTGACGAGCTACGACGCGGCCGAGGCGTGGGTGGCCGCCGCGCGGGCGCATCCGGGCGCGTTGGTGGGTATGGCCGTGGGCCCGCTGACCAACCTGGCGCTGGCGCTGCGGGCCGAACCGGCGCTGCCCACACTCCTGCGCCGGCTGGTGATCATGGGTGGTGCGTTCGACTACCGGGGGAACACCACCGCGGTGGCGGAGTGGAATGTCAGCGTCGACCCGGAGGCCGCCGCGGAGGTGTTCGCCGCCTGGAGCGCGCCCGGCCTCACCCCACCGATGGTGTTGGGGCTCAACCTGACCGAGCACATCGCGTTGACGCCGACGCTGCTGACCCGGTTGGCCGCCGCCGCGCAGTCACCGACCGCGCCGATGAGCGTGCTCGACGACCGGGGCACCCGGTCGGTGGCGGCCAACCCGTTGATCCGGGTGATCGAGGACGCGTTGCGGTTCTACTTCGAGTTCCACTTCGACCAGGGCGAGGGCTATCTCGCACATCTGCACGATCCGCTGGCTGCCGCCGTCGCCCTCGACCCCGACCTGGTGCAGTACCGGCCCGCGACGGTGGATGTGGAAGTGGCGGGCACGCTGACCCGCGGGATGACGATCGCGGATTGGAACGGGCGGTGGGGCCGGCCGCCGAACGCGCTGGTGGGTATCGGCGTCGACGCAGGTGCCTTCTTCGAACGGTTCATCGCGCGGGTGGGTCCGTTCGCCCAGCGGTTGGCCGACGTCAGTCGTCGGTGACGTTGAGTGTGACGTCGATGTTGCCGCGCGTGGCGTTGGAGTACGGGCACACCTGATGGGCCTTCTCCGCGATCTCCTGAGCGGTCTTCTCGTCGACGTTGGGCAGCGCCACCTCCAGCTCCACCGAGAGCCCGAAGCCGCCGTTGTCGAGCTGACCGATCGAAACCCGCGCCCCGACAGTCGAATCGGTGACGTCGACCTTCTCCTGGCGCGCCACCAGGCGTAGGGCGGAGTGGAAGCAGGCCGCGTAGCCGACGGCGAACAACTGCTCGGGATTGGTGCCGTTACCGCTGCCGCCCATCTCCTTCGGGATCGCCAGGTCGAAGTCGAGGCGGCCGTCGGAGCTGCGGCCGTGTCCGTCGCGGCCTTCGCCGGTGGCCAGCGCTTCTGCGGTGTAGAGGGTTTTCATGTCGGTTCCTTCCGGTTGTGCACCGAGGTGCCGGTGCCGTGGATGAGCACGTCGTTCAACTGACGGACGGCGTCGCGCAACTGCTCGGCGTCATCGACGGACAGACCCGTGGCGGTGAACAGCTGCTCGGGGATGCACTGGGCGCGCTCCTCGAGTTCCCGCCCGGCGTCGGTGAGGATGATCTCGACCTGACGCTCATCCGTGCGCGACCGGAGCCTGACGAGAAAGCCGTTGGCCTCCAAGCGTTTCAGCAGCGGTGAGAGGGTGCCGGAATCCAGGTGCAACCGCTCACCGAGCCGACCGACCGTGACCGGCCCCTCCTCCCACAGCACCAACAACACCAGGTATTGCGGATAGGTGAGGTTCAACTCCGTCAACACCGGCCGGTAGGCCGCCGTCATGGCGCGCGTCGCCGAGTACAGCGCGAAACACAGATGCTGATCGAGGCGGAGCGCGGCCATACCAAAACTGTAGCTCGCAATTAAGTTGTGCACAACTGACCTACTCGGTCTATGCGGGTCTACTCGTAGGCGCCCTCCACGTACCAGCGCCGCTGCCGGTAGCACAGCAGCAGCGCCGCCTGCCCTTTGCCGCCGTCGACCAGTACCTGCGCCCGGGCGGTGCGCCCCTTGGCGCGGTCGGGGTCCCACCAGCGTTCGTCGACCGGCCACGGCCCCGCCCACCAGGCCAGGTCCCCGCGGTACCCCCCGCCGTCCAGCCGCGCCGGCGACCCGGAGAACAGCCCACGATGGGTCACCCGCACCGGATTGCCCTCGGCGTCGAGCACCTCCACCGGATCGTCGAGCAGCACCGCGGGCGACGGTTCGGGTAACTGCCCGGGCCACGGTTGGCGCGGATCGGCCTGGGGCACCGGCTCATCCCCGAACGCGGTGAAAGTGATCCGCTCGGCCGGGCCGCGCCCACCGCTGAGCACCGGGACCTGTACCGCCTCCGGTCCGAGCAGACCCTGCACGCGCACCAGCGCCCGGCGGGCTCGCAGCCGGTCCTCCTCCCCGATCCCGCCCCACAGTGGCAGCTGCAGCGCTTCGGCCGAGATCACCTCGACCGGCCGCAACCGCAATACGGTGATCGGCGCAGTGGGCCGGTCGTTGGGATTGCGCCGGTTCAGCCAGCCGTCGAGCTGCCAGCGCACCCGGTCGGCGGTGGCATCCTCGGTCAGCGGCTCGGCACACCTCCAGACCCGCTCCAGCTCCTGGCCATTGGCGGTGACGGCGTGGATTGCCAGCCGGGTGCAGCCGACCCCCGCCGACTCGAGACTGCGGTGCAGTTCCCCGGCCAGCGACCGGCCGGCGAAAGCCGCGGCGTCCACCCGGTCGATCGGCGGGTCGCAGTTCATCACCGCGTCCAGTTCTGCCGGCGGTTCCCGGCCCGACGGCCCACGGGACGGCTCCCCCCTGGCGAACCGGTGCGCGGCGACGGCGTCCGCCCCGAACCGGGAGGCCACATCCGTCCTGGACAGCGCGGCGAACTGTCCGATATGGCGAATCCCCATCCGCCACAACAGGTCTGCGAGCTCTTCGCGCCCGGGTGCGGCCAGGCTCGGCTCGGTGGCCAGCTGGCGGATCGACAGCGCGGACAGGAAATCGGCGTCCCCGCCGGGAGCCACGATGCGGCCCGCACGCGCGGCGAACACCGCGGTGGGCAGCTGATCGGCGATGCCGACCTGGCATTCCACTCCGGCCGCGGCGACCGCGTCGACCAGCCGTTCGGCAGCCGCCTGCTCGGAGCCGAAGTACCGGGCCGCACCACGGACCGCCAGCACGAGCAGACCCGGCCGCAGCACCTCGGCGCGTGGCACTAGATCGTCCACCGCCGCCGTGACGTTCTCGAAGTGGCGGGCGTCGCGGGCCGGATCCGCCGGGGCGACGTGCAGTTGCGGACACCGGGCCTGCGACTCCCTGCGCCGCAGCCCCCGCCGCACCCCCGCGGCGCGCGCCGAGGCCGAACACGCGATGACCCGGTTGGCCAGTGTGACCGCCACCGGCGCCGTCGGGTCCAGGTTCGCCGCCGCGGCGGCGGCGACCGCGGGCCAGTCCATGCACCAGACGGCCAGCACCCTGGCCGCCTTCTGGGAAGACCGGGCCACGCTACTCACCGACCGCGCGGGCGGGACCGAAGCCACGGCCCCGCGCCCGCATCGCCAGCCGCACCCGGCCGATCCGTCCGCACCCCGGCGTCGGCGCGGAGTCACGGGAACCGGCACCGACCACCTCGTAACCACACACCCTGGCCTCCAGCCGGGCCGTCGCACCGTGCCAGTCACCGTCGGTGACCAGCAGCGTGCACCCCTTCTGCCGGGCCCGCGCCGTCACCGCGCGGGCCCGGCCCGCGGGCACCGACCGTCCACCGAGCCCCAGCACCACCAGGTCCATCCCGTCCATCAGGACCGCAGCCACCTCCACCGGATCCCCTCCCGGATCCGGGATGATGGCCACCCTGCTGAGATCGGCGCCCATCTCCACCGCAGCCAGCAGACCGACACCGGGCTGACCGACGATGGCGGCATGACCGCCGGCCGCCGTCGTCGCCGCGACCATTCCCAGCGGGAGGGACCGGGCACCCGAGAGCACCGCGACCGAACCCCGCGGCAACGACGTCGGCAGCTGCTCAGCCAGCGATTCGGGCAGCGGCAGCAAACTCTCCACCACCGGTGACGGATCGGCCGAGGGGGTGGGCCCCCGGCGGCCGGACCCGACCCTGCCGGCCACCGCCGCCATCTGCTTGCGCAGGTGTTCGACCTGCTCAGCACGGGTACGAGGCGGCTGGCCGAGGTTGGTCGCCGCTGTCACAAAAGCACCTCCAGCATCAGCCGAAACACCCGTTGTTCGAACTCCTGTTCGATACGACGAGTAAACACCGCAGGACCGACAAGCGTCAAGCTGATGGTCCGTCAGCGCGGGTGGCCACAGCGCAGCAGGCGACAGCTGATAGCGGATGCGCTATCAGCTTCAGGGAAAGGCCCTAGTGGACCCGGGTCACTCCCATTCGATGGTGCCGGGCGGCTTGCTCGTGACGTCGAGCACCACGCGGTTCACCTCGCGCACCTCGTTCGTGATGCGGGTGGAGATCCGCTCGAGCACCTCATAGGGCACCCGGGTCCAGTCGGCGGTCATCGCGTCCTCACTCGACACCGGCCGCAGCACGATCGGATGACCGTAGGTGCGGCCGTCGCCCTGCACCCCGACCGACCGGACGTCGGCCAACAGCACCACCGGGCACTGCCAGATCTGGTTGTCCAGCCCGGCGGCGGTGAGCTCCTCACGGGCGATCGCATCGGCGGCCCGCAGTGTCTCCAGCCGCTCGCGCGTCACCTCACCGACGATGCGGATACCCAGCCCCGGCCCCGGGAAGGGCTGACGCGCGACGATCTCCTCGGGCAGCCCCAACTCGCGGCCGACGGCGCGGACCTCGTCCTTGAACAACAGCCGCAGCGGTTCGACGAGCTTGAACTTCAGGTCGGCGGGCAGGCCGCCGACGTTGTGGTGGCTCTTGATGTTCGCCGTGCCGGAGCCGCCGCCGGATTCCACCACGTCGGGATACAAGGTGCCCTGCACCAGGAACTCGACCGGCGCACCGCTGTCCCCGACGATGTCGAGCACCGCACCGTCGAACGCGGCGATGAACTCGCGGCCGATGATCTTGCGTTTGCCCTCCGGGTTGGTGACACCGGACAACGCCTCTAGGAACCGGTCGGCGGCATCGGCGGTGACGAGGTTGGCCCCGGTGGCGGCGACGAAATCACGCTGCACCTGAGCCCGCTCCCCGGAACGCAGCAGGCCGTGGTCGACGAACACACACGTCAGGCGGTCGCCGATGGCACGCTGCACCAGCGCCGCGGCCACCGCGGAATCCACCCCACCGGACAAACCGCAGATGGCGCGGCCGTCACCGATCTGTTCGCGCACCTGCTCGACGAGCGCATCGGCGATGTTGGCCGGGGTCCACTTGGCGCCGATACCGGCGAAGTCGTGCAGGAACCGGCTGAGCACCTGCTGGCCGTGCGGGGAGTGCAGCACCTCGGGGTGGTACTGGACGCCGGCCAGCCGACGGGCCCGGTTCTCGAACGCCGCGACGGGGGCACCGGCGCTGGTGGCCACCACCTCGAAACCCGACGGCGCCTCGGTGACCGCGTCACCGTGGCTCATCCACACCGGCTGCGTGGCGGGCAGGTCCGAATGCAGGTCTCCCCCAGCCACTTTCAGCTCGGTACGGCCGTACTCGCTGGTGCCGGTGTGCGCGACGGTACCGCCGAGCGCCTGCGCCATCGCCTGGAAGCCGTAGCAGATGCCGAACACCGGGACGTCGAGGTCGAACAGTGTCGGATCGAGCTGCGGGGCGCCGTCGGCATAGACACTCGCCGGGCCGCCGGAGAGCACGATGGCCTGCGGGTCCTTGGCCTTGATCTCCTCGACGCTGGCGGTGTGCGGGACGACCTCGGAGAAGACCCGGGCTTCGCGGACCCGGCGCGCGATCAGCTGCGCGTACTGCGCGCCGAAATCGATCACCAGGACGGGCCGCGGGGATGGGGAATTCACTGCCTCAGTCTAGTGGGGGCCCGGGATCGCCGACCGGCCGGATTTCGGCCGTCACGTTACTGTCGCGGTGGCAATGGTTATCCCAGCGGGGAGACCAACCCCGGAAGCGAGGTCCCACGTGCTGGGTCTGCCCGAGCAGATAACGGCATGCCTGTTCGATCTCGACGGCGTGCTCACCGATACCGCCAGCGTCCACACCAGGGCGTGGAAGGCCATGTTCGACACCTACCTGCAGAGAAGGGCGAAGCGCACCGGGGAGCCGTTCGTCCCGTTCGACGCAGGCGCGGACTATCAGCACTACGTCGACGGCAAACGCCGCGAGGACGGGGTGCGGTCGTTTCTGGCCAGCCGCGGGATCGAACTCCCCGACGGCGGTCCCGGCGATCCCCCCGACGCCGAGACCGTGCACGGACTCGGCAACCACAAGAACGCGATGTTCCACGAAACGCTGCGCCGTGACGGCGTCGACGTGTTCGAGGGCTCCCGCCGGTACCTCGAGGACGCCAGCGCCGCCGGCCTCGGCATCGCCGTCGTCTCCTCGAGCGCGAACACCGAAGAGGTGCTCGACGTCACCGGTATGGCCCGCTATGTGCAGTACCGCGTCGACGGCGTCACCATGCGCGAGGAACACATCGCGGGGAAACCGGCACCGGATTCGTTCCTGCGGGCCGCCGAACTACTCGGTGTGACACCGGATCAGGCCGCCGTGTTCGAAGACGCGCTCGCCGGGGTGGCGGCCGGACGCGCAGGCCAGTTCGGATACGTGGTGGGAGTCGACCGTGTCGGGCAGGCAGACGAACTGCGCCGCAACGGCGCCGACATCGTCGTCACCGACCTCGCCGAACTGCGAAAGGCCACCCCTTGATCCCCTACGACATCTTCCCTGTCGAGCCGTGGCAGGTCCGGGAGACCCGGCTGGACTTCGACCTGATCGACGAATCCGAGTCGCTGTTCGCGTTGTCCAACGGGCACATCGGGTTTCGCGGGAACCTCGACGAGGGCGAACCGCACGGGATGCCGGGCACCTATCTGAACTCCTTCTTCGAGATCCGGCCACTCCCCTACGCCGAAGCGGGCTACGGCTACCCCGAAGCGGGACAGACGATCGTCAACGTCACCAACGGCAAGGTCATGCGGCTGCTGGTCGACGACGAGCCGTTCGACGTCCGCTACGGCGAACTCGTCGACCACGAACGGACGCTGGACCTGCGAGCCGGCACCCTGAATCGCCGGGTGCACTGGCGGTCGCCGGCGGGCAAGCAGGTCAAGGTGCAGTCCACCCGTCTGGTGTCGCTCTCGCAGCGCGGCGTCGCGGCCATCGAGTACATCGTCGAGGCCGTCGACGAATTCGTCCTGATCACAGTGCAATCCGAACTCGTCGCCAATGAGGACCAACCCGAGACGGCGGGCGACCCGCGGGTGGCGGCGGTACTGCGCAAACCCCTCGAAGCGGTCCACCACGAGCAGACCAACCACGGCGCGCTGCTGGTGCACCGGACCCGCGGCAGCGCACTGATGATGGTCGCCGCAATGGATCACGAGGTCGAGGTCCCCGGACGCGTCGAGATCAGCACCGACGCCCGCGAGGACCTCGCCCACACCACCGTGGTCTGCGGACTGCGACCCGGCCAGCGTTTGCGCATCGTCAAGTACCTCTCCTACGGGTGGTCGAGCCTGCGTTCCCGGCCCGCCCTGCGCGATCAGGCCGCCGCCGCCCTGACCGGCGCACGTTACGTCGGCTGGCAGGGGTTGCTCGACGCCCAGCGCGAATACCTCGACGAATTCTGGGATTGCGCCGACGTCGAGGTCGAAGGCGACCCGGATCTGCAGCAGGCGGTGCGGTTCGCACTGTTCCACGTGCTGCAGGCCAGTGCCCGCGCCGAACGCCGCGCCATCCCCGGCAAAGGCCTGACCGGCGCCGGGTACGACGGCCACGCGTTCTGGGACACAGAGGGATTCGTGCTCCCGGTGCTGACCTACACCAAACCGTCTGCGGCCGCCGACGCGCTGCGGTGGCGGGCCTCCACCCTGCAGTTGGCCAGAGAGCGTGCGGCACAACTGGATCTGAAGGGGGCGGCGTTCCCGTGGCGCACCATCCGCGGCGAGGAGTGTTCGGCGTACTGGCCGGCGGGCACCGCGGGCTGGCACGTCAACGCCGACATCGCGATGGCCTTCGATCGGTACCGCACCGTCACCGGCGACGACTCACTGGAGGACGAATGCGGGCTGGCGGTGCTGGTCGACACCGCGCGGCTGTGGATGACCCTCGGGCACCACGACCGCCACGGCGTCTGGCACCTCGACGGCGTCACCGGCCCCGACGAGTACACCGCGGTGGTGCGCGACAACGTGTTCACCAACCTGATGGCCGCCCACAACCTACGGGTCGCTGCCGACGCCTGCGAGCGGCGTTCGGAGATCGCCCGCGACATCGGAGTGACCACCGAGGAGACGGCAGCGTGGCGGGAAGCGGCCGCCGCGGCACACATCCCCTACGACAAGGAACTCGGTGTCCACCCGCAGTGCGAGGGGTTCACCACGCTGGCCGAGTGGAACTTCACCGAGAACACCGAATATCCCCTGCTGCTTCATGAACCGTATGTGCGGTTGTATCCCACGCAGGTGGTCAAGCAGGCCGATCTGGTGCTGGCGATGCAGTGGCAGAGTCACGCCTTCACCGACGAGCAGAAGGCCCGCAACGTCGACTACTACGAGCGGCGCACCACCCGCGACTCCTCGCTGTCGGCGTGTACGCAGGCGGTGATGTGCGCTGAGGTCGGGCATCTGAACCTCGCCCACGACTACGCCTTCGAGGCGGCGATGATCGACCTGCGCAACCTGCACGACAACACGCGCGACGGGCTGCACATGGCCTCGCTGGCCGGCGCCTGGACGGCGCTGGTCGGCGGATTCGGCGGCCTGCGCGACGACGAGGGCGTGCTGTCGTTGAACCCGCACCTGCCCGACGCGTTGTCGTGTCTGCGGTTCCGGTTGCGCTGGCGCGATTTCCGGGTGACCGTCGACGCCCGGCACGACGAGGTCACGTACACGCTGCGCGACGGGCCGGACGGCCGGCTCGCGATCCGGCACGCCGGAGAGGAGATCGTCCTCTCCACCCAGAAGCCGACGACGGTCAAGGTGCGCCACCGCACACCGCTGCTGCCGACACCCTCGCAGCCACCGGGTCGCGAACCGCTGCGGCGGCGTCTGACCAAGCCGGCCTGAGGATCAGGCCCCGCGGGCCTCGCTGGTGGTGGGGTCGCGCCGGTTGACCTCGTCGCGGCTGGCGTTCCAGTTCAAGGCCGCGGGCGCGCTCGCGGGCACCACCGGGTTCGCGGGTGCGATCGGGTCGAGGCGGCGGTACCCCTCACCCTGTGCGGGACGCAGATCCTGCTCACCCTTGTTCGGCCACAGCGACGCCGCCCGCTCCGCCTGCGCGCTGATCGTCAGCGACGGATTCACACCGAGGTTGGCCGAGATCGCCGCACCGTCGGTGACGTACAGCGTCGGATAGTTGTAGACCCGGTGATACGGATCGATGACGCCGTGCTCGACGCTGTCACCGATCGCGGCGCCGCCGAGGAAATGCGCGGTCAGCGGGATGTTGAACAGTTCACCCCAGGTACCGCCCGCGACGCCGTCGATCTTCTCCGCGATCCGCCGCGTCACCTCGTTGCCCACCGGGATCCAGGTCGGGTTGGGTTCGCCGTGGCCCTGTTTGCTGGTCAGCCGGCGGGTGCCGAACTTCGTGCGCTTGGTGAACGTGGTGATGGAGTTGTCCAGGTTCTGCATCACCAGGGCGATCAACGTGCGCTCGCTCCACCGCCGCACGTTGAGCAGGCGAAGCGTCCCGCGCGGATCCTGGCGGGCGTTGATGAACAGCTGCTTCCAGCGCGGCACATCGGTGCCTTCAGGACCGGAGCCGTCGGTCATCAGCGTCTGCAGCAGACCCATCGCGTTGGAGCCCTTGCCGTAGCGCACCGGCTCGATGTGGGTGTCGGAGGTCGGGTGGATCGACGAGGTGATCGCCACGCCGTGCGTGAGATCGAGGTCTTCGGTGACGTGGAAGCGGCCCGCACCGACGATGGACTCCGAGTTCGTGCGGGTGAGCATGCCCAGCTTGTCGGAGAGTTCCGGCAGCTTCCCGGCGTCGCGCATCTTGAACAGCAGCTTCTGCGTGCCGAACGTGCCCGCGGCGAGGACGACGTTGCTCGCGGTGAACGTCCGCTTCCGGCGGCGCACCTTGCTGCCGGTGCGCACGGTGGTGACCTCCCAGACGCCGTCGGGGCGCTGCTCGAAGCTGGTGACCGTCGTCATCGGGTGCACCTTCGCGCCCGCGTTCTCGGCGAGGTAGAGGTAGTTCTTGACCAGCGTGTTCTTCCCGTTGTGGCGGCAGCCGGTCATGCATTCGCCGACCTCGATACAGCCGCGCCGGGCCGGGCCGGCGCCGCCGAAGTACGGATCCGGGACCGTCTTGCCCGGCGCCTTCTGCCCATCGGGTCCGAAGAACACCCCGACCGGCGTCGGGACGAAGGTGTCGCCGACACCCATCTCCTCGGCGACCTCCTTCACGACGCGGTCGGCGTCGGTGAACGTCGGGTTCGTGACCACACCGAGCATCCGCTGAGCCTGCTCGTAGTGGGGCAGCAACTCGTCGTTCCAGTCGGTGATGTGCTTCCACTGCGGATCGTTGAAGAACGGTTCGCGCGGCACGTAGAGGGTGTTGGCGTAGTTGAGCGATCCCCCGCCGACCCCCGCCCCGGCCAGGATGAGCACGTCGCGCAGCAGGTGGATGCGCTGGATGCCGAAGCAGCCCAGCTGCGGCGCCCACAGGAAGTTGCGCAGATCCCACGAGGTCTTCGCGAAGTCCTCGTCGGCGAAGCGGCGGCCCGCTTCGAGGACGCCGACGCGGTAACCCTTCTCGGTGAGCCGCAGCGCGGTGACGCTGCCGCCGAAACCCGAACCGATGATGAGGACGTCGTAGTCAGGCTGCATGTGACCAGTATGGGTTACCAATGAGTAACTATCTAGACAGGCATCCCTAACATGTAAAGGCACTTCCCTCGCGCGAGCAGACACAGAATCGCGTAGGACCGCAGTCCGCAGCGCGATTCCGTGTCTGCTCGCCCAGCGGGAGCCGTGAGTTATCCACAGGTTGCGATCACCCCCTACCCGTAACCACCCTGATCCCCGAGAGTCGACAGGCATGGATGCAGTGGGGCGGGCTCTACTCCGGAGGGGCGGCGGTCTGGCGACTACCCGGGAGCTGCTCACGGTGATGACGCGTCAGCAGCTGGACTGGCTGGTCCGGCGTGGCGAATTGGTGCGCGTGTACTACGGCGTCTATGCCGATCACGCACCTGATCTGAGGGGCCGGCTGCGGGCGCTCGATCTGTTCCTCCGCCAGGAGGCGGTTGCATGCCTCGGCACGGCCGCGTCGCTGTACGGGTTCGACATCGAGAACACCACAGCGGTCCACATACTCGACCCGGGCCGGCGCATCCGCCCGACGGTCGGACTCGCCGTGCACCAACGTGTCGGCGCACCACTGCAACGGGTGGCCGGTCGGCTTGCCACCGCCCCTGCGTGGACTGCGGTGGAGACGGCCCGCCGGCTTCCGCGGCCGCGTGCGATCGCGACGCGGGACGCGGCCGTCCACTCCAAGTGGTGCGACACCGGTGATCTCGAGAGGGCTGTCCATGCGCAAGTCGGCCGCCGGGGCATCGTCGCCGTACGTGAACTACTGCCGCACGTCGACGGACGCGCCGAATCGGCCATGGAGAGCGAGGCGCGCCTGGTGATGATCGATTACGGGCTTCCGACCCCGGAATCGCAGTTCGAGATACGCGGCGCCGACGGGGTGGTCTGGCGGGTCGACTTCGCCTGGCCCGATCAGCGCGTCGTCGCGGAGTACGAAAGCGTGGACTGGCACGTCGGCCGACTCGAAATGATCAGGGACAGGAAGCGCGTTGCGGCGATACAGGACCTGGGTTGGCTCGTGATCCCCATCGTGGTCGATGACGTGCGGCACCATCCCGCACAGTTCGCGGAGCGGATCGCCTATCACCTATCGCGGCCCCGCCTCGCCGGCTGAGCAGACACACAATCGCGCTCTGAGGCGCTGCCGGACGCGATTCTCTGTCTGCTCGCGGGGGCCTGCCCGCGGGGAAAGCCCTACGCGCCGACCGTCAGGCCGACCTTCTGGAATTCCTTCGGGTCGCAGTAGCCGGCCTTGGCCATCGACCGCCGCAGTCCGCCGACCAGGTTGAGCGAACCGAACGGATCGTCCGACGGTCCGGTGAGCACCTGTTCGAGCGACGGCCGCTCGCCGAGCGCCACCTGCAGCAGCGCACCGCGGGGCAGCGACGGATGCGCCGCGGCCGCCGGCCAGAACCAGCCGCCGCCCATCGCCTCGGCAGCAGCCGCCAACGGCGTGCCGAGCACGACCGCGTCGGCGCCGCAGGCGATCGCCTTGGCCAGATCGCCGGAGCTGTGGATGTCGCCGTCGGCCAGCACGTGCACGTAGCGGCCACCGGTCTCGTCGAGGTACTCGCGGCGCGCGGCGGCGGCGTCGGCGATCGCGGTGGCCATCGGCACGCTGATACCGAGGACCTCGTCGGACGTGGTCACGCCGCTGGTGGACCCGTAGCCGACGATCACGCCGGCCGCGCCCGTGCGCATCAGGTGCAGCGCGGTGCGGTGATCCAGCACGCCGCCGGCCACGACCGGGATGTCGAGTTCGGAGATGAAAGTCTTCAGGTTGAGCGGTTCGCCGTCTGACGCCACGCGTTCGGCCGACACGATCGTGCCCTGGATGACGAGCAGGTCGATCCCCGCCTGCAGCAGCGCCGGGGTGAGCGCCTGGGCGTTCTGCGGACTGACCCGCACCGCCGTCGTGACACCGGCATCGCGGATACGGGCGACGGCCGCACCCAACAGCTCGGGATCCAGTGGGGCGGAGTGCAATTGCTGCAGCAGCCGGATCGCAGCCGACGGATCGGGTTCCTTGTCCGCAGCCTCGACGACCTGCTGGATCTTCTCCTCGACGTCGGCGTGCCTGCCGATCAGGCCTTCACCGTTGAGGACGCCGAGGCCGCCGAGCCGGCCGAGTTCGATCGCGAACTCCGGCGACACCAGTGCATCGGTCGGATGCGACACCACCGGGATCTCGAACCGGTAGGCGTCGAGCTGCCACGCCGTCGACACATCCTTCGACGAGCGGGTGCGCCGCGACGGCACGATGTTGATGTCGCTGAGCTCGTAGGTGCGGCGGGCGGTGCGGCCCATACCGATTTCGACCATGTCTCGCACAGTGCTGTTTCCCCAGTCCCGTCAGCGGGCGTAGTAGTTGGGTGCTTCGACGGTCATCGTGATGTCGTGCGGATGGCTTTCCTTCAGCCCGGCCGCGGTGATCTGCACGAATTGCGCCTGCTGCAACGCCTCGATGGTCGGCGAACCGGTGTATCCCATGGCCGCGCGCAGACCGCCGGTGAGCTGATGGATCACCTGCGCCAGCGGCCCGCGGAACGGCACCCGGCCCTCGATACCCTCGGGCACCAGCTTGTCCTCGGAGAGCACGTCGTCCTGGAAATAGCGGTCCTTGGAGAACGATCCGCGCGTGGCGCCCGCGGCATTGCGACCCTGCATCGCCCCGAGCGACCCCATGCCGCGATAGCTCTTGAACTGCTTGCCGTTGACGAAGATCAGGTCACCGGGCGCCTCGGCGGTGCCGGCGAGCAGCGACCCCAGCATGGCCGTGGAGGCGCCCGCGGCGAGCGCCTTGGCGATGTCTCCGGAGTACTGCAGACCGCCGTCGGCGATCACCGGCACCCCGGACGGCGCGCAGGCCGCGACCGCTTCGAGGATCGCCGTGATCTGCGGGGCGCCGACACCGGCGACGACGCGCGTCGTGCAGATCGACCCGGGGCCGACACCGACCTTGACGGCGTCCGCGCCCGCCTCGACGAGCGCGGCCGCGCCTGCGCGGGTCGCCACGTTGCCGCCGATGACCTCGACCCGGTCGCCGAGCACGGTCTTGATGCGGTGCACCATGTCGAGCACGCCGCGGTTGTGGGCGTGCGCGGTGTCGACGATCAGCACGTCCACCCCGGCGTCGGCCAGAGTCATGGCGCGCGTCCACGCGTCGTCACCGACCCCGACGGCGGCACCGACGAGCAGCCTGCCGTCGGAGTCCTTGGTCGCCAGCGGGAACTGCTCGGTCTTGACGAAGTCCTTGACGGTGATCAGTCCGGTCAGCTTGCCGTGACCGTCGACGATCGGCAGCTTCTCGATCTTGTGGCGGCGCAGCAGTCCGAGCGCGGCCTCGGCCGAGACGCCCTCCTGCGCGGTGATCAGCGGGGCCTTGGTCATCACCTCGGCGACCGGCTTGGACTGGTCGACCTCGAACCGCATGTCGCGGTTGGTGATGATCCCGACGAGTGCGCCCTGCTCGTCGACGACGGGCAGTCCGGAGATGCGGAAGCGGGCGCACATGGCGTCGACTTCGGCCAAGGTGTTGTTCGGCGAGCACGTCACCGGGTCGGTGACCATCCCCGCTTCGGACCGCTTGACGGTCTCGACCTGGCCGGCCTGTTCGGCGACGGGCAGGTTGCGGTGCAGCACACCCATCCCACCGGCGCGCGCCATCGCGATGGCCATCCGGGATTCGGTGACGGTGTCCATCGCCGAGCTGACCAGCGGCACCCGCAGCCGGATGCGCTTGGTGAGCTGACTCGAGGTGTCTGCCGCCGCCGGCACGACGTCGGAGGCGGCGGGCAGCAGAAGGACGTCGTCGAAGGTCAGCCCGAGCATGGCCACCTTCGTCGGGTCGTCGCCGCCGGTGGGAACCGGTACGGCGATGGGAACGCTGCGTTCAGCGATCGACATGGGCGGGGCCTCCATAGGCACTCAGAGGGATACCCAATCCTATCGGTTGAGGCTGTGGTGTCTCGGCCCCGTACGCCTGGGCCGCCACGCCCGGTGACGGCTGGCGCGATGACACCGGGGCTGCGTAATGTGGGACCCGTGCGAGACCACCTGCCACCTGGTTTGCCGCCTGATCCGTTCGCCGACGATCCATGCGATCCCTCGGCGGCGCTCGACGCGCTCGAACCCGGTCAGCCGCTGGACCCGCAGGAGCGTACCGCCGTGGAGGCGGACCTCGCCGACCTCGCGGTCTACGAGGCACTTCTCGCCCACAAGGGGATTCGCGGCCTGGTCGTCTGCTGTGACGAATGCCAGCAGGACCACTACCACGACTGGGACATGCTGCGGGCGAACCTGCTGCAGCTCCTCGTCGACGGCACGGTGCGGCCGCACGAACCCGCCTACGATCCCGAACCCGACGCATACGTCACCTGGGACTACTGCCGCGGTTACGCCGACGCTTCGCTGAACGAAGCGACGTCGGACTCAGACGGCTACCGCTGAGCCGTTCGTCACTCTTCTCCTGAGCCGCTGCCCAGCAGCGGCAACGGCAGCATGACGGTTGTCGTCGGCACCGCCACGGCGGCCTCCGGCCGCTTCTCCACCTTCGGCGCCGGCTTGTTGTTGCGCGGCTCCTCCACTTCCACCTCTGCGTCGTCGGCACCCGTCGGTGCGGCAGGGGGTGCCACCGCCGTCGTGGGCGCCACGGTCGTCGTCGTGACCGGCGGGGCGGTCGTCGTGACGGCGGGCTCAGTCGTCGACGCGGGCGCCGAGGACGGCGGCGGCGCCTCGACGGGCGCCCCGGTGGTCGTCACCCCCGGCTCCGCTGCAGCCGACGACGACGGCGCCTGGGTGGGCGCCGTCGACGGAGTGGCCGACGGTGGAGGCGGCGACGACGTGCTCGCCGGCGCGGAGGTCACCGTCGTTGCCGGCGGCGGTGTGGTGGCCGGCGATTCGGTCGTGGTGACCGACGGATCGGTCGACGTCGGCGCGGTGGACGACGGCGCGGTCGGCGACGTCGTGTCCGTGGGCGACGTGCTCGACGGTGAGGTGGCGTCCGGCGAGAGCAGTACCGGCAGCGGCAGATCCGACGGCACCGCGGGCAGCACCACCGGCGGCGCGTCGGGCGGCACCGTGGCGTTCGCGTCGCGGGTCTCGACCTTGACCGAGAGTTGCTGCCACTGGTCGACGAGCTCCTGCTGGCGGCTGGTGTCCCCCACCGCGGCGACGGTCGTGGTGAGCGTCTGCAGCTTGTTCTGCGCGGCCGTCCAGTCGCCCTGCTCGATCAGCTGCTCGACCTGCGCCATCTGCGTCTGCGCGGCGAGCGCGACCTGATCGTCGCGGGTGGCCTGCTGTTCGCCGAACAGCATGGTTCGCACACCGTAGAGCGGATCGCCCGGGCCGGCCCCGTAGACCACCGAGCCGAAGCCGCCGAGGCACAGCACCGCCGCCGCCACCGACCCGACGACGGCCAGCGAGAACCGGCGGCGCTTGGTGGTCGAGGTGGCCCGGTCCAGGGCGATCGCCGCGTCGCGCGGGGTGACGACCGTCGACATCGGCGCCTGACGGACCTCGTCGCGCCAGCCGGCCAGCAGGTAGGCCAGCTCGGACTCGCCCGCCTCGTTCGAGTAGACCGGCTGTTCCATCGCGAGTGCGTCGAGGAGACGGTCGGTGTGGTTGAGCTCGGGCAGCGACGGGTCGCCCCCGTTCAATGATCGGCGCGGGAAATCAGGCATGGTCGTGCCCCGTCGCGATGATCTCGGCCTTCAGTCGTGCCAGCGCGCGGTGCTGCGCCACGCGGACCGCTCCGGCGGTGCTGCCGACGGCTTCGGCCGTTTCCTCGGCGCTCATCCCGACGACGACGCGCAGGATCAGGATCTCGCGCTGCTTGTCGGGCAGCACTCCGAGGAGTTGGTCCATCCGCGCCGACGATTCGGCGTTGATGGCGAGTTGCTCGGGGCCCGCCTCCGAGGAGAACCGCTCGGGCACCACATCGGTGGGGTCCGACTTGTTGCGGCTCGCCGCACGGTGAGCGTCCGCGATCTTGTGCGCTGCGATGCCATACACGAAGGCGAGGAACGGTCGTCCCTGGTCCTTGTAGCGCGGCAGCGCCGTGATGGCGGCCAAGCAAACCTCCTGCGCAACGTCGTCGGCGGAGAGACCACTTCGTTCCGTCGCGCCGATCCTGGCTCGGCAGTACCGCACGACGATCGGACGAATGGTCTCCAACACTTCGCGGAGTGCGTCACGATTCCCCGCCACTGCCTCAGCGACGACAGCATCGAGACGTTCTCCCGAAAGTGTCATCGTGGGTGTGTTCTCCAACGTTACGAACGGCGTATCCGGCGCTCTGGCTCAGCTAAACAATAACGATGCCGGCGGGCGCCACCCGGACTAGCGATCGGACCACACGCCACCCCTGCGACGGACAGTATCGGCGCTGGCGTCACGAAAGTCGCTGACCTGCCCCGGCGTGTACGCAGCGCTCCCGATATCGGCCAGCAGACTGGCCAGCGCCCACCGCAGCGGCACCAGCCCGAGTTCGCCCGCCCGGTCGAGCGCCGCGTCCCCGATCTTCCGGGACTTGTCGAGGTCGCCGTGGCAGCACAGCGCCGCGGCGAGCACCACGTCGGATTTGAGGCGGTGCCGCGCCGACGTGGCGGCAGCGGCCGCGGCGACGGCACGTTCGGCGTGCGCGACGGCCCTCGCGCCGTCCCCGCGCATCATGGCGAGTTCGGCACTGACCCAGTCGAGCCGGATCGGCAGCCGGGCGTCGTCCGCGTCGTCGACCGGTCCGACCGCGCGGTCGAGGAGGCGCGCCGACGCCGCGAACCTGCCCACCCCCAGTGCGTCGGCGGCCAATCCGATCAGTGCGTCGGCCGAAGCAGCGGCTTCGGCGCCCGCGGCGGCCAGAGCCCGGCCGTCCCACGCGGCGGCGGCGCGGTGCCCACCGAGCTGGCGCAGGAACGACGCCCGCGTGCTCATCGACAGCGACCGCAGGGTGGCGTCGGCGCTGCGGTGCAGCGTGTCCAGTTCGGCCAGCGCGACGGCGTACCGGCCCTGCCCCCCGGCGGCGACGGCACGCCACCACCGCTGCGGTGCACCGGTCGCCGCGGGCAGCGGCCAGAGATCCGGCCGCTCACCGAATGCGGCGTCGAAGAGCGCGGCGCGGGTGGTCATGGCAGTGTGACGCTATCAATGAGGCAGCCGGCGTCCGGAGCGGCAAACCGGTCAGCGGTCCGCGGCTCCGCCGGTTAACTCTTCGTGGGCGCCGAGTTACGTCCACGTTAAGCAGCAGGCAGAATCCGCCATTGGCCAATGGTCGCGAACTGCCCAAACGTCGTCGCAGATGCGATGCCGACCGGGCCGCTAGCACGTTTCGCTCCACCGGCAAGTCCGAAGGATGAACGTGACGTAAATTCTTGAGCTGCGGTTATGCGATTGAGCACATGATCGGCCTATTGACGGAAATTCTTTCGCCCTTCTACGTTGTGTGCACAAGTTGTCATCGGCGACAACGGCTCGGATCTGTTCCACGACGCACGCTCTATCCCGTTCCCGAAATGGGTGCTTAGAGAGGGGTTTTCCCATGCCTCAGCCGCAACAGCTGCCCGGACCGAACGCCGACATCTGGGATTGGCAGATGCACGGACTTTGCCGGGGTGTCGATTCCTCGATGTTTTTCCACCCCGACGGCGAACGCGGACGCGCCCGCGCCCAGCGGGAAATGCGCGCCAAGGAAATGTGCCGGCGCTGCCCGGTGATCGCCCAATGCCGTTCCCACGCACTCGCGGTCGGTGAGCCCTACGGAATCTGGGGCGGACTGAGCGAATCCGAGCGGGAGCTGTTGCTCAAGCGCGGCATTCGCCGGACCGCCTGACGTCCGCCGCCGGCCGACGAAAGCCCCATTCCAGCAAACCCCGGAATGGGGCTTTCCGCGTTCTGCGACCTCGGTTGACTCACCGCGCCCCGGCGGCCAGCCACTCCTCGAACGTCGTCGGGGCGATGCGGGCGTTCTCCCCCGGCATCAATACATTGCCGGCCAACTCCTCCCCGAGCGGGCCGGACCACGTCGGAATCAATCGCACCTTCCGGCCGAGAACGTCATGAGTGCGACGCGCCATGTCGACGAGGTCCTGCGGCTCCGGACCGGCAACGTCGACGTAGCGGCCCTGCGGCCCACCCACGGCGATCTCGGCGAGCACCTGCGCGATGTCGTCGGGTGCGATGGGCTGGATGAGTAGCGGCGCGATGGTGGCGGCGCCGTCGCGCTCGGTCCAGCCGGCGGCCATGGCCGCGAAGTCGTGGAACTGTGTGGCCGGCACGATGGTCCACGGCACGTGGCCTTCGGCCACGAGTCGTTCCTGTTCGCGCTTCCCCGTGTAGTGGTCGGTACCGCCGGATGTGCGGTGAATGCCGACGATGGACAGCAGGACATGGTGGCGCACCCCGGCCCGCTGCTCGGCGGCGAGCAGGTTCCGCGTCGTCGTCGCGAAGTACTCGCGGGTCTCCTCCGCGCTGATCGGCGGGGAGCTGATGGCGTCGACGACCGCGTCCACGCCCTGCAGAGCCTCGTCCAGTCCCGCGCCGGTCAGCAGGTCGACGCCGAGAGACCGGCTGATGCGGACGACGTCGTGACCATCCCGCTCGAGGAACGAGACAGTGCGGGCGCCGATGTTGCCCGTCGCTCCGGCAACCGCGATTCGCATGATCACCCACGCTAGCGCGGTCCGACGGCTCCCAAGGGGGAATCCGCCGCAACGCACCGCACCTGGGAGTGCTGCACCCTGCCTGCGGAGCCTTTCCGCCGATACGTTTCGGGTATGCACGCGACGCGCTGGACCGCACGAGCTTTCGCCACGCTGCTGGGTGCCGCGGTCACCCTGTCGGGCTGCGCCACCGCCGACCCGGCGCCCCCGGACCGTAACGCGCAACTGGTGCGTGAGGCCTTCGCGCGTGGCGTCGGGGAACCCGACACCTTCTACGCGATCCTCGCCGAGGACGTGCGATGGACGGTGGCGCGCGCGGATCGGCCGACCACGTACACGAGCCGCCGGGAGTTCCTCGACGGCGGCGCCCGACCGGTCGTGGACCGGCTGACCGGGCAGATCCAAGCCGACGTCCACGAAATCCTCGTCGACGACGACCGGCTCGTCGCCCGCTGGCGGGGTACCGCGACTGCCCGCGACGGCCGGCCGTACGTCAACGAGTACGCCTGGGTGATGACGATGGAGGACGAGCGGGTGACCGACGTCGTCGCCTACCTGGACATGCAGGCCCTCGACGAGTTGCTCACACGCGTGAACTAGTTCGAGCGCCGTGCCAGTTCCCGCAACACCGAATCCGTTGCGGCCCAGTCCATGCACTTGTCGGTCACCGACTGCCCGTAGGTCAACGGCTGCGCGTCGGGTGCCTGCGCGCCTGCGACGAGGAAGCTCTCCAGCATCACACCGCTGACCGGCAGACCGTCCCGCACCAGCTGCGCGACCTCCGCGGCGACGCTCGCCTGACGGACGTGGTCCTTGCCGGAATTGGCGTGGCTGCAATCGATCACGACCCGCCCCGGCAGTCCGGCCGCGGCCAGCTTGGCGGCGGTGGCGGTGACCGCCTGGGCGTCATGGTTGGGCCCGTCCGTGCCGCCGCGCAGGATGACGTGGCAGTCCTCGTTGCCCTCGGTGCTCACCACCGCGCCCCGGCCGAGGTCGTCCATACCGAAGAAGACGTGCTGAGCGGCAGCGGCTTTCACGCCGTCGACAGCCACCTGGATGTTGCCGTCGGTGCCGTTCTTGAATCCGACGGGCATCGACAGTCCCGATGCGAGCTGACGGTGGACCTGTGATTCGGTGGTGCGGGCGCCGATCGCACCCCACGCGACAGCGTCCGCGATGTACTGCGGGCTGGTGGGTTCCAGGAACTCACACCCGACCGGCAGGCCGATGTCGATGACATCCAGCAGCAGTTGCCGCGCGATCCGCAGACCACGGGCCACGTCGAACGTGCCGTCCATGTCCGGGTCGTTGATCAGGCCCTTCCAGCCGATCGTGGTCCGCGGCTTCTCGAAGTACACCCGCATGACGATCTTGAGCCGGTCGCCCAGTTCGTCGGCGACCCGGACCAGTCGGCTCGCGTAGTCCAGCGCAGCGGCGGGATCGTGGACCGAGCACGGGCCCACGACGACCAGCAGCCGGTCGTCGCGGCCGGCGAGGATGTCGGCGATCTCGTCACGGTCGCGGGCGACCCGCTCGGCGCGGCGGGCACCCAGCGGGAACTCGGCGCGCACCTCGTGCGGGCTGGGGATCTCGCTGAACCGGCGGACACGTCGGTCCGATGTCGCGGGTGCGGCGGCCATCTGGGCGGAAGTCACGTTCGGGTGCCTTTCTGGTGTGGGCACCAACGTGGAGGTCCGGCGCCCTTGAATGACGAAAGGCAGCGACCTGATGGTCACTGCCTGGGCTCCGGGTGGATGCGTGCTCTAGTTGCGCGCTTTATCGGCTCCGCCCGGAGCCTCGATAAAGCGCCAATAGCTGGCACGCACACCGATAGTCACGCGGCCGATCGTAGCAAACCTGCGGGATACGGCGAAATCCGCCACCCGCCGGATTCAATCCTGCGTGTAGCGGTAGGTGCCGATGCTGCACACGTCGATGCGGTTGCGCACCAACTCGCCACCGCCGTCGAACACCGCCCTGAAGTCGTACAGGCACGCTTCGGTGCCGTCGTCGAAATTGATGTTGAGCGACTGGCCGACCGGCAGCACATCCTCTCCGAGGATGTCCTCCTCCCACGTTTCCCGGCCGATGTTGGAGGCGTAGAACTCCACGATCGTGTGGCGTGTTTCGTTGATGATCAAGACGTTCCGGTCCTGCGCGCTCGCCGGAGCGGCGAGACCGATCAGGACGACCAGCGCCGTCACCATGCCGAGCGCGAACTTCTTCACCGTCGCGTTCATCGCAATCCCCCAGGGAGGAGCCGTGGTTATTTACCCAAGCGTAGAATATAGCTCGTTTCCCAGGGTCGATGGCGCATTTTCGCCGATTCAGCGAATCGAAAACACCCCCGGCCCAACGGACCGGGGGTGCTTGTCGTGGACTGCTAGTGGGCGTGGCCGTGATGGCTGTGCCCGTGATCCTCTTCCTCGGCCGGCTTGTCGACGACAGCGGTCTCGGTGGTGAGCACCATGCGGGCCACCGACGCGGCGTTGAGCACCGCCGACCGGGTCACCTTCACCGGGTCGACGACGCCGGCGCCGAGCAGGTCGCCGAACTCCAGCGTGGCGGCGTTGAAGCCCTGCCCCGCAGGCATCTCGCTGACCTTGTTCACCACGACCGAACCGTCGAGTCCGGCGTTGGTGGCGATCCAGTACAGCGGAGCCGACAGCGCCGAGGCGAACACCCCGGCACCGAGCGCCTCGTCACCCGAGAGCGACTCGCGCAGCTTCTCCACCTCGGCCCGGGCCTGGACCAGCGCCGCGCCGCCGCCGGTGACGATGCCCTCTTCGACGGCCGCCTTGGCTGCGGCGACCGCATCCTCGACGGCTTCCTTGCGCTTCTTGAGGTCGGTCTCGGTGGCCGCACCGACCTTGATCACCGCGACGCCGCCGGCCAGCTTGGCCAGCCGCTCCTCGAGCTTCTCGCGGTCCCAGTCGGAGTCGGTCGCCTCGATCTCGGCGCGCAGCTGCTTGGTCCGGTCGGCGATGGCCTCGGCGGTACCGCCGCCGTCGACGATCACGGTGCTGTCCTTGCTGACCACCACGCGCCGGGCGGTGCCCAGCACGTCGAGGCCGACCTCACGCAGCACCAGGCCGACGTCGGGGTTGACGACCTGGCCGCCGGTGACGATGGCGAGGTCGTCGAGGAACGCCTTGCGGCGGTCACCGAAGAACGGCGCCTTGACCGCGACGGCCTTGAGCGTCTTGCGGATCGCGTTGACGACCAGCGTCGACAGCGCCTCACCCTCGACGTCCTCGGCGATGATCAGCAGCGGCTTACCGGCCTCGGCCACCTTCTCCAGCAGCGGCAGCAGGTCGGGCAGCGAGCTGATCTTCTCGCGGTGCAGCAGGATCAGTGCGTCTTCGAGCACTGCTTCCTGCAGGTCGAAGTCGGTGACAAAGTACGCCGAGATGAAGCCCTTGTCGAAGCCGACACCCTCGGTGACCTCGAGTTCGGTGTTCAGCGTCGAGGACTCCTCGACGGTGACGACACCGTCGTGACCGACCTTGGTCATCGCCTCACCGACCAGCTCGCCGATCTCCTCGTCACGCGAGCTGACCGTGGCGACCTGGGCGATCCCCTTCTTGTCGTCGACCGGGGTGGCCGCGGCGAGCAGCGCCTCGGAGACCGCGTCGGCGGCCTTGCTGATGCCGATTCCGAGGGCGATCGGGTTGGCGCCGGCCGCGACGTTGCGCAGACCGGCCTTGACGAGCGCCTGCGCCAGCACGGTGGCGGTGGTGGTGCCGTCGCCGGCGACGTCGTTGGTCTTGGTCGCCACCGACTTGACCAGCTGGGCGCCGAGGTTCTCGAACGGATCCTCGAGGTCGATCTCACGGGCGATGGTCACACCGTCGTTGGTGACGGTCGGGCCGCCCCACGACTTGGCCAGCACCACGTTGCGTCCGCGCGGGCCGAGAGTCACCTTCACCGCGTCGGCGAGCTTGTCTACGCCGACTTCCATTGCGCGGCGCGCAGTTTCGTTGAATTCGATCTGCTTGCTCATATGTGTCTTCCTGTATTGGCCATGCAACGCATGCCGCCCCGGACATCACCCGTCAACGACGGGGATCTCCGGGGCGGACACGGGTGCTTACTTGTTGACGACAGCCAGCACGTCGCGGGCCGACAGGATCAGGTACTCCTCGCCGTTGTACTTGATCTCGGTGCCGCCGTACTTGCTGTAGATGACGGTGTCGCCCTCGGACACGTCCAGCGGGATCCGCTTCTCACCCTCGTCGTCCCAGCGGCCGGGGCCGACGGCGACAACGGTGCCTTCCTGCGGCTTCTCCTTGGCGGTGTCCGGGATGACCAGACCGGAAGCGGTCGTGGTCTCGGCCTCGTTGGCCTGAACGAGGATCTTGTCCTCGAGTGGCTTGATGTTCACGCTCGCCACGATGGAGCCCTCCACTAGTTCGGTGTAGGTCCAGGTGGTCCCGGACCTGAATGTTTCCAGCGTTTACAGCGGCTTGCGTCCGGGCCCATGCGTCGTCGTCGCGGGTGCCGACACCGGGTTGGCCGCGTGCCACCTAGCACTCTATACATGCGAGTGCTAGCACTCAAGGCTGGGAGGGTGCCTATTCGGCGAAGTCGCGGGGGTCGATCAGAAGATGCGCGGACACGTCCCCGACGAACTCGACGTCGACCTGTCTGCCGGTGAAGTACCAGCCCTCGCCGTCGCGGGCGAACGTGTCCGCGTAGCGCCCGACGACGATCGGTTGCAGCGGCACTGTCTCGGTGGCCTGCACGACACAGAAGGTCGACCGCGAGGTCGCCGTATCGCCGTCGACGTCCACGATGGGATTGAGCACGAGGTGGCGGGTCCTTGGCGTCCCGGTCTCGGGGAACCGGCGGGTGGTCGTCGCGAACAGCTTCGCGATCGCCCCGGCGCCCGTGACGCCCGCGAACGACCCGCGGGCCAGGAGCCGGCCGACGCCGTCGAAATCCCCCGCGTCCATCAACTCGGCGTAGCGGTAGAGCAATTCGTGGATGGCGAGCGTGTCTGCCCAGTTCCCGCGCCGGGTCACGCCACCTGGCTCCGCACCACGGGCAGCCCCGGATCGCTGGCCGCATCCAGCGGCGACGGCGGGGCGCCCGCCGCGATCAGGTGCGCCGCGAAGGACGCGATCATCGCGCCGTTGTCGGTGCACAACCGTGGCCGGGGAATGCGCAGCGTGAGTCCGGCCTCGGCACACCGCTGCTCGGCCAGTTCCCGCAGCCGCGAATTGGCGGCGACGCCACCGGCGATCAGCAGCGTCGACACGTCCAGATCCGTGGCCGCGCGGACGGCCTTGCGGGTGAGCACGTCGGCGACCGCCTCCTGGAACCCCGCCGCCACATCTGCCTGCGACGCCTCCGGATGGCTCTCCACGTAGCGGGCCACCGCGGTCTTGAGCCCGGAGAAGCTGAACGTGTACGGGTCGTCGCGCGGGCCGGTCATACCGCGCGGGAACACGATCGCGTCGCGGTCGCCTTCACGGGCGAGGTCGTCGAGTACTTTGCCGCCCGGATAGCCCAGCCCGAGCAACCGCGCCACCTTGTCGTAGGCCTCCCCCGCGGCGTCGTCGACCGTGCTGCCCAGTTCGAGGATCGGCTCCCCCAGCGACCGCACGTGCAGAAGATGGGTATGGCCGCCGGACACCAGCAGACCCACACTCTCGGGCAGCGGTCCGTGGTCGTACACGTCGGCGGCCAGATGCCCGCCGAGGTGGTTGACCCCGTAGAACGGGACCTGCCACGCCGCCGAATACGCCTTGGCCGCAGCCACTCCCACCAGGAGTGCACCGGCCAGTCCCGGCCCGATCGTGGCGGCGACGACGTCGGGCCTGCGCACACCGGCGGTGTCGAGCGCCCGGCGCATGGTCGGCCCCAGGGCCTCGAGGTGCGCACGCGAGGCGATCTCGGGCACCACGCCACCGAACCGTGCGTGTTCGTCGACACTCGAGGCCACTTCGTCGGCCAACAGGGTGACCGTGCCGTCGTCGGACAGTTCGGCAATGCCGACACCGGTCTCGTCGCAGGAGCTCTCGATGGCCAGGATGATCACGGCACTTCTCGCTTTGCAACGCTCGGTGGGTCTCGCCTCATCGTATAGGCGTCGGCACCGCTGATCCGGTAGTAGCGTTTGCGCAGACCGACTCTGGTGAACCCGACGCTCTCGTACAGCATGATCGCCGGTTCGTTGTCGGTGCGGACCTCGAGGAAGATCACCCCGTCGTCGGCGACGGCGAGCAGTTGTTCGAGCATCCGCCGGCCGATGCCGCGGCCCTGGTAGGCCGGGTCCACCCCGATCGTGTGGACCTCGTACTCGTAGGGCGGTGTGCGCCCCAATCGAGCGATCCCGGCGTAGCCGACCACGGTGCCCTCGTCGCGGGCCGCGACGTAATGAGTGTGGCCGCCGTCGAGTTCGGCGTGGAAGGCGCGCGCCGGCCAGGGATCGTCACCGGGGAACAGCACCGACTCGAGTTCGGCACAGCGGGCGGCGTCGGCTTTGGTCAACGGGCCGTAGGTGACGCTCATCGTTTCTGCTCCGCGCGCGGCTTCGCGTCGGGGCGGCGCAGGTACAGCGGCACCAGCGCATCCGGTTCCGCGCTCCAGTCGGCGACCGCGCGCACGAGCCCCGCGACGGTCGGGTACTGCGGCCCGACGATGTCGAGGCCGAAAAGCGCTGCGTGCTCGGGACTTCCGGACGCCACGGCGGCGCCGGACGGCACATCCGCGGGGGCGTTGACCGCCGGACCGTCGATCCGGACGCCGTCGCGGTAGCGCGCCCAGTACACCTCGCGACGACGGGCGTCGGTCACCACGAGCGCCTCACCGGACGTCTCGATCCCGATGGCGTCGAGGCTGCACACCCCGTGCACCGGGATGCCGAGCGCGTGTCCGTAGGCGGCGGCGGTGGCCATTCCGACGCGCAGGCCGGTGAACGGCCCGGGCCCGCAACCGACCACCACGGCGGTCAGATCGTCGACGGTGACACCGGCGTCACCCACGGCGGCGAGCACGTTGGGCGTCAGCCGCTCGGCATGGGCGCGCGGGTCGACGGTGATCCGCTCCGCCAGGACGCTCAGATCGCCGTCTCGCCGCACCACCCCGGCGGTAACGGCGGGAGTGGCGGTGTCGATGGCCAGGACGAGGTCGCTCACGGTCGGTTCCACTCCCAGATGGCGGTGCGCGCGTCGGTGTCGACCTGGCGTTCCAGCCGGATGTCGAGGTGGTGGTCGGAGAGACGCTCGGCGACGCCCTCGCCCCATTCGACGACGACCACCGCGTCGTCGAGATCGGTGTCGAGGTCGAGCGAATCGAGTTCGGCGAGCAGGTCGGTGCCGGGATGGTCGAGCAGCCGGTACATGTCGACGTGCACCATCGCGGGCCGGCCCGGCTGACGGGCGCGATGCACCCGCGCGAGCACGAACGTGGGTGAGGTGACCGGGCCGTCGACGTCCATCGCCTGCGCGATTCCCTTGGCCAACACCGTCTTCCCCGCCCCCAGCGGACCGGAGAGCACCACGACGTCACCGGCGCGCAGCTGGGCGCCCAGGTGCGCGCCCAGCGCCATGGTGTCCTCTGCGGTGGCGAGCTCGGCCGTACCGCTGCGCCGCTCAGCCACGGGACCGGGTCCGTTCACGCAGTCGCCGGGTCAACGCCACGAGTTTGGACGGCGTGGCCCGCTCGACAAGACGCACCAGCGCATCGTCGATCTGTTCGGGTTGTTCGAGCTGCACCAGATGGCCGGCGCCGGGCACGATGACGAGCTCACACTTGGGCAGGACGGCGGCCATCTCCTTCGACGACTCCAGCGGGGTGAGCAGATCCCGGTCACCGCAAGCGATCAGAGTCGGGATCTTGGCCAGCGTCGGCAGCGCCGCGGTCTCGTCGTGCACCTCCAGCGCGTGTAGGAACTCGACCAGGGTGTCGATCGGCGTGTCGTGCATCATCTTCTCGGAGAACGCGACGACGCTCGGGCTGATCTTCTCGTCACCGTAGGACGCGGCGCGCAGGATCGGGGCGATCACCGCGCGGGCGAGTCCGCGGGTGCGGTGCACCGCGCCGGGGGCGTAGCGGGCGGTGAACCGAACCGCCTCCAGCGCAGGGTTCTTGAGGATCTCACCGAGCGGTGACCGGGCGACACCTTCGGCGGCGGAGGCGATGATGGCCGCCCCGACGATGCGGGTGGGATAGCGCTGCGGGTACTGCCTGGCATGCGACAGCACCGTCATCCCGCCCATCGAGTGGCCGACCAGCACCACCGGCCCGCGCGGGGCGACGACGGAGAGCACCGACTCGAGATCCTGGCCGAGCTGGGTGACGGTGTAGGTGTCCGGCGACGCGGCGCCGGACTGGCCGTGGCCGCGCTGGTCGTAGAAGACCATCCGCACCTGGTCGCCCCACTGCTCCGACAGGCGCGCGCGCTGGAAGTGGAAGGCGCCCATGCGTAGACAGAATCCGTGGGCGAAGACGACGGTCAGCGGCGCATCGGTGGGTCCGACCTCACGGACGGCCAGCGGTACCCCGTCGGTGGTGGTGACCACCGAGCTGCGGTCGGCGTCGAGCAGTTCGAAATCCTCGCCGCCGTAGGGATCGTCGTCGGTGACCCGGCGCGTCAGGGAGCGGGCCACGGTCACCCCTGCCAGCGAGCCCACGGCCGCCAGTCCGGCGACGCCCGCCAGCCAGCCGGCGTTGCTGCGCCGTCCGATACTGTTGTCGGTCAACGGTTTTCCTGACGATATGTGCGGACCACCCGGCCGCGCGGGCTGGTGACGATCTCGTAGTTGATCGTGCCGACCATCTCGGCCCAGTCCAGCGTGGTGGGCTCACCGCGGGTGCCCGGACCGAAGAGGATCGCCTCGTCTCCCTCGGTGACGTCGACGGCTCCGGGCCCCAGGTCGACGACGAACTGGTCCATGCAGATCCGCCCCACGCCCGGCCGCAATCGACCGTTGATGAGCACATGCAGCCGACCGCTGAGGCTGCGGTAGACGCCGTCGGCGTAGCCGATCGGCAGCAGCGCCACCGTGGTGTCCTGCTCGGCGATCCAGGTGTGGCCGTAGGAGACCCCGTCACCCGCACGCAGCGAACGGACCTGCGCCACCGGACATTTCAGGGTCATCGCCGGCCGCAGGCCCATATCGCCGAGCGCAGGGATCGGCGTCTGCCCGTAGACGGCGATCCCGGGCCGGACCATGTCGAAGGCGAGGTCGGGCCGGGTCAGCACGGCGGGTGAATTGCACAGGTGCGCCACCTCGAACCGCACACCGGCCTCGGCGGCCTGTCTGCGCATGTCGGCCAACCGCTGGGCCTGCCGGTCGTTGGTCGGGTCATCGGGTTCGTCGCCGCACGCGAGATGACTCATGATGCCCCTGACGAGGACCGCGCCGGCGGCGACGGCACGGCCGAGGCGCTCGAGGAGCGCCGGGTATTCGGCGGGGCTCACGCCGTTGCGGCTCAGTCCGGTGTCGACCTTCACGGTCAGCGTGGCGGTTCGCCCGGTGCGGCTGACAGCATCGAGCACCTCGTCGAGCTGGCGCACTGAGGACACGGCGACCTGCACGTCGGCCGTCAGTGCCGGGGCGAAGTCGGTCCCGGGGGCGTGCAGCCAGGCGAGTATCGGTGCGCCGATGCCGTCACCACGCAGCGCGAGCGCTTCGCCCACGGTGGCCACCCCGAGTTCGGTGACCCCCGCGGCGAGCACCGTCCTGGCCACCTCGGTGGCGCCGTGCCCGTAGCCGTCGGCCTTGAGCACCGGCATCACCTGCGCAGCGCCCGCGCGTTCGCGCAGGACACCGACGTTGTGCGTGATCGCATCGAGGTCGATGACCGCCTGCGCGGTGGGGGTCTGGGTTGTCTGCATGGTCATATCACCGCCCCCGATTGTCCCAGAACCCCGCCACTGCTCCTCGACGAGATCAGGGTTGATGCACGCTAGACCGCCCGACGCGTGCGATATGCCTGATCTCGGCGGTGGGCTTCTAGTGGGCGAACGGTTGCACTCCGTCGAAATGGCCGCCGGGTTTGAGCTCGTCGAGGTGCTCGAGCACGGTGATCATGTCGTCGCGCAGCGCGCGGGCCAGGTCGGCGGAGAACCCTTCCCGCACCACCACCCGCAGCACGGTGACGTCTTCGGCACCCTCCGGCATGGTGTAGGCGGGCACCTGCCACCCGTAGGAGCGCAGCGTCTGCGAGATGTCGAACTCCGTGTAGCCGGGATCACCTTTGAGCCGGAAGCTGACCACCGGAATCGCCGAGCCGTCACTGATCAGCTCGAAGTGGTCACTGTCGCGCAGTTCATCGCCCAGCCATCGGGCCGTCTGCGACAACGACTGCATGACCTGGGCGTAACCGCCGCGTCCCAGCCGCAGGAAGTTGTAGTACTGACCCACCACCTGGTTGCCCGGCCGGGAGAAGTTCAGCGTGAAGGTCGGCATGTCGCCGCCCAGATAGTTCACCCGGAACACCAGCTCTTCGGGTAGCTGTTCGGCATTGCGCCACACCACGAAACCGATTCCGGGATAGGTGAGCCCGTACTTGTGTCCGCTGACGTTGATCGACACCACGCGTGGCAACCGGAAGTCCCACACCAGATCCGGATGGACGAACGGGACCACGAAGCCGCCGCTGGCCGCATCCACGTGCACGGGCACGTCGACTCCACCGTCAGCGGCCAATTGGTCGAGGGCGGCACAGATCTCGGCGATCGGCTCCAGTTCACCGGTGTAGGTGGTGCCCAGGATCGCGACCACCCCGATGGTGTCCTCGTCGACCTGCTCGAGCACCTGCTCCGGGGTGATGACGTAACGCCCCTCCGCCATCGGCAGGTATCGCGGTTCGACGTCGAAGTATCGGCAGAACTTCTCCCACACCACCTGGACGTTCGAACCCATCACGAGGTTCGGCGTGCGGCCCTTCCATCCGTCCTCGCCGAGGCGTTGGCGCCACCGCCACTTCAGCGCCAGACCGGCCAGCATCACGGCCTCGCTCGATCCGATCGTCGACACCCCGATCGCGCTGGAGGGGTCGTCGTCGCGCAGATCCTCCGCGTGGAACAGATCGGCCACCATGCACACGCAGCGCTGCTCGATGGCCGCCGTCGCCGGATACTCGTCCTTGTCGATCATGTTCTTGTCGAACGTCTCGGCCATCAGCTTCTCGGCCTCGGGGTCCATCCATGTCGTCACGAACGTGGCGAGGTTCAGCCGCGAGCTGCCGTCGAGCATCAGCTCGTCGTGGATGAACCGGTAGGCCGCCTGGGGATCCATCGCCTCGTCGGGCAGCCGCAGCGACGGCACGGGCGCCATCGCCAGCCTCCCGGTGTAGGCGGGCGAGATCTGCGAGACGCGACCGTGTAAGCGCGACATATGCGGTTCCTTCCGGGATCAGATGCTGCCGAGTGCGGTACGAATGTGGGCCAGGATGCGCGACGCCGACGTGGGCGCCGGACGCGGTCCGGGGTCCGCCGCGGACAGGTTCGCCGCACGGGCATGGACGAACGCCGCCAGCGCCGCGGCCTCCCCCGCGGGCAGACCCGCCGCCAGCAGTGCGCCGATCATCCCCGACAGCACATCGCCGGATCCGGCCGTGGCCGCCCACGCCTCACCCGCCGGGTTGAGGTAAGCCGTGCCCTCCGGTTCGGCGATGACGGTGACGTTGCCCTTCAGCAGTACGGTCGCGCCGAACTTCTCGGCCACCCGGCGCGCCGAGGCGACCCGGTCCTCCCCCGGCGGTGAGCCGGCCAACCGGGCGAACTCGCCCGCATGCGGAGTCAGCACCGTCGGCGCACGACGGTCCGCGACCAGATCGGGGTGGGCGGCCAGCAGGGTGAGACCGTCGGCGTCGACGATCACCGGCAGGTCGGTGTCCAGCGCGAAGCACAACGCGGCCGCGCCCGTCTCGTCCGTGCCGAGTCCAGGCCCCACCACCCACGCCTGCACGCGGCCCGCCGCCTGCGCGCTGGGTGCGGCGACGATCTCCGGCCAGTTCGAAACCACCTCCGCCGCAGCGCTTCCCGCGTATCGCACCATACCGCTGGTGGCTGCCACCGCGGCTCCCGTGCACAGGATCGCCGCTCCCGGATAGGTGGCCGAACCGGCCAGCACACCGGTCACGCCCTGGGTGTACTTGTCGTCCTTCGGGCCGGGCCGTGGCCACCGGCGCCGCACGTCGGCGGTCTCGACGCCGAGCAGGTCCGACGGCGGCAGATCCAGGCCGATGTCGACGAGTTCGACGCGGCCACAGTCCCCCAGCGCGTGCACGGGCTTGTAGCCCCCGAAGGTGACGGTCAGCGCGGCGTGCACATGCGGGCCGTCGGCGGCGCCGGTCTGTACGTCGACACCGCTGGGAATGTCGACGGCGACCACGGGGATCCCCGCATCGTCGACCGCGGCGAACACCTCGGCCGCCGCAGGACGCAGGGCACCGGACCCGGAGATGCCGACCACACCGTCGATCACCAGATCCGTTGACTCGGACACCTTTACGACCACTCGCCCACCGGCTGAGCGAAAGGCCGTCAGCGCGTTCGGATGCGCGCGGTCCGGGTTCAGCAGCACCGCGGTCGCCGACGCGCCACGCCGACGCAGGAACGTCGCGGCCCACAGTGCGTCCCCGCCGTTGTCTCCTGACCCGACGACTGCGCACACCTTCCGGCCCGCCACACCTCCCGTGCGAACGATCAGTTCGCGGGCGATCGCCGTCGCCAACCCGAAGGCCGCGCGGCGCATAAGTGCACCGTCAGGCAGGCGCTGCAGCAACGGTGCTTCCGCGCCGCGAATCGCATCCGCGCTGTAGTAGTGCCGCATCAGCCACAGCCTACGTCGGCGGGCGGCGGCAGCGGGGTGGTTACTCGACGATATCGGCGGCAGCGGGCCCGAACAGGCAGAGCTCGTCGAGGACGGGGGCCGGGTCGGCGGACCAGTCCATCGCCGCCAGTTGCGCGCGGCTGCGCCGACCCGTCCGCCACCGCAGGCTTTCGAATCGCGATGTCTGCAACCGTAGTTCGTCACCGTCGGCGGGTCCGTAGCGGTACTCGGCGTCCTCGACGATCACCCGCAGCGGGACGGGTGACTCGAGGATGTCGAGCACCTGTTGGCTGGAGTACCGGACCGCGGCGGAGTCGCGGGCTCCCGGCCGGCCGAGCGCGGTGCGGAGGTCGTGCTCGTGGCTGACGACGTCGGCGACCGGGGCGACCAGACCGCGGTCGAGCGCCGACTCCTCCAGCTTCCCCGCCGCGTCCGCCCAGGCGGCGAGCAGGTCGGCGGTGCCGACGTCCCGGAAGCGCGCGACCTGTGCGGCCGTGTGCTCGTCGCTGGGCACTCCGGCCAGCCGCCCGTCGGCCCACTCGTCGGCGACGGCCGCGAGGTGCGCCACCACATCGCGCACCGTCCACCCGGGGCACGCCGGCACCGCCGTGTTCCACTGCGCCTCGTCCAGCTCGGTGAGCAGCGCGACGATGCGCTCGTAGCACTCCCGGTAGAGCTGGGCGCTGCGCCGCGCTTCAGCGGTCGGCACAGCAACCACTCTCCTCGGTTCGGCGCGGCGGTCGCGGGTCGTGGGGATCGTCGGGGTCGGGGTCGCCGAACCACCGTGACGGCTCGCGCTCGCCGTATTCGTCGTGCCAGGACCACCATTCGTACGGTGGGTCCTGCGGGTAACCCTGCGGTGAGTCCTCCCAGGTCTCCTGCCGGCCGAGCGCCGTCATGTCGAGGAACGCCCAGGTGTTGACGAACGTCTCGTCACCGCGGTCGTTGATGAAGTACGTGCGGAACACGCGGTCCCCGTCGTGGATGAACGCGTTGGTGCCGTGCCACTGGTCGCAGCCGAAGTCGGCGTCGAAGTCGTCGGTGATCGTGTACCAGGGGATGTCCCAGCCCATCCGCGCCTTGACCCGCTCCAGGTCGGCCTGCGATGCGCGCGAGGCGTAGACCAGCGTGGTGTCCCGCGCGTTGAGATGCGCGAGGTTGCCGATGTGGTCGGCCATCAACGAACACCCGACACATCCGTGCTCGGGCCAGCCGTGCACACCAGGTTCGACGAAGGCGCGGTAGACGATCAGCTGCCTACGGCCGTCGAACAGGTCCAGCAGCGTCGCCGGACCGTCGGGACCCACGAACGCATACGGCTTCTCCACCGCCGTCCAGGGCATCCGCCTGCGCATCGCGGCCAGCGCGTCGCGGGCGCGGGTCATCTCCTTCTCCTTGGTGAGCATCTGCTCATACGCGTCCTGCCACTCCTGCGCCGACACGATCGGTGGTGTCTTCATGGGCCCTCCGTCAACGTTAAACAAATCAGTTGAATGTCGCTTTGGCCAGCACACCACACCCGCCCCGATATAGTCAACAACATGGTTGAAGATCAGGTGCTGGATCGGGCGTACGCCGCGCTCGCCGATCCCACACGCCGCCGGCTGCTGGAGACCCTGCGCCAGGGCGACGCCCGCATCACCGACCTGGCCGCGCCGCTGCCCATGACCTTCGCCGGTGTGTCCCGCCACATCGGCGTGCTCGAGTCGGCCGGCCTGGTCACCCGCGAAGTGCGCGGCCGTGAGCACTGGCTCTCCCTGCGACCGGACGGGCTGACCATGGCCGCGCGGTGGATGGACGAGCAGACGGAGTTCTGGTCCACCCGGGCCGACGCCCTGGCAGAGCGACTGCGCCGCAAGCGGGCCGCGCGATGAGCAAGACGACGACCGTCCGGGTCCAGCGCGTGATGCCCGCCCCGCCGGACGAGGTGTTCGACGAATGGCTCGACCCGGATTCCCTGACCGAATGGATGTGCCCACATCCGACCCGGGTCGTCGATATCGACCTCGAACCCCGTGTCGGGGGCCGCGTGCGCTTCGACGTCGACGACGTCGGTCAGCGCGTGCTGATCACCGGGCAGTTCCTCGCCATCGACCGGCCGCACCTGCTGAGGCTCACGTGGAGCAATTCGGACTGGCCCGATCCCACGACGGTCAGCATCGTCGAGGTCACCTTCGCACCCCTCGACGACGACCGCACCCTGATGTCGATCGAGCACACCCTGCTGCCGCCGACCGAATTCGAGAACTTCCACAGCGGCTGGATACTCACCGTCGACCAGCTGGCCGAGGCGCTGACCCGCTAGGCGTCGACGCCGTCCCAGAAGCGGTGGGCGCGTTCGGCGATCTCGTCGGGATACTCACCGTTGATCGCATGCGACGCCTGCGGCCACACCTCGATCTCGCCGTGCGCCAGTGTGTTTCGGGCGCGCTCCGCGGCGCGCTCGGCACGCAGCATGACGCTGCGCCCGGCGAGCAGCGCCAGCACCGGAACGTCGAGCGACCGCAGCTGTTCTGTGGTGATCCGTTGTGGCGCCGGGAGTTTCAGGACGAAATCGGTGGTGCCCGCCTCGATCAACCGGGCCTCCATGACCAACTCACCCACGTCGGCACCGCCGGATATCCAGGAGAGCACCCGGCGGCGGACGACGCCGGGAACACCGGGCACGGTCAACGCCAGCGACGCCAGCAGGATCTTCGGCGGAACCCCGTCGAAGGTCATCACCGGATCCAGGAGCGTCAGCGACGCGACCCGCCCCGGGCGGCGGACCGCCAGGTTCACCGCCGCCCAACCGCCGATCGAGGTTCCCAGCAGGTGCACCCGGTCGAGTCCCATCCCGGCCAGCGCCTCGTCGAGCCACCGGGCCTGGTCCGCGGCGTCGGTGATCGGCGCGGTCTGCACCGACAGCCCGGGCTCACCGAGCAGGTCGACGGTGTGGACGATCCGGCGCGCCAGCAGCGACGGCAGGTTGGTCCGATACATCGGCGTCGGCGCGTTGCGTCCGGGCAGCAACACCACCGGCGTCCCGGATGGCCCGCAGAACCGGTAGGCCCGCACGGTGCCGAACGTCGTCGGCACGTCGAACTGCGCGTCGACCGGCGGCAGCGTCGCCATCCCGTCGCGGTAAACCGCGAGGAAGTGCGCGCACGCGTCGTCGCTGCGGAAGTGCCCGACGCGGTCGGCCACTACTCGACGGTGACCGACTTGGCCAGGTTGCGTGGCTTGTCCACGTCATATCCGCGGGCCCGCGCGACCTCCGCGGCGAACACCTGCAGCGGAATCGTCGACAGCAACGGCTGGAACAGCGTGGTGGTGGCCGGAATCTCGAAGATGTGGTCGGCGAACGGCCGGACCGTGTCGTCACCCTCCTCGGCGATCACGATCGTCACCGCACCGCGGGCCTGGATCTCCCGGATGTTCGACAGCAGCTTGGCGTGCAGCATCGACGCGCCCTTGGGCGACGGCATGACCACGATCACCGGCAGATCCTCGTCGATCAGCGCGATCGGGCCGTGCTTGAGCTCGCCTGCGGCGAAACCCTCGGCGTGCATGTACGCCAGCTCCTTGAGCTTGAGCGCACCCTCCAGCGCCACGGGATAGCCGACGTGCCTGCCGAGGAACAGGATCGTCGGCTTGTCGGCGAACCGCCGCGCCAGGTCGACCATCGGGCTCAGCTGCTTGAGCACCTGCGCGACGAGGTTCGGCATGGCCTCGAGGTCCCGGTACTCCCGCGACACCTCGTCGGGGTACTTGGTGCCTCTGGCCTGGGCCAGCGCCAGCCCGACGAGGTAGTTGGCGGCGATCTGGGCCAGGAACGTCTTGGTCGCCGCGACGCCGATCTCCGGCCCGGCGCGGGTGTAGAGCACGGCGTCGGCTTCGCGCGGGATCTGGCTGCCGTTGGTGTTGCAGATCGCCAGCACCTTGGCCTTCTGCTTCTTGGCGTGCCGCACGGCTTCGAGCGTGTCGGCCGTCTCACCGGACTGGGAGATCGCGACCACCAGCGTGCTGCGGTCCAGCACCGGGTCCCGGTAGCGGAACTCGCTGGCCAGTTCGACCTCGACCGGCAGCCGTGTCCAGTGCTCGATCGCGTACTTGGCCAGCAGCCCCGAGTGGTACGCCGTGCCGCAGGCCACCACGAACACCTTGTCGATGTCGCGCAGCTCCTGATCGCTCAGGCGCTGCTCGTCGAGCACGATGCGGCCGTCGACGAAGTGGCCGAGCAGCGTGTCGGACACCGCGGCCGGCTGCTCGGCGATCTCCTTGAGCATGAAGTACTCGTAGCCGCCCTTCTCGGCGGCCGACAGATCCCAGTCGATGTGGAATTCGCGGTACTCCACATCGGTGTTGCCGTGGAAATCGCTGACCGTGTAGCCGTCGGCGGTCACCACGACGGCCTGGTCCTGCCCCAGTTCGACGGCATGGCGGGTGTGCTCGATGAACGCCGCGACGTCGGAGCTGACGAACATCTCCCCGTCGCCGATGCCCAGCACCAGCGGGGTCGACCGACGGGCCGCGACGATCGTGCCGGGCTCGTCGGCGTTGGCGAACACCAGCGTGAAGTGGCCCTCCAACCGCCGCACCACGGCCAGCACCGAGGCGGCGAAGTCGCCGGCGGTGTCGCCGTAGCGGTACTGGCGCCCGACCAGGTGGACGGCCACCTCGGAGTCGGTGTCGCTGGCGAACTCGACACCCTCGGCCTCGAGTTCGCCGCGCAGCGGGGCGTAGTTCTCGATGATGCCGTTGTGGACGACGACGATCTTGCCGTCGGCGTCGCGATGCGGGTGCGCGTTGCGGTCCGTGGGCCTGCCGTGCGTCGCCCACCTGGTGTGGCCGAGGCCGCTACATCCGGACAGCGTCTCCGGTGCGGAGCACTCGAGGACCTCGCCGAGGTTGGCCAACCGGCCCGCTCGGCGGTGCACGGTCATACCGCCGCGTCCGTCGAGAAGCGCGATGCCCGCCGAGTCGTAGCCGCGGTACTCCATCCGGTGTAGTGCGTCGACCACGATGGCACAGGCGGGACGTTGCCCGACATAGCCGACGATTCCACACATAGAGAACCAGGGTAGTGCAAGAGCCCCGCCGGGACGGGTGAGCTACGGTCGTCACGTGGCCAGCACCAAGAAGCTGTTCAAGGCTTTGACCCGCCGCGGCCCGCATCGCGTTCTGCGCGGCGACCTGGCCTTCGCCGGGTTGCCCGGCGTGGTGTACACCCCGGAATCGGGTCTGAATCTGCCCGGTGTGGCGTTCGGCCACGATTGGCTGGCCAGTGGCCTGCGCTACAGCGGCACGCTCGAGCACCTGGCGTCCTGGGGCATCGTGGCGGCCGCGCCCGACACCGAGACCGGTATCGCGCCGTCGGTGCTCAACCTCGCGTTCGACCTGGGCACCACTCTCGACATCATCAGCGGGGTGCGACTCGGCCCGGGTCAGATCAGCGTGCATCCGAACAAGCTCGCGGTCGCCGGACACGGATTCGGCGGATCGGCCGCGGTGTTCGCCGCGGCGGGAATGCCGGACCGGCTGCAGGCGGCGGCCGCCGTCTTCCCCACCCTGTCCCGGCCACCGGCCGAGCAACCGGCGGCGGCGCTGCAGGTGCCGGGGCTGATCCTGGCCGATCCCGGCGATCCGATGTCGCTGCGGTCCAATGCGGTCGAGCTGGCGCGGGCGTGGAAGCCCGCGACGTTGCGCGCGGTGCACAAGGTGACGGCGGGCGGCCTCGTGGAGGGCCGCCGGCTGGCCCGGGCGGTCAAACTGCCGGGTGAGGACAAGGGCACCCAGAAGATCGTGCGGGCACTGCTCACCGGATACCTGCTGAGCGAACTCACCGGTGACCGCGCCTACCGCGAGTTCAGCGATCCGGAAGCGGTGCTGCCCAAGACCGACGTGATGGATCCCCACGCCGACGACCCCGTCGACCTGGAGAACAAGATCGCCGCGCTACTGAAGCCCTGACCCATGCGCACCGGCATCTTCATGAGTTATGCGGGCGGCTTCCGCGAGGCCGTCGAGGACGTCGTCGAACTCGAGAAGGTCGGCGTCGACATCGCGCTGGTCGCCGAGGCCTACTCGTTCGACGCGATCAGCCAGCTGGGCTACCTCGCCGCCAAGACCTCGCGCATCGAACTGGGTTCCGGAGTGGTGCCGATCTACGTGCGCACCCCGTCGCTGCTGGCGATGACGGCCGCGGGCCTCGACTACGTCTCCGACGGTCGCTTCCGCCTCGGCATCGGTACGTCCGGCCCCCAGGTGATGGAGGGTTTCCACGGCGTCCCGTTCGACGCCCCGCTGGGCCGCACCCGCGAGGTGGTCGAGATCTGCCGGAAGGTCTGGCGCCGCGAGAACGTCGAGTTCGACGGCAAGCATTACCAGATCCCGCTGCCCAAGGACCGGGGCACCGGGCTGGGTAAGCCGCTGCATCTGATCAATCACCCTGTGCGCGAGCGCATCCCGATCACGATCGCCGCGCTCGGACCGAAGAACGTCGAGCTGACCGCCGAGATCGCCGAAGGCTGGCAGCCGGTCTTCTTCTACCCCGAGCGCGCCGACGAGGCGTGGGGTGACGCACTGCGCGCGGGCCTGGCCAAACGGGATCCGGAGCTCGGGCCGCTGGACGTGATGGTGAGCGCGGCGCTGGCCATCGGCGACGACGTCGAGGATCGGTTGGCGTGGGTGAAACCCCAACTGGCGCTCTACATCGGCGGTATGGGCGCGCGAGGCAAGAACTTCTATCACAACCTCGCGGCCCGCTACGGCTTCGGTGAGGTGGCCGACCGTATCCAGGATCTGTACCTGTCCGGCAAGAAGGCCGAGGCCATCGACGCGGTGCCCGACGACCTCGTCCGCTCGGTGTCGCTGATCGGACCGACGGGTTTCGTCAAGGAACGGTTGGCCGCCTACGCCGAGGCCGGCGCCACCACCCTGCTGCTGCAACCGGTGACCGCCGACCGCCGCGAATCCGTGCGGTTCGTCGAGGATCTGCACGCGCTGCTCTGAGGCGTGTTCGGCCTCGCTTCAAAAGCTCTGGCCACCAACCGGTTACTCGCCGACCTGGGGCACCTCGTCGGCCGCGATCTCACACGGTGTCGCCGACGCCGGCTCCGGACCCGGCGCAACGGGTTCGACGGGTGCGGCCAATGGCGCCACCGGGGCGGGCGTGGGTGTGGGTGCCGGCGCTTCGGGCGGAGGCTCGGGCTCGGGCTCGGGCTCGGGCTCGGGCTCGACGGGCGCCGTAGGCTCTGCTGGCCCGGTTTCGTCGGTGTCTTCCGGGTCCTCAGTGTCGTCAGTGTCGTCGGGATCCTCAGTGTCGTCAGCGTCCTCGGGGTCGTCGCCTTCGTCGGGCTCGTCCTCGTCCGCTTCCTCGTCCAGCCCGAGGTCGTCCGGCTCGTCGATCTCGGGGAGCCCGCCGAGCGCATCGCCGACGGTCGGCACCAGTCCGCCGAGCACCTCGCCGAGTTGCTGACCGAGCCCGCCGATCCCCGACAGACCCGACCCCATGTCCGGCATCGCCGGGGCCGGCGGCATCCCGCCCGCCGACGGCATCGGCGTGGCCGCGGCGGGCTCCGTCATGGCAGCCGGCGCTGGAGCGCCCGACCCCCATGCGCCGCCCGCTTCCGGAAAACCCGTCGGCGCTTCGCTTTTCAACGCGGCGACCGCCGCCTCGAAACGGCCCGCGATCGCCTCGCTCGTCCTCTCCATGGCCGCCACCCACTCCGCACGGACGTCCTGTTCGACGAACGGCGCGACGTGAGCGTCGACCAGCTCGCTGGCCGCCGCCCGGTCCCCGACTCCGGTGGTGACCGTCTCCGCCGCCGCCCTCCACTCCCCACGCACCGCATCGGTTCTCGCGTCGACCGTTTCCGCGGCCGCGACCTTCTCGTCGACGAGCCGCCACAGATCGTCGCGCAACGCGCCGACCTGATCGGCGGCGGCCGACAGCGCGGCAACCGCCTGCGTCGACGCCGCACTGTGCCGACGGAGGAAATCGGCCGCGGCGTCGGCACCGACCCCGGTCCACGCCGCACTCAGCGCATTCAACTGGGAATCCTGTAGCTGCTGGGCCTCCCGTGCCGCCGCCACCGCCGCGCGCAGGGCGGCGTGATCGGCGTCCAACGCATGCAGGTCGAGCCCGGCCTCTCTGCCGTAGGCCTGCTCCACCCGCCCGGTCAAACCATGGCCGCAGGTACCGAGCGCCTGACACGCCTCGGCGTAGCGGGCGAAATCATCGACGGCAGGCTGGCCTTCGGCCAACCGGCCCGCGACGTCGAACGTGCCCGCCACGTTCACCACACCCGGGCGGCCATGTCGGCGTCGGCCTGCGCATAGCGGGCGGCCGACGCCCGCAACTGGGCAGCGATACCGGTCGCCGACCGCGCCCATCCGTGCAACGCGACCACGACCTCGTCCACCGCGGCGCGCACCATGTCTCCGTGCGCGGTGTATTCGCGGCCGGCCGCAGAGCCGTCGAACGTCAACGCCGACAGGTGCGTACGGACGGCCGCCTCGACCATGCCGGCGGCCGCGTCGTACCGGTCGGCGATGCTGACGAGTGCCGCACCGTCGACGCGGGCGGCCTGTACTGCTCCCATACCAGATTAAGACGCCGCGCGGCGCGCGGCGGTTCCCGCCTCAGCGCTGTTCGCTCACCGATTCGGCCACCCGCACCGCCAACTGGCGGGCGGTGTCTTCGTCGGCCGCCTCGACCATCACCCGGACCACCTGTTCGGTCCCCGAGGGGCGCAACAGGATTCGCCCGGTGTCTCCGAGCGCCGCCTCGGCTTCGGCCACCGCGGTCTGCACCGACGGCGCCTGCGCGACGGTCGCCTTGTCGGCGACCTGGACATTGATCAGCACCTGGGGCAACGTCTGCATAGGTTCGGCGAGGGCGGCCAGCGACTTACGGGTCTGCGCCATCCGCGACATCAACCGCAGACCGGTCAGGATGCCGTCCCCGGTGGTGCCCAGCGACGGCATCACGATGTGCCCGGACTGTTCGCCGCCCAGCGTGTACGACCCGGCCCGCAGCTCCTCGAGCACATACCGGTCCCCCACGCTGGTGGTGCGGACGTCGATGCCGGCATCCCGCATCGCCAGATGCAGACCGAGGTTGCTCATCACCGTCGCGACGAGCGTGTCGGAGGCCAGCTCACCGGCTTCTTTCATGGCCAGCGCCAGCACCACCATGATCGCGTCGCCGTCGATCACCCTGCCGTTGGCGTCGACGGCCAGGCAGCGGTCGGCGTCGCCGTCATGGGCGAGCCCGAGATCGGCGCCGTAGGACACCACGGCCGCCTGCAGGGTCTCCATGTGCGTCGACCCGCAGCCGTCGTTGATGTTGAGCCCGTCGGGGTCGGCGTTGATGGTCAGCACGTTGGCACCCGCCGCGCGATAGGCCAGCGGCGCGGCCGCGGACGCGGCGCCGTGGGCACAGTCGACGACGACGGTCAGCGCGTCCAGGCGGGTGGTGACGGCCTTGCCGACGTGCCGCAGGTAGCGGTCCAGCGCATCGGCCGCGTCGACCACGCGGCCGATGTCCGCTCCGACCGGCCGCTGACCGGGACCCTGCTGCACGAGTTCGGCGATGCGGTCCTCGGTGGCGTCGTCGAGCTTGTGCCCGCCGGGACCGAAGATCTTGATCCCGTTGTCCGGCATCGGGTTGTGTGACGCGGAGATCATCACCCCGAAGTCGGCGTCGTAGGCGCTGGTGAGGTAGGCCACCGCCGGAGTGGGCAGCACACCGACGCGCAGGGCGTCGACACCCTCGCTGGCCAGACCGGCGATGACTGCCGCCTCCAGCATCTCGCCGCTGGCGCGGGGGTCACGGCCCACGACGGCCACCCGGCGCCGGGCGTCCCCGCCGGTGCTCAGCCGCCGCGCGGCCGCCGAACCGAGCGCCAGGGCGAGCTCAGCGGTCAGATCGCGGTTGGCGACCCCGCGCACTCCGTCGGTGCCGAACAGTCGAGCCATGGGGACAAACTTCTCACACATGGCGGCCGTGGAGCCAACTCCGCCCCAAACGACTCACCGCCCACATCCGGGTGGATGCGGGCGGTGAGCACGTGGATCGGTTATCCGACCGGCGCGGTGTCGGCCGGGGCGCTCTCGCTGGATTCACCCTCGGCCGGGAGCGGCGCACCGTCGGTGCCACCCGGCGTCACGGCGGGTGCCTCGGCGGCCGGTGCCTCGGCGGCGGCAGGCACGCTGGTCTTGATGACGAGCGCACCGCCAGGCAGGCCCTCGCACACCGTCTGCTCGGTGCCCTCGCTGGTGACCTGCTCGACCAGAGCGGTCACATCGGAGGCCGGGGTGCCGCAGATCGCACCGGCGGCGGTGGCGGCCGTCTGGGCGTCCACCGACTCGAGGATCGCGGTGTCACCGACGGCGACCGTCACGACGCCCTCGGGTGCCTCGGCCGGTTGCGCGGTGGCCAGACCGAGTCCGGCGGTCATCAACAGCCCGCCGCCCAGGAAGGTGCCGGCAGCGGTGGTCATCAGGGTCTTGTTCATGGATTGCTCCTTTGCAGTCACGAAGCCACGGCCCGGTTCGGTACGAGTGACTGACTCGCCCCCAGAGGCGGAAGGTCCGCCGACGCCGGCGAAGGGCGCCCGTGCTTCGACTCGAGGGTTTCGCAATCCGGCCGCCGAAATCAACCGCCGGCGGCGTCGCCACGCGGTTCCGGTGGACGTTCTAAGTAACTCGACGACCGGACATCCTCGCGACTCGCTGCGCAATCGCGGCTGTCATCGCGGCCGGAACATTTACTCGATCCGCGGTGTGTGACAGGTCACAAAAGCGAATCGCCGGGCACATCGAGGATGTGCCCGGCGATTCGGAGAAACGATCAGCGCTTGCTGTACTGAGGCGCCTTACGGGCCTTCTTGAGGCCGTACTTCTTGCGCTCGATGGCACGCGGGTCGCGGGTGAGGAACCCGGCCTTCTTCAGCGCGGGACGATCCTCGGGCTGCACCAGGATGAGTGCGCGCGCGAGGGCCAGACGCAGCGCGCCTGCCTGCCCGGACGGGCCGCCGCCGTCGAGATGGGCGTAGACGTCGAAGCTGTCCACCCGGTCGACGGTCACCAGCGGGGCCTTGATGAGCTGCTGGTGCACCTTGTTGGGGAAGTAGTCCTCCAGGGTGCGGCCGTCCAGGATGAACTTGCCGGTGCCGGGCACCAGACGCACCCGCACCACGGCCTCCTTGCGGCGGCCGACGGTCTGGATGGGACGGTCGATGTAGACGGGTTCGCGGGGTTCGACGTCCGCGGTCAGGTCCTCGGTCGTCGTCTCGACGGCTTCGGTTCCAGTCACCTCTGTCATTGGGCCACCTGCTTGATCTCGAACGGAATCGGCTGCTGCGCAGCGTGCGGGTGGTTCGGGCCCGCGTACACCTTGAGCTTCTTCTGCACCTGCCGGCTGAGCTTGTTGTGCGGCAGCATGCCGACGATCGCGTTCTCCACGACCCGGGTCGGATGCTTGATCAGCAGCTCACCGATGGTGCGCCGGCGCAGGCCGCCGGGGTAGCCCGAGTGGCGGTAGGCGAACTTGTTGTTGAGCTTGTCGCCGCTGAGGGCGATCTTCTCTGCATTGATGACGATGACGAAATCGCCACCGTCGACATTGGGTGTGAATGTCGGCTTGTGCTTGCCGCGCAGCAGCTTGGCTGCTTCGACGGCGAGCCGGCCGAGCACCACGTCGGTGGCGTCGATGACGTACCACGAGCGCGTGGTGTCACCCGCCTTCGGCGTGTATGTAGGCACAGTGCTTACCCTTCTCATCTCGGGTTTTACCCCGCATCGGACCCCGGTGACCCGGGTGACGGTCTGGCGTGGCGGAGGTTTGTCCCGGCGACCGACGTTGACCCGGGGACCCGCGTTACCTGACGGCACCGCACGCCAACGAGGCAGCTTACCTGTGGGCGTCGTCGCAGGTCAAAACGCAGAACTGTGCGGTCCCTCCGGGCTCCCCTCCCGTCGGGACCGCACAGGGTCTGCGGCGGGGGTGTGTCACCACCCCCAGGCGTTGGCGGCGCTGCGATCGGTCGCCGCGACGTCGTCGGCGCCGTCACGGACCGCGCTGCCCAGGCTGAACAGGATCTCGTTCAGCGCTGCGGCCGCCTGATCCCACCGCAACTGCTCGGCGCGGTAGGCCTCGGCGGCGTGCCGGGTCCACACCTGCTGCAGCGGGGCGATCTGTGCGCGCAGCTCGTCGAGTGCGGCGTTGAGCCGCCCGTGCGTGGCGTGGATCTCCTGACGCACGGTGTATTCGATCTGGTCGAAGTCGTAGGACAGGACGTGGTCCATGGTGTCTCCCATTCTCGCGGCTAGAGGCCGGTGCCGATGACACCGATCTGGTGTGAGTGCCCGTCGGCGGCGGCGAGCAGCGTCTGCTGGTTGCTCCGCATCGTCTCGGCGATCCGCTGCAGGGCGGTGTGCAGCTTCATCGATTCGCCGTTCCAGCGGTCGACGACCTCGCGGAACCGCACCGCCGCCACCCCGCCCCAAACCGACGGCGGCACGCTGGTCATCCGGCCGATGAACGACTGCAGCATGGCCCGGATCTCTTCGTTGCGGGCGTCGATCGCTCCGGCGACGGAGCCCATGAGCTCGAAGTCGGTGTTGAGCGCCCCGCCGGTCGGTGTCGTCATCGAGTGGCTTCCCTTCTGCTGTGTGCGATATGTGTTTTGACGGCGCGGCGGGCCATCTGGTTCCCCTGTGTGACAGGTTTTCTCAGAACACCGCGTGCGCCGAGCGCACCGCCGCCTCACACGCCGGCCGGACGGCGTCGGCCCGCGCCGGCGGGCTCTGGCAGCCGATCGCGATGCGCAGCGCGCCGTCGGCCAGCACCGCCCAGTCGGTCTGGTGCTCGCCGCGACGCTCCCGGTAGGTGGCAACCGCTCGACCGCCGCGCTGATCGGCGGCGTGGAAGTCGGTGAACACCCGGTCGTCCTCGGACTGCAGCGCATCGCGCAGCGTGTCGGCCACTTGCTCCAGCGACTGCGGGTGCGGCAACACCGACTGGGTCACGTGCAGGGCCACGGCGGCGTCGTCGGGTGAGGTGATCTGCACGCGGGCCGAACCGCTGCCCTCGGTGACGCGGTGGACGGTCCACAGCGCCGGGACGACGACGCCGACGCGGCCCTCCACCAGGAGTGCCGTGGGCTCCCCCGGTGCGGGCGGCGCGGCGTCCTGGGTGAGCGCCGCCGCACCGACACCCGCCGTGGCGAGCAGTATTCCGGCCAGCACCGGCCCCGCCCTCCCGCGGGCACGCGCGGGTGGCGCCGCGGCAACCGCAGGCTCCCCCGCCGGCCTCGCGGTCAACGTCGCCGCGACACCGCGCTCACGGAGGGTCGTGAGGATCGCCGGAGCCAGCGTGCCGGCCGCGACACCGGCCGGCGCGTCGACGAAAACCGTTGCGCCGACTGTCGTTTCGCGCACGACCGCGGCGCACACCGCGTCGTCGGCGGAGCGGGTGATCGTGCGGATCCCCGCCGAGACGACGGCGACGTGGTCGGCGGCGATCTCCACGACGGCGGTGCAACCGGCGCCGAACATCTGCGCTCGGGTGACGATCGCCGCGGCCTCGTCGACGCCGGCCGCCGCCTCACGCACCACCTGCACTCTGCGGCTGCTCCACCAACTGGGATGCACCACCGTGAGCGCACCGTCGCCGGATCCGGCGGCCGACCGCAGCAGATCGACGATCACCGCGCGCACCGCAACCGGGCGGTCCGCCACCAGCATGATCGTGTCGTCGATGGATTCGATTGCCTCGGAAGCCAATTCGTCGTCGACCGGTTCCGGGCCCCGGATCGTCGCCGGACCCACCTCGACGACGGTCACGGCGGATCGGTCCACGCCACCTGGATCAGCCGGTCGGGAGCGCCGCGGGTGACCAGCATCGCCCGGCCTGGCGCCAGCACGCTGGGCCGTACGGACCCCAGCAGCGCACCCTCCTCGGGGCTCGCGCTCATCATGAGACCCATCGCGCCGAGGTCGCGCAGCCGCGCCAGCAGCGCATCGAACATCGCCCGTGCCGCACCACCCGAGCGGCGGGCCACGATCACGTGCAGGCCCACGTCGCGGGCGTGCGGAAGGTACGCGAGCAACGGTGTCAGCGCGGTACCGCCGGCCACCAGGTCGTAGTCGTCGATCACGACGTAGAGCTCAGGACCCGACCACCACGACCGGGTGCGCAGCTGCTGCTGGGTGACACCGGCGCCGGGCATCCGGGCCGCGAGGCGCTCGACCAGGGCGGGCACCGCCGCGGTGAGTCCCGACTCCGCCATCACGTAGCCGGCCAGGTGGTCGGATTCGACGACGCCGAGCAGGGTGCGGCGGAAGTCGACGACGAGCAGTTGCACCGCATCGGGCGGGCTACCCGCGATCAGCCCGGTGCACAGTGTGCGCAGCGCGGCGGTCTTGCCGCACTCGACGTCACCGAACACGATGAGGTGCGACTGCGTGGCGAAATCCACTGCGGCGGAGCCGGTCCCGCCCTCGCCGAGTCCCAGAACCACCCGGGTGGCCGACTCGGCTCCGGTGAGGTCTTCGCGGCGGACGAGCGCGGGTAGCGCCGCGATGGGCGGTGCCTCGCGGTGTGCGTACCGGCCCCGCAGCGTGGCAGCCGCATCGTGCAGCGCTGCCCCGAGCCCCTCGGCGCTGGGCCGCCCGTCCAGCCGCGGCACTGCGATCACCGTCTCGCGCCCCTCGCGGGTGAGCCCACGTCCCGGTGGGCCGCCGGTGAGCTCGCGGGCCCGTCTGCGGTCCATCTCGGACTCCGCCGGCTCCCCCAACCGCAGCTCGATGCGAGTGCCGAGCTGATCCTTGAGCGCCGGCCGCAGATCCGCCCATCGCGATGCGGTCAGCACGACGTGGACCCCGTAGGACAAGCCCTGTACCGCGAGTGCGGCGATGGACGGTTCCAGATGCTCGAAGTCGCGGCGCAGCACCGCCCACCCGTCGACGACGAGGAACACCTCGCCGTAGGGGTCCTCGCCCGCCACGGGATCACCCGCCGCCCGACGCCTGCGATACTCCGCCATCGACTCGACGCCGAACCGGCGGAAGCGGACTTCCCGCGCCCGCACCAGCGCTTCGCATTCGGCCACGATCCGCCGGACCAGCTCGGCGTCCTGCCGGCCCGCGACGGCGCCCACGTGCGGCAGCTCCGCCATCGCGGCCAGCGCACCACCGCCGAGATCGAGGCAATAGCACTGCAGATCACGCGGATCGTGGGTGGCCGCGAGCGCGAGCATCAGGGTGCGCAGCGCCGTCGACTTCCCCGAGCGCGGGCCACCGACCACGGCGACATTGCCGGCCGCGCCATCGAGGGCGACGGTGAGCAGCTCGCGCCGTTGCTCGAAGGGGCAGTCCACCAGGCCGATCGGCACGGACAGAGGTGCGGCGCGGTCGGTGGGCGCGCGCGACAACACCGCGTCGAGTGCCGGCAGACCGCTCAGCGGCGGCAGCCACACCGGATGAGCGGCTGTGCCGTGACCGGCCAGCCGGCCGACCACGGTGTCGAGCACGGTCGGTGCAGAACCTGTTGCCGCAGAGACAGTTTCAAGCGGTTCCTGCGGCACGGCGGTGAAGACCCGTGGCCGGGGCGGATCATCGCGCGCGGTGGCGCTCGCCGCGGCAGCCGGCCCGGAGACGAACGCCGCGCGAAAACGCGTCATGTCGCCGGACGCGGTCTTGAGATACCCCACGCCGGGCGTGTTCGGCAGGTCATGCGCATCGCCCACACCGAGAACCGCGCGGGATTCGCCCACCGAGAACGTCTTCAGGCAGATCCGGTAGGACAGGTGGGTGTCGAGTCCGCGCAGCCGGCCTTCGTCGAGGCGTTGACTCGCCAGCAGCAGATGCATGCCCAGCGAGCGGCCCACCCGGCCGATCGCGAGGAACAGCTCCGCGAAGTCGGGATGCTGGGTGAGCAGTTCGGAGAATTCGTCGACGACGATCAGAAGCACCGGAAGGGCGGGCAGTTCCGGGTGAGACGCGCGGGCCTGCCGGTAACCGGCGATGTTGGCCGCATTCCCCGCGGTCCGCAACAGGTGCTGGCGGCGGTGCATCTCACCGGCCAGCGCATCGCGCATGCGGGCGACGAGGTGCGACTCCTGGTCCAGGTTGGTGATCACCGCAGAGACGTGGGCGCTGCGCTCGAGGCCGAGGAACGTCGCGCCGCCCTTGAAATCGACGAGGATGAGATTCAACGTGTCCGGCGGGTGCGAGGTGATCAGCCCGAGCGTCAAGGTGCGTAGCAGCTCGGACTTGCCGGAGCCGGTGGCCCCGACACACAGTCCGTGCGGCCCCATACCGTGTTCGGCCGCCTCTTTGAGATCCAGTTCGACCGGGGTGCCGTTGTCGGACAGTCCGATCGGTATCCGCAGGAACTGTTGTGCGGTCCGCGATCGCCACACCGTGGCGGGGTCGATGCTTGCCGGGTCGGTGATGCCGAGCAGATCCTGCCAGTTGCGGGGCGCCGTGCGGGCCGGCGCCGTCCCCGATCCGGCGGCGCGACCGGTCAAGCGCCTGGCGCAGACGGCGGACTGATGCCGGGTGAGCCCGTCGGGAATGCCGATCCGCTCGGTTCCGTCGCGGTCGCGGATCGTCATCCGACCGCGTTCCACGTGCAGTGTCACCTCGGCTCCCTCGGCCTGGTCGAGACACAGCACCGTCACACCCGGGGATCGAGCCGGTGGCTTCGCCCCGTCGGCGACGATCAGGACGTGCGCGGCCGAGGACCGGTGGTGCGGTAGCCACTTCAACCAATCCCACTCCGCCGCGGCAGCCGCACCGACCGCGCGCACGGCGACCCGATCGGGACCGTGCAGTACGGCGAGTTGGCAGAGCGCCGCCCTGACGAGAGCACGCACCGCCTCACTGTCGCCGCTGACACAGACCAGCCCGGCCTCGAGGAGGTTCACCGTCAGCGGCATCCCCTCGACCGACGATCGGTCACGAACCAGCGCCCGTGCCGCCTCCGTGGTCACCGGGTCCGCCTCGTCGTTGTCGCCCACGTCCGGCACGACCAGCCGCACACTCATCGGTGTACGTCCGAGACCGACTCGCACGCATCCGAATTCGTCGTCACTCGACACGGCCTCCCACGCCCGGGTGCCGCCGGCGAGCATCCACAAGGTCCGCGGGTCCGGATGGGTGCGATGTTCGTCGTCGTACTGGCTTCGCGCGGTGCCGGCGACGGCGCGGTCGACGCCGTCGAGATAGCGCAGATAGCCACGCCGGTTGCGGTCCAGCTCGGCCCCGCGCTGCGAACCGCGCGCACCGAACACCAGGGTGCCGACCAGCGACATCACCATCATCACCGGGAAGAGACCGAACATGGGGCTGCGGGCCTGCCCCGCTCCGGAACTGAAATACAGCACCATCATTCCGCCAGCCGCGATGAGCATCGCGAACGGCAGCAGTCGCGCGAGCGGGTGACCGTCCGCCTGGCGGGGGACCGCCGGCGGCGCCGCCAAGACGAATTCGCCCGCTCGGGGCATGCGATCGGTGATGTCCATCGGTGTTTGGACGGCCGGCAACGCCGATCGGTTCCCTGTCCACAGGGCCCTGAAGATGTGCGTTCGGGGGTTGCGCCGCCCGGTTACGGTGGCCGGGTCACGACTTGTCCGGGGGGAAGCCATGTCAGCCAACGTGTGTCACGTCTCGGTCCACGCCGACGACGGGGTCGATGCCGTGGATCTCGTCCTGCCGACGGCGCTTCCGGTGGCGTCGCTGATGCCCGACATCGTCGAGTTGGTGGTGTCGGGCGATACCGGCACGGCCGCGCACTGGCAGCTGGCCACGGTGTGCGGCACGGTGCTCGACGAGTCGGTCGCACTGCGGGAGCAGGGTATCGGCGACGGTGACCTGCTGCTGTTGAGTCCGGCCAAACCACCGGTGCCCGCATTCGGCAGGACCGATCCCGTCACGGCGGTGCTGACGGCGGCGCCCCCGGCGACCGATGGGTGCGCGTTGCGCGCGGTTGCGGGACTGGTCGTGGCAGCTGCAGGGATCGCGGGCTGCCTCGCGGGTCGGGGCGCGATGACGGCATCCCTGATCACCGCCGGGACGGTGCTGGCCGTCGCCTCGGGCGCCGCCGTCGCGTCGTCCCGCTCGGACCGCGGAGCCTGGGTGAGCGGTCCGCTCGGGTGTCTGATCGTCCTCATGGCGGCACTGTGCGGCGCCCTGGCGGTTCCCGGCCCGTTCGGTGCACCGCACGCCCTGCTCGCCGCGGCGACGGCCTCGGCGGCCGCCCTCATCCTCCTGCGCGTCGGGGTGGGCGACCCGATCGCGTCGACGGCGGCGGCCAGTGCGGGTCTGCTCTGTGCTGCGGCGATATCCGTTGCGGTGCTGTGGAATCCGCCGGGTGACGCGGTCGGTGTGGTGATGGCGCTGTCCGGGCTCGGCGCGCTGAGCCTGGCCCCGCGCCTGACCGTCGTGGCGAGCGGGCTGGGTCCGCCGCCGTCGCCGGACGACGAGCCCTTTCTCGACGTGGACCGCCGGGCGAGCACCGGACACCGGATTCTCGTCGGGCTGGTGGTCGGTGCCTGCGCGACGGCGGGGCTCGGCGCCGCCATCGTGGCCGCGGCCTGCCTGCGGGGCTCGGGGCCGTGGCTGCCGGACGCGGCGTTCTGCGCCGTCGTCGGATCGGCGCTGCTGTTGCGTGCCCGCTGCTATGCGGCCGGCCGGTGCCGGTGGGCGCTGATCGTTTCCGGAACATGCTCGCTCACCGGGCTATTGGCGATCGTCGTCGCGCAGTACGGTCACTGGGCGGCCGCGGCCGCGGTGTGCGCCGGCGTCATCGCGATCGTGCATGACGCACCTGCCGAATCCTCACCCGTGGCCTCGCGCGCGCTGGAGGTGTTCGAGTACGCGGTCCTGGCCGCGGTCGTGCCGGCCGCCTGTGCGGCGCTCGACGTGTTCAGCCTGGTGCGGACCGCGAGCCTGCTGTGACCATCCGGCTCGCGGCGACCGCGGTGACCGGGCTCGTGGTGGTCGCCGTGCCGTTGGCCACCGCACCGCCGGCGTGGGCGGTGACCGCTCCTCCCGTCGACGAGTCGTTCCTGCCCGCCGCCGCCCCGGCCGCGCCGCCACAGCGCACCACACAGCGCTCGGAGTGCTCCGGCGCCGGCCGGCGCGGTGCCGACGATCCACCGCCGGACCGGTCGCAACTGGACATGCTCGGCCTGCCGAAGGTGTGGCCGCTCACCCGGGGCGCCGGACAGACCGTCGCGGTCATCGACACCGGTGTGGCCCGGCACCGGCTGCTCCCCCGGCTGGTCCCGGGCGGTGACTACGTGTCGACCGGCGACGGCACCGACGACTGCGACGGACACGGCACACTGGTCGCCGGGATCATCGCGGCGACAGGCGAATTCACCGGTGTGGCGCCGGATGCCGCGGTGCTGGGCATCCGCCAGTCCAGCACCAAGTTCGGACCGGCCGACGAACCGGGCACCGGCGGATACGGCGATGTGCACACACTGGCGCTCGCGGTGCGCGCCGCGGCCGATCTCGGCGCGACGGTGATCAACGTGTCGTCGGTGGCCTGCCTCGCCGCGGCCGACACCCTCGACGACCGTGCGCTCGGCGCCGCACTCTCCTACGCCGTGGATGTGCGCAACGCGGTCGTCGTCACCGCGGCGGGCAACGTGGGAGGACCGGGTCAGTGCCCCGCGCAGAACCCGACGGAGTCCGGCCGACCCGATTGGCGCACAGTCGATTCCGTCGCCAGCCCGGCCTGGTACGACGACCTGGTGCTCACCGTCGGGTCGGTGACCGGCGACGGTGTCCCGTCGCGGTTCAGCCTCGCCGGACCGTGGGTCGATGTGGCCGCACCGGGTGAACAGGTGGTCTCACTCGACCCGGACGGCGACGGGCTCGTCGACGTCCTGCCCACGCGAGGGGAGCCCACCGCGATCGCCGGGACCAGCTACGCCGCACCGGTGGTGTCCGGAGTCGCCGCGCTGATCCGCTCACGCTGGCCGCAGCTGACCGCCCGCCAGGTGATGCAGCGCATCGAGGACACCGCCCACCGGCCTCCTGCCGGCTGGGATCCCGTCGTCGGGCACGGCGTCGTCGACGTCGCGGCGGCGGTCGGCGGCGGCATCCCCGCAGGGGCGCCCGCCGAAGCGGTGCGGCCGGTCGCGGTACCGCCCGAGATTCCGCAGGATCGGCGTCCGCGGCGTATCGCGATGGCCGGAGCGGGCCTGTGTGTTGCGGTCGCGGCCCTGATCGCGCTGAGTACCTCAGCGCACCGGCGCGGCCGCGCCGGCCGCGTCGCGCGCGACTGACGCTGCGGCACGGCTCAATTCGGGTCCGCGGGGCAGGCGGGCGAGCACCGGCCACGGGGCGGGCGCCGGCGTCGTCACGATGCCGAGGTGCCGGGCGGTGTCGTCGTCGGGCACCCCGAACAGCACACCGAGGTCGGTCATGAGAGAGCGCGGTGCCGCCTCACCGCCTGCGCCGGTGACGCTGACCGGCCGGGTGAGCACGCTGCGTCCCGCGGGCACCACGACGGCGTCCACGCGCGGACCCGCCCCGTCGGCCTGCGCCAGCTCGACACCGCCGGACTGCGGGAGCGCTTGCGTGCCGTCGAGCAGTGCGGTCGTCACGTCGGTACCGTCGGTGGCCCAGTGCGCGCACAGCAGCGCCGGATCCACGACGGACAGCCGGTCGGGATAGGTGGCGGTGGGCAACGTGTCGACGACGCCGGCGGCGGCCACCGCGTCGGGGGCGACGGTCGGGATCTCCCCTTCGCGCTGGGTGACCGTGAAGCGGATGAGGTCGGCGGTGACTTCACCGACGCGCTGGACACCGTCGGCCAGCACGACGAAGTACTCGGTCGCGTCGGCGCGCGGCAGCCGCACGACGGCGCCGACGGGATGGCCGGCGAGCGCACCCCGGCCACCGGCGCCGGGCACTCCCGGGGCGGTGATCGGCGGACTCTCGGGCAGGGCGTCGAGCAGCGTCCGCGACACCGGCCGCGGCGTCACACCCTCGAGCCGCAGGGCCCGCACGGCCGCGGTGTCGCGCAGGTCGACCGCCGCCCGGCGACCGCCGGACAGCAGATAGGTCACCGCAGGTCCTTCCGAACGCGCGGTGACGAGCACGGCTTCGTCGGGGGCGAGGGCGCCCGGTGGGGACGGTCCCACGATCACCGTCGTCGACGTCGCAGTGTCGCAGACGGTCCAGCCGGTGTCCTCGGGCGGCATCGCCGGCCCGATCGTCGCCGGCGCCCCCGGGATACCGACCTGCGGTCCGCGCCGGGCGGCGGCCAGGGCCTGGGCGCTGACCGTCCGCGGGTCCGCGGCGTCCCCGACGACCAGACGCGCCGAGGCGAGGTTGGGCACCGGGTGCAGGGTGTCACCGATGCGGACGTAGAGGGCTCCGGACCGCTCGTCCATCACGATCACGGCGTCGGCGAGTCCGGCCTGTGGGCGCAACAGCGCCAGGATCGCGCAGCCCGCGAGCAGGATCGCGGCCAGGACCGCACCGGCGGCCAGCGCCAGCGACTGACCGCGCAACGGATCGTCGAGCATGCGGACGTCCGCGCGAACCAGCGCATGCTCCATCCGGCGCATCAGGAATCGGTACCCGCTGACCTGCAGCCGGGTGGTCGGTCGCCCCATGTCCACCCCCGGGCTGAGCCTAACCGCGCGACGGCGCACCTCCCGACGGTGATTTCACGGCTGCACGTCCGTGGCCCGGCATACAGTGGCTGAAGCAGTGGGAGGTATCGGAGATGTTCCAGGCGGTGCGGCAGTACTGGCGCCAGCCCGAACACTTCTATTGGCTCACGTCGTTCCTCGCCGCACGGGAGGCCCAGTCCGCGACGTGCCGGCTGATCGCGATGTTCGTCGCGACGCTCGGCCTCGTCCCGCTGGCGATGCAGTGGAGCGACGCCGGCCCCCAGACCGGTCCCGGACGCGGACTCGCCGCGGTGGTGACCCTCAGCTGTCTGGCGATGGCAGCGCTGTGGCTGCGCCGCCGGTGGCCGTCCCGGCGGCAGTCCGGCGTCTTCGTGGTGGTGACGGCTGTCAACATCGCCGCAGGCTGCCTCATCATGTCCGACCCCGCGGCGGGGCTGCTGCTGGCGACCGGGTTCGCGGTGCTCGGGGCGTACGTCGCGCTGTTCCACACCGCCCGCTACATCGTGCTGGTGTTCGTGGTGGCGGAGTTCACCGCGATCGTGCTCGCGTTCCGACTGGCGGAGACGGCCGATCCGATCTGGGCGGTGACCTCGCTGGCCATCGCGTTGACGGTGACCGTGGCGGTGCCGTTCGCCTGCCACCTGCTGCTCTACGCCATCGACATCGACATCGACAACGCCGACATCGACCCGCTGACCGGATTGCTGAACCGCGAGGCCTTCTACCGCGCCGCCGGCCTCGTCGTCGCCCGCAGCCGTGACGACGACCAACGGCTGGTGCTGGTGGTGATCAACCTCGACAACATGCGGCTGCTGAGTGAGACCGACGGCGAACTCGCATGCGAACGCGCCCGGGTGTCGATCGGCCAGACGCTGCGCGAGACCACACGCCGCGACGCGTTCGTCGCCCACACCGGCGACGACGAGTACCTGATCGCCGACACGTTCCCCACGCCCGACTCCTTCCCGCTGGTCGAGCGGGTGCGCACGGCGATCGCGGCGACCCCGCCGCGGGTGACGGCGAGTATGGGCGTGGTGAGCACGCCGATGCGCGGCCTGGGCGCGTGCCCGCCCTCGGATCTGCTCGACGAGCTGATCACGATCGCCACCATGGCGATGTACGACGCCCGTCGCGCGGGGGGCAATCAGGCGCGTTACGTGTCGTGCGACCGGCCCGCCGTCCTCGACCATGTTCGCCGGCCCAGCACCGACGACGACGGCTAGCAGCAGCCCGGCGGTCCCCTAGGACTCCTTCGCGCGCCGCTCACGGTAGGCCGCCACGTGCTGCCGGTTACCGCAGTTGCCGGTGTCGCAGAACATCCGGGACCGGTTGCGGGACAGGTCGACCAGCACCGCTTCGCAGTCCGGGGCGGCGCACGTCTTCAACCGGCGCAACTCGCCGCCGCGGATCAGGTCGGCGAGTGCCATCGCCATCTCCGCGCCCATCCGCTGCCACAGCGGATCGTGGATCGAGGCGAGGTGCAGATGCCATTCGGGCATCTCGGGGTGGCGGGTCAGCCATGGTGCGGCGTGGGTGTCGGACAGCAGGGCGTTGACCTGACCGACCGTGCGTTCCTCGTCCTCGGCAGCCGCCCAGATCTTGCCCAGCCGGGTCCGCAACCGATGCACCTCGGCCAGTTCGCCGTCGTCGCGGTCGCGGCGGCCGGTCCAGCCGAAACCGTCGAGGTACTCGTCGAGCGAGCCCAGATCGCCCAGTTGTTCACCGTCCACCCGATCGCTGTTGACGAGCACACACGCCGCTCGCAGTGTGAGCTCAGTGTCATGAGTGAAATTCATTTGACTCATGACTCCTTTGATCGATACGGTCAGGACCAAAGTTGATTTTACTCATTACACACTTGGAGGTGGTCATGGCCGCGCCCGGCGCCCTCACGTCACCGCGCACATCGGTCCGGCACTTCCGGGTGGGCCTGCTGTTCGCCGTCGGATCGGCGTTCGCCTTCGGCATGTCCGGACCGCTGGGCAAGTCGCTGATGGTCGCAGGGTGGAGCCCGACCGCCGCGGTCACGGCACGACTGGCCGGTGGCGCGCTGCTCATGGCGGTGTTCGCGACGGTCGTGCGCCCGGGATGGATACGGGAAGCGGCCACCCACTGGCGGACCGTCGTCGCCTACGGCGCCGTCCCGATCGCCGGTGCCCAGCTCTTCTACTACAGCGCCGTCTCACACCTGTCGGTCGCGGTGGCCCTGCTGCTGGAGTACACCGCACCGATCCTGGTCGTGGCATGGGTGTGGCTGACGACCCGGCGTAGGCCGTCGCATCTGACCCTGGCCGGCGTCGCGGTCGCCGTCGCGGGCATCATGCTCGTCCTCGGCGTCGTCGACGCCGGTGGGTTCGCCGGTCTGCACGTCAACCTCGTCGGCGTCGGCTGGGGCATGGCCGCCGCCGTGTGTGCTGCCTGCTACTTCCTGCTCTCGGAGCGGGCCGCTACCGGCGACGATTCCGGCGGCGTCCACCCGATCACGCTCGCCGCGGGCGGCCTCGCCGTCGGCGCGGCGGTCACCGCACTGCTCGGCGTCCTCGGCGTCATGCCGCTGACCTTCACCACCAACGACACCGTCATCGCCGGCTGGACCACCTCATGGGTGGTGCCGGTGATCGCGCTGGGCCTGATCCCGACCGCGATCGCCTACACGCTGGGCATCGTGGGCATCGCCCGGCTGCGGCCGCGGTTCGCCTCACTGATCGGCCTGTCCGAGGTGTTGTTCGCCGTCCTCGCGGCCTGGCTGATGCTCGGCGAATCGATCACGCCGGTGCAGGCCCTGGGCGGCGTGGTCGTGCTGACCGGTCTCGTCCTGGCCCGTCAGGGCGAGCTGGTCGCCGAGGCGATGTGGCCGGAAACACCACTTCACGACCAGACGAATCCGGATTCTGTTGGAAGTAGGTAGCCCATCTATGTGAGTATGTGCCGGTGAATCTGCTCCGCACCGGCGCGCGTCTGGCCGCCACCGCACTCTCCGTCGCCTCAGCCGGTGTGCTCCTCGGCGCAGGCCCCGCCACCGCACAGGGCTGCTCCGACGTCGAGCTGATCTTCGCGCGCGGGACGAGCGAACCCGTGGGCATCGGCCGGGTCGGGCAGGCACTCGCCGACGCCATGCGGCCGCTGCTCGGCGGCCGCACCCTGAGCACATACGGCGTGATCTATCCCGCCACCTACGACTTCCTCAACACGGCCGCCGGCGCCACCGACGCCACCGCGCGCATCGCGTCGGTCTCGTCGCAGTGCCCGGGCACCCGGTTCGTCCTCGGCGGCTACTCGCAGGGCGCCGCAGTCATCGACATGCTCGCCGGCGTACCGCCGCTGGGCAACCGCATCGGGGACATCGGGTCGGCGCCCCCGCTGCCGTCCAACTACGTCAGCGACGTCGCGGCCGTGGCGGTCTTCGGCAACCCGGCGACCAAATTCGGCAATCCTGTGTCGGCGCGCGGCCTGTTCGCGGGCCGCAGCGTCGATCTGTGCAGTGACGGCGACCCGATCTGCTCCGACGGCCGCAACCCGTTCGCCCACACCCGCTACGAATCGTCGCCCTTCATCGGTCAGGCGGCAGGATTCGCAGCCGGGCTCGTGTGACGGCCATGTCGGTTACCATCGACGGGGTGCATGATCATTCGTCGCCCTCACGACTCGGTCGGTATCTGGCACTCATCGCGAGCGCGATCGTCGCCGCGGGACTGTTCGTCGCACCGACGGTGCTGCCGCCCCTGACTCCCCTCGCCTCGGCGCAATCCTGCCCGCAGGCCGAACTGATATTCGCACGCGGCCGCACCGAGGCGCCCGGCGCCGGCGTGATCGGCAACGCCTTGATCAGTGCTCTGCGCAGCAAGAGCGACAAGGACATCGACCTCTACACCGTGCAGTATCCGGCCGACACCGAGATCGACGTCGGCGCCAACGACATGAGTTCACGCATCCAGGACATGGCGGGACGGTGCCCCGACACCCGGCTGGTTCTCGGCGGCTACTCGCTCGGCGCAGCCGTGACCGACGTCGTGCTGGCCGCACCGATCGCGGCGTTCGGCTTCGACAAGCCGCTGCCGGCGGGCATGGATCGGCACATCGCCGCGGTGGCGCTGTTCGGCAACGGGATCGCGTGGGTCGGGCCGATCACCAACTTCAGCCCGCTCTACCGTGAGCGCACCATCGAGCTGTGCCACGGCGCCGACCCGATCTGCAGCCCGGCCGACCCCAACACCTGGGAAGGCAACTGGCCCGACCACGCGGCCAGGGCCTACGTCAACGCGGGCATGGTGAACCAGGCCGCCGACTTCATCGTCGGCCGCATCTGACGTCAGTCGATGACGCGCAGGTCCCGGGTGACCAGCGTGCGTGCCGCCAGTTCGTCGTCCGGCGGATAGTCGACACCCACGAGCGTCAGCCCCTGCGGCGGGGCGGCGGCGAAATCGCTGGACCGGCGGGTCGCGCTCAGCAACCCGGCGCACCACGCGGGTTCGCGGCGGTGCTCGCCCACCGCGATCAGGGCGCCGACCAGTGACCGCACCATCGACCAGCAGAACGCGTCCGCGGTGACGTACGCGGTGACCAGATCGCCGTCACGGATCCACTCCAGCCGCTGCAGATCGCGAATGGTGGTGGCGCCCTCCCGATGCCGGCAGAACGCCGCGAAATCGCGCAGGCCGACCAGCCCCCGGCTGGCCGTGTTCATCGCGTCGACGTCCAGCGGCCGCGGCCACGCCGTGACGTAACGGGACAACTGCGGTTCGACCCCGTAGGGCGCGGTGCCGAGCCGATAGGTGTAGTGGCGGCGCAGCGCCGAGAACCGGGCGTCGAAACCCGCCGGCGCCCGGGTGATCTCGCGGACCCGGACGTCGGACGGCAAGTAGCGGCCCAGCCTGCGCACCAGCGGCAGGAATTCGGGATCGTCCGGACGCGGTGTCCGCGGATAGGCATGCGGCAGTGCGTCGTCGGGCACGTCGACGTGGGCGACCTGACCGGTGGCGTGCACACCGGTGTCGGTGCGCCCGGCCGCCCGCACGGTCAGCTGGGTGCGGAACACCGTCGTCAAGGCCTCGTCGATCAGGCCGGCGACCGTGCGCTGACCGGTCTGCGGTGCCCAGCCCGCGAAGTCGGTGCCGTCGTAGCTGACGTCGAGCCGAAGACGAACCAGCCCGCCACTCCGTGGAGTGACGGGCTGGTCTGCGTTCATACCGCTAGGACTTGGCAGCGTCCGAACCCTCGGCTGTGGGATCGTCGGTCTCGGTCGACCGCGACGCCTCCGAAGCCGTGGTGTCCTCGGCCTCGGTGACGGCGTCGCCCGACTCGACGGCCGACGAATCGTCGGCGTCGGGACCCTCGGCGGCCTCCGGCTCGACCGCGGCCTGCGGCGCACCCGCAGCGGCCACCGGGGCGGTCTGCGTGCCGGCCACACGGCGGGCACGGTTGGCCTCCGACGTCACCGTCTTCTCCCGCACCAGCTCGATGACCGCCATCGGGGCGTTGTCGCCCTTGCGCGGCTCGACCTTGACGATGCGGGTGTAGCCACCCTCGCGGTCGGCGAAGAACGGTCCGATCTCGGCGAACAGAGTGTGCACGACATCCTTGTCCCGGATCTTCTTGAGCACCTCACGCCGGTTGTGCAGTTCACCCTTCTTGGCGTGGGTGATCAGCTTCTCCGCGTACGGACGCAGCGCCCGTGCCTTCGGCTCGGTCGTCTTGATGCGGCCGTGCTCGAACAGCGACGTGGCCAGGTTGGCCAGCAGCGCCTTCTGGTGCGAGGACGACCCGCCGAGGCGAGGGCCCTTGGTGGGCTTGGGCATTGCGACTATCTCCTAATTGGGGCCGGCCCCCGTATCAGGTAGGACCGGGACGGAATTTCTCTAGAGCTGTTCGGTTTCGGCGAAGTCCTGGGTGTCGTCCATGTCGTAGCTGGCATCGCTGTTCCAGGTACCGGTCGCGGCATCGTAACCGGCGACCTCGGACGGATCGAACGTCGCCGGGCTGTCCTTGAGCGACAGACCCAGCTGGTGCAGCTTGATCTTCACCTCGTCGATGGACTTCTGGCCGAAGTTGCGGATGTCCAGCAGGTCGGACTCCGTGCGGGCGACGAGCTCGCCCACCGTGTGCACACCCTCACGCTTGAGGCAGTTGTACGACCGGACGGTGAGGTCCAGATCGTCGATCGGCAGCGCGAAGCTGGCGATGTGGTCGGCCTCGGCCGGCGAGGGACCGATCTCGATGCCCTCGGCCTCGACGTTGAGCTCACGCGCCAGACCGAACAGCTCGACCAGGGTCTTACCCGCAGACGCCAGGGCGTCGCGCGGGCTGATCGAGTTCTTGGTCTCGACGTCGAGGATCAGCTTGTCGAAGTCGGTGCGCTGCTCGACACGGGTGGCCTCCACCTTGTAGGTCACCTTGAGCACCGGCGAGTAGATCGAGTCGACCGGGATGCGGCCGATCTCGGCGCCGGAGGCCTTGTTCTGCACGGCCGGCACGTAACCGCGGCCGCGCTCCACGACCAGCTCGACCTCGAGCTTGCCCTTGTCGTTCAGCGTCGCGATGTGCATCTCGGGGTTGTGCACGGTGACACCGGCCGGCGGGACGATGTCGCCCGCGGTGACCTCACCCGGACCCTGCTTGCGCAGGTACATGGTGACCGGCTCGTCCTCCTCGGAGGACACGACCAGGCTCTTGAGGTTCAGGATGATGTCGGTGACGTCTTCCTTCACCCCGGGAACGGTCGTGAACTCGTGCAGCACACCGTCGATGCGGATGCTGGTGACGGCCGCGCCGGGGATCGACGACAGCAGCGTGCGGCGCAGCGAGTTCCCGAGGGTGTACCCGAAACCGGGCTCCAGCGGCTCGATGACGAACCGGGAGCGGTTGTCGGCGACCGTCTCTTCGGACAGTGTGGGGCGCTGAGAGATCAGCATGGTGTTTTCTCCTTCTTCACGACACCCGCTATTTGATGCCGCGTGACCCTGCCGCCATCGGGACGGCCGGGGGTGTTACTTCGAGTAGAGCTCGACGATCAGCTGCTCGGTCAGCGGCACGTCGATCTGCGCGCGCTCCGGCAACTGGTGGACGAGGATGCGCTGGCGTTCGCCGACGACCTGCAGCCACGACGGGATCGGCCGGTCACCCGCGGTCTCCCGCGCGATCACGAACGGATCGGTGTTCAGCGACTTCTCCTTGACGTCGATGATGTCGTACTGCGACACCCGGTAGCTGGGGATGTCGACCTTGACGCCGTTGACGGTGAAGTGGCCGTGGCTGACGAGCTGGCGGGCCATCCGGCGGGTGCGCGCCAGGCCGGCGCGGTACACGACGTTGTCCAGCCGGCTCTCGAGGATGCGCAGCAGGTTGTCGCCGGTCTTGCCGGGCTGCCGGTTGGCCTCGTCGTAGTAGCGACGGAACTGCTTCTCCAGCACGCCGTAGGTGAAGCGGGCCTTCTGCTTCTCCTGCAGCTGGGTGCGGTATTCGCTCTCCTTGATCCGCGCGCGGCCGTGCTGGCCGGGCGGGTAGGGGCGCTTCTCGAACGACTGATCACCACCGACGAGGTCGACGCCGAGACGGCGCGACTTGCGGGTGGCGGGTCCGGTGTAACGAGCCATTTCTCAAATCCTCCTAGACCCGGCGCCGCTTCGGCGGACGGCAACCGTTGTGCGGCTGCGGCGTGACGTCGGCGATGGCGCCGACCTCGAGGCCGGCGGCCTGCAGCGAGCGGATGGCGGTCTCGCGGCCCGAACCGGGCCCCTTCACGAACACGTCGACCTTCTTGACCCCGTGTTCCTGGGCCTTGCGGGCGGCGTTCTCGGCGGCCAGCTGCGCGGCGAACGGCGTCGACTTACGCGACCCCTTGAAGCCGACGTGACCCGACGACGCCCAGGCGATGACGTTGCCCTGGGGATCGGTGATGGACACGATCGTGTTGTTGAACGTGCTCTTGATGTGTGCGGCGCCGTGCGGGACGTTCTTCTTTTCCCTGCGGCGGGTCTTCTGCCCCTTCTTCGCGGAGGAAGCGGCTGCTTTCTTCGGTGGCATCTACTTACCTGGCCTTCTTCTTGCCGGCGATGGTGCGCTTCGGGCCCTTGCGGGTGCGCGCGTTGGTCTTGGTCCGCTGGCCGCGCACCGGCAGGCCGCGACGGTGCCGCAGGCCCTGGTAGCAGCCGATCTCGATCTTGCGGCGGATGTCCGCCTGCACCTCGCGGCGCAGGTCGCCCTCCACCTTCAGGTTCGCTTCGATGTAGTCGCGCAGCTGGGTGACCTGATCGTCGGTGAGGTCCTTGGTGCGCAGATCCCGGTCGATACCGGTCGCCTCCAGGATCTCCTGGGAGCGGGTACGGCCGATGCCGTAGATGTAGGTAAGTGCGATCTCCATGCGCTTGTCGCGCGGGAGGTCAACGCCCACTAGTCGGGCCATGGGTGTGCCATTCCTTCTTCTTGGCGGAGGTCTGTTCCCAGTCCGCTCCCGCCGTGTCGGCGGGGCCCGGCCTCCGTCCGGGCGTGTGCAGGCGGCGTATCCGCCTGGTGGTACTGGGAGGTCAGCATTGAGTTGTCAATCAGGGTTGGCCGGCGCTTCGTGGCCGGCCACGATCAGCCCTGCCGCTGCTTGTGCCGCGGGTCGGAGCAGATCACCATGACCCGCCCATGCCGACGGATCACCCTGCACTTGTCGCAGATGGGCTTGACGCTCGGGTTCACCTTCACGGCGTGCAGATCCTTCTCGAGTCGTTCTGTCTGGGTTTACTTGTACCGATACACAATGCGGCCCCGGGACAGGTCGTAGGGAGACAGCTCCACCACGACACGGTCCTCGGGCAGGATGCGGATGTAGTGCTGCCGCATCTTGCCGCTGATGTGGGCGAGAACCTTGTGACCGTTCTCCAGCTCAATGCGGAACATCGCATTGGGCAGGGGTTCGACCACGCGACCCTCGACCTCTATGGCACCGTCTTTCTTTGCCATAACTTTTCGGAGATCCTCCGTTGTCTTCTGGTTGTTCGGCACTCACCGCCGCGTTCGGAGGCGTAATGCACTGGCACAGCTACGCCCCGACCACGAAACGTGAGCCGGTAGTCGGATATTCCGGAAACCAGAGGCACGCAGGAGTCGGCGCGGGTGCCGCACCGTTGGTCAATACTACCCGCTGCGTCGGCTGCCCCAAAATCGCTGCGAATTGCCGCATCGGCGGGGCTCGGGAGCCGTCAGAATTGACCACGATACCCGCGCGCGCCGGCGCACCCGGAAGGGACTCACGTGACGACTGTGTATCTGGCGGCGTTCGCCGTCGGTGGAGTGGCGGTGCTGGCGACACTGCTGCTCGGTGACGTCGATGCCGACACCGGCGCCGGCGACGGGCTGCCGTTCCTCAGCCTGACCGGCGTGTCGACGGCACTGCTCGGCGCGGGCGCCGGCGGACTGGTCGCCGACTGGGCCGGTCTGGGCGCCGTCACCACGGCCGTGATCGCCGTCGTCACCGGGGTGGCACTGATCGCCGCGCTGAACGGGCTGCTGCTGCCGTACCTGCGCCGCCAGCAGGCCAACTCCCACCACGGCCGGGCCTCCTACATCGGGCTCCTCGGCACGGTCACCCTCGACGTGCCCGTCGACGGGTGGGGTGAGGTGTCGTTCGTCGACGCCGACGGCAACCGGGTGCGCTCCCGCGCCGTCACCGAGGAAACCGCCGCACTGCCGAAATCCACACCCGTCTACATCGCCGACGTCGACGCCGACTACGTCCACGTCGTCGCTGTCCCGAGGACCTGAGCCATCCCGCAGACCTGATCCCAGAAAGGCCGGACCGTGTCCACAATGCTCGTCATCGCGATCGCCGTCGTCGCCGTACTGCTGCTGGTGGCGCTGCCGCTGGTCTACGTGAAGAACTACATCAAGGTGCCGCCCAACGAGGTCGCCGTGTTCACTGGGCGCGGTCAGCCCAAGGTGGTCCGCGGCGGCGCACGCTTCCGGATGCCCGGCATCGAGCGGGTCGACATCATGAGCCTCGAACCGTTCAACGTCAGCATCAACCTGCAGAACGCCCTGTCCAACAACGGCGTGCCGGTCAACGTCGAAGCGGTCGGCCTGGTCCGGATCGGCTCGGCCGACGAGGCCGTGCAGACCGCGGTACAGCGCTTCCTGACCTCCGACCTCAACGAACTGCAGCGCCAGATCAACGAGATCCTGGCCGGCAGCCTGCGCGGCATCACCGCCACGATGACGGTCGAGGATCTCAACTCCAACCGCGACACCCTGGCGCGCAGCGTGGTCGACGAGGCCGGCGGCGACCTGGCCCGCATCGGCATGGAGGTCGACGTCCTCAAGATCGCCGGCATCTCCGACCGCAACGGCTATCTGGAATCGCTCGGTCAGCGTCGCATCGCCGAGGTCAAACGCGACGCCGCCGTCGGCACCGCCGAGGCCGAACGCGACGCACAGATCCAGTCGGCCAAGGCCCGTCAGGAAGGGTCCATCGCCCAGGCGCAGGCCGATACCGCGATCGCCACGGCCAATCAGAAGCGTGACGTCGAACTGGCCCGTTTGCGCGCGCAGACCGAGGCCGAGAACGCCCAGGCCGACCAGGCCGGTCCGCTGGCCAACGCCCGGGCGCAGAAGGATGTCGGCATCGCCGTCGAGCAGGCCGAGGCGGCCCGGGTGCAGGCCCGCATCGAGGTGGAGCAGCGCCGCAGCGAACAGGCGCAGGCCGCGCTGCAGGCCGACGTCATCGCGCCGGCCGAAGCCCAGCGGCAGGCCGACATCGCCCGCGCCGAAGGTCAGCGGCAGGCCACGATCCTCGCCGGTCAGGCGGAGGCCGATGCCCGCAAGGCCGCGGCCGACGCGCTGCGGGTGGAGCGCCAGGCCGAGGCCGACGGCATCAAGGCCAGACTCGTCGCCGAGGCGGCGGGCAAGAAGGAGATCGCCGCCGCCCTGAACACCTACTCCCCCGAGGCCGCCCGGCTGCAGACGCTGCCCGACGTGCTGGCGTCGGTGGTGAAGGCCACCGAAGCCGCGGCCACGCCGCTGTCGGAGATCGAGCGGCTGTCGATCATCGGCGGAGCGAGCGACACTCAGGACGCGGTCGGCGGACTGCTCGGGGTCAGCCCGCTGGCGGTGGCCAAGATCGTCGAGGCGCTCAAGGCCTCCGGGATCGATCTGCCCGCGATGCTCAACCGTGCCCCCGCCGTCACTACCAACGGTCAGCCGGATTCGGTCGGACCGGCGACGTCGTCCTGACCCGCTTCGGCGGTGCGTTTGATCGCGGCCAGCGTCGCCGGGATGCCGGTGTGGGCGGCCGCCGTCCGCTCGGCGATCTCGGCGTCGGCGTCCGCGCCGTAGCGTTCGTGGAATCCGGCCACGCCGGGCGGCAGCAACTGCCAGTGCTCGGTCAGCCGCGTACCGTCCGCCTCGGGGGCGACGGTGAAGCCCCACCGCACCCAGCCGCCGTTGACCTCCCAGGCGAATTCGCGCCCGTCGGCCGCGACGACCTGACTGCGCGTCTCCCACACCCGGTCGGCTGTCTCGTTGCGCCCGGTGAACCAGGCGCCGACGACGGGGCCCATGTCGGGGTCATCCCACCAGCAGGCCCGGCAGACGGGGCTCCACTCCCCCATCCGGGTCACATCGGACACCAGCACGTACACCGAGTCGGGGTCGCGCGCCACGTATACGGAGTCGGAGAATCGGAGGTCGGCCACGGCCGCAGTCTAGAACCGGCCACATGGCCGATATCTGCTGGACGACCGGCGCATACTTGACCACGATGACAGGCTCTGCCGCGGCTCCCCGCAAACCCGTGATCCTCAGCGTCGACGACGACCCGGCGGTCTCCCGTGCGGTCGCGCGCGATCTGCGCCGCCACTACGGCGAGAACTTCCGCATCGTCCGGGCCGAATCCGGCCCGGACGCGATCGAGACGCTCCACGAACTCAAGCTGCGCGGCGAGACCGTCGCGGTGTTCGTCGCCGACTACCGGATGCCGCAGATGAGCGGTATCGAATTCCTCGAAGAGGCGATGGACATCTTCCCGATGGCCCGCCGCGTCCTGCTGACCGCGTACGCCGACACCCATGCGGCCATCGACGCGATCAACGTCGTCGACCTCGACCACTATCTGCTCAAGCCGTGGGATCCGCCGGAGGAGAAGCTCTACCCCGTCGTCGACGCGCTGATCGAGGCCTGGCGTGAGACCGGGGACCGCGCGATCCCGCACACCAAGATCATCGGGCATCCCTGGAACGCCCGGTCGTCGGAGGTGCGCGAATTCCTGGCCCGTAATCGCCTGTACTACACCTGGTTTCGCGCCGACGAAGCGAAGGGCAGGCAGCTGCTCGAAGCGGCGGGCCAGGACGGGATGACGCTGCCGGTGATCATCACCGAACAGGGTGAGACGCTGGTCGACCCGTCCGATGCGGAGCTGGGCGCCACGCTCGGGCTCACCACCACCCCGTCGGACGACTTCTACGATCTGGTGGTGATCGGCGGTGGGCCCGCCGGGCTCGCCGCCGCGGTGTACGGCGCCTCCGAAGGCCTCAAGACCGTGCTGATCGAACGCACCGCCACCGGCGGGCAGGCCGGTCAGAGCTCCCGCATCGAGAACTACCTGGGTTTCCCGGACGGGCTGTCGGGTTCACAGCTCGCCGAGCGGGCGCGCAGGCAGGCCGAGAAGTTCGACGCCGAACTGATCACGGCCGCCGAGGTGACCGCGCTGGAGGTCGACGGGTCCGCACGCACCGTGCACCTGTCCGACGGCCGCTCGATCGGCGCGCGCTCGGTGATCCTGGCCATGGGCGTCGAGTACCGCCAGCTGCCCGCCGAGGGCTGCGAGGGGTTGACCGGCGCCGGCGTGTACTACGGCGCGACGGCGTCGGTGGCCGCCGACTGCGGGGACGACGACGTGTACGTGATCGGCGGCGCGAACTCCGCCGGGCAGGCCGCGATGTTCCTGTCGCGCACTGCGAAGAAGGTCACGATCGTCAGCCGCCGCCGGCTCGAGGACTCGATGTCGCACTACCTGATCCAGCAGATCAGGGCCAACGACAAGATCCGGGAGATGCCGAACACCGTGGTGCACGCCGTCAAGGGCAACGGCCATCTGGAGTGCATCTCCCTGGAGAACACGCTGACCGGAGCCCGCGAGGACCACCACTGCGGCCGGATGTTCATCTTCATCGGCGCCGAACCGCGCACCGAGTGGCTCGACGGCATCGTGGTCCGCGACGACCACGGTTTCATCCTGGCCGGACCCGATCTGCGTGACATCTCGGGCTGGACGCTGGATCGCCCGCCGCACCACCTGGAAACAAGTGTGCCGGGTGTGTTTGTTGCAGGTGATGTGCGCGCCGAGTCCGCCAAACGGGTGGCTGCCGCCGTCGGCGAAGGGTCGATGGCGGTGATGCTGGTGCACCGGTATCTGGCGGAAGCCTAGGAGGATGACCATGGGTCAGGAATGCCTGCGCGACGAACTGCGCACACTGTTCCTGTTCGAGGCGCTGAGCGACGAGCAACTGGAGACGCTCTGCGCCGACGGCCACATCGAGACGTTCCCCACCGGCCCGCTGTGCACCGAAGGTGATCCGGCCACCTGCTTCTACGTGCTGATCGACGGTGAGCTGATCATGTCGAAGCGCTCGGGCGGCGCCGACATCGAAACCGGTCGGACCTCACAGCGCGGGGTGTACTGCGGCGCCTGGTCGGCGTATGTGCCCGGCGAGGAGCACGTCTACGAGGCGTCGGTGCGGGTGACCAAACCATCGCGGTTCTTCGTCCTCGACGCCGACGCCTTCGCCCGGTTCATGCATTCGCAGTTCCCGATGGCGGTGCACCTGCTCGAGGGCCAGACGGTCGGCAGGCGCAGACAGCATCAGATCATCGGCCAGCGGGAGAAGCTGCTGGCGCTCGGCACCATCACCGCAGGGCTCACCCACCAGCTCAACAACCCCGCTGCCGCCACCGCCCGGGCTGTGGCGGATCTGCAGGAGGGCGTCGGCAAGATGCGCCACAAGCTGGCGATGCTCGCCGACGGCAAGTTCAGCCCGGGGGCACTGCGGGTGCTGGTGAAGATCCAGGACGAGGTGGCCGAACAGGTCGCGAAGTCGCGGAGCATGGACCTGTCGCCGTTGGAGACCTCCGACCGGGAGGACCAGATCGGCGACTGGCTCGACGACCACGGCATCGTCGGCGGCTGGGACTACGCCCCCACGTTCGTCGAGGCGGGCCTCGACATCGACTGGCTGGAGCGGATCTCGGCCTCGGTCGAGGACGCGATGGACGGCGACTGTTCGGCGTCGCTGCAGAGTGCGCTGGGCTGGCTGAAATACACGATCGACACCGAACTGCGGATGAGCGAGATCGCCGAGGCGAGCAAGCGCATCTCGGCGCTGCTCGCGGGTGCCAAGCAGTATTCGCAGATGGACCGCGGCGCCTATCAGAGCGCCAATGTCCACGAGCTGATCTACAGCACGATCAAGACCATCTTCGGCGACAAGATCGGTAAGGACAAACCGGTCAACCTGGTGTGGGAGAAGGACACCTCGCTCCCCGAATTGCTGTGCTACCCAGGCGATCTCAACGAGGTGTGGACCAACCTCATCCAGAACGCGATCCAGGCGATGGAGGGTCGCGGCACGTTGACCGTACGCACCATGCGAGACAGCGACGAGCGGATCCGGGTGGAGATCTGCGACGACGGGCCGGGCATTGCGAACGACATCGTCGACCGCATCTTCACCCCGTTCTTCACCACCAAACCGGTGGGCGAGGGCACCGGCCTCGGCCTCGATCTGGCACGGCGCATCATCGTCGAGAAGCACCACGGCGACATCCGTGTCGAGTCGGTGCCGGGTGACACGCGTTTCATCGTGTGCCTGCCGCTGCAGGCGCCTGCCCCGACAGAGGTCACCGAGGCCACCGCGGAATAGCCGCGCCGAACGCGTCCGTTGCACGCGTCATGACGAAACCCGATCTCGGTAGGTACGGCGTATTCGGCAGCGGCGTCTCACCCGCGCAGGCCAGGGACATCGAGGCACTCGGCTACGGCGCCGTGTGGGTAGGCGGTTCCCCGCCCGCCGAGCTCGACTGGGTCGAACCGATCCTCGACGCGACCACGACGCTCCAGGTGGCCACGGGCATCGTGAACATCTGGACGGCCGAGGCAGGCGCGGTCGCCGAATCGTTCCACCGCATCGAGGGCGCCCACCCCGGCCGGTTCCTGCTGGGCATCGGCGTCGGTCACCCGGAGGCCCATCAGCAGTACCGCAAACCGCTCGATGCGCTCACCGAATACCTCGACCGACTCGACGAATACGGTGTGCCGCGGGACCGGCGGGTGGTCGCCGCACTCGGCCCGAAGGTGCTGAAGCTGTCGGCAGAGCGGGCCGCCGGGGCGCATCCGTACCTGACCACGCCGGAACACACGGCGTCGGCCCGTGAGCTGATCGGACCCGAGGCGTTCCTGGCGCCCGAGCACAAGGTCGTGCTGACCACGGACGCCGAGAAGGCCCGCGCGGTCGGCCGCAAGGCGCTCGCCGTCTATCTGAACCTGGCGAATTACGTCAACAACTGGAGGCGTCTCGGATTCGGTGATGAAGACGTGGCGAAACCGGGTAGTGATCGGTTGGTGGACGCCGTGGTCGCCTACGGGACCGTCGACGCCATCGCGGCCCGGCTCCGGCAGCACCACGACGCCGGTGCCGACCATGTGCCCGTTCAGGTGCTGACCGGACCTGACAAGCTGGTGCCCGCTCTGGCCGACCTGGCCGGCGCGCTCGACCTGCAGTGAACCGGTTCGACGAGGATTCGAAGGGATCGATATGACCGAAGGCGTTTCGCTCAAGCCCGGCCTCGGCCGCTATGGCGTCTGGACTCCCGGCGCTCCGAAACCGGAGCAGGCCGCGCAGATCGAAGAGCTCGGTTACGGCGCGGTCTGGGTCGGCGCGTCGCCCGCGGCGGATCTGAAGTTCGTCGAGCCGCTCCTCGATGCGACCGAGACGCTGCAGGTGGCCACCGGCATCGTCAACGTGTGGGCGTCGCCGGCCGAGGAGGTCGCCGCGTCGTATCACCGCATCGAGGACAAGTACCCGAGTCGCTTCCTGCTCGGCATCGGGATCGGCCACCCGGAGGCGACCGCGGAGTACCGCAAACCGTATGACGTGCTGGTCGAATACCTCGACAAGCTCGACGCGGCGAAGGTGCCGACCAGCAGGCTCGTGATCGCCGCGCTGGGCCCGCAGGTGCTGCAGCTGGCGGCCCGACGCAGCGCGGGTGCGCACCCGTACCTGACCACCCCCGAACACACCGGCCAGGCGCGCAACCTGGTCGGCCCGACGGTGTTCATCGCGCCCGAGCACAAGGTGGTGTTGAGCACCGACGTCGAGGAGGCGCGCCGGATCGGCCGCGAGACCGTCGAGTTCTACCTCGGCCTGAGCAACTACGTGAACAACTGGAAGCGGCTGGGCTTCACCGACGAGGACGTGGTCAAACCGGGCAGCGACAAGCTGATCGACGCGGTGGTCGCCCACGGCACCGCCGAGGCGATCGCCGCCCGCCTCGAGGAACACCACGAGCGCGGCGCCGACCACGTGGCGATCCAGGTGCTGGGCGGCTGGGACAAGCTGATCCCGACGCTGAAGGAGCTGGCGGGCCCGCTCGGCCTGACGAAGTGACGGCCCCGGACCGCCCAAACGAACAAACGGGCGCGCAAGTGCGAGTAGATCCCGCCATTACGTCGATCTCGCGGGAGAAGGCTCGGCTTTTCGCGGCCCGCTAGGGTTTCACCCATGCGGTTGCTGGTCACCGGCGGTGCGGGGTTCATCGGTGCGAACTTCGTGCACGCCACCGTGCGGGAGCATCCCGACTGCGCGGTGACGGTGCTCGATGCGTTCACCTACGCGGGCAGCCGGGAATCGCTGGCGCCGGTGGCCGACCGGATCCGGGTGGTCGAGGGCGACGTGACCGACGCCGCGCTCGTCGACTCGCTGGTCTCCGACCTCGATCCGGCGACCGATGCCGTCGTCCATTTCGCCGCCGAGACCCACGTCGACAACGCGCTCGCCGAACCGGGCCCGTTCGTGCAGACCAACGTCGTCGGCACCTACACGGTCCTCGAGGCGGTGCGCCGCGCCGGCGTCCGGTTGCATCACGTCTCCACCGACGAGGTCTACGGCGACCTCGCCCTCGACGACCCGCAGCGGTTCACCGAGTCGACGCCGTACAACCCGTCGAGTCCGTACTCGTCGACCAAGGCCGCCGCGGATCTGTTGGTTCGGGCGTGGGTGCGGTCGTACGGGGTGCGCGCGACGATCTCGAACTGCTCCAACAACTACGGGCCCTACCAGCACGTAGAGAAGTTCATCCCGCGCCAGATCACCAACGTGCTCACCGGCCGGCGGCCCAAGCTCTACGGCACGGGCTCCAACGTGCGCGACTGGATCCACGTGGACGACCACAACAGCGCGGTGTGGCGCATCCTGCGCGACGGGGTGGCGGGCCGGACGTACCTGATCGGCGCCGAGGGCGAGCGCGACAACCTGTCGGTGCTGAGGACGCTGCTGCGGATCATGGACCGCGACCCCGACGACTTCGACCATGTCACCGACCGGGCGGGCCACGACCTCCGCTACGCCATCGATCCGTCGGTGTTGTACGACGAATTGGGTTGGAAGCCGGCCCATCTCGACTTCGAGGAGGGGCTGCGCACGACGGTGCAGTGGTATCGCGACAACGAGGCGTGGTGGCGGCCGCTCAAGGACGCCGCCGAATCGGCCTACGAGGAGCGCGGTCAGTGACGGTGCGGGAGTTGTCGGTGCCGGGCGCCTGGGAGATCACCCCGACCGTGCACGCCGATGGCCGCGGGTCGTTCTTCGAGTGGTTCACCGACCGGGAGTTCACCGGTTTCGCCGGCCATCGGCTGGAGCTGCGGCAGGCCAACTGCTCGGTGTCGAAGGCCGGTGTGCTGCGCGGACTGCACTTCGCCGCGGTGCCGCCCGGTCAGGCCAAGTACGTGACCTGTGTGCGCGGCGCGGTGTTCGACGTGGCCGTCGACATCCGGGTGGGGTCGCCGACGTTCGGGCGGTGGGATGCGGTGCTGCTCGACGACCGCGACCGCCGCTCGATCTACCTCTCGGAGGGATTGGGCCACGCTTTCCTTGCGCTGCAGGATGATTCGACGGTGATGTACCTGTGCTCGACGGGTTACGACCCGGCGCGTGAGCACACGGTGTCACCGACCGATCCGGCGCTGGGCATCGACTGGCCTTTCGACGGCGAGCTGGTGCTGTCGGACCGTGACGCCGCCGCCCCCACCCTGGAGCAGGCCCGCGAAGCCGGGCTGCTGCCGACGTGGGACGCCTGCCGGACCTTCGTCGAGCACCTCCGCCGAGACTGCTGACGGATCGTCCCGAAACCTCTTGTCAACCGCCCCGACCAGTTACTAGGATGTCCTAGTATCTCGAGCGAGGGGCATTCTCATGACCACACAGATCCAGCACTTCATCAACGGCAAGCGCACCGCCGGCGAATCGACCCGCACGGCCGACGTGATGAATCCCAGCACCGGGGCGGTGCAGGGCCAGGTCCTGCTCGGCTCGCGCGCCGACGTCGACGCCGCGGTCGCCGGCGCCGCCGAGGCCCAGAAGGACTGGGCGGCCTGGAATCCGCAGCGCCGCGCCCGGGTCATGATGCGCTTCATCGAGCTGGTCAACCAGAACGTCGACGAACTCGCCGAACTCCTGTCGAAGGAACACGGCAAGACCGTCGCCGACTCCAAGGGCGACATCCAGCGCGGTATCGAGGTCATCGAGTTCGCGATCGGCATCCCGCATCTGATCAAGGGTGAGTACACCGAGGGCGCGGGCACCGGCATCGACGTCTACTCGATGCGCCAGCCGCTCGGCGTCGTCGCGGGCGTCACCCCGTTCAACTTCCCTGCCATGATCCCGCTGTGGAAGGCCGGACCGGCACTGGCCTGCGGTAACGCGTTCATCCTCAAGCCCTCCGAGCGTGACCCGTCGGTGCCCGTCCGCCTGGCCGAGCTCTTCATTGAGGCCGGTCTGCCGCCCGGCGTGTTCCAGGTCGTCCACGGTGACAAGGAGGCCGTCGACGCGATCCTCGAGCACCCGGTGATCCAGGCCGTCGGCTTCGTCGGCAGTTCCGACATCGCGCAGTACATCTACGCCGGCGCGGCCGCCAACGGCAAGCGCGCCCAGTGCTTCGGCGGCGCCAAGAACCACATGATCGTGATGCCCGACGCCGACCTCGACCAGGCCGTCGACGCCCTGATCGGCGCCGGCTACGGCAGCGCCGGTGAGCGGTGCATGGCGATCAGCGTCGCCGTGCCCGTCGGCAAGGAGACCGCCGACCGCCTGCGCAACCGGCTCGTCGAGCGGGTGAACAACCTGCGCGTCGGCCACAGCCTCGACCCGAAGGCCGACTACGGCCCGCTGGTCACCGAGGCCGCGCTCAACCGGGTCCGCGACTACATCAACCAGGGCGTCGAGGCCGGGGCCGAAGCCGTGGTCGACGGTCGCGAACGGACCAGCGACGAGATGCAGTTCGGCGACGAGAGCCTCGAGGGCGGGTACTTCATCGGCCCCACTCTGTTCGATCACGTCACTCCGGACATGTCGATCTACACCGACGAGATCTTCGGGCCGGTGCTGTGCATCGTGCGCGCCGACGACTACGAGGAGGCCCTGCGGCTGCCGACCGAACACGAGTACGGCAACGGCGTGGCGATCTTCACCCGCGACGGCGACACCGCGCGCGACTTCGTGGCCCGCGTCCAGGTCGGCATGGTCGGCGTCAACGTCCCGATCCCGGTTCCGGTGTCCTACCACACCTTCGGCGGCTGGAAGCGGTCCGGCTTCGGCGACCTCAACCAGCACGGGCCGCACTCGATCCTGTTCTACACCAAGACCAAGACCGTCACGCAGCGCTGGCCGTCGGGCATCAAGGATGGCGCCGAGTTCGTCATCCCCACCATGAAGTGAAGCCCAACGGACTGCTCAAGCTGATGGACTATTTCGGCCTCGACGACGACGAGCGCGTGATCGCCGAGACGGCGGCCGCGTTCGCCGAAAAGCGCCTCGCGCCTTACGCGTTGGAGTGGGACGAGACCCACCACTTCCCCACCGACGTGTTGCGGGAGGCCGCCGAACTCGGCATGGCGGCGATCTACTGCCGCGAGGACGTCGGCGGCAGCGGTCTGCGGCGCATCGATGCGGTGCGCATCTTCGAGCAGCTCTCCGCCGCCGACCCGGCGATCGCGGCGTTCCTGTCCATCCACAACATGTGCGCCTGGATGGTCGACACCTACGGCTCGCAAGAGCAGCGCAAGACGTGGGTGCCGCGGCTGGCGTCGATGGAGAGCATCGCCAGCTACTGCCTCACCGAACCGGGTGCCGGATCCGATGCGAGTGCGTTGCGCACCAGGGCGGTCCGCGAAGGCGACCACTACGTCCTCGACGGGGTGAAGCAGTTCATCTCCGGTGCGGGCAGCTCCGATGTGTACGTGGTGATGGCCCGCACCGGCGGTGAGGGGCCGCGCGGCATCTCGGCGTTCATCGTCGAAAAGGACACGCCGGGTGTCGGTTTCGGCGCCCAGGAACAGAAGATGGGCTGGAACGCCCAGCCCACCGCGCAGGTGGTGTTCGAAGGTGCGCGGGTGCCCGCGGCGAACATGCTCGGCGGAGCCGAGGGCGAGGGCGGCGGTTTCGGCATCGCGATGAACGGCCTCAACGGCGGCCGGCTCAACATCGCGGCCTGCTCGCTGGGCGGTGCGCAGACGGCCTACGAGAAGGCGGCGGCGTATCTCGCCGACCGGCAGGCCTTCGGGGCCACGCTGCTCGACGAGCCGACCATCCGGTTCACCCTGGCCGATATGGCCACCGCACTCCAGACGTCGCGAATGTTGTTGTGGCGTGCGGCGACCGCACTCGACGACAGCCATCCCGACAAGGTCGAGCTGTGCGCGATGGCCAAACGCTACGTCACCGACGCCTGCTTCGAGGTCGCCGATCAGGCGCTGCAGCTGCACGGCGGCTACGGCTACCTGCGCGAGTACGGCGTGGAGAAGATCGTCCGCGATCTGCGGGTGCACCGGATCCTCGAGGGCAGCAACGAGATCATGCGCGTGGTCATCGGGCGGGCAGCCGCTGCGAGGGCGCGGGCATCGGCATAGGGAGAAGTAGATGAGCACGATCGCGTTCCTCGGGCTGGGCAACATGGGTGGGCCGATGGCGGCCAACCTCGCCAAGGCCGGCCACACCGTGCGGGGCTTCGATCCGGTCCCGGCGTTGCGGGCGACCGCCGAGGGCAACGGCATCACGGCGTTCGACAGCGGCGCCGAAGCGGTCGCGGGAGCCGAGGTGGTGCTCACCTCGCTGCCCAACGGCGCGATCGTCAAGAGTGTCTACGACGAGGTGCTGCCGGCCGCGGCCGACGGCGCGCTGTTCATCGACACCTCGACCATCTCGGTGACCGACGCGCGGGACATCAACGCCGCCGCCGTCGCGAAGGGTTTCGCCCAGCTCGACGCGCCGGTGTCGGGTGGGGTCAAGGGTGCGACCGCGGGCACGCTGGCGTTCATGGTCGGCGGAGAGAACGACGCGGTCGAACGGGCCCGCCCGGTGCTGGAGCCGATGGCGGGCAAGGTCGTTCACTGCGGCGCGTCGGGCACCGGTCAGGCCGCGAAGTTGTGCAACAACATGGTGCTGGCCGTCCAGCAGATCGCGATCGGTGAGGCGTTCGTCCTCGCCGAGAAGCTCGGGCTCGAGGCGCAGTCGCTGTTCGACGTCATCACCGGCGCGACCGGCAACTGCTGGGCCGTGCACACGAATTGCCCGGTGCCGGGGCCCGTTCCGACGTCACCGGCCAACAACGATTTCAAACCGGGTTTCGCGACGGCGCTGATGAACAAGGACCTCGGTCTGGCGATGGACGCGGTCGAGTCGACCGGTGCGTCCGCACCGCTGGGCAGCCACGCCGCCGAGCTGTACGCGACGTTCGCGACTGATCACGCGGACAAGGACTTCAGCGCGATCATCGACATGCTTCGCGGCTGACGCCGGAGTCGAAGTCCTCTTCGGAGGCCTGGATGCAACGCGCCAGTGCCGCCGTCATGTAGCGCCGCCACAGGGGTTTGAACGGTCCGGCGATGATCCACCCTCGGCCCGGCAGCGGTTTGAACTCATACGACCATCGAACGAGGGATCCCGTCCCGTCCGGGGTGAAGGTCCATTCCCCACGAATGCCCACCGCGAGCTTCGACAGCGCGTTCGTGAAGTTCGTCAGCTGGTAGGCGAAGCTGGAGCCGGCGGTGTACTCGGTCATCTGCTCGTCGACCGAGGATCCGTCGGAGAACTGCGGTCTGCGCGACGGCCCCGGGTGATCCCACGCCTCGGTCTGGTCGTCGACGCGTACGACAGCGGGAAACGGTGCCACCCGATGGAAGACCCTCGTCAGGTCGATCGGACAGATGAGCGCCATGGAATCGCCGGGCGCCAGCCGTGAGCGCTGCTGGACGGTGATGGGTACGGTGCGGTCGGCCGACGTGATGAGGAGCGCCGGAGCCTTCGAATTCGTCATGCACTGAGCCTCGCCGGTGCCCCGGGTTCCCACCAGAGAACAGCAGTACCACCCAGTGGGCTGCGAATCGGGGGACGATCGAGCAGTGAGCGAACTGGGAGTGGCGATACGGGCGTGGCGTGACCGCGTGAGTCCCGCCGACGTCGGTATGCCCGCGGGCTCCGATCAGCCGGACTCCGGGACTGCGGCGCGAGGAGGTGGCGCTGCTGTCCGGGTTGTCGGTGGACTATCTCGTGCGGCTGGAACAGGGCCGCGCCAAGAATCCCTCACCGCAGGTGCTCGCCTCACTCGCGCGGGCGCTGCGGCTCACCCGGCAGGAGCGCGACGCGCTGTACCGCACAGCTGGGATCGCGCCACCGTCGGACGACGTCGTTCCCAGCCACCTGAGTCCCGGGCTGCAACGCATCCTCGACCACCTCCACGACACGCCCGTCGGGGTGTTCACCGCGGCATGGGATCTGGTCGTCGGCAACCGGATGTGGACCGCACTGTTCGGAGAGCCCGAATCCGGACGCGCCGCCAATCTCGTCTGGCGCGCGTTCGTGCTCGAGGACCTACCTCTCGTCCACACAGACGCGGAAGCCGACGACTTCCGGCGAGAGATGGTGTCGGACCTCCACGCGGCGTCGACCAGGTACCCGCACGACTCGGGGCTGACGAGCCTCGTCGAGGCGCTGCGGCGATCCAGCCCGGCCTTCGAGAAGCTGTGGAACACCTGGGAGATCGCGCGCCGACACGGCGATCGCAAAACGATCGTCTCTCCGGTGGTCGGGCCCGTCACCTTCGACTGCGATGTCCTCGCGGTCGCGGACTCCAGTGTGCGACTCGTGGTGTACACCGCCCGGGCGGGAAGCGAGGACGCCCAGAAGCTCGATCTGCTGCGCGTGGTCGGCCAGCAGGTCCAGTGACCTCAGGCCGCGGGCGCCGTCCGCCGCGTCGACGCCCGCGCGTAGAGCCGTTCGCACGCCTTGAGCCGCAACGGTTGGGCACCGGCGTAATCGGGGCGGACCGCCAAGGCCGACAACGTGTCTCGCGCAGCGGCGTCCGCCCCCACGAGCACCGTCGCCAAACCGGCCGCGGCCGCCGTGCGCAGACCGGCCGTCGAACCGGTCAGCGCGAGCACATGGTCGGTGGTGACGCCGAGTTCCCGCAACGCCAGCTCGTAGGACTCCACGCCGGGGGCCGACACGTCGTCGCGGGTGACGATCGTCTCGACCTGCCCCTCCCCGACGAGTTGGCGCACCAGCGGCTCCGCCCACGTACGCCGGCCCGCGGTCACCACCGCGACCGGAACGTCCGCGGCGAAGGCGTCGCCGACGAGGTCGTCGAGGCCGGACCGCGGGGTGGCGCCCGCGTCGAGCACCATCTCGTCGAACATCATCGCCTTCGTGGTGCAGATCTCGTCGGCGAGCAGTTCGGTCAGCACGTCGCACTCCGGGCCGACGCAGTGGTTGCGCAGCTCGGCCAGGACGCGTTGGCGTTCGTCGCGTAACACCATCAGGCGCCGGTATCGCTCCGGTGACCACGCGATCGGCACGCCGTGCGCGGCGAACGCGGCATTGAACACCACCCGGTGCACATCGTCATCGAGATCGGTCAACGCCTCGAGATCGAAGATCAGCGCCCGCAGCGGGGTGACGTCGGCCTCGACCGGTCGGGCGCCGTCCCACCAGAACCGGCCCGCACACCATGTTCTCTCACGCGTTGTCTGCACATGATCACAGTGGCCTACGTCACATGTGGGCGTCCTCCCCCCAACGGGGGATTCGACGTGGCGAAGTTGCCCAGCCACCGGCCACCGCGCCTCTAAGGTGATGCGCATGACCGGGCCAGTGCGGATCGTCCTGGTCGACGACCACGAGATGGTCATCGAGGGACTCAAGGCCATGCTGGCGACGTTCGCCGATCGTGTCACGGTGGTGGGGCAGGCCGTCGGCGCCGAACGGGCCGCCGGCGTCGTCGCCGACCTGCGCCCCGACATCGTGCTGTGCGACGTGCGGATGCAGGGTTCGAGCGGGCTGGACCTGTGCGTGGAACTGCGCGGCCGCGATCCGGCGCAGAAGGTGGTCATGCTGTCGGTGTACGACGACGAGCAGTACCTGTTCCAGGCGCTGCGGGTCGGGGCGTCGGGATATCTGCTCAAGAGCATCAGCAGCGACGAACTGGTCCGCCAACTGGAACTGGCCCACCAGGGTCAGACCGCGATCGATCCAGGGATGGCGGCCAGGGCGGTCGACACCGCCGCCCGCCTGCAGCGCGACGAGTTCTGGCCGGGCGCCCGCCAGGGACTCACCCAGCGGGAGAGCGAGATCCTGTCGTTCGTCGTCACAGGGCTGTCCAACCGCGGAATCGCCAACAAGCTCGTCATCGGCGAGGAGACCGTGAAGACCCATCTGCGGTCGATCTACCGCAAACTCGGGGTCGGTGACCGCGCCGGCGCGGTGGCGACGGCCCTGCGTGAGGGCATCTACCAATGAGCACACCCCCCCTACTGACCGCCGACCGCGAACTGACGCTGCTGCGGGAGCTCATCCAGGCCACGTCCAGCGGTCCCGGCGTGGAACCGCTCGCCGCGGCGGCGGCGCGCATGATCACCGCGGCGACGGGCACCGACGTCTGCTTCGTCCACGTGCTCGACGACTCCGACCGGTCACTGACCCTGGCCGGCGCCACCCCGCCGTTCGACCGCGAGATCGGCAAGATCCGCCTCCCGCTGGGTCAGGGCATCTCCGGCTGGGTGGCCAGCCACCGCGAGCCGGTGGTCATCAGCCACGACAAGGAGTCCGATCCCCGCTACCTGCCGTTCCGGTCGTTGCGCGGCCGCGACTTCACGTCGATGGTGTCGGTACCGATGCAGACCGATCCCGGCGGCCTGGTCGGCGTGCTCAACGTGCACACCGTCGAGCGGCGGGAGTTCTCCGCCCGCGACGTGGAACTCCTGCTGGTGATCGGCCGGCTCATCGCGGGCGCGCTGCATCAGGCGCGTCTGCACCGGCAGCTGGTCGCCCGCGAACGCGCGCACGAGAACTTCGTCGAGCAGGTGATCGAGGCACAGGAGATCGAGCGCAGACGGTTGGCCGGCGACATCCACGACGGGATCTCGCAGCGCCTGGTGACGCTGTCCTACCGGCTCGACGCCGCGGCGCGCACGATCGACGATCCTCAGGTGGTGGCCGAACAGCTCGCCGCGGCAAGGGAACTGGTGGAGCTGACGCTGGGTGAGGCGCGCGCCGCGATCAGCGGGTTGCGGCCACCGGTACTCGACGACCTCGGTCTCGCCGGCGGGCTGGCCAGCCTGGCCCGGTCCATCCCGCAGCTGCAGATCGACACCGACCTGGCCGAGCGCCGGCTGCCCGATCACATCGAGTTGGCGCTGTACCGCATCGCGCAGGAGTGCCTGCAGAACGTGGTGAAACACGCCCGCGCCGCGACCGCCCGGCTGACGTTCAGCGTGTCCGAGGATGTGGCGCGGCTCGAGATCATCGACGACGGCGTCGGTTTCGACACCTTCGAGAACCCGCTGGGCGGTGACGAGATGGGTGGCTACGGGCTGTTGTCGATGGCCGAACGCGCCGAGATCGTCGGCGGCCGGCTCAACATCCGCTCGCGGCCCGGAGCGGGAACGGCGGTGACGGCGACGATCCCGCTACCCAACCAGGTCGCGGGGCCCGGCTGATCACCCCCGCAGCGCGCAGTCGGTGGTGCGATGTTCCTCGACGGCCGCGACGACGTCGTCGGCGATACCGCGCAGCGTCTCGAGCCGGTCACGGCCGATGACGTCGATGAACAATTCACGCACCCGGGCGGCGTTGGGCGGGGCGCACTCTTCGAGTGCGGCCAGGCCGGCGTCGGTCAGCACGACGTCCGGATAACGTCCGTCTCCGGGTTCCCGCCGGATGAGCCCGCGCGCTGCCATGCGGGTGAGGTGGTGGGACAGCCGGCTCTTCTCCCACTGGGTGGCCGCGCCGAGTTCGGCGACGCGCATGCGCGTGGCGTCCGCCTCCGACAGCGTCACGAGGATCTCGAAATCCGCACCCGACAACCCGAATTCGCGCTGCATGTGCTGCTGGAGGTGGCGGTCGAGGGTGTGTTGCATCGCGATGTACGCCCGCCACGCCCGCTGCTCGTCGTCGGTCAGCATCCGCTTCGTCGCCACGCCACCGATGCTAACCCAAGGGTTGACACGTCAACCACAGACGCCTACCGTCGACGTAGGTTGATATATCAACCCGAGGAGGATGGACATGTCAGAGAAGAAGATCATCGCAGTCGTCGGCGCCACCGGTTCCCAAGGCGGCGGGCTGGTCCGGGCCCTGCTCGACGACGGCGCATTCGCGGTCCGCGCACTGACCCGTGACCCGGCGTCGAAGAAGGGCGCGGCGCTGTCCGCGGCCGGTGCCGACGTCGTCGCGGCCGACCTCGACGACGAGGCCAGCCTGGACCGGGCGTTCGACGGTGTGCACGGCGCCTTCGTCGTCACGAATTACTGGGCGCCGCTGACTCCCGAGCAAGAAGCCAAGCAGTCCCGCGCGGAGAGGGAGCTGGCGCAGGCGCGCGCCGCCGCCCGAGCCCTGGAACGTGCGGGCGTCGCCCACGTCATCTGGTCGACACTGGAGGACACCCGCGGTCATTTCGCCGATGACGCGCAGGTGCCGGACGTCGAGGGCTACAAGGTGCCCCACTTCGACGCCAAGGCGGAGGCGGACGCCTTCTTCGCCGGGCTGCCGGTCACGTATCTGCGGACCACCCTGTTCTTCGAGAACTTCGACGACTCGTTCCCGCCGAGGCGCGGTGAGGACGGCACCCTGACGCTGGCCCTGCCACTGGCCGATCAGCCGCTGGCCGGTATCGCCGTCGACGACATCGGGCGCACCGCGCTCGGTGTGTTCAGACGAGGTGACGCACTGATCGGGCAGACGGTCAGCATCGCCGGAGACATCCTCACCGGCGACGGGTACGCGGCGGCGCTGGCGGACGACCTCGGCGAGCCGGTGACCTACGTGCCGGTGCCTTTCGACGCGTTCCGGGCCCAGGGTTTCCCCTCCGCGGTCGAGATGGGCAACATGTTCCAGTACTACGCCGAGAACTCCGCGCAGTTCACCGCCGACCGCGACCTGGACCGGGTGCGAGAACTCAACCCGCGGCTACAGTCCTTCCGGGACTGGCTGGCGGGACGTCAGAAGTCGCCGGCGTGACGCCGTAGCGTCTCGATCGACGCCGCCAGGGCCCGCGACTCGTCGTCCGACATCCCGATGTCGGCGAACACGTCGTTGTTGAGGGTGACGGTGGCGTCCTCGACGGTCGACCGGCCGAGTTCGGTGATCCGCACCAGAGTGGTACGGCCGTCGGTGGGGTGCGGGATGCGCTCCACCAGGCCGCTGGCCTCCAGCCGCCGGATCGCGTGCGTGACGCTGGTGACGTGCACCTGCAGCCGGTCGGAGGCCTTGGTGATCGGCAACGCGCCCGAACGGCTGAACGCCAGCAGCCGCAACAGCTCGAAGCGGGAGAAGGTCAGGTCGTAGGGCCGCAGCGCGTTCTCGACCCGCGCCAGCAGGATCTGGTGGGCCCGCATCACCGAGGTGACGGCCACCATCCCGTCGGCCACCTCACCCCAGCCCGCCGACTCCCAGTTCGCACGGGCCAGCGCGATCGGGTCGCGCGCATCCGGCCCATCGTTCACCGACCTTTCATACCATTGCCCGCTCCGGCGCCGCGGCGACGGCGCCCAGCACGGCGCGGGTGGACCGCCGGCCGCCGACGGTGATGCGCACGCCGCCGTCGACATAGTGCCGTACCCGCAACGGGGTGTCGGCGAAGACGTCGTACCAGGACCGTTCGCCCGGCGGCAGGTAGACGAAGTTGGCGTGGCTGTCGGTGCTGAACACGCCCATCGCCCGCAGCCGCGCGCACAGATAGCGCCGTTCCGCCGAGATCGCGTGGATCCGTTGCTGGAGTTGGCTTTCGGCGGCGTAGGAGGCGGCGACGGCGACCAGGCCGGTGGTGCCGATGCCGAACGGCAGCTGCATGGCCCACAGCTGACGGGCCAGCGCCGGAGCGCAGAAGCCGTACCCGATCCGCAGGCCCGCCAGCCCGTATGCCTTCGAGAAGGTCCGCACCACCACGGTGTTCGGATAGCGCGCGACGAGTGCCGGTGCGTCGAGGCGTGATTCCGGCGACAGGAATTCGGCGTAGGCCTCGTCGAGCACCACCACAGTGTCGGCGGGCACGCGCTGCAGGAACCGCTCGACGTCGGCGGCCGACTCCACGGTGCCGGTCGGATTGTGCGGCCGGCACAGGACGACGACCCGGGCGGAGGCCGCGGCGTCCGCCATCCCGTCGAGGTCGTGGCGACCGTACCCGTCGAGCGCGACCGTGACCGGCCGCAGCCGCGCCATCTGCGCGAAGATCGGATAACCGTCGAACGTCGGAAAGGTCATCACCATGCGATCGCCGGGACTGGTCACCGCATGCAGCACCTGCATGACCACCCCGGTCGCGCCCGGACCGATCACCACCTGTGCGTGGTCGACACCGACATGCGCGGCGATCAGCGCCCGCAGGCGCTCCGGCAGGAATTCGGGGTACCGGTTGAGCGCACCGAGCGGGGCGATCAGCGCCGACCGCACGGCGGGCAGCGGGGGGAACGGATTCTCGTTGAGCGACAACGCGAATGGGTCGGAGGCCTCGGGCAGGGCCGCAACCGAAGTGCCGACCGAACGGTAGGGGGTCATCACCGGCCACCCCACCGCACGGCAGCCGCCCCGGCGAAGTCGCCGGCGTGGGCGAACGCTGCCATCAGCACCACATCACCCGCGTTGAGCCGGCCTTCGGTGACGGCGACGTCGAGATTGACGGGAATGCCTGCGGCGAACAGGTTGCCGCATGCGTCGAAGGTGTCGACGTGTCGGGATTCGGGGAGTTCGAGCGCCTCCCGCCAGTTGCGCAGGAAGACACGGTTCGGCTGATTGGTCACCAGCATGTCGATGTCCTTGGGGGCGACGCCGATTCGATCGCACACCGCGCACGACACCTCCGGCACCTGCCGGTTGCCGCGGGCGAGCACCTTGGTGATCTTGGCGTCGGTGAACCCGATCATGCCTTCACCGGTGCCGGGTTGCCACCACTTGCGCGGCGGATCCACCGCGATCGCCATGTCGCCGGCGAACTCGCCGTAGGTGCGGCATTCGACGTCGAGGATCGGCGACTGGTCGGAGACCGTCACCAGGCCGACGGCCGCACCGTCGCCGGGCACCGACGCCTGCGCCTTCCGGCGCACCGTCGGCTGGTCGAAGATCGTCCCGGCCGCGTTCTGCGCCACCGCGATCACCGCGGTCCTGCCCTCCCCCGCCGTCAACAGGGTGCGCGCCAGCTTCAGCCCGAGGACGAACGCCGCGCAGCCGCCGTTGTGCAGGTCGATGACCGTCGACGGCTTCATCCCGAGCCGGTGGGCCATCCCGCCGCCCCCGCCGTAGAACGGCACGTCGGGCAACTGGGTGTGGGTGATGAGCACGTCCGCGCCCGCGACGGCGTCGTGGCCGTGCCGGTCCACGAGACCCGCGGCGGCCCGTTCGACCATGTCGATCGCGGTCTCGTCGGGTGCGACGTGGTGGCGGTACCGGGGCGCGCGGAACATCACGTTGTCGCGCAGTTCGTCGGAGGCGGCGAAGCCGGCGTAGTACTCGGCCGCGACGGGTTCGCCGGGCAGGTAGGTCGACACGTCGATCAGGCTGACGCTCACGATGTCTCACCTCATCCAGGCCGGTGCGACCGGCAGGCCGTTGTGATGGCGGTATTCGGCGATCGCCTTGAGATTGCGCAACTCCAGCAGATGGCCCGCGCCGAACATGTCCCAGAAGTCCCCGACCCACACCGGCCGCTGGGGCGGCGCGGTCTCCGGATAGGGGTTCCGGTCGTAGAAGGGGTGGTGGCAATTCGTCCACAGCACAACCGAACCGGGCTTGTCGAGCACCGCCCGGGCGTCGACGATCCGCATCAGGTAGATCATCCACAGGTGGGCGCCCTGGTCCCACGCGCAGTGGTAGTCCACCGTCATCGCCTCCCGGTTGGCCTCGGTGCGGGTGAAGATCCGGGTTTCGGAGCCGAGCCGGTCGTAGGCCACCCACAGACCGGGCGTCTCGGTCGTGGTGAAACCGCGCAGACTGTAGGTCCACTCCTCCAGGCACCGGGTGTCGGACAGGTAGTCGAACAACTCCAGAGGCGGACAGTCGATGTAGCTGTTGACGGTGCAGAACTCACCGAAGACCTGCTCGTGCGGGTACACCGACCGCATCATCTCCATGATGATCGGCGTGGCCTTCTCCCGTGGTGCGTTCTCGATGCGGATGACGCCGTCGGTCGTCAGCTCCGGCAATGACATCGATGCTCCTCTCCTTGGGTTGATCGAGAAATGGTGCGAACGGCGGTATCTCGTCGGCTGAGCATTCGACGCTGACCACCGCGGGCCCGTCGCCATGCAGTGCCACGGCGAGCACCGCGGTCAGGTCGTCAACGGTGTCGACGTCCACGGCGGACAGGCCGGGGAACATGGCGGCCAGGCCGGCGCCGAGGCGGCTGGGACCGAACCGGTTGTAGCTGTAGCGATCGCCGTAGAACAGCTGTTCGCGGGTCACGCACATCGCGTGTGCGTGGTTGTCGAACAGCACGTACGTGATCGGCAGGCGGTACTGGACGGCGGTGTGGATCTCCATGCCGTGCATCAGGAATGCGCCGTCACCGGCGATCACGACCGTCCGCCGCCGCCGGTGCAGCGCCATGCCGATGCCCGCCCCGAAGCTGTAGCCCATCCCGCCCATGCCCAGCGCGACGAGGAACCGGCCGTCACGGCGGACGGGCAGATGATGGATCGCGGCGGCGCCGGTGTTGCCGGCGTCGACGACGATGTCCACGTCGTCGGCCAGCGCGGCGTCGAGGACGGCCATCGCATCGCGGTAGCGCAGGCCGGGGCCGTCGTGCGGTGGCGGCCGGAGTTCGTTGCGGGCCAACATCATCGGTTCGCGCCGGCGTGACCCGACGGTGTCAGCGAGCGCGCGCAGCGTCTCGCGCAGATCGTCGGTGTACACGTGCACGGCAGGCGGGTACGGCGCCTCGGATCCGACGGAGTACGTCGGCACCGCCGACAGGGCTTCGTCGAGGCCGCCGCGCGCGGTGACCGTCAGCCGGGTCCCCACCAGCAGGCACAGGGCGCTGCGCCGCAACGCCTCGACGACGCCGGGGTGACCCATCACTCCGGTCACCCCGACGTCCGGACCGGACGCGACGTCCTTGGCGTCGGGCACGGTGGCGACGGAGGCCTCCAGCAGCGCGCGCAGCCTGTCGAGTTCGGCGCGGGCGTCGTCGCGCGCCAGCTGCTCACCGGCGATGATCGTCACCGGCCCGTCGGCACGACGCAAGGCGTCGACGATCACACCGGGGTCGTCGGCCCGGCGTACCGGGATACCGTCATGGGCGGTGGTCCCGCAAAACCGGGCCTGCTGAACGTCTTTCGGCAGCAGCAACACGGCGGGTCCCCCGGTGCGGGCGGCCGCGACGGCGTCCGCCAGTGCCGGGCCGATCTGGTCGGGCACGGTGATCCGTCGGCAGAACAGCGAAACCGCCGAGAACAACGCATATCCGTCGAGGGCGCCGTTGCGGCCGCTGGTGTCCTGGAACGCGCCGCGGCCGTCCAGGCCGGTCGGCGGCTGACCGATCAGTGCCAGCACCGGCACCCGGCTGGCGAGCGCCTCCCCGAGGCCCGGCACCGTGTTCAGGCAGCCGCCGCCCGAGGTCGCGGCGACCACGCCGAGCCCGGCGCCGCTGCGGCTGTAGCCGTCAGCCATTGTGGCCGCGCTGAATTCGTGTTTCGCCAGTACGGCGGTCAGGCCGGCGCAGGTGTGGGCCGCATCGTAGAGATCCTCGATGTTCGCCCCGTCGACACCGAAGATGTGGTCGACTCCGGTCGCCGCGAGTGTCTCGACGATGTGGTCGACCACCCGGTGTTCACGCGCCATGCCAGTGATACGACGGCGGTCGCCGGCCGGTTCACCGCAGCAGCGGACTCACAGCTTGGTCTCCAGCAGCACCTGCCGGGTGTCGGTCGCGATGAGTTGCACCGCAGCGATCTCGTCGCGCGGCATCGGGGTGTTGCCGCTCGGCAGCGCGGTCGCGCCGGGCAGCCCGAGCCAGGTGGCGATCTCGGACTGACTGCCGTCGCGTCCGACCACCACCATGCCGAGCTGGCTGGGTGGTGTGCCGGCCCCACCGCCGGACCATTCGCCGTAGGAGCACGCCATGTCGATACGGGTGCCCCAGGCGAAATCCGACAGGCTCACGGTGGCGCTGAACGGGGTGGGGGCCAGTTCGGTCATCTCGAACGTCGCGGCGGTGTTCTGCGGTGTGCCGGTCTGCAGGCCGATGACCTCCGGACGCATCGCGATCACCAGCCCGACGGCCAGCAGTGCGGCGGCCAGGCCGACGGCCGCCGAGGTCATCCACCGCGACCGGCGGCGGCGCCATTTGACCTTGGCGAGCACCGATTCCAGCACCTCGGGCCGCAGCGGCGGCTCGTCGGACTGCTCCTCGTCGAGCGTGCGGACGGTGTCGGCGTCGAGCATCGCGAGCAGCGCCGGGATGCCGCTGAGTTCGGCGACCGCCGCCCGGCACCGGTCACACGTCTCCAGATGCGCCTCGTACTCGCGCCGTTCGGTACTGGACAGTGAGCCGAGCACGTAGGCCGCATCCCACTGCAGATAGGGATCGCCGCCTTCGGTGTCGGCGCCCCGGGGTACACCGGATAGCGTCATCTCGTCACCCCCATCTCCTGCAGGTTCAGTCGCAGGGCCCGCACGGCGTAATGCAGCCGGGACTTCACGGTGCCCTCCGGTACCTGGAGGTCGTCGGCGATCTGGCCCGTCGTCCACCCCTGGTAGTACGCCCGCCGGATCACGGCCCGGTGGTCGTCGGACAACTGCGCCAGCGCCGACCCGATGAGCAGCCGGTCCAGCGCCGTGTCGACCTCGTCGGGGCCCGCTTTGTCGGCGACGGCCTCCACGTCCGGGGTACCCGTTTCGCGGCGGGCACGCGCACTGCGCTGTTCGTCGATGATCAGGTTGCGCGCGACCGTGAACAGCCACGCGCGCGCCGACCCGTCGGGCTGGTGCCGCCAGGCCCGCAGCAGTGTTTCCTGCACGACGTCTTCGGCGCGCGCCCGGTCGCCGGTCAGACGCAGGGCGTAGCGCCACAGAGCCGCGGCGTGCTCGTCATAGAGCACCCGCATCATCGTGGCCTCCGGATCGTCCATAACCACCTTCCGCCAGTGACACGATGTCGGCGGTGACGTGGTTCATTGTCGATCAGAGAGTGAGAATTCGCGGCCCATCCTCGGTGACGGCCACGGTGTGCTCCCAGTGGGCCGCGCGCGAACCGTCGGCGGTGACCACGGTCCACTCGTCCTCGAGCACGACGGTCTTGGTGGTGCCGAGGGTGAGCATCGGCTCGATCGCCAGTACCGAACCGGGCGCCAGGTGCGGCCCGCGGCCGGGGGCGCCTTCGTTCGGCAGGAACGGGTCCATGTGCATCTGCCTGCCGATGCCGTGCCCGCCGTAGCCGTCGACGATGCCGAACGCTCGCTGGTAGCGCGCCTCGGCGGCCCGGGTGCCCTTCTCGATGGCATGCGAGACGTCGGTCAGCCGGTTGCCCGGAACCATGGCGGCGATACCCGCCTCCATGGATTCGCGGGTGGCCTCCGAGAGGAAGGCGTCAGCGTCGATCAGCGCGCCGACCCCGAAGGTGATCGCCGAGTCGCCGTGCCAGCCGTCGAGGATGGCGCCGCAGTCGATGGACACCAGGTCTCCGGCGGCCAGGAGTTCGGTGGCCGAGGGGATGCCGTGCACGACGCGGTCGTTGACCGACGAGCAGATGCTCGCGGGAAATCCGTGGTAGCCGAGGAAGGACGGGATACCGCCGCCGTCGCGGATCACCGATTCGGCGATCGCGTCGAGCTCCTTGGTGCTGACACCCGGCGCGGCGGCCTCGCGCACCGCCTTCAACGCCGCCGCGACCAGTGCACCGGCCGCGGCCATCGCGTCGAGTTCCCCGGGGGTGCGCTGCGCGACGACCTTGTCCTTGCGCAACCTCAGGCCGGCCACACTATTTCCCGAGCGCCTGCAGCGCCCGCGCGAACACCTCGTCCATGGACCCGACGGCGTCGACCGTCTTCAGTTCGTCGCGGTAGTGGTCGAGCAGCGGTGCGGTCTCGTCGCGGTACACCTTCATCCGGTTGAGGATGACCTCTTCGGTGTCGTCGGCGCGGCCACGGCCCTTGAGGCGGGACAGCAGTTCGTCCTCGGAGACGCGGAATTCCAGCACCGCGTCGAGGGACAGGTTGCGGGCGGCGAGCATGTCGCCGAGCGCCGCGGCCTGCTCGACCGAGCGGGGGTAGCCGTCGAGGATGAACCCGTTCTTGGCGTCGTCCTGGTCGATGCGGTCCTCGACCAGCGCGTTGGTCAGGGTGCTCGGGACCAGGTCACCGGCGTCGAGATAGCGCTTGGCCTCGACGCCCAGTTCGGTCTCGTTGGTGATGTTGTCGCGGAAGAGGTCACCGGTGGAGATGTGGGGAATGCCCAGCTTGTCCGCCAGCTTCGCGGCCTGCGTGCCCTTGCCCGCACCCGGCGGTCCGAGTAGAACGATCCTCACTTCAGGAACCCTTCGTAGTTGCGCTGCATCAGTTGGCTCTCGATCTGTTTCACGGTGTCCAGACCCACGCCGATCATGATCAGCACCCCGACGCCGCCGAAGGGGAGGTTCTGCACGGGGCCGCTGCTCCCGACGCTGAGGAACAGGTTCGGGATCACGGCGATGACGCCCAGGTAGATCGAGCCGGGCAGCGTGATCCGGCTCAGCACGTAGCGGAGGTAGTCGGCAGTCGGCTTACCCGGGCGGATGCCGGGGATGAAGCCGCCGAACTTCTTCATCTCGTCGGCCCGTTCATCCGGGTTGAACGTGATGGAGACGTAGAAGTACGTGAAGAAGATGATCAGCGCGAAGTAGATGCCGATGTACCAGGGGCTGCTCGGGTCCGTCAGGTACTCCGCGACGAAACGATCCCACCAGCCGGTGCCCGGATTCGAGCTGCCGCTCTGGATCAACTGGGTGATCAGCTGCGGGATGTAGATCAGCGACGAGGCGAAGATGACGGGGATGACGCCGGCCTGGTTGACCTTCAGCGGCAGGTAGGTCGACGTGCCGCCGTACATGCGGCGGCCGACCATGCGCTTGGCGTACTGCACCGGGATGCGGCGCTGGCCCTGCTCGACGAACACCACGCCGATGATGATGAGCAGCGCGCCCGCGCAGACGGCGGCGAACACCATGCCGCCGCGGCTGTCCAGGATCGACTTGCCCTCGCCCGGCATGGCCGCGGCGATGCTCGCGAAGATGATCAGCGACATACCGTTGCCGATACCGCGTTCGGTGACGAGCTCACCCATCCACATGACGAGCGTGGCGCCCGCCGTCATCACCAGCACGATGACCACGAGCGAGAAGATCGCCTGGTCGTCGATGACGTCGAGGGTGCAGCCCTGCAGCAGACCGCCGTTGGCGGCGAGCGCCACGATGCTGGTCGACTGAAGGACGGCCAGCGCGACGGCCAGGTAACGCGTGTACTGCGTCATCTTGGACTGGCCGGCCTGGCCCTCCTTGCGCAGCTGCTCGAAGCGCGGGATCACCACGGTGAGCAGCTGCACGATGATGCTGGCGGTGATGTAGGGCATGACGCCCACCGCGAACACCGACAACTGCAGCAGCGCGCCGCCGGAGAACAGGTTGATCAGCGAATAGATCTGACCCGATTCGCCACCGCTGACCTGCGCGATGCACTCCTGCACGTTGGGGTAGTTCACCCCGGGAGACGGCAGCGAGGCGCCGACCCGGTACAGCAGGACCACGCCCAGCGTGAACAGGATCTTGCGCCTCAGGTCGGCCGTCCGCAGCGACGAGATGAAAGCCGAAAGCACTCTTTCCTCCTGCGCAGCCGACCTCTTGAGCGCGGCGTGCCAAATGGGGCTGGACAAACCAGCGACATGGTCAAGTCACACGCACCGGCTCGGCAGACAATTCGCCTGCTAGTGGCACGCGTCAAACAGTCTACGAGAGTAACAGTTGCCACCCGGCACCCCCGCATCGCTGCGCGGTCGCAGACTGCCTTCAGAAACGAAGCGTACAGTCGGCGCAAGCTGGTTACCCCAGCTAAGTAATCGGATTCTGGGCTATTTCGATAAGGGGTCGATCGATGGCACGCACCGACAACGACACGTGGGATCTGGCATCGAGCGTGGGGGCCACGGCCACCATGGTGGCCGCCGCCCGGGCCGTGGCGACGCGCCAACCGGACGCGGTGATCGACGATCCGTTCGCCGAACCGCTGGTGCGCGCGGTCGGCGTCGACTTCTTCACCCGCCTCGCCACCGGTGACATCAAGCCCGCCGACCTCGACCCCGACAACACCGGCGGCGCCGGCAACATGGATCGCTTCGCCGACGGGATGGCGGCCCGCACCCGGTTCTTCGACGACTTCTTCTCCGACGCCGCCGACGCAGGCGTTCGCCAGGCCGTCATCCTGGCCTCCGGCCTCGACTCCCGCGCCTACCGGCTGCCCTGGCCCACGGGCACCGTGGTGTTCGAGATCGACCAGCCCGACGTCATCACCTTCAAGACCGACACGCTGGCCCGGCTCGGCGCGCGGCCCACGGCCGACCGCAGGACGGTTCCGGTGGATCTGCGAGACGACTGGGTCGGCGCGCTCGACGCGGCCGGATTCGATCGGGACAAGCCGACCGCCTGGATCGCCGAAGGCCTGTTCGGCTACCTGCCGCCGGAAGCGCAGGACCGCCTGCTCGACCAGATCACCGAGATCAGTCCCGCGGGCAGCCGGGTGGCCGCCGAGGGCGTGGTCAGCTCACCGGATGCCGACCAGGACGAGATCCGCGAGCGGATGCAGGCGGTGCGCGAGCAGTGGCGGGCGTTCGGGTTCGACCTCGACTTCTCGGAGCTGGTCTACACCGGTGAACGCGCGGAGGTGGCGGCCTACCTGTCCGAGCGCGGCTGGCGGACCGACAGCATCACCGCGACCGACCTGATGGCGAAGTGCGGGCTGCAGTCGGCCGAGCACGGCAGCGCCAACTTCGCCGACGTCCGCTACGTCACCGCGGTCAAGTAGGCGGACGCGATGGCGCGAAGCGATGCGGACAGCTGGGACCTGGCGTCGAGCGTGGGCGCGACGGCCACGATGGTCGCCACCGCCCGCGCCGTGGCGAGCCGCGGCCCCGACGCGCTGATCGCCGACCCGTACGCCGAACCGCTCGTCCGGGCCGTTGGCGTCGACTACTTCGTCAAACTCCTCGACGGCGAGATCACGCTCGAACCCGACAACCGCGCGATGCTCGATGTGATGACCGACGTCATGGCGGTGCGCACACGCTTCTTCGACGACTTCTTCCTGGCTCAGGGCACACCGCAGGCGGTCATCCTGGCCTCCGGTCTCGATGCGCGCGCCTACCGGTTGGCGTGGCCGCCGTCGACGGTCGTCTACGAGATCGACCAGCCCGAGGTCATCGAGTTCAAGACCCGCACCCTGGCCGGTATCGGCGCCTCCCCTGCCGCGGAGCTGCGCACGGTGGGCGTGGACCTGCGCGACGACTGGCCCGCCGCGCTGCGTGAGCACGGTTTCGATCCGAGCCTCCCCACCGCGTGGATCGCCGAGGGGCTGCTCATCTACCTGCCGCCCGACGCGCAGGACCGGCTGTTCGACAACATCACCGCGCTGTCGGCGCCGGGCAGCCGGCTGGCGACCGAGTTCCACCCGGATGCGGGTGCGCGGATCGGCGCGAGTTCGGCGCGGATGAGCCAGGAGTGGCGGCGCCACGGCCTGGACCTCGACATGGCCGATCTCTTCTACGAGGGCGAGCGCAACCCGGTCGTCGACTATCTGCAGGCCCACGGCTGGGAGGTCGACGCGCGCAGCAGGCCGGACATGTTCGCCCATTACGGGCGCCCCTTCCCCACCAGCGAAGACGCCGGCCAGGACATCGAGGCGTTACGCCAGTCCCTCGCCGTGACCGCGACCAAGAGTTGAGGAGCAGCGCATGCCACGCACCGAAGGTGACACCTGGGACCTGGCGTCCAGCGTGGGGTCGACGGCGACCGGCGTCGCCGCCTCCCGCGCGTTGGCGTCCAAACAACCCGATCCGCTGATCGACGATCCGTTCGCCGATCCCCTCGTGAGGGCGGTCGGACTGCAGGAGTGCATCCGGCGTGCCGACGGCGAACTCCACGTCGAAGGTCACCCGATGCTCGACAACCGGCGCGCCTGTGAGCAGATCGCGGTGCGGACGCGGTTCTTCGACGACTTCTTCTCCGACTCGACGGCGGCGGGTATCCGCCAGGCGGTGATCCTGGCGTCCGGGCTGGACACCCGTGCCTACCGCCTCGACTGGCCTGCCGGAACCGTCGTCTACGAGATCGACCAGCCCGAGGTCATCGAGTTCAAGACCCGCACCCTGGCCGATCTCGGGGCCGCCCCCGCCGCCGACCTGCGCACGGTGGGTGTCGATCTGCGCGAGGACTGGCCGAAGGCGCTGCGCGACAGCGGTTTCGATCCGGACGCGCCCACGGCGTGGATCGCGGAGGGGTTGCTGATCTATCTGCCGCCCGAGGCGCAGGACCGGCTGTTCGACAGCATCATGGAGCTGTCGGCGCCGGGCAGCCGGATCGCGACGGAGCACATGGATTTCGGTGCTTCGCAAGGTGCGTGGCTGGAGCGGGTCAGTGAATGGTCCAAGCACGTCGGTTCGAAGGTCGACCTGCTCGACCTCTTCTACACGGAGGACCGCACTCCGGCCGGCACCTACCTGGCCGAGCGCGGCTGGGAGATCACCGTGCGCACCTCGGCGGAGGCTTATGCTGCCCACGGTTTCGAATACCCCGAGGACCTCGCGGCCGTCGCCGCCGACTCGGGTTACCTGACCGCAATCTCGAAGTGAGGTAGACGATGGCTCGGTCCGAGGGCGACAGCTGGGATCTGGCATCCAGTGTCGGTGCGACGGCCACCATGGTGGCCGCGGGCCGGGCGGTCGCCAGCCGGGATCCGCGGGGGCTGATCGACGATCCGTACGCGGCGCCGCTGGTGCGCGCGGTCGGCATCGAGTTCTTCACCAAGGTGGTCGACGGTGAGTTCGACATGGCCGGGCTCGACCCGTCCAACGCGGCTTCGATGCAGGCGCGCATCGACGAGATGGCCCTGCGCACACGATTTTTCGACGACTACTTCCTGGACTCGACGAGGGCGGGCGTCCGTCAGGTGGTGATCCTCGCCTCCGGTCTGGACTCGCGCGCCTACCGGCTGCCGTGGCCGACAGGCACCGTGGTCTACGAGATCGACCAACCGGCGGTGATCGAGTTCAAGACGACGACGCTGGCGGGTATCGGCGCCTCCCCCACCGCCGAGTTGCGCACCGTCGCGATCGATCTGCGGGAGGACTGGCCGGCCGCGCTGCGGGCGGCCGGCTTCGACCCGTCGGCGCCGACGGCGTGGTGCGCCGAAGGTCTGCTGATTTATCTACCGCCCGAAGCGCAGGATCTATTGTTCGACAACGTCACCGCGCTGAGCGCGACGGGCAGCACCGTGGCCACCGAGTACGTGCCCGGCATCAGGAACTTCGACCCCGAGAAGGCCAGGGCCGCGACGGCGCAGATGCGCGAGCACGGTTTGGATCTCGACATGCCGTCGCTGATCTACCACGGCGAGCGCAACCACGTCATGGAGTACCTGACGTCACTGGGGTGGCAGATGACGGGGTTGCCCCGTCCGGAGTTGTTCGCCAAGCACGGCGTGCCCATGGTCGAGCACGACGACGATCCCCTCGGCGAGATCGTCTATGTCAGTGGGACGTTTCAGAACCGGTAGTCGCCCACCCACAGTGCGCTGACGCCGCTCACCGAGCGCTCGGCGTGGTCGACCAGGTTGACCACCGACCGGCCGACCAGCGCGGTCAACGCATCCGGCAGGGAGGCGGCCACGGGTTGCGAGGACGCTTTGGGGCGTAGGATGTCCAGCAGCGAGGACGCCGGATATCCGACGATGCGGACGTCGGTGTCGGGCTCGAAGCCGGCCAGCACCTTGGCGCGATCTACCGCGGTGCGCAGTCCGCCGAGTTCGTCGACGAGGCCGCGCTCCTTGGCGTCGGCCCCCGTCCACACCCGGCCCCGCGCCACCTCGGCGACGGCGTCGACGGAGAGGCCACGGCCCGCCGCGACGCGTTCGACGAAGTCGGTGTAGAACAGGTCGGCCTCGGCTTCCACGTGTGCCTGCTGTTCGTCGGTGAACGGCGTGTTGGCCGACCAGGCATCGGCATTGGCGTTGGTGCGTACCGAATCCGACCCGACGCCCAGTCGGTCCTTGAGTTCGCGGGCGACGAGCTTGCCCGTCACCACACCGATGGAGCCGGTGATGGTGCCGGGGTTGGCGACGATCGCATCGGCGCCCATCGAGACGTAGTAGCCGCCGGATGCGGCGACGGCACCCATCGACGCGACGACCGGTGTGCCGCCCTCCCGGGCGCGCAGCACCTCGCGCCAGATGGTCTCGGACCCGGTGACCGATCCGCCGGGGCTCTCGACCCGCAGCACGATCGCCTTGACGTCCTTGTCGGCGGCGGCTTCGCGCAGTGCCGCGGCGATGGTGTCACCACCGGCGCTCGAGTTGCCGAGCGGCAGTAGGCCGGGGCCGCCGCGACCGCTGACGATCGGGCCGTGCAGGGTGACCACCGCGATGGTGGGCTTGGCTTTGCGGCCAGGGATCGACGGGCCGCCGCCGGGAGCGGTGGCGCGGGCGTAGCGGGACAGGAACAGCCGCGGGGGTGCATCGGGCCCATCGGCGGTGGTGGGCGTAACCCCTTCGGCGCCAGTGAGTTCGGCGATCCGGGCGTAGGCCTCGTCGCGGAATCCGATGCGGTCCACGAGGCCGCCGCTCACGGCATCGTCGCGCAGCAGTGGCGCCTTGTCGGCGAGGGCGTCGACGTCCTTCGTCTCGAGCTTGCGGGATTCGGCGACCGCGGTGAGCACCTGCTGGTTCAGGCTCTCGATCAGCCGGCTGTCGGCTTCGCGGTGCGGTTCGGTGTAGCGGTCCTGGGTGAAAAGGTTTGCGGCCGACTTGTATTCGCCCTTGGCCACGAACTGGGCTTCGATACCGGCTTTGTCGAGGGCGTCGCGCAGGAACAGCGCGCTCGTGGCGAAGCCGACGAGGCCGACCGTGCCCGAGGGTTGCATCCACACTTCGCGGAACGCCGACGCGAGGTAGTAGGACAGCGTGCCGGGGTAGGTCTCGGCCCAGGCGACCGATGGTTTGGCGGCGCTGAACGCGGCGATGGCCTCCCGCAGCTCCTGGACCGGCGCGGCGGGTGCGGCCGGGATCTGGACGCGGGCGATCAGTCCGGCGACACGGTCGTCCTCGGCGGCTCGGTGGATGGCGGCGACCGCCTGGCGGAGCACCATCGGACGTCCGCCTGACGAGATGATCGCCAGCGGGTCGAATCCGCTGGTCTCCGGCGGCGCCGACAGCAGGTCGAGTTCGAGCACGCAGCCGTTGGGGATGCCCTTGTGGCGGGCGGTGTCGACCCGCCGCACGATGGCGCGCACGTCGTCGGCGCCGGGGATGCCGGGGAGGAAGGCGAACATGCGACCGAGGGTACCGGCGTTCGCCGGGACGCCGGTGGGGTCGCCGTACCGTGGTCATGTGCGGTTCTCGATTTCGATCCCCCAGCTTGATCCGGACGGCTTCGACGCCGAGGGCGTGCAGGCATATCTGGTCCGCGCCGAGGAGCTGGGTTTCGAAGGCGGCTGGGTGTTGGAGCAGCCGATCGGGCCGACTCCGCTGATCGCGCCGTTGGAACTGCTGGCCTATGCGGCGGCGTGTACGACGAGGCTGCGGCTCGGGGTGGGCGTGTTGGTGTCGTCGCTGCACGATCCGTTGCAGTTGGCGGCGTCGGTGACCGCGGTCGACCGGCTGAGCCACGGCCGGCTGGATGTCGGGGTGGCGCCGGGTGGTGGGCGACGGAAGTTCGCGGCGTTCGGGGTGGCGCCGGAGACGTTCGTCGGCTACTTCACCGAGGGGTTGACGCTGATGAAGGCGGCGTGGTCGGACGAACCCCGCGTGACGTTCCACGGGCGGTTCCGCGATGTCGACGACCTGCCGATCCAGCCGAAGCCGGTGCAGCGTCCGCATCCGCCGATCTGGTTCGGGGCCAACGCTCCCGCCGCACTGGCCCGAGCGGTGCGACACGGTGACGCGTTTCTCGGCGCGGGCTCCTCGACCACCGAGCGTTTCGCCCAGGCCGTACAGATCGTGCGTCACGAGATCGACGAACAGGGCAGGGATGCATCGCGATTCAGGGTCGGCAAGCGGGTGTACCTGATGGTCGACGACGATGCGACGCGAGCCAGAGACCGGGTGATCGCCGGGTTGCGGCGCATCTACGGCGACATGGCGGGTATCGACGCGGTCCCCGTATCCGGCACACCCGGCGACGTGGCGCGCGGCCTGCAGGAAGTCATCGACGCGGGTGCGCAGATGGTGCTGTGCAATCCCGTCGGCGCGACCGTCGCCGAGGACCGTGAGCAGATGGAACGCCTGGCCGCCGAGGTGCTTCCGCAACTGGGGTGAATACCTCACCGCTCAGAACGGTGGGGGTTTGTTGCGTTCGGCGACGAGGTCGTCGTTGAGTTTGCGTTCGGCTTGGATGCGACGTTGCCGGTCTTGGGCGCGGGTGCGGCGGCGTTTGGGCATCTTGAGGCTGCGGTCGGCGCTGGTTGTGGTGGCGGGTTTGAGGGGCGCTGGTGCGGTGGGGGTGCACAGGGCGGGAAACAGCAGCATGCTGCCGGG
>JBNMQY010000018.1:0-96387 GCA_050205415.1 Mycolicibacterium litorale
ACCCCGACCCCGGCGCCTGAGCCAGTGTCACGGCCCGAGCCGGAGCCCGCTGCGCCGTCTCCGCCTCCGGTGCGCCCGCCCGCCGAACCGGTGGTCGAGGTACCGGCGACACCGCCTCCCGCGGCGGGCGGGGCCCCGAACGCCGCCGCCGTGCGCAGCATGTGGACGACGGTGCGGGAGAAGGTCCGTCAGCGCAGCCGCACCATCGACGTGATGCTGGCGGGGGCGATCGTGCGCGCGGTCGAGAACGACACGCTGATCCTGAGCCACGAGTCCGCGCCGCTGGCGAAACGCCTTGTCGAGCAACGCAACTCCGACGTCATCCGCGAGGCGCTCAAAGATGCGCTCGGGGTGAACTGGAAGATCCAGTGCGAAGCCGGTGCGGCGCCGGGTGCTGCCGCCCCGGAACCGGCCCGTTCGGCGCCGGTGCCGCCGCCTCCGCCGCCGGGGGACGACGAGGAGAGCATGCTGGCCGAAGCGGTGCACCAGGACGTCGGACCCCGCCGCGATCCGGAGGAAGCCGCGCTCGAACTGCTGCAGAACGAACTCGGCGCCCGCCGCATCGAGGGCAGCTAGGGCCGGCCTACGCCGACCACCACGGCCGTAGCGGAAGCCCGCCGTCGTTGCCGCGCTCGTCGAGTTTGACCGCCAGAACCTGGTGCAGCTGAACGATGTTCGTCTCGAAGCCGAGCCGCGACCCCGCCATGTAGAGTCCCCACACCTTCGCGGTACCCAGGCCCACTTCCGCGACCGCCTCGTCCCAGTGCTCGACGAGGTTGCGGCACCAGTCACGCAGCGTCATCGCGTAGTGGTGGCGCAGGTTCTCCTCGTGCACCACCTCGAGGCCGATGTCCTGGATTTCGGTGATGATGCGGCCGGATCCGGTGAGCTCCCCGTCGGGGAACACGTAGCGGTCGATGAAACCGCCCGCGGTCGTCGCGGAACGGTTGTCCGGTCGGGTGATGCAGTGGTTGAGCAGTAACCCTCCGTTGCGCAGCTTCGACTGGAGGAACCCGAAGTACGACGGATAGTTGTGCACGCCGATGTGTTCGGTGAGCCCGATCGACGACACCGCGTCGAAACCGATCTCGCGCACGTCGCGGTAGTCGCCGTGCCGGATCTCCGCCAGCTCGGTCAGGCCTTCGTCGGCGATCGCCTTCTGACCCCACAGCGCCTGTTCCTTCGACAGGGTGACGCCGACAGCCTTGACGCCGTGGCGCGCCGCGTACCGGACCATGCCGCCCCACCCGCAACCGACGTCGAGCAGCCGGTCGCCGGGCTGCAGCCGCAGTTTCTCGAACACCAGGCGGTACTTGTTCTCCTGCGCTTCCTCGAGCCCCGCATCGGGCCGCGGGTAGCAGGCGCACGTGTAGGTCATCGACGGTCCGAGCACCCATTCGTAGAACGTGTTGGACACGTCGTAGTGGTGGTGGATCACCTCGGCGTCACGGTGCTTGCTGTGCCGCAGGCCCTCCGCGATGCGGCGCCACCGCGGCAGCGTCTCCTGCGGCGGCGGGGCGATCGGCTTGAGGTGTTCGAACCCGATGGAGCGCACGATGTTCGCCAACACCTTGGCCGGTGGGCGTTTGAACTGCATCTTCTCGGTCAGCGACCGCAGCAGCTCGTACGGATCGCCGGGGTGTACGCCGGTGAGTTCGAGGTCGCCGGAGACGTATGCGCGGGCCAGACCGAGATCGCTCGGCGCGGTGGCCAGATACGTGGTGCCGCGCGGGGACTTGAGTTCGAGTCCGAGCCTGGCGTCGGCCGGCCCGGCGGTACTGCCGTCGTAGGCGCTGAACTTCAGCGGTTCCTGACCGCCGGCGACGAAGATCTCCAGGATCTCTGCCAGCGTCAGCTTCTGTTCCGCTTCATGTTTCGTCATCGCAGCTTCCTACTCTTCGCGCAACCGTTCATCTTCTCTGCACTGCTTTGGCATACAGGTCGAGTAGACGGGAATCGGGGTCGTAGGCCTTCTTGACCGTCTTGTACGTCTCGCCGCCGTAGAGTTCGTCGAACTCGTCCTGGGAGTAGTACGCATCCGAGTACAGCGACTTGTGCCCGTCGAGTTCGCTGACCTTGCGTTCGATGAGCCGGTTGGTGTGCCCCTCCTCCGGGCCGACCGGTACGGACGACCAGAAGCCCACGTTGACATAGGTGTGGTGGGGCCGGATCGGATAGAGCGGCCAGCTGTCGTCGTTGCGTAACCGCAACGGGCACAGCCAGATCGGTTCGATCGGCACGTTGTCCAGGAACCACGTCAGGAATTCCGCGGTGCGGCCGATCGGGACCTCGATGTCCTGGACGACGCGTTCGCGGGGCGGCCGGCCGTTGCGGATCTCGATGCGGTCGGCGATGTCGAACCGCTGGTCGTAGCCGATCAGCTTCCAGTAGAAACTGCTCCGCCGGTAGCGGCGCGGCCAGAACCTCCGGATGGCCGGGTTCTGCGCGCCGAAAGCGCGTGAGCACCAGAACCAGTCGGTGTCCCACCGCCACAGGTAGTCGTGGATGGTCAGCCGGTCGTGCTTCTCGCCGGCGGGGTGCTGGATGGACCGGTAGTAGATCTGCTGGCCGGTGTAGTCGCTGACCGGGCCCGGGGTGGAGGTCTGCACGCCGACGCACAGATAGCTCTCGTCGGGGCTGAACACCACACCGTCGAGGTAGTCGACGGGTTCGCCGTCCAGGCCGTCGGTTTCGACGATGCGGTCCATCGCCGCCACGAGGTCGGTCAGCGAATGGAATCGAAGATGGCGCAGTGCCACGAACGGTTTGACCGGTTCGAGCTCGATCTTCAATCGCACCGAATACCCGAGCGTGCCGTAGGAATTCGGGAACGAATGAAAGAGATCCGGGCACCGGTCACGGCTCGCGGTGAGCACCTCACCCGTTCCGGTGAGGATGTCCATCTCCAGCACCGACTCGTGCGGCAGACCGTTGCGGAACGACGTCGACTCGATGCCGAGGCCGGTGACCGCACCGCCGAGGGTGATGGTCTTGAGCTGCGGCACGACCAGCGGCGCGAGCCCGTAGGGCAGCGTCGCGGCGACGAGATCCTCGTAGGTGCACATGCCGGCGACGTCGGCGGTGCGCGCATCCGGGTCGACGGCGATCACCCCGGTGAGTCCGGATACGTCGAGCCCCTTGGCGGTGCTCTTGGCGCGAGCCCGGAACAGGTTGGAGGTGGGCTTGGCGAGACGCACTGTGGCGGCCGGCGGAATCGCCCGGTAGCTGGCGAGTAGCCGCTCCACACCTGCGGCGTGAGCAGCCCGTGCGTCGGTCGGGGCAACAGACACGGATATACGCTAGTCCGCGGCCGCATCCGATGCGACCGCACCGCGACGAAGGAGTGTCACATCATGGGACAGGTCAGCGCGTCGAGCACCGTATTGATCAACGCCGAACCCGCGGCGGTGCTGACGGCCCTCGCCGACTACGGGACCATCCGCCCGAAGATCCTGTCGGAGCACTACCGCGACTACCGGGTGCTCGAAGGCGGTCAGGGGGCGGGAACCGTCGTCACCTGGAAACTGCAGGCCACGAAATCTCGCGTGCGCGACGTCAAGGCCACCGTCGACGTCGCCGGGCACACCGTGATCGAGAAGGACGCCAACTCGACCCTGGTGACCAACTACACCGTCGCGCCGGCCGGGCCGGGCTCGTCGGTGACGGTCAAGACGTCGTGGACCGGCGCCGGTGGGGTGAAGGGGTTCTTCGAGAAGACGTTCGCGCCGCTCGGCCTGAAGAAGATCCAGGCCCAGGTGCTGGACAACCTCAAGCGCGAGGTCGAGTCGGGAAGCTGACCCGACTTCAGGAGACAGCGAGGAACGCGGCGATGCCGCGTACGACCGCGTCGGCATAGCGCTGCCTGCCCTCGGGTGTCTTCATCACCGCCGAGTCGGCCGGGTTCTTCATGTTGCCCAGTTCCACCAGGATCGACGGATACTGCGCCAGGTTGAGCCCGGCGATGTCGCTGCGCGGATTCAGCCCGCCCGAACCGATGTAGGTCGACGGCACGAAGCCGGAGCCGGACAGCTGGTCGCGCATGATGCGGGCGAACTGCACGGCGGGGCCGGCCTGCGCTTCGTTGAGCGGCGGCGACGAGTACAGCACGTGGAATCCGCGGCCGGTCGGGGGACCGCCGTCGGCGTGGACGGAGACGATCGCGTTGGGCCGCACGGAGTTGGCCAGCGCGGCCCGCTCGTCGACGCACGGCCCGAGCGCGTTGTCGTTGCCGCGCGACATCGCGGTGCGCACCCCGAGGGCGGTCAGTGCCTGCCGGATGCGCAGCGTGGTGTCCCACGCGAACGTGTGCTCGGGATAGCCGTCCTCGGTCGAGGTGCCGCTGGCCTGGCAGTCCTTGGTTCCGCCGCGGCCGGTGGGCACCTGCCTGCTGATCGAGGCGTCGTTGGCACCGTTGTGTCCCGGGTCGAGGAACACGATCTTGCCGGCGATGTTGGCCGGTGCGGCGACAGCGGGGGCGGCGAACGTCGTGGCGAAAGTAGAGGCGGCGATGAGCAGGCTGCTGGTGATCGCGGCTCCGACACGCAGGCGGGCAGGCACGGGCGCCACCGTAGCCCGCGTGCGGACTACGCTTAAAGCCCGAAGCGCCGGATACGGGCGAGAGAAACCAAGTCGAGACCAACACGACATCAACACGCAAGGGGACCAGTCATGCAACCCGGTGGTGGCCAGCCCGATATGTCGGCACTCCTCGCCCAGGCACAGCAGATGCAGCAGCAGTTGATGGAGGCCCAGGAGTCGCTCGCCAACTCCGAGGTGCACGGTCAGGCCGGCGGCGGCCTGGTGCAGGTGACGATGAAGGGCAGCAGTGAGGTCGTCTCGGTGTCCATCGACCCCAAGGTCGTCGACCCCGACGACGTCGAGACGCTGCAGGATCTGATCGTCGGCGCAATCGCCGACGCCGCCAAGCAGGTCACCATCCTGGCGCACGACCGGCTCGGGCCGCTCGCCGGCGGAATGGGCGGCCTGGGCATCCCGGGCCTCTGATTTGTTCGAGGGGCCCGTCCAGGATCTGATCGACGAACTCGGCAAGCTGCCGGGGATCGGTCCGAAGAGCGCGCAGCGCATCGCGTTCCACCTGTTGAGCGTCGAACCGCCGGATATCGACCGGCTCACCGCCGTGCTCAACCGGATCCGCGACGGGGTGAAGTTCTGCGAGGTCTGCGGCAACGTCTCCGACGAGGACCGCTGCCGCATCTGCAGCGATCCGCGCCGCGACGCGTCGCTGGTGTGCGTGGTCGAGGAACCCAAGGATGTGCAGGCCGTCGAGCGGACCCGGGAGTTCCGCGGCCGCTACCACGTGCTCGGCGGTGCGCTCGACCCGCTGAGCGGGATCGGGCCCGACCAGCTGCGCATCCGTGAGCTGCTGAACCGGATCGGCGAGCGGGTCGACGGCGTGGACGTCTCGGAGGTGATCATCGCCACCGATCCGAACACCGAGGGCGAGGCGACGGCGACGTATCTGGTGCGGATGCTGCGCGACATCCCCGGATTGACCGTCACGCGCATCGCGTCCGGGCTGCCGATGGGCGGCGATCTCGAGTTCGCCGACGAGCTCACCCTGGGCCGGGCGTTGGCCGGCCGCCGCGCGATGGCCTGACCCCCGGCGCGGCTTTTCGCCGAAACGAACAAACGGGCGAACTTGTGCGAGTGAATCCCGCCATTTCGTCGATCTCGGCGGGCGTGTCAGACCCGTCGACAACCATGCGGCCATGACTGAGGTATTCCTGGGCGTAGAGGCCCTCGGCGATGGTTTGCCGCGCAGCGAGCTGCGACGCTGGTATCGCCCGATATTCCGTGGGGTGTACATCCCGAAGAACGCAACACCGACGCTGCGGGACAGGGCCGTCGCCGCTTGGCTGACGTCGGGCCGGACCGGCGTAGTGACCGGCGTCGCCGCGTCCGCTTGGCACGGTGCCGACTGGGTCGACGATCAAGAACCGATCGAGATCCTGGTCCACGAACGACGCAAGCAGGCCGGCCTGCTCGTGCGGATGGACCGGGTCGCCGCCGACGAGGTGACCGTTCTCGACGGCATCCACGTCGCCACACGAGCCCGCACCGCCTTCGACTTGGGTCGCTATCAGAAGCGCGCCGCGGCCATGGGTCGGCTCGACGCGCTGATGCGGGCGGCGCCGTTCGAACCGACGGACGTCACAGCGCTGATGGACCGCTATGGGCCGGTGCGGGGAGTTCGTCAGCTTCGGCAGCTGTTGCCGCTCATCGACCCGGGCGCGGAATCGCTCCGCGAAAGTTGGCTGCGGCTGCTGCTGATCGACGACGGCTTCCCGATTCCCGAGACGCAGATCCCGATCGTCGACGGAAGCGGCGAACCGTTCGCGTGGGTCGACATGGGCTGGCAGCAGCTGCGGCTGGCCGTGGAGTACGACGGTGAACAGCACCAGACGAGCCGATCGATCTACGTCAACGACGTGCGCCGTCTGGAGAGGATCCGGCGTTGCGGTTGGGAAGTGATCCGGGTGATCAAAGAAGACCATCCCGCGTCGGTGCTCGTCCGTGTGCGCGAGGCGTACAAGCGTCGCGCCGAGATCGACGAAATGCCCGAATCGTCTCGGCCTTTGGCGCCCGTACGTTCGTTTGGGCGAAACGTGGCGGCCTAAGCGCGGCGCGGGGCCGCCAGGCGTTCCCGACGCAGCCGCGTCACCTCGTCGAGATCCAGCGGCGGCAGGTCGCCGACGACCTTGCTCAACAGGTGGTCCGCCAACTCCGGATTGCGGGCCAGGCACGGACCGTGCAGATACGTCGCGACCACGCTGCCCTGCACCGCCCCGTCGAACCCGTCGCCGTCCCGGTTGCCCGCACCCTTCTCGACACGCGCCAGCGGTGCCGCATTCGGCCCCAAAACCGTTCCGCCGCGATGGTTTTCGAATCCGGTCAGCTTCTCGGAGAGCCCGTCGAGCATCGGCTGGGACACCACTTCGCCGATCGTGCGGACCGGCTGCGGCGAGGTCGTGACGTCGAGCATCCCCACCCCGTCGACGCGTTCGCCCGACGACGTCTCGTACCAGTGGCCGAGCACCTGGATGGCCGCGCAGATCGCCAGCACCGGGGCTCCCCGCGCCGCCGCCTGCTGCAGACCCGGATAGCGCTGCAGGTGTTTGGTCGCCAGTCGCTGCGCGTAGTCCTCCGCGCCACCCAGCGTGTAGAGGTCGAGTTCGGCGGGCACCGGATCGGCCAGCGTGATCTCGACGACCTCGGCGTCGATACCGCGTAACCGCAGCCGCTGCCGCAGCACCACCGAATTGCCGCCGTCGCCGTAGGTGCCCATGACGTCGGGCAGCACCAGCCCGATCCGCACCGTGGATTCACGCATCCGGCAACCGCCTGTTCAGTTGCAGGAACGCCGTGTAGTTCGCGATCACCTCGACGTGACCGGGCGGGCACGACGCGATCGCCGCTACGGTGTCGTGCACCAGGGTGTGCTCGACGCCCGCGTATCCGAGGCGCACCGCCAGGTCGGTACCGCGCTCACCGGCGGCCACCACCTGCGTCCCTTCGAAGTGCTCGAACCGCACGTCCCACAGCCACGACAGGTCCTCGCCGTCGGGCACCTGACCGTTCACGGCGATCACCACACCCGCGCCGTGTTTGTCGACCATCGACAGGGCCTCCTGCCAGCCGGCCGGGTTCTTCGCCAGCAGCACCCGCGCCGTGTGGTCGCCGAGTCGCACGGTGCGGTACCGGCCCGCCACCTCGTCGACGGTCTCGACGGCGGCCACCGCGGCCGCCGGGTCGGCGCCCATGGTGACCGCGGCGGCGACGGCCTGCGCGGCGTTGCCGCGGTTCACCGCTCCCGGCAGCGCCAGCGTCATCGGCAGCGACAGCCCGTCCGGGCCGTGCAGGTGGGTGTCGTCGTACCACCACTGCGGCGTGGGCCGCTTGAAGGCCGGAGGGCCCCCGGGCCCGACATTGGAGGGAGTTCCGGTGGAGTACCAGTCGAGGCCGTCGCGGACGATGACCTCGCCGGAGCGCGGACAGCTGACCGAATCGTTGGCCCAACTGCCGCCCGCGGCCACCCAGACCACGTTCGGGCTGTCGTAGGCCGCCGACGTCATCAGCACGTCGTCACAGTTGGCGACCACCACTGCCGACGGATGCCGGGCCAGCCCCGCGCGCAGGGTGCGCTCGATGTGGTTGATCTCACCGACCCGGTCCAGCTGGTCGCGGGACAGATTGAGCAGCACCACCACCGACGGATCGACGGCATCGGACACGTGCGGGACGTGCATCTCGTCGACCTCGAGCGCGGCCAACTCCGCGGTGCGGTCGGCGGCCAGGGCGGCGACCAGCCCGGCGTCCATGTTGGCGCCTTCGGCGTTGGTGGCGACCGCGCCCAGGGTGCCCAGCGCCGCCGCCGTCATCCGCGTGGTGGTGGATTTGCCGTTGGTGCCGGTGATGACGACCGTGCGCCGGCCGGCACCGAGTTGACCCAGGATCGACCGGTCCAGGGTCATCGCGACGAGCCCGCCGATCATCGCGCCCGCGCCGCGGCCGGTGACGCGCGACGCCCACCGGGCGGCGGCTCCGGCCGCCAGGGCGGCGCGTCCTCGAGGGTTGACCATCCCCGGCAGTTTAGGTGCCCGACACGCACCGCTGCGATCCGAGGATTGTCGGAGGGCCGTGCCACCCTGAGGTGGTGAGCCACGGTTGGGGAAGACCGGCGGTCGATACCGGTACAGGCTGGGCCGTCGTCGATGTCGAGACGTCGGGTTTCCGGCCCGGTCAGGCGCGGATCGTGAGCCTGGCCGCACTCGCGGTCGGCGACGACGGCAACGTCGAGCACAGCCTGGCGACCCTGCTGGACCCGGGCGTCGACCCGGGGCCGACGCATGTGCACGGGCTGACCGCCGAGATGCTCCAGGGCGCGCCCCGCTTCGGCGACGTGGTCGCGAACCTCGCCGAACTGCTGCGCGGCCGCACCCTCGTCGCGCACAACGTCGGATTCGACTACTCGTTCCTGACCGCCGAGGCCGAACTCGTCGGCGCCGAACTGCCGATCGACTCGGTCATGTGCACGGTCGAACTGGCCCGTCGTCTCGATCTCGGTACGGAGAATCTGCGGTTGGAGACGCTCGCCGCGCACTGGGGTGTGCCGCAGCTCAAACCGCACGACGCGCTCGACGACGCCCAGGTGCTCGCCCAGATCCTCAAACCGACGCTCGCCCGCGCCCGCGAGCGCAAGGCCTGGCTGCCGACGCGTCCGGTGGGACGGCGACGCTGGCCCAACGGCCGGGTGACCCACGACGAAGTGCAGCCGCTCAAGATGCTGGCCGCGCGGATGCCGTGCCCGTACCTCAACCCGGGCCGCTACATCCCGGGCCGCCCCCTCGTGCAGGGGATGCGCGTGGCGGTGTCCGCGGAGGTCACCCACACCCACGAGGAAATGATCGAGCGGATGATCACGGCCGGGCTCGCCTACGCCGACAACGTCGACCCGGTCACCTCCCTGGTCGTGTGCAATCAACCCGGCGTGGAGCAGGGCAAGGGCTACCAGGCCCAGGAGTTCGGTGTGCCGATTCTCTCCGACGCCGACTTCATGCGTGCGCTCGACCACGTCGTCGGCGGCACCGGCATCGAGGACTTCGTCGACTCGGCGACCGTGGGCGATCAGTTCGCCCTGTTCTAGGCGGGTCCTGGGCACAACACATCCCGGGAGAACTCTCTCGAGTTCTGATTGCGAACCGGCGTAATACGCGAGGCACCGACGCGACGCGGACGCGTCATTCGGCCGGGCTTTACTGCGCACTACCGAGTGACGCCAGAGAATGCCGCGCTCCGCCATCACACGCCACGCCACGTAGGAGACGCCGTGCCCCCACACCTACCATCGCCCGCCGGGTTCGACCGCCGCACGTTCCTCAAAGCCGGCGGACTCACCGTCGGCGGTCTGACCCTGGCCTCGTTGCTCGCGGCCTGCGGAGCGGGGGGTGGCGGATCGAGCAAGGGCACGCTGACGCTGCGGATGCCGTTCCTGGCCGACATGCAGGTGCCGGACCCCGACATCATGTACGAGGGTGAAGGCGTCCAGGTGATGGAGTCGGCCTACGAGGGCCTGGTGCGCTACCAACCCGGTTCGGCCACCATCATCGGCGGACTCGCGAAGTCGTGGACGGTCTCCGACGACCAGCTGACCTATACGTTCACGCTGTACCCGAACGTCAAGTTCCACGACGGCACGATCGCCGATGCACAGGCGTGGGTGAAGAGCTTCGAGCGCCGTGCAGCCGTGAACCAGGGCCCCGCCTACATGGTGGCCGGAGTAGCTCGCACGGCGGCGCCGGACCCTACGACGTTCGTCGTGACGCTGGCCGAACCCAACAACGCCTTCCTTCACTACCTGGCGTGCCCGTGGCAGCCGTTCGCCGTGAGCCCGACGGCCGTGGCCGCCAACGCCAAAGGTGACGACTTGGCGCAGGATTGGCTCAAGACCCACGACGCGGGCACGGGGCCCTACACCTTCACCGAATTCGTGCCCGGCAGTCACTACACGCTGTCCGCGTTCGGCGACTACTGGGGTGGCAAGCCGGCGTTCGAGACGATCCGCATCGAGATCACCCCGGACATCACGACGCAGAAACTTCAGCTCGACTCCGGTGCCTTCGACATTGTCACCAAGGGCTTCGCGATCCCTGATGTACTTGCCTATCAACAAAACCCGGAGTTCGCAGTTGTCACGGCCGTCGGCGGGGTGGGGGAGGCGATCTGGCTCAATCCGACCTCGGGCATCTTCGCCGACGTCACCCTGCGTCGCGCTGTGCTGACCGCGCTCGATCGAGAAGCCATCGTCGACACCGCTTGGGGCGGCCTGGCGGCGGCCCAGGTGTCGATGTGGTCACCCAATTCGTTGCCGCCCGCACTGGCGCCGTTTCCGTCCGAGGTCGATACCGGCCCGTTGACCGCCATGGTGGCGTCGCTGCCCTCGAAGAAGGTGGATCTGGCGTGGGCTGCCGACGGCGGGGCGCCGCGTCAGCAGATGGCCGAACTGGTGCAGAACCAGCTCGCCACCCTGGGGCTCGACGTCACGGTACGCGCGATGCCGGTCGCTGAGATGTTCGACCTGGCCAACCAGCCGCCCGAGAAGCGCCCCGACATCCTGGTGGCCTTCCTCGGCGGCGACACCCTCCACTTGGACACCACGTTCCGCATCCTGCTGCGCACCGGCGCCAAACCGCTGAACTTCTTCCAGTACTCGAGTCCGCAGCTGGACACGCTGATGGACGAGGCCGTGCGCCAGCCGACCACCGAGCAGATGAACGAGGTCTATCAGCGCTGTAGCCGCATGGTCGTCGACGAGGCGCTATGGATTCCGCTCTGCCTGCCCCCGAACGCCATCGTCGCGCACAACGACCTGACCGGCATCGAGGCCAATTCCTTCTACCCGCAGATCATCTGGCCGCCCACCCTCAAACGCGCCTGAGGCGGCGAAGGGCGGTACCGGCCTCAGCGGGTACCGCCCTCCGTCGCGCCGACGTCAGGAGGTGGCGGCCAGACCGTGGAATCCGCTGCGGTGGAACACCATCGGGGCGACGTCAGGGTAGATCGCCAACGCCATGATCTGCAGGACGACGATCTCGTGGTCACCGGCCTCGACGCGCTTGTACGGTGCGCACTCCAGCCACAGCGTCGAACCGTGCACGAACACCGCACCGGTGTCGGTGGCCTCCCACTGCACATCGGCGAACCGGTCGCCGGTCTTGGCCGACAACGAGCGCGCGATGGGGCCGTGGTCGCCGGCCAGCACCGACAGCCCGAGCCGGTCGAGCTGCGCCAGCTTCGGCCACGTGGTGGAGGTGTTGGCGACGCACACCGACACCAGCGGCGGATCGAGCGACACCGACGTGAAAGAACTGGCCGCCATCCCCTCGGCGACACCGTCGACCAGACCGCAGAACGCGGTCACCCCGCTGGGGAAGCAGCCGAACGCCTGCCGCAGCACGGCCTGATCGAACTGCCCCTCGACCGCGGTGATCACGACGACACCTGCGGGACGAACCGGCGCGCGACGTCGAGCCACTTCTCCAGGTCCGGCGACGTCTCGTATTCGGAGTCGATCAGGTACAGGCTCGGCGCGGGGCAACTTGCGCCGATCTCGACGAGCACCGGCCGCAGCGTCAGTTCAGGCGCCAGCGCATGGGTCGGCGATCCGCCCAGCATGAGCGGAAACGTGGTGACCTGCCCGAGCTCACCGGCCCCGAACTGGTCGAGGAACAGTTTCAGCAGCCCGGTGTAGGTCGCCTTGAACGTCGGCGACGCGACCACCAGCGAGTCGGCGGACTTCACGATCTCCTTGGCCGCGGCCACCTTCGGGTCACCCCAGCCCAGCAGGCCGGCGCCAAGGTCGACGACATCGATCACGTGCTCGGGGGCGGACCCGGTCAGCTTCTCGGCGACCAGTTCGGCGGCTGCCCTCGTCCGCGACATCGGTTTCGGATTCCCTACGACGACAACGGTCATGTACGCACCCTCCAGGTAGCCGGCATCAACCTCATTCTTGCAGTGAACGAGGGATCCGTTTCCTCGGCCGGGCCCTGCGGTAAACGCTGCATTGCGCCGCGGTCCGCAGGTCCTGGCGGGGCGGTGGCGCAATGCGATGGACATCGACTCGTCGTGAACTCGTCACGCACAGCAGGTTTGCTCATCGCATTCGGAGATCCGGATGCCGCAGAGCCAGCGTGGGCCGCGCACCCGTCTCACCCCATTCGGGAATTCCCAGCGCGGCAATCGAGGGGTTTGGGCCATGACGATCGACGACGAGATTGCACTGCCGACGGCGACGGCGCAGCCCGTGGATGCCACACCGCGCGCCCGGGTGCGCGATCTGACCGTCACCTTCCAGCGCCGCGGGGTGCCGCTACACGCGCTGCGGGGCGTGAGCCTCGACATCCACCCTGGCGAGGTGCTCGCCCTGGTCGGGGAGTCTGGCTCCGGGAAGAGCGTGCTCGGCCTCGGCCTTCTCGGGTTGCTGGGGGCGGAGCCCGCACCCGTGATCACCGGACGTGCCGAGGTGTGCGGCGTCGACATGGTCAGCGCGAGCGACGAGGAGCGGCGCCGGATCCGAAAAGCTCACCTCGGGGCGGTGTTTCAAGATCCGATGACCTCGCTGGACCCGACCATGCGGGTGGGCAGGCAGATCGCCGAGGTGGCCGGCGATCCCGACGAGGCGCGCCGGCTGCTCGAACTCGTCGGTGTCCCGGACCCGGTACGGCGGATGAAGGCCTATCCGCACGAATTGTCCGGCGGATTGCGGCAGCGAGTCATGATCGCGATGGCGGTCGCGGGCGGGCCGGATCTGGTGATTGCCGACGAGCCGACCACCGCGCTGGACGTCACGGTGCAGGCGCAGGTGCTGAGCCTGCTGCGGGACTTGTGCACCGAACTGGGCACCTCGTTCATCGTCGTCACCCACGACATCGGCGTGGCCTCGCAGATCGCCGACCGCGTGGCGGTGATGTACGGCGGGCGGCTGGCCGAAATCGGCGCGATGGACGAGGTGCTGGCCGCGCCGTCACATCCGTACACCTTCGGGCTGCTGAACTCCCGGCTCGATCTCGATCTGCCGTTGGGCCGGGCGATCAGCGCCCTGCCGGGGAGCCCGCCGGATCCGCGGGCGCATCCGGACGGGTGCGCCTTCTCGCCGCGCTGCCCCGCGGTCACCCCAGCCTGCACGGAATCGCTGCCTGAACCGACACCCGCCGCGACCCACTCGGGTGCCGCCGCGTGCATCATCCCCACCGCGACGGCGCAATCCCGAAGTTGCCTGGAGACAGCGGAGTTCGCGCCGATGACGATCCCTGACGACCCGCGACCGGTGTTGCAGATCAACGGGGTGGAGAAGCGGTTCGGCGTGCGGCGGGGGATTGGCCGGCGCGACACTCTGCACGCACTGCGCCACATCATCCTCGACCTGGCGCCCGGCGAATCCGTTGCGGTGGTCGGCGAATCGGGTTCGGGTAAGTCGACGCTGCTGCGGGTGGTCGCCGGCCTGATGGAACCCGACGGTGGCACCGTGAAATACGCAGGCACCCGGCCGCAGATGGTCTTCCAGGACGCCGGCGCCTCACTCACCCCGTGGTTGACGGTCGGGGAAATCGTGGGCGAACGGCTGCTCGGTTCGACGACTCGTGCCGAACGGAGTGAGCGTGTCGACGCGGTGCTGCGCCAGGTCGGGCTGCCACCGGACGTCACGGGTGTCAAAGCGTCGAGCCTGTCCGGCGGCCAGCGCCAGCGGGTGGCGTTCGCGCGGGCGATCATCGACCCGCCTCGGGTGCTGCTGTGCGACGAACCGACTTCGGCGCTCGACGCCTCGCTGGCGGCGTCGGTGCTCAATCTGCTGCAGAAACTGCGCCGTGAGCTCGGGATGGCCGTCGTCTTCGTCACCCACGACCTGGCGGCCGCACGGTTCATCGCCGACCGGATCGCGGTGATGTACCTCGGCCAGATCGTCGAACTTGCACCGACCGTGGACCTCATCGCGAACCCGAAACACCCCTACACAAAAGCGCTTCTGGCGGCGATTCCGAGTCCAGGCAGGGAGCCCGTCCGGCTGGCCGGCGAACCGGCGAGTCCGCTGGCGGTGCCGTCGGGTTGTGCCTTCCACCCCCGCTGCCGCGAGCGGGTGGCGCGCTGTCCGACCGAGGCGCCCACCCTGTTGTCCACAGACGACATAAGCCGCCACTTGGCCGCCTGTCTGCTCACCACACCGCAGTCCGATCAACGGCTCGTCGGCTGAACCCAACCGATTCCGACCACAACACAGAAACAGGAGACGTCAGTGACGAAGAAGTTCCACCTCGGCTGGTTCATGAATTTCATTCCGCCGGAATGGGATACGCCGCGCGCCTCACCCGACGTCGCGCGTTGGCCCAACGGGCAGTTCTACGTCGACATGGCGCGCAGTATGGAACGCGCCTGCTTCGACTTCATCATGATCGAGGACACGGTGATGGTGGCCGACGCTTACGGCCGCTCGATGGAGGGCGCGCTGAAGAATTCGGTGTTCGCCCCGAAACACGATCCGGTACCGCTGGCCGTCAAGATCGCCGCCCACACCTCGCACCTCGGTGTGGTGGCCACGATGTCCACGTCGTTCTACCCGCCCTATCTGCTGGCCCGGCTGGCCTCCACGGTTGATTCCCTGTCCGAGGGCCGGTTCGGCTGGAACATCGTGTCGTCGGCCGAGGACCGCGCCGCCCAGAACTTCGGGCTGGACGCCCTGCCCGAACACGACGAACGCTACAACGTCGCCGACGAGTACTTCGATGTCGTCACGCAGCTGTGGGATTCGTGGGACGCCGACGCGGTCGTGATGGACAGGGAGACCCACACCTACGCCGACTACAAAAAGGTGCGCACCATCGACTTCGTCGGCAAGTACTTCAAGTCGCGGGGTCCGCTGAACACGGTGCCCTCCCCACAGCACCGCCCGACGATCCTGCAGGCCGGCGCCTCCCCGCGGGGCCGGGCGTTCGCCGCCCGCGCCGCCGACGCGATCGTCGCCGTCGGCACCGGAACGGCGGGGATGAAGGCCTACCGCGACGACATCCGGGCCCGTGCCGAGGCGGAGGGCCGCAACCCCGACGACATCAAGCTGATGTTCTGCGTCTCGCCCGTGGTGGCACCGACGGAAGCCGAGGCGCGGGCGGAGGTCGAGCGGCTGGTGTCCACCGACAGTTACATCGAGAAGCAGCTCGTCGGTATCTCGTCGAACACTGAGATCGACTTCAAGCAGTTTGAGTGGGACGAGCCGCTGCCGGCGGACCTGACCACCAACGGTGAGCGCGGTTCGCTCGAGCACTTCATGCGCGGAGACGGCAGCCCGGGCCCGAAGACGTTGCGGCAATTGGCCATCGACTGGGCGACCACCGGCGTCGAGTTCGTCGGAACCCCCGAACAGGTCGCCCGCCAGATGGGTGAGGCGATGGAGGAGATCGGCGGTGACGGCTTCCTCATCATGAAGCCGGGCTGGGACCTCAACCGCAGCTACATCGCGTCGATCACCGACGGTCTGGTGCCCGAACTGCAGCGCATGGGTCTGACTCGCACCGAGTACACGGGCTCCACGCTGCGGGAGACGTTGCGCGAGTTCTGAGGAGACGTCAATGGCGGTCGCGGAGTATTACGTACCGACCGGGTTGGTCCGGTACCGAGGACGGCTGGGGCTGGCGACCCGGCAGTACTTCCAGGGCACCCCGGTGGCGGGCTACATCGCCTTCGGCGCGCTGGCGGTGCTGTTCCTGGTGACGATCTTCGCCAGGCAAATTGCGCCGTTCGACCCACTGCTGGCGGTCGGTAGACCGATGTCCGCGCCGAGCCGGGCAAACCTGCTCGGCACGGACACGGTCGGCCGCGACATCCTCAGCCGGGTGCTGTGCGGTATGCAGACCAGTTGGTTCGGAGCGCTCGCGGTGGTGGCATTCTCGGTGGTGTTCGGCGGTCTCGTCGGGTTGATCGCCGGTGCCTGCGGGGGATGGATCGACACCGTGCTGATGCGCATCACCGACGCGTTCCTGGCGCTGCCCGGCCCGATCCTTGCGCTCGCGGTGGTGGCCGCGCTCGGCCGGTCCTACACGCACACGCTCATCGGGGTCGCCATCGTCTGGTGGCCGCTCTACACGCGCATCGTGCGGTCCGAGGTGCGCAAACTGCGGGTTTCCCCGCACATGGAGGCCGCCCGGGTCGGTGGGGTGAGCTGGCGGCGTCAATTGCGTCGTCACCTGCTGCCTGGGGCGGTTCCCGTGACTATCGTGACGGCGAGCCTCGACATCGCGGCGCTGGTGCTGATGCTGGCCAGCCTGTCGTTCCTCGGTCTCGGCGCTCCGCAGCCGGCGCCCGAGCTGGGTTCGATGAGCGCGCAGGGCGTCACCTACATCTTCAGCGCGTGGTGGATCCCGATCATGCCGGCCGCGGCCGTGGCGCTGATCGCGATCGTCGCCAACTTCGCCGGTGATGCGCTGCGCGACCGCATCCGGGACCGTTGATGCTGACCGTCCTGCCCCGGCGCCTGCTCGGCGCGATTCCGGTGCTGTTCGTCCTCGTGCTGGCGGTGTTCACCCTGCAGCAGGTGGCGCCGGTCGACCCGGTCGCCGCCGTGGTGGGCGCGAAGGCCTCCCCGGAGGTATACGCCGCCGCCCGCCACGAACTCGGCTACGACCGGCCGCTGATCGTGCAGTTCTGGAACTATCTGGTCAACGCGCTGCAGGGGGATCTCGGCCAGTCGAGCCTGACCCGCACCCCGGTGCTTTCCGACATCACGACGTTCCTGCCGGTCACCCTGGAGCTGTTACTGGTGGCGATGATCTTCACCGTGCTGATCGGAGCGGTGCTCGGCCTGGCGACGGCGCAGGGCTGGCGCGGGTCGGGCGTCCTGCGGGTGGTCATGGTCTCCGGAGCGTCGGTCCCGGTGTTCCTCGCCTGCCTGCTCGGCATGCTGGTGTTCTACCGCTACCTGAACATCCTGCCGGTGACGGGGGAGACATCCTATGACGATGCCCCAACGGGGCCAACGCATTTCCTGCTCGTCGACAGTCTGCTCGCCGGACGGCCGGAGATCTTCGCCGACGGGCTTTACCACCTCATCCTCCCGGCGTTCTGTCTGGCGCTCACCCCGGCGGTGGCCGTCGGACGCGTCCTGCGTAGCAGCCTGGAGACGACGATGCGGGCGGACCACACCCGCACCGTCCGCGCGAAAGGGATGAGCGAAAAGCGGATCCTGTTCATGCACACCGCCCGCAACTCGCTGGGCCCGGTGCTCGCACTGATGGGTCTGCAGATCGCGGTGATGATCGGCAACTGCATCCTGGTGGAGCTCATCTTCGCGCGCCCGGGTATCGGGTTCTACATCGCCAGGGCGATCGACAAGGCCGACTTCAACGCGATCGCCGGTGTGACGCTGGTGATCGGTCTGCTCTACGTGGTCACCAACATCGTCGTCGACGCGCTGCAGTCGCTCGCCGATCCGAGGGTCGCGCTCTGACACAGACCGTGCGGAAACCACTGGTGTGGTTGCTGATCAGTTCCTGGCTGTGGCATGTGTCCCGGTGGAGCGGGCTGTTCCTCGGCACCTATCTCGTCACCGACCTGGGCGGGCATCCGCTCGCCAACCAGTTCGTCGGGGTCGCCATGTTCGCGCCGATGCTGCTCGGCACAGCCGTGGCCGGATATCTGCGCAGGGGCCTCGACGCCCGGAAACTGGTGCTGGTCACCGAGGCCGCGCTGCTGCCCGTGTCGATCGTGATGGCGCTGCTGGTCGGCGCGGGTGCCGTGCAGACCTGGATGGTGTATCCGTTCGAGCTCGCCTACGGCGTCGGCGGCATGGTCAACATGACGGCCCAGCGTGAGCTGCTGCTGCGGATCGGCGGCGATGCGCGGGCCACCCGGATCCTCAACGCCGAGGTGACCGGTATGGCGAGCGCGATGATGGCCGGTCCGCTGCTGGGCGGTTTCGCCGTTGGCGCGTTCGGCCTCGGCGTGGCGTTCGGGGTGCTCGCCGTGCTACTGGCCGCATCGCTGCCGCTGCTGTGGCTCTCCACCCGTCGAATGCCCGTGGCCCGCCCCCTCGCGGAACTATCGGCGGCTCAGCCCAATTGGCGGCTACTGCGGCGCTCACGAGCACTCGCGGTGACATTGGTGGTGACCGTCATCTGCAATCTCTGCTACTTCGCGTTCATCCCGTTGGTCCCGGTGATCGCTCAGCACCTGGGCGCCGGCGCATCGCTGACGGGCGTGATCGGTTCGATGGCCGGCATCGTCCAGTTGGCGGTAGCCGCGGTGCTGGTGCTGCGGCCGACGCGCCGGCCGCTGGCCGCGTTCGCGACAGGGGTGGCGCTGTGTCTGGGCGGTCTAAGCGTGCTCGCGTTCACGCCGCTGGTGCCGGTCGCGCTGTTCGCCCTCGCCGTGGCCGGGGTGGGCCAGGGCCTGTTCGGCTCCACCCAGGCCACGCTACCCGTGGTCTCCGTCGCCGCCGAGGACCGCGCCGCCGCGTTCGGACTGCTGACCACCACGATCGGCGTGGCGTTGCCGACCGGCATGGTGGTCCTCGGTGTCACCTCGAGCGTGCTGGGGGCGCAGCGCGCGATGCTGGCGACGGCGCTGACCGGTCTGGCCGCGCTGGCTGCGACGGTCCTGCTCAACCGTGGGCTGCTGCGGTCGCCCGCGCTCGCGGCCCCGTCAGGCGGTGCGATAGGCGTTGGCGGAAAAGGCCACCCGGTCACCGCGCAACCTGAGCTGCGATAGCGCCCGGGGCTGTCCGGAGTCGTCCTCGATGACGTCCTCGAGCCAGACCAGTGGGGAACCGAGTTCGACACCGACCAGCTCTGCCGTCTGCTCGTCGGCGGCGACGGCTCCGATCGTGGTGCGGCTGCCGCCGATCCGGAGCCCGAGCTTCTTCTCCAGGATGTGGATGACGTCGGGTTCGTCGATGTCGAGCGACTGCTCCCCGCCGAGGGCGACGTAGTTGACCGAGATACCCAGCGGCACACCGTCCTGCAGGAGCACCGCCTCGATCATCAGCACCGTCCAGCCGATCGGGAGGTTCAACCGGTCCCGCACCAGCGGCGGGCAGCCCAGAGGGCGGCATTCGAGCAGCCGCGCCTCGACGGGGGTGAGCTCGTCGATGGGCAGGACCAGCGCCCCGGTGGCGCGGGTGCCGTTCTTGGGTTCGCGGGTGACCAGACCCTCGCGGGCCAGCTGCTGCAACACCGCGCGCACGGTGTTGCGGCTGGCCGACAGCGCGTCGGTCAGTTCGTGTTCGACGAGCAGCAGCCTGCGGCCCGAGGTGACCAGCGTGGCGCGGAGCAGGTCATAGGTGCGCCGCGGCGAGTTGTTCAAGCGGTCCGGGCTCTGCCGCCGGCGCTGGTAGACGACCTCCGGGCGGGTCGGCTCGATGGCGTGCAACCGGTTTCGGCACCCTCCCGACACTGCTCGTTCTGCTCCTGACACGCTGCCAACGCTCCCTTCCCGAGTGCCCCAGGCGTCATTTGAGCAGGCGATTGTTACCGGATCCGGGCGGCGTTGAGTCGGCAGGGTTACGCGCACCCACGAGGTGGGCGAGATAGGCGCAGGCCAGCAGTACGACGGCGGTCGCCGTGAACAGTGCGGCGACACCGAGTTGGGCACCCACGACGGCGCACCCGACCGAGCCGGCGAGCAATCCGATACCGGCCGAGATCCGGAACTTGGCCAGCCCCGCCGACGATTCGCCCACCTGGTCGACGACCATCACCGGCAGGGCCGCCGTGGCCCCGGCCAGAGTCACCCCGAACAGTGCCGACATCCCCAGATATGCCGTCTCGCCGGGCAGCACCGCGAGCACCGCCGAACACAGCGTGCCGAGGCTGAACGACGCGACGAGCATCGCGATCACTCCGGTGTGGCGGATGAGCCGGTAGGCCAGCGTGAGTGCGCCGATCTCGACGGCCGACATCAGCGCGACCGCCACGGTGATCGTCCCGACCGGATGGCCGCGTACCGCACCGGCCAGCGGCAGCGCGGTGAGAAGCACGCCGCCCCTGAGGAACTCGCCACTCATGGCCAGGACGAGTGCGGCGCCGCCGCCCGGCGTCCGACCGAAACGTGGCAGCCCGATGCGCGGGGGCGCACCGCCTGGCGGGGCGGACAACCGCGGCAGGGCGATGGCGACACCGGCCGCGACCAGCAGTGCCAGCAATCCGGTCCCCACAAGGGCGACCTGATAACCGATCCGGCCGTCCACGAGCCCGGCGACCAGCAGACCGCCCGGCGACGCCACCGCGCCGCCGAAGAGAAAGGCCGCGTTGAACCGGCCGAGCGATCGGGCGAGGTCGGCGGAGGAGTCGGGCAGTCGCACCGCCGCCTGCAGACCCGCGCCGAGGACGATCCCGCCCCCGAACCCCTGCAGGACCCGCGACGACATCAACAGCACGCCGCCCGATGCGAGACCCATCCCGATGCAGGCGATGCCGAAGAGCGCGAGCCCCACCGCGAGCGCGAGCCGCGCGTCGAGTGCCGGGACGAACCGCGATCCGAACACGTCGACCGCGATCACGCCGACGGCCGCGCCCAGCATGAACAAACCGATGTAGAGGCTGCTGCGCGAGATCTCCCGGACGAACAGCACTTCCAGCGGTGCGGTCAGCGCCAGAGTTGCTCCTGCCGCGGCCATCAGCGGCAGGAACGCGCGGCACCGGGAGAAGGCGTGAGCCGTCACCAGGGGGTGGCGGTCTGGCCGGCATGCGGTGTCGGGCGGTGCATGCTGATCGCTTCGGTGATCTCGAGTCCGTACGCCTCCAACCCGACCCGTTTGACGGGGTTGTTCGTCAGCAGCCGCATCCGCCGCACCCCGAGATGGGCGAGGATCTGCGCCCCGACGCCGTAGTCACGCGCATCGGCCGGCTGGTGGTCCACGCGACCGTCGTGGCCGCGTAGGTACACCACCACACCGCGTCCCTCGGCGGCCACCGCCCGCATCGCGTGCCGGAGTTGCGCGTCGCAGTCACAACCCGCCGAACCGAATACGTTGCCGGTCAAGCACTCCGACTGCACCCGCACCAGGGTGGGGGAGGGGTGGCGCCCCGCCGCGTCAGCCATCACGTCGCCCATCACCAGCGCGATGTGTTCGCGGCCGTCGAGCACCGACTCGAATCCGTGGGCCTGAAAATCGCCGTAGCGCGTCGGCATCCGGCTGGCGGCCCGAAACTCGACGAGGCGCTCGGTGCGGTGCCGGTAGGCGATCAGATCCGCCACCGTCACCGTCGGCAGGCCGTGCGCGGCGGCGAACGCCCGCAATGTCTCACCGCGTGCGAGAGTGCCGTCGTCGCCGAGGATCTCACCGAGCACCGCGGCGGGGAACAGGCCGGTCAGCCGGGCCAGGTCGACGGCCGCCTCGGTGTGCCCCGACCGGCGCAGCACCCCACCGTCGACCGCCCGTAGCGGGAAGACGTATCCGGGCCGGGTCAGGTCCGCCGCGCTGGTCGCGGGATCGGCGAGCAGGGCGATCGTGCGGGCCCGGTCGGCTGCGGAGACACCGCTGCCGATACCCGTGCGCGCGTTCACCGCCACCATCGGCGGCAGCGCCAGCCGGTCGAGATCACCGGCGATCATCGGAACCGCGAGGATGCCTCCGGTGTGGCGGACCATGAACGCGATCCGGCCGGCGTTGGCGTGCGAGGCCACCAGCATGAGATCGCCGTAGTCGTCCGGATTCTCACCGTCGACGATGATCACCATCTGCCCGTCGCGCAACGCGGCGACAGCTTCGTCGACGGTCGAGTGCGGCGCCTCGGCGCCCCGGCCGCGTCGACGGAGCCCGATCAGCGTCACCTCAGAACTCGCGCAGGTGATCGCGCAGCATCTCGGTGGTGTACTCCGTGCGAGTCCGGCCGAGCTTCTGCAGCGCAGGCACCAGACCGTCGGTGATCTCGGTGACGTAGCGGCGATTGAGGCGCATGACGGGGCTGGTGATGAGGTAGCCGTCACCACCGACCTCGTCCATCACGTCGGCCATCTCCTGCGCCACTTCGGCTGGGGTGCCGGTGAATTGGACGTGGCTGGTCATGCCGCTGCCGGTGACCAGTTCGCGCAGCGTCTTGTCCTTGCCCCGGCCGACGAAACTCTCCAGCGAGCCCCGCTCACCGTTCGTCCACACCTCCGGCAGCGGTTTGTCGAGATCGAACTGTGAGAAGTCGATCTCGGTGATCGAGGAGATCTCGGCCAGCATGTACTCGATGTAGAGCGGGTCGTTGAACCACCGCTCCCGTTTGGCCAGCGCCTCCTCGGTGGTGTCGGCGACGATCGGCGAGACCAGGTAGAACACCTTGCAGTGCGAGGGGTCGCGACCGTTGGCCTTCATGCGGGCGTGGATGTCGTCGCGGTAGGCCTTCATCTTCTCCGGACCGTCGGCCGGTGCGACGATCGTGTCCGCGTGCTGGGCGGCCAGCTCCCGCCCGGGCGGGGAGGCGCCGGCCTGGGCGATGGTCGGGCGGTACTGGGGCGACGGCGCGGTGTTCAGCGGCCCCCGCGACTTGTAGTACTTGCCCTCGAAGTCGATGGTGCGCACCCGGGTGTAGTCGGCGTACGTCCCGGTCTCCTGGTCACGCACGATGGCGTCGCGGTCCCACGACTCCCAGAGCTTGGTGACGAGCTCCAGGTATTCCGTTGCGCGGGCGTAGCGTTCGTCGTGTTCGTAGAGCTTGTCGAGGCCGAAGTTCTGCGCGGAGCGGTCCTCACCCGAGGTGACGACGTTCCAGCCGAACCGGCCGCGGGCGATGTGGTCGATGGTGCTGCACAGCCGGGCCAGCAGGAACGGCGGGTAGAAGCTGGTCGACATCGTCGGGACGACGCCGAGCCGGCTGGTGGCGTTGGCCATCAACACCGCGAGCGGCACCGGATCGTGTTTGGGGTTCACCCCGTGCTTGAGGTCGTACTCCATCGTGCCGCCGTAGGCGGTCGACACCATGAGCTTGTCCTCGATGAGGACGTAGTCGAACTTGGCCCGTTCGAGATCCCGGGCCATCTCGACATAGAAGTCGCCGGTGAAGTCCCGTCCGCCGTCACCCCAGGGGCCGTTCCATTCGTCGGCGACGAAGTTCAGGAACCACGCCAGGTGGAACTTGCCGGTCATTCGTTCTCCCATCACTGTCTGGTGAGAACAGGCAAACAGTGATGCGTTACTGCCCGGTGTCCTGGCGGTACCGCCGATATTGCGCGGGCCGGCCGAGGCCGGACAGCACTGCGGCCGGCTCGCTGGCGGGCGAGCCGGCCGCAGGGGACGGAACGTCAGACCTTGTTGGGCTCGAGGCCCGCGTGCTCCTCTGGTTCGTCCGCCGGGTCGTCGTCCTCATCGGCGAAGCGCCTCAGGTATGGCACGGCGAGCCACATGGCGACCCCCACGGCGATCACCCCGCCGACGAGCTTCCCGACGATCATCGGAACGATCATGTTGGGCTGGAAGTTCGCCGTGAACGCCAGGTAGTCGCCGAAGGCGAACGCCGCGCAGACCGAGAAGGCGATGGTCAGCACGCGGTCGCGTGCCGGCATCAGCGGGACGATCCGGTACAGCGCAAGGATATTCGTCGCGCCCGCGAGGAAGCCGGTGATGCCGGACTCCGAGACTCCGAAGCGGTCACCGACCGCCTGGAGAGGTCTGGCGAGCCCGGTGCGGATCGCGTACACCATCGGGAACGCGCCCGCCAGCATCACACCGATGTAGCCGACGACCTCGAGGGCCCGGAACTGGTCCTCGGTATCGGCGATGAACGGTGCGAGCGGGAACGATCCGAAGATCATCGAGAACACGCCGGTGAAGTACTCCACCACGTTGGCCGTCATCGAGATGGTGGTGACCACCACGATGGCCTTACCGAAGACCAGGAACGCCTTGACCATGGAATCGGTGAAGAACTTCAGGGCCAGCGCCAGCGTCACCATGATGACGACGAGCGGGACGAGGTTCAGCAGCACCTCACCGAACGACAGGTCGAACGGACGCGTACCCGGCCCCGAAGTGTCGAGGTCCTCGCGCAGCAGGACCCCGCTCTGCATCAGGACCAGCGCCATCACCAACGAGGTGAACGGAATCGCCAGGAGGCCGCACATGGTGCCAAGCGCCATGTACTTGTGGTACTTCCGGTCCAGCATCGCCAGGCCGATGGGGATCGAGAACGCGATCACCGCACCGGAGGTGAGGCTCACGGTGAACCCCAGGATCCATGCCGAGTGGCTGCCGGCCACCTCCAGCGACAGGGCGTACGCGCCCTGGTCGCTGGGGAGGAACGTGCTGACCGCGATCGCGGGGTCGGAGTGCAGCCACCGATAGATCGGACCGATCGTCTTCTCGATCGCCGGTACCAGCAGGGGGATGATGCCCATCATCCCCGCCACCGGGATGAAGATCTGTCCGATGGTTCCGATGCCGTCTCGGAATTCACCCGCCAGCGGGGATCCGGGCCGCAGGATGTAGGCGCCCGCGCCGAGCACCATGAAGCCCATCATCACCCAGATGATGACCTGCCCAACGAGTTCCACGGCGGTTACCTCAGCGTCCGGCCAGGTGCGCGCCGTCGATGATCAGCTCTGCTCCGCTGATGTACGAGGCGTCGTCGGAGGCGAGGAATGCCACGGCGCCGGAGATCTCGTCCGCACGCGAGAAGCGGCCCAGCGGAATCGATTCCAGGATGCCGGCCTCAGAACCCTCCGGAAGTCCGGCGAGTTCCTCACGCAGCATCGGGGTGTCGATGTAGCCGGGATGAATGCTGTTGACGCGCACGCCGTCTCGTCCGTGGGTCACCGCCAGCGACTTGGTCATGGTGGTCACCGCGCCCTTGGAGGCGACGTAGGCGAGATAGCCGTCGGCGCCGACCAGCCCGAAGATGCTCGAGGTGTTGATCACCGACGCCGACGAACTCTTGCGCAGCAACGGAAGCGCGGCCTTGAACGCCAGGAAGATGCTCTTGGTGTTGATGTCGAGCGTGCGCTGCCAGGATTCCTCGGTGGCATCCTCGGCGGCGAAGAGGTCCAGGACACCGGCGTTGTTCACCAGGATGTCGAGCCGGCCGTGGTCGGCGTCGATGCCGGCGAGCACGTCCTGCCACTGCTGGAAGCTGCTGACATCCTGACGGCGGAAATACACGTCGAAGCCTTCGGCCCGCAGGCTCGCCTCGAGCTCGAGGCCGGACTTCTCGTCGACGTCGGAGAAGTAGGTGATTGCACCCTCTTGCGCCAGGCGACGGGTGTGCGCTGCGCCCTGCCCGTTGCCACCGCCCGTGACCAGTGCGATTCGTCCGACCAGTCGGCGAGGTGTCGTCATTGTGATTGCCCTTCTCTTGATCATGCCCATTCGGCGCAGCTCGGCCTCTGGTCGTGGAGGATCGTGCCAGCTGAGCGGTGACCCGGCGACTCGAATATGAACATTTGTTGAAAGTGTGACCGGCGTTACGGTAGCGGTGGCCGACGGTGCTGTCAACGCCGGGGGCCGCGATCTTGTTGCGGGCGAACGCCGCCGGGAGCCTTTGGCGGCCAACCGCATTGAACCTGCGGCAAAGCATTGACATCGAATTCTCCTGGTCGTACTGTTCCGTCCGATTTCTACATTCGTTGAAGATCGAGGTTCGGGAGCGCCGAAGATCGATCCTCTCGACGGGACCGAGGTGAGAACTGTGGTGCAAGATCAGGAACTGATCGACGAATACCGAAGAGTGCTAGGGCTATTCCCGACAGGCGTCGTGGTGGTGAGCGGTCTGTCCGACGGCACTCCGGTCGGATTGACGGTGCAGTCCTTCATGGCTCTTTCGTTGCGGCCACCGATGATCTTGCTGTCGGTCGACCGCAAGTCGACGAGCTGGCCGTTGATCGCCGCCACCGGAAAGCTCGCGGTGAACGTCATGGCCGCAGATCAGGGCGACGTCGCGCTCACGTTCGCCAAGTCCGGCACCGACAAATTCGCCGGGATCCCGTGGACGCCGGCCCCTCACACCGGCGTGCCGCTGATCGAAGGCTGTCAGGCGTGGATCGAGGGCGAGGTGGCCTGCACCTACGACGGCGGCGACCACGTGATCATCACGGTCGACGTGTTGACCCTGCATGCCGGACCCGACGCGCAGCCGCTGGTGTTCTTCCGTTCCGCATTCCGCCAGCTCGATCAGCCGAGCCTCGTGGCCGGCTGAACCACATCAGATATCCGAGGAGAACTGTGATCAACCGTTACGACCCCTTGACCGTGGACCTGACCGAGTCGGACCGGCCCGCGAGCACCGCTCCGGTGCGCTCGGTGAGCCTGTACGCCGACGGGGGCCAGAAGCACGGCGTCTGGGAGGCCGAACCCGGTGTGCACCGGGAGTACCAGGGCCAGGAGACGGTCGTCATCCTTGCGGGGCGCGCCACCGTCGAGGGTTCGTCGGGGGTCACGGTGGACGTGGGTCCGGGCGACCTGGTGATCGTCGATCCCGGGGAGAAGACCACCTGGACCGTGCACGAGAAGATCCGCAAGGTCTTCATCGTCAATCAGTGACGATGGGAGGTCCGGCTACGAGGCCTTCGTGCGACCGTTGGTCGTGGCGGTGCGCTTCGTAGCCGGCTTCTTGCCCGGCGCCTTGGCGGTCTTCTTGGCGGGCCGCTTCGCCGGAGCCGCTTTCGCCGGGTACTTCCGGTTCGGATCCGTTTCCAGCGCCGCACGGACGAGCCTGCGCAGCGTCGCATCGGTGAATTTCGGGCCGTTGAACGCCCGTTGGAGCGTGGCGCCGTCCCAGATCGCCTCGATCATGTGGGCGGTACTGGGCGAAACGTAACGCTCGACCGCGCTCCGCGCGCGTTGCGACCATTTCTGGCCCAGGAGGCGATAGGCCTCTTCGCGCCCGGCCGCCGCCAGCAGCTCCCATTCCAGGATCGCGTTGCCCATGTCCTCTGTGAGCGTGTTGACCAATTCGAGGACGGCGTCGATCAGATCGTTGTCGCAGCTCACACCCTCGAAGTGCTTCTCGTACCCGGCCGAAACGGTCTCCACGTAGTGGGCGAACGCGTCGAGCAGGAGGTTGTCGAGGTTCTCGTAGTGGTAGGTGCTGCTGCCCAGCGCAACGCCGGCGTAGCTGCAGACCTTGCGGTGTGTGACGCTCTTGACCCCGGATTCCCGGATGATCTGAAGGGCCGCTTCGACGAGGGCCATGGCTGTCGCCTCTGAGCGGCTGCCGGATCGCTTCACCAGCCGAGGGTACCGCACCGCCGATCACCCGACGGGCCATCGACACCGGTGGCGACGAGTGCTACAGATGTAGAAAGTGCAGGTCGGGAAGCCTGCGGCGCGGCACTCGCCTGCGTGTCGACGCGCGTCCAATGTCATTGTGGCCGTTGCGAACTATCGTCCGAGCATCTTCTTTCCCGTTCCTGTTGACACCTGTGGCACGCGGCACTACGTTGACCCACATCACAAGTTTCAACATATGTATAAAACGCAACACGATCGGCAGGGGCACAACGTTTTCCGTGTCCTCTCCACCCAGAAAGGACATGAGATGAAGTTCGGACTCTTCAACATCCCCTACTCGCGCGGCTACTCGGGCGGGCGGCGTACCGCCAAGCAGGTCATCGACTGGGATCTCACGATCACCAAGTGGGCGGATGAATACGGTTGGTCCGAGGCGTATTTCGCCGAGCACTACACACTGGGCGGCGAGCCCAGCCCGGCGCCGGACGCGATGATCGCCGCGGCCTCACAGATCACGTCGCAGATCAAGCTGGGCGCCGCGGCCCACCTGCTCGCCTATCACAATCCCATCGCACTGGCGCACCGGATCATGTGGCTCGACCACATGACCGAGGGCCGTTACATCGCCGGTTTCGCGCCGGGCGCCTTCCCGAGTGATGCGCAGCTGTTCAACACGGGCAAGAAGAACCCCGAGATGATGACCGAGGCGCTCGAGATCATCGAGAGCATCTGGACGAAGCAGGGCCCGTTCCGCATCGAGGGGCAGTACTGGACCGTCGACATGCCGGCCTACGACGACGACATCCACGGCCCGCACCTCAAGCCGTTCCAGGAGCGCATCCCCGTGATCATGACCGGGATGCAGGCCAAGTCGCCGACGCTGACCGTCGCGGGTAAAAACGGCTACTTCCCGATGAGCCAGCAGGTGCACACGTCGGTGCTGCGCGAGCACTGGGCCACCTACGCCGCGGCCGCGGAATCCGCGGGCCATACCCCGGATCGCGCCGACTGGCGCATCTGCCGCGACGTGCTGGTGGCGGACTCCGACGAGGAAGCCCGCGACGCCTACCTGAACGGCTCGATGGGTGATCTGTGGGGCAACTACAACATCCCCACGTTCATCAAGCTCGGCCTCGGCGAGCTGATGACCGGCGGCACCATCTCCCCGGATGAGCTCGGCGCCGAATGGATGGTCGACAACTTCCACATCGTCGGCTCGCCGGAGACCGTGGCCGCCAAGATCGAGGCGCTCTACCAGGAGGTCGGCGGCTTCGGCTCGCTGATCTCCTTCGGCCACGAGTACGTCGACAACCCGGAGGTCTACCGCAAGAGCTTCGAGCTGGTGGGCACCAAGGTCGCGCCCATGGTCGCCGGCCTCAAGCCCTGACGTTCCACCGATTCGCCCCGGCCGGTTCACCGCCGTGCCGGGGCGAATTCGTGTCAGCGGGATCAGCCGCGGGCGGCTCGGTTCACCGCCGACACCACCGCGCGCAGCGAGGCCGTCGTGATCGACGTCGCGATACCGACACCCCAGACCGTCTTGCCGCCGACGGAGGCTTCGACGTAGGCCGCGGCCTGCGCCTCCTCACCCGCGGACAGCGCATGCTCGGAGTAGTCCAGCACGCTGATGTCGAATCCGATCGCGCCGAGCGCGTCCACGAACGCCGCCAGCGGACCGTTGCCCGCGCCGACGATCTCGCGCTCGACGCCGTCGACCAACACCGTCGCGGTGATCGTGTCGGTGCCGCCGTCTTCCTCCGCGGCGTCCACGCGCTGACGTATCCGCTCCAGCGGCCGGATCGGGGACAGGTACTCCTCGGCGAAGACGTCCCACATCTCCTTGGGCGAGACCTCGCCGCCCTCCCCGTCGGTGATCTTCTGGATCGCCTGGCTGAACTCGATCTGCAGGCGGCGCGGCAGCACCAGACCGTGGTCGGCCTTCATGATGTAGGCGACGCCACCCTTGCCGGACTGCGAGTTCACCCGGATCACGGCCTCGTAGGTACGGCCGACGTCCTTGGGGTCGATCGGCAGATACGGCACCTGCCACAGGATGTCGTCGACGTCCTTGTCGGCCGCGTCGGCGTCGAACTTCATCGCGTCCAGGCCCTTGTTGATCGCGTCCTGGTGGCTGCCCGAGAAGGCGGTGTAGACCAGATCGCCGCCGTAGGGGTGACGTTCGGGTACCGCCAGCTGGTTGCAGTACTCGACGGTGCGGCGGATCTCGTCGATGTTGGAGAAGTCGATCTGCGGGTCCACGCCGCGGCTGAACAGGTTCAGGCCCAACGTCACCAGGCAGACGTTGCCGGTGCGCTCACCGTTGCCGAACAGGCAGCCCTCGATGCGGTCCGCCCCGGCCTGGTAGCCCAATTCGGCTGCGGCGACGGCGGTTCCGCGGTCGTTGTGCGGGTGCAGGCTCAAGATGATGCTGTCACGCGGGCTCAGGTGCCGGTTCATCCACTCGATCGAGTCGGCGTAGACGTTCGGGGTGGCCATCTCGACGGTGGCGGGCAGGTTGACGATCAGCGGCACCTCGGGGGTGGGCTTGACGATGTCGGCGACCGCGTTGCACACCTCGACGGCGTATTCCAGTTCGGTACCCGTGTAGGACTCGGGGGAGTACTCGAACCGCCACTGGGTGTCGGGGTACTTCGCGGCCTCCTCGACACACAGCCGTGCGCCGTCGGTGGCGATCTGCTTGACGGCCTCGCGGTCGGCCCGGAAGACCACGCGGCGCTGCAGGATCGACGTCGAGTTGTAGAAGTGCACGATCGCCCGGGGCGCGCCCTGGCAGGCCTCGAAGGTGCGGGTGATCAACTCGGGCCGGCACTGCGTCAGCACCTGGATGGTGACGTCGTCGGGGATCGCACCCTGTTCGATGATCTCGCGGACGAAGTCGAAATCGGTCTGGCTGGCCGACGGGAAGCCGACCTCGATCTCCTTGTAGCCCATGCGCACCAGCAGGTCGAACATGCGGCGCTTGCGCGCGGGGCTCATCGGGTCGATCAGCGCCTGGTTGCCGTCCCGCAGGTCGACCGCGCACCACATGGGTGCGGTGTCGACGACCTTGTCGGGCCAGGTGCGGTCGGGCAGCGTGATCGGCTGCACCTCTTCGGCGAAGCTGCGGTACCGGTTGACCGGCATCGAGGAGCCGCGCTGGGTGTTCCACGCCGGCTGGCCGGGATGCGGCGCACCGGACGGGGTGGTGATGGCGCGTACGGACGAGAAGGCGTCTGACGATTCAGGGGTGTTCATATCGATTGCTCCGGGAGTGGGACGAGGGACTCGACCGGCGCATCGCGAAAACCCGCGACGGGAAGCCGGTCTGGTCAGACCCCGCCGCGGCGACCGAGAAGAAGCGCCCGCTGCACAAACATGGTTAGCCCACTGTAGCGTGCCCGGCCCCGGGCCCCCAAACGGCGGTCAGACCTGGGAGTCCGGGAACGCGATCACCGACAGGAACCGGATCGGCAGTTCCACCAGGTCGACGGGTCCGTGCGCCCCCTCACCGTCGATCTGCAGCGAGTCGCCGGGATGCAGGCGGTACACCGACCGGCTGTGGCTGTAATCCATCACACCTTCGAGCATGTAGATGAACTCGGTGCCCGGATGCTGGAAGAGCGGATAGGTCCTGCTCTTCTCCGACAGCGTGACCTCCAGGCACTCCAGCCGCTTGTGCTCACCGCGCAGCGATCCCAGCAGCTGGTAGTCGTGGCCCTCCTTGGTGCCGTTGCGCACGATCCGCGCACCGGTGCCGGCCTTGACGAACGCCGCGGGGCGCTCGACATCCGCACCGCGGAACAGGCTGGTCACCGGCACGTCGAAACCCTTGGCCAGCAGCGCCAGCGTCGACAGGCTGCACGAGGTCTGAGCGTTCTCGATCTTGCTCATCATGGCCTTGGAGATGCCGACCCGCGACGCCATCTCGGCGACGGTCAGCCCTTGCTGCTGGCGTAATTGGCGCACATTGCGCCCGATCGCCGCCTCGAACTCGGTGTCTTCGACCGGTTCGTGCGGGTCCCGTTCCCGAGCGGTCCCCGACTGATTGCGGAGCAGCGGACCGGGATCATCAGAGAAGGCCACAACACCCTGTCTAGCGCATCTCTCCGGCCCCGACGTACGGGTATGGCGTCTTGAGCAAATCTCCCTCGGCGAAGCGGGACAACCGGAAGTCGGTCTCGGGGATCCGGGGGTCACCACTGCGCCCGTCGACGACGAGATCGGCCACCAACCGGCCGACCGCCGGTGCGATCTTGAACCCGTGGCCGCTGAACCCCGCCGCGATGACGAGCCCGCCGAGGTCGGTGCGCGAGATCACCGGGTTCCAGTCGGGCGTGACGTCGTAGCAGCCGGCATAGCTGCTGGTGATGGAGGCGTCCGGGAATCCGGGGAACCGGGTGCCGACCTTGTCGACGGTGATGTCGACGAATTCGTCGTTCGCCCGGTTGAGGTAGTTGTCCGGGTCGGTCTCCTCGTTGTCGGCCAGATCGCTGTTGCCGAACAGCACGGTGCCGTCGGGTTCGGGGCGGATGTACTGCAGCGACACCAGGTCGGAGAACACCGGCACCGGCCCGAGCTCCACCCCGGGATCGATGAGCACGATCTGTTCGCGCACCACCCGGATCGGCACCTCGATCCCGTGCTGGGCAAGGAACGGCCGCGTCCAGGCGCCGGTGGCGACGACGACGGTCTCGGCGGAGATCTGACCGCCGTCGGCCAGCGTCACCCCTGTGACGCGGTCACCGTCGGTCACCAGGCTCTGCACCGCGGTGCTCTGCCGCACGCGCACACCCGCGGCGCGGGCGGCGGCCGCGAACGCCTGTGCGGTCTGGTAGGCGTCGCCGTAGCCGCCGCGGGGCTCCCAGCCGAACGCCGCGAACGGCTCGAGGTCGGCGAACGGCCACATCTTGGCGACCTCGGCGGCGTCGATCTCCTCGGTCTGCACACCGACGGCGCGCTGCGCCGCGAGGCTCTTGCGCATGGCGTCGACGTTCTGCTCACCGACGCCGACGACGTACCCGGTCTGGCGGAAGCCGATGTCGTCGGCCTGCTCGCCCAGGTATTTCTGCGGGTTCTCGAACACCTCGAGCCCGGCGTTGGCCATCGCGGCCAGCGAACTGACCCCGTAGTGGCAGCGCACGATGCCGCTGGACTTGCCGGTCATTCCGGCGCCCACCGTATGCCGCTCGGCGACAACAACATTGGTGACGCCACGTTCGGCGAGCGCCCATGCGGCGGCGGCGCCCTCGAGGCCGCCGCCGACGATGACGACGTCAGCTGTCTCGGTCATCAGAACCCCGCTCCGTTCTGTCCGGGAATCCAGTTCGTGCCGGCCAGCGGGATGCGCGCCATCGCGGCCGCCTCGATCGTGACGGCGACGAGATCCTCGGGTTCGAGGTGGCACACGTGGGCCTTGCCGCACGCGCGGGCGATCGTCTGCGCCTCCATCGTCAGCACCCGCAGGTAGTTGGCGAGCCGGCGGCCCGCCTCGACCGGATCCAGCCGGGCGGCCAGTTCCGGATCCTGGGTGGTGATGCCGGCCGGATCGCGCCCGTCCTGGAAATCGTCGTAGAAGCCTGCGGCACTGCCGATCTTCTCGTACTCGGCGGCGTGGCTCGGATGGTTGTCGCCGAGCGCGATCAGGGCCGCGGTCCCGATCGCGACCGCATCGGCGCCCAGCGCGAGCGCCTTGGCGACGTCGGCGCCGGTGCGGATGCCGCCGGACACGATGAGCTGCACACCCTTTCTTCCCGTCGCTCCGCCGGCTCCGCTCGCCCCGCCCCGATGCACCCCGAGTTCCTGCAGCGCCTGCACCGCCTGCGGGATCGCCGCCAGCGTGGGGACGCCGACGTGTTCGATGAACACCTCCTGGGTGGCCGCGGTGCCGCCCTGCATGCCGTCGACGACCACGACGTCGGCGCCGGCGTGCACCGCGAGCTTGACGTCGTAGTAGGTGCGGGTGGCGCCGACCTTGACGTAGATCGGCTTCTCCCAGTCGGTCAGCTCACGCAGCTCGTTGATCTTGATGGTCAGATCGTCCGGGCCGGTCCAGTCCGGATGCCGGCACGCCGAGCGCTGGTCGATGCCCTGCGGCAGCGTGCGCATCCCCGCGACGCGTTCGGAGATCTTCTGGCCCAACAGCATTCCGCCACCGCCCGGTTTGGCGCCCTGGCCGAGCACCACCTCGATCGCGTCCGCCTTGCGCAGATCGTCGGGGTTCATGCCGTAGCGCGACGGCAGGTACTGGTACACCAGATGCTTGCTCTGCCCGCGCTCCTCCGGCGTCATCCCGCCGTCACCGGTGGTGGTGGAGGTGCCGACCTCACTCGCGCCGCGGCCCAGCGCCTCCTTGGCCTGGCCGGACAGCGCGCCGAAGGACATTCCGGCGATGGTCACCGGGATGTCGAGGTGCAGAGGGTATTTCGCGTAGCGATCACCCAGAACCACATCGGTGGCGCACTTCTCGCGATAGCCCTCCAATGGATAGCGCGACATCGAGGCGCCGAGGAACAGCAGATCGTCGAAGTGCGGCAGGGCACGCTTGGCCCCCCAGCCGCGGATGTCGTAGATGCCGGTTTCCGCCGCCCGCTGGATGCCGGCGATGGTCGCGCGGTCGAAGGTTGCGGATTCGCGCAGACCCAGCCGGCTGCGGTCGTCCATGGAGAAGGTCATCAGTACGCCCCTGCATTGTCGACATGGAAGTGGTAGAGCTCGCGGGCCGAGCCGTAGCGGGTGTAGGCGGCGGTGTCGTCGTCCTCGAAACCCGCGGCCTTGAGCAGCCGCCCGAGTTCCTCGTGGTGTTCGGCGCGCATCTCCTTGGCGACGCAGTCCGCGCCCAGCGATGCCACCGAACCGCGGACATACAGCCGGGCCTCGTAGATCGAGTCGCCGAGCGCCTCACCGGCGTCGCCGCGCACCACAAGCCGGCCGGCCTGGGCCATGAACGCGCTCATGTGCCCGATGTCACCGCCGACGACGATGTCGACACCCTTCATCGAGATCCCGCACCGCGCAGCGGCATTGCCCTCGATCACCAGCAGGCCGCCGTGGGCCGTGGCGCCGGCGGACTGGGAGGCGTTGCCCTTGACCCACACGGTGCCGCTCATCATGTTCTCGGCGACACCGGTGCCTGCGTTGCCGTCGATCACGATCTCGGCCTGCTGGTTCATCCCCGCCGCGTAATAGCCGACGTGGCCCTCGACCGTCACGCGGACGGGGGCGTTGACGCCGACCGCGACGTTGTGCGCCCCGTCGGGGTGCCGGATCACGAAGTCGCCGGCGATATCCGGTTGGTGCAGAGCGGCGTTGACCTCGCGCAGCTTGGTCGTGTGCAAATCGAATGTCACCGCGGCTGTCATCTCTTCCATGCGTACACCACCTCGGGCTCGGGCTCCCAGATCGCGGCGTTCTCGACGCCGGGCAGACCGGACAGCGCGCGGTATTCACTTGCCATGGCGACCCAGTCGGCCGTCTCGGCGATCACGGCGGGTTTGCAGGCGATCGCGTCCCGCACGACCGCGAACGAATCCCGGTTGGACACCAGCAGGGTGTAGAAGCCATCGAACGTCGCGCACAGTTCCTTGAGCGCGGTCTCGATGTCGCGGCCCGCGGCCAGCTGGGTGGCGACGAACCGCGCCCCCACCTCCGTGTCGTTCTCGCTGTCGAACTCGACTCCGGCGGAGCGCAATTCGCGGCGAATGGTGGCGTGATTGGCGAAGGATCCGTTGTGCACCAGGCACTGGTCGGGCCCGACCGCGTACGGGTGGGCACCCGACGGGGTGACCGCCGATTCGGTCGCCATCCGGGTGTGCCCGACGCCCTGCCAACCCTGTGCCGTCGCCAGTCCCCACGCCTCGGTCAGCAGGTGCGGAGCGCCCACACCCTTGAGGACCGCCAGATCCTGACCGAATCCGGCGACCAGCGCGTCCGGGAACGCCGCGCGCGCCGCGGCGAGCAATGCCTCGGACTCCACCTGCGCGGTCACCAGGTAGGTGGCGTCGAGGACGGTCACCGACACCGGGACCCCCAGCGCGGTGCCGATGGCATCGGCCACCGACTCGGGCGACGCCCCGATCTCCAGCAGTGAGACACAGCCGTGGCCGGGGGGCGTCCACGTCGGGTCGCCGTACACCGCGACACCCGCCGAATCGCTACCGCGGTCAGACATCTCGCACAGCATCCCGGTGAGCAGTTCGCCCAGCCGGGGATGGAGTTCGGGGTTGCGCAGGTGCAACCCGACGATCCCACACATCAGTCGCTCGCTTTCTCTGTCTTCTTCAGTGGTTTCAGGACGGTCTAGAACGCGGTCAGGTACTGCTCGACCTCCCACGGGCTGACTGTCCCGTGGTAGTCGAAGAACTCGCGCCGTTTGAGGTCGGCGAAATAGCTCGCGACACCCTCGCCCGCGGCGTCGAGTACGCCGGAGACGACGGAATCGCCTTCGAGCTGCTCCACCGCGTGCAGCAGCGTGGGCGGCAGCGTCGAGCGGCTCTCCACGACCGCGCCGACCGGGCCCGGGTCGGCCGATCGCTTGATCCCGTCGAGGCCGGCGCCCAGTGCGGCGGCGACCGCGAGGTACGGGTTGGCCGATCCGTCGCCGCCGCGCAGTTCGATGCGCTGGGAGTCGGGGACGCGGATGTAGTGGGTGCGGTCGTTGCCGCCGAAGGTCGCGTTGCGCGGCGCCCAGGACGCGCCCGATGCGGTGCTGGTGGCCCCGGTTCGCTTGTAGGAGTTGACCGTTGGGGCGATCACCGACTGCAGCGCACAGGCGTGGTCGAGGATGCCGCCGATGAACGAGTACGCGGCCTCCGACAGGCCCAGGCCCCGGTCGTCGGAATCGCAGGGGAACACCGGGGTACCTGCGCTGGTGAGCGACAGGTGCAGGTGCAAGCCGCTGCCCGTGCGGTCGCCGAACGGTTTGGGCATGAAGGTGGCCACCATCCCGCGCTCGGCGGCGATCATCGACAGCAGGTAGCGCAGCGTGATGACGCGGTCGGCCGTGGTCAGCGCGTCGGCGAACTGGAAGTTCTGCTCGAACTGGCCGTTGCCGTCCTCGTGGTCGTTGGCGTAGTTCGACCAGCCCAGCTGGTTCATCGCGCTGGAGATCGCGGTGAGGTGGTCGTACATGCGGGTCACGCCGCGGGCGTCGTAACAGGGCTGCGCGGCGGTGTCGGCGGTATCGGCGGTGGCGAGGCTGCCGTCGGCGTTGCGGGTGAGCAGGAAGTACTCGACCTCGGCGCCCACCCACGGCTCGAATCCGGCGTCGGCGGCCTGCTGGATGAGGGTCTTGAGGATCACACGCGGCGCGTACGGCCACGGCTTGCCCTCGACATGCGGATCGCAGTGCACGATCGCCAGCCCTTCTTTGACGAAGGGGATCGGGGTGAAGGACGCCGGATCCGGGATCGCCATCAGGTCGGGATCTTTGGGCTCCTGGCCCATGGCGCCGACCGCGTAGCCGGCGAAGCCGACGCCCTCGGTGGCGAGCAGGTCCACGGCTTCGACGGGAACGAGCTTGGCGCAAGGCTTTCCGCGCAGATCGACGAACAGCGCGAGGATGAACTTGGTGCCGGTCTTCTCGGCGAGGGTGGCGAGATCGGTGGACATATCAGGAACCCTGTCTCTTGAGATGAATCACTGTATCACGATAGGAAACTCGATGGGCATAGAAATGCGGCCGGCACGAGGGAGGCCAAGTGCCGGCCGCAGGGTCGAACTAGACGGGCTGCCAGTCGTAGGAGGACTCGCGGTGGAACTTGGCGTCGATGCCCTGCTCCTCCTCGTCGGGCGAGACGCGGATGCCGACGGTCTTCTTCAGCGCGAAGGCGATCACATACGCCACCACGAACGAGTAGAGCATCACCGCACCAGCCGCGACCGCCTGCTTCCAGAGCTGGTCGATACCGCCGCCGTAGAACAGACCGTTGACCCCGTTGGGCATGCCCTCGCTGGCGAAGAAGCCGATCAGCAGGGTGCCGATCACGCCGCCGACCAGGTGCACCCCGACCACGTCGAGCGAATCGTCGTAGCCGAAGCGGGTTTTGAAACCGACCGCGTACACGCACACCGCACCGGCGATACCGCCGACGAAGATCGCGCCGACCGGGGTGACCGCACCGCAGGCGGGGGTGATCGCGACCAGGCCGGTGATGGCGCCCGAGGCCGCGCCGACACCGGTGACGTGGCCGTCCTTGATCTTCTCGACGGCCAGCCAGGCCAGCACCGCGGCGCAGGTGGCGACGAACGTGGTGACCATGACGATCGCGGCGGAATTGCCTGCCGCCAGCGCCGAACCGCCGTTGAAGGCGTACCAACCGGCCCACAGCAGGCCCGCCCCGAGCAGCGTCAGCGGGACGTTGTGCGGTTTGCGCAGCTGGCCGAACATCGCCGACTTGCCCAGCACGATCGCGACGGCCAGCGCCGCGGCGCCCGCGTTGATGTGCACCGCGGTGCCACCGGCGAAGTCGACGGCGCCGAGGGTGTTGGCGATCCAGCCGCCGACCGAGTTCTCGGTCACCACACCGTCGAACGCGAACACCCAGTGCGCGACGGGGAAGTACACCAGCACGGCCCACAGCGTGGCGAAGCCCATCCAGGCGCCGAACTTCATGCGGTCGGCGACGGCACCGGAGATGAGCGCGACCGTGATCGCCGCGAACAACGCCTGGAAGACCGCGAACAGGCTGATCGGCAGCCCGTCGACGGTCGTCATCGGCTCCAGGAGGTCCTTCATCCCGGCGAACTCGGTGAAGCTGCCGACGAAGCCCCCGTACGAGGTGCCGAACACCATCGAGAAGCCGAACAGGACCCACAGCAGTCCGACGGATGCGACGGCCCCGAAGGTCATCATCATCATGTTGGTCGAACTCTTGACGGAGACCATGCCGCCGTAGAACAGCGCGAGACCCGGAATCATCAGCGTGAGGCCGATGACGCAACACAGCATGAAGGCTGTGGTTCCTGTATCCATGTGAAACCTCTTCTGCAAGGGATAAGCGGCCCACGGCGGCCGATCACAGGCAGTAACTGATGTTTCTGTTACAGAGACAGGGTCAATTGTGTTGCATCGCCGTTAATTGTCGTCTCGACGGGAATCGAACGCGGGGTCGGCCCACGTCCGGGTGAACGCCACCTGCTCGAGTGGCAGCCGCTCGCGGGGCCGGGAGTCGCGTTCGGCGATGGCGTCGTCGACGTCGGCGTAGTCGCCGAGTGTCCCGACCGCGACGACGGCCAGCGGCAGCACACCGTCCGGAATCGCGAACGCCGCCCGCGCCGCATCGGCGTCGAAGCCGGCCATCGGATGGGTGATCAACCCGCGGGAGACCGCCTCGACGGTCAGGTTGGCCACGGCGGCGCCCGCATCGAAGACGGCGTAGCGGGCGGTCCGCTCGTCCTCGCCTTCGTCGGCGCAGACCAGGATCAGCGCGCTCGCCGCCCGCGCGTAGCTGTTGCCGCGGCGCAGTACGCCGGCCAGCGCCCCGAACGTCGGGTCGCCGCGGCGCCCGACGACGAACCGCACCGGCTGGCGGCCACCCCACGTCGCCGACCACCGCGCGGCCTCCAGCAGCGCGGTGAGCGCATGGTCGTCGAGGACCGCCGTCGGGTCGAACGCCCGGGGGCTCCAGCGGGCGGCGAGGTGTGGGTGGATGGGTACGCGGGTGTCGGCGTGCCGATCGGCGGGCGGGGTGGCCACGACCCGAAGCTACCGGCGGAAAAAAGCAGGTGCGCGCAGCCCTTATCCTTGGTGGGACTTTTTCCCGCGCGAAAGGCTTGTTCAGTGGCGCTCGTCGTCCAGAAATACGGTGGGTCCTCGGTGTCGGACGCCGAGCGCATCCGCCGCGTCGCCGAACGCATCGTCGAGACCAAGAAGGCCGGCAACGACGTCGTCGTGGTCGTCTCGGCGATGGGTGACACCACCGACGACCTGCTCGACCTGGCCAAGCAGGTGTGCCCGGCACCCCCCGCGCGCGAACTCGACATGCTGCTCACCGCGGGTGAGCGCATCTCCAACGCGCTGGTGGCGATGGCCATCGAGTCGCTCGGCGCGCAGGCCCGCTCGTTCACCGGATCGCAAGCCGGCGTCGTCACGACCGGTACGCACGGCAACGCCAAGATCATCGACGTCACGCCGACGCGGCTGCGCTCGGCGCTCGACGAGGGGCAGATCGTGCTCGTCGCCGGCTTCCAGGGTGTGAGTCAGGACACCAAGGACGTCACCACGCTCGGCCGCGGCGGATCGGACACCACCGCGGTCGCCGTCGCCGCCGCGCTGAACGCCGACGTCTGCGAGATCTACACCGACGTCGACGGCGTCTACACCGCCGACCCGCGGATCGTGCCCAACGCCCACAAGCTCGACACCGTCAGCTTCGAGGAGATGCTCGAGATGGCGGCGTGCGGCGCCAAGGTGCTGATGCTGCGTTGCGTGGAGTACGCCCGCCGCTACGACCTGCCCATCCACGTGCGCTCGTCGTACTCCGACAAGCCCGGCACCATCGTCAAAGGATCGATCGAGGACATCGCCATGGAAGACGCCATCCTGACCGGAGTTGCTCACGACCGCAGTGAGTCCAAGGTCACCGTTGTGGGCCTGCCCGACGTTCCCGGCTACGCCGCCAAGGTGTTCCGCGCGGTCGCCGACGCCGACGTGAACATCGACATGGTGCTGCAGAACATCAGCAAGATCGAAGACGGCAAGACCGACATCACGTTCACGTGTGCGCGGGACAACGCGCCCACCGCGGTCGAGAAGCTCACCTCGCTGCAGGACGAGATCGGGTTCACCCGGGTGCTATACGACGACCACATCGGCAAGGTGTCGCTGATCGGCGCCGGAATGCGCAGCCATCCGGGCGTCACCGCGACGTTCTGCGAGGCGCTCGCCGAGGTCGGTGTGAACATCGACCTGATCTCCACCTCGGAGATCCGGATCTCGGTGCTGGTCAAGGACACGGAATTGGACAAGGCGGTCGCCGCGTTGCACGAGGCGTTCGGCCTCGGCGGCGACGAAGAGGCGGTCGTGTACGCAGGGACGGGGCGCTAACAATGGTCAGCATCGGAGTGGTCGGCGCGACCGGCCAGGTCGGCCAGGTGATGCGCACCCTGCTCGAGGAGCGCGACTTCCCGGCCACCAGCGTCCGGTTCTTCGCCTCGCCCCGTTCCGAGGGCAAGAAGCTCACGTTCCGCGGCCAGGAGATCGAGGTCGAGAACGCCGAGACCGCCGATCCGTCGGGCATCGACATCGCGCTCTTCTCCGCGGGCGCGACGATGTCGCGGGTGCAGGCGCCGCGGTTCGCCGAGGCCGGTGCCGTCGTCGTCGACAACTCGTCGGCCTGGCGCAAGGACCCCGACGTGCCGCTGGTGGTCAGCGAGGTCAACTTCGAGCGCGACGCCGGTAATCGACCCAAGGGCATCATCGCCAACCCGAACTGCACCACGATGGCCGCGATGCCGGTGCTCAAACCGCTGCACGACGAGGCCGGTCTGACCCGGCTGGTGGTGTCCAGCTACCAGGCGGTCTCCGGCAGCGGTCTCGCCGGCGTCGAGGAGCTGGCCAGCCAGGCGCGTGCGGTGATCGACGGCGCCGAGCAGCTGGTGCACGACGGCGGGGCGCTGGAATTCCCGGCCCCGGTCAAGTACGTCGCGCCGATCGCCTTCAACGTGGTCCCGCTGGCCGGCGCGCTGGTCGACGACGGCTCCGGGGAGACCGACGAGGACCAGAAGCTGCGCAACGAGAGCCGCAAGATCCTCGGTATCCCGGAGTTGCTGGTATCGGGCACGTGTGTGCGGGTGCCGGTGTTCACCGGTCACTCGTTGTCGATCAATGCGGAGTTCTCCCAGCCGATCTCGGTGGAGCGGGCGCGGGAACTGCTGGCCGACGCGCCCGGTGTGAAGCTGGTCGACGTGCCGACGCCGCTGGCCGCCGCCGGTGTCGACGAATCGCTGGTGGGCCGCATCCGCCAGGATCCCGGCGCCCCGGACGGTCGGGGGCTCGCGCTGTTCGTCTCCGGTGACAATCTCCGAAAAGGCGCGGCGCTGAACACGATTCAGATCGCCGAGTTGCTGGCCGCCCAGCTCTGACCCGTACCCCCCATGCGCCGAAACGAACGTTTGGGCGAGAAAGTACGAGTGATTCTCGCCATTACGTCGATCTCGGCGATGGCTGCCGCACCCGTCGTGCACGCACAGCCGCCCGCGCCGGTGCCCGGCCCGGTGCTGCCGCCGTTGGCGCCGGGGCAGGTGGTGCGGATCGGCCCCAGCGCCGGAACCGGTACGCCCACACGGGATTACGGGATTGGGGCAACCGACCTGTGTGAGTTCATGGAGTTCCCGAGCGGGATCCTGCAGGTGTGCGGGGACAGCTTCGCCGGGCAGGGCGTGGGGTTCGGCGGCTGGTACTCGCCGATCGCCCTGCACGTCGAGACCGACTCGATCCTCGACCCGGGCGGGGTGCGCTACGACGGTGTCACCGGCGTGAACACCCCGCTGCTGGCGGATCCTGCACCGGCCGGGTCGTCGCAATTGCCTGCCGGGGTGGTGCAGATCAACCGCGAGAACTACATGCTGGTCACGACGACCCGCGACCTACGTCCGCAGACCTCCCGGCTGGTGAAAGCCGAAGCCGGACAGGGGCAGTGGCGCACCGTACCGGGCACGGAGCGGGGCGCCGATCACGCCGGGGGCCTGCAGTCGCAGATCAGCGGCTACTACGACCCGATACCGACGGCCGACTCACCCAGCGGCTGGGTGTACGTGATGGCCAACAATTTCGACCGCAGCGGCCCGGTGTTGCTGTACCGCGTTACGCCGCAGGCGTTCACCGATCGCGATGCGTGGCAGGGCTGGTCAGCGTCGCAAGGGTGGGGATTCGCGCCGACCCCGTTGTGGCCGGACCGGGTCGGGGAGATGAGCGTGCGGCAGATCGACGGCAAGACGGTGTTGTCGTACTTCAACGCCACCACCGGCAACATGGAGATGCGGGTGGCCGACAACCCGGTCGGGCTCGGAACCGCACCGGTGACGACGGTGGTGGTGGCCGGCGACTGGCCGGAGCGAGCCGAGTTCCTGCCGCCGCCGGAGGTCAACCGGCTGGCGCAGCCGTACGGCGGCTACATCTCGCCGGGGTCGACGCTCGATGAGGTGCGGGTGTTCGTCAGCCAGTGGAACACCACGCCGCTCGGCGACAACGCGCCGTACCGGGTGATCCAGTTCGCGGTGAACCCGTACAAACCCGGCCAGCCGCTGCCCTGGCCCGCGCCCTTGCCGCCGCGGTAGATCCGACCGTCGATCGATTTTGTGTGACGCAGTGGCGGCCCGCGGGCCGGATTCCCGCCGTGGCGTTACGCGAACGCGGCTCCGACGAGGACCGCCGCACATTTCACAGCGGATTCATAGCGCATACCGGACCGCCACATCAGAAGCGCTCGCATCATCGGGCGCATGAGCGAAACTCCGTCTTCCCCCGATCCGCAGACCGAACCCGTCTACACGCCGCCCCCGCAGCCCGCCTACGTCGAGACGCGTGAGGACCGCCGCCGCCCCAACCGCGCCACGACCATCGCGGCCTGGGTCGGCATCGTCGCCGGCGTCGTGTTCATCGTCGCCGTGGTGTTCTTCTCCGGCTATGTCCTCGGTAAGAACTCCGCCGGCGGGGGCGGGCATCACCGCGACGGCGGTCCCGGCCACGGCATGATGTTCCACCGCGACGGCCCTCCGGCGGGAATGTTCCCGATGGGACCGCGCGGGCAATTCGAACGGCCGGGCATGCCCTTCGGCCCCGGTCAGCCGGGTATGCAGCCCGCTGAGCCGGCCCAGCCGGGAAGCCCGACCACCACAGCGCCCGCCCGACCGTGATTGGAATCATTCCAGATCTAATCTTGACTGAGTCCAAAAAAGGCGCATACTCGATGGCATGACGCCGACGCACGACTCCGACCCCGCGACCCGCTTACGGGCCGCGGGGCTCCGGGTCACCGCGCCCCGGCTCGCGGTCCTGTCCGCGCTCGCGGATGCCCCGCACTCGACGGCCGACGACATCGCCGGCCGAGTGCGTGAGGCCCTCGGCTCGGTGTCCACGCAGGCGATCTACGACGTCCTGCGGGCATGCGTGTCGACCGGCCTGATCCGGCGCATCGAACCCGCCGGCTCGTCCGCGCGCTACGAGACCCGCATCGACGACAACCACCACCACCTGGTGTGCCGCGGCTGCGGGCGAGTGGCGGACGTGGACTGCGTCGTCGGCGCCGCACCGTGCCTTCACCCCGCCGGCCTCGAAGACGGTTTCACCGTCGACGAAGCGGAGGTCGTGTTCTGGGGAACCTGCGCGGATTGCCGGGCGCGGCAACAGGATTCATCCCATCAGTACGAGGAGTTCGCCGAATGACCAAACCGACCACCAGCACCACCGGGGTTCCCGTCGAGAGCGACAACGAGTCGCTGACCGCGGGGCCGCAGGGTCCTGTTTTGCTGCACGACTGGTACCTGATCGAGAAGCTCGCGCAGTTCAACCGCGAACGCGTGCCCGAGCGGGTCGTCCACGCGAAGGGCGCCGGCGCCTACGGCGAGCTCGTCGTCACCAACCCCGACATCGCCCGCTACACCAAGGCCAAGCTTTTCCAGCCCGGCGCCCGTACGGAATCCCTCGTACGGTTCTCCACCGTGGCCGGCGAGCAGGGCAGCCCTGACACCTGGCGTGACCCGCGCGGTTTCGCGGTGAAGTTCTACACCGAGGACGGCAACTACGACATCGTCGGCAACAACACGCCGGTCTTCTTCATCCGCGACGCGATCAAGTTCCCCGACTTCATCCGCAGCCAGAAGCGCCTGCCGGGCAACGGACTTCGCGACCACAACATGCAGTGGGACTTCTGGACCCTGCGGCCAGAGACCGCCCACCAGGTGACGTGGCTGATGGGCGACCGGGGCATCCCGAAGACCTACCGCCACATGAACGGCTACGGCAGCCACACCTATCAGTGGGTCAACGCCGCCGGTGAGCGGTTCTGGGTCAAGTACCACTTCAAGACCGACCAGGGCATCGACTTCCTCACCCAGGAGGAGGCCGATCGGCTGGCGGGCAGCGATCCCGACTACCACCGCGCCGACCTGTGGAACGCCATCGAGAGTGGCGAGTTCCCGAGCTGGACGCTGAAGGTCCAGATCATGCCCGTCGACGAGGCCGAGTCCTACCGGTTCAACCCGTTCGACCTGACCAAGGTGTGGTCGCACAAGGACTATCCGCTCATCGAGGTCGGCACGTGGACGCTGAACCGCAACCCGCAGAACTACTTCGTCGAGATCGAGCAGGCCGCGTTCGCCCCGTCGAACATCGTGCCCGGCATCGGTTTCTCGCCGGACAAGATGCTGCTCGGCCGGGTCTTCTCCTACGCCGACGCACAGCGCTACCGGGTCGGCACCAACTACGCCGAGCTGCCCCCGAACCGGGCCCGCGCCGCCGAGGTGAACTCCTACTCCAAGGAGGGCGCGATGCGCCACACCTTCAACGGCCCTGACGTTCCGGTGTACGCGCCGAACTCCTACGGCGGTCCGCACGCCGACCCCGAACGCGCCGGCGACGGCGGCCAGTGGGGCTTCGACGGCACGGCCGTGCGCGCGGGTTACCTCCGGCACGCCGAGGACGACGACTTCGGCCAGGCCGGCACCCTGGTGCGTGACGTGATGACCGCCGAGGAGCGGGAGCGCCTGGCGCACAACATCATCGGGCACGCCTCGAACGGTGTGACGCCCGAGGTGCTGGAGCGGGTGTACCAGTACTGGCGCAACGTCGACGCCGACCTCGGCGCCAAGGTCGAGGCGGGGGTCAAGGCCAAACTGGCCGAGGCCGACGGCGCCGCGCAGCAGCCGCCGCAGGAAGGCCAGAGCGCCGTCGCCGGTGACAGCGCCGAACCGAAGGTGAAGGTCGGCGCGCAGGCATAGCCGTTTCTCTGCAGCCCCACACGACGCCCCGGTCGCACTCGCGGCCGGGGCGTCTTGCCGTCTCAGACCAGGCTGGCATGATCGTGGACCATGAGCATCGAAGTGAAGTACACCGCAGAGTCGACGGCCAGCGGCGGCGGCCGCAACGGTCACGTGAAGTCCAGCGACGACAAGATCGACTTCGACACCCGCTCGCCCAAGGAACTGGGCGGCAGCGGTGAAGGCGTCAACCCGGAACTGCTCTTCTCGGCCGGCTACGCCGCATGCTTCCTCGGCGCGCTGCGCCTGCAGGCCAAGAACAACGACATCGAGATCGACGAGGCGTCCGCGATCACCGCTCAGGTCGGCTTCGGCCCGGACTCGGAGGGCGGCTTCGGTCTGACCGCTCACCTGATCGGCTACCTGCCCGGGCTCGAGCAGTCCGTCGCCGACGACCTCATGGAGAAGGCGCACGCCTTCTGCCCGTACTCGAAGGCCACCCGCGGCAACATCGACGTGAAGCTGTCGGCGAAGGTCTAGCGCCGATGCGGTTCCTGGTGGGTGTCGCCGTCGCCGGCCTCGCGCTGGCCGCGGCGGCCCCCGCACAGGCCCGCCCCTCCGATCCCGGCGTGGTCAACTACGCCGTGCTCGGGAAGGGGTCGGTGGGCAACGTCGTCGGCGCCTCGCTGCGCTGGGAATCGTTCTTCACCCACCCGGTACAGAACTTCTACGTCGACAACCCGGCGTGCAACAACTGGGCCGACGTCGGCCTGCCAGAGGTCTTCAACGATCCCGACCTCGCGTCGTTCAACGGTGCCGTCGCGCAGGAATCCCCGACCGACGCCACCCACCTGGTCAAACAGGCCGTCGGGGTGTTCGCCACCGTCGACGCCGCCGACCGCGCGTACCGAAGGGTCGTCGACCGCACCGCGGGGTGCGCGGGCCAGACCACCGCAATGCACCTCGACAACTTCACCACCCAGGTGTGGACCTTCAGCGGTGGACCGCCCGGCCCCGCGGACGCCGACTGGGTCAAGCAGGAGGCCGGCACGGACCGGCGCTGCTTCACCACCACCCGCAAGCGCGAAAATGTGCTTTTGCAAGCAAAAGTTTGCCAATCCGGCAACGGAGGACCTGCCGTCAACGTGCTGGCCGGCGCCATGCAGAACACGCTCGGGCAATGAGCGCCCAACGGGGACACGCACATGTCACCGAGCCGTCACCCATAAATTGAGGTGAACTTGTCGGTCCGCTCTGGACAATGAGGACGGAAGCGGTGATCAACCGATCCCGCGGCTGCCTACCAGCGGTCCGGCCCCAGGCTCCGGACCCGGGAGGATGGGTTGAGTTGACCGTTCCGATCCCGTGTGACCCCGGGTGCGACGCGGCACCCGACGAATTCAGCTCGGCAGCCCAAGCCGCCGAGTACATCTCCGCACACTGTCTGCACGACGGTCCGGTCGGCCGGGTGGGCCTCGAGATCGAGGCGCACTCCTTCGATCTGGCCGATCCCGGCCGGCGCCCCGGCTGGGGCGAGGTGACCGACGCGATCGCGAGCGTCGGTGCGCTACCCGGCGGCAGCCGGATCACCGTCGAACCCGGCGGCGCCGTCGAACTGTCCGGCCCTCCCGCCGACGGCCCCATGGCTGCGATCGCGGCGATGACCGCCGACCGTGCGGTGCTGCGGACGGCCTTCGCGCAGCGCGGTCTCGGACTGGTGTTGCTCGGCGCAGACCCGCTGCGCCGGCCGCGCCGCGTCAACCCCGGCGCCAGATACTCGGCGATGGAGGAGTTCTTCAGCGCCAGCGGCACCGGGGCGGCCGGTGCCTTCATGATGACGGCGACGGCGTCGGTCCAGCTCAACCTCGACGCCGGCCCGCGCCGCGGCTGGGCCGACCGGGTCCGCCTGGCGCATGCGCTTGGCCCGACGATGATCGCCGTCACCGGCAACTCTCCGCTGCTGGCCGGCCGGTTCTCCGGATGGCGCAGCAGCCGACAGTGGGTCTGGGGGGAGCTCGACGAGGCGCGCTGCGGTCCGATACTCGGCGCCAGCGGCGACGACCCGGCCAGCGACTGGGCCCGGTACGCGCTGCGCGCCCCGGTGATGCTGGTGCACAGCCCGGATCCGGTCGCGGTGACCAACTGGGTACCGTTCGCCGACTGGGCCGACGGGCGTGCGATCCTCGGCGGCCGGCGCCCGACGCGGGCCGACCTCGACTACCACCTCACGACACTGTTCCCGCCGGTGCGACCCCGTCGATGGCTCGAAATCCGGTACCTGGACGCCGTTTCCGACGCACTGTGGCCGGCGGTCGCGTTCACCCTGGCCACCCTGCTCGACGATCCGGTCGCCGCGGACATCGCAGCGGAGGCCACCGAGCCGGTGGCCACCGCATGGGACCGCGCCGCGCGCACCGGTCTGGGCGACCGCCGGTTGCACACGGCGGCGCTGCGCTGCGTCGAGACCGCCGCCGAGCGGGCACCCGCGCCGATCATGGAATCGATGCGCCAACTCGTGCGTTCGGTCGAAGAAGGCAGATCCCCGGCCGACGACTTCGCCGACCGGGCCGTCGCACACGGAATCGGCCCGGCGGTGCGCCAACTCGCGAAAGGTGAGTCTTGACTCCACGTGACACCTTGGCCGACGGACTGATCCGGGCGCGCGAGCGCACCCTTCGACTGGTCGACTTCGACGACGCGGAGTTGCGGCGCCAGTACGACCCCCTGATGAGCCCGCTGGTGTGGGACCTCGCCCACATCGGGCAGCAGGAGGAGCTGTGGCTGTTGCGTGACGGCAACGCCGACCGGCCCGGCATGCTCGCACCCGGTGTCGAACGCCTCTACGACGCGTTCGAGAACTCGCGCGCCAGCCGGGTGAACCTGCCGCTGCTGCCGCCGACCGATGCCCGCGCCTACTGCGAGACCGTCCGGAACAAGGTGCTCGACACCCTCGACGCGCTGCCCGGGGACGACGACGCGGGTTTCCGCTACGCGTTGGTGATCAGCCACGAGAACCAGCACGACGAGACCATGCTGCAGGCGCTCAACCTGCGGTCGGGGGCGCCGCTGCTCGACCCCGGCGCACCGCTGCCGCAGGGCCGGCCCGGCCTCGCCGGCACCTCGGTGCCGGTGCCGGGCGGACCATTCGTGCTCGGCGTCGACGCCGTCACCGAACCGCATTCGCTGGACAACGAACAGCCCGCCCACGTGGTCGACGTCCCCGGGTTCCGGATCGGCCGGGTACCGGTCACAAACGGCGAATGGCAGCAGTTCGTCGACGACGGCGGATACGACCGGCGGCAGTGGTGGTCGGAGCCCGGCTGGGCGCACCGCCAGGCGGCCGCGTTGACCGCACCGCAATTCTGGAACGGCGACGGCACCCGCACCCGGTTCGGGCACGTCGAGGAGATCCGCCCCGACGAACCGGTCCAGCACGTCACGTTCTTCGAAGCCGAGGCCTACGCGGCATGGGCGGGAGCGCGGCTGCCCACCGAGGTCGAATGGGAGAAGGCCTGCGCATGGGATCCGGCGGCCGGACAGCGCCGCCGCTACCCGTGGGGGTCCTCGGCGCCGACCGCGCATCTGGCCAACCTCGGCGGGGACGCGCTGCGGCCCGCGCCCGTCGGCGCCTACCCGGCCGGCGCGTCGGCCTACGGCGCCGAACAGATGCTCGGCGACGTGTGGGAATGGACCACCTCGACGCTGCGGCCGTGGCCCGGGTTCACCCCGATGATCTACGACCGCTACTCGCAGCCGTTCTTCGACGGGACCGGATCCGGCGACTACCGCGTGCTGCGCGGCGGCTCGTGGGCGGTGGCAGCCGACATCCTGCGGCCCAGCTTCCGCAACTGGGACCACCCGATCCGCAGGCAGATCTTCTCCGGCGTCCGGCTGGCGTGGTCGGAGGGCGACAGCTGATGTGCCGTCACCTCGGCTGGTTGGGGGCGCCGCGCACGGTCAGCGAACTGCTGCTCGACCCGCCCTACGGCCTGCTGGTGCAGTCCTATGCGCCGCGCCGCCAGAAGCACGGACTGATGAACGCCGACGGGTGGGGTGTCGGCTTCTTTGACGGCGAGGTCGCCCGCCGGTGGCGCAGCGCCGCGCCGCTGTGGGGTGATGCGTCGTTCGCGTCGGTCGCGCCCGCGCTGCGAAGCGGATGCGTGGTGGGCGCGGTCCGGTCGGCCAGCATCGGGATGCCCATCGAGCCGACGGCCTCCGCCCCCTTCACCGACGGGACGTGGCTGCTGTCGCACAACGGGCTCGTCGACCGGGCGGTGCTGCCGCTGTCCGCCCTCGCCGAATCGACGGTCGACAGCGCGTTGCTCGCCGCGCTGATCTTCGACCGGGGCATGGACCGGCTCGGCGAGACCGTCACCGAGGTGGCCGGCCGCGCACCCGACGCGCGACTGAACATCCTCGCCGCCAACGGATCCGAGATGGTGGCCACCACCTGGGGTGACACCCTGTCGGTGCTGCGCACCGGTGCCGGTGTGGCCCTGGCCAGCGAACCCTACGACGACGACCCGCGCTGGGAGGAGATCCCGGACCGCCACCTGGTCCGCACCGACGGGTCAGCGGTGCAGCTGACCGCGCTGAAAGGACCGGTATGACATTCAGCCTGGCCACCTACCTGGCGGCCGACTCCGCCGCACAGGCGTTGCGCCGCGATGTGCGCGACGGGTTGACCGCCACGCCGAAATCGTTGCCGCCCAAGTGGTTCTACGACGCCGCCGGCAGCGACCTGTTCGACCAGATCACCCGGCTGCCCGAGTACTACCCGACGCGCGCCGAGGCGCAGATCCTGCGCGACCGTTCCGCCGAGATCGCCGCCGCCACCGCCGCCGACACACTGGTCGAACTGGGCAGCGGCACATCGGAGAAGACGCGGATGCTGTTGTCGGCGCTGCGCGAGCACGGATCGCTGCGCCGGTTCGTCCCCTTCGACGTGGACCCCAGCGTGCTGCGCAGCGCCGGCGCGGCACTGGAGACGGAGTATCCGGGCCTCGACATCGAGGCGGTGTGCGGCGATTTCGAGGAGCATCTCGGCAAGATCCCCCAGGGCGGCCGACGGGTGATCGCGTTCCTCGGGTCGACGATCGGCAACCTCACCGCGGCGCCGCGCGCGGAGTTCCTCGCGACGCTCGCCGACACCATGGCGCCCGGTGACGCACTGCTGCTGGGCACCGATCTGGTCAAGGACACCGGCCGGCTGGTCCGCGCCTACGACGACAGCCAAGGGGTGACGGCGCGGTTCAACCGCAATGTGCTCGCCGTCGTCAATCGCGAGCTCGACGCCGACTTCGACATCGACGCGTTCGCGCACGTCGCCCGGTGGAACGCCGACGAGCAGCGCATCGAAATGTGGTTGCGCGCAACAGCTTCGCACCGTGTGCATGTCGGAGCGCTTGACCTGGACGTCGACTTCGCCGAGGGTGAGGAGATGCTCACCGAGGTGTCATGCAAGTTCCGGCCCGAGGACGTCGCCGCCGAACTCGCCGCCGCGGGCCTGCGCCGGACCCACTGGTGGACCGATTCCGCGGGCGACTTCGGCCTGTCGCTGGCGGTGAAGTGACCGAGACACTGGCGGAGCGCTGGCGCGCGGCGCGACCCAAAGCGGCCGGTGTGCACCTCGACAGCGGGGCCTGCTCGCGGCAGGGCTTCGCCGCCATCGACGCCGCCGCCCAGCACGCCCGCCACGAGGCCGAGGTGGGCGGCTACGTCGCGCTCGACGCCGCGGCGCCGGTGCTCGACGCGGGCCGCGCCGCCGTCGCCGCACTCACCGGGCTGGCGGCCACCGACGTCGTCTTCACCACCGGCGCCAACCACGCCCTGTCGCTGTTGCTGGACAGCTGGGACGGTGACCGCACGGCGGCGTGCCTGCCCGGCGAGTACGGCCCGAACCTCGCTCTGCTGGCGGCCAACGGATTCCGGGTGTCGGCGCTTCCCGTCGACGAAGACGGGCGCTTACGCGTCGACGCCGCCGCCGACGTGCTGGCGCGGGACCGCCCCGGGTTGGTGCACCTGACGCCGCTGGGCAGCCACCGCGGCATCGCGCAGCCGCTGGCGCCACTCGCCGAGGTGTGCCGGGACCTCGGGTTGCCACTCGTGGTCGACGCCGCTCAGGCGCTCGGGCATCTCGACTGCGCGGTGGCGCCCGCCGCGATCTACTCCGCGTCGCGCAAGTGGCTGGCCGGCCCGCGAGGGGTCGGGGTGCTGGCAGTCCACCCGGAGCTCGCGGACAGGCTGCGGCCGCGCTTCCCGCCGTCGGATCCCGCTGCGCCGCTGACCGTCCTGCAGCAGTTGTCCCACGGTGAATCGAATGCCGCAGCGCGGGTGGGCTTTTCGGTTGCCATCGGCGAGCATCTGGCCGCGGGTGACGGCAACGTCAGGGCACGGCTGGCAGAGGTCGGCCGGCTGACCCGGACGGCGATGGCCGATGTCGCGGGGTGGCGGGTGGTGGAACCGGTCGACGAGCCGACGGCCATCACCACGCTGGAGCCGACCGGCGGCGCCGACCCGCACCGGGTGCGGGCATGGCTGATCGCCGAACGTGGCATCGTCACCACCGCGTGCGACGCCCGGCGCGCCCCGAACGAGCTGACGGCGCCCGTGCTGCGGCTCTCACCACATGTCGACGTCACCTCCGACGACCTCGAACTGACGGCCGCCGCGCTGGCCGACGCATCGACGATCTGAACCCCTAGCCGTCTTTGTGCGCGGTCAGCAGGAACGCCGGGAACTTCAACCGGCCCTTGTCGTCCTGGTCGTAGGGCGCCTCGGCGGGGATCCCCGGCATCGCCAGCGCGTTGGCGTGGATGAAGGCCGGGCGGATGTCGTCGACGGTCCAGTGCCGTGCCACCGCGTCCCGGAGTTCGGACTCGTCGACCTCGTGGGGCTTGGTCTCCAGTTCGGCCGGGAAGGCGCCCTTGGCGAAGGCCAGGATGAACAGCTGCGCACCGGGCGCGGCGGCCCGGTGGATGGACCGCAGATAGCCGTCGCGGCCCTCGACGGGCAGCGAATGGAACAGCGTGCTGTCGAGGACGGTGCTGAAGCGCCCGTCGTACCCGGTGAACGAGGTGATGTCGGCCTGGGCGAAACTCGCGGTCGCCAGACCGCGCAACTGGGCGGCCTTGTCGGCGGCGGCGATCGCGGTCGGGCTGATGTCGAGGCCGACGACGGTGTAGCCGTCCTCGGCGAGTGCGAGCGCCAACTCGGCGTGGCCGCATCCGGCGTCGAGCACGTCGCTGCGGAAGCGGCCGGCGCGGTGCAGCGCGGCGAGCTCGGGCTGGGGTTCCCCGATGCTCCACGGCGGAGGACCGGTGAAGACCCCGTCGCCCCGGTATGCGCTGTCCCAATCCATCACGTCAGAGGTCATGTCGCCAACCTACGCGGGACCGTCCCACGAGTGCACGGGTTCGTTGCTGTGCATGCGCTGACAGTACAAACGCAGCATCTCGGCCAGCGCGGCCGGCCGGGAGAGGCCGCGTTCCTGCAGTGCGTGCACCGTCGCGATCTGCCAGGCAGCGCCGTTGCGGCCGGTCTTGGCGCGGCCTTCGATGACCCCGAGGTAGCGGTCACGGACCTCGGCGGCCACGCCCCACCGGCGCAGACCCTCGTCGGCCATCGGAAGTAGCTGCCGCAACACCAGCTCGTCGGGGGTCACCTCACCCACGCCCGGCCAGTACAGCCGGGCGTCCATCCCGTGCTGGGCGGCGTCGCGGAAGTTGTGCTCGGCCGCGGCGAAGCTCAGCTTCGTCCACAGCGGCCGGTCCTCCTCGGACATCGTGCGCAGCATGCCGTAGTAGAACGCCGAATTGGCGAGCATGTCGATGACCGTCGGGCCTGCGGGCAGCACCCGGTTCTCCACCCGAAGATGCGGTTTGCCGTTCACCACGTCGTAGACGGGGCGGTTCCACCGGTAGATGGTGCCGTTGTGCAGCCGCAGCTCCGAGAGTTTCGGGGTGCGGCCGGCCGCGAGTTCGCCGACGGGGTCTTCGTCGGAGACCTCGGGCAGCAGCGACGGGAAGTAGCGGACGTTCTCCTCGAACAAGTCGAAGATCGAGGTGATCCAGCGCTCGCCGAACCACACCCGGGGCCGCACCCCCTGGGTCTTCAGCTCGTCGGGCCGGGTGTCGGTGGCCTGGGTGAACAGTTCGATGCGGGTCTCGGCCCACAGCTCGTGGCCGAAGAAATACGGGGAGTTCGCACCCAGCGCCAGTTGCGGTCCGGCGATGACCTGCGCGGCGTTCCAGTTGCGCGCGAAATCGGCGGGGGAGACCTGCAGGTGCAGCTGCATGCTCGTACACGCCGATTCCGGGGCGATGGACGCCGCCTGCAGGCTCAACCGCTCCGGGCCGGAGATGTCGATGAGGATGTCCTCGCCGCGCGCGGTGAAGATCGAATCGTTGAGCGCCTGATACCGCGTCGACTTGCTCATCCAGTCGCTGGCCAGATGTTCGGGCATCAGCGTCGGCAGGATGCCGATCATCACGATGTGCGCGCCGTCGGCGCCGGCCTTCTCCTCGGCGGCGTTGAGGCTGGCGCGCACGTCGGCCTCCAGGTCGAGCGCGGCGCGGCCGGGCAGCGGTCGCGGCGGCACGTTGAATTCGATGTTGTAGGCGCCCAATTCGGTCTGGTAGGCCGGATCGGCGATCGCTGCGAGCACCTCGGAATTGCTCATCGCGGGCTGGTAGTCACCGTCGACGAGGTTGCACTCGATCTCCATACCGGTCAGCGGCCGCTCGAATTCGAAGCTGGACTGCGCCAGCATCGTCTCGAACACATCGAGGCACAGCTGCACCTTGCGGCGGTACTCGCGGCGGTGTGCCCGGCTGAAGTCGGTCTGCTTCACTTCTTCGCCCACTCCGCCGATGCTAGTGACGCCTGCCCGGGTACCGCTTCGATCGGTGTGTGCATATCCCGGGCGAACTTGGGTAGCACCGCCTCATGGACATCACCGTCACCTTCATCGGTAACGCCACCACGCTGCTGACCGCTGATGGCATCACGCTGCTGACGGACCCCAACTTCCTGCACCGAGGCGAGCACGCCTATCTGGGCTACGGGTTGTTGTCGAAGCGGCTGCACGATCCGGCGCTCGACATCGACCGGCTACCGCCGCTGGACGCGGTGCTGTTGTCCCACATGCACGGTGACCACTGGGACCGGAAGGCGCAGCAGGGGCTCGACCGTTCGCTGCCCGTGCTGACCACACCGCATGCCGCCAAACGGTTGCGGCGCCGGGGCTTCGACCACTCCGTCGCGCTGCAGACATGGCAGCAGCACACGATCACCAAGGGCTCCACCACGGTCACCGTCACCGCACTGCCGGGGCGGCACGCACCGACACCGATCAACCGCGTGCTGCCGCCGGTGATGGGCTCGATGGTGGAGGTGTCGGGTGCCGACGGCGCCACGCGGCGGCTCTACATCTCCGGTGACACGCTGCTGATCGAGGAGCTCGGCGAGATCCCGCGCCGCTTCCCCGACATCGACGCCGGCGTCCTGCACCTCGGCGGCACCCGGCTGCCGTTCGGCAGGCACCTGCCGTTCGGGCTGACCGTGACGATGGACGGCGGACAGGGGGCGGGCGCCGCCGAACTGCTCGACCTGCCGAAGATCATCCCCGTGCACTTCAACGACTACGGGGTGTTCGCCTCACCGCTGTCGGACTTCCTCGACGAGATGAAACGGCGGGGCCTGGCCGAACGGGTCATCGAACTCGACCGCGGGGCCTCGGTCACGGTGTGACGACGCGCCGCGAGCGTGCGCAAAGTGCTGACATATGCACGGCGTGTCGGGCTCAGACACGCACGCTCGCGGGAGGAGGGGGGAGCCCTCAGAGGTCGGCGAGTGCGCGCGGACGCAACAGCAGCGTGGCCACGACGCTGATCAACGCCGTCACGACGAGATAGCCGCACGCGAGCCACGGGGTGTTGCCCCCGGCGGCGATCAGCGCGGTCAGGATCAGCGGCGTCAGCCCCGACGCGTAGACACCGGAGAGCTGATAGACGGTGGACAGCCCCGTGTAGCGGATCCGGGTCGGGAACAGCGACGCGTACAGCGTCCCCTGGGCGCCGTAGAACCACGCGTGGATGACGCCGAACACCACCACCATGCCGACGGTGTAGGCCACCATGCTGCCGGTGTCGAACAGTGCGAACACCGGGAACACCGCGGCCGCGTAGGCGGCGATGCCGGTGCCGTACACCAGCTTGGCGCCGAACCGGTCCACCAGCATCCCGGACACCGGCAGCAGCACCGCCATCAACAGCGCCGACACCGTCACGACGATCAGCACCGGCACCTTCTCGAAGTGCAGGGTGGCCGTCGCGTACGAGATCGCGAACACGCCCCACGTGTTGAACGCGGCGCCCTCACCCCAGCGCGACAGCATGCCCAGCACGGTCGTCTTCAGCACCGGCGGACGGAAGATCTCCTTGACCGGCACCGCGGAGCGCTCGTCGTCGGCGCGGACCTTCTCGAAGGCCGGCGTCTCGGCCGCCTTGAGCCGCACCACCACCCCGAAGATCACCAGCACGACGCTGACCAGGAACGCGATCCGCCAGCCGTAGGACAGGAACGCCTCGTCGGGCAGCGCGACCTGCAGCAGCGCGAACACGCCGGTGCCGAGCGCCAGACCGAGGGCGAGGCCGATCTGCGGGACGCTGCCGGAGAACCCGCGGCGTTTCGCGGGACTGTGCTCGACGGCCAGCAGTACCGCCCCGGCCCATTCGCCGCCCAGCGCGAAGCCCTGCGCCATGCGCAGCAGCAACAGCAGCACCGGCGCCAGCACCCCGATCTGCGCGGCCGTCGGCAACACACCCATGAGCGCCGTCGCGCCGCCCATCAGGAACATCGTCAGCGCGAGCGTGCGCTTGCGGCCGATGCGGTCACCGATGTGCCCGAACACGAACCCGCCGATCGGCCGCACCACGAAGCCGACGGCGAATGTCGCGAACGACAGCATGGTCCCGACGAAGGAACTCTGGTCCGGGAAGAACGCATGGTTGAACACCAGGCTCGCGGCGGTGGCGTAGAGGAAGAAGTCGTACCACTCGATCATCGTCCCGACCAGGCTCGACAACAGGGCGGTGCGCACCCGGCGTTCGTCGGGTTCGGCGGCGTCGGTTCCCGGGGTGATCGGCGGGTCGGCGATGGTCACGTTGCGTCATTAGCCCCGAAACGGGGTGACGGCACAACGTTTGTGCGCGCCGTGATTCTTAGTCGCGCCGCCGCCTGGCCACGACGATCTGCTCGCTGAGCAGCCCACCGCGCAACTGCACCTCGATCGCGGGGTCGGCGTGCGCGGCCAGGGCGCGCAGCGCCGCCGGGCTGTAGGTGCGCAGCGAGCTGATCACCCCGTCGTGCACGAACGGGACGAACGGCGCCAACGGCAGCATCGTCAGCAGCCGCAGCACGTGCAGCGGAGCGGGCGGACGGGGCAGGTCGACGATCAGCAGCGTGTCGGCGACCCGGGTGCCCTCGGCGATCGCGCGGGCCGCCTGCGCCGGCGACAGGTGGTGGAAGGACAGCACGAACACCGCGAGGTCGAACGCGCGGTCGGGGGCGTCGATGGCGGTGGCGTCCATGGTCCGGACCCGGGCCCGCGGATGGTCGCCGAGTTCGCTCTCGGCCATCGCGGCGACCGACGTCTCGTCGAGGTCGGTGACGGTCACCTGCGCGGTGGGATGCGCGTCGAGCAGTCTTCGGGACAGTTCACCGTGGCCCGCGCCCAGTTCGAGCACCTTCGGATCGGGGACGTCGGCGATCTCGGCCAGCGCGATCTCGACGAACTTGTCGTGTTGGCCGAACAACCCACCCATGCGCTCCAGGGCTTGGACCACGCTGCGTTTACGTGCGACGTCGGCAGGAAGGTCCGAGTCGCGGTCGAGGTACTCCAGGCGGTCTGTCTCCAGCAGCCGGTCCAGACACGATGCGTGCGGGCCCCCGCGGGGCATCCGGTCGATGTCGGCGGTCTCCGTACCCATGTACGCCATCATGGTCGAATGCCGGCCGACTTTGTAGCAGCCATCGACCAGGGCACCACCAGCACGCGGTGCATGATCTTCGACCACGACGGCGCCGAGGTCGGCCGCCACCAACTCGAACACGAGCAGATCCTGCCCAAGGCCGGCTGGGTCGAGCACAACCCGGTGGAGATCTGGGAGCGCACGGCATCGGTGCTCCAGTCGGCGCTCAACCGCACCAATCTCTCGGCGACCGATTTGTGCGCGCTCGGGATCACCAACCAGCGCGAGACCGCGCTGGTGTGGAACCGCCGCACCGGGCGGCCGTACTACAACGCGATCGTCTGGCAGGACACCCGCACCGACCGCATCGCCACCGCACTCGACCGCGACGGCCGCGGTGATGTGATCCGCCGCAAGGCCGGGCTGCCTCCCGCCACGTACTTCTCCGCAGGCAAGGTGCAGTGGATCCTCGACAACGTCGACGGGGTGCGGGAGGCCGCCGAGAAGGGGGATGCGCTCTTCGGCACCGCCGACAGCTGGGTGGTGTGGAACCTGACCGGCGGGCCGCGCGGCGGCGTGCACGTCACCGACGTGACCAACGCCAGCCGCACCATGCTGATGGATCTGGAGACGCTCGACTGGGACGACGAGTTGTTGTCGTTCTTCGGGATTCCGCGTCAGATGCTGCCGGAGATCAAACCGTCGTCGTGTCCGGAGTGTCACGGCGTCACGCGCGAGGACGGACCGCTCGGCGGGGAGGTGCCGATCACCGGCATCCTCGGCGATCAGCAGGCCGCGATGGTCGGGCAGGTGTGCCTGTCGGCGGGGGAGGCCAAGAACACCTACGGCACAGGCAATTTCCTGCTACTCAACACCGGCGAGAAGATCGTGCGTTCGGAGAACGGGCTGCTCACCACGGTCTGCTACCAGTTCGGGGACGCCAAACCCGTTTACGCCCTTGAGGGTTCGATCGCGGTGACCGGTTCGGCGGTGCAGTGGCTGCGTGATCAGCTCGGGATCATCAGCGGTGCGGCGCAGAGCGAAGCGCTGGCGCGCCAGGTCGACGACAACGGCGGGGTGTACTTCGTGCCCGCGTTCTCCGGGCTGTTCGCCCCGTACTGGCGTTCGGATGCCCGCGGCGCGATCGTCGGGCTGTCCCGCTACAACACGAACGCCCACGTCGCCCGCGCCACGCTCGAGGCGATCTGTTACCAGAGCCGCGACGTCGTCGACGCGATGGAAGCCGACTCCGGTGTGCACCTCGAGGTGCTCAAGGTCGACGGCGGCATCACCGCCAACAACCTGTGCATGCAGATCCAGGCCGACGTGCTGGGCGTCGACGTGGTGCGGCCGGTCGTGGCCGAAACCACCGCGCTGGGAGCGGGTTACGCGGCCGGGCTGGCGGTCGGGTTCTGGGACGGGGCCGACGATCTGCGCCGCAACTGGCAGGAGGACAAGCGCTGGACGCCGTCGTGGACCGACGACCAGCGCGCCGAGGGATACGCCGGCTGGCGCAAGGCCGTCCAGCGCACCCTCGACTGGGTCGACGTGGAGTGACCGGCTACTCCTCGCCGAGCACGCCGTAGATCTCGCGGCGGGCGTTGTTGACGATCTCGAGGATGCGCGCCTGCTGGTCCTCGTTGGCGGCGTAGGCCGACTGCGCGACGGCGCCCATCAGCTGTCCGACGGCGCTGCGCAGGTTGGCGTGACCGGGTCCGGCGTCGTCGGCGATCTGCTCCCACGGCGGGGTTTCCACCTTCTGCGCGGCGGCGCGGCCGTCGTCGGTGAGCTCGAACAGCTTCTTGCTGCCCTCCGTCTCGGTACCGACGATGAGTCCCTCGTCGACCAGCAGTTGCAGTGTCGGATACACCGAGCCGGGACTGGGTTTCCACAGGCCGTCGCTGCGTTCGGCGATCTCCTGGATCATCTCGTAGCCGTGCATCGGCCGTTCGGCCAGCAGGCTGAGGATCGCGGCGCGCACGTCACCGCGCCGTCCGCGGCCGCGGCCGCCCCCGCGCCTGCCGCGCGGGCCGGGCCCGAAGCCGAAGCCGAAGCCGCCGCGCGGGTCGAAACCGAATTCGAAGCCGGGGCCGGGGCCGGGTGCCCGGCCGAAACCGGGTCCGAAGCCGTGTTCGTTGACGCAGTCGGTGCGGCACTGCTCGCGCCGCTGTTCGCGGAAATCGCGGCGGGCCTGGCGCCGCTGCTCGTGCAGTGCGCGCCGGTCGATCGGGCCGAAGCCGAATCCGAATCCGCCGGGTGGGGTGAATGGGTTGCTCATGGTCGTGAGTCCTTCGTGGTCGAGGAAGCACGAACGCGCTTCCGATACGTTAACGATATATCGGAAGCTATCGCGATGCAACGGTCAGCGTGAGCGCCGCCCGATCTGCTCCGCCACCCCGCGGGCCCAATCGGCTTCCATCGCGCACAGTCGCAGCCCGTACTCCAGGGCAGCCCGGCCGTAGAACGACGCATCCTCGTCGCTCCACTCCCGGGAGTCCCGCAGCGCCTTGAGGCGGGTGAGCTCGGCCTGCGCGTGTTCGGCGACGGCCATGAGGTGTTTGCACGCGTCCTCGGCCGGCAGCTCGCCGAGCAGGAACACCCGCAGCAGTTCGGTGCTGCGCGTCGGTGGGTCGTCCTGCGGATTGGTGACCCAGCGGACCAGTTCGGCGCGTCCGGCGTCGGTGACCCGGTACTCCTTGCGGTTGCGCGGTCCGACGCCGGCGACCTCGATCAGCCCGGTGGCGGCGAGCTTGTTCAGCTCTCCGTACAGCTGGCTCTGGGTGGCAGGCCAGACGTTGGCCATCGAACTCTCGAACCTCTTGAGCAGGTCGTAACCGCTGCCCGGGTGTTGGGCGAGCAGGCCGAGCGCCGCGATGCGCAAACTCACGCACTCAGCGTAGTTCGACATGTCAGTCGTGGAATGTCGGGACGCGCGGACTCCCCGGCGCGGAAACCGAGCCGGGGAGTGACGCGCGGAACTAGACGGTGGCGGGCGGTGCCTGTTCGACCGGTTCCCGAAGCGGGCCGACCTTCCACTTCCCCCGGGTCGCCAGGGCGTAGTACACCGCGAACCCGACGCCGCAGCCGATGAACCAGCTGTACTGCGCGGCGGTGTGCATACCGGCGACCGATCCGCCGAGGAGTACCGGGATCACCGCGAGGACGGCGCCGATCACCGTGGCGATCACCGCGACGGGGTTGTAACCCTTGCTGTACCAGTAGTTTCCGGACTCCGACAGCGTGAACATGTCGTCGACGACCACCTTCTGCTTGTGGATCAGGTAGTAATCGGCGATCAGCACCCCGAACAGCGGGCCGATGAACGCGCCGAGCGTCTCGAGCGTGTAGTGGATGACCTCGGGATTGTTGTACAGATTCCACGGGGTGATCAGTACCGAACCCACCGCCGCGATCATGCCGCCGGCGCGCCAGCTGATGCGCTGCGGGCTGACGTTCGAGAAGTCGAACGCGGGGGAGATGAAGTTGGCGACGATGTTGATGCCGATCGTGGCGATCGTGAACGTCAACGCCCCCAACACGATCGCGAAGGTGCTGTCGATGCGGGCCACCGTCGCGACCGGATCGGTGATGAGCTCACCGAACACCGGCACGGTCAGCGACGCGGTCACCACCACCAGGATCGAGAACACCAGGAAGTTCACCGGCAGCCCGAGGAAGTTGCCGCGTTTGACGGCGGCGAACGACTTGCCGTAGCGGGAGAAGTCGCCGAAGTTCAGCATCGGCCCGGAGAAGTAGGACACCACCAGGGCGATCGCGCCGAGCATGACCGGAATCGATTCCAAGCCGGTGTACTTCACGTCACCGAGGTTCAGATCGATTGCGCCCCAACCGGCCTTGTAGATCAGGTAGCCGCAGAGGATGAACATCACGACGTACACCGCAGGACCGCAGAAGTCGATGAACCTGCGGATCGACTCCATTCCGCGCCAGAACACGCACGCCTGCAGGATCCACAGCACGATGAAGCTGGCCCAGCCCAGCAGCGGCAGGCCGAGGAAGCCGTACTCGTCGACGTCGGCGTACGGGGCCAGCCCGGGGAACAGTTTCAGCAGCACCACATCGAGGGCCGCTGACGCCAGGTAGGTCTGGATTCCGTACCAGGCCACCGCGATCAGCCCGCGGATGATGGCCGGGATGTTGGCGCCCAGCACGCCGAAGACGCTGCGGCAGATCACGGGATAGGGCACGCCGGTCACCTGGCTCGGTTTCGCGACCAGGTTGCAGAACACGTTGACGATGACGATGCCGACCAGCAGCGCGATGAGCACCTGCCAGCTGGCCAGGCCGAGCGCGAAGAGGCTGCCCGCGGTGACGTACCCGCCGACGCTGTGCACATCCGACATCCAGAACGCGAAGATGTTGTAGGACGACCAGCTCTGCTTGCGCAGTGGGGCGAGGTCCTCGTTGGTCAGCCGCGGGTCGTATCCGGGCTTGATCAGCCCGGAGCCGACGGGGTGGCCCGCGGCTTCGATCGCGTCATATGCGCCGACCCTGGTGCCCGGCGGCAGATCCCTGGTGTCTGTCATGGTCGTTCCCTGTCTGCGCGGAGTCGTGGGAATACTCGATGCAGGGAAGTTAGCCGGGGGATATTTCGCCGCCGTTGCGCGCAGAATATATTCTCCGCGCTCAGGAACCGGCGTCGTCGTCGGCGATGAGACCGTTGTCCGTGGGCAGCGACGTGACGACGCCGTTGAGGCGTTTGTTGTGTTCTGCGGCGGTGGCGAGCAGCTTCTCGACGTCACCGCACCGGAACGCCTCGAGCATCCTCCGGTGATCGTCGTGCAGCAGTGCCCGGTCGGAACGGTCGACGTGCACCATCAACTGCACGGGTTCAGTGATGTTCCAAGCGGATTCGAGCATGTGCAGCAGGCGCTGCATGCGCGCGGGACGGGCGAGACCGAGGTGGAAGTGCCGGCTCTGCCGGTGGTAGGTCTGCGGATCGTCGTCGCGGACGGCCCGTTCGAGCAGCCGGTTCACCTCGTCGAGGTGGGCGTGGTCGGCGGCGGTGGCCCGTTCCACCGCGGCGGCCAGTGCGGCCGATTCGAGCGTTTCGCGCACCAGGTACATCTCGGCCAGCTCGCTGGCGGTCAACTGCGCCACGGCATATCCGACGTTGCGCTGATGGGTGACGAGTCCTTCGCCGGTCAGCGTCTTGAGGCTTTCGCGGATGGGGATGCTGCTGACGCCGAACACCTCGGCGATCTCACTGACCGGAATCGGTGTGCCCGGCGGCACGGCGCCGTCGAGGATGACCCGGCGGAGCTCGTCGAGGATGGTCTGCTGCGACGTGCCCGTGCGGTTCAGGGCCAGCTTGAACAGCAGCGCGGAGTGGCGACGGGCCGGCATTCGAGAGATCTTCCTCCGGTCCCGCCCGTTGCGCTGGCCGTCGCGCCGAAATACCGGTCAGGTGCCGACCGGGGCGCCGTGCTGGTCGCGGTCGTGCCAATTGGCCAGCAGGCGCAGTGCGGTCTCCGAGGCCGAACCGGGTTCGGTCGTGTAGACGAACAGGATCTGGTCGGGGTCCCCGGCCGGGTTCAGCGCCTGATACTGCACCGTGAGGTCGCCGACGAGGGGGTGGTGGTAGGCCTTGGTGCCCGTCGTGCGGCGTTGCACGTCGTGACCGGACCACCATTTGCGGAACTCCCCGGAGTGGATCGAGAGTTCGCCGACGAGGGTGGAGAGTTTCTCGTCGTCAGGGTAGCGGCCTGCGTCGAATCGCAGCATCGCCACCGTGTCGGCCGCCACCTGCGCCCAGTCGGCGTACAGCTCACGGGCGTGCGGGTCGAGGAAGACGAAGCGGGCCTGATTGCGCTGTGGGGCGGCGAGTTCGCGGAACTCGGCGATCAGCGCGCCCGCCAACCGGTTGTGCGCCAGCACGTCGAGCCGCCGCCCGAGCACGAACGCCGGTGAGCACACCTGGTCCATCAGGTCGAGCAGTCGCAGGGTGGCCGGGTCGACCCGCTGCGGGCGGGGCCGGCGTTTGCGCTGAGCGGGCTGTGGGCGGCCGAGCCGATGCAGATGCTGGCGTTCGGCGTCGTTGAGCCGCAGCGCCGTCGCAAGGGCGTCGAGGACGTCGGCCGAGGCGCTGCGGCTGCGCCCCTGTTCGAGCCGGGTGTAGTAGTCGACGCTGACCCCGGCAAGCTGCGCCAGCTCCTCGCGGCGCAGCCCGGGGACGCGGCGGCGCGCGTCTACCCGGTGCAGCCCCACGCTGTCCGGGGTGAGGCGGGCGCGGCGGGCGCTGAGGAAGTCGGCGAGTTCGGATCCGTTGCGGTCACCCACGTCCCTCAGTGTGCCGCGATCCGCCGGTATCCGCGGACACGAAGGTGGCCCATCTTGTCCCCCGATAGAGCGGGCCAGCTCGAGGCCCCGACCGGCGGCTCCCGATCGGTTGTCTGGAGTGCGCAAGCAACCAGTCACCAGAAGGGAACGCAACATGTCTGCACTCATCACCGCCACTCCGCTCGCCGGCCGGGTCGCCGTCGTCACCGGCGCGTCCAGCGGCATCGGCGAGGCCACCGCCGAACGCCTCGCCGCACTCGGCGCGAAGGTCGCGATCGCCGCCCGCCGCACCGACAAGCTCGACGGCCTCGCCGACCGGATCCGGGCGGCCGGCGGGACCGCTCTGGTGCTTCCGCTCGACGTCACCGACCGGGCCGCGGTCCACGGCGCGGCGGACCGGGTCGCCGAACAGTGGGGACCGGCCGATCTGGTGTTCAACAACGCCGGGGTGCAGCTGATCTCGGCGATCGAGGATCTGCAGGTCGACGACTGGCAGCGCCAGATCGATCTCAACGTCACCGGCGTGATGAACGTGACCGGAGCCTTCGTGCCACAGCTGATCGAGGCGGCCGCGGCCGGCCGGCCCGCCGACCTGATCTCCACGTCGTCGATCGCGGCCACCCGGGTGCTGGAGAAGTTCTCGGTCTACTCCGGCACCAAGGCCTACATCAGCCAGCTGACGCGACTGCTGCGAGTCGAACTGGGCCGCAAGATGGTTCGCGTGTCGACGGTCGAACCCGGGATGGTCGACACCGAGCTGCCGTCGCACGTCACCGATCCGGACGCGAGCAAGCTGATGGCCGATCTCCTCGCCGACATCGACGTGCTGAGCCCGGCCGACGTCGCCGAGACCGTGGCGTTCATCGCCTCGGTGCCCCGCCATGTCAACCTCACCGAGATCACCATCCTGCCGACCGCCCAGGCGATCTGAAAGCCAACATTTCACTCTTGACATGTCACTTGTGGAGCGTCAGGCTTGTGAGGTATCCCACGACAGGAGACGTCGATGACCGACACCACCGACACCTCGGCCCTCTTCGGCACCGGCGAGTTCTTCCAGCGGGGCAACTACGCGCCCGTGGCCGACGAACTCACCGCGTTCGACCTGCCCGTCGAAGGCCGGATCCCACCGGACCTGCAGGGCTGGTACCTGCGAAACGGGCCCAACCCGCGACAGCCCTCGGCGCACTGGTTCACCGGCGACGGGATGATCCATGGCGTGCGCATCGAGAACGGCCGCCCCGCGTGGTACCGCAACCGGTGGGTGCGCACGGAGAGTTTCGACGACCACTTCCCCGTCTACAACGCCGACGGCAGCCGCAACCTGCATTCGAGCGTCGCCAACACCCACGTCGTCAACCACGCGGGGAAGACCCTGGCGCTGGTCGAATCCTCACTGCCCTACGAGATCTCCAACGACCTGCAGACCATCGGCGCCTACGACTTCGGGGGCAAGCTGGTCGATTCGATGACGGCACACCCGAAGATCTGCCCCACCACGGGCGAACTGCATTTCTTCGGCTACGGCAACCTGTTCGAACCGCACGTGACCTACCACCGGGCCGACGCTGACGGGACGCTGACCGTCAACCGGCCGATCGACGTCAAGGCGCTGACGATGATGCACGACTTCGCGATGACCAGCGGACACGTCGTCTTCATGGATCTGCCGATCGTGTTCAACATGGACATCGCGCTGAGCGGCGAAGGCGCCATGCCCTACCGCTGGGATGACGACTACGGCGCCCGCCTCGGGGTGCTGCGTCGCGACGACCCGTTCGGCGAGGTGCGCTGGTTCGAGATCGACCCCTGCTACGTGTTCCACGTCGTCAACGCCTACGACGACGGCGACACCCTGGTGGTGCAGGCGGTCCGCTACCCCGAATTGTGGCGGGACAGCGGCGGATTCGACGTCGACGGGGTGTTGTGGAGTTGGACGGTCGATCTGGTGACGGGCGCGGTGCGCGAGGGTCCGCTCGACGACCGCGCGATCGAGTTCCCCCGCATCGACGACCGGTTGGCGGGGCTGGCGGCCCGGTACGCGGTGTCGGTGGGCGATCAGCGGTTGGTGCGCTACGACCTGGCGACCGGTGCCGCGGTGGAACACGTCTTCGGCGCCGCGGACGCGCCGGGCGGACCCGGGGAAGCGGTGTTCGTCCCGGCCGGCTCCGGGCCGGCGGACGAACTGAACGGGTGGTACCTGGCGTACGTCTACGACCCGCAGCGCGACGGTAGCGATCTGGTGATCCTCGACGCCGCCGACTTCGGTGCCCCGCCCGTCGCGAAGATAGCTCTGCCGCAACGTGTTCCGTACGGCTTCCACGGAAACTGGATCGAGGGCTAGCGGCTCAGCCGGGTGGGGTGAATCCCGGCCCCTGCGGCGGTGTCGCGGTCGCGTACGGCGGTGCGGCAGGCGGTGCCGCCGGCCACGTTGCCGGTGTGGGTACCAGGCGGGCCACTTCCCGGCGGTGCCGTTCGGCCAGCACGGCGGCCAGCACATACTGCGGCGGCGTCCCGGGCGGCGGGGGCGGAGAGATCCGTGCGACCACTTCACCCGCGATGCGGTAGGCCATCTCGTCACGCAGGCGCGGTTCGAGTTGATCTGCCCGGGACAGGAACTGGCGGGCGAGTTCGGCCTGCTCCGCACCGAGCGCCGACAGCTCGAGCGACGCCGCCCACCACGCGAGAGCCGGTGGCATCGCCGGCGGCGGGCTCATCCGCGGCGCCCGTTCGCTGATCACCACGGTGCCCGCGAAGATGTCGCCGATGCGTTTGCCCTTCGGCGACAGCAGACTGCACACCGCGGCCGGGCCGCCGGCGAGCATCCACAGCTCGATGAAACCGGCCAGCGCCCGAAACAGGGCCTGCCGGAAGCGTTCCGGGCCGCCGTCCTCGGATACCACCCGCAGTCCCAGGGCCAGCTTGCCCAGCGTCCGGCCGCGGGTCGCGGTCTCGAAGACCACCGGATAGCCCACCAGCGTCAGCACGGTGAAGATCATCAGCACCGCGGCGGACAGCGCGGAGTCGAAATCGCTGAGCGTGGCCGCCCACAACACCAGGCCCAGCACATACCCGACGAACACGACGAGCACGTCGATCATCGCCGACAGCGCCCGGATCGGCAGTTGGGCGATTTGCACGTCGAGCACCACCGCGTCACCGGTCACCACGGGTTCGGGCTGGGAGACCATACCGCCACGCTACTAGGGTGGCCAGCGTGGATGTCGACGCGTTCGTGCTGGCCCACCGACCAACCTGGGACCGGCTCGATGAGTTGGTCAAGCGGCGCCGCCGGCTGACCGGTGCCGAGGTGGACGAACTCGTCGACCTGTACCAGCGGGTGTCGACGCACCTGTCGATGGTGCGTTCGTCGTCGACCGACTCCGTACTCGTCGGCCGGCTCTCCGGACTGGTGGCACGGGCCCGGGCCGCCGTGACCGGCGCACACGCCCCGCTGTGGCGCGAGTTCCTGCGCTTCTGGACCGTCTCGTTCCCCGTGGTCGCCTACCGCGCCTGGCGGTGGTGGCTCGGTTCGGCCATCGCCTTCGTCGTCGTCGCCGCGCTGATCGGGTTCTGGGTCGCGGGCAACCCCGAGGTGCAGTCGGCCGTCGGGACGCCCAACGACATCGACCAACTGGTCAACAACGACTTCGCCTCGTACTACAGCGAGAACCCGGCCGGGTCGTTCGCCCTGCGGGTGTGGGTGAACAACGCGTGGGTGGCCGCGCAATGCATCGGCTTCGCGATCCTGCTCGGCGTGCCCATCCCGTACATCCTGTTCCAGAACGCCGCCAACCTCGGGCTCACCGGCGGGCTGATGTTCGACGCCGGCAAGGGCGACATCTTCCTGGGCCTGTTGACCCCGCACGGTCTGCTCGAGCTGACGGCAGTGTTCCTCGCGGCGGCCGCCGGGATGCGGCTGGGCTGGATGGTGATCGCGCCCGGCCACCGTCCGCGCGGCCAGGTGCTCGCCGAACAGGGGCGGGCGGTGGTGGCCGTCGCCGGCGGGCTGGTGGTGGTCCTGCTGCTGTCGGGGCTGATCGAAGCGCTCGTCACCCCGTCGCCGCTGCCCACCTTCGTCCGCATCGCCATCGGGGTGGCCGCCGAACTCGCGTTCCTGGGCTACATCGTGTACTTCGGCCGCAAGGCCGTCCGGGCGGGCGAGTCCGGGGACATCGAGGATGCGCCCGACGTCGTACCCACCGGCTGATCACATCCGGCCGGTGGCCTTCATCTGCAGATAGCGGTCGGCGAGCGCGGGGGCGAGGTCCTCGGGTGCGGCGTCCACGACGTCCACGCCGGTGCGCCGCAACCTGGCCGCGATGGCGTGCCGGTCGTTGCGGGCGCGTGCGGCGGCGGCCGCGTCGTACACGGCCGCGGCGTCGTCGCGGCCCGCGGCCAGCGCGTCCACCCGCGGATCGGCGACCGCGGCGACCAGGACGTGATGGCGGGCGGCGAGCCGAGGCAGCACCTCCATCAGGCCCTCTTCCAGGGCAGAGGCGTTGAGATCGGTCAGCAGCACCACCAGCGCGCGGCGCCGCACCCGCCGCTGGATCGCCGAGGCCATCGCGGCCGGGTCCGATTCGACGAGGGCGGGCTGCAGCGGGGCCATCGCGGTCACCAGGTGCGCCAGCAACTCGGTGCGCGACGCGTTGAACACCCCGGCGCGGGTGACCCGGTCGTGGGCCAGGAAGTCGACGTGGTCGCCTGCGCGTGCGGCGAGCGCGGCCAGCAGCAGCGCGGCGTCCATCGACCAGTCCAGGCGGGGCCAGCCGCCGGGGTCACTCGCGGTCGGGTCGACGCCGACGCGCCCCGCGGAGGTCCGGCCGGTGTCGAGGACGATGACGACGTGCTGATCGCGTTCCGGCCGCCAGGTGCGCACCACGACGTCGGCGCGCCGCGCGGTCGCCCGCCAGTCGATCGAGCGGACGTCGTCGCCGACGACGTACTCACGCAGGGAATCGAATTCGGTGCCCTGGCCACGGATCAGGGCCGGGGTGGAACCGTCGAGTTCCCGCAGCCGCGCCAGTCGCGACGGTAAGTGCTTGCGGGACAGGAATGGAGGCAACACCCGGATCTGGCCCGGCACCCGGTGCGCCGCCTGCCGGCCGGCCAGCCCGAGGGGGCCGATGGACCGTGCGGTGACGTGGGCGGGCTGCAGATCGCCGCGCCGCGTCGGGCGCAGGGTGGTGGTCACCGATACCCGTTGTCCGGGAGTCAAATTCACCTCGTGGGTGCGCGGCGCGCCGTGCGCACTCGGCGGCCAGGCGTCCCGCAGCCGACCGCGGAACCTGCGCTTGCCGGGGTGACGCACCTCCAGCACCGAGTCGACCGGCTGCCCGAGCCGCGCGGCGGCCTCCCCGGAGCGGGTCAGCTCCAATCTGCGCGGGCTCGCCGCCAGCGTGACGTCCACCGCGATCGCCACGGCCAGCGCCGCGAACAGCACCACGAACGCCACCGCCGGACCGGGAGCGAGGGCGATCGGCACCACGCACAGCAGCGCCACCAGCGCGGCGCGTCCGGTGAGCACCACTAGCGCGGAACCGGGACGGCCGCGAGGATGCCGTCGAGCACACCGTCGGGGGTGGCGCCCTCGAGTTCGGCCTCGGGACGCAGCGCGATGCGGTGCCGCAGGGTGGGCCGCGCCATCGCCTTCACATCGTCGGGGGTGACGTAGTTGCGCCCCGACAGCCACGCCCACGACCGCGCCGTCGCCAGCAGCGCGGTGGCCCCACGCGGTGACACCCCCAGCTGCAGGGACGGCGACTGCCGGGTGGCGCCCGCGATGTCGACGATGTAGCCGAGCACCTCGTCGGCCACCAGCACCTCACGGACCGCGGCCCGACCGGCCGCCAGCTCGGCGGGGCCGGCGACCGCGCGCACCGCCGACAGGTCGCGGGGATCGAAGCCGCGGGCGTGCCGGTCGAGGATCGCGATCTCCTGATCGCGCGGCGGCAGCGGCACATTGAGCTTGAGCAGGAAACGGTCCAGCTGCGCCTCGGGCAGCTGGTAGGTGCCCTCGTACTCGATCGGGTTCTGCGTGGCCGCCACGATGAACGGGTCGGGCAGCGCACGGGCCTCACCTTCGACGCTGACCTGACGCTCCTCCATCGCCTCCAGCAGCGCCGCCTGTGTTTTCGGGGGCGTGCGGTTGATCTCGTCGGCGAGCAGCAGATTGGTGAACACCGGGCCCGCGCGGAACTCGAATTCTGCGGTGCGCGCGTCGTAGACCAGCGATCCGGTCACGTCGCCGGGCATCAGGTCCGGCGTGAACTGCACGCGTTTGAACTCCAGCTGCAGCGTGGCGGCCAGCGTGCGGACCAGCAGCGTCTTCGCCACTCCGGGAACGCCTTCGAGCAGGACGTGGCCGCGGCACAGCAGCGCGATGACCAGACCGCTGACCACGGCGTCCTGGCCGACGACGGCCTTGCCGATCTCCTCGCGCAGGGCGAGCAGTGCCTGGCGCGCCGAATCGCCTGTCACGCTTCCGGTGGTCTGCGCGGATGGCTGTGTCACGAGTGGGCGACCTGCCTTTCGATGTCGTCGAGTTGTCGGGCGATGGTGACCAGTTCGGCGTCGGTGGCCGGCGCCGGACCGTAGAGCGTGTGACCGACGGCCCCGGGATCGCCGCCGATGCGCGCGGCGACGGCCTGGGTGACGGCCTCGGGTTGTGCGGTGGCGGTGAGGCCGAGCCGGGGCAGCAGGCGCGCCAGCGTGCCGGTGCGCAGCGCGTCGGCTGCGCGGTCGCGGGCCCGTCGCGACCGGTACAGCCGGCCGCGGCCCTCCACGGTCTCCGAGGCCCGGATCACGACCGGAAGCGATTCGGCGACAAGCGGTCCCAGCCGTCGGCCCTGCCAGATCGCCAGCAGGGCCACCGCAAGCGCCAGCTGCAGGACGATCCAGCCCACCTGGTCGGGCATGAGGTCGGCGAGGCTCGCGTCACCCGCGGCGCCCTCCCGCTGCTGCGGCGCGAACCAGATGACCCGCGGCGCGGCGCCGGCCAGGTTCATCGCCAGCGCGGCGTTGCCCTGTTCCAGCAGGGCGTCGTTCGTCATGAAGGCGGATGCGCCCACGACGGTGATGGTGCGGCCCGCATCGGTGTAGCGGACCAGCGCGCCGTCGTAGCACCGGGTCAGCGGCAGATCCGGCGAGGCGCCACGATAGCTCTCGGTCAGCCCGAGTTCGGCGTCCCCGGCGCGATTCGCCTCCGGCAGATCGCAATCCGGGCGGGTGACGAAGGAGCTGACCCCGTCGGTGCGCAACTCCGGCGCGAGCGCTTCGCGCGCCCGGGACACGGGCTCGACCAGAAGCCTGTCCCCGGGCAGACCGGCCAGCCGCCGCAACTGTTCCTCGTCGGTGAGCCGGTAGGTCTCGGCGAACACGATCAGGGTGTCGGCGCGGGCCGCCCGTTCCACGTCGGCGACGCTGCGGGCCTCCACGACCTCGACACCCTGGTCGCGCAGCAGGGTGACCAGCGCGCGGGTCCCGTCCGCCGACGTCGACTGCGGATCCATCGGCGCACCGGGCTTCGGGGCGGTGAGAACGGTGCCGACCGCGGCGATCACGACGATGACGAGCAGGGCGAGGACCACCCAGCGCCCCGTGCGCCACCGTTGCCGCACAGTCGGTCCGACTGCCGTGGCGGGACGCGTCATCGCACCTCCGCCCAGCCGGATGCCGTGCGGGACGCACCGGGGGCCTGGCCGGCTGGGGGGCCGGCCAGGCGGAGGTGGTCGTCGAGGTCGGCCACCGAGCGGTACGCCGCCTCGGTGCCGGGCCGGTCGCCGTACGTCACGTCGTTGAAAGCGCTTGCGGCGTCCCGTAATTCGTCGGCCAGCTGCGGAAGTGCCTGCGCGGCGTCACCGGCCAGTTCGGTGGCGGTGCGGCCGGGCACCGGTGGCAGCACGCCGGATTCCTCGAGTTGGCGGGCGACCGCCCGCAAGCGGTGCCGGATGGCCAATGCCCACTGCCCGGCCGCGGCGTGCTGCTCGGCGGTGGCGCGGTGTTCGGCCGCGGTCAACTCGTGACCGCCGTAGAGCGAGTGGTCGGTCCGGTCGGTGCGCATGGTCCTGCGGGCGATGCGGACGGCCACCACGAACGCCACCACCACCAGCAGCATGAGCACGCCGATCGTCAGCCAGCCGCCTGGTACGCCCGCCCCGCCCTGTGCGATCCGGTACACGAGATCGTCGAGCAGCTCGCTGATGCGATCGGTCAGCGACGCCTTCGGATAGATCGGTTTGTCCAGCTCGCGCTGGGCCGCCTCGTGCGCGGCGTCCCGATCGATGTCTACGGTCGGCACGTCACGGGTGGCGGGTCAGCCACAGGTGGTCGGTGGAATCGGACGGGGCGGGACCCGCCGCGGCACCGGTGTGCAGCACCAGGTCGAACGCCTCCGCACGGATCCGGCGATCGGTGTAGAGCAGCACGACCACCCCGGCGCTGAACGGCGCGGTGAGGATCTGGCCGACCGCCCCGCCGATCGCGATGAGGACGAGACCGGCGACCGCGGCGCCGTCGGATCCCGAGCCGGCGGCGAGTAGCTGACCGCCGAAGCTGAACGGCACCGCGACCGCGCCCGCGATCACCGCCGCCACGAGAGCAGCCAGGATCCAGATGCCCAGCACCCGCCAGAAATCCTTCTTCACCAGTCCGAACGACCGTTTGGCCGCGGCCACGATGCCGAGCCGTTCGAGGACGATCAACGCGGGCGTGAACAACAGCGACGTCGCGACGTACGCGACGAGCAGGACCGCGGCGAGCACCAGCGGAGCACCGACGAGGAAGGCGGCGACACCGCCGCCGACGCCGTCGGCCACGATCACCGCGACCACGACGAACACGATCAACACCAGGAGCGCCAGCGCCTCGAGTGCGGTGAACCCGAGCAGCGCGAGCAGCCGGCCCTTGACCCGCTGCCACGCCTCGCCGACGGTGATGTCCGCCCCGAACACCGCGCGCCCGACGATCACCGTCAACATGCCGCTGAGCACCACCGAAGCCAGTGCGGTGGTGATGGACCCGGCCAGCGACGACACGGACAGCGCCGCGACGTCGCCCGCGCTGGTGGCCTCCCCGGTCACGGCCGGTCCGATGGCACCGGTGGAGATCAACGGGATCACGATCTGCAGGACGAGCGCGATCAACTGAGCCGCGACCACCACGACGGCGGTCAGTCCCAGCGTCGCCTTCGGGTTGCGCCGGATGTAGTTGACCGCGCCGTTGAAGATCTCGGACAACCCGAGCGGCCGCAACGGGATGACGCCGGGTTTGAGGACGCCTGCGGGCGAGTGCCCCTGTGGCGGCGGGTAACCCGGCTGGTAACCCGGCGGCGGGTAGCCCTGCTGATAGCCGGGGGGAGGGTAGCCCGGTTGGTAGCCGGGTGGTGGATAACCCTGCTGATACCCGGGCGGCGGATAGCCCGGTTGATAACCAGGAGGCGGATAGCTCTGCTGGTAGCCCGGCGGCGGATAGCCCTGCGGTGCGTGAGGCGGCGACGGGTTGACCTGATGACCGGGCCCGCCGGCGTCGTTGCTCATGTGCACCATCCTGTCGATCACCCCGCTGATTGACAACGTGGGGCGATCGGCAACGTGTCGCGCGCTTGCGGTGCCGGCCCGCGAAGCCACGTAGTTTCGGGGTATGGCGGAACTCAAAGCGCGGTTGCGTACAGATCTCACGGCCGCGATGAAGGCACAGGACAAACTCCGCACGGCCACGCTGCGGATGTTGCTCGCCGCGATCCAGACCGAGGAGGTGTCGGGTAAGCAGGCGCGCGAACTCACCGACGAGGACGTGGTGAAGGTGCTTGCGCGCGAATCGCGCAAGCGCGGCGAGGCGGCCGAGGTGTACACCCAGAACGGGCGCGGTGAGCTCGCCGCCAACGAGCACGCCGAGGCCCGCATCATCGACGAGTATCTGCCGACGCCGCTGACCGAGGCCGAACTCGCCGACGTCGTCGACACCGCGATGGCCCAGGTCGCCGAACAGCTCGGCGAGCGGCCCTCGATGAAGCAGATGGGTCAGGTCATGAAGGCCGCTTCGGCGATCGCGGCGGGTAAGGCCGACGGCGCACGACTGTCCGCCGCGGTGAAGGCGCGTCTGTAAGGCGAAGGCGCGCACTGTATCCGGTGGCCGTCGTTTGCGCCCGTCCGGCATGGGTTACCCGCATGTCATGACGCGTTTCGGCTACACCCTGATGACCGAACAGAGCGGACCGAAAGACCTCGTCCGCTACGCCGCCGCCGCGGAATCCGCGGGTTTCGACTTCGAGGTGTCCAGCGACCACTACTCGCCGTGGCTCGCGGCGCAGGGGCACGCGCCCAACGCCTGGACCACGCTGGGCGCCGTCGCGCACGTCACCGAACGCGTCGAGTTGTTCACCTACGTGACCTGCCCGACGGTGCGCTACCATCCGGCGATCGTCGCCCAGCAGGCCGCGACGCTGCAGATCCTCGCCGACGGCCGCTTCACCCTCGGCCTGGGCACCGGTGAGAACCTCAACGAACACGTGGTCGGCAAGGGGTGGCCGACGATAGCGCGGCGCCAGGACATGCTGCGCGAGGCGATCCAGATCATCCGCGAACTGTTCACCGGCGAGGTGGTGGACTGGCGGGGCGAGTACTTCGAGATCGACTCCGCGCGGCTCTGGGATCTGCCCGAGACGCCGGTCGCGATCGCCGCCGCAGTCTCCGGGGAACGTTCGGTCGACGCGTTCGCCCAACTCGCCGACCATCTCATCGCCGTCGAACCCAACAAGGAGATCGTCGACGCATGGCACGACGCGCGGCGCGGGACCGGCCTGCCCGGCCACGTCCGGGTGATCGGCCAGATCCCGATCTGCTGGGATCCCGACCGCGACGCTGCGGTGGCGCGGGCCCACGAACAGTTCCGCTGGTTCGCCGGCGGCTGGGCGGTCAACGCCGACCTGCCCACCACGGCCGGTTTCGCGGGGGCGACGCAGTTCGTCCGTCCGGAGGACACCGCGGACTCGATTCCGTGCGGTCCGGACCTCGACGAGATCGTCGAAGCGGTCAGCGAGTACTGGAAGGCAGGCTTCACCGACATCGCCCTGGTCCAGGTGGGTGACGAGGGTCAGGACCGGTTCCTCGAGGAGGCGGCGGGCCCGCTGCTGGAGAAGCTGCGCAGCGCCGCCCACTGAGTGTCACGCGCCACCGGTTGAATCCGGTTCCGGTGGGGTAGTCCGCGCGGTGACGAAAGGAGGGCACCCGTGCCCCGTGGAGAAGGTATCTACGACGAGGAACACGCCGAGGAGCCCAAGGGCGGCCGTCCCGGCCCGACCGATCAGGGTCGCGAGGGAGGCATGGCCTCTCGTGAGGTTGCGCCGGAGATCACCACGTCCGAAGACACCGAAGAGTCGCCGGAGTAGAAGCTATTCGGCGTCGCGGCCCTCCCGGCTGCGACGGTAGGCGGCCCGGCGGAAGCCGGTCAGCCAACCGGGAGCGAGCGACACCCCAGGCGCGGTGTTGAGCGTGGGGTCGAAGGACATGTCGCGGTCGGGAGGGATCACCTCGGACAGCGTCAGCCGGGCCAGCGGGCCGAATTCGCCTGTGCCCGCGGCCTGCTCGACGCTGTACTCGAGGTCACCCCGCGCCAGCCGGTCGGTGATGGTGTCGAGGGACAGTCCGGGGCGGTCCAGGTGCGTCGTGAGTCGAGCCCGCAGCCACCAGACACCGCCCTGGTAGCGCAACGGCATGAGGCTCGAGTAGGTGGTGTGGTCCCAGGACGTGGCGGGCAGCAGCAGCACCCGGTTGACCGCGGTGGTGGCGAGCAGAACGTCCCACGGACGGTTGCCCGGCGTCATCCGCCAGGCCAGACCGGCGATGTCCGGCACGGACCCCGGCAGTCCGACGCCCTTGGACACCCGGCCGACGACGTCTCCGGTCTCGATCGGCAGGCCCTGGCCGGGCGGTGCGATGCGTTCGATGCGGCCGCGGGCGAGCACGCCGGCGGGGTGGAACAGCCTTCGCCGGCGCACCGCCGCGCCGACTTCGACCGGAAGTGCGAGGAGATCCGAGACCTTCACGCTTCGTCGGGTGCCCGCCCTAACACGACCGCAAACGGCGTGTGCTGGTTTAACAATCGCGATACAGGGCATTAATCACCGCAGCTAATGACCCCTTTGACGTCGAGAGGCCGAGTGTGACGACTGCATACACCGACGAACGCGAAACCGTGGTCGCCGCGGAAGGCGTGTACGCCCCGCAGGAAGATTCGCAGCTCCTGATCGACATCATGGAGAAGACCGGTCTGGCCGTCGGCCACCGCGTCGCCGATCTCTGCACCGGCAGCGGTGTGGTCGCGGTTAATGCCGCCCTGCAGGGTGCGTCGTCGGTCGCCGCCTTCGACATCTGCCCGAAGGCCGTCCGCTGTGCACGCGGCAATGCCGCGGGCGCCGGCGTCGAGGTGGACGTCCATCTCGGATCATGGGCGCGCGCGGTGGAATTCGCACCGTTCGACCTGGTGACCTGCAATCCGCCGTACGTTCCGCACGACTCGGAGGCCGAGCGGGCGCCGCTGCCGTCGAGCGTCGGTCCGGCCCGCGCCTGGGATGCGGGATACGACGGGCGCATGATCCTCGATCCGCTGTGCGCAGCGGTGCCCGATCTTCTCGCCCCCGGCGGTAGTCTGCTGCTCGTGCAGTCCGAATTCGCCGATCCCCGCCGGACCCTGGCTGCGCTGTCGAGCGCCGGACTGGATGCGGAAGTCATTGCCTGGCAGTGGATTCCGTTCGGTCCCGTGCTGACCGCGCGCGCCGAGTGGCTCGAGGAGACAGGCCGTCTGGATCCGGGCCGGCGGGAGGAAGAACTGCTCGTCATCCGGGCGGACAAACCGTGAGCGAACCGCGCACCGTGCGGGTGGTGCAGGGCGGGCCCATCATGGTGGAGGGCCCCGTCCGCATCGAGATGCCCGACGGCAGCGTCGTGGAGTCCGACCGGTTCATGGTCGCGATCTGCGCATGCAAACGCAGCAAGAACTTCCCGCTGTGCGATACCAGCCACCGTCGGCGCCGCCGTGGCGACGCCGACGCGGCTGCGTCCTCAGGCCAGCGGCCGGCGTAGCGACGTCTCGCCCGCCGTCCAGCACTTCATCAGGTGATCGGCCAGCCGGTCCTCGACCAGCGCGTGCGCCCGGATCCCGAACACCACATCGGCGTCGAGCTGCGGTTCCCGGGCCACCAGGTCACCCACCACATCGGTACGCACGACCTGCTCGTGGACGGCGTCGGCCTCCACGTGCTCGCGGTAGAACCCTGCACACGTCTCCGGTGCACCCATCCGCTCCAGCGCCTCGACCAGCCGGCGCGAACCCGGTGACGAGGTGATCTCGGTGGACGCGAAGTGGCCGACCGCCGCACCGCGCAGCGAACGGTGCAGACCGAACATCGACATGAGGTTGACCGCGGCCAGCGCCTCGGCGGGCACCTCGTTGATGTAACCCAGGTAGGTGGCGTCCAGATCGGCGGCCACCATCAGATCGGCGAACAGCTGCTGATGCAGCTGAGGTCCGCGGCCACCGCCGAATTCGTCGAACTCCACCGCGACGAACGAGGCCTTGGCCTGTCCGGTGAGGCGGGGGATCGCGAAGGCGTGCGGATCGCCCTCTTTGAGGTGATAGAGCGACCGGTGCACGAAGTACTCGCGCATCTGCTCCCAGGTGCCCTTGTCGCGCAGGAAGTACGACGGACCCTCGCCGTCGACGGGTTCGACCGCGAGCGCGGACATCTCGTCGGCGGCGGTCTCGTCCGGGCCGATCTCCCCGACATCACGGCGCACCGCCTCGAGGAACGACTGCTCCATCTGCCCGCGCAGGTGCAGCAGCCCGGCGTTCCACTCCCAGTTCGGGTCGACGCCGGCGAAGCCGCGGTAGTGCAGCTCGTAGCAGACGTACAGCGCCAACTGCAGATCGATGCCGTAGGGATCGGAGTCGCAGAGCGACGCCTCGATGCGGGACAGGTGGTTGCGCGGGGCTCGTTCGGTGAGGGTGTTCACCACGGCCAGCGAAAGCGGGCCACGGGCATCGGGCAACAAGGGTTCAACCATGATCGGCGCGAAAGTCACGCCGGGGACTTACCCGTTACTTGGGCGATCCAATCGTCCTAACCAGGGTGAATTCGCGAGTCAGAACCGCCACAGCGCTTCCTGGGTGGTGCTGGCGATCAGCAGACCGGCGTCGTCGTACAGCGAACCGACCGCAAGCCCGCGTGCGTCGCTGTTGTTCACTCCGTTCACCTCGTAGCGGTGCCAGCGGTGCGGGTCGAACGGCCGGTGGAACCACACCGAGTGATCCAGCGACGCGGCCATCCCGGCGCCGGGTTCGTCGGGTGCGCCGGCCGGGCGCGCGGCGGGCACCGGGCCCAGATCGGACATGTAGGTCAGCATGCAGGCGCGGATCAGCGGATCGTCCTCGATGACGTCGCGGGTGCGGATCCAGAACGGTGGCACGGCGAACGGCGACGCGTCGTCGGGCCGGCAGCGGATCTCGAACCGGTCGACCGACTCCAGGTCGGGAGATTTCGGGACGGCGTCCTCGAAGGCCAGCGCCGGCGGCGGGGTCGGATGCCAGTCGGCGCTGGATTCCGGGCGGTGGAACGACGCGATCATCTCCAGGATGGCCTTGCCCTCCTGGACGGCGGTGACGCGGCGGGTGTCGAAGGACCGTCCGTCGCGGGTGCGTTCGACCTGCAGTTCGACGTCGATCCCGTACTTGCCGCCGCGCACGAAGTAGGCGTGCAGCGACTGCGCCCGTTTGTCGGGATCCACCGTGGCGCCCGCGGCGCCGAGCGCCTGGGCGGCGATCAGCCCACCGAACAGGCGATGGGCCGGGCCGCTGGTGACCTGTGGCGCGAGGAAGACGTCGCCGTCGCGGTCGAACTCGAGCAGACGCGCGATCCAGCTCGCGTCGGGCGGCCAGGAGGTGTCTTCGAGCGCACTCATCATCGGCAGCCTATCGACCAACTGGTTGGGAGCAGCCGGGAGGTCCTGCGGGGGAGTAGACAGGAGCCATGTGCACCGGCAGCGGGGTGATGTGATGTGCCGCCTCTTCGGGTTACACGCCGACGGTCGCGCGGTGAAGGCCACGTTCTGGCTGCTGCAGGCGCCCGACAACCTCGCCGAACAGAGCCGGCGCAACCCGGACGGCACGGGCGTCGGCGTCTTCGGCCCCGATGGCACGCCGGAGGTGCGTAAGCAACCGATCGCCGCGTGGCGCGACGCGGACTTCACCACCGAGGCCCAGGAGTTGACCGGCACGACGTTCATCGCCCATGTCCGCTACGCCACCACTGGATCGCTCGAGGTGCGCAACAGCCATCCGTTCCTGCAGGACGGCCGGCTCTTCGCGCACAACGGGGTGGTGGAGGGTCTCGACGTACTCGATGCGCGGCTGGACGAACTCGGCGCCGGGGACCTCGTTCTCGGCGAGACGGACTCCGAGCGGGTCTTCGCGTTGATCACCGCGTCGGTGCGGGCGCGCGGCGGCGACGTGGGCGCGGGGCTCGCCGACGCACTGCACTGGCTCGCCGCCAACGTGCCGATCTACGCGGTGAACCTGCTGCTCGCCACACCCACCGACATGTGGGCACTGCGCTACCCGGACACCCATGCGCTGTACCTGCTCGACCGGACCGCGGCCGCGGACACCGGATTCTCGTTGCGCACCAACCGGATCAGCGCCAGCAGCGCGCACCTCGTGAAGTGGCCCTCGGTCGTCTTCGCCACCGAGCCGATGGACGACGAGCAGTGGCAGTTGATGGAGCCGGGGGAGTTGGTGCACGTCGACGCCGGCCTGCGGATCACCCGTCGGATGGAGCTGCCCGATCCGCCCGTCCACCGACTCGCGCGCGCCGACCTCAGCGCCACGACGGCCGAATCGCAGCACGTTCCGGCCTAGCTGCCCGCAACGGAAGAAGGCCCTGACCGGCGAACCAGTCAGAGCCCTTACCGCGACACTTGCGAGTCGGGGTGGCGGGATTCGAACCCACGACCTCTTCGTCCCGAACGAAGCGCGCTACCAAGCTGCGCCACACCCCGCGTGAAGCGTTGAAAGGGTATCGCACCGGTGCCTCGGAAAGCCAAACGGCCTCCCGTCGCGGCCGTGAACGTGGCCCGCGACACGCTTCCCCGAATCCGGAATGACGGGACTTGTCGGTGGCGTTGACCACAATGTCGGCAGAGCGCCGCGCAACTGGTGAAACGAGGCAGATATGACCGGGTTAGGAGCTTCCATCTACCTGGGGTTCTTCGCCCTGGCGGCGATCTGGCTGTTTCTGACCGCCGACGGGCCGCTCTCAGGCGGGTCCGACGATCAGCGCCAGGCGCAGGACCGCTCGAAGTCGGCCAACACCTCGGCCGACTCGGACGGGTCGATGCCCTGGCTGCTCAGCCACTCGTCGCAGAAGTAGGTGTCCGCGTAGCGGTCGCCGCTGTCGGCGATCAACGTCACCACCGAGCCCCGGCGCCCCTGCGCCTTCATCTCCGCGAGAAGTCCGAACGCTCCCCACAGATTCGTTCCGGTCGACGGGCCGACTCGTCGGCCGAGGACCCGGCTCGCATGCCGCGCCGCGGCCACCGACGCCCCGTCCGGCACGGCCACCATCCGGTCGACGACGTCCGGGAGGAACGACGGCTCCACCCGCGGGCGGCCGATTCCCTCGATCCGCGAAGACTTGGCGGTGACCACCGTCGGGTCCCCGTCGGCGTATGCCGGGAAGAACGCGGAGTTCTCGGGGTCGACCACGCACAACCCGGTCGCGTAGCGGCGGTAGCGGATGTAGCGCCCGATGGTCGCGCTCGTTCCGCCGGTGCCCGCCCCCACCACGATCCACGTCGGGATCGGGTGCTCTTCGTCGGCCAGCTGCTGGTAGATCGACTCGGCGATGTTGTTGTTGCCGCGCCAGTCCGTGGCCCGCTCGGCGTTGGTGAACTGGTCGAGGTAGTGCCCGCCCGTCTCCTCCGCCAGCCGTTCGGCCTCGGCGTACACCTGCGACGATTCCTCGACGAAATGGCTACGGCCACCTTGTGATTCGATCAGCGCGACCTTCGATGCGCTGGTCGACGACGTCATCACCGCGATGAACGGCAGACCGAGCAGGGCCGCGAAATACGCCTCGGACACCGCGGTCGACCCGCTGGACGCCTCGATGACCGTCGTCCCCTCACGGATCCATCCGTTGCACAGGCCGTACAGGAACAGCGACCGCGCCAGCCGGTGCTTGAGGCTGCCGGTGATGTGCGTCGACTCGTCCTTGAGATACAGCGCGACGCCGCAGTCCTCGCCCCAGGCCGACGGCAGCGGATAGCGCAGCAGATGGGTGTCGGCACTGCGCCGGGCGTCGGCCTCGATCAGCCGGACCGCGTTGTCGACCCACGCGCGGGGGTGACTGTGAGTGGCGATCGAAGACCGCCCCGTCACCGCTCGGTCACCGCGCGGCAACGGTCGACGGCGACTGCCCGGCCTGCACCTCGGCGTCCCGGCCACCGGTCGGCGCGGCCACCAGCGTCAGCAGCGTGGCCTCCGGACGGCAGCAGAACCGCACCGGCGCGAACGGCGACGTGCCGAGACCGGCCGACACGTGCAGCGCCATATCGGCACCCCACTGCGACGCGCCCTTGGCCCGCGACCGGTCCAGCTCGCAGTTCGTCACGATCGCGCCGTAGAACGGCAGGCACAGCTGACCGCCGTGGGTGTGGCCGGCCATCACCAGCTGGTAGCCGTCGGCGGCGAACCGGTCGAGCACCCGGGGCTCGGGCGAATGGGTCAACCCCAGCGAGAGGTTGGCGGTCGGTGTGGCCGCCCCCGCGATGGTGTCGTAGCGGTCGCGTTTGAGGTGCGGATCGTCGACGCCGGCGAGCGCGATGCGCAGCCCGGCGACGTCGAGTTCGCGGCGCGTGTGCGTCATGTCCAGCCACCCGCGTTCGGTGAACGCCGCCCGCAGGTCCTGCCACGGCAGCGGCTGACCGTGCACCCGGTGGCCCGGGTTGGTGATGTAGTTCAGCGGGTTCTTCAGCTGCGGCGCGAAGTAGTCGTTGCTGCCGAACACGAACACACCGGGGACCGACAGCAGGTCGGAGAGCGCCTGCACGACGGCGGGCACCGCCTTCGGGTGCGCCAGGTTGTCGCCGGTGTTGACCACCAGGTCCGGTTCCAGCCGCGCCAGGTCCCGCAGCCACGCCTGCTTGCGGCGCTGCCCCGGGCGCATGTGCAGGTCGCTGAGGTGCAGCACCCGCAGCGGGGTGGACCCGGGGGTCAGCACCGGCATGGTCACCTCACGCAGCGTGAACGCGTTGCGTTCGATGAGCGACGCATAACCGATCCCCGCGGCCAGCGAGCCCGCGCTCACCGCGGCGGTGTTCTTCAGGATCTTGATCGACGTCGAAACCGTCGGTCGTGGCAGAGCAACAGCCATAGCTGCAGCCTACTGCCAGATCGCTGCGCTCACCTCTCCCCGCCCGGCCGCGGTGGGGAAGCGCACAGCCGACTCCCGACCGTCAGCGGCCGATCACGGGGGTGGCGGCGGTGGCGGCGGTCCGAGCACCGGCACGGTGATCGGCGGCAGACCGGGGATTTCGACGACCGTCTGCCCGATCGGCGCCGGCGGCCCGCCCGGAATGCCGGGAATGTTGAACGTCGGCGGTGGCGGAGGCGGTGGGGCGATGCCGTTGCTCACCTGAATGGTGACGATCGAGCCGGGGATGGTCTGGCCGCTCGGGTTGGTGCCGACGACCGTGCCGGCCCGCGAGCTGCTGTTGACCGAGCTGGTCCCGTCGGCGACCTGGAAGCCGGCGTCACGGAGCCGCTGGCGGGCGGCGTCCACGGTCAGACCGGACACGCTCGGCACCTGCGAACCCGGACCGCCGTCGACGTAGCGCGGATCCGTCGGCGGCAGCGCGACCGGACCGAAGTTCGTGGCGATCGGCTTCATCGCGGTGAACCAGGTGCGGGCCGGCTCGTTGCCGCCGAACAGGTTGCCCGACCCGCACTGGCGCAGCGGGAACGAGCACAGCTCACCGGGGGTCGGGGAATCGTCGTAGATGTAGTTCGCCGCGGCCAGCTGGTTGGTGAAACCGAGGAACGCCGACGACCGGTTGGACTCCGTCGTCCCCGTCTTACCGGACATCGGCAGGTCCCAGCCGACCGAACCTGCAGCCCCTGCGGCGGTACCGGCGCCGGTGTCGTCCTTGCTCAGCGCGTTCGCCAGGGTATTGGCGAGCCCCTCGGGAACCGCCTGCTCGCAGGTCTCGGTCGTCACCGAGACCTCTTCGCCGCTGCGGTCGACGACCTGGGCGATCGGGTTCGGCGGGCACCACATGCCGCCCGAGGCCAGCGTCGCGGCGACGTTCGACAGTTCCAGCCCGTTGACCTCGATGGGGCCGAGCGTGAACGAGCCGATGTTCTGCCGTTTGACGAAGTCGGCCAGGCTCTCGTTGCTCTCCGGGTCGTAGTCGCGGGCCGTGCCGGGCAGCGCGTAGGACCGCAGCCCCAGCCGGACCGACATGTCCACGGCGCGCGGCACCCCGACCTGCGAGATCAGCTTCGCGAACGCGGTGTTGGGGGAGGTGGCGAGCGCGTCGGTGACGTTCATCGAACCGCGGTAGCCGCCGGCGTTGCTCACACACCACGTCGCCGCGGGGCAGCCCGGCCGGTCGCTGCTGCCCAGACCCTTGGCCTGGAACGAGCCGGGCACTTGCAGCTGGGTGTTGATGCCCATGCCCATCTCCATGGCGGCGGCCGTCGTGAAGATCTTGAACACCGACCCCGCGCCGTTGCCCGCGAGCGTGAACGGCTGCGGCTGCATCGTCTCGTTCGCGTCGAGGTTGAGGCCGTAGGTGCGGTTGGACGCCATCGCCAGCACCGGATGCGTTTCCTTACCCGGCCGGATCACGCTCATCACGCTCGCGACGCCAGGGGTGTCCGGATCGGCGAACTTGTCGACCGCGGACTTCACCGATGCCTGGACATCGGGGTCGAGCGTCGTCTTGATCAGGTATCCGCCCTTGGCCACCTGCTCCTTGCTGATGCCGGCACGGGCCAGGTACTCCAGCGCGTAGTCGCAGAAGAACGCGCGGTCGCCGGCGGCGATGCACCCGCGCGGCAGCTCGTTGGGGACCGGAAGGATGCCCAGCGGTTCGTTCTTGGCCGCGCGCAGCGCCTCCGCCTCGTTGGGCAGATTCTCGATCATCGTGTCGAGCACGAGGTTGCGCCGCGCCAGCGCACCGTCCGGGTTCGTGTAGGGGTTCAGGGTGCTGGTCGACTGCACCAGGCCGGCCAACAGCGCGGACTGCTGCCAGTTGAGCTCGGAGGCGTTGACACCGAAGTACGTCTGGGCCGCGTCCTGGATGCCGAACGCGTTGTTCCCGAACGACACGAGGTTGAGGTAGCGGGTGAGGATCTCGGGTTTGGTGAACGTCTTGTCCAACGTGAGCGCCATCCGGATCTCACGCAGCTTGCGTGCCGGCGTGGTCTCGATGGCCGCGCGCTTCTCCGAGTCGGTCTGCGCCACCACCAGCAACTGATAGTTCTTGACGTACTGCTGCTCCAGCGTCGACCCGCCGCGGGTGTCGGTGTCCCCGCGCAGGTAGCCCGCCAACCCGGTGAGGGTGCCCTGCCAGTCGACGCCGTTGTGTTCGGCAAACCGCTTGTCCTCGATCGAGACGATCGCCAGCTTCATCGTGTTGGCGATCTGCTCGCTGGGCACCTCGAAACGTCGCTGGGAGTACAGCCACGCGATCGTGTTGCCCTTCGCGTCCACCATCGTCGACACCTGGGGGATCTCCCCCTCGACGAGCGCGGCCGACCCGTTCGCGACGACGTCGGAGGCCCGGTTCGACATCAGTCCGATGCCGCCGACCACCGGGAACATGAAGGCAGCAGCCAGCACGCTGGCCAGCAAGCAGCACCAGGCGAGCTTGACGACCGTGACGGCGGTGGGCGGGCGCTCCGGCATGGGTACAGAGTAACGACGCCGCCCGACGACTACGCCGGAGCAGCGGGATTCACGGTGTTCGCCGTTCCCGATCGGCCGTGCGCAGCAGCGTCAACTCTAAGAACTCGATCAGACGGCACGGCCGTCCCAAAAAAGGCGGACAGAAAGTGTTGCGTAAATGTGGCCTGACCACCTAGCTTGGACACACAGTGCGATCCAGAACACACTATCTGGCGCAGTGTGGCGTAGATCGCATCAGCGTTCTACACCGGAGGACTCGCCGTCGTTGCGGCGGCAGGAACGAAGGGATCGCTGGTGTCAAGTATTCGGCCCGCGGTGCAGAAGACCGTCACAACCGTCCCCGCCGCGCCCCCCGTTCACGGTGCCGAGGCCGAAGCGCGCATCGCCTGGGTGTCCCAGGCGCGCTGCCGACAGGCCGACCCGGACGAATTGTTCGTCCGCGGCGCCGCCCAGCGCAAGGCCGCCGTCATCTGTCGCCATTGCCCGGTCATCCTCGAATGCGGTGCCGATGCACTCGACAACCGCGTCGAGTTCGGGGTGTGGGGCGGGATGACCGAGCGGCAGCGCCGCGCGTTGCTCAAGCAACACCCCGAGGTCGTTTCCTGGGCCGAGTTCTTCTCCGCTCAGCGCAAACACCGCAGCGCAGTCTGAGTTCTCCGCCATCCCGGCCGGCGGTCAGGCGGCCGGGGCGGTGCCGGTGATCTGATCGGCGATCGCCCGCAGCGCCTCGAGGTCCGACACGTCGAACGGCAGCGAAGGCACGCCCACGATTCCCACGTGCGGGTTGGCGCCGGTGAACCGCGACAGCAGCCGCACTTCGCGTTTGGCGGTCTGCGTCCGGTCCGCGTGGATCCGCAACGCCGCCGCCGTCAACGATTCCGGATCCTTCGCCGACAGAGCGTCGGCGACCTCACTGGCCTTGTCGGCGTGCAACGAGCACAGCGTCGGGTGCGTGCGGTTGAGGATCAGCCCGGCCAGCGGCATCCGCTCCGAGGACAGCCGGTCGACGAAGAAGGTCGCCTCGCGCAACGCGTCGGGTTCGGCCGCCGACACCACCACGAACTGGGTGCCGCGCCGCTTGAGCAGATCGTAGGTCCGGTCCGCCTTCTCCCGGAAACCCCCGAACGTCGCGTCCAGCGATTGGACGAAACCTGCTGCGTCCGAAAGCATTTGGGATCCGAGGATGGTCGACATGGCCTTCATCGCCAGGCCCACCGCACCCGTGACTAGCTTGCCGATGCCGCGGCCCGGCGCCAGCAGCATCCGCCACAGCCTGCTGTCCATGAAACTGCCGAGGCGTTTGGGGGCGTCGAGGAAGTCCAGGGCATTGCGCGACGGCGGGGTGTCCACCACGATCAGGTCCCATTTGTCTTCCGCGAGAAGCTGTCCCAGCTTCTCCATCGCCATGTACTCCTGCGTTCCCGCGAGTGACGTGGCCACCGTTTGATAGAACTGGTTGTCCAGGATCGCGTCGGCCCGGTCGGGACCCGAATACTGGATCACCATCTCGTCGAACGTCCGACGCATGTCGAGCATCATCGCGTGCAGTTCACCGGGCACCTCGGGCGCCAGCGGTACCCGCTGCGGCGTGTTACCCAGATCCTTGATGCCCAGAGCCTGCGCGAGACGCTTGGCCGGGTCGATCGTCAGCACCACCACCGTGCGGCCGTACTCGGCGGCGCGCAGTGCCATGGCCGCGGCCGTCGTCGTCTTCCCCACGCCCCCGGCGCCGCAGCACACCACCACCCGGTTCGACGTGTCGTGCAGGATCGCCGCCATGTCGAGGGCGGGCGGTGTCGTACTCATCTACGGGCCTCCATGGTGCTCTTCTCTTCGTTCATCGCACTCCTTGGTGGGCGAGCACTTCGGCGAGTTCGTAGAGGCTGCCCAGGTCGACGCCTTCGGGCAGGGCGGGCAGTTCGAGCCGCGGCACGTCGAGGCGCTGGAGCTGCTCGGCGGTCTCCGAACGGGCCTTGATGCGCGTGGCGTGCTGGATCGTCTCGGTCAGCAGTCCCGCGAAGTCGTTGTCGGACAACTCGATTCCGGCCGCGGTGAGATCGGCACGCACCGCGTCGGCGTCGATGTCACCCTCGGCGGCCTTGGCCAGATCGTCGGGCGCCAGATACGCCGGGATGTTGCGGTTGACGATGACGCTGCCGATGGGCAGGCCCAGTTCCCGCAGTTCGTCGATCGCTTCGAGGGTCTCCTGCATGGGCAGCGCCTCGAGCAGGGTGACCAGGTGGATCGCCGTGATGTCGGAATGCAGCACCTTGACCACACTCTCGGCCTGCGAATGGACCGGGCCGCCCTTGGCCAGATCCGACACCGCCTTGGTGACGTCGAGGAACCGCGCGATCCGGCCGGTGGGCGGGGAGTCGACCACCACCGCGTCGTACACCGGCTGCTTGCCCTTCTCCGCGCGGGTGACGACCTCGCGGATCTTGCCGGTCAACAGGACGTCGCGCAGCCCCGGCGCGATCGTCGTCGCGAACTCCACCGCGCCGATCCGGCGCATGGCCCGCCCGGCCAGCCCGAGGTTGTAGAACATGTCGAGGTATTCGAGGAACGCGGCCTCGGTGTCGACGGCCAGCGCATTGACCTGTCCGCCGCCGTCCGCGGTGGCGATCTTGACCTCTTTGTACGGCAGCGGTGGCACGTCGAAGAGTTGGGCGATGCCCTGGCGTCCTTCGACCTCGACGAGCAACACCCTGCGGCCGCCTGCGGCGAGCGCCAGCGCGAGCGCCGCGGCGATGGTCGATTTGCCGGTGCCGCCCTTGCCCGTGACGAAATGCAGTTTCGCCTCTGTCAGGCGCGACGGCCAGCCGACGGCTCTACCGCCATTGGTAGTTGTTGCCACCTCTGCATGCTAGCCAAGCGATCACCACGGCCGGATAAGCTCAGCCCATGAGCGAACCGACTCAGTGGGAGTACGCCACCGTGCCGCTGTTGACACACGCCACCAAACAGATCCTCGACCAGTGGGGCGCCGACGGCTGGGAGTTGGTGTCGGTGCTGCCCGGGCCGACCGGTGAGCAGCACGTCGCGTACCTGAAGCGGCCCAAGTGAGCTCCTGGGGCGAGCGGAGCGACGGGGGGATGTCCTGGTCGGAGCGGCTCGCCGAACTCGGCATCGAGCTGCCCGAGGTCGTGACGCCGCTCGCCGCGTACGTGCCGGCCGTACGGACCGGCAACCTGGTCTACACCTCCGGTCAGCTGCCGATCGTCTCCGGTGAGCTGGCGGGGACAGGCAAGGTCGGCGCCGAGGTCACCCCCGACGACGCCAAGGCCCTGGCCCGGATCTGCGGGCTCAACGCGCTCGCCGCCGTGCACGGGCTCGTGGGTGTCGACGCGATCACCCGCGTGGTCAAGGTGGTCGGCTTCGTCGCATCGGCGCCCGGCTTCGACGGTCAGCCCGGCGTCATCAACGGCGCCTCCGAACTGTTCGGCGAGATCTTCGGCGACGCCGGCGCCCACGCCCGCTCCGCCGTGGGCGTGGCGGAGCTGCCGCGCAACACCCCGGTGGAAGTCGAGCTCATCGTCGAGGTCGCGTAGTCCGTGGCCACCGGCGCGCCCGAGCATCCGGCCTACGGGGTGTTGCGGCCGGTGACCGAGACCGCCTCGGTGCTGCTGTGCAACAACCCGGGCCTGATGACGCTGGACGGTACGAACACCTGGGTGCTGCGCGGGCCCGGCAGCGACGAGCTGGTGATCGTCGACCCCGGACCCGACGACGACGAGCACATCGCTAAGGTCGCCGAACTCGGCCGCATCGCGCTGGTGCTGATCAGCCACAAACACGAGGACCACACCGGCGGCATCGACAAGATCGTCGACCGCACCGGCGCCGTCGTCCGGTCGGTCGGCAGCGGATTCCTGCGCGGTCTGGGCGGACCGCTCACCGACGGTGAGGTCATCGACGCGGCCGGTCTGCGGATCACGGTGATGGCCACGCCCGGGCACACCGTCGACTCGCTGTCGTTCGTCCTCGAGGACGCCGTGCTGACCGCCGACACGGTGCTGGGCCGCGGCACCACCGTCATCGACACCGAGGACGGCAGCCTGCGCGACTACCTCGACTCGCTGCACCGGCTCAAGGGGCTGGGCCGGCGGACCGTGCTGCCCGGCCACGGCCCCGATCTCGCCGACCTCGAAGCCGTGACGGAGATGTACCTGGCCCACCGCGAGGACCGGCTGAACCAGGTGCGGGCGGCGCTACAGGAACTGGGCGACGACGCCTCGGCACGCCAGGTCGTCGAACACGTCTACACCGACGTGGACGAGAAGCTGTGGGACGCCGCCGAGTGGAGCGTCCAGGCGCAGCTGGACTACCTGCGCCACTGAACGACTTCGGCGCGCTCACGTACGCCAGGCGTACGCGAACGCGCCGAAATCACAGGACTAACGGGCGCTGAGCTTGATGCTCGCTCGTTACCTCGCTCGCCGGGCCAGCCGCTCGGAGTCGCTGATCAGCACACTCTTGCCCTCGAGGCGGATCCAGCCCCGGTGCGCGAAATCGGCGAGGGCCTTGTTCACGGTCTCGCGCGAGGCGCCGACGAGCTGGGCGATCTCTTCCTGCGTCAGATCGTGGGTGACGCGCAGCGCGCCGCCCTCCTGCGTGCCGAAGCGCTGCGCGAGCTGCAGCAGCTGCTTGGCCACCCGTCCCGGCACGTCGGTGAAGATCAGGTCGGCGAGGTTGTTGTTGGTGCGGCGCAGCCGGCGGGCCAGCACGCGCAGCAGCTGCTCGGCGATCTCGGGGCGGTCGGCGATCCAGGCGCGCAGCGCTTCGCGGTCCATCGACACGGCGCGCACCTCGGTGATCGTGGTGGCGCTCGACGTCCGCGGACCCGGGTCGAAGATCGACAGCTCGCCGAACATGTCGCTCGGGCCCATGATCGTCAGCAGATTCTCACGGCCGTCAGGCGAGCGGCGGCCGATCTTCACCTTGCCGTTGATGATGATGTAGAGCCGGTCGCCGGGCTCACCTTCGGCGAACACGGTGTGTCCGCGAGGGAAGTCGACGGGCTGCAATTGTTTGGTGAGCGCGGAAACGGCGCTGGGTTCGACTCCCTGGAAGATTCCGGCCCTGGCCAGGATCTCGTCCACGTTGCCCCTCTTAAACTGTTGGGTTGGTTGATACGAAGCCGACCTCTTACTGGTTAGCGTGCCCAGTCTAGAGGTATCCCGTTTCGCGACGTGACAACGCTACACACGATTGGCATGACGGGTCTGCTGAAACTGCGGATTCGTCCGGTGTGGTATGTAGACCCGCGTCGGCAAACCCTCCGCCGACATCCGCGTCGGAAGTGTCTCAACCGCTTCGAGCCGGCTTTGCTGGCGGCTGGCCTCGGCCTTCTCGAGCAGGTCGTCGACGTCCGATGCCGTCAGGGTGTCGCGGGTGAGGCCGGATTCCAGCCGCTCGAGCCCGAACGTTGCCACCATGAGCAACCATGGGATGAAAGCCACGAGCAACCAGGACACAACGCAGAAGTAAACCGGGCCAAGGTCTCAGCGTGATCACGAAACGTCACCGGTATCGACCAGGTCGTTGTCGGGGGTCTCGCCTACGCTGGCGTGCGTGACCGCAGGTGCGTCTTCCGCCGAGAAGTCGGCCGGCTCCCCGTCCGATCCGAAGCCGGCGCGACGTCCCAGTGTCAAGAAGTGGGACAACGAAACCCAGCTGGGCCTGGTGCGCCGGGCGCGGCGGATGAATCGTGCTCTCGCCGAGGCGTTTCCGCACGTGTACTGCGAACTCGACTTCACCAATCCGCTGGAACTCGCGGTCGCGACCATTCTGTCCGCCCAGAGCACCGACAAACGCGTCAACCTGACCACACCCGCGCTGTTCAAGAAGTACCGCACCGCGCTCGACTACGCCCAGGCCGATCGCGCCGAACTCGAGGAGCTGATCCGGCCCACCGGTTTCTACCGGAACAAGGCCAACTCGCTGATCCGGCTCGGGCAGGAACTCGTCGAGCGCTTCGACGGCCGGGTGCCCGCCGACATCGACGACCTGGTGACGCTGCCGGGCGTCGGCCGCAAGACCGCCAACGTCATCCTCGGCAACGCGTTCGACGTCCCGGGCATCACCGTCGACACCCACTTCGGCCGACTGGTGCGCCGTTGGCGGTGGACCAGCGAAGAAGACCCCGTGAAGGTCGAGCACGCCGTCGGGAAGCTCATCGAACGCAGCGAGTGGACGCTGCTGAGCCACCGGGTGATCTTCCACGGGCGCCGGGTCTGCCACGCCCGCAAGCCGGCTTGCGGGGTGTGCGTGCTGGCCAAGGACTGCCCGTCGTACGGGATCGGCCCCACCGACCGCATCGCCGCCGCTGCCTTGGTCAAGGGCCCCGAAACCGACCACCTCCTGGCCCTCGCCGGCCTGTAGGCCGTCCGCTGGATATGAGCACTTCGGCCCGCTGGACCCTTGCCGTGTTCGCCGTGGCGCTGGCCCTGGTGGTCGCGCTGTCGCTGCAGCTCGCCGAGGATCCCGCCCCGACGCGCCGGGACGGGCCCGCGCCCGCGCGCGACCACCGGGACGCCGACACCCCCGAAGCGCTGGCCGGACCGCGCGCCGAGGCCGATCTGCCGCCCTGCCCGGCGCCCGGCGTCGGTGCCGGGCCGGAGTCGCTGCGCGGCATCACCCTGGAATGCGCCGGTGACGGGCAGATGGTCGACGTGGCGCGGGCGCTGGCCGGCAGGACGGTGGTGCTCAACCTGTGGGCCTACTGGTGCGGGCCCTGCGCGGACGAGCTGCCCGCGATGGCCGAATACCAGCGCCGGGTCGGTGACGCGGTGACCGTGGTGACCGTCCACCAGGACGAGAACGAAACCGCGGGGCTGCTGCGGCTGGCCGAACTCGGGGTGCGGCTGCCCACCCTGCAGGACGGACGCCGCCTGATCGCGGCCGCGGTCAAGGCGCCGAACGTGATGCCTGCGACGGTGGTCCTGCGCCCGGACGGTAGCGTTGCCGGAATTGTCCCGCGGTCCTTCACCACCGCCGACGAGATAGAGGTAGCGGTGGATCAGACGATGGGAGAGTCGCGGTGAGTGCCACGCGCGACGGGCACCGTTTGCTGCCCGACGCCGCCCCCGCCTGGCTCAGACCGCTGGTCGACAACACCGACGGGGTGCCACGCGCCTACCGCCGCCGGGTGCCGCCGGACGTGCTGACCGCGCTGACCGCCGCCAACGCGACCGCCACGGTGACGGGCACCAAACGAGACGCCGCGGTGCTGGTGCTGTTCTCGGGACCGCGTGACGCCGGTGAGGGCCTGCCCGACGACGCCGACCTGCTGGTGACGGTGCGGGCGTCGACGCTGCGCCACCACGCCGGCCAGGCCGCCTTCCCCGGCGGCGCCACCGACCCCGGCGACGAGGGCCCCGTCCACACCGCGCTGCGCGAGGCCACCGAGGAGACCGGTCTGGACGCCGGCCGCGTCCAGCCGCTGGCCACACTGCAGCGCATGTTCATCCCACCGTCCGGCTTCCACGTCGTTCCGGTGCTGGCCTACTCACCCGACCCGGGCCCGGTCGCGGTCGTCGACGAATCCGAGACCGCGATCGTGGCGCGGGTGCCGGTGCGCGCGTTCGTCAACCCCGAGAACCGGTTGATGGTCTACCGCGACGCCAATTCCCGCAGGTGGGCCGGTCCGGCGTTCCTGCTCAACCAGATGCTCGTGTGGGGTTTCACCGGTCAGGTGATCTCGGCGATCCTCGATGTCGCCGGCTGGGCGATGCCGTGGAACACCGACGACGTGCGGGGACTCGACGAGGCAATGGCACTCGTTGGGGACGAAGCCGGTTACGGTGAGTCCCAACAATGACACCATCTCAGTGGCTTGACCTCCTCGTCCTCGCCGTCGCCTTCGTCGCCGCCATCTCGGGCTGGCGTTCGGGCGCGTTGGGGTCCCTCATGTCGTTCATCGGCGTGGTGCTCGGCGCCGTCGCCGGCGTACTGCTCGCACCCCATGTGGTCACCCACATCAGCGGGCCCCGCACCAAGCTGTTCGCCGCGCTGTTCCTGATTCTGGCGCTGGTGGTGATCGGGGAGATCGCCGGCGTGGTCCTCGGCCGCGCGGTGCGCGGGGCGATCCGCAGCCGACCGCTGCGCCTGGTCGACTCCGTCATCGGGGTGGGGCTGCAGATCGTCGCGGTGCTGCTCGCCTCGTGGCTGCTGGCGACTCCGCTGACGGCGTCGGATCAGCCGAACCTCGCGGCCGCCGTGAAGGGTTCGCGAGTGCTGGCCGAAGTCGACGACGTGGCGCCGCCGTGGCTGAAGTCGGTACCCACCCGGCTGTCGGGGCTGCTCGACACCTCGGGCCTGCCCGAAGTCCTCGAACCGTTCGGGCGCACCCCGATCGCGACCGTCGACGCACCGGATGCGGCGCTCGCCAATGACGCCGTCGTCGGCGCGACCCGCGGCAGTGTGGTGAAGATCCGCGGTGTCGCCCCCGGCTGCCAGAAGGTGCTCGAGGGCACCGGTTTCGTCGTCTCGCCGAACCGGGTGATGTCCAACGCGCACGTCGTCGCCGGCTCGGAGAGCGTGACCGTGGAGGTCGACGGCCAGACCTACGACGCGTTCGTGGTGTCCTACGACCCGAACGCCGACATCTCGATCCTCGACGTGCCCGACCTGCCCGCGGCGCCGCTGCCGTTCGTCGACGAGCTGGCGCCGCCGGGAACCGACGCCATCGTGATGGGCTATCCGGGTGGCGGCGACTTCACCGCCACGCCGGCGCGGATCCGCGAGACCATCGAACTCAACGGTCCGGACATCTACCGCAAGACCACCGTCACCCGCGAGGTGTACACGATCAGGGGGACTGTCCGCCAGGGCAATTCGGGCGGCCCGATGATCAACCGCGGCGGCAAGGTGCTGGGCGTGGTGTTCGGCGCGGCAGTTGACGACGCCGACACCGGCTTCGTGCTGACCTCCGACGAGGTCGCGCACCAGCTGGCCAAGGTGGGCAACACCGCACGCGTGCCCACCGGGGTCTGCGTCAGCTGACCCGGCGTCCGTACACCTGGCCGAGGAACCGGCCGAGCTGCGCGTTGACTTCCTCCGGCGCTTCTTCGTGGCCGTAATGGCCTGCGCCGCGTAGGGATACGTACCGCCCGTGCGGCGTGAAGTGCTGCGTGCGGTCCACCGGGTCGGCCAGGACGTACGGGTCGGAGTCGCCGCGCAGGTGCAGCATCGGCACCACCAGCGGCCGCTTCATCAACCGCATGAATCGCCGGCCCTCGGCGTGTAGTTGGCTGCGCACCGCCCAGCGCTGGTACTCCAGCGCGGAGTGCGCCGCCGACGGGATCTGGATGGCCCTGCGGAGGTGTCCGATCGTCTCCGAGAAGTCTTCGGTCGCCTGCCATTTCACGCTGGACCGGGCGCGCACCAGGTGTTCGAGCGCCGCACCGTCATGGCGGGTCAGCATCCGTTCGGGCCATATGGGCATCTGGTAACGCAGCAGCGACGGCAGCAGCGCCCGGCCCTGATCGCGCCGCCGCGTCGCCGACGTCCGCAGGGCGGCGGGATGCGGGGAGCTCACCACCGCGATGGCGCGCACGACGCGGGGGTGCAGCACCGACGTCGCCCAGCACACCAGCCCGCCGTCGGCGTGCCCGACCAGCGTCGCGGTCTGATGGCCCAGCGCGCGCACCAGTCCGGCGGTGTCACCGGCCAGCGTCCATCCGTCGTAACCCCGTGGCGGTTTGTCGCTGCCGCCGTATCCGCGGAGGTCGACGGCCACGACACGGGCACCGCCCAGACCCCGCAGCTGGTGCCGCCACGACCACCAGAACGACCCGAAACCGTGCAGCAGGATGACCAGCGGCCGCTCGGTCAACGGCACGGTGGCCGCATCCGGCGAGTCCGCTTCGACGACGTGGAAACGGATGCCGTTGGCGTGGACCTCGAGATGACGCCAGGGACCGTCGATCCGGACGACCGACGGATCGGGTGGCGGCATTACCAGCCGGACGGATCGCCGGTCTTCTGACCGTCGGTGATCGCGACCGCCTTCTGCGGCTTGTCATGTCCCGGGGTGAGCGCTTCGCGCGTCTCCTTGACCGACTCGATGGTCTTCCGCGGGCCCCGGATACGGCGCACCTTCAGATAACCGAGCAGCCCCAGGAAGGCGGTGACGACCACCATGACGCCGAAGACGATCAGGAACGACGCCCACCGCCACAGCCACGTGTCGAGCAGCTCGGCGACGAAGAAGAAGAAAAAGAAGGTCGAGTAGAACAGCACGACCAGCGCGGCGATGAAGAAGACGCTGCCGGTCAGCCCCTTCTTGACGTCGCGGGTGATCTCGGCCTTGGCCAACTCGACCTCGGCGCGCACCAACGTCGACACCTGGGAGGTGGCGTCCTTGACCAGATCTCCGATCGAGGGATCGGGCTTCGGGGCATGCGGATCCACCAACGGAATAGACGTGACGGTGGTGGGCACGCCGTTCTTGCGATCGCCTCGGCTCACGGACACTTCCTCCCGCTGTGATGTCAGTCGGGCTTCATGTTGCCATGTGGCGATCGGCTAAACGATCCCGGCCGACGATAGACTGAGCCAATCACCAGGCGGGTCGGGCACATCGATGGGGGAGCGACATTGCGTACCGGGCACCGTCGAGTGGCCTCGACCGTTGCGGCGATGGCGTTCTGCGTCGCCGGCGTAGTGAGCACGGCGCCCGCGGCAGGCGCCGCCGGGCCCGTCGTCCTCGGTGGTGGTTCGGGCATCGTCGTCAACGGCGAATCGTTCTGCACGCTGACCGCCATCGGTAACGACAACCGCGGCAACCTCATCGGCTTCACCTCCGCGCACTGCGGCGGCCCGGGTGCGACGGTGTCGGCCGAAGGGGCGCAGGAAGCTGGAGTGCTCGGCACCATGGTCGCCGGCAACGAAGCGCTCGATTACGCGGTGATCCAGTTCGATCCGCAGAAGGTCACGCCGACCAACGACGTCAACGGTTTCCGGATCGACGGCCTCGGACCCGATCCGGCGTTCGGACAGGTGGCCTGCAAGCTGGGCCGCACCACCGGCTACTCGTGCGGCGTGACATGGGGACCGGGCGAGGATCCGGGCACGATCGTCAACCAGGTGTGCGGCCAGCCCGGCGATTCCGGTGCGCCCGTCACCGTCGAGAACCGGTTGGTCGGCATGATCCATGGCGCCTACACCGAGGGGCTGCCGACATGCGTGGTGAAGTACATCCCGCTGCACACCCCGGCCGTGACGATGTCGTTCAACACCCAACTGGCCGACATCGCCGCGAAGAACCGACCGGGCTCGGGCTTCGTCCCGGTCGGCGCCCGCTGATACTCCTCGCGCGAGCGCTCGTCGGTCGTTGATACTCCTCGCGCGAGCGCTCGTCGCTCGTTGATACTCCTCGCGCGAGCGCTCGTCGGTCGCTGACTTCCCGCGCCTACTTGCTGTTGCGGATGGCTTCGAAGACGCTGGGGTCGACGAGGGTGGAGGTGTCGCCGAGTTCGCGGCCTTCGGCGACGTCGCGCAGGAGTCGGCGCATGATTTTGCCGCTG